>NZ_JAIQDF010000001.1:0-1329189 GCF_020037055.1 Myxococcus sp. AS-1-15 | reverse complement strand
CCTCCCCGTCTTCCGGAGCTGCGCCTCCAGCCTCTCGTGCAGGTACAGCTGGGCCTTGTTCAGCTTCAGCCGCGGCAACGCCGCCCCGGACACCTCCTTCGGGCGAATCCGCAGGCACTTCTCCGCGTAGTGCGGGAAGTCGTCCTTCAGGCGCTGACGGATGGCCTTCTCGCGCGGCGACAGCTCCTCTTGCGCGTCCTGCGCCACGGGCCGCCCACCACGCCCCCTCAGCTCGCGTGGCTGACGGCGCCGGGCCACCTGCGTCCGGAGCGAGGGACTCTTCCGCGCCTGCCGGGCCGCGCTCACTCCAGCTCCCCCAGCGCTTCCTCGTGGCTCTTCTTCACCTCCGTCAGCTCCAGCTTGTCGGTGAAGAGCTTCAGGTACTTGCCCAGCAACTCCAGCGACTTGTCCTTCGGCCAGAGCTTCAGTTTCGTGATCGTGCCGACTTGGACGCGCTCATCGCCCTTCCCCGCGAACAGCGCCTCCACCTCGATGCTGGAGATGGCCCGGCGGAAGTCCTCGGGCATGTCCTTCAGCGGCAGCACCGCCCCGCCCTCGCCCCCCCCCTGGCCGATGTCGGAGAACGCGAGGCGCTTCAGCTCGCGCAGCACATCGGCGACCTCGACCAGGACCGCGTCCTGAACCGCCTCCTCGAGCGCGGCCTGGCCGGACTCCACAGCCGCCAAGACCTTGGCATTTCTCAACAGGCGGGAGCCCTGCGACTCCGCCGAGTCCTTGGAGTACCCAGCGCGGATGGCGGCCTGCGTCGAGTTGGAGTCCTTCAGGTACTCCCGGACGAAGGCCCGCTGCTTCGCCGTCAGCGCATGCGAAGGCCCGGACGGGTCGGCCCTAGGATTTCCAATGTCGCGATGGGTGGAGCGCTCTCGTGCCACGTCCCCATCTTTGGAACTCACGCGGACGGCGTCCGTCCGTCGCAACGAGACGCTCCACCATTCGAACGCTAGAAAAAACTCGCTGTCAGGGCCCGCGACCCCTCTCGTCACCACCTGCATGGTCTGCTTGACCTGCATGGCCTGCTTGACCTGCAATGAATGCAGTGTCACTATGAGCGAAAGGAGCTACACGATGTCCACCAACGGTCTTGACGGTGTTCTTGAGCGGTTCGCCGCTATCGCTGGGGGTACGCATGTCCCGGGGCCCACGGAGCGATTCGAGTCGTACGCGGTCAGCAACTTCCGGGGAGGTATCGGGAAGACGACCCTCACCTTCAATCTCGCCTTCGAGCTCTCCCGGGAGAGATCGACGTTGTTGCTCGACCTCTGTCCCCAGCGCAGCTTTTCCGAGCTTCTTCTCGGAGACGACGTCGATCATTCGGGCCCCACCGTCTTCGACGCCCTCTTGCCGAAGGTGATGCCCGGCACCGACGAGCCGGACTACCAGGAGCTGATCCACCGCGTTTCAGTTACCTGCCCCGCCTTCAAGGGGGGCAAGGCCTGCTCGCTGGTGTCAGGTGCCAAGGAACTCTTCCTCTTCCCGTCGAGCTTCTACAACGCCCTAAATCAGGTGGCGTCGCTGTCTGATGGGAAGAAGATTAAGCAGGGCAGCAACCGGATTCTGTCTGCTCTCGCTGACGTCATCGACGAGGTCAAGACAACCACCAAGGCGTCAAAGACCCTTATCGATACGAGCCCGTTCTTCGGCGGAGGTACGCACCTCGCGTGGTCTGCGGTCGAAGCGCTCATCATTCCAGTCCGCGTGGACCAGCAGTCCATTGATGCACTGGAGCTCACGCTGGACATGCTGAAGAACCCGACCATGGACTTCATGCGCCTGAACGAACGAGCCGGTCGAACGTCGGTCCCGAAGGTTCATGCCATTGCGCTGACCCACTGTGGGTGGGCTCGTCAACAGGAGTTCACGCCTGACCAGTCGACCAAGGCGTTCGTTTCGAAGGTTCTCGACATCGCGCATGAGAATTCGGATCTCTTCTCGGCCCCCAATCCTGCCGACTGCATCTTCCTCATGGATGACTTCCACTCGGCTGGACGCATTAGCGGTAACAAGCGGATCCCGCTCTCGCATCTTGAGGTCGGGAAGTTCTTCACGATTGAGGGGATGCGCCTCCAAGTGAACGATTCGCTTGATCGCTACGTGAACGAGGTTCGCGCTCTCGCCGGCATCCTCTAACAGTCGCGTGTATCGCCGCTTCCGGCGAGGTACTTGCCGGAAGCCGGCAGCATCAGCACGCGCATCCCGGCCCCTGGTGGCACGTGTTCCCCTTCGGGATGCACGAGTCGCCACACGGCTTGCTGGTGCTCCCGCAGCGCCTGCAACACGTGCCGCCGCCGCTCCCTCCTCCCCCGCTCGAGGAGGATTCACAGGTGAAGGAGTCGCGATCGCATGGCCTGCCCCGGGGGCAGTTCTCGAAGAGCGCCCAGGAGCCACCAGCCGACGACGGTGCGCACCGAGGGACGTCCCCCTCGCCGCACGTCAGCGTGCCCACGCCGTCGCAGGTGTCTCCGACCTTCGTCTCCATGTCGCAGCCCTGCAGCGTCAACGCGGCCACCAGCAACACCAACAGCCTGGTCATGGTCCCCCCGTCAGGTGCATGGAACGAGCGCATGCTTCCATCAGCGAGCGCGCCCCACAACCTGGGGTCGCCCAGGGTGCAGGGACGGGTCTTATTGCCGAGTCGAGGCGCCACCAGCGGACAGCGTTACGGATCGTCCATCATGTCGTCCAACTGTCCCTGGGCCAAGTCTCGGTAGTACGGCACCACCTCGACGGCCAGCACGTCACGCATCTGCTGTCGGGCGCTGTCGAAGTCCCCTTCCCGCTGCAGGCGCCACATGACGTGGAGAGCATCCGTCAGGCGATTGGAGCCGTCGGTGATGCGCCGAGCAGACTCGCGCAGGAGCTCCATGGCCCCGCTCTCCGTCGCCAGTGCAGCCTGAGCGTCGCGGATGGCCACCTCTTTCGCCGTTCTCAGAAGGAGTGCGCGCACATCCTCCGTCAACACCAGTGGAGCACCAGCGCGCAGCACCTGGTGAGAGAGCGCGCGGAACGGGTCCCAATCGGGGCGATCAGCCATGGGGACTCACTTCCTCTTCCGCTTCGGCTCGCACATGTCGATGGGCCATTCGTGTTGGCCTTCGCACCGACGCATGCAGTCATAACAGGGACCAGAGAAAAGTCCGTCCTGGCAGTCGCCGTAGGCCCGAATACACCGCCGCTTCCATTCCGGGAGGGACTCATTGTGCGAGTCGTCCCACTCCGCTGGGTTGGAGGCAGCTTGGCCTCCTGCCATCAAGGTGGCCGCCTCGGATGCGGTAAGCCCACATGCCTCGGGATTGCCCCGGCTCTTCTGGAGACAGCACGAGACGGTGTCCGTGCAGGCCGCCTGCGCGTAGTAGTCGCGGCGCGCCGAAGAGTGCGCCGAACCGGAACACCCTGGGGTCAGGAGTGCCCATGCAAAGGCACACAATGTCCCCGCAAGCCGCTTTGACATGAATTACAGCCTATTCAGCCCAGTCAGACCTGTCTATGTCGTCTTCACTTCGGGTCGGGCTTTGCCGCTTCCCCGGCCACAGCTCGAGCTGGCCCTCCGCAGGCTTCTTCCGTGCCCGCGGTGGCGGGGCTGGCTCTGGGCGCAGCAGCAGTCCGCGGGAGTAGGAGATGGAGGCCTTCCGGAGCCGGTCCTTCGCCCGCGCGAACTCCTCCTCGTCGTCTCCCGCGTCCGCGTACGCCAGAGCGGCGGCGGTGAGCCTGTCCCAGGGGTTGGCGTACGTCTCCGCCAGCGGGGTGGACAGGGGCTGGCCCCGCGTCGCGCGCTTAGCATGGGCGTGGCATAGCTTCCGGCGTAGCGCAGCCTCGCGCGTGCATCCGTCCACCGTGCAGGGCTCGGAAGGACACGGCGTCATGCCCCATGGCCCTCCTGGGCAGTCGACACCGGGGGCGGCACGCCCAGGCGCTGGCACAGCTCCCGGACTCCCGCGCGGAGGGCGTCGAGCTGAACCGCGAGGCGCAGGCGCCCCACCTCGAAGTCCACACGCGCCTCGGCGGCCAGCTCCGCCTCGCCCTCTCCGCCCGCGGCAGCACGGCGCGCGTCCTTTTCCAGGTGCCAGTCGTGGATGTAGGCGTTGAGACAGGCGGGCGTCCTGCACACGAAGCGCTGCAGCCCGACGAGCTTGCCCTCGCAGTACACGCACAGCCCGGCCGGGACTTCCGCGCGCAGCACACGGATGAAACGCGGCTTCTCCTTCACGGGCCTCCCCGGGTGGCGCTCGCGCTCGCGACGCCGCCGGGTGGCGCGCCTCCGACACCTCGGCCCGCAGTAGTCCCGGGGGTTGTCGGCGACCAGGGCGGCGGCGCAGTTCTCGTCGGCGCAGACTCGCGGGCGCGGCACCTCCGCACACGGCGTCACGGCGTGCCTCCCCTCCGGTACGCGGGCGTCACGAGGTCCGCCCAGGAGCGGGCCTTCCCCTCCGACTTCGTCGCCTTCATGGTGGCCGTCCTCGCCTTCCTGGGCGCGCGCGCGGGACGCGCCCGAGGCGCCAGTGCCACAGGAGGCGGCGGGGGCGCCACAGCCTCCTGTGCGCGGACGGCCGCGATGAGCTCGTCCTCGCCCCAGGACAGCTCCACCAGCACGGACGGCTCTCCCTGCGCTTGTGCGTACAACCACCGCACCAGGGGTGAGGCATCGTCCAACCGGAGCTGCCGGGCCACCTCGTCGCGGACGCTCTTCAGCGCGGCAGGGAGGTTGTCTCCACCGTCCAGGAGCTGCGGCGAGACGCGCGTGAGGCGCACCGCCAGCACCACGGGCCCCGTCCACCCGGGCCATAGCAGCTCGAGCGCCTGGCGCTGCCCCTTCGCCCGCCGCGCGCGGGCCATGTGGTGCTCCCGGGTGTTGGTGGGGTTCTTCGTGCCCACCGGCACCTCGAAAACAAGGCGCGAGCAGCTCACGCGTCCCCTCCCTTCGGCGCCCACTGGCGCTCGACCGCGGCGAACAACTCGCCCACGCGCGCGTAGACGTCGTCCCACACGTCCCGGGCGATGACGGTGCCCTCGGGGAGGACGCCGGCCGCGGCCTCGAGCCCGGCCACGGCCTCCGACATGGCCTGGGTGTGCGGGTTGCCCAGGCGCTGCTGCTCGGCGACGTAGGCGCGGGAGACATGGGCGACGACGGCGGCGTTGCCCGCGTTGTACGGCCCGGCGGCAAGTCGCGGCGGGTGCCTCTGCGTGCTGGCTCTACTGCATCTGTTCATGGGTGCCTGCCTTCCCCGCGCACCGCGGCACGAACCCGGACTCGAAGGCCCGCCAGTGCTCTCCGAGCTTCTTCTCGCCCAGCACCAGGGCGCGGCCGTGCCGGTACAAGTACAGACTCTTCGTGAGCGAGTCGCGCACGCGCTCCGTCTCGCAGTGCTCGCAGCGTTGCACCGGCAGACCGCCCCACATGGACTCGGTCGCCTTCCAGCGGTGGCGTGTCTTCACCGCGCGCCTCCCGTGTCCGCCTGCTCCGCCAGCGAGCGGCACCCGCGCGTCCCGTGGACGAGCCCGCCCAGAGCCACCATCGTGAAGAACACCACCAGGAACCAGCTCCTCTTCGTCACGACGTGCCTCCCTCCTTCGTTGGACTGCCTTCACTCTGTGATGCGGATGCGGACACACCAGCTCATCGTGAGAGGACCTCCAGCACGACACGCACAGCCCACTTCCCGGGCGCCCCGCGGTGCCGCTCCAGCAGCTCTGCCAGCACCTGGGACTTCCACTCCTCCGCCGGTAACCACCCGCCCGCGCTCCCTGCGTTGCAGTCGTAGACGGACAGCACCCCACCGTCCCGGTGCAGGCCCACCCAGTGCGTGTGCCGGTACTGGGCGCGCTCCGGCGCGCTGTCCCACGTGCCCCGGAGCTGGAGGAAGGCCACCCCGTGGACGTCTCCGCGCGGCATGCCCTGCTGGACGCGGTGGTGCAGCCCCTGGGCGGCGAGTGCGGCCGCCATGCTGGTGGGCGTCGTCCAGGGCTTCGCGGGGAAGCTGGGGGAAGGCCGCGCGCACCAGGCGCAGGGGCACGCCCAACACCGCGGCGAGGGCGGAAGGCCCGCAGTTGGCCTTCCACGCGCCGTTGGCCTCGAGGAGGTCCGGTGGTGAGTAGAGCTCACGGCACGGCGTCATGCGGCGCCTCCTGGTGGAGCAACTCGGCGGCGGGGCTGCCCTCCGCGCGCAGCTTCACGAGCGCGTCCTCCAGCCGGAGGAAGGTGTGGATGGCCCGGGTGGTGACGTCGTAGACGGCGACGGCGTCCTGGGTGCCCAGGCGGACGAGGTGCCAGCTCCTGGACTCGGACTGGCTCCACAACCGCCGCGCGCGCCCGCCCTCGATGTCGTCCACCAGCCGGGCCAGGGCCCGCGAGGTGAGGGCAACGCGGAAGCGGATGGAGGCGTGCCGCTTCGCGCAGCGGGCCGCGCCCCGGGCACGTGCGTCTGTCGTCATGGGAAGCACTCCTCGGAGAGCAACGCGCCGTCGGGCGAGAGGAGCAGCGTGCGCCCTGGCCAGCCCTCGTCACGGCAGAGGCTAACCATGTGCCGCGTACCTCTTCCGAGGCCCGGGTCCGTGTGCGCGGCCACCCAGCCCACGGTGTAGCCGCGCCGTGCGTACCCGCGGAGGGCCTCCCGCATCAGCTCGTTCCGCGCGCGCCCCGCGCGCCTTTCCATGCCCTTCCAGTCCGCGCGAAAGCGGTCCACGCCCTCGCGGCGGAAGCGGGGCCACTCGACGGACGCCGCCACCTCCCACAGCCAGTCCGCGCCGAAGGCATCGGGCGCGTCGTCGCGTCGCGGCTCCCCTGCTCCGTGAACGAGCTGCACCTCCGACGCGCGGGCGAAGCGCCGGACGTACGCGCGAAGCGCCGGCAGGTGCGCCAGCGTCAGGCCCGAGGAGCCGCAGACGAGGAGTGCCCGGCGGCACGTCATGCCCAGCCTCCTACGGGCCAGATGGAGCGCCACCAGCCGAGCATGGCCCTGTATCGGCGCATCATGGACACGAGCCACCGCGCCTTCGCGAACTCGCGCGCCCCGTGGCGCCACGCGCGGAGTCGGCGCGCCTCCCGGGTGTTGTGAGCCCAGATGAGGTCCAGCAACACGAAGAGGAGCGGGCTCAAGGCGTCCCCCCGCGGCGCAAGTCGCGCGTGCCGCAGTCGTGCAGCAGGAAGGTGCCCTGGCGGCACATGCGCGAGACGACGCGGGCGCCCACGTGCTCGGAGAAGTCGCTGCCGGCACGCTCGGCGTCGCGCCGGACGGAGAGGTTGGTGGTGTAGGCCGTCACCATGCCCGGCCTGTCCCGCCGGTCCACGAGCTCTTCCAGCAACTCGCGGTGGCGAGGCCCCACCACCTCCCCCGGCAGTCCGCCCAAGTCATCCAGCACCAGCACGCGCGCGCGGTGGGCACGCTGGAGGAGGAACCTGTCCTCCGTCTCGTAGTCGCTGACGCGCTTGAGCTGCGACCAGCGGAGGAAGAGCCCCGCGGACGCATCCCACTCCTGCAGGCGCTGGCCCGTGCGCGTCTCCGTGCGGACAGCCGCGTGGAAGAGGTGACACGCACCCGTCGTCTTCCCAACGCCAGTGCCCCCGGACAGCAGCAGGGTGCGCAACCCCTGCTGGAGGAGCTGGCGCGCGGCGCGGAGGGCGGGCGTCTCCAGCACCTTGTCCCCGGAGAGGGCCACCACCGCCTCCGCCGGCGCGCCGCACAGCTTCAGGTGCAGGGGCCACGCGTCCACCTGGGCGGCCTGGTGCCGTGCCCGCTCCGCAGCCTCGAGCCGCTGGAGCTCCAGCTCCCGTTGCTTCCAGCCCGCCTCGAGCTGGCCCAACCCCGGGGCGGAGTGTTGCCGGGCCTGCGCCATGCCCCTGCGCAGCAGGTCCGCCAGCCGCTGGGGGCCCTGCCGCTGCGCCGCGGGCGTCTCGTTGTCGCTATTCATAGGCTGTCTACCCTCCCTTCCTCGTAGTCGTTGTTGTTGAGCGGGCGCCCCGGAGCGCGCGCGGGCGCGGCCCTCTCCTCGGGCGCGGCGTTGTCGTTCCACTTCCGCGCCAAGTCAGTCAGGTGGTCGCAGCGCTGCTTGAAGCGCGCGCGCAGCCCGTTGCTCAGCCGGCGGAGAATCTCCGGGACGCCCCCGGCGCCGGCCAGGGAGAGCAGCGTCCGGGACGCGTCGTCGTCCGCGCGGCCGCGCCAGTGGTAGTCGCAGCCCTTCGCCTCGCGGAAGACACGCGCCACCCCGTCCGGAAGGGACTCTGCGGGCGACTCCTGCTGGGGCGGCAGCTCGAATGGGAGGGTGTCTCCGGGCTCGGACACCAGGGCCGGGGGCGCGGACGGCACTTCCTCCTCGTCCTCTTCCCCCGGGACGACGAAGCGCAGCCCGACCAGGCCTTGGGCGGCCAGGAGCGCCTGCAGCACGGCGCGGTAGTGCTCCTCTGCCCACCCGCGGGCGAACCTGTCCCTCACCTCGACGACGAGGTGCCCGTCCTCCACCGTCACCGGGCGCGCGGACTGGAGCTGCTTCAGCGCCTCCACCATCCTCCGGGCCTTCAGGACATCCAGGACGCGGCCCCATGCGCGCACCGCCTCGGTGCCCTCGGGCACGTCCTCGAGGCACACGGAGACGCCGGGCTCCTCCTCGGGCACAGGCGCCTCCGGCAGCGGGTCCAGACTCCATGCGCCGCTGAGGAGCTGCTCGGCCACCTCCGCACCGGCGCGCGTCCGTCCCAGCACCCAGACGACGTTCGCGCGCATGCGGCTGTCCAGCTCGCCTCGGCACACCGGGGAGCGCGGGACGCGGGCGAACACGTCCCGCCACACCGCGAGGGGGTGGCGCGCGAGGGCAGACAGCGCGTCGTCCAGCATCTGCACGGAGGTGCGCTCACCCCAGCCGTAGAAGCCATGCGGCGCCACCAGCGTGTTCCAGGCCTCGCGCAGCGCCCGGACGTCCGGCGGGAGGCTCTCCGGCTTGCGGTGCTCGCGCAGCTCCAGCCCCATGTCACGCTGCGCCTGCGTGACACCGCGCCGCGCGCCCCTCCTCTTCCCGGCTGAGGGAGGGGGAGGAAGGGGTGAATTGTCGGCTGTCACGCTGTCGCGCTGACTGTCACGCTGGGCGTCACGCTCCCGTTGGAGCCGCTTCCTCAGCGTCGCAGGCTTCGGAAATTCTTCGGCTTTTCCCTCCCCCCCTCCCCCCTCCACCAGTTGCGTCACGCTGGCTGTCACGCTGCTGGAGGGGGTGTCACGCGGACTGTCACGCTGCATCAGCGTGACAGGGCTTGCGGGCTGCGTGACAGGCGCGACGACGGGCGCGGAGATGGACTCGGCAGCCGGGGGCTGTGCAGGGCGCGCACCAGCCCACGGGGCCAGCAGCGCGATGGCCTGGCGCCAGCCTTGGTCGACGCCGGCCGCGTAGCTCTCCGCGCGCAGCCGGGCCTCGCGCTCCGCCAGCAGCTGCGCGCGCAGCTCTGCCACCTGCTGCTGGGCGCAGGGGCACGCCTCGGCGAAGAAGTCGGGCGGCACACCCGAGTCCTCGCCGCGCGCGCGGGCGCCACTCCCCGGAGGGGGAATCACCTGCTGGGCCTGCGCCTCGGAGACGAGCTGGCCGCTCAACAGGCGCACCATGCCCGGCGGCACCTCGGACTCCGGCGGCGTGAGGGGGTTGCAGGCGGGCATGACTACGGGACCTCAAGGTGGACGGGCACGGAAGGAAGAAGGGGCGACGGCTGGGTGCAGCAGAACGGAGGGATGGGCTGGTGGCTGCACCCCGTGCGGAAGGGGGCGCCGTGCATGCACCTGGGCCACGTCGCCGACTCCCGGAAGTACACCGGCGCGGGCGTGGGCGAGTGGTACGCACGTCGCCCCATCTCAGTGAGCGCATCCCCTGCCCACTGGCGGTGGCACTCAGGACACACAGTCAGGCGCAAGCAGCGACTCATGCGGCACCTCCGAGTGGCCACAGGGAGCGCCACCAGCCGAGGCGAAGCAGGGCCCGCCGAACCTCTCGGCGCTCAAGCACGAGACGTCGGCGGTCCCCGGCCTGCCGGCTGATGTTCGCGTTGCCGCGCCACCACACGACGAGCGACTGGAGACCATCGTCAGCTAGCAGGAAAAGCAGCACGAGGTCGCGGCTCACGCTGCCCTCCGGTTCTTGAGGAAGGCCTCGGCCAGGCGCCGCACGCGGTGCTCATCCGTCTCCAGCTTCTCCATGAGGCTGGCCTGCGGATCGCGGATGCCCTCCATCTGGTCGCGCTTGATGCCCAGCACGTCGGCCACCACGGGGTCCGAGCCGCTGTCGGAGACGAGGAAGTGGGCCATGACGGGGTCCGCCTGCCCGTCGCGGTGGACGCGCCCGCACGCCTGCTCGTGGACACCCGGGCTCCAGTCCAGCTCGCCGAACACCACCGTGCGGCAGGACTGCTGCAGCCCGTCCAGGCCCGCGCCCGCGCGCAGCGACATGATGAGGATGGGCGTCGCCCCGGACTTGAAGCGCTGAGCCTCCGCCTCCTTCTGCGCGGGTGACTCCTGGCCTGTGAAGATGGCCGGGGAGAACTCCCGGAGGCGCTCCTGCCACAGCCGGTACACCTCGTGGTGCCAGCCGTAGAGCAGCACGCGCTCGCCGTTCTCAACCAGCATGCGCACGAAGTCCGCGACGAAGGGGGCCTTCGCGATGCCCGTGGCCTGCCGAAGGCGCCAGGAGAGCTCTCCGGAGGCGTGCAGCCTGTCCTCGGGCTTCACCCCGCCCTGCGCGAGGATGATGCGCGCCAGCTCCGCCGCCTTGTCCTCGACGGCGTCCAGCACCTTGGTGTCCGAGTCCACGGTGTGGAGGACGCGCGTGAGGGCGGGCAGCTCGCGGCCCACGTCCGCGCGCGTCCGGCGAAGCATGAGCCCCGTGTCCCGGAGGTACGTGCCGAAGGCCCGCGGGTCCTTGAAGGACAGCTTGTCCTCCACGCCCGTGCACCACTCGCGGCTGAACTCCTCGCGCGTGCCCAGCAAACCGGGCTTGAGCGCGTCGAGGACATGAAACATCTCCCCGCCGTAGTTGTAGATGGGGGTGGCCGATAGGCCGATGACGAAGCTCGCGCGCTCAGCAAGGTAGTGCGCAGCGCGGTACTTCTCCGAGTCAGGCCCCCGGCGCAACTCCTGGCACTCGTCGAAGACGATGGTGCGCACGCCCGCGCTGACCAGCGTCTCCGCCCAGCCGGACAGCTTGTGGTAGTTGAGGACGAGGACGTCCGGCCACGGCAGCTTTCGCCCGCCCCTCCCCTGCGTGACTTCCTCCGGCGTCGCCTTCTTCGCGACGTGGACGCGCAGCCGGGGCAGGAAGCGCGCCAGCTCCCGCTGCCACTGGCGTGGCAGGTGCGTCAGCGTCACCACCACCGCGGGCAAGGTGCGCGTGTCCGTGAAGGCCGTCAGCGCGCTGGCTGTCTTCCCCAGTCCCACGTCGTCCGCCAGCAGCAGGTGCTGCATGCGCAGGAACATGTCCGCCGCGCGCCGCTGGTACTCGCGCGGAGGGACATTCATTTGGAAGTCAGGCGCCTGGTACTCCGAGGAGAGCAGCTCGGCGACGGCGGCTTCACGCCGCGCATGCTCCCGCGCCCCGCGCTTGAGGAAGGCCTGCGCGTCCTTGCCCACCACCTCCAGCGGGTAGCGCTGGATGAACCACTCCAGCTCCCGCGCCGTCTCCTCCGTCGCCGCGAGCAGCACCTCGCCCACGTCGCCCTTGTTGGCCCTGTCGAAGACGCGCTTGATGCGCAGCGACACGTGCGGCTCGCACTGGATGACCCAGGCAGGCCTCTCACCGCCGCGCGCGCCCAGCTTCCGACTCTCCAGACGCACAGTCCCGAAGCACTTCACAGCAGACCTCCTCGCAGTACAGCGACACGGACGGGCTTGCCGCGCAGGTGCGCCGGCAGGCCGTCATGGTGAGAACGGGTGGTGACGAGCAGGAGGCCGTGGACTTCCTCCCGCTCCGCGTAGTCCAGGAGCTGCCGGGTGACGGCGGAGATGCTTCCCTCCACCTTCACCTCGAGCCCCAGGTGGCCCAGCAGGAAGTCGATGCGGCCCGCCTCGCCCAGCGTCACCTCGCGGTGGAACGACACCCCCGCGCCGGCGAGGACCTGCGCCAGCGCGGACTGCAACTGCGCCTCTCCGGTGCAGCGGTAGCGGTGGGCCAGGACGAGCGAGCGCAGTTGGCCCAACTCCTCGATGAGAGGCGTGCTCATGCCGCCCTCCTGCGCACAGCGGCGCCGCCGACATTCGCCCGGACGACAGCCGCCGCCGCGTCCGGGCACACGCTATTGCCGATGAGGCGGACCTTGTCTGCCTTCGACGTGGCCGCGCTCAAGTCGTAGCCCTCGGCGTGGTCCCCGAACTGGGCACGGAGGAGTTCGCTCGGCTCCAGCATCCGGAGGCCGATGTCGACGAGCTGGTAGTCGACGGAGGCGACCGTCACCAAGCCGAGGCGGGCCTTGGTGGTGATGGTCCGGAGGGGCTCCGTCAAGCGCTGCCCTTCGCTCCCCTCCCCGTAGTACGCGGACAGGAAGGCGCGGACCTCGCTCACGTGATTGGGAGCCGCAGCCTCGGGGCGCTCGAACGCGACGGCCGCGAGGTGATGGTGGTCCTGGGTGGTGATGGTGTCCAAGGGCCCGTCAACGCGGATGCCCGGCGATGCGTGTCCCCCGTAGCCCTTCGCGACGAAGGATGCCGCGAGGCGATGCTCTCGGAGGAAGGCGCTCACCAGGGCGTGCTTGCGCCCCTGGGCCATGATGGTGCCCAGCGGCGCGTGCAGGTCCAGCGTTCGCGCGGCCTGCCCCTTCCGCTCCCCATAGCCAACCTGGATGAGCGTGGGCGCGACGAGCGCGTGGCGAGCCTTCGTCACGATGGTGGAGAGCGGCTCGTCCACAGGACGCGCGGTGTCCCGCGTGCTCTGTTGGTCGATGGTGAGGACAAACGGCGCGGGATTCTCGAACACGTACTTGCGGATGCCCTGCGCGACGCGCCGGAGCGTGTTCGGCACGAGCGGCTTCCGCCGTCCGAAGATGCTCTGGACGGGGATGGACCAGTCGATGCACTCAGCAGCGGTCCGCACGGGCAGGAGCCCAGGCCCGTGGGTCGGCGCAGGCCAGGAGACGGGGAGTCCGTCCCGGCGTGCCACGAGGAAGAGCCGCTTTCGCTTCGTCGGCGCCCCGTGCTCGCTCGCCGTGATGAGTCGCCAGTCGACGCTGTACCCGATCAGCCGCAACTCACCGACGAACCGCTGGAAGTCCTCACCCGCGCGCTCGGGGATGGGCATATCGATGAGCTGGTCCCCTTCCTTGAGGACGCGCCCGTCGGGCATGACGTAGCCCACCGTGTACAACGGGCCCCAGTCGACGAACTCCTCGACGTTCTCCAGGAATATGAACTGCGGCTCCACGTCGCGCGCGTAGTGCGTCACGACGAAGGCCAGCGAGCGGATGTCCTTGCGCCTGGGCTTGGCACCCTTCGCCTTCGAGAAGTGGGTGCAGTCCGGGGACGCCCACAGAATCCACACGCGCTTTCCGCGACGCTTCGCGAGCGCAACCACCTGCCGCGGCGGCGTCTTCCACACGTTCTCCGGCCTGCAGATGGTGGTGGTGTGGTTGGCCTTGTAGACGGCCATCGCCACCGGGTCGTGGTTGAGGGCGATGTCCGGCTCCCGTCCGACGGCAGCGGCGATGCCAGTGCCCGCGCCACCGCCACCGGCGAACAGGTCGATGATGAGCCCCTGGTCCGTCATGGAGAACTCCGGCGGAGCGCGGTGACCACCAGGAAGGCTCCGCCGAGGAAGAGGACGAGGGCCACCAGCCCCCACCCTCCAGCTCCGACGTACGCGCAGGCGCGCCACTCAGCGTGGGCATGCGCAGCGGCAACGCCACACAGGGCCGCGGCAAGGGTGGCGAGGAGGAGACGGCGGCTCACCACCGGCCCTCCTTGAGGCGCTCCACCTTCGCGCGCTCGTCTCGGAGGCGAGCCCGCCAGAAGGAGCGAATCGCGTCATCGAAGGCGAAGGCGTGCTCAACGAAGCGGGCGCCGCGCACCGTGGCCTTGCCGCCGCAGTACGCGCACTCCATTGCGCACTCGGGGATTCCAGCCTGGCCCTGCTGGAGAGCCTCATTCAGCGCAGCCGAGGACACCGGCACCATGGCGGCGTTGCCGCACGCCTTGCACTTCGCGATGAGAGTCGAGTCGTCGGACAACCCTCCGAGCGCTACGAGCCCCCGGTCATCAACTGCACCAGGAGCTCGCCGAGCGCGCCGCATCTCGTCCCGCACGCGCACCAGGACGTCTTCGCGCAACGTCCACAGCCCCTGGGCCCCGCGGCACGGCACCGGGGTAATGGGCGTCGCATCCGCGAGCCACAGGCCCGTGTCGCCCATGTACCAGCGGCTCTCCCGGTGCTTGGTGCCACGTGTCACGGCCTCCACACGCGCCACGCCGATGATGGCGCCCGCCGGGTGCTCGTTCTCCGGAGGCACGACGAGGCCGAACTCCTCAGCCATCGCCTGCGCGTTGTCCTCGTCCCACGTCTTGCCGTTGTGGATGGCCAGCCAGGAGTCCACTGGCGGCGCGGGGAAGTTCGCACCACGGTTCTCCACGTCCTTGCCGGCGTGGAAGATGGCCCATCCCCAGGGCCGCCACAGCGTGAGTCCGCGGATGCGCTCAGCCATGCCCGCCCCCCTCCCGCGCCGGGAACAGCACCCTGGCCACGGACTCGATCTGGCCCACCTGCGCGGCGGAGAGCCCGCGGTACGTGATGAAGGAGCGCAGCCCAGCGCTCACGTCCCCCTCCTGAGGAGCGTTTTCCGGCGACAGCAGGGCCACCAGCGGCACGGCCAGTGCTTCGGACAGGGCCACCAGCGTCTGGAGGTGCGGCGCACGCTCGCCGCGCTCGAGCATGGACAGGTACGAGACGCTGATGTCAGCCCGCTCCGCGAGTTCCTCCTGAGTCAACTTGCGCTCGGCGCGCTGCTTCTGGAGGTACTTCCCCACCTGCTTGACCAACGACTTCGTGTTCTCGTTCACGGAGACCTCGGGGTAGTGCTGGCGCGCGCGCGGTTGCTGGCGCGGCGCACCGGAGGGAGAGACAGCGCTTCGACAGGGGCGGCGCTCACCAGTCCGATGCCGGCGAGCGCCAGGAAGTCGACCGCAGCGAGGAGCCAGCAGGCGCCGGCCTCGCGCGGGTGGTACTGCTGGAGGCTCGCGCCCAGCCACACCAGGACACCGGCGGACACCGCGAGCGCAACGCAGAGGGCGACGACGAAGGCGGGCTTCATGGTGCCCCCTCGTTGACGCGGTTGTACTCGTCGAAGCGCGCCGTCTGCTCTCTCAGGCACCGAGCCCGTGCGGCACGACCGTCCTCCGTCACCCGGAGGCTCCGGTGCCGGCGCTTCCGCAGCGCGACGAGCCCCCGCGCCGCCAGACGACGCAGGACGTCCGCCGCGCCGTTGGGGGACTTCCAGCCGAAGCGCTCGGCCAGCTCGTGGACACTGGGCGGCTCTCCGCGCGCGGCGATGAAGGCGCAGGTGTAGACGAGGACGGCGAGCTGGAGGCTCGTCGGCTGACCGCGCGCGGAGCCGTGCTCCGGCAGCGGCCGAGGGTTGCACGCCGTCATGCCACCCTCCTCTCCCACGCGGGCGTCATGGACGCGGCCCAACGGACGGCGGCCTTCTCCGCGTCGTTGAGGAGCTGGTGCGCGCGCTGCTTCGTCGCCCCCAGCTCCGCTCCGATTTCCTCGAGCGTGTCCCCCTGCAGATGCAGCAGGTACGTCTGCACCGCCTTGACGCGCGTGGGCTCGCGCAGCCCGGCCCGGAAGTGCAGGCACATCCGCTCGCCGATGGTGGCGCCCAGGCGGTGGGCTTCGGCCAGCCGCTCCTGCGACGGGGCGACGGTGGCGCCGAGCACGTCGTCGAGCGGCACGTACTTTCCAGCCACGGGCCTGCCGTCCTCGTCACGGACAGCGCCAACGAGGGACAACCAGCCGCGCGCCACGTCTCGGCGGATGTGCCGCTTGGCGAAGGTGCGGTAGCTGGCACCACCCTCCGGGTGCCAGCGCTGGGCCGCCGCCATCGCCCCCATCCACGCGTAGGTGGAGAGGTCATCCTCGAAGCCGCGCGCGGCCTCATGACGACGGACGAAGGAGTGGACGCACCACCAGACGACCTTCTCGGCCGTCAGCACCAGCTTCTGCTCCACCTCGGTGAGCGGGCGCCGGGTGTACTTCGCGGAAGGCTTGCTCACGGACGCCTCCTCACCGGGCGCCGGCCCAGGCTGAAGCTGCGGGGCGTCCTCGCGCGGCGAAGCTCTCCCACCAGGGCAGCCCTGGCGTCGTCCATGGCCTCCCCGCGGGTGGCCGCGTGCGCCTCCACCTCGGCGCCGGAGGCGCGCAGAGTGACGACGTGGCCCAAGGGACCGCGCGTGGAGATGCTGGCGAAGTGGGCGGAGCAGCTCATCGCGCACCGCCCTTCAGCGCCGCGAGCAGCCCCTCGGCGAGGGTGCGCACAGCCTCCTCAGCCATGCCTTGGGCCTGAAGCAGCGTCCCGGTCTCGGCCATGAAGCCGCTCGTGATGAGCCAGCCACGCCCACCCTGGGACGACGCCCCGTCGTGCAGCCCCCAGCGCCACAAGTCACTGCGCCGGGCTGGCGGGTCGACGTAGAGGGTGTGGCGAGGCCCGCACGCCGCGCACCGCGAGGCGCCTTCCGGGTCCCAGTCGAGTGGCCGCCACTCCAGCCGCAAGTCCTTGCGCGTGTAGCGCTTCATCCGCGGACTCACGTGGCACCTCCCACGCGCACCACCAGGGCCGTGCAGTTGTCACGGCTGCCCGCGTCCAGCGCGCGGCGCACCAGCACCGCGGCCGCCCAGAGCGCGCCGAAGGTGGGCAGCTCGGCCAGCACCTCGCGGAGGGCGTCGTGCTCGAGCGTGTCGCCCACCCCGTCCGTGACGAGGAGCCACACGTCTCCGGGCATGGACTCCAACACCTGGACGTCGGAATCCGCCGAGCAGTCAGGGGACGTCGCGCCCAGGCAGCGATTGAGGACGTGCCGCTCTTCCCGGTGGTCCTCGGTGAGCTGCTCCAGCGCGCCACCGCGCAGCCGGTACACCCGAGAGTCACCCACGTGGGCCACCACGGCCTGCGTGCCCGACAGCACCAGCAGGGCCAGCGTCGTGCAGCCTCCGGTGCCCAGCACCACTCGGTTGGCGGCGGACACCGCGTTGCGCGCGAGGGCGTCCAGCGCGGGCGCCGCCTCGGCCGTCGGGAGCTGCGCGAGCCCCACCACTGAGTCCACGGCGGCCTGACTGGCCACGTCCCCGTTGGGGTGCCCGCCCAGCCCGTCCGCCACGGCGAAGACGGACACCACGGGGCCCACCTCGTGGCCCAGGGCGTCTTCCTGGTTGGTGCGCGGCCCGCGCTCCGTGCAGCCGGCCGCGTCGAAAGAAAGGCGCTCAGCCATGGCTGGCCTCCATGTCGGCCACGCCGCGCGCCTGGGCGTCTTCGATGCGCCGCTGCCCCTCGTTGCGGCAGGCCCCGACGAAGGCCGCGCAGTAGGAGGTGCTGGCGTCGGGGTTGTCCTTCCGCGCGCAGGCCAACTCGTCCGCGCCGGCCAGCGTGTTGCTCATGTCCCGCCAGCACACGACGCACCCACTCCGGGGGCGCTCGCGCACCAACTCAACCAGCACCATCAGCGTCCGGGGACGGGCGAAGACGTCCCGCTGGCGCGACGTGAGGTGCAGCCACGCCACAGCGCCGAACGCGCCGGCCGGCGGTGCGGCCACGATGCGGCGAGGGGGCCTCGTTGCGCGAGGCGCGCGCATGCCATTCTTCAGGTCGACGGCGGCGCTCATCGTGCGCCCCGCCTCTTCGACTTGGCGCCCGGCGCTGTGGACACACGGGCCAGGTTGCGCAGAGCGACGACATAGGCCTCGAGCAACGAGCCCGCCTCGGCGGGCTCGGCCGCGTCGTGCTGCACGCGCCAGCGGCCGTCAGGGGTCCGCTCCTGGACGGTGGTGAAACGGTCGGGGACGGTGCCCGACGTCGCGGACGTGGGGACACTCCTGGCCTTGGACATGACAACTCCTTCGGGAGATGCGAACGACAAGAAAGGGGGGAGGGATGACCCGCTACTGGCGCGTGACGCCGAGCAGAACCAGACACGTGGGGCAAGACCGCCAGGATGCGGTCACGCCGTGCTCACGGTGGTACAGGGGCATCAGCACCGGCAGTGCCGCCAGGAGCGCAGAAGCAGAGGGCGCCTGCGTGTTCGGCGCGTGCTCAACTGCGCTCAACTGGACCGGCACTCCATCAACAACATCAACAGCCACGGCATCGGAAGTACCCGAAATGACGCCTCGGGCAACTCCATCAATCTCAGTCAACTGCTTGACTTTCTCCAAGAAGATGAAGGCCCTGGGCCTCCGGCGCGGCCAATCCGAGACGTAACCCCAAGCGTCGTCACAAATGTTTCAGCGCCACCATGCTGAAACATTTTCAAACACACTGTTGTCTCAAGCCCCTCGCGCGACGCCTTGGGGCCCCGCGGACATGCCCACGAGTTGGGCGATGAACTCGCGGCGGCTGCGGACCCTGGCCTTGGTGAAGATGGCCTTCAGGTGGTCCTGCACCGTCGCCGGGGTGATGGCCAGCGTCCGGGCGATGGTGTCCGTGGTGTGCCCCTGGGCCACCAGGATGGCCACGTCCTGCTCACGGGCCGTCAGCCCCAGGCTCATCAGGGCCATGGGCAACACCTCCGCGGGCGTGGCGGGCGCCACGACGATGGCGACCTGCCCGTCCGGACGCCCCTCCAGCAGGGACGCATGCAGCGTGAGCCACTGCCCCGTGCGCGTCCTCACCCTGGAGCGCGACGGCACGTCCCTGCGCCCCGCCGCGCCCAGGCCCCGGGCATGCTCGGCCACGGTGATGACCCCGGACGGCACCCCCGTCGACGACGGTGACGTCTCCGCGAGCTCCGCCAGCACCGCCTCCGCCCTCGGGTCCGCCGACATCAACTGCCCCCGGGGCCCCAGCACCGCGATGCCCGGCAGCGGCTGCCCCTCCCCCTTCGGCACCGTGCCCTGGTACGAACGCCACAACATCTGCCCGATGTGCGCGGAGAAGCGCTCCATCATCCCCAGCTCCCGCTCCGTGTAGGGCCCCCGGTCCGTCGCGCGGAGGAACGTCGCCGCGCCCCAACACCCCGAGGGCAAGTCGAAGTTCACCCGAAGCTCGTCCCCGAAGCCGAAGGGCGCGATGAGCTCGCGGTAGCGCGCGCTCTCGTCGAGCTTCTCCCCCGCCGCCCTCCGCAACGAGCCCACCCGCTGCCCGGACGCCCGCAGCCCCGCGAACGTCAAGGGCTCCGGCGCCCACAACTCCAGATACGCCGCCCGCTCGAACCCCCGCGGGTCCAGGTTCTCCATCACCGTCGACGTCACCAGCCCCGTCGCCGGGTCCGTGCCATGCCAACAACTCGCATCCACTCCCAGGGGCTCGCGAAGCAAGACATTCAGCCGCGTGAACAACTCCCCCAAGGGGAGCTCCGCTTCGGACAGCTCACGCAAGGCGCCCAACAACTCTCGCTCCATCCGGGAACGCGTCACCATTCCCTGACAATATCCAGCCCAGACAAGAATTCCCCACTTTTCTGGGATAGACGCGCCCGACGGGGCCAACGCACCCTGTCGGCAATCCCTGTCCCTCGTGGAGGAGCCGTGCGCAATCACCCCCGTGGTCGCGTGACGATTCGCGTTGTCGCCCGGAGTGCGGCCTTGGCACTCTGCGCGTCTGTCCCCGCGGATGTGAGCCCCCTGACAGTCCTGCATCAACAACAACAGCAATACTGCATGAAGCCAGCCATCGGGACTCCCGGCGGCAATGTCAGCGCCGCGCCTTGTCATGCCTCGGGGCTCGACTGGGAATTCGAGCCGGTGCGGGGAACCCAGGCCCACCGGGAGCGCATCCGGAATGGAAGTTTCTGTCTGGG
Source organism: Myxococcus sp. AS-1-15 (assembly GCF_020037055.1). NCBI lineage: Bacteria > Pseudomonadati > Myxococcota > Myxococcia > Myxococcales > Myxococcaceae > Myxococcus > Myxococcus sp. AS-1-15. The sequence continues at coordinate 1,309,219 of NZ_JAIQDF010000001.1, read as the reverse complement.
TGCTCGCGGGCGACGTCTGGTCTCCGCGCGCTGTGATGACAGTCTCGAGCAGCAATGGGTCATCACCCCGTTCGAGACACCCGGCGCCCCTCCGCCTCCGGGGTTCCGGGGCATCCAGCTGAAGAGCGCCGCGACGGGGGAATGCGTGGAGGGGGCGCCGGAGCCCGTGGGAGGGGCGCGCATCCGCCTCCACCCGGAATGTCAGCCGCACCCCTCGCAGCAATGGAACGTCCATCGCTCGGTGTTCGAGCGGCTCCTCGTGGAAGCGCCCCCCGAGGCCCCCCGCGCCCCGCGACGAGCACTCCTGGCGTCCGGCCAGAGCGAGCGCCTCCAGTTCTACGCGGACGAGGGCCGCACCCTCCTGGTGGGATGGCGCGGCAGGGATTGCCTCGGTGCCCAGACGTCCTGGGGCGTGTCGTCCCCCCATGAGACGCGCGTGACGGCCCCCTGCCCGCACGAGGCAGGGGCCCTGGAGTGACGGCTCAGAGCGGTTCGGCCGCCGCGCAGCTCGGCGACGCGCTCTCCGCCACCTGACGCGTCAAGGACTTGCGGCTCGCGTCGGTGAACGGGGACACGCCCATCACCAGACACGTCCGGTAGAGCAGCGCCTTGCTCGCGGGGAAGGCGTCGATGGCCGTGCTGAAGTCGTTGTTGAAGTACACCGAGGTGAACGCCGAGCCGTAGAACGGGCTGGAGCCCCAGGCGAACTTCTTGCCCGTCACGCCCGTGGCCGCGTTGAGCCCGCTGTACTGCGCGGACTGGAACGGCCACTCGCCCGCGGAGAAGCCGTCGCTCAGCAGCGCCCGCCCCGTGGCGGCCTTCGTCGCGCCGTTGTTGGTGCTGTAGCCGCCGTAGACCAGCCCCGTGTCCTGGCCCAGCTTCAGCTCGACCAGGCCCAGCTCGTACAACACGCCCGTACCCGAGTGGCGCGCGAGCAGCGCGTGGTACTTGCGCGTGGCGCCGATGGGCTCGTTCCACGTCCAGTTCGCCTGGGTGGTCAGCACACCCGCCACCGGTGCCTGCGTGGTGAAGTGGTTGCGCGTGTCGCCCCACTGCACGTTGCTCAGCGGCGCCTGCGGGTCGGCGTCCGCGAACTCGACGACACCGTAGGGGCCTCGCATATCGAACGAGAGCTGCCCCGCCGTCGCCTCGCCCAGGTCCAGCCGGATGTCCAGGCGCGGGAAGTCGACGCCCTTCTGGAAGACCCAGCGCAGGGTGAGCGGCACCAGGAACTTCTGGTGGGACGCGGTGGCGGCCGGCGTCGCCGCGGTGACGTCCGCCATGGCCACCCGGGTGCCCCACTTCGGATAGGTCGTCGTGAAGGTGTGGCTGGCGGAGGTGCTCGCCGGGAGGATGGACGAGGGGACACCCCGCACCGCGAAGCCATACCCGAGCGGCGAGTCGTCCTCGCCGTTCAGCCCCGCGATGGTGCCGGACGCGCCGTTGTCGAACTGGCGGTACAGCTCATGGCCCACGAAGTAGCCGAAGCCGCGCTCGCCGCCGCCCGTGCCATCCACCGTCACCGTGCGCCAGTCGGCGCCCGCGGCGACCTGATAGGTCATCTGGACCGCGTACCCGCCATTGCCCGCGGCGGTCTGCCGCTTCAGCGACAACGTCCTCGGGCGCCCCTTCGAGTCCGTCCACGTGTAGCGGTCCACGTCGACGCCCCCCACCACGGCGGACTCGCGAGAGACACCGTCCCCCTGCTCGAAGGCGGGCACCTCGGGCCCCGCGTCCGGGGTGCCCGCGTCCGGCGTCCCCGCGTCACCACCGCCGGCATCCGGGCTGCCCGCATCGTCCTTCGAGTCACTGGAGCCGCAGGCACACAGACACAGCGCCGTCGCCAGGAGCGTCACCTCGAGCCACCGCTGATTCATTCGCATCCGTCGCGGTTATCACGCCTCACGGTGCGTCGACATCCGCCGACCGGGACGTGAAGAAATACACGCAGCGCCCGAAGGAATCCCGCCCTCGACGTTGCGCGCGGCGCCCGTCTTCGAGGGCAGCCTGACGCCCTACCCCAAGACCTACAACCAGAGCACCTGTCCCTGAACCTCACGCGCTTCGAGCACGGCTGACCTCGGCCCTGCTCGACGTGCTCACGGCACGCCGAGCAGGCGCAGCCCCGCCGCGGTCGCCGCCGCGGCCACCACCACCGCGATGAAGGGCAGCCGCAGACACGCGAGCACCGCGCCGACGAGCACCCCCGTCGGCCGGGCCCACCCGGCGAGGCCTCCCTGTGCCAGCAGCGTCGACGTGGCCACGAGCGCCGCCAGCATCGCGATGGTCGCCAGCGCCATCCGCTCCTGCACCCGCGCCGACAGCTTCAGCCGCTCGCTCAACAGCGGCCCCGCCACGCGAAAGCCATACGTCCCCAGGGCCAGCACCAGAATCGGCAGCAAGGTCATCGCAGCGCCACTCCCACGGCGAGAATCGACAGAATCACCGGCAGCCCCATGGGCAGCCACGGCGTCAGCACCAACGCGATGAGCGCGCCCACCAGCGCCACCTGGCGCGCCTTCGCCGCCCGCTCCCTCGCGCCCGCCTCCGCGTCCTGCTCCCGGGGCGGCAACAGCGATGGCAACAGCAGCGCGACCATGCACGCGGGGAACGCCGCGTCGAGCCCCAGCGACTCGGAGCTGCCCACCACGCGCCCCGCCCAGCCGCCCAGCACCACGCCCGTGTTCCACCCCACGAACAACATGCCACCGCACAACCAGTAGGCCGCCCGACGCCGTCCCGGCTCCCGCTGGGACAGGGCGAAGGCCACCGACTCGTCCACCATCAGGTGCGCGCCCAGCAGCCGCGTGGACCACCGCTTCCCCAACAGGTCCGCCACCGCCAACCCGAAGGGAAGATGCCGCGCGTTGAGCAACAGCCCCGCGACCACCGCCGCCGCCGGACTGCCCCCCGCCGCCACCATCCCCACCACCACGAACTGCGCGCCGCCCGCGAACACCACCACCGACATGAACAGCGCCATCCACACCGACATCCCCGCCGCCACCGCCAGCGCCCCGAACGACACCCCCACCACGCCCGACGCCAGCGCCACCGCCCCCACGTCCCGCACCAACACCCGGTCCACGTTCGCCATGCATCTCAATCTGGACAGAAGCCGCCCGTTCGTCAATAAGAACGACCATGCCGGTAAAACGAACACCCAAGCCCCCTCGTCCGCTGGACGCCATCGCCGTCGCCCTGCGCCGGGAGCGTGAGCGCGCGGACATGTCCCTGTCGGAGCTCGCGCGCCGCGCGGACATCTCCAAGTCCACGCTGTCGCAGCTGGAGTCGGGCGCCGGCAACCCGAGCATCGAGACGCTCTGGGCCCTGGCCGTGGCGCTGGGGGTGCCCTTCAGCCGGCTGGTGGACCCGCCCGCTCGCGAGGTGCGCGTCATCCGCGCGGGCGAGGGCGCCGCCATCCGCTCCGAGCAGGCCCACTTCACCGGCATCATGCTGTCCGCCTGCCCGCCCGGCGCACGACGGGACCTCTACGTCATCACCCTGGAGCCCGGCTCCGCCCGCCACGCCCAGGCCCACATCCCCGGCAGCGTCGAGCACCTCATCGTCAGCAAGGGTCGGCTGCGCGCGGGCCCCTCGGACCACCCGGTGGAGCTGGCCCCGGGCGACTACGCCACCTTCCCCGGCGACGTGCCCCACCTCTACGAGGCCCTCGCCCCCCACACCGTCGCCGTCATGGTGATGGAGCACGTGTAGGCGGGTGAACCGCGACTCCGAATCCCTGGAATCTCGGAGCTGAACCGCCGGGCCAGACATGGGAGACTCCGGGGCGCATGAGTACGGCCCCCATCCTCGGAATCGACTTCGGGACCACCAACACGTCGGCGGCCTTCTTCGACAAGGCGGGCAAGCTGCGGCTGGTGCCGGTGACGGACAAGAGCTTCACGCTGCCCTCGGTGGTGTGGTTCCACGCGGCGGACAAGGCCATCGTCGGCCACGCGGCCCGGCGGCAGATCATCGACGACCCGCGGCACACCGTGTTCGGCGCCAAGCGCTTCCTGGGCCGTCGCTACCAGTCCGAGTACGTCACCCAGCACAAGGACAAGTACGCCTTCGAGCTGGTGGAGGCGCCGGACGGGTACACCGCGGTGACGATGTACGGCAAGCAGACGTCGCTGACGGACGTCACCCACCTGGTCATCAAGCAGATCCTCACCCTGGCCACGCACGCGGCCGGCGAGCCCTTCAAGGAGTGCGTGCTCACGGTGCCCGCGCACGCGAGCATCCGCCAGCGCGAGGCGGTGCGGCAGGCCGCCGAGATGTGCGGCCTCAACGTGCGCGCCATCATCAACGAGCCGACGGCGGCGGCGCTCTACTACGCCAACCTGCGCAACCCCGAGCAGACGGTGATGGTGTTCGACCTGGGCGGCGGCACGTTCGACGCCACGCTGCTGGCGGTGCAGAACCGGGTGGTGAAGGTGCTCGCGACGGGCGGCGACGCGTTCCTGGGCGGCGCCAACTTCGACGAGCGCATCGTGGAGCTGCTGGTGGCGGACTTCCAGCGCCAGCACGGGTTGGACCTGCGCGGCAACCAGGTGGTGATGCAGCGGCTGGTCTTCGCCGCCGAGTCCGCGAAGATGGCGCTCAGCACGCGCGAGTCCACGGTGCTCCGCGTCCCCTGCATCGCGCAGAAGGACGGCGGCTTCATCGACTTCGACTACACGCTGACGCGCAAGCAGTTGGAGGAGATGGTGTTCCAGCTCATCGAGCGCACCGCGTCCGCGTGCGACGACGTGCTGGAGCGCGCCAGGCTCAAGGCGGAGCACATCGACGAGCTGGTGCTGGTGGGCGGCCAGACGCGCATGCCCGTCATCCGGCAGCGCTTCTCCCACTTCAAGCGGCTGTCCTCCGACAAGGAGGTCAACCCGGAGCTGGGCGTGGCGGTGGGCGCGGCCATCCTCGGGCGCAACCTGGCGCGCGGAATCACGGGCCTGTCGGACGTGGTGCCCATGCCCATCGGCATCATGGTGCCCGGCGGCGCCCAGCACGAGGTCATCCCCGCCAACACCCCCGTGCCCGCGACGAAGTCCGTGACGCTGGAGCTGCCCCTCATCCCCGGCCCCATCTCCGTCGCCCTGTTCGAGTCGCTCGACACCACCACCGTGGACCGCGAGCTGCTCGGCACCGTGCGCATCGACCTGGACTGGCGCACCACGCACAAGGGGCCCACCACCCTGGAGCTGCGCATGGGTCAGGACTTCGTCCTCGCCGCGGCCCTCGTCTCGCCCCAGGGCACCCGCCACCCGCTGCCGATTACCGATTTGCGCGCCCCCAAGCGCGCGTCCTGAGCCAGCCCGGGCGGGGAGCAGCTGTCCCCGCCTCCCACCCGGCGCTGACGACGTGGGCTACGTGCAGTTGCCGTTGTAGCCGGGGCCTCCGAAGTAGAAGTACCGGCCCCAGCCGCCCGGGTTGCTGGACTGGCTGATGTCGTAGCAGTTGCTGTCGTTGCGCCACGCGCTCAGCGAGGTGGGCTCACGATAGACATTGCCCGTGTCCACATAGAGGATGTTGCGGGTGTACGCGGCGTGGCTCCAGCCCGCGCCCGGGTACGCGCCGCTGCCCATGTCCGTGGACGTGTGGAGGTTGAGGTTGCGGTTGTCGATGATTTCGCCGCCGAAATCGATGACGTCCGCCCGGTCCGCCAGGCCCGCCGCGTCGAAGCGCGCGCGCGGGTAGTAGCCCACCCACGTGTCCTGGAACTTCAGCCACCAGGCGCCCGTGGTGCCGTCCTTGAACCACATCAACTTGAACTCGTACTGGGCGCCGCCGGCGACGCTGTAGTTGTCGAAGCCTCCGCCGATGAAGACGGACGTGTTCGTCTGCACGAACGCGCCACAGCTCAGGTTGTAGCAACCCCCGCTGCCGTAGTTGTCCGGCGTGAAGTAGATGAAGAGGCGCGAGCGGTCATCGCCGTAGAGGTCGCGGTAGCGCTGCCAGCCGACCTCCACCGTCTCCAGCGATGCGCCCGAGCCGCGCACCACCCACATCTGCGACAGGCTGAACTCGCTGCTCAGCTCCGTGTACGGGCTCCACAGGTTGAAGATGGCCTCCGCGCCCATGTTGTTCACCCACTGGGACGTGTGCGCGTACTGGTGCAGGTCCGTGGGGCCCGCGCGCAGGGACGGCGTGGGCGCCTGCTCGGAGCGCCGCTTGCCCGTCTCCACGGAGACGTTGCCCGTCAGGTGGCTGGGAATCTTGCGGCGGAAGTCGTCCAGCGACTCGAAGCGCTTGAGCGTGTCGAGCGTCAGCTTGACGATGGGCACGCTGCCTTCCGGGCAGCGCCTGCGCGCGCCCGTGGCGTCCAGCTCGTCCGCGCGGCCCTCCAGCGTCGCGGGCTCGGCGCGCCACTTCGCCGCGAGCGAGTCCCCCGGCGCCACCGGCCGCTCCGGACGCGCGATGGGCTCGGTGCCCGGCGCCAGCTGGATGCGGTGGTTCTCCATGCCCGGCTGACGCAGCGCGGGCTGCGCGTACAGCGGCACGCAGTCGATGGCCTCGCCGCCGCGACTGGTGAAGCGATGCACCACGTCCTTCTCGTCATAGAGCGACTCGGCGTAGGCCTTCATCCGGGCCAGCTCCGCCGTGTCCCGCACGCGCTCAACCAGCGCCGTGCTTCCCGTGGCCTCGGGGGCGGCGACCTCGGGCTCCGCGACACCTCCGCACGCCAGCGCGCCCAGCATCACTCCCGACACCGAGCCCAGACGCCAGCCACGCGACGACCTTCGCTGCTCGTTCATGCAATGCCCCTCTTGGTTGGTGCAATGCCCGGCCTGTTTCGTGGCGAGGCATGGAATGAACGCCTGTCATGGAATCCTTCGTTTGGAGCCTTTCATGTCTCACGAGGGGAGGTGCGGACACGCAGGAGGAGGAACGGCGGGATGGGAAGATTGGCGCGGGACTGGAGTCCGAGCCGGGGCTGAGTGTCGGGGCTTGGACATCCGTCCCGAGGACGTCAGCCCGCACGGGGCGTCCCAGCCAGACTCGGGACCATGACCTCTCTCAATCCCTTGCATCGTGTCGTGGTGGCGGTGGTCCTGGCGGTGGCGGCACTCTGGGCCTGTGGTGACGAGCCCAAGGCGGCGTCTCGAATAGACGCCGCCGCGTCCACGGATGCACCGGCGTGCGCCTTCGTCGACAACACGCCGCCCGACGTCGCCCGGCAGTTGGAGGGCGCGGTGCTGACGCCGCTCGGGGCCGCGCGAAACCACGAGGAGGACGGGAAGAGAATCTCCACCCTCTCCGTCCGCGTGGAGTTTCCCACCGCCTCGCACTCGGCCTCGAACGTGCCGCCCATCGTGATTCCCGGTGGCGAGGGGACCATCATCTGCACGGGGACGTGCATCGGCGGGAACGGGTGCCCTCCTCCCACGGGTTGCGTCGCCGTTCCGACGGGATGCTCGCAGCTCAACTGCGGCTTCTGCGACGGGGGCTGCTCCAAGACGACGATCTTCATCCCGTCCGATGCCGGCACCTCCGATGCGGGAGCGTCGGACTCGGGCACTCCGGACGCGGGGCCGCCGAACCTCCAGTAGTCGCAGGCTCGCGCCGCGCGTCGACAGGGACGGCGCGGCGCGGGCGGACGCCTCCGCTCAGGCGCCTTCCGCGCGCGAAATGAGCTCCTGGACCATGGGCTCCAGCCAGGCACCGCGCTCGATGATGTTCATGTGCGTGGTGTTGGGCAGCACGGCCAGCTTCGAGCCGGGGATGAGGCGGTACATCTCCGCCGCGTGCTTCAGGCGGGTGAAGTCGTTGTCGCCGAGCGCGAGCAGCACCGGCGCGCGGATGCCGTTGAGCTGCGCCGTGCTCCAGCCCTTCCACTCGGTCAGCAGGGTGTTCAGTCGGGCCAGCACGGACTCGAAGCTGGACGGGTCCGGGTTGTACTTGTCGAAGTTCGTCTTCCACGACACGAAGTCCGCCTCGGTGGGAAGGAGCGGAATCAGCTCGGGCGAGGGCACGTGCGTCGGGTCTCGCTGCATCTTCACCAGCTCGGGCAGCATGCCCTCGAGCGTGTACGTGACGCTCAGGAGCGTGGCGCTGGCCACGACCTCGGGATGGTGGACGCACACGCCCGTGGCGATCATCCCGCCCAGGCTGTGGCCCAGCAGGTGGGCCCGCTTCACGCCGAGGTGCGCGAGCACGCCCACGACGTCCTTCACCATGCGCTCCAGCTGGATGGGGCCCGGCCTGTCTCCCGTGTGGCCATGCCCCTGCATCTCCATGGCGATGACGGGGCGGCTCCGGGCGAAGCGCGGGAGCAGGTCCTTCGTGAAGGCCGTCTCGATGGCCAGCATTCCGCCCGGCAGCAGGACGAGCGGCGTCTTGCCTCCTTCGAGCGAGCCTCCGTGGACCTCGAAATAGACCTTCAGGTCGTCGACGGTGGCGTAGCCACCCTGCTGCGGCTTCGTGTTCATGGCGTGTCCCCGGCAAGAGAGTCCAAGACTCGCGACACACGCGGCCCCGGCCCCCAGGATGAAACGGCGGCTGAGACCTTCCCGACCCCGGTCCTTCATCGCGAATCCTCCGATGTGTTCGACTTCAGGAGGCGAACGAACGGGGCCCGCGCATTTCGACAGGGGATTTATTTTCCCGCGGCTACGCGGCCACCCGCTCCACGCAGGCCGGCACGTCGTTCGTGGGGGAGTTGACCACGCGCGCCACCTCGTAGGCGTCCAGGCCGTCGTCCGCCACGGGCACCAGCAGGGGCAGCAGGACGGAGGACTCCTGGGGCTCGGGGCGCAGCCACACCTCCTGGGCCGGGGGCGGCAGGATGACGGGCATCCGGTCGTGGATGGGCGCCATCAACGCGTTGGGGCTGGTGGTGATGATGGTGCAGGTGCGCAGTACCTCGCCGGTGTCCTGCGCCGTCCACTCCTCCCACAGCCCCGCGAGCGCCAGGGGCTTGCCGTCCGCGCGGTGGAAGTAGAAGGGCGTCTTCGGCTTCGTGGACTGCTTCCACTCGAACCAGCCGTCCACCAGTACCAGGCAGCGGCGGCGCTTGAGCGCGCTGCGGAAGCTGGGCTTCTCCGCCACCGTCTCCCCGCGCGCGTTGATGAGCTTGTTGCCGATGCTCGCGTCCTTCGCCCACGAGGGGATGAGCCCCCAGCGGAAGGCGTCCAGCATCCGCGCTCCGTCATTGGGCACCACGGGCATCAGCTGCGTGGGCGCCAGGTTGAAGCGGGGGCGGTCCACCGCCATGCGAATGCCGGCGAGGCCCAGCTCCACCACGAGCTGATCAGGAGAGGTCCGAACGGTGACACGGCCGCACATGGGTGGGGAGTATCACCTCGTCCGGAGGCGGACCCAAGCAACTCATGCGTGGCACCGGCGCTCGGTCGCCGTCCGGCGGTGCGCGCGGGGCCCGGGAATGAACGTTCGTCCTCGAGTCACCAGAAGAAGCGCATCGGGGCGACACGGGCCGGGGGGCTTGAACTACATACGCGGGCCATGACCCGCCTGACCCGCCTGTCCGTCTGCGTCGCCGCCTCGCTCGTCGCCTGCACCGAGCGCACCGCCACCCCCGCCGGGCCCGTGGACGCGGGGGCTCCCGCCTCTGCCGTGGCACCCACCCAGCCTGTCGTTCCCGACGCGCCTCCCGTCGCTCCCGGTACGGCGGGGGGCGCGGTGGACCTGGCCGACGCGGGCACGCCTGACGCGGGCCCGGGTGACGCCGGGGCGCTCGCGCAGGCGTCGGGTGGCACGGACTGCTCCGCGGCGAAGCTGAAGGCCTCCACGAAGGCCGCGCCGAAGCCGCCCCTGCCTCCCGCGGTGGAGAGCATGCGCACCCGCATCATCGCCGCCGCGCGGGCGTGCGACTACGCGGAGCTGGGCAGGCTGGTGGACGAGAAGGGCAAGAGCGTGCGCTTCAGCTTCGGCCCCGACGAGGACGCGGTGGCGTTCTGGAAGCAGGAGGAGGCGAAGGGCGAGCCCACCCTCGCGCGCATCGTCCAGGTGCTGGAGCTGCCCTACGCCCAGGAGGGAGACCTCTACTACTGGCCCTCCGTGCACATCACCGGCTTCAAGACGGAGAAGGACGTGAAGATGCTCGCCGGCGTCTACCCGAAGGCCGACCTCGAGAGCATGCGCAAGGAGCTGGGCAGCTACCTGGGCCTGCGCGTCGGCATCGACAAGGACGGGGACTGGCAGCTCGCGGTCGCGGGCGACTGAGCCCGGCGCTCCACCACTCGCCGCTCCGGGCGCGCACTTCGCCGCGCCCGTCCCGCCATTGGCTGCAAAGGCACCGGGAGCCCACGGGCGCCTCGGCATCCTGGGGGCATGAGACGAACCACTCCGCTGCTCGTGCTCCTCGGCCTGTTCCTCGCGTCCTCCGCCCTCGCGGCCGAGGACGTCGCGCGTGCCCACCTGCGGGCCTCGCTGGAGGCCATGGGGGGCGAAGCGAAGCTCCAGGCCCTCTGCGCGCTGCGCATCCAGGGCATCGGCCACTGGAACCTGATGGAGCAGTCCGAGCGCCCTGCCCCACCGTGGCTCGTCAGCTACGAGCAGGTCGACGAGGTGCGAGACCTGCGACAGCGTCGGCTGCGGATGAAGACCGAGGGCCGTGGCTCCCCGGGGCTCGAGGACTGGCAGGGCGCGACGATGGTGCTGTCCGACGGTGTGGTGATGATGGAGCGCGGCGGCCAGCGACGTCCCGCGGGAGGGGCCCAGTTGCAGGACCTGAACGAGCGGCTCGACTTCGCGCCCGAGCGCATTCTCTTCACCGCGCTGGCCGCGCCGGAGCTGCGCGCGCTGGCGGACACCCGGCTGCAGGACGTGCCGCACCACGTGGTGGCGTTCCGCCATGGCCACGCGCGGGTGAAGCTGTATCTCAACGCGCGGACGCGGCTGCCCACGATGGTGGAGACGCTGGACGCGCACCCGTCGGACTTCTTCTGGAGAGTCTGGGGTGATGTGACGACGCGGTTGTTCTTCCAGGCGTGGTCCCTGGAGCCGGGCGGGCTGCGCCATCCACGCCACTGGGAGTGGGAGCGCAAGGGGCAGGCCTACCACAGCTTCACCGTGACGCGGCTGGAGCTGGCTCCGAAGGTCTCCGAGGAGGACTTCGCCATTCCCGAGGACGTGAAGAAGGGCTTCGCGGCGCGGGGGCGGATGACCGCGGATGACCTGCCGCTGGGTCGCCCCGACCGTCCGGCCGTCGAGCTGGCGCCGGGCGTCGTGCATCTGCCTGGCGCGTGGGATGTCACGCTGGTGAAGCAGGACGATGGGCTCGTCATCATCGAGGCGCCCATCTCCTCGGGCTACTCGGCGCGAATCCTGGAGGAGGCCCAGCGTCGCTTCCCGGGCGTCAAGGTGAAGGCGGTGGTGTCCACGAGCGATGCATGGCCTCACGTGGGCGGGGTCCGGGAGTACGCCGCGCGCGGCATCCCGCTTCACGTGCTGGACCTCAACCGGCCGCTCCTGCAGGGGGTGCTCACGGCGCCTCGGACCCTCGCGCCGGACGCGCTCGCCCGTGCGCCTCGGGCCGCCTCGCTGGTCAACGTGGGGCAACGCGTGAAGCTCGGCGCCGGGAGGAACCGGTTGGAGCTGGTCCCCGTGCGCACGGAGACCGGGGAGCGGATGCTCTTCGTCGCGCTTCCCGAGCACCGGCTGCTCTACACCAGCGACCTGGTCCAGCCTCGCCCGGACGGGACTTTCTTCAACGTGCAACAGGTCTCCGAGACGATGGAGGTCATCGCGCGTGAGCGGCTGGAGGTGGCCCGTGTCTTCGGCATGCACCTGGGCGCCACGGACGTGTCCGCGCTCGCGGCCGCGGTGGAGAAGCAGAACGCCGTGGTCTCCGAGGTGAAGCCCTGAAGTGAGGCGCGTGTGCGAGGATGGCGAAGAACGCACGGGGGCGCATCCGCCATGAACGACACGATGCTGTTCACTCCGCCGTGGATGGGAGTCCTCGAACCCAAGGTCCGGGGCTTCCTCCAGCAGCGCGGTGTCCTCCAGTCGCGCACGGTGCCCATCGACACCGTGTGCGCGGAGCTGGAGGGCCTGGGCTACCAGGTCCACGACTACGCCCAGGCCGTGATGACGTTCATGGACGGGCTCGACGTGCGTGGGGTCGACCATCGCCACCTGAGGTTCGGCGCGAGCGATGCGGCGGATGGCATCGACGGATTCTGCATCCCCGACGTCAAACGGACCCTGTCCGCCACCGCGTGTCCCGTGGCCACGAGCGACTTCGCCATCCTCTTCGTGACGGCGGAGGGCGGCTGGTGGCTCCTGGATGAGACGTGGATCCTCTACATCCGGTTGAGGGACTTCAACGACGTCATCCGGCTCATCCTCTTCGGCGAGCGGAGTGTCGGGACGCGGGTGACACTCGAAGGAGAGCAGATTCCTCCCGCGTATCGACGGGACGTCTAGCGAGCCCGTCCGAGCCTGCGCTCCAGTTCCTCGCGTCGACTCCGGCTGACCCGCAGGCGCTGGCCGGTGCTCAGCACCACCACGAGTTCCGTCGCCGAGTCGTGATGCAGCTCGCGGATGCGCTCCACGTTGACGATGACCGAGCGATGGATGCGCACGAAGCGCTCCGCGTCGAGCCGGGCCTCCAGTGACGCCAGGCTCTCGCGCAGCACGTGCTCCTTGTCGCCCACGTGCAGCGTGACGCAGTAGTCGTCCGCGCCAATCCAGTCGATGTCCGACACCGGCACGAGCACCGAGCGCGCCCCCACCTTCACCACCAGTCGGCTCGGGTGCTCGTCCTGTGGCGGAGTGTCGTCCTCCTTGGGAGGAGCGTGCCCCGTGTCCGCGAGCAGGGCCGCGAGCTTTCGTCCCAACGCCAAGGCCTCGTCCTGGCGCAGTCGTTGCCGCGCCCGGCTCAGCGCCTCGTCGAAGCGTTCGTCCGCAAAGGGCTTCACCAGGTAGTCCACCGCGTGCATGTCGAAGGCGCGCACGGCGAAGGAGTCGAACGCGGTGATGAAGATGACCGCGGGCATCCGTGTCACGCCCACCTCGCGGATGACCCCGAAGCCATCCAGCTCCGGCATCTGCACGTCGAGCAGCACCAGCGCGGGCTTCAGCGCGTGGATGGCGTCCACCGCCTCGCGCCCGTCGCGGCACTCGCCGCACACCGTCACGTCCGGATGCCGCGACAGGGCCTGCCGGAGGCCACGTCGGGCGAGCGGCTCGTCATCCACCAGGAGGACGGCGAGCTCAGCCACGCGAAATCTCCGCTCCGAAGACCATGGCCCCGCGATGCGCGCCCCCGTCCCCTGGCGCCGTGCCCATGCCAACGCTCCTTCTCGGGAGGACGCTGTGCCCAACGACGCGCGGCCGCGTTTCAGAAACGGCGTTCATGCCTCCGCTGCCCATTGGGAGGACACTGAGCTCAGCCATGCGCGGCCCCCCGCCCTGAAGGAGCGTCCTCGCGCTGGAAGGGCAGCCACACGGTGGCCACGGTCCCCACGCCCTCCGGCGACACCGCCACGCTGACTCGCCCCGCCGCCCCGTAGAGTTGGGACAGCCGCGCCCGGGTGTTGGACAGCCCGATACCCGGGCTTCTCTCCATATCGAAGCCGACAGGCAACCCCGGACCGTCATCCGCCACCATCAGCTCCAGCGCCTCGCCGTGGCGCCGGGCCCGGATGCGCAGCGCTCCCGCCGCCGTGCGGGCCGACACACCGTGCCGGATGGCGTTCTCCACCAGCGGCTGGAGCACCAGGTGCGGCACCCGCGCGTCCATCAACGCCTCGTCCACATCCCAGTCCACCCGCAGCCGGTCCTGGAAGCGCAGCCGCTGTATCTCCAGGTACCGCTCCAGCACCGACAGCTCGTCCCGGAGGGACACCTCCTGCGTCGCGCCCTGCTGGAGCAGCCGGCGCAGGATGTCCCCTAGCAGCACCAGCATCCTCGCGGCCGTGTCCTTCTCCCCATCCCGCACCAGCACGACGATGGCGTTCAGGGTGTTGAACAGGAAATGAGGATGGAGCTGCACCTGGAGCGCCTGGAGCCGGGCCTCCGCCAGCTCGACGGCGAGCGCCGCGGCCTGCCGCTCCCGCTCACGCTCACGCCGCCGGGCCGCGAGTGACTGCGCCACCCCCACCGTCGCGACGTACGTCATCGCCATCATCGGCAACCAGCCCAGCGCATAGCGCGCCAGCATCCCCCCGAAGGACGCGCCTCCCATTCCCGCGCCGAAGGCCCGCTGGCACACCGTGTACACGAGCGCGAACAGCCCGCTCACGCCCAGGCACGCCAGCACGTGCCCCGCCCAGGCCCCCGCGCGGAACGGCCGCCCCAGCGGCAGCCGCCGCGCCAGCGCGAAGACCCACGGCGTGGCGGGCACCCACACATACCAGCCGGGAAGCTGCGACAGGAACGCGCGCCACGGCTCCATCGGCCGGGGCGACGACAGGCTGAAGAAGTACGTCTCCAGCGCGGACAGCGTCCCCGGCACGCTCCAGACCGCGACGAGCCCCAGCGCTCGCCGCCACAGGGGGGCAGGTGTCTCTTCCATCGGCGTCACGGTGCCCCGAGTCTAGCGGAGTCGCACCGCGCCACCCATGTCCATCCACGCGAGCCGGGAGGCGGCAGCCGCGACGCACCCTCGCTTGCGAGTCGCCCGGCCGGTGCCCACTTGTCCTCCGAGGAGGACTGACACATGGGACTGGGAAGAACGAAGGCGGTGCCCACGCTGGCGGTGACGGACCTGAAGGCGGCCCGGCGCTTCTACGGCGAGGTGCTCGGGTTCGACGAGGTCAAGGAGATCTCCGAGGAGGGCGCGGCCATGTACCGCGTGGGCGGTGAGTCCTTCCTCCTCGTCTACGAGCGCTCGTCACCGTCCGGCTCCACCGCCACTGCGTGCTCCTTCGCCGTGGAGGACGTGGAGGCCACCGTGGACGAGCTGCGACAGGCGGGCGTGAAGCTCGAGGAATACGACATCCCCGAGATGGGCATCCAGACGAAGAACGGCATCGCGACCATGGGCGACTTCAAGTCGGCGTGGTTCAGGGACCCGTCGGGGAACATCCTGGCCATCGACGACTCGCTCGCCCTGATGGAGCGACGGGGACGGCAGGCGCGCACGAGCGCTCCTTCGGAAGGGCTGCACGCCTGAGCGGCACCGGGCACCCCGCTAGGTCGGCAGCTTGATGCCGGACAGCCGCTGGTACAGCGCCACCGCGAAGCCGTCCGTCATCCCGGAGATGTAGTCCGTGACGCACAAGAGCCGCTGGTACATGGACAGCCGCGCGAGCGCGTCACCGATGTCCTCGCTGGTCAGCGGCTTGTCCGGCCGCTGGAACAGCTCCAGGGGCAGCAGCTGCCGCAGCTTCCTCTCCTCCCGGTTGGGCGTGTCCGTCACCACCGCCTGCGCGAACATGTCCAGCAGGCCGCCGAGCGTCTTGAAGCCGGCGCTCTCGATCTGCAGCACGCGCTCACTCTCGTAGCCCTTGCGACGCGTCAGCTTCTTGATGGCGTCGAGCGGCCCGCGGATGTCGTCTCGCGCGGAGACGAGCGGCTTCTCCCACTCGCCCTCCTCCATCTGCTCCACGTGCTCCAGGAACACGCGGACGCTCGCCTGGATGAGCACGCCAATCACCCGCGCGCGCGCCTGCGCCAGGCGCGTCTCCAGGTGCGCGGGTGGCAATCGCGTCGACTTCTCCGGGGGAGGCAGCACCTGGTCCAACAGCTCACAGGCCACATCCATCGGCACCAGCCCCAGCTTCGCGGAGTCCTCCAGGTCGATGACCGCGTAGCAGATGTCGTCCGCCGCCTCGACGAGGAAGGCCAGCGGGTGGCGGGAGAAGACGCCCTCCTCGCGCTCGGGCAGCCCCGCGGCACGGTAGGTCTCCAGCGCCAGCACGTGGTCGTCCTGGAAGTAACCGAACTTCTTCTCCGACACGCGCGCCTTGTTCGCCTCGCGTCCGCCTGGGAGCACCGACGGCCGAGGGTACTTGCTCATCGCCCCCAGCGTCGCCGCGGTGTAGCGCAGCCCGCCCCGCCGCTCGCGCGACTGGAGCCGGTTGAGGATGCGGAAGCCCTGCGCGTTGCCCTCGAAGCTCTCCAAATCCCTCCACTCCTCCGCCTTCGTGAAGGGGCTCGGCTTGCCCGCGAGCGTCTCACCCGGCTTCGCCAACCGCTGCGACACCCAATGCTGGATGGCCGCCTCGCCCGAGTGGCCGAAAGGCGGGTTGCCGATGTCGTGCGCCAGGCACGCCGCCGCGACGATGGTCCCCAGGTGCGAGGGCTCCACCTTCACCCCCTGCGACTTCAGCCCCAGCCCCGCCAGCTGTCCCAACGAGCGCCCCACACACGACGCCTCGATGCTGTGGGTCAACCGCGTGCGCGTGTAGTCGCTCGTCGACAGCGGGAAGACCTGCGTCTTGTCGTGCAGGCAACGGAACTCGCTGGAGAAGACGATGCGGTCGTAGTCGACGTCGAACGGCGTGCGCTCATCCAGCGGCAGGGACACCTCACCCTCGGGCGCCTTCTCCACCCGCGCCTCCACGGGCTTCGGCTCCGAGCCCACCCGGTGTCCCGACAAGAACCGCTGCCACCGCTCCGTCCGACTTCTGCCGCCCACTGAAAGTGCCTCGCTGCCGTCCCTTGGAGAAGGACGACGGGAGCATGCTGCTCCGCCCGTACGCGGAGGCAAGTTTCATGGGACGGGTGGGCACGGCGCCGTTGTCCCACCCGGCGAGCGGACGGCGCCCGGGTCGCTCGCCGGGCCTCGTGACGCTGGACGGACGCGCGTGCCCTGGGCAGCCTGCGCCCGGTTCCCTCCTCCAGCGGAACCCAAGGAGTCTCACCGTATGAAGCTCAAGGCGTTGTGCATCGCCGTGTCGCTGTTGGCCCTCCCGGGTGTGGCCGCCGCGCAGAGCCCCTTCGACAACCTCAAGAAGGCCGCGGGTGACGCGGGCAAGTCCACCGTCGAGAAGCGCGTCAACGCCAAGCTCCTCGAGGAGGGCCAGAAGAACCAGTGCAGCTTCAAGACGGGCACCGCGGAGCTGGCCGCCGGCTGCGAGGACAAGCTCAAGAAGCTGACCAACGCCCTCATCGACGCCAAGAAGCAGCTCACCGCCGGCGGGGTGAAGAGCTACAAGTTCGAGGTCTCCGGTCACACCGACTCGACGGGCGACGCGGCGAAGAACAAGAAGCTCAGCGAGCAGCGCGCGGAGGTCATCGTCAAGGAGCTGGTCGCCCGGGGCATCCCCCGCGGTGAAATCGTCGCCGTGGGCCTCGGCTCCGACCGTCCCCTGGTGAAGCCGGACAACACCGAGGCGAAGAAGGCGAAGAACCGCCGCTACGAGCTCCAGGTCCGCCTGTAGCGCACGGACTCAGGACGACAGCCGGGCGGGTCGCGGCGCTTCGTCTTCCCCGGTCCGCGCGTGGGGGATGAAGGTCATGGCTCGCTCGGCCAGCGCGGTGATGGTCAGCGAGGGATTGACGCCCGGGTTGGCGGAGATGGCCGAGCCGTCCACCACGTACAGTCCCTCGTAGCCGAAGAGCCGGTGGCGATGGTCGATGACGCCCGTCGCCGCCGAGTCTCCCATGCAGCAGCCGCCGAGGATGTGCGCGGTCGTCGGGATGCCCAGCACCGTCTCGCTCACCATCGTCATCGGATAGCCGTCCAGCTTGTCCGCCACGCGGCGCGCCAGGTCGAACGCCTCGGGCATGTTGGACGTGGGCGCGGGGCCGGACTGCAGCCCGGTGGACAGCCCGTTCTTCAGCAGCCGACCGCGCCGCATGCGCAGGTGCCCCTCCAGCGTGCGCATGTAGAGCAGGATCAGCGTGCGCTTGGCGAAGTCCGGGACGAACCACGCCTTGAGGAAGCGCAGCGGGTGGCGCGCGAGCAGGCCCACCAGCCGCGCCATCCGACCCAGCATCGACTTGCCGGGCACCTGCGGCGCCATCAGCAGGCGGAAGAAGCCGGAGCCCTCCGAGAAGCGCACGGGCTCCAGGTGCGAGCGCTCGTCGGTGTGCAGGATGGAGCCGATGGCGATGCCCTTCGACAAGTCGTGCTCCGGGCGACCGCTCACGATGCCGATGAGCGCCTCGGAGTTGGTGCGCACGCCGTCGCCCAGCCGGTCCGACAGCCGGGGCAGTCCGTCCTTGTGCTCCTTGAGCCGCAGCAGCAGCGACAGCGAGCCCAGCACGCCTCCAGCGAAGATGACGTTCTTCGCGGTGAGGCGCAGGGTCTCGCGTCCGAAGAGGCCGGCGCCCTTCTTCGCCTCCACCTCGTAGCCACCGTCCGGCAGGGGCCGCACCCACGTGGCCTCCGTGTCCGCGTGCAGCGTCAGGCCGCGCTTCTCCGCGAGGTAGAGGTAGTTGCGGTCCAGCGTGTTCTTCGCGCCGTGGCGACAGCCGAGCATGCACCCGCCGCAGGACGTGCAGCCGGTGCGCTCGGGGCCCTCTCCGCCGAAGTACGGGTCCTTCACCGTGACGCCCGGCTCACCGAAGTACACGGCGACGGTGGACGGCTCGAAGCCCGGGCGGCCCAGCTCCTGGCCCACCTGTTCGAGTACCCGGTCCGCCACGGTGCCGCGCGGGTTGGTGGTCGCGCCGAGCATCTTGCGCGCGGTGGCGTAGTGCGGCGTCAGTTCGTCCTTCCAGGAGGCCAGGTGTCCCCACGAGGAGGCCTGGAAGAAGTCGTCCTTCGGGATGGGGAGCGTGTTGGCGTAGACGAGCGAGCCGCCTCCCACGCCCACGCCGGACAGCACCGTGACGTGGCGGAAGAAGCTCATCTGGAACAGGCCCCGCCAGCCGAGCTGGGGCATCCACATCCAGCGCTTCAGGTTCCAGTTCGTCTTCGGGAAGTCGGAGGGAGCCAGCCGCCGCCCCTTCTCCAGCATCACCACGCGGTAGCCCTTCTCGGTCAACCGCAGCGCGCTGACGCTGCCGCCGAAGCCCGAGCCGATGATGAGCCAGTCGCAGTCCATGCGTCTCCCGTCCTTCGCATTCCCCGGCATCGGCACTCGCCGAGGGCACTCTATGCGAAACACGCTGGGGAACCGCGACTCGCGAAGCACGCTGCCGCCGCCGTGGCGCCCGCTCGTCCTCCGGGCCGGCGCCACGAAGCGGGTTTTCCGGGACGCTCTCCTGCCCAGGCCCGCGTCACGGCCGTGCCACTCACCGACGCCCTGGGCCGCTCGGCGACTCCCGCCACCGTCCGAAGAGGACGTCACACGGCCCTCCAGGGGCGCGCTACCAAGAGCACCGACGTACCGAGGACCTTGGAGGCACAAAGCCATGAAGCAGCACTTCAGAAGCGCAGTCGCGGTGGGCGCGGTCCTCGTGGGAGGCGTGCTCGCTTCCGGGAGCGCGCGTGGAACCCCCGCGAGCACGCAGGACGTGGTGGGCGCCCGGCGCGCGGTGGAGCTGTATCTGGAGGGTCACGCGACGGGCCAGGTGGCCCCCTTCCGCGAGGCGATGCACGACGAGATGAAGATGTTCCTCAACCGGGACGGCGTGCTCGTGCGCAGGACGGCCGCCGAGTACCTGGCCGGCGTCAGCGGGAAGCCCGCCGACGACGAAGCGAAGCGCAAGCGCCGGCTGGTCAGCCTGGACGTCACCGGCGACGTGGGCGTGGCCAAGGTCGAGCTCGACTACCCGGGCGCCTTCATGACGGACTACCTCACCGTCATCAAGACGGACGGGGGCTGGAAGATCATCAACAAGGTCGTCCACGTCCAGAAGCGGTAGCCCCCCGCCTGCGGCTGGGCGCGCGAAGTTTGTGTTTGCCGGGATGGCTCACCACAAGAGGGGCGCGAAAGATTCCCGCGGGTCATTTCCCTCCCGGGGAAGTGGCTCGGGCGGACGGCCTACGGTCGGCGCATGGCCCACGACGTCTTCATCACCAGCCTGGGGAAGTTCCTCCCGGGCGAGCCCATCCCCACGACCAGATGGAGGACGACCTCGGCAAGGTCCGGGGCAAGCCCTCCCGGGCCCGCGCCCGTGTCCTCGTCCAGAACGGCATCACCCAGCGCCACTACGCCCTCGACCGCGAGCAGCGCACCGTGCTGTGCAACTGGGACCTCGCGGCGAACGCCGTCCAGGATGCGCTGTCGCGCTCGCCCATCACCCTGGGAGAGATGGACCTGCTCGTCACGGCGTCCCCCAGGGCGACCGGGTACTGCCGGGCTTCGCCAGCCAGGTGCGCCGCGCGCTGGGTGGCCCCGCGTGTGAGGTGGCGTCACTGCATGGCATCTGCTCCAGCGGCATGCAGGCCCTGCGCGCGGCGGCGCTCCAGGTCGGAGGCGAAGAAGGCCGTCGTCTGCGCCAGCGAGCTGGTGAGCCGGCTGCTCAAGGCGCGCCACTACGAGGAAGTGACGGCGTACCCTTCGAGGGATGGAGGAGATACGGCGGAGCTTCTCCAACGACGACCTGGATGCCGGGCTCACCGTCTCCTTCATGTTGCTGCTGGCGACGGTGGCGTTCGGGGAGCGCTCCGCGCTCGCGGCCCGGCGCTCGGCGACACCCACGGCGAACGAGACGCCCTACGTCCCCGTGACGGCGGTGGAGGGGCCCTGAGATGACGACCTGGGTGGAGGTGCCGCGACGTGGCTGGCGGCAGGCCGTCCGGGTGGCTCGGCTGATGATTGGGGTGCCGGACTCCGAGGCGTATGCGCCGCACCTGCGTGCGCATCATCCAAGCGCCCCATGATGACCTACGAGGAGTTCTTCGACGAGCGAATGGCGGCGCGCCACCGGGCGCCCCTGTCCCAGGGAGCCCGAGCGGGTCACCCGCCGTGAGGTGCGAGCACGGCGGGTGACGTAGTCCCTCACCGCCGCGCCGCCACAACGCGAGCGCGACGGGGAGCCGGTACGCCTACCGCCGCGTCGCCGTCTTGCGAGCACGACGCGCGGCGGGCGTGTTCGCCACGTACTGCCGACCTCTCCGCGAGGCCGTGCGCTTGCGGCGCTCCGTGGCCTGCTTCTGACGCGCGCTGAGCCGTGACCACGCCTTCTTCGGCAGATAGCGCGCCGTCGTCGCGCCGCGGCGCGCACGCGTGCCACCGGTGCTCGTCTGCCAGGCCTCGCGCGTCCACGTCGTGAGCGACTTCTGGCTCGTGGCCTTCCGTCCGCGATATCCACCGCCGGCCTTCACGTATTCTGCGGCCAGCAGCTGGGCCTTGCGCGCACTCCACTGTCCCGCGCGCCCGCCTCGCGTCCCCGCCATGAGGCGCTTCTTGAGGCGCTCCCTCAGCGCGGGCCGGGTGTACCGGCTGCTCGTCGAGGCACGCGCCCCGGACGCCACGCGACGCCGGGGCGTGGTGGTGGCACGTCGAGGCTTCGACATGCGCGTACGAGAAACCATCCGCTTCTTGGGCATCCCACGGGTGCGCGACGTAGCGCGCGAGCTCTTCTTGGCGACCATCCAGTCTCTCCCCCTCAGTGACTGCACTGCGCGCCTCAGTTGGGGACGGCCAGCGCACCTCGCAATCACCCTGTCTTGCCGCCTGCTCCTCGCGACGAGGGCACGTTCCCTCTCCTGCCCTCGCTCCAGTTCAATCCTTCACACCCGCCAGCGCCGCGGGGCGGAAGAGCGCGCAAGCCCGCACCGGCTGCGGCGGGTACTTCCCCGGCAACAGCGGGCACATGATGAACACCGAGGTCCGTGACTGGACGTAGCGCGGTGGCGCGGCGCAGCGATGGCAGAGGCTGTCCGGGAACGGGAGCGACTCGGGAGGGGGTGTCGTCATGGGCTCTCGACGGGAGGTGAGCCGCTATAGCGCGGACTACGCGGCCAAGGCGCTGGTCGCGCAGGGCGCGGGCCAGGGCTACGACTGGGAGAAGGGCATCGACTCCGGCAAGAAGTGGGCGGACCTCAACCCCGAGCAGCAGGGCGAGCTCATCCAGGACGCGTACAAGCAGGGCTACTTCGACGGCAAGCGCCCCTTCATCGGAGAGAGCGGCAAGGACCACACCGCGTATCTCGACGAGGCGGTGAAGCAGATGCGCGCGGGCAAGGGAGACCCGAACTGGGACTTCTCCAAGGCCACGGGCAAGTGGAACGAGGTCAAGGACGCGGTGGTCGACGGCGTGAAGGACGCCGGGAAGAAGGTCTGGGACACCGTCACGGAGCCGCTCGAGCGCGTCAAGGACGGCATCCTCGACCGGCTCCCCTGGCGCTGAGGCTTACGGCACCGCGCCTGACGCGGGGCTGTCCGCCGGTGGGTTCGGTTCACGAAGCCACCGCGCGGCGGCCTGTGCGACGTCGGCCGGAATCGAGTGGCCTCCGGTGAACTCGTGGAACCGCACGTCGAAGCCCGCCGAGCGCAGCTCCGCGCCGATGCGGCGCCCCTCCTCCACGGGGATGGCCTGGTCGGCGTCGCCGTGGGCGATGAACACGCGCGGCACACCGCGAGGCTCCGCCGCGTCCACGAAGCCCGGCGCGAAGGCCACGATGCGGGAGAACACGTCACCGTTCAGGATGCCCAGCGACAACGCATAGGACGCGCCATCCGAGAACCCGGAGACGCTGACATGCTCGGGCGCCACCGCGTAGCGGGAGAAGACCCGCGCGAGCGCCATGTCGATGAAGTCCAGGTCCGCGCCGCCCGTGGCCAGCTTGTGGTCCCACGTCACGCCGCGCGACTCCGGAATCACCAGCAGGAATCCCTCCGACTCCGCGACGGGCGCCAGCGCCTGCAGCATCTGCCGCGCGTTCCCCTTCGCGCCGTGCAGCAACAGCATCAGCGGCGCGGGCTGCTCCGGACGATAGGTGCGAGGCACGTACACGAGCCCGTCACGCGCGCCTCCCAGCCCCAGCGGTTGCTCCCCGACCGCCGCGGACACGTCCGACACCGGGCCCGGACGCGAGCGCACCCGCCCATCCGTGGACACGTGGGCGATGGGCCCCGTCGCCGTGGCCTCACCCGCTGGCGCCACGCTCCGGGGCGCCACACAAGCCACGAGCCCCAGGCACATCACCACCACGAGCCAACGCAGCGAGGGCTCTCGCGGCGAGCGGACCTGAGACCTCCTCGTCGGCATCTTCACGGCGCCTCCTTCGCGGTTCCGACTCCGGGCGGAGGGGTTCCTCGAACGCGTCATCAGCAGGTCCTCGGTCAGGGGCAGCGAACACAGCGGGCGATGCTTCCCATCCAACACAGGAGCCCACGGGCTCCACGAACACTTCGTCTCTCATCCGCGGGCCGGTGAGCCACCGCGAGCCCCAGCATGCGCCCTCCGGGAGCGCGGGCCCGAGCGGTCCTTGCGCCAGGGAGGACACCCACGCGCATGGCGCGCCGCGCCTTGCCACGCCCTTCACCAGAGCGGCGCCATGTTCTCCACGTACTTGAATCCCGTGCCCGTGTTGAAGACCACCACGGACTCCTCGGGAGTCACCTGCCCGGACGCATGGAGCTTGCGCAGCGCGGCCACGCAGGCGCCGCCCTCCGGCGCCGCGAAGAGCCCCTCGGCCGAGGCCAGGTCCTTCGTCCCCTGGACGATTTCGGCCTCCGTGACGGAGACCGCCGTCCCCCCGCTCTCCTTCACCGCGCGCAGGATGAGGAAGTCGCCCAGGGCCTTGGGTACGCGAAGGCCGTGCGCATGCGTCGTCGCGCCCTGCCACATCGGCGCATCGGGCCTGCCCTCCTCGTGGGCCTTCACGATGGGCGCGCAGCCCTCCGCCTGCACCGCCACCATCCTCGGCCGCTTCGAGTCGATGAGGCCCATCGCCTCCATCTCCTCGAACGCCTTCCACATGCCGATGAGCCCGGTGCCGCCGCCCGTCGGGTACAGGATGACGTCGGGCAGCGTCCAGCCGAGCTGCTCCGCGACCTCGTAGCCCATCGTCTTCTTGCCCTCCACGCGGTAGGGCTCCTTCAACGTGGCGCACTCGTACCACCCATGCTCGCGAGCCAGCCCCGCGCACACCTTCCCCGCGTCCGTGATGAGCCCGTCCACCGTCTCGACGTGCGCGCCATAGGCCCGCGTCTCCAGGAGGAAGAGGCTCGCGATGTCGCGAGGCACGAAGACATGCGCCTCCAGGCCACCGCGCGCCGCGTACGCCGCCAGCGCACTCCCCGCGTTGCCCGCCGAGGGCAGACACACCGCCTTCGCTCCCAGCACCTTCGCCATCGACACCGCCGCCGACAGGCCGCGCGCCTTGAACGAGCCGGTGGGGTTGCCGCTCTCGTCCTTCACCCAGACCTGCTTCATCCCCAGCCGCGCCGACAGCCGGGGCGTCGCAAGCAGCGGCGTCCAGCCCTCGCCCAGGCTGAGTCGCTGAGCGGGGTCCGCCACGGGCAGCACCTCGTGGTAGCGCCACATGGAGCGCTCCCGCGTCGCCAGGGCCTCGCGGCGCAGCGTCTTCGCCGCGCGCTCCAGGTCATAGCGCGCGAACAGCGGCGCGTCGCAGGTGGTGCACAGGTTCAGCACGGCGCCCGGCGCATACGTCCGGTCGCACTTCGTACAGTCGAGTCGGAGGACGGACATGGCCCTCCGACTCTACGGCGAACCCAGGCCCGTGGCCTACCGTGCGTCCCCGGCCGTGTTCACCGGGGGCAGCCACTTGCGCAGCAGGGCGGGCGCGGTGGAGCGGTAGATGTTGTCGTGACGCAGGTCCGGTCGGGGCTCCACCTCCCACGTCAGCCCGGCGGGTGCGCTCGCCTGGAGGATGTCGTTCAGCCGCGCCACCGCCGGGACGATGTCCTCCGTCTCGTTCGCGGAGGAGACATACAGCCGCGCGCGCAGCGACGGGTGCTGCGCGAAGAACGTCCCGGCCTGCTTCACCAGCGCCTCGCCGTTCCACCAGAGGCTCGGACTCAGCGCCAGGTACGTGTCGAACAGCTCGGGCTGGAGGAAGAAGGTCTCCATGATGAACAGGCCCGCGGCCGACTCGCCGATGATGGCCCGCTCCTCGGTCACCCGATAGCGCCGGGAGATGTCGGGGAGCAGCTCGTCGCGGATGAACGCGCGGAACGCCGCCGAGCCACCCGAGACAGGGATGAGCTCCCGGTCACTCGCGAGCTCGGTGGGCCCCGTCATGTCGCGCCTGCGCACCGTGTTCTCGATGCCCACGACGATGAGCGGCCGCATCTCCCCCGCGCGGATGGCGGCGTCCACCGCGGAGGCGACGTGCGGGAAGTCCTCCTGGAGCCCACCGTCGGGCATGTACAGCACCGGGAAGCGAGCGTCCTTCGCCGTCTCGTAGCCGGGCGGCAGGTAGACGGTGATGCGCCGCTCCTCCTTCAGCACCGAGGAGGACAGGAGGTACAGCTCATGCGGCGGCACCGGCTCCGGCGCGACGGGTGGCATCCGCCGCACGGAGCAACCCGCCAGGAACAGGCTCAGCCCCACATACGCCATCCATCGTCGCGTCATCATGATGTCCCCCACCCGCTTCAATCCTGGAGCTCCAGCCACACCGGCGCGTGGTCCGAGGGCTGCTTGCCCTTGCGCGCGTCGCGGTCCGTGTCCGCGCCCGCCAGCCTGGGCACCAGCGGCGCCGACACGTAGAGGTGGTCGATGCGCAGGCCCAGGTTCTTCGGGAAGCCGAGGTTGCGGTAGTCCCACCATGAGAAGCGCTGCGTGTCGGGGTGCAGCTTGCGGTACGCATCCGTCAGGCCGAAGGCACGCAGGCGCTGGAGCGCGTCGCGCTCCTTGAGCGTGAAGAGCGTCTGCCCTTCCCACAGCTTCGGGTCGTAGGTGTCGATGTCCTCGGGCGCGACGTTCCAGTCACCGCCGAGCACCAGCGGCTCGTCCGGCTGGTGGCGCGTGTCCAGGTAGCGGCGCAGCCGGCCGTACCACTCGAGCTTGTACTCGTACTGGGGCGAGTCCACCGACTGCCCGTTGGGCGCGTACGCGCTCACCACGCGGATGCCCTTCACCGTCGCGGCGATGAGGCGCGCGTGCGTGTCATCCACGCCGTCCGACAGCCCCTTGACCACGTCGCGCGGCTCCTCCTTCGCCAGGATGGCCACGCCGTTGTAGGTCTTCTGCCCGTGGAGGGCCGCGTGGTAGCCGGCGTCGCGCACGGCCTCCAGCGGGAAGTCCGCCTCGGTGCACTTGAGCTCCTGCAAGCATACCACGTCCGGCTGCGCGCTCTTCAGCCACTCGAGCAGGCGCTCCTGCCGGGCCCGTACCGAGTTCACGTTCCAGGTCGCGATTTTCATCGCGGGCACCGTCGCACGGCACCCACGCCCCCGCCACGCTTTTCCCCTCCTCGTGCGGCTACGCGGCCACACCCCGTCCCATGCTCCGGGGCAAGGGCCCTGGCACGCGCATCGCAATGACTCCGGGTGGGAGGACGCCCACAGGTGTCCTCCCGGAGCGCCCTTCCCGGACGCCCCGCCTGGAGTCGAGGTCGCCATGAGCCCGAGGACGAAGAAGACCTCCCGCCGCACCCTGGGTTTCGCCCTGCCGCCCACGCTCAAGAAGGCCCTGGTGCCTTCCTGCCTCGCCGCCCTGGGCCTGGCCGCGTGGACCGACGTCCCCCTGCCCGCCACGCTGCGCCCCTGGCTGGCCCTGGCCGAGCACGCGCGCACCCGCGATGCGGTCATCCCCGTGGACCTCGCGCCGGCGTTCGCCGAGGCGCCCCTGCCCATCCCGGCCACCCTCCCGGCCGCCGAGGAGCTCCCGTCCACGCCCGCGCCGCGCGTGGCGGTCGAGGACGCCCTGGCCCTGCCGCACGAGCACACCCGCCGCGTGGACCACCTGGGCCGCGCCCGCGCGCTCAGGGAGCTGGGGGATGTGTCCGGCGCGCTCACCGAGGTGCGCCGCGCGCTGCACGATGAGCCATCCGACACGGAGGCGCTGATGACGACGGCCCGGCTGGCGCGGCTGCAGGGCCAGTCGGAGCTGGCGCTCGTGGCCTACGCGCGGCTGGGGAGCCTGATGCCCGAGGAGGCCGGCGCGCTCATCCAGCAGGCCCGCCTGCTGGTGTCCCTGGGGCGCCACGCGGAGGCAGTGCGCGTGGGCGAGGAGGCGGTGGTGCGCGCGCCGGAGGACGCGGAGGGCTACCAGGTGCTCGGCCGGGCCCACCTGGCCTCGGGCGAGCTGTCCCCCGCCATCCTCCGCTTCCAGCAGGCGGTGCACCTGGAGCCGGAGCACGGCTACGCGCTCAACAACCTGGGCTTCGCCTACCTGCGCGCGGGAGAGGACGCGAAGGCCGCGGAGGTGCTCGCGCGGGCGGCGGAGCTGCTGCCCCACGTCGCGTACGTGCACAACAACCTGGGCGTGGCCTGGGAGCGGCTGGGCCGCAAGGAGGAGGCCCGGGGCGCCTATGCCCAGGCCACCCGACTGTCGCCCCGCTACGTCCAGGCGCGCGTCAACGCGGACCGGATGAACCGCGTCGCCCGGGCGGACCTGGCCCCGAGCGACACCCGGACGCCGGAAGCCCTTTCACCCCTGCCCGAGCCGCATTAGTGCCTCCCCGCCTGGAGACCGACCTCCAGGCGGGCGTCGGGCCGGTTCCCGCCGCCGGCCCATCGGTCTAACGTGCGGCCCCCGTCGAGAAGCACATGACCCTGGCCCCTGTGATGCCCACTCCGCCCGAAGCCCCGCAGCCCTCCACGCCGCCGACCGCGCCCGAACCGCCCCGCCCCGGGCTGGGGGCGCGCCTCTGGAAGTGGACGAAGCGGCTCTTCATCACCGGCGTGGTGGGGCTCGTCCTGGTCCTGCTCGTGTGCGTGGGCGCGTACGTCTACTACAGCCGGGATTTGCCCTCGGTGGACGCGCTGCGCACGTACGAGCTGCCGCAGGTCACCAAGGTGACGTGCGCGGACGGCAAGGTGTGCGCCGAGTATGCCTACGAGAAGCGCACCGTGGTGCGCGTGCAGGACCTGCCTCCGCACGTGCGCGACGCATTCCTCGCCGCCGAGGACGCGGACTTCTACAAGCACGTGGGCCTGGACCCGTTCGGCATCCTCCGCGCGGCCATCAAGAACCTCATCCCCGGCAGCCGCAAGTCCGGCGCGTCCACCATCACCCAGCAGGTGGTGAAGAACCTGCTGCTGTCCCCCGAGCGCAAGCTGTCGCGCAAGATTCGCGAGTGGATCCTCACCCCGCGCGTCGAGGAGGCGCTCACCAAGGACCAGATCCTCAGCCTCTACATCAACCAGTCCTACTACGGGCAGCGCCGCT
The DNA here is from genome assembly GCF_020037055.1 of Myxococcus sp. AS-1-15. Classification (NCBI taxonomy): domain Bacteria; kingdom Pseudomonadati; phylum Myxococcota; class Myxococcia; order Myxococcales; family Myxococcaceae; genus Myxococcus; species Myxococcus sp. AS-1-15. The sequence goes on along the minus strand of NZ_JAIQDF010000001.1, from coordinate 1,281,166 downwards.
ACGGCGTGGAGGAGGCCGCGCTCTATTATTTTGGCAAGCGCGCCAAGGATTTGAGCGTGGGCGAGGCGGCGGTGCTGGCGGGCACGGTGCAGATTCCCCACCGCATCAACCCGGTGACGAACATGACGCGGGCGAAGTCGCGCCAGCGCTATGTGCTGGGGCAGATGGCCGCGCAGGGCTTCGTGCCGCGCAAGGTGGTGGACGAGGAGCTGGAGAAGCCCATCGTCCTGGCGCCGCGTCCGGAGCAGGCCGTGGGCCCGTACTACGCGGAGGAGATTCGCCGCACGCTCATCGAGCGCTACGGCGAGCACGCGGTGATGCAGGGGGGCCTGCGGGTGGACATCGCCATGGTGCCCAGGCTCCAGGTCGCCGCCGAGCAGGCGGTGCGCGAGGGCCTGGAGGCGGTGGACCGTCGCCAGGGCTACCGCGGTCCCAAGGGCACGCTGGAGGACGCGCAGTGGACGCGGCTTCGGGCCATGGTGCTCACCCGCATCGAGGAGGCCGGACGTCGGCAGAAGGACCAGGGCTATGTCGCGGACCTGGAGCCCCTGGCGCGCGTCACCGCGCCGGGAGAGCCCCCCAAGGAGGTGGCCACCGCGGAGGCGGACGTGGACGGCGCGGAGGAGCAGCGGCCGGAGCTGACGCCCGAGGACGAGGCGCCTCCGTCCGAGGAGGAGCTGCTGGTGCGCGCGGTGCGCCTGAAGCCGCTGGAGGAAGGGCTGCGGTTGACGGGCTACGTGACGGAGCTGGACGAGAAGCGCAACGTGGCGCGCGTGGACCTGGTGGGCCGCACCGCGGAGGTGGCCTTCCCGGGCGTGAGCTGGGCGCGGCAGAAGGGCAAGGGCTCGCCGAAGAAGATTGGCGACGTGTTCGAGAAGGGGCAGCTGGTCTTCGTGCGCGTGCTGAAGGCCCCGCCCGCGCCAGCCTTCGTGGAGGCGACGCTGGACCAGGTGCCCGTGGTTCAGGGCGGCCTCGTGGTCATCCGCCCCGACAACCGCAACGTCGTCGCGCTGGTGGGTGGGTATGACGCGGAGCGCTCGTCGTTCAACCGCGCCACGCAGGCCCGACGTCAGCCAGGCTCGTCCTTCAAGCCGTTCCTGTACGCCGCCGCGCTCGCGAGCGGACGCTACACGCCGCTCTCCAAGGTCAACGACGCCCCCGAGACCATCCGCGACCCGTACACGGGCAAGGCGTGGAGGCCGCAGAACTATGACCGCCAGTTCGAGGGGCCGATGACGCTGCGCCAGGCGCTCACGAAGTCGAAGAACACGGTGTCGGTGCGGCTCATCGAGGCGCTCACCCCGCCCACCGTCATCGACTTCGCGCGCCGGGCGGGCATCCGCTCCGCGATGCCGGAGAACCTCACGCTGGCGCTGGGCACGGGCGAGGTGACGATGCTGGAGGCGGTGAACGCGTACGCCACGCTCCAGGCCAACGGGAAGCTGGCCGAGCCGCTCATGCTGCTGCGCGTGCGGGACTCGCGCGGCAAGCTGCTGGAGGACCACCAGCCCGCGTTCGAGGAGACGCTGCCACCGGCCGTCGCGTACCTCACCACGTCGTTGATGCGCAGCGTGGTGGAGGAAGGCACGGCCAAGGCGGTGCGCGAGCTCAACCGTCCGGCCGCGGGCAAGACGGGCACCACGCAGGAGAGCAAGGACACGTGGTTCTCCGGCTACACGGCGGACTGGGTGGCCAGCGCGTGGGTGGGCTTCGACGACAACTCGCCCTTGGGTGGCAGTGAGACGGGTGGTCGCGCCGCGCTGCCCATCTGGTTGCAGTTCATGCGCGTGGCGCACGAGGGACTTCCCGCGCGCGAGTTCGAGGTGCCTCCTGGAGTGCTCCAGGTTCGCATCGACCCCGCGACGGGGCTGCTGGCCGGCTCGTCCGTGCCGGGGCGACTGGAGCCGTTCCTCGAGGGGACGCAGCCCACCGCCGAGGCGCCGCCGCCCGGACAGGTGACGACGGATGAGTTCTTCCTCGACGACGGCAGGAAGGGTCTGTGAGCCGAACTCTCGTCCTCGCGCCGCTGCTGGCCTCGCTGGCGGCGGGCGCGGCTCCGGCCTCGGTTGGTGAGCTGGCCCCCGCCGTGCGAAGGCTGCCGCCCGAGGCTCCCGCTGCCATGTCGGTGTTCGAGGGAGCAGCCTCTGCATCTGCTGGTGGGGGCGCTACCGCCGTGGGCGCCTGGCCCGCGCTGTCCTTCGTGGCGGCGGGCGCGGCGTCTTCCTCCGCGGAGGGCACATCCGCTGTTCAGCGGCTCGCGGGTGAGCTGGCCACCGCCGTGCGGAAGCTCCCCGCCGAAGCCCCCGTGGGCCTGTACCTGTCGGGAAGCTCGGCGGAGCTGCGGCGGGCGGTGGGCAGTGTGCTCACTTCACGGCTCGCCTCGGCGAACCTCGCCCCCGTCCTGGTGGATGCGCCGAGCGCCGAGGCCGCGGAGTCCGTGGCCCGGGCGCAGGGTGCTCGCACACTGGTGCGGCTGACGCTGGATGTGGAGGCTGGCGCCCTGCGGGCTCGTGGCGATGCGCTGGGCACGTGGGTGAACTTCTGGTCGGGCCGGGTGCCGACGCGTCCGGCGAAGCCCTCGGGCGCGCTCGTCGAGTCTGTGGACGCGGACGCGGAGGTGCTCGCGCTGGCCTCGGTGGGCGCTCCCGCGACCACGCCTCCCGCCGCGGGGGTTCGGAGTGTGCGGTTGTTGGGCGCCGTGCTGGCGCGACTGGAGCAGCCCATCGCCGCGCTCGCCGCGGGCGACCTGGATGGTGATGGGCGGGATGAAATCGCGGTGCTGACAGAGGCGGAGGTCTCCGTCTTCGACGCGGACGGACGCCTGTTGGCTCGACGCGAGCTGGACGGCCTGCCCTTCTCGAATGCGCCCACGCGAGAGCCCTTCGGCGCGCTGGCGGTGCTTCCGGGGCCGCCCCGCCTCGCCGCCTGGAGCACCCGGCGGTCGCAGGGTGAGCTGCTCGTGCTCGACAAGGGGCGTGGGACGCTGCGGCCCGTGGGGACCTTGGACAGTGCCCCGCTGGGCCCCGCCGAGCGCGGGAGCTTCGTCCCCGGACAGACGGCGTTCCAGGCCGAGGTGAGGCTGGCGGACGGCAAGCCCGTGACGCTCTCCGCGCCCTTCACCACCGCCGGCTTCGCGTCCCCGAGGATGTTGTTCGTGCACCCGGATGGCACGGGCTCGCTCTATTCGCGCGCGGGGACAGCGCCCACGCGGTTGAGCGGACTGGGAGCGGGCAGCGCGCTGGGGGACCTGGATGGAGACGGCACTCCGGAGCTGCTCACCACGTCGCCCTTGTTGCAGCCCTCACCGGATGCGCTGCGGGTGCACGCGCTCAATGGCGCCGACCCCACCGTGCATGAGCCGCTGTGGCAGGGGGCGCTGCCTCCAGGACGCGCGCTGTACGTGGTGACGGCCAACCTGGACGGCGATGCGCGTCGGGAGGTGGTGGTGGGCCTGTTGAAGCCGGATGGCACCGGTGAGCTGTTCCTCCTTCGCCAGGGTGCCCCATGACGCCGCGTCTCGCGCTCGCCAGTCTGGTCCTCCTTGGCGCCTCGCCCTCGCTCGCGGCGGGGCGGACGCGCTATGGCGGAGAGGTGCGCATGGCCCACGCGGGGCCGCCCGAGGTCGGGGAGCCGTCGCTCGCGGACACGCCGCTGGAGGCCACGTTGCTGGGCCTGCTGTCGCGCCCCGTGTGCACGGTGACGCCGGAGGGCGAGGCCCATCCCGCGCTCGCCCGGGAGATGTCGCGTCCCACGCCGCAGGTCTCGCGCCTGACGCTGCCCAACGCCGCCACGGCCGGAGCGCTGGCTCGCGCGTGGATGCGGCTGTCCAGCGCGGAGGGCGCCTCGCCGTACCGTGCGCTGCTCTACCCGCTGCGGGGCGAGGGGCGACAGGTCAACGCGAGCGACGCCACGCTGGAGCTGGCGCTGTCGTTCCCCTGGCCCGACATGGAGCGCGCGCTGTGCCATCCGGCGCTGGCCGCGCCCGTGTCTGGCACTCCGGCGGGGCCGTTCTCGTCGGCGGGGCGCGGCGCGCTCGATGCGCAGACCCGCTGGCCTCGTGGGAGGCCGTACCTGGACCGGCTGCTGCTCACGGCCACCGATGAGCGGGGACTGGCGCGCCTGTGGTCCTCGCGACAGGTCCAGGTGGAGCTGGGCGTCTCGTCCGAGTCCGACACCGTGTCGGGCGCGATGCTGTACGCGACGTACCTGGCGTTCTCGCCCCGTCGGCTCCCCGCCGACTTCCGCCAGGCGGTGGAGAGCTCCATCGACCGCGAGGACCTCACGCGGCTGTTCGTGCATGGACCCGCTGTGCCCATGCCGCACCTGCTGCCTCCCGCGCTGATGCCGCAAGGTCCTCGCTCGCGGCCCACGGCGCCTCCCTCGGGCCCGTCTCGCAAGGTGACGCTCATCTACGACACGGCGCTCGAGGACCAGCGCGCGGTGGCCGAGCGCATCCAGGTGAAGCTGCATGAGCGGGGCTACACCGTGGCCCTGGAGCCCTTGTCTCGAGCGGCCCTGCGAGCGCGGTGGGCCAAGGGCGACTTCGAGCTGATGCTGCATGCGCTGATGCTGCCGCCCGCGCCGGGGCCCGCGCTGGCCGTGGTGCTGGACGCGGGTGGGCGCAAGGACTTGCTCGGCGTGGAGCTGCCCGCCATCGGCGCCCTGACGGACATGGCGGCGCGCGACGCGAGGGCCCGTGAGCGTGCGTTGGCGCTGGCCGCGACGCTGCCCCTGCTGCCGCTGTATGCACAGGGTCTGGGCGTGCGCGCCATGCCGGAGGTCGGCGGGCTGGTGATGGACACGCAGGGCCTGCCGACGCTCGACGGCGCGTTCCTGCTGCCCGCTGAAATGGCCTCCATGGGAGGGCGCCCGTGAGCGTGACGCGATGGGCTCTCCGCGCGGGTGAGCGGCGAGCCGGCGCAGCCGCCATGCGGTGGCGCATTGCCCCAGTCCACCGAGCGCGTCGCGCAGAGAGGCCATCGGTGCGCTCGGCACGACCTCCACATTGCGAAGGTGCGCGGCAACCGAGCTCCGCGGACGTGCATGGGGGCGGTCCTGCTGCCCACGGAGGGCTCCGCGATAGGACGGCATCCATGCACATGTCGCGATGCCCGAGTGGCGTGGATGAGCCACACGCTTGGAGGAGCCACTCTTGAGACTGAGGACCCGGCTGGCGCTCGCCTTCGCGCTGCTCGCGTTGGTTCCTCTCGCGGTGGTCGTCCTCCCCACGCTGTCGCGCCTGCGTGACACGCTCTCGCGCGAGCTGGATGCCCGCATGGAGGCGGCCACCCTCAGCGCGAAGGAGTCGCTGGAGCGCTCGGCCGCGACGGCCCGCCGCGCGGTGGAGGAGCTGGTCGAGAGCCCCGCCATGGAGGACCTCGCCCGCGAGGCGCGCGAGCGCCCCACCCGCGCCATCCAGGCCGGCACGGCGGAAGCGCTGATGAAGACGCGCGGCCTGACGGTGCTCGCACTCTTCGACCGAGGAGGCACGGTGCTCTCCTCGGGCCACCTGCCCGCGCGGCGCGGAGACCCGGACCCCGTCCTCTTCGCCGTCACCCGCGAGTCGTCCCCCAAGCCCGTCCCCGTCCGCGTGGAGGTGCGCACGTCGTCGGGGCTGCGGCAGATGCCCGCGCTCGTCACCGCGCGGCCCATCGACTACGGAGACCTGCGCCTGTGGGCCGTGGGCGGCGTGCTGCTCGATGACAGCCTGGCGCAGCACCTGGCGCGACTGACGCAGGCCCAGGTCACGCTGGTCTCGGGAGAGAACGAGCTGGCGCGCGCCGGCACCGCGCTGCCGCCCACGGTGGCTCGGGAGCTGCCGTTGGGGGACACGGCCACGGTGCGGCTGGTCTTCAGTCGCGCCGCCGCGCGCGAGGCCGAGGAAGGCGTCATGCGCGCGTTCGTCCTGCTCGCGGGCCTGGGCGGTGCGTTCGCGGTGCTCCTGGGACTGCTGGTGTCCCGGTGGATGACGAGGCCCGTGGAGGCACTCACGGAGGGCGCCCGCCGCGTGGCCGAGGGCGCGCTGGACGTCCAGGTGACGGCGGATGCCACGGGCGAGGTGGGCGAGCTGGTCCGGACGTTCAACCACATGACGTCCGAGCTGAAGGCCACCACGGAGCGACTGGTGGCCAGCGAGCGCATCGCCGCGTGGCAGGAGGTGGCGCGGCGGCTCGCGCATGAAATCAAGAACCCGCTCACGCCCATCCGCATGTCGCTGGAGACGTTGCTCGCCGCGCAGGAGGCACGTCATCCGCGCTTCCCGGAGCTCTTCAAGGAGAGCGCGGGCGTGGTGCTGGAGGAGGTGGACCGGCTGCGTCGCATCGTCGACGAGTTCAGCCGGTTCGCGCGGATGCCCAAGCCGCAGCTCGCGCCGGTGGACCTGTCCGAGCTGGCGCAGAGCGTGCTCGCGCTCTACGCCACGCCGCCCGAGGGCATCCAGATTCTTCCCGTCCTGCAGACGGGCGTGGTGGCGCGGGTGGACCGGGACATGCTGACGCAGGTGCTGGTCAACCTGGTGAAGAACGCCGAGGAGGCCATGGCCGGCAAGGGCGGCAACCTGCGCGTGCGCGTGAAGGGCACGGACACCGACGCGCTCATCGAGGTCGAGGACAGCGGGCCGGGCATTCCCCTCGAACACCGGGCCCGCATCTTCGAGCCGTACTTCACCACGAAAGATGGAGGCACCGGGCTCGGGCTCGCCATCGCGGCGCGCATCCTCCAGGAGCACGGCGGCAAGCTCGAGGTCGGCGGAGAGCCGGGTCAGGGCGCGCGCTTCAGCGTCGTGCTCCCCCGCGCCGAGAGCATCGGGACCGTCAGCGCCCGGTAGGCCAGGCGCCTCGAGCCACCGCCCAGCGCGCGGGCCAGGGGACACGAGGCCTCGCGCAGGCGTGGCCCTCGCGACGCACTGCATGTGTGGAACAAGGGGCGGCGAGCCTTCTGCCTCGAATCGATACGAAACGCGCGGACGTGCCTGGAGCCCAACGCACCGGACACGAGCCGCCGCGTGCCGCGGCCCCGGAAACGTACGAAGCCCGAGGCAACCCGCGCCTCGGGCTCCGACTGTCACCTCACGGTGAGCGCCGCGCTCAGTCCTTGACGGGCGTGGCCTTGAGGGCGGCCTTGCCCTCCTTCACGTAGACCTGGAAGCGCACCGTCTTGCACGCGTACTTCTGGACGAGCTGCTCCTTGTTCTTGCGCAGCTTCTGCACGAACTTGTCGTACGTCAGGCCGTCGGCCGGCTCGCCACAGCGCTCGCGCGTGGTGACGAACTCGCGGAAGACCTCCTGGAAGTGCTGCTCCTCGGAGAGCGCCACCGCGGAGTTGCCCGAGGGCCCCGCGCCCGGCAGCGGAATCGCCGCGGCAGCCGCCCCACCCCGCGCCGGCAACGGAATCGGAGCGTCGGGAGGACGCGCGCTCGCCTGGAGCAGCTCGCGAGGAATCGCCGCGACGCGCGTCGTCTCCGGGTTCTCCGGAGACTGCGCCGCCGCCAGCGCGAACGGGTTGGCCGCCTGCTGCAGCGAGTACGCCGCCGTGGGCTGGTCCTCGAAGGCGAACGCCCCCCGACGCGGCGACGCCGGCGACAGCGACTCCCCATTGGGCTCCGGCTCGAACGGCATGGACGACGCGGAGCCGAACGGCGTCGCGGGCGGCACCGCCGGAGGAGGCGGCGTCGAGGCAGGAGGCGCCGGGAACGGGAACGGCTCCGCCTGGGCGAACGGGTCCGCCCCACCGAACGGGCTGGACGGAGCCGCCGAGGGAGGCGGCAGCGCGAACGGGTCCGCCATCGGCGCGGGCGCCGCGGGAGGAGGCGGCAGCGCGAACGGGTCCGCCCCGAACGGCTGAGCCGCCGCGGGCGCCGGCGCCGCATGGGCGAACGGATCCGCCCCGAACGGCTGGGCCGCGGGAGGAGGCGGCGCGGAGGCGAACGGGTCGGGCAGCGGCCCCGGCGTCGGCACGGGAGGCAGCGGCGAGGACGCGAACGGGTCCGGCAAAGGTCCCGGCGTCGGAGCCGCGGCCACCGGCTGCGGCGGGGGCGGCGTGGAATGCGCGGCGGGCATGGCCGCCGGAGCGCTCGCCGCCATCGCGGCCGACAGGCTCAGCGTGTCGGAAGAGCCCTGGACCTCGTCACCCGAGGCCCGAGCGCCTCCCATCATCGCCGCCCACACCAGCGTCAGCACCAGCAGGCCCGCCAGGGCGAAGAGCGCGCTCTGCTGATAGTCCGCCAGCGCGCCCAGCACCGCCTGCGTCCCGGCCACGGAGAACACCTCCACCGAGGTCCCCTCCAGCGTGCGGCGAGAGGCCACCGCCAGCGGCGCCTGACCGCCCATGACGTCGCCGTCCGTGAGCATCGGCAGCGCGACGGGCCCCAGGCTCTTCACAGCCCCACGGCGCACCACCACGCCGTTCGTGTTCGCGGCCACCTGCGCGAGCGAGCCCTCCGCCAGGAGCTTGTCCGGCCCGAAAGCCGTCACCGAATCACCCTTCACCAGACCGAGCGCCGTGACGCCCGAGGCCTGCACCGCGGCCTCCAGCGCGCCCTCGTCGAACAGCGGCGCGCCCACCACCAGCGTCACCGCCGGCTGCACGCCGAAGTCCCCGCCCCACAACACCGGCACCGCGGCGAACACGTGGGTCGTCCCCAGCGCGTCCACCACCGTGGTGCCCGCCTTCACCAGCGCCGCGACATCCAGCTTCGCGCTGTCGGAGGAGGGCTCCCCGCCGACAACGGCGTGGAACGCCGCGTCCGGAGCGGCCAGCGCCACCACCGCGCCCTTGAGCTCCTTGGGCAGCACGGCCTCGGCGGCGGTGCGGACGGCGGAGAAGCGCTCGGCGGTCAGCGGCTGCAAGCCCGCCTTGTCGTCCTCCTTGTCCTTGTCGCGAGAAGAGGCGCCGTACTGGGGACGCGCGGGCGTGGCGGGCTTAGGCGGCTGCAGCGCGTGCACCGCGCTCGCCACGTCCGGCGTGGCGGCCAGCTTCAGCGCCAGCGCCTGGACCTCCGCGCGACGCGCATCCACGCGGCGCGCCACCTCCGTCACGCCCGAGGCGGACTGAGCCGTGGCTCCTTCCACCGCGCGCGCGCGAAGCGGTCCCGACAACATCGGGAGATGAGCAAGCCCCAGTCCGATGACCAGGAACGCGAAGAGGAGGAACTTGAGGCGGACCATCGCCGTCCTTTAGCCCATGGGTGAAGGGTTCCGCTTATAGCGTTCACCATTCGGACCCAGCAAGATTCGGACAGCGGACAACTGGGGCCCGGCCGCCTGGCCCACAGCCAGGAAGACCGGGCCCTACACCCTGATACGTGTTGCGCTAATAGGTGGGCACGTTCGCCGCCACGTCGTCGGGCAGCCCGTCCGTGCGCACCTCGCGGCGCCGCTCCACGGCCTTGCGCACGCTGCGCTCCAGCCGGTCACGCGCCGCGTCGATGGCCTGGAACAGCGTCTCCGCCGTCTCCGTGACGTGGATGGCCGCGAAGTTCGGCATGCGCACCGTCGCCCGACACTCCTTGTCCACCCCGCCCTTCGGGCCGTTGATGTCCACCAGCGAGATGTCGATCTCCGCCGCCTCGTCGTCCGCGTACCGCTCGATGTGGCTCACCAGATGTTCCTGCAGATAGTCCCTCAGGGAATCCGTCAGGGTCAGATGCACGCCCCGCATCAACACCTTCATGGCATCACCTCCGGGGCCAAAGATGGACAGTCCCCGGCGGATGGACAGCCCATTGCCCCGCGGTGAGGGGCGCTCTTCCGGCCGCCTGCCCTCCGAGCGGCGCGGCGCGGGTGGCGCGGCCTTCGCGGCGGACGTTTCCGACAGGTGCCAGGGTTACCCAGACGCATGGGTGCCGAGCGAATCAAGGTCCTCCTCGTCGAGGACGACGCAGACAGCCGGGAGCTCCTCGCGGAGCTGCTCGAGTTCGACTTCGACGTCGTCACGGCGAGTGACGGCCTGTCGGGCTGGAGGGCCTTCGAGAGCACGCATCCGGACGTGGTGGTGACGGACGAGTCCCTGCCGGGACTGACGGGCACGGAGCTGGCCCGGCGGGTGAAGGCCCGCTCCGCGCGCACGCGCGTCATCCTGGTGTCGGGCTACACGCAGGTGGATGGCGCCGAGCACTGCGACTTGATGCTGCGCAAACCCATCGACGTGGAGCGGCTGAGCAGCGCCGTGGGCAGGTTGGGGGCGGAGGCCCGCCACTGGTCGGGCGACGACGCCCGGCAGTGAACGGAAGGATGGGCCCCAGGTGCCGCGACGGGACAGCGGCCCTACCATGTCCCTCCAGGACATCCACGGGCAGGAGGGACGGACATGAGATACTGCACCAGCTGCGGCTCGGAGTACCGGGATGACATCGAGCAATGCTCGGACTGCCCGGGCAGCCCCCGGTTGGTCGAGGCCAGCGAGATGAGCCGGCGAGGCCTGCCGCTGCCCCACGAGCTGGACCAGCGCGTCTTCGCGCGCGCGGGCACGACGGACAACCCGCTCATGGTGGAGGTCTTCACCGGGATGCTCGAGGAGCGGGACATCCCGGTGCTCGTGCGCGCGGGACGCTCGGGCGTGGTGGACAAGCTGACCACCGGGAACCTGCTCCCCTGGTGGGAGATTCTCGTGCCCGAGGAGATGCGGGAGCGCGCGGCGCTGCTCATCGAGCGGGAGCGAGCCCAGGAGGCCGCCACCAATGACGAGGCCGCGCGGGCCGCCGAGGAGGAGGAGCGGGAGACCGAGCGCTCCTCGCCCCCGCCGCCCGCCTTCTGACGGCCCCGTCAGGGTGAGCGCACCACCGCGCTGGAAGGAGCGCTGTCCGGCCTCCGCGCCTCGAAGAGACTCACGCCGGTGACCTTCCACTTCGCGTAGCGCGAGTTGCGCGTGAGGAAGGTCTCCAGGTCCTCGTCCACCACGCGGTTGTAGCCGCCGCGAGAGGCGTGACGCAGGAAGGTGCGGTGCTTGCGCTGCACCACGAAGCCCAGGTGGGTGATGCGCGTGGCCTTGAGGGGCAGGTCCTCGCGCATCACCACGAGGATGGTGCCGGAGGGGATGTCGCGCGCGTGCGCCATCACCTTCTCCAGCGGAATCATGTCCAGCGCGAACGTGCCCGTCGGCTGACGCTCCCGGGGCAGCTGGAGCGACTGCGACGAGCGCGACTGCCAGGTGGTCTTCGTCAGCGTCTTCGTCACGCTGACGGTGTCCTCACCGCCGAGCGCGCGCGTCACGTCGCGCAGGAAGCCCTTGCGGATGTTGTTGGGCAGCCACTGCGCCTCCATCAGGTGGTTGCGGTCCTCGTACGAGGGCGTCCGGGCGTAGCGGATGTGCTCGAGCAGCGCGCCCACCTCCGGCTCGGAGCGCGCCAGCCCCAGCGCCATCGACTGCTCGACGAAGGTGAGGCAGTCCACCGCGTCCAGGCGGAAGGTCGGGTCGGGGTCCACGCCCGAGCCCTCGCCCAGCGGGGACAGCACGTAGGGCGTGTTGATGAAGCGCGCGCTCATCGACAGGAGCCGCTCGGAGAGGGGCGCCTCCGTCGCCTGGGCCACCAGGGCCGCGAAGCCGCTCGCGTCCAGGCCCGTCCAACCGTTGGCGCGCGCGGGCGTGGCCGTGGCCGCCTGGGCCGCGGCCGAACCGGATTCCACCAGCCGCGCGGCTCCGGGCGCGACGTCCTGCTTCGAGGAGGCCCCCGGCGCCTGGGTGAACAGCGCCGAGGCCAGCACCACCGCCCACGTCATGGCGCCACGCCCGCCCTTCGCAGGATCACCTTGCGGCGATCATCCGGGAGCTGGAGCGTCTCCAGCTCCTTCTCGTACGCCAGCTTCTCGTCGTTCTTGGCGTTCCACGACGCCAGCACCAGCCAGTCCAGCATGGACGGGTCGCCGCCCTGGTAGAGGATGCGCGCGGCGCCCGCGGCCAGCGTGCGGTCCTTGTCCTCCAGGAGCGGCTTGAGCGCGGGGCTCGCCTTCTTCGCCACCACGCCCTCGAACAGCTCCAGCCCCTGGCGCCGCTTGAAGCGGTCCGAGTCGCCGAGCAGCTTGTTGGCGAAGGCGAAGCCCTCCGGGGCGCCCAGCCGGCACAGGCCGCGCGCCGCCGCGAAGCGGGTGCTCTCCGAGTCGTTCTCCAGGAACTCCTTGAGGGACTTTGCCTGCTTCGCGTCCCCGGCCTCGCCGGCGGCGGCCAGCATCGCGGCGCGCACCTCCAGCTCCTGCTCCTCCTTGGCGGCCGCCATCAGCGCCTTGCCCACCTTGGGGTTGCGCGAGGCGCCCAGCGCGCGGGCCGCGTCCCGGCGCACGCCGCTGCTCTTGTCGTTCAGCAGCGGCAGCAGCACCTGCACGTTGCGGCTCTTGAGGCGGGCCAGGCCCTGCGCGGCGTACATGCGCACCGTGCTGTCCCCGTCGCCGGCGAGCTTCACCAGCGCGGGCTCCGCCGAGCGCGTGTCCAGCCCCGCGAGCACCGCGACGAGGTTGCGGCGGACCCGCTCGTCCAGGGCGCGGCGCAGGGCCTCGGTGATGAGGTCCGCGGCGAAGGGCTCCTCGCGCAGGTAGCGCAGGCGGGAGACGGCGGCGGGCACGGCGCCGCCCTGCAGGACGGTCTGGACCACCTTCTCCGTCTCGGCCTGGCGCTCGGCGCGCTTCGCGGCGGATGCCTGGGCGGACAGGGCCAGGGGGGACACGAGCAGCGTCAAGAGCAGCAGGAGGCGGGCGGGGAGGACGGGCGGGCGCACGGGAGGGGGACGATGGCAAGCCATGCGCCGGCCGTCAAAGTCCCTGGCGCCGGGCCGCCCCCCCACCAACAGGGTCTGCCCGATTCTTGACCCCCCAAGAGGCGATTGATACGACCGATGCCTCTGTCCCTCCTCTAGAGGCGCCACGCTATGAAGAAGCTGACGGTGCTGGTGTCGGTGGCCGGGGCGCTCGCCGCATGCGGCCCCGTGAAGTCCACCGCGAACATCCTCGACGCCGAAGTCCAGATTCAGGCCGCGCGCACGGCCGGAGCCGACAAGCTGGCTCCGTACGAGTGGACCGCCGCGAACCTGTACCTCGACAAGGCGCGTGAGGAGGTTGGCTACTCCGACTACCAAGCCGGCGTGGACTTCGCGGTGAAGGCGTCGCGCTTCGCCAACGAGGCGCGCGAGAAGGCCATGTCCGTGTCGGGCAGCAGCGACACCGGCGAGAGGACCCCGAACCCGTGACGCTCCGAGTGCTCCCGATGACGCGTCCCTGTCTTGTAGCGCTCCTGTCCCTCCTGCTCGCCAGCTGCGTGAGCGGCAGCAAGATTCGCGCGGACACCCAGGTGCTCGCCGCGGACGTCGAGCGCGCCCGCCGCAGCGGCGCCTTGCGCTGCGCGCCGGTGGAGCTGGCCACCGCGGAGGCCCACCTCGACTTCGCCAAGGGCGAGTTGAGCCAGGGCAACAGCGGCCGTGCCGCCTCGCACGTGCGGCTGGCCGACACGGCGGTGGACCGGGCGCTGGAGCTGTCGAAGAGCTGCGGCCCCCGGCAGGTGCTGGTGCGCGAGCGCCCCGAGGCCCCGCAGGCGACGACGCCGACGACGCCCGAGCCCCAGAAGCCGCCCCAGGTCGTGGTCCGCATCGAGGAGACGGACAGCGACGGCGACGGCGTGCTGGACAAGGACGACCCCTGCCCCGACCAGGCCGAGGACAAGGACGGCTTCCAGGACGAGGACGGCTGCCCGGACCCGGACAACGACAACGACGGCGTGCTCGACGCCAACGACAAGTGCCCGCTGGAGCCCGGCGTGCTGGAGAACCAGGGCTGCCCCGCGCTCGCGCCGACGGACCGCGACGGCGACGGCATCAACGACAACCTGGACAAGTGCCCGGACCAGCCCGAGGACAAGGACGGCTTCCAGGACGAGGACGGCTGCCCCGACCTGGACAACGACAATGACGGGGTCGTGGACATCCAGGACAAGTGCCCCAACGAGTTCGGCCCCATCCAGAACCTGGGCTGCCCGGACCGGGACAACGACGGCGTCAACGACGGCCAGGACAAGTGCCCGGACGAGCCCGAGGACAAGGACGGCTTCCAGGACGAGGACGGCTGCCCCGACCTGGACAACGACGCCGACGGTCTGGCGGACGCCCAGGACAAGTGCCCCAACGAGGCGGGCCCGCCGGAGAACTCGGGCTGCCCGGACAAGGACACGGACAACGACGGCGTGGTGGACCGCCTGGATGCGTGCGTGGACGAGCCCGGCACCAAGGAGCAGCGCGGCTGCCCGAAGCAGTACAAGAACGTGGTCATCAAGAAGGACCGCATCGAGATCAAGAAGCAGATCCTCTTCTCCTCGGGCTCCGCGAGGATCCTCGGCAACAAGCAGAACAACGGCATCCTCGACGACGTGGCGCAGGCGCTGCGTGACGCTCCGTGGATCGCCAAGGTCCGCATCGAGGGCCACACCGACTCGCTGGGCAAGGACGAGGCGAACCTGAAGCTGTCCCAGAAGCGCGCCGACGCGGTGATGGCGCAGCTGTTGCGGCGCAACATCGACCCGGGTCGGATGGAGGCGGTGGGCTTCGGTGAGACGCGGCCCATCGGCCCGAACACCACCAAGGCGGGCCGCGCGCAGAACCGCCGCACGGAGTTCAACATCATCACGCAGTAACTTCCGCTCCACGCGGAAGCAGGCACAGCGCCTCCCGGGCTTCGTCCCGCGGAGGCGCTTGGCTTTCAGGGGTGTGTCACCGCGCGGGACGGACCGCCCCTCGCGAGGACCCAAGGCGCCTGCCGCCGCGCCTGCGTCCTGGGGCCCGTCACCGCGCGGGGCGGGCATCCCTGGTGATGACGCGGGGCCTTCCAGGCGCGGCGCCCACGGCAGGGCCCGCGCCGTCATCCCGGGCGAGCGGCTGGCTGGAGCGCCCGAGCATGAGAAGGGCCTCAAACCCGACATCGGGGCCGTCATCGGATGAGCGCGGTGGCCGCGGGGCGGGCCCCCTGTCCACAGGGCCCGATGGCCCGGGAGTCAAGCCTGGTGCAAGCCAGCTCTCGCGCCGGCGGCGATATCGGAACAGGGCGGACAGCGCCGCCTCGACGCCTCCAGCTCAGTCGTCCTTGAGCAGCTCGTGGAGGACCTCGGTGGCGTACGCGCCCCGGGGCAGCTCGAAGGTGAGCCACAGGTCTTCACCCTCGGGCGTCAGCTCGGGCGAGCCCAGGCGGACGCGGTACGGCCTGCGCCCGCCCTCCGTCTCGCCGCCGCCGCGCTTGAAGTCGTCCAGCGTGACGCCCTCGCCCGCGAGCAGCCTCGCCTCCACCTCCGCCACCTCGCCCGCGGAGGCCGTCATCTTCGGGCCGAACAGCGGCCCCGCCGGGCTCACCTCGAACGCGGCGACGCGAGGCCCGTCCACCTCCGGCGCCTCACACACGAAGAGGCCACCGGTCTCCTCCTTGCGCAGCACGTCTCCCAGCAGGGCCGTGGACAAGGTGCCCGCGCGCACGCGGTCCGCGAGCGCCCGGTTGAAGATGCGCGACTGGAAGGCGGAGAGGTAGAGCTTGCGCTGGAAGCGCTCCGGCCGCTTCGGCAGCCGCTGCCCCAGCACCAGCAGGCGCCCCAGGTCCGCGTTGTCACCCGCGCGGCCGAAGCGCTGCTCGCCGAAGTAGTTGGGCACGCCGCCCGCGGACAGCCGCGTGAAGGACTCCCGCGCCGCGCCCACGTCGCGCACGCCGCGCAGGCGCAGGCGGAAGCGATTGCCCTTGAGGTGCCCGGTCCGCAGCTTGTTGCCGTGCCGTCGCGACCACAGCACCTGCACGCCCTCCAGCGCGAAGTCGCCCAGCTTGGGCTCCGCGCGCGCGGGCACCGAGATGAGCTGCCGCGTGACGGCCTGCCGGTCCTTCATGCCCGCGACGCCCACGTCGTCCTCGGACACGCCCAGCACCTGGGACAGCGCGCGCACCACCTCGCGCGTGTCCCGGCCCCGCTTCTCCAGCCACAGGTAGAGGTGCTCGCCCTCGCCCGAGGGCTGATAGGCGGGGAGCTCCTCGACCTCGAAGTCCTCGGGGACCAGCTTGAAACCACCACCACAGCCGGGGACATCCGCCGTCAACCGCGGCCAATCCGAATCCGTCGTCACGAGCCCTCGAGCGTCGCCAGCAGCTTCTTCACACGACGGGCGAGGTCCTCGTCCGCGCGCGACTCCAACAGCTCACCGGCCTGGAACAACAAGAAGAACATCACGTCGCTGAGCGCCTGCTTGAAGGAGGCCAGCGGCTCGGAGCCCAGCTGCGCGTGGTGCCGCTCGAAGGACTCCATCAGCTTCGCCTCGGCCAGGCTGCCGTCCGCCTGGAAGGACAGCCCCTCCAACACCGGCGAGGACGACAGCGCCTGCCCGGACAGCGCGGCGTTGGCGGCGGCGATGAACTCGCGGTCCATGCCCTGCTTGGCCACCTCGTCGCGAATCTCCCGGAAGATGAAGTTGAACACGCGCGCCGCCGGACGCGGGTCCACCGCGGGCGCAGCGCTCGCCGCGGGCTTGCCCTGCGCGGTGCCACCCTGCCCCACCGACTGCCCCGGCGTCGGAGCGCTCCCCGTCGCGACGGCCACGGGCACCAGCAGCGGCTTGTCCGTCACCGACGCGAAGCCGCCCTCGAGCAGGCGGAAGACGACCTTGGTGATGTCGAACTCCGACAGCCGCGCCGCGTGCCCCAGCTCCAGGATGGTGCGGCGCCCGTCGACCAGCCCCAGCACCCGGTCCTCGTCCTCCTCCAGCTTGCCGTCGGAGCCGCGCTTCTTGGCCACGTACAGCCGGCCGTGGGGGATGCGCTTCCGGAAGTGCGCCATCTCGTCGATCTTCCGGATGCTGTCCATCAGCAGGCTCTGGGTGGAGAGCTGGATGGAGTGATTCGCCTTCTCATCCACCGGCTGGTCGATGAGGAAGAAGCTCCCCTCCCGGCACAGCACGATGGCGTGGAAGATCTCACTGACCTGGTGCGTGACGCACTTGAAGAGGTCATGCGCCTGCAACAGACCCTTCTCCACCAGCGCGCGGCCCACCTTGGACGGAGGCTGGCCCTTCAGCGCGGCCTCCACCTGGGGACGCTCCACGTAGCCCAGGCGCACCAGCACCTCGCCCAGCCGGTCCGCCGGGTCATCCGACGACGCGCCCCGCACCTCGCCGTCGCGGAACGTCACCGAGCGCTCGCCGCCGGGCGAGTGCACCCGGATGATGCCGCTCCAGCGCGACTGGCTGAGGAAGGCCATCAGGTCCGACAGCGGGAAGCCGCCCGCGTCGCCGGAGAGCACCACCCGGGGCGCGGGGATGCTGCCGCCCTCGCTGGGCCCCCGGGAGAAGATGAGCAGGTCCGGCGCCGTGGGCATCAGCGCGTACGTCCCCGAGCGCCCCGCCAACGGAGAGGGGCTCTGGCGATCCTCGGGGACGAGCTGCCCCGCGTCGATGCGGAACCGTTGCGTCATCTGCCGCGTCAGTCAGCCGCCCAGGCGTTCTTGTTCGTCACCCACTCCAGCTCATCCTCCATGCTGTGGGTGAGCAGCTCCTCCTGGATGAAGCTCAAATCCAGCGCCCGGCCGTTGAAGTACACCGTCGGAGTGCCCGACAGCCCGGCCGCGCGGCCCTGGTTGCGGAAGCCCTCCAGCTCCTGCTTGTACGAGTCCGACTTGAGCACCGCCGCCAGCCGGTCCTCCTCCAACCCCAGCTTCTTCGCCAGCGCCACCAGGGCCTCCGGCTTGAGGTTGTCCTGGTTCTCGAAGAGCGCGTCGTGCATCTGCCAGAACTTGCCCTGATCTCGCGCCCACAGCGCCGCCTGGGCCGCCGGCACGGCGTTGACGTGGTTGGACAGCGGGAAGGGCAGGTAGCAGAAGCGCACCTGGGAGGCGTTCTTCTTCGCGAAGGCCTCCAGCACCGGCCGCGCCTTGGCGCAGTACGGGCACTCGAAGTCGGAGAACTCCACCACCGTCACCGGAGCGGACGCGGAGCCCATGCACATGCGCTCGTCCACCTTGAACTTCGCGCGCTGCTCGCGGAAGGCGCCGTAGTACTGGGACAGCTGGACGATGACCTCCGTGGCCGGGCTGCCCTCGGACACCATGCGCGCGGCCACCCGCGCCATGCGCTTGGCGTGGCGGCAGCCGGTGTGCGACTTCAGGCAGGCCCCCAGCGTGTGGGGGCAGCCGCAGTAGCAGAACTCATCGCTGAGGACCGTGGCCAGCTCCCGCTTGGAGGCCGCCGACAGCGAGGAGAAGTCCATGCCGGGGATGCCCAAGAGCGCCTGGGAGGGGTCCGCCGGCGGGGCCGCGGGCTCCGGGGGAGGCGCGGGGGGCCGGGCCTGGGCGGCCGGAGCGGCGGGCGCCTGGGTGGAGGCGGGCGCGGAGCCCTCCGGGTTCTTGCAACCCGAGCCGGTCAGCGCCACGGCGACCAGCAGGGGAACGACAGGCTTCCAGCAGGAGAGGAGCACGCGGCGGGTCTTAGCCACGCGCGAGGGGCTTGTAAAGCAACGCAAGCCTTGCCAAGGAGGGCCCCTTGCCCATGCCCAGAGTCCTGCTGCTGCACACCGGAGGCACGTTGGGGATGGCCGGAGGTCGGCCCTCCGCCCTGCGCCCCGCCGCCTTCTTCAAGACGCTCAAGGCCCGCGTCCCGGAGCTGTTCCAGCTCGCCGACATCGAGCTGCAGCTCTTCAGCAACCTGGACAGCTCCGAGATGCAGCCCGAGCTGTGGCAACGCATGGCCACCCACCTGCACCACCAGCTCCAGGACTTCGACGGGGCCGTGGTGACCCATGGCACGGACACGCTGGCCTACACCGCCAGCGCGCTGTCCTTCATGCTGCGCAATCCCCCCTGCCCCATCGTGCTGACGGGCTCGCAGCGGCCGCTGGGCGAGGTGCGCTCGGATGCGCGGCTCAACCTCATCGACGCGGTGCTCTCCGCGGTGAAGGGGCCGCGCGAGGTCACCATCTGCTTCGACTCGCACCTGTACCGGGGCAACCGCACGCGCAAGGTGAAGGTGTCCGAGTACGACGCCTTCGAGAGCCCCAACTGCCCGGTGCTGGGGACGCTGGGCGTGGACGCGACCTTCGAGCCGGGGCTGCGCGCCCGGGGCCCCTTCAAGCTCTACGAGAAGCTGGACCCGCGCGTCTTCATGCTCAAGGTCTATCCCGGGCTGGACCCGGCCCTGCCCCTGCAGCTGTTGCCGCACGTCCGGGGGCTGGTGCTGGAGGCGTACGGGGCGGGCAACTTCCCCATCGCGCCCGAGCTCGGACGCTCGCTCATGCCGCTGTTCGTCCAGGCGAAGGAGCGCGGCGTGCCGGTGGTGGTGGTGAGCCAGGCCCACCGCAACGGCGTGGACCTGAGCCTGTACGAGTCCGGGGCGGCGTCCCTGGCGCAGGGGGCCATCGGTGGCGCGGACATGACCCCCTCCGCGGCGCTGGTGAAGCTGATGCAGGCGCTCGCCTACCACCCCCGCTCCCCGGAGGCGCTGGCGCGGTTCATCCAGACGCCGGTGGCGGGGGAGCTGAGCGTCGGACGGAGGACAGTCGAGCCGGAGGTGCCCAGCCGGCCCCGGACGACGCGGCGGATCCACGCGGGATGAGCGATTGGGCCGCGTGGAAGCCGGCAGCATGCTTGCCGCCATGAAAAAACGGCCCATAAGATGGGTGTTGCGATGTCCGAGGAGAAAACTTCCGTCCATTCCATTTCGGACCTGCTGGGCAACGCCCAGCGGCAGAGCGCTTATTTGATTGTCATCAGCGCCAAGTCCGCGGCGGGCATCGGCCGGATGTTCAAGCTGGACCGCTCCGAGGTGGTGCTGGGGCGCAGCTCAGAGGCGCAGTTCCAGGTGGAGGACGACGGCATCTCCCGCAAGCACGCCAAGGTGGTGGCGCTCGGCGACGGGCGCTTCCAGCTGATGGACCTGGCGAGCACCAACGGCACCTACCTCAACGGCCTGAAGGTCAACGCCGCCCCGCTGTACGACGGCGACAAGATCCAGATCGGCTCCAACACCGTCCTCAAGTTCTCCATCCAGGACGAGCTGGAGGAGCAGTACCAGCGCAGCATCTACGAGTCCGCCACCCGCGACGGCCTCACCCGCGTCTACAACAAGAAGTACTTCCTGGAGACGGTGCGCAAGGAGTTCAGCTACTGCCTGCGCCACCGGGTGCCGCTGTCGCTGGTGCTCTTCGACGTGGACCACTTCAAGAAGATCAACGATGCGTACGGCCACCCGGCCGGGGACTACGTCCTGACGCGCATCGCCCAGCGGGTGACCGACACGGTGCGCACCGAGGATCTGCTCGCGCGCTACGGCGGCGAGGAGTTCGCGCTGATGCTGCGCGAGTCCGCCGAGGACCAGGCCCTGGCGTGCGCCGAGCGCTGCCGCCACGCGGTGGACAAGGCCGACTTCGTCTTTGGCGGCACGCCCATCAAGGTGACCATCAGCCTGGGCGTGGCGACGCTCCTGGACTCGGACTTCTCCCAGCCCGAGGACCTCATCGCCGCCGCGGACAAGTACCTCTACCGCGCCAAGCGCGCGGGCCGGAACCGCGCCGACGCCAAGGCCATCAGCGGCCCGTGAGTCGTCACCGTCGGGCGCGGGGACGCCCCCTCGCGCCCGGGCACCACTGACGTCGGTGCCCGAAGCCTGGCTTGCCATCGCCATCAGGCGCGGGGTTCGCGCTCTCGCCCGGACGTCTGGCCGCGCTTCTGACGTCAGTTCCCGAAGCCCAGCTTGCGCAGGCCCGCGCGGGACACGTGCTTGACGTGGGTGTCCGCGTCGCGCGCCGCCGCGTCGGAGAGCGCCGCCGCGGCATGGGGCCCGCCCAGCCTCCCCAGCGCGAGCGCCGCCGCCACGCGCACGTCCGACACCGGGTCCTCGCGCAGGCACGTGGCCAGCACCTTGACGTGGGCCGCGCGGCCGATGGCCTCCAGCGCCCGGGCCGCCGCGGCGCGCACCACCGGGTGCTCCGAGCCGAGCAGCTCCGCGGCCATGTCCCCCCGCGCCGACTGGCGCTGCCCCGCCACCACGTCCAGCGCGGCGGCGACCACCTCCGGCGAGCCGTCATCCAGCGCGCGCTCGGTGGCGTCCATCACCTCGGGCTTTCGCACCGACAGCGCGCCGAGCACCCGCACCGCGCCCGCCCGCACCACCGGCTGCGAGTCCTTCAGGAAAGGCGTCAGCGCGTCCAGCCGCAGGCTCTCACCCTCGCGGCAGTCGGAGAGCGACGTCAGCGCCTGGCCCCTGAGCGGCGCGGGCATGCGCGAGTCCCGGGCAGCCTCCAGGAAGAAGCTCCCGCAGCCCTTCTCCCGCTCCATGGCCTCCAGCCACGGCCGGGCCACCTCCAGGTCCTTGCCCTCGAGCCGGCGCTCGGCGGCCACGCGCAAGGACGTGCCCTCCGACTGGGCCATCCGCCGCGCCGCCGAACCCCGCACCTTGCGGTCCACGTCCGTGAGCGCGCGCTCCAGCTCCTTGCGCGCCAGCGGCCCATAGACGCCCAGGGCCAGCACCGCCGCGTCCCGCCGCTGGGGCTCGGGCGCCGTGAGCTCCGGCTGGAGCGACTCCAGCTCGCGCGAGTACACGGCGAACAGCCGGTTCACCAGCACCTCGTCCGCGGGCCGCGCCTCCTCCAGGAGCAGCCGCCCCACCGAGGAGTCCAGGCGCAGCGCCACCGCCTTGAGCGCCGAGGCGCCAATCCCATCCGTCTCCTCGGGCCGCGACGCCGTCGCGTCGAGCAGCACCCGGGCGGGCCTCCGCCCCAGGAAGGCCCCCAGGTGGGCGAGCGCGGTGCCCCGCTCGCGAGGGTCCTCCGAGTACAGCTCCACCTCCAGCGCCTGCCGGATGGCCTCCCGCCGCGCCCACACCCGCGCCGCCGCCTCCGGCCCCCGGGCCCCCGCGTCCCGCAGGAAGGTGGCCGTGGACTGCCCCGCCTCCGCCGCCGCGCGCGCCGCGGTGAGGCAGGCCGCCAGGTCCGAGGACGCGGGAGACCCCGCCACCCACTCGGCCAGCACGCGCTTCTCCGTCAGTTGCCGCGCCTTCGCGTCGGCGCGCACGGAGGCCCAGCGCACGCGCCAGTCGCCATCCTTGCGGGAGGAGGCCAGCGCCTCACGTGGGACGGGCCGGATGTTGCCCAAAGGCGCCACCCAGGAGTCCACCCGCCCGCCGGACAGGCACGAGCCGCACACCCGGGCACGCAGGGCGCGGTCCGCCACATGGCGCTGGCAGGAGTTCCAGCAGTCGGTCGTCCCGGTGCCACCACGCTGACCGGTCGCCAGCAGCACCATCAGGAGGAGGGCAGGGCTCACGCAGGCGACACTCTAGTCCAACCGCGCGCGGCTTTTCCCGCCAGCGTCCTTGCGTTTTACCGGCCACTGGGACATACCGCTCCCCCTTCGAAGTACGCACACATTGACGCATGGCGGAAGGAGGTGAACGCATGCCCGGTATCCGAGTGAAGGAGGGAGAGTCCATTGAGAGCGCCCTCAAGCGCTTCAAGAAGGCCACTGAAAAGGCCGGAATCCTTTCCGAGATCCGCAAGCGCGAGCACTACGAGAAGCCTTCCGTGAAGCGGAAGAAGAAGGCCCTCGCCGCCAAGAAGCGCGCGGTGAAGAAGGCCCGCAAGTCGTTCTAGTTGCGAGGCCGGCGTGTGAGCCGGGGCGCCCCCCAGTCAGGTGCCCTGGCTCCCGTCGTCTGAAATCCCCCGAATCCCAGCCAGCGGAGTTGCGAATATGGCCACCCTCAAGGAGCGGATCGACGCGGACCTCAAGGACGCGATGCGGTCCAAGAACGAGCTGCGCACCACCGTCATTCGGGCGATCAAGAGCGCCGTGAAGTACAAGGAAGTGGAGCCCGGTGCCTCCGCCCTCGACGACTCGGGCGTGATGAGCGTCATCACCGGCCTCATCAAGAAGGGCCGCGACTCCGCGGACCAGTTCAAGGCCGCGGGCCGGCCGGAGCTGGCGGAGAAGGAGGAGGCCGAGATCGCCGTCCTCCAGAGCTACCTGCCCCAGCAGCTCACCCCCGACGAGCTGGTCGCCGCCGTCCAGGCCGCCATCGCCGAGGTGGGCGCCAAGAGCGCCAAGGACATGGGCGCGGTGATGAAGAACCTCTCCCCCAAGCTCCAGGGCAAGGCCGAGGGTCGCGCCATCTCCGAGGCCGTCAAGGCGGAGCTCGCGAAGCTCGCCTGAAGTCCCCTGTCCCACCCCTCTGGAGGCCACCCGGCGCAGGCGGTGGCCCCCTGGGGTGGAAGGCCCGGGGTGAGCGGAAACTTGCTCCCCCGGCCCCCCGTCATTAAGTGCCTGGGCCAGCCCATGGTGTACCGCCCCTGTCCAGGGGAGGTACCCAACGGGCCGTAGGAGCCCCAACGTGTCCCCACACCCTCACGACGCCTCGCGCCTCCGGTCCTCCGCCCTCGTGGGCGGGGAGAGCCACCGGGTTGGCGGCCGGACGGGCGACGTCAGGCCCGGCTGGCAGGATGCCGGCGGTGCGCCCGCCCTGACGCGGGCCCATGGGTGGGCGACATGATCCCGGAGCACAAGATCCAGGAAATCCTCGAGCGGGTGGACCTGGTGGGCCTCATCTCCCGGCACGTGGAGCTGAAGAAGGCGGGCCGGGAGTGGAAGGGGCGCTGTCCCTTCCACCAGGAGAAGACACCTTCGTTCTACGTGGTGCCGGAGAAGCGCTTCTATTTCTGCCATGGCTGCCGGGCCAGCGGCGACGCGGTCTCCTTCGTCCAGCGCTACCTGGGCAAGACGTTCCTGGACGCCGTGCGGGACCTGGCGCGCGAGCTGGGCATCGACCTGGAGGCGCAGCAGGACCCCGGGCTGCGGGAGCGGCAGCAGATCAAGGAGGCCACGGACCTGGCCGCCGAGCACTTCCGCTCGCTGTTGTGGCACCAGGAGGAAGGCCGCTCCGCGCGGGCCTACATCGCCAGCCGCGGGGTGTCGGATGAAACCGCGCAGGCCTTCGGGCTGGGCTGGGCGCCCCACGCGTGGAGCCTGCTCGCGGAGCGCTGCCAGAAGTCGGGCATGCTGGAGTGGGCCATGAAGGCCGGGCTCGTGCTCAAGCGCAACACGGGGGATGGCTGCTTCGACTTCTTCCGCAGCCGGCTGATGGTGCCCATCCGCGCGCCGGAGGGCAGGCCCATCGCCTTCGGTGGCCGGCTGGTGGGCGCCGACGAGGGCCCCAAGTACCTCAACTCGCGCGAGTCGCGGCTCTACAACAAGAGCGAGACGCTGTTCGGCATGGACCTGGCGCGCGACGAGCTGCGCAAGCGCAAGGCCGCCATCCTCGTCGAGGGCTACTTCGACTGCATCGGCCTGCACCAGGTGGGGGTACGCCACGCCGTGGCGCTGTGCTCCACCAACCTCACCGCCGGCCACATGCAGCTGCTCAAGCGGGCCGAGGCGCGGGAGCTGGTGCTGCTGCTCGACGGAGACTCCGCGGGGCTCGCGGCCGTGGAGCGGCTCGCGGGCCCCCTGCTCGCCGCGGGAGCGACCGCTCGTGTGGCGCTGCTTCCGCAAGGGGATGATCCAGACACCTTCGCGCGTCGTGTGGGGCAGGACGGTGTGGAGTCGCTCATCGACGGGGCGCAATCCCTCACCACGTACCTGTTCGCCACCCTGCTCCCCCAGGGAAAGGCGGCGACGTTCGAGGAGAAGATGACGGCTCTGGAGCGACTCAAGCCCGTGGCGGCGCAGGTGCCGGTGGGGCTGGTGCGCTCCTCGCTCTTCGCCGCCCTGGCCGAGCACTTCGGCTGGCGCGCCCCGGACGTGGAGGCCGCCCTGCGCAGCAAGGTCCCCACGCCCAAGCCCGCCTCCTCCCACCCGGGTGCCCCCGACGCCGCGCCTGCCCGCCCGCTCCCCGAGAAGCCGCCTCCGCCCATGGAGGCGCTCTACGTGGCGGCCGTGCTGAGGGAGCCCCGGCTGCTCGGCCGCGACCTCTTCCGCGTGTGTGACGAGCTGTCGCACACCGGCCTTCGAATGACGCTCATGCACGCCACCTCCGGGCGGGGCTCCAACGACGCCCTCTATGAGGCCTCCGAGGGCGTGAAGCGGGCCATCGAGACCTCCTGGCGCCAGCTCCCCTCGGAAGGACAGGAGCTGGAGCAGGCGTTCTCCACCATCTGCCAGGAGATCATGGTGCGGCGCATCAACGAGCGTCTTGCTTATATAACCCGTGCGACGGAGCAGACGCTGGGCGCGTTCGACCTCACGGAGGAGACGCGCCAGCTCCAGGCGGAGCGGGTGGAACTGCTGGCGCTCAAGAAGCGTGTCCTGGAGGAGCTCAAGCCGGCCTCCGCGGGAACAAAGGCGCCCATGCAACCGGTTTGAGTTCGCGTTTGTAAGAAACCCTGACTTTGCGGTAGATCGGCCGGCTCGCCCCAGGCCTCAAGCCCCTGAATTTCTTAAGGAGAAGTACCCGAATGCCGACGCAGAAGCCCTCGAAGGCGTCCGTGAAGCCCACCAAGAAGAAGGTGGATCCGGTGATCCGCAAGAAGAAGGCTCCGGACAGTCCCGCGGCGAAGGGCGCTGGGGTGAAGGCGGGCGAGGAGGAGAAGGAAGTCCTCGAGGCGAAGGAGGCCCCCGCCGAGGCCGTCGTCGAGAAGAAGAAGAAGAAGGGCGTCGCCGCCGTCTCGGAGGACGTGGACCCCGAGGAGGCCGCCGAGGAGGCCGCCGCCGCCGTCGAGGTGGACCCGGACGCCGTCGAGGACGACGTCGAGGAGGACCCCGTCGCCGAGCGCAAGGAGGTCAAGGACCTGCTCGCCCAGGGCCGCGAGAAGGGCTTCCTCACCTACGACGAGGTGAATGACGCGCTGCCCGCCGACATCGTGTCGTCCGATCAGATCGACGACGTGATGAGCATGTTCGGCGACAACGACATCGAGATCGTCGACGCGCAGAAGGCCGCGCAGAACAACGAGATCAAGCCCACCGTCACCGTCGAGGAGGAGAAGGAAGACGTCGACGAGGACGAGAAGGACGAGGACGACGAGCCGGGCGGCAAGTCGAACGACCCGGTGCGCCTGTACCTGCGCAAGATGGGCAGCGTCAGCCTGCTCACGCGCGAGGGCGAGGTGGAGATCGCCAAGCGCATCGAGGAGGGCGAGAAGGAGGTCCTGCGCGCCCTGCTCGCCTGCAAGGTCGCCGTCGAGGAGATCCTCGACATCGGCAACAAGCTGAAGACGGCCAAGCTGCGCGTGCGCGACGTCATCAAGGACGCTCCCGAGGAGGCCCAGTCCGAGGGTGCCGAGGAGGCTCCCGAGGAGGTCGGCGAGGGTGACGCCCCGGCGCAGCTGGCGCAGAGCGAGCTCAACAAGATCGAGCAGATCTGCAAGCAGATCGAGCGCTTCCGCAAGTTCGCCAAGGACTGCGACGTCCTCGAGGAGGAGCTCGCCTCGAAGAAGAAGCTGACCGAGGTGCGCAAGAAGGAGCTCAAGCAGGAGATGAAGGACCTCCGGACCAAGATGATGGAGGTCCTGGAGGAGATGCGGCTGAACAAGAAGCAGGTCGACCGCATCGTCCTGAATCTCAAGTCGCTCATCGAGCGCGTCGAGAAGGCCGAGGACGAGCTGCGCGACCTGGAGCGCCGCTACGGCATCTCCATGAAGGAGCTTCGCCCGCAGCTGAAGGAGTCGCGGGAGAACCCCAACATCGGCAAGAAGCTGCAGAAGCAGCTCAACCTCACGCCCGAGCAGCTCGAGGTGCTGGACCGCGACGTGCGCACCGCGGTGCGGAAGATCAAGAAGGTCGAGGAGGAGGCCAACCTCCCCGTGGATGCGCTGCGCCGCAACTACGACGCCATCCGCCTGGGCGAGAAGCGCGCCGAGCGCGCCAAGAGCGAGCTGGTGGAGGCCAACCTGCGCCTCGTCGTCTCCATCGCGAAGAAGTACACGAACCGCGGCCTGCAGTTCCTGGACCTCATCCAGGAGGGCAACATCGGCCTGATGAAGGCCGTGGACAAGTTCGAGTACAAGCGCGGCTACAAGTTCTCGACCTACGCCACCTGGTGGATTCGTCAGGCCATCACCCGCGCCATCGCGGACCAGGCCCGCACCATCCGCATCCCGGTGCACATGATCGAGACCATCAACAAGCTCATCCGCACCAGCCGCTACCTGGTGCAGGAGATTGGCCGCGAGCCGACGCCGGAGGAGATCGCGGAGAAGATGGAGCTGCCGCTCGACAAGGTCCGCAAGGTCCTCAAGATCGCCAAGGAGCCCATCTCCCTGGAGACGCCGATTGGCGAGGAGGAGGATAGCCACCTGGGCGACTTCATCGAGGACAAGAGCCTGGTGTCGCCCGCGGACGCGGTCATCAACATGAACCTGGCGGAGCAGACCCGCAAGGTGCTCGCCACGCTGACGCCGCGCGAGGAGAAGGTGCTGCGCATGCGCTTCGGTATCGGCGAGAAGAGCGACCACACGCTCGAGGAGGTCGGCCAGGACTTCGAGGTGACGCGCGAGCGCATCCGTCAGATTGAAGCCAAGGCGCTGCGCAAGCTGCGCCACCCGAGCCGCTCCAAGCGCCTGCGCTCCTTCGTGGAGAGCTGACGCGGACGACAGGCCCCAAGGCCTGAAGCAAGAAGGCCCCCGCTCCCATTCGTGGACCGGGGGCCTTCGTGTTTCTAGAGTCCCGCGCGGCATGGCGCTCTTGAGACCAAGGACGAAGACGCGGGTGAAGCAGGCGGAGACAACGCCGAAGCGTGCGCCCTTCACGGAGGCGGTGTGGCGCACGGTGCGCTCGATTCCGCGCGGAGAGGTCCGCACCTACTCCCAGGTGGCGCTCTATGCGGGGCGGCCGGGCGCGGCGCGCGGCGTGGGGCGGGAGATGGCGATGCTGCCCACGGGGAAGGAAGTGCCCTGGTGGCGGGTGACGCGCGCCGGAGGGGTGCTCGCGCCCATGGTGGCCCAGGAGCAGGCGAAGCGGCTGCGCGCCGAGGGCGTCGTGGTGGAGCAGCGAGGGCAGACGTTCCGCGTCAAACGGGCCGAGGACGCGGCGCCCAAGGCCAGACGCTGACACGGGGCCGGGTGGTGCTTGCCAGACCTGTGTGCGCGGAGTTATGCCCAGGCCCACGCGGGTTGCACACGCATGAGGGCCCTTAGCTCAGCGGTTAGAGCTGTCGGCTCATAACCGATTGGTCCCTGGTTCGAATCCAGGAGGGCCCACTCCCCTCACCTTCCGCGCGGCAGAGACGTCAGCGCGGTGGAATGCCGTCGCCATGCGCGTGGTCCACTGGCAGCCCCAGGCGCGTGTATGAGAACACCAGCGACGTCTCGATGCGGCTCACCTCCGGCCGGCTCGTGAAGGACAGGATGGTCAACCGTCTCAGGTGGTCGGTGTCCCGGCACACCACGTGGACGAGGAAGTCCGTGGTGCCGCCGAGGCAGTAGACGGCCACCGTCTCCGGCAGCGAGCGCAGGTGGTCTCCGATGTTGCCGAAGGCCTCGCCGACATGGAGGCGGAGCTGGACGGCGATGAGCGCCTGCAGGCCGAGCCCCAGCGCGTTGGCGTCCAGGTCCGCCTGATACCCCTTGATGACGCCTTCCTCCTCCAGCTTCCGCACCCGCGTGAGGCACGACGAGGGCGCGAGCCCCACCTGCGCCGCCAGCTCCTTGTTGGACAGCCGAGCATTGTTCTGGAGGGCGGTCAGAATCGCGCGATCGATTCGGTCGAGCTGGGGCATCGAGGTCTCCCGGACGAATTCCATTCGATGGAGGGACGACAATCCGCACTCATATTCTGTCTTCATGCCCAAGAACAGAATCGGTGTGCTCGTCTTCCTCGTGGCGGGCCTGGCCTCCGCCGCGACTCCCGCCAACCCGTTGCTGGAGCCCTGGACGGGCCCCCATGGCGGAGTGCCCCCCTTCGACCGGGTGAAGGTCGAGCAGTTCGAGCCGGCGTTCGAGGTCGCGATGGAGGAGAACCGGCGCGAGCTCGCCGCCATCCTCCGCACGAAGGAGGCGCCGACCTTCGAGAACACCATCGCCGCGCTGGAGGACGCGGGGCGGACGTTCACCCGCGTCTACGAGGTCTACAGCGCCTGGTCCAAGGTGATGAACACGCCCGACTTCCAGCAGGTCGAGCGCACCCTGGCGCCCAGACTGGCGGCCTTCTGGGACGAGCAGTCGCAAGACCTCGCCCTCTTCCGGCGCGTCCAGGCCGTCCACGACTCGCCCGAGATGGCGCGGCTGACGCCCGAGCAGCGGCGCCTCGTCCAATACTACTACCGGGACTTCGCCCGCTCCGGCGCGAAGCTCGAGGCTCCAGGCCGCAAGCGCATCGCCGAACTCAACCAGCGCTTCGCCGCCCTCTACACCTCCTTCCGTCAAAACGTGCTCGCCGACGAGGCGAACGCGGTGGTCATCGACGACGAGGCGCTCCTCGCGGGACTGCCGGAGTCCCTGCGCAAGGCCGGGGCCACCGAAGCCGCGGCACGCGGCCTGAAGGGCCGGTGGGTGGTGTCCAATACCCGCTCGGCCGTGGCGGACTTCCTCACGTACCTGGACGACAGGGCGCTGAGGGAGAAGGTGTGGCGCAACTACGACAGCCGGGGTGACCACGGCGACGCGCACGACAACAACGCCATCGTCCGCGAAATCCTCACCCTGCGCGCCGAGCAGGCCCGGCTGCTGGGCTTCCCGACCTACGCGCACCGGCAGCTCCAGGGGACCATGGTGGCCACACCCGAGCGCGCCATGAAGCTGCTGATGGACACGTGGGCTCCATCCGTCGCGCAGGTGCGCGCGGACGTCACCGCGATGCGAGCGCTGGCGCGGCGCTCCGGCGTGACGGAGGACCTGGCTCCGTGGGACTACCGCTACTTCGCGGAGAAGGTGCGCAAGGCGAAGTACGACTTCGACGACACCGAGGTGAAGCCCTACCTCCAGTTGGAGAAGCTGCGGGAGGGCATGTTCTGGGTGGCCGGCGAGCTGTTCGGCTACACCTTCGCGCCCGCGGCCCACGTGCCCGTCTACCACCCCGACGTGCGAGTCTTCGAGGTGAAGGAGCGCGCCAGCGGGCGTCACGTGGGGCTCCTGTACTTCGACCCCTATGCACGCCAGGGCAAGTACAACGGCGGACAGACGGACCCGTACCGTGTCCAGGAGCGGTTCCGGGGAGAAGTCACCCCCATCGTGACGAACAACCTGCCCTTCGTGAAGCCAGGGCCTGGCGAGGCGGCCCTGGTCGGCTGGCGCGACGCCCAGACGCTCTTCCACGAGTTCGGCCACGCGCTGCACGTGCTGAACTCCAACGTGTCCCATCCCTCGCTGAGCGGCGGCCGCGTGGTGCGCGACTACGGGGAGTTTTCGGGCAAATTGCTGGAGCGCTGGGTGGCGACGCCCGAGGTGCTGGGACGCTTCGCGGTACACCACGAGACAGGCAAGCCGATGCCGCCGGCCCTGCTGGCGAAAATCCAGAAGGCCGCCACGTTCAATCAGGGATTCTACCTGGTGGACTTCCTCACCTCCGCGCTGGTGGAGATGAAGCTGCACCTGGCGAAGGAACAGCCCCTGGACCCGGACGCGTTCGAGCGCGACACGCTCCGGCAGCTCGGGGCCCCGGCGGAGGTCGGCATGCGCTTCCGGATGCCGCACTTCACGCATGTCTTCGAGGGCGACTCGTACGCCGCCGGCTACTACATGTACCTCTGGGCGGACGTGCTGGCCGCCGACGCGTTCGCGGCCTTCAGACAGGCGCGGCGGCTGCACGACCCCAAGGTGGCGGCGCGGCTGCGGCAGCACGTGTTCTCCGTGGGCAACACCGTGGACCCGTTCGAGAGCTACCGCGCGTTCCGCGGCCGGGACGCCACCAGCGAGGCCCTCCTGCGCGAGCGCGGCATCCGCTGACACCCGGCGCCTCGCGCCCACCTGCCCGGAAACAATCGCGGCAGGCCCTCTTCCAGGAGGGCCCGCCGCCATCCACGTGAAACGCAGGGGCCGGACTACCCGCCGTTCAGCCCCACCACCTGCACCGGCGTGACGCGCCGGACGGTGAAGCCATCTCCCAGTCGGCCGCCATCACCACTGCCCCAGGCCCACACCGTCTCATCGGAGCGCAGCGCCAGCGAGTGCAGGCGGCTCGCCGACACCGACACCACGCCCGTCAACCCCGACACCTTCACCGGGCTGCGGCTGTCGTTCATGGACCCATTCCCCAGCTGGCCGTCGTAGCCGCTGCCCCACGCCCAGACGGTGCCATCCGAGAGCACCGCCAACGAGTGCGCGTAGCCCGCCGACACCGACACCACGCCGCTCAGCCCCGGCACGCGCACCGGCGTGTGGCGGTCCACCGTGGTGCCGTCTCCCAACTGGCCATTGGAGTTGTCACCCCAGGCCCAGACACCGCCGCTCGCATGCACCGCCAAGGTGTGGTTGTCCCCGGCTGAGAGACGGGCATGGACCTGCAAGCCCTGCCGCGCGACGTTCAAAGGCTCCTGGGCTCCTGCCTCGGCAGGGGCCTGCCCACACGCCACCGCCAGAATCAATCCAAGCCAGGCCACCGACAGCCGGCCGGCCCACCTGTTCGCACCGTCTCGCATCCGCCAACCCTGTCTTTGTTTCACGACACGTTGAACTGAATCGCCCAGGGCACCCACGGATTTTTGGAAATGGATTCGGCCCGAGCGGAGCCTCGTGGGCCCTGTCACCACTGGAGAACGCAGGCCGCGGAAATGTCGCGCGCGCACTCCGCGAAAGCCCATCGACCGCGCCTTCATCAACCTGCGTGAGGCGCATCTGGAGTCGTCATGGGCGGCTCCGGGCGAAAGGCGATGGCCGCCGCATCGCCACCACCAGGTGTCACAGGTTCGCCCCCACCCACGAACAACAGCATCAAGGCCATGAGACCCAAGAGGCCTGCTCACGTTGTCATGGATGGGGCCATTCCGCGTGGCGGAGAGGCGGCGCCTCAGGGACCTGGGGGACAGAGCAGGTCGACCGACTTGATGCGCATCGCGCCATCCACGTTCGGGTCCTCGGTCTGGTCTCCGATGGCGAGGGTGCCATTCGACGTGAAGTTGATCCGCGTGAGCTTCGCGACACCGTCAACCACCGGGAACGCCGCGGACTGCGTTTCGTCCGCCCACCCGATGGCCGCGCCGTCCAGGTAGGCCATCTTCGACCGCTCCACGGCGGTGCCGAACGGGGGAGTATTCCAGCGGCCGGTCATCGAGCCGACGCCCCCGCCGCAGCCGTTGTGACACGGAACGCTACTCAGCCTGTGACACGCGACGCTACTCACCGAGAAGTCAATCAACACCCATTGTGAATACGACCTGGGACAGTCAGGCTGCATGTGCAACTCATTGACGGAGGTCACACATGTCCCCCTCGCAGTCGGGCCTGATTCGTTGCACGTCGAGGCTTTCATTGCTCGGGTTCCTCGCGACCCTGAGCGTCGTCACCTGGAGCACTCCCGCCCAGGCGCGCACGCCCGGCGGTCTCATCGGCGTCGGATATCAAGGCCACATCGGCCCACCGGAGTGGGTGGAGCGGAGCTGCAAGTACACGGCGGTCCACTTCCCCTGTCACTGCCCACCCCCTACCGTCGCCAACTTCGACACCGCGAAGGGCTGCTCCAACGAGAGCCAGGAGTGGGCCAATCGGGACGCCTTGAACTCCTGCATCAGTCTCTGCGCGAAGGCTGCCAAGGATACTCCGGGCGCCGGCGGCGGCGTCAACGGCGGCGTCCTGGGACGCCCGGGGAGCTCGACGAGGGGCGGCATCTCGATTGACGGCGCGGGCACCGTGGCGGCCCTGGGGGCGGAGGGCTTCGTGGCGTTCATCCCCTTCCGCACGGAGCCCCTCTTCGGCACGAAGAAGGAGCAGCTGGCCGACGCGGTCGCGGAAGCCACGCGCGTCCCCTGGGTGTTCCTCGATGGCATGGGCGAGTCCATCTCGTGGGAAGACCCGCACGGCTCGGCGGCCTTCGTCCAGGCCTACTGGAACGAGCACGGCGCGCCCCGCCCCATCGGCCACTGCAAGCACTCCCTCCAGGTCTCCTGTCCGCTCGAGAGCGTGAAGCTCGGTGACAGCCTCCAGGTCTGCTCGGGGGAGAGCGAGGAGGACGCCAAGACCATCGCCGAGACGAGCTGCGCGCCCCTGCGCTACGACGCGCTGAGCCGCACCTGGAAGGCGTGGGGCCTGTTCGGCATCCCCGACGAGGGGCCGTATCGCGTGCCGACCGCCACCGTCCTCGCCGTGGGTCCCCAGAAGTTCCTCGGCTTCATGCCCGCCAGCCTGGAGGCCGTGGGCCCCTACGAGGACTGGAACAAGCTGGCGGAGGAGCTGCTGGAGCGCACGGAGGGCACCACCGTGTGGCTCGCCGGCCCGGTGAAGTACTACTCTCCCCAGGAGTAGCGGCCCACCTCGGCCCGCCTCGCGGCTCCTGCGCGAGGCGGGCCCCCACACGGTGCGGCGCGGCCTGTCACGGGGTAGGAGACTCGTACGTCCTACGCTCCAGGATGACCATGACCACGCCCCCTCCCCCGCCGACCGTCGAAGACCTGCAGCGCCACCGCCCGCGGCTGCTGGGGCTCGCCTACCGGATGCTCGGTGAGCTGGCCCCCGCGGAGGACGTGGTGCAGGACGCCTTCCTGCGCTGGCACCAGGAGGGCTCGCGGGACATCCAGAGCGCGGAGGCATGGTTGGTCACGGTGGTGAGCCGGCTCGCGATCGACCGGCTGCGCCGCGCCGCCACCGAGCGCGCCGCCTACGACGGCCCCTGGCTTCCAGAACCCGTGCTGACCGAGGTGACCACTCCGGAACAGACCGCGGAGCGCGCCTCGGACCTGTCGGTCGCGCTGCTGGTGTTGCTCGAGTCGCTGAAACCCGAGGAGCGCGTGGCCTTCCTGCTGCGCGAGGTCTTCGGCGAGGAGTATGAGACGCTGGCGCGGGTGCTGGGGCGCAACGAGCCGGCGGTGCGGCAGCTGGTCCACCGGGCACGCGAGCGGGTGCGGGAGGGCCGTCCGCGCTTCCCGTCCCCACCCGGGGTGAAGGAGCAGCTCCTGCAGCGCTTCCTCTCCGCGCTCGGCACGGGAGACCAAGCGGCGCTGGTCTCGATGCTCGCTCCAGGCGTGACGTTCACCAGTGATGGAGGCGGCAAGGCGTACGCGGCGCGCAAGCGCATCGACGGCGCCGACCGCATCATCCGGATGTTGCTCGGGCTGCGGCAGAAGCTGAGCGGCACGATGGAGCACCGCATCGTGTCGCTCAACGGGCAGCCCGCCGCGCTCACCTTCCGCGACGGGCTGCTCTTCCACGCCACGATGCTCGACGTGGATGGCGAGTACATCCGCGCCATCTACCGGGTGCTCAACCCCGACAAGCTCCAGCGGCTGGAGCGCGACGCCATTCACCTCGCGTGAGTCACGGCCCCGGGTGGTGTGCGCAAGGGCACGGCGATGCGGTTGAGCGCGTTGATGAGCGCCACCTGTGCGACCAGCGCCGCGAGTGAGGCTTCATCGAACGCCGCCCGCGCCGCGTCCCACACCGCGTCCGGTACGCCCTCGGGACCCAATCGGGTCGCAGCCTCGGTGTAGGCGAGCGCGGCCCGCTCCGCGTCGGTGAAGAGCAAGGACTCGCGCCAGACGACGACCTGGTGGAGGCGCTCGTCGGATTCCCCCAGGTGGCGCGCTTCACGCACATGCATGTCCACGCACAGGACGCAGCCGTTGTGCTGTGAGGCGCGAATCTTCACCAACTCACGGATGCTCGGAGCCAACGGGCCCTCGCGGAGCGCCGCATCCACGGCGAGGAAGGCGCGGTAGGGCGCGGGGGCAAGCCGGGCGATGTCCAAACGGGGACGCGGGTGTGACGTGTCGTTTCGAGGTGTCTGCATCGGATGGTCTCCTGATGGGTTCGCCCCAAGAGACGCGCGACCCCATTCGCCCGTGACAGCCCGCCGAACCGACGCTTCCTTCCCCCAAGGCGCCCACGCCCCCTGCCCCGCCCCGGCCCAAACGGTTGCCTGCGGCAACCACTTACACCAACCAACCCCAGCCTCGGCACGCCACCCAGATTGATTGCCTCAGGCAACCACTCTCACACCCACCCTTGCCAGCCCATTGAATCCATGCTTTTCTTGATATGCCTGCATCAGTGGCGGGCGCAAGCAGCACACCCTCACCTGAAAGGAAGAGCCATGTCTGTCATGGGACTGCGTCGTCTTGCCCTGTGGGCAGGACTGGTGTTGATGGCCGCATGTGGAGGCCCCCTCCCCGAGGACGTGGACTCCTCCGAGTGGGTCTCCCAAGAGGAGATGTCCCAGGAGGAGCTCTCCCAGGAGGACCCGGACCTGGAGAGCGCGCTTTACGAGAACGCTCAGGCGACCTGCCCCTACCAGGGTGGCGAGGCGTGCAGTTGGAAGCCCATCTGCGCTGCCTATTGCTGTGATGGCTCGCGGCACCGCCGGTATCTCGCGTGTGGCGAGTGCACCGCCTTCTCCCTCAACGTGTGCGCCTCGCGAGGCGGGCTCTGGCGCATGGAGTGGCACGAGATCTGACCACCTCCGCCATGGTCACGGTCTCACCCGCCATCGCGCATTGATTACCCAGCGGAAGCATGGGGTCGCGATGGGATGTCGCGTCCC
This sequence comes from Myxococcus sp. AS-1-15, assembly GCF_020037055.1. Classification (NCBI taxonomy): domain Bacteria; kingdom Pseudomonadati; phylum Myxococcota; class Myxococcia; order Myxococcales; family Myxococcaceae; genus Myxococcus; species Myxococcus sp. AS-1-15. The sequence goes on along the minus strand of NZ_JAIQDF010000001.1, from coordinate 1,245,637 downwards.
CTCGGGGGTGGCTCGCGCCAGCGGGCCATCCGCCCGCGCACGCACCTGGAGTCGCCACCCTGGGAAGAAGTTTTCCCATCCCCCTCGGGCATGCGCATTGCTGCGTATCCGGCGACGGCGGCGAAAGTCCGGGAGGATGGATGCACGGCGGATGGCGATGGGCAACGGCAGTGGGCATGGCGGTGTTCCTCGGCGCATGCGGTGAATCAGCGGACCTCGACTCACCCGACGGCCCCGGTCCCTGGCCGATGGACGCGGTGAAGGACTACGCGACGGCGTTCGGCATCGGCGCGGGGGTGCGGAGCATCGGCGTCGACGAGGGCCACAACATCTGGCTGCTGAAGGGCGACGAGATTGGCGTGCTGCGTCCCGGCGACACGGCGCCCACATGGACGCGCGGAGTGGGACAGGCGGAGGGAGGCTTCGGGCGGGATAAAAAGGCGCTCGGCTCCACCGTCATCTGCGGGGGTGAGGCGGGGCGTGCCTACGTGGGCTACCACACGTACGAATTACAGCCGGAGATACCGGACAAGCCCCACGCCTACATCCCCGCTCCTGGGGAGCCGCACTACACCGAGGCGCGCTTCGCGGAGTACCAGAAGGGCGACCTGGACGCGGTGCGCGTGGAGTCCGACGGCACGGTGGTGCTGGAGGAGCACCTGTGGCGCAGCGCGGGTGTGTCGGGTGGCCAGCAGCAGCTCGGCATCCGCAACACCAACGACTTCCACTACGACGAGGACCGCTCGGTGCTCGCCTGCCAGCGGGTGATGCGCGGCAGGGACCGGGGTGATGTCTACATCGGCACCAACCACGGCGTGACGTTGATTCGAGACCTCACGTACAACAGCCACCGCCACGCGGCCTGGTATCTCGAGACGCCTCGCGCGGACGGCAGCGTGTCCCAGTCGCTCCAGGCGGGGTTCAACTGGGGGCTCGGCATCGGACCTGGCGGAGAGGTGCTGGTGGCCAACGACTGGCTGGTGGGCATCCTGCAGCCGAACGGCGTGCTCGCGGACTTCGACCGGGAGCTCACCTGGGAGGGGCCGGTGCCCTGGAGCTACAAGGGGCACAACGCGCAGCTCAACAGCCTGGAGGCCTTCGACCACTGGCGCGCCATCGCTCGCACGAAGGCGGGGACGACCTGGGTGGGCAGCCGCGACTTCGGCCTGTGGCGCATGGAGCAGACGGACCGCTCCAGCGCGAACTACACGCGCATCACCACCCTGCCCTCCTCCAACGTGACGGCGCTCGCGGCCACGGATGGGGGCATCGTCTACGTGGGCACGCAGGACCAGGGCCTGTGGCGAATCGAGGAGGATGGGGCGACGCTCACGCGCGTGGAGACCGTGAACGGGCGACAGGTGCTCCAGCTCGTCTACGACCCCACCGTGGCACCGGCCATGCTCTATGCGCTGACCGACCAGGGGCTGACCGTGCTGCGGGAGTAGCACGCCCGGGTCGAGCCACGCGTCACGAAGCCACGAGTTCGCGCGTCGCGGGCTGCCTGCGTGACATGAGGTAGGCCACGCCGAGGTTGGGGACCCAGCAGAGCCACGCGACGATTCGGTAGGCCGTGACGAAATCGCCCAGCGCGTGGACCAGCACGGGCATCCACAACCTCAGCGTGACCGCCGCGAAGCAGGCCGCGAAGCTGTAGGTCATCATGAGCCGGTGCTCCTCGACCCGCCGGTTCCTGATGAGCCACCAGGCAACGGCCGTCGTCGCCAGCCAGATGACGCCCAGGCTGACGAAGCCCGCCGCGGCGACAATGCCTCCCGTGGCGAAGAAGCCGATGTACACGCCCGCGAGCCCGCTCAGGAAGACGGCCCCGACGTAGACCTTCCCGAGGACCCGGTGTGTCCTCGGAGACCTGAGCCGCAGCCTCGCGACGAACTGCGTCCAGCCGACCGCCAGCGCGAGCCCGCCCATCCCGATGTGGATGTAGAAGGCCGCGTTCCACACGACGTCCATCAGCAACGCCTCGTCCTTCGAGCCGCGAATCCCGAAGCTCGAACCCGCGAGGAAGTAGCTGACGGGGTACAGCCCCACCGCCACGCAGAGGAAGCCGAAGAGGAACCAGCGTGCCTTGCGTGTCATCGTGGAGACCCAGGGTTCGACGTGGAGCGGCGCCGCGCGAGAATCCATCGCCCCCGGTTACGGACCGCACCCCGCTCCATTGCATTTCACTCCTGAGCAGGGGGCGCACGCAGCTCCATCCGCAGCGGCTGCTTGCCCGCCCACTCACCTCGCAGCAGGTTCTTCCCCACCTCCAACCGCAGGCTCGCCGCCGGGTTGCCCTCCGCATCCCGCTCCTGCAGCTCCAGCTTCCCGCCCTCCACCCGGCCGTCCAGCTCGATGGGCTTGCGGTGCTTCTCGTAGAAGTACACGCCGGAGACCGAGTCGTCCCTGTGCCGCTCCAACATCATGACGATGGGCAGCTTGCCGATCCGCCCCCGCAGCACCTGGCCGAAGACGTCGCCGGACACCCCCTGCCCCTCTCCCAACAGCGCCCTCTTGCCGTAGGCCGTCAGATGGGGACGCAGCGAGGCATACGGCAGCGCCAGGGTGACGCTGTCGACGTCGTCGAGCGCACGTGAGGCGTGGTTGCTGCAACGCTCCGCGGTCATCCGCGCTTCCGTCCCGGTGAACTCCCAGCGCTCATGGAACGTGCTCCGGGTGCGCTCCTCCTCCGCGTTCGCCTCGACGCCCTCCAGGCACTCGCGATTGAACGCGAGGCGCTCCTCCAGGTCCTCCACCGTGCCGCTCGCGGGCGCCTTCTTGTTCGACGCCTTCAGCTCCCGCTCATGCTTCGCAATCTGCTCCCGGTAGAGCCGCAGCTTCTCCTTGTTCATGCGCAGGACCAGCGCGCGCACGCCAGCGGGGGTGAACAACTCCCGCGGAGTCAACTGACGCCCCGTCCGCACATCGAAGCCATAGGCCACGCTGTACGTCTCGCAGTAGGCCCCGCAGCCCTCGATGTCGAAGTGTATCGTGAGCAGGCGCCCATCGTTCCGCGTCACAGTGAAGCCCTGCTCGGAGAGCCCCGACAGGTCCAGCCCGTCGGCCGGCAGCCGCGCCTCCACCTTCGTGGGCGTCAACGCCTTGAACCGACCGATGAACAAAGCGTCGTTGATGTTGGCGGCCACCTCCGGCTTCTCGTGCGTGACGAACGCCATCTGGAGGTCCCCCACCGGGAAGACACTCTCCGCCCCCGGCTTGGGGATGACCGTGAGCGAGCGCACCTCCACCCCCTCCGCCCAGGCCCTCCCGGTGAGCAGCACGGCCAGGACGGGGAACAGCAGGAGACCCACGGGAAGACGCTTCATCGGGAGACCTCGGACAGGACGACCACGCCGGCATCCTGCCTCAAGGCCCCGCCGGAGCGCATCCCAAGGAGCGCGCCTCGAGTCATCAAAGGATGTTCACGACCTTGGCCGGGGTGTATCAGACCACCAATCCCAGACACATCGTGTCGACACGGGACGTGCGACACGCCTTGATTCACTCCACTTCGGGCGCCGCCTCATCCAAGGACTCGCGAGAATCACGGGCCGGCTGAACCCGTAGCCGATACGCACCTTCGCGGGTCCGCGCGGGAAATGCCCGCTGTGCAAGTCGCCGGCCAGGGTGGCCTCGAACCCGGGCTTGGCGCGCCCTGCGGCCAGAGTCCCCTTCGTGGCGCAAACACTCCCGAGCCCTGGGACAACGGCGCCCTGAGCCACCCCGTGGACGGGCACACTCCTCGGTTCTCCCCATCCCGAGGTCCTTCCGTGACACGCACCTATCGCACCCTAGGGCTCCTTCTCTCGACGTTGTGTCTCGCATCGCTGGCGGGTTGCGACGAGGACACACCCTCCCCGCCCGACGCGGGCCAGGACGCGGGCCTCGATTCGGGCTCCGACTCGGGACACGACGCGGGTCCCTCCGAGGACCCCGACGCGGGGCCGGACGCGGGCGGCGACGCGGGCCCCTATGTCTGGGATGGCACCTACGTCCCGCTCGAGGAGACGGGCGACATCGAAGACAAGGGCCTGCTGGCCACCTGCAAGTACGACCCGAGGACCGTCCCCGCCACCATCTGCAACGAGTTGGACCGCGCCGACCTCTTCGACTTGTCGCCATGTGACCTGACGACGCTGGGCGCGCTCCCCCAGGCGGGCATCTACCAGGCCGAGCTGCGGGGTGAGCGACTGCTGGCGGACGGCGGCACCCGCATCGTCCCGGCCGGGACCGGCTTCCACCTGAAGGACGATGGCGGGACGAGCACCCTGTATGACAACCCCCTGCTCAAGCTCGACATGGAGGGAGACCGCTTCGTCCTGCAGGGCCAGCAGGCCCGGACCCAGACCGTCATCAACCTGACGGGCTGCGAGACGAAGGCGCCCAACATCCTCACCGGCTGCTTCGCGTATTGCTCCCGCGGCAGGTTCTCCTTCGGCGGCACCTTCGAGGCCCACCGCGTGGCGCTGCAGGACGCCGAGCCCGAGTCCTCGGGCGGGCTCGAGCTGTTGTCCGAGCGCGCGGTCCCCACGGGCCACGCCGTGGACGTCCACGTCGCCAAGGGCCACGCCTACGTCGTCTCCACCTCCTTCCGGCAGGAGCAGGGAGGACTCGCCGTGTTCGACGTGAGCAACCCGCGAAGCCCCGTGCAGACCGCCGCCATCAGCCTGCCCGGGGACAACTTCTGGAACAGCGTGTGGGCCAAGGGCGACGCGCTCTACATCGCGAGCAGCGCCTCGGGCTTCATCGTCTACGACATCTCCCGGCCCGCCGAGCCGCTCTTCGTGCGCAGCGTGGCCACCGGTGGCTCAGGAGGCGCGCACACGGTGCTGGTCGAGGGCAACTTCCTCTACGCCATGGACCCCATCTCCGGGACCTTCATCTACGAGCTGACCGACCCCTTCGACCCGGTGCTGCGCGCCGTCATCCCGGGAGGCCCCCATGACGCGTTCGTCTACGAGGGGCGGCTCTACCTGAGCGACTCCTTCGACGGCTACGCCATCCACGACCTCTCCAACCTGGAGGACATCCGCGAGCTGGGCCGCTTCACCCGTCCGGACGGCTTCTCGCACCACAACGCGGTGGGCACCTTCGGCGGGAAGACCATCGCCTTCGAGGGCGGCGAGTTCAACGCCTCCCACGTGCGCGCGCTCGACGTCAGCGACCCCGCGAACATCGCGAAGATCGGCACCTACAAGCTGCGGCGGGTGACCTCCATGCACAACCTCATCCTGCGCGGCAACCTGCTGTACATCGCCTGGTACCACGAGGGCCTGCGCGTGGTGGACGTCTCCAATCCCACCCAGATGCGCGAGGTGGCGCACCACCATGTCTTCCGGGAGGCGGACCCGCGCCGGGCCGACAGCATCTTCGAGGGACTCTTCGGCGTGCGCCTGCCGGGCGACGGCTACGTCTACACCGCCGAGTCCTCGCGCGGGCTGATGATCTTCAACGAGCTGTGAGCCTTGCTGGCCCCCGGGGTGAGCCCGGGGGCCGGAGGCGAGGCGCGCCGATATCCCAGACATCGGCGGCCGCGACGGACGGGTGGGGTACGCTGCGGCCCGACTCCGTCAGCGAAGGTACCGCCATGACCGCGCAGCTCCACGACACCGTCGAGTACCGCAAGCACGTCTTCGAGCTCGCGGGCATCCAGGGCACGGACCTGTTCGAGCCCTCCGCCCACGGGCTGAGGCCCTGGGCCATGTCGACGGCCTGTCAGCGGGGCTTCCTCTGCCGCTACCGCGTCGCGGACAAGCGGCTGCTGCTGGAGGAGCTGCGCATCGGCTTGTCCGCCCAGGAGGAACAGGCCGTCCGGGAGGGCCACGGCCCGGCGCTGTCCGGGCAGCTCGCCACCTATTCCAGCGAGACGCACGAGCGGGTCGTCTACACGCGCCTGCGCGCCCCCGTGGCCTTCACCGGGGGCCTGTTGCTGGTGGACGGCTTCAACCGACGCGCGCCCTTCCACGAAGGGCTCCACCCCGCCTGGGGGCGCAAGCGCGCCCAGGAGCTCCTCTTCGAGGGAGGCCGACTGGTGGAGGAGCGGGACTGCGACGGAGTGATGGCGCGGGTGCACGAGCAGGCGCGCGAGAAGTCCCTGGAGCTGGAGCTCGCGCCCCACCGGGCGCTCGTCGCCCAGTGGCTCGCGGATGCGTTCCGCAGGAACTACGGCGCGGACTGAGCCGGGGCGCGCGCTGTCGGACCTGTCTCAGTTGCAGCCCTGGCCGGTCAGCCAGTCCACGCCCCGGGTCCGCGAGGCCGTGCCGCCCGAGCCCCCTCCATCCGTGTTGGAGAAGGACAGCGCCACGCTCGCGCCCGACGTCTGGTTCCTGATCTCCATCGTCAGGGTGTTGGGAATCAGCGCCGTGGTGTTCGGATAGCTCGCGCCGATGGTGTAGCGCAGCCGGCCGCTCGGCAGGCTCCCGCACTTGGCCATCTTGTTCTCGAGCTGCAGCCAGTTGCCGCGATTGAAGTTGGCATCCTGCGGCACCAGGTTCGCCCGGCCACCCCAGCCCCCCAGCTGCGAGCCGATGAGGTGCCCCCCGTCGTAGTCATTGCTGGGGTTCTCCGCATCGCCCCACTGCCCCACGCTCGTCTGACAGGCGTCGATGCGCGGCGCCGCGACGATGGCCGGCAGGTTCTTGTACGCCCGGCTCGGACGGCCCGCGGTGTCCAGGAAGTAATACTCGCCATCGAAGTCGTGCCAGAGGTTCCGGTCACTCGACGGGAAGTACTTCGGACAGTCCCGGATGGCCGCCCCGGTGACGTCCCCGTGGCGCACGTAGCCGACGCCGTACGGCGCCAGCGCCCCACGTATCTGCTCCTCGGTGTGGCTGTCGAAGAAGGCCATCAGGCCACCAGGCCCACCGAAGTCCTGCTCCAGCTGGCCGACGACGTCATCCCCGCCCAGCTCCAGGCCGGGGTCTCCACAGCCGCCGAGCCACAAGACAGACACCACCGCAACGGAAAGCTTGCTCAGGATGCGCATCCTCTTGGCTCCCTCTGGGCCGACCTGCGTGACATCGGGCAGCGTGTTGACCAGGAGACATAGAACCGAAATGCGTGAACTTCCAAAAAACTGAGAAGAACCGCGCCGCCCCTCCTCCAGCGCTCGTTGGCACCCGACGCTCACGGCTTCCGCCGCAGGTTCAAGGCTCCAACAGCACGCGACAGCGCGGTAGGCCGAGGTGTGCGGGCCCACGCACCGCTCACGTGCATGTCACGTCATCGCGCTTGCGAACATGCTTTCAATGTAAAACGAGAAAGCATCATTCCCCCTCCACGCAGCCCCCAGCGGCGTGAACCTGTTCGACCGGGAGAGACAACAATGCAAACACAGGCAAGCAAGTGCACAGGCCCAGGGTGGCCCAGGCCGCTCACGCTCGTGAGCGTGGCGCTTCTGCTCATCACGGGTTGTTCGACGCCGCCGACGGAGCCCTCGGAGCTCGCGGGCTCGAGGGCGGGCGCCGTCATCCAGGATGCCAACTTCGCCGACTCGGTCTTCGTCACCGGCCTGAGGGGTCCGACCACGATGACCTTCGCGCCCGACGGGCGCCTGTTCATCTCGGAGAAGAGCGGAGCGCTGCGCGTGGTCCAGAACGGCCAGCTGCTGGCGACGCCGTTCATGACGCTCGCCGTGGACACCGGCAACGAGCGGGGCCTGATGGGCGTCGCGTTCGACCCCAACTTCGAGAGCAACAACTATCTGTATGTCTATTACACGTCGGTGGACGGCACCATCCACAACCGGGTCAGCCGCTTCACCGCCAACGGCAACGTGGTGGTGCCCGGCAGCGAGCTGGTGCTCGCCGACCTCCCGACGCTCGACGCCGCCAACCACAACGGCGGCGCGGTGCGCTTCGGGCCTGACGACAAGCTCTACGTCTCCGTGGGCGAGAACGCGGTCTCCTCCAACTCGCAGAGCCTGAACACGCCGCTAGGGAAGATGCTGCGCTTCAACTCGGACGGCACCATCCCCACGGACAACCCATTCCACGCGACGGCCACCGGGCTCGCGAAGGCGACCTGGGCCATGGGGCTGCGCAATCCGTTCACCTTCGACTTCCAGCCCGGTACGGGGCTTTTGTTCATCAACGACGTGGGTGAAGGCGGCTGGGAGGAGATCAACCGCGGCCAGGCCGGGGCCAACTACGGCTGGCCGATGACGGAGGGCTACTTCACGAACCGCCCGGGGCTCACGCAGCCGTTCTACGCGTACCCGCATGGCCCCGGCACGGCCGCCGGCAACTGCATCGCCGGGGGAGCCTTCTACAACCCGCGCGTCTCCGCGTTCCCCGGTGCATACCTGGGGCAGTACTTCTTCGCGGACTACACCAACGACTGGATTTCGCGCATCAACCCGACCACCGGCGCCGTCTCCCTGTTCGCGACGGGCGTCTCGGGCCCGGTGGACCTCGATGTGGGTCCCGACGGCGCGCTCTACTATCTGGCGCGGGGCACGGGGCAGGTGGGCCGCATCGCGTACACGGCCGCGCTGCCGCCGACCATCGCGCAGCAGCCGGCGGACCTCCTGGTCTCCGTGGGCACCCCGGCGAGCTTCACGGTGTCGGCGAGCGGCGAGCAGCCCCTCACCTACCAGTGGCAGCGCAACGGCGTGGCCATCTCCGGCGCCACGTCGGCGACCTTTACGCTGAGCGCCGCGCAGCTCACCGACAACAACGCGCGCTTCCGCGTGGTCATCACCAACGGGATTGGGACGGCCACCAGCACGGAGGCCGTGCTGACGGTGACGTCCAACAAGCCGCCGGTGGCCACGATTCTCACACCGGCCGTGGGGACGACCTACACCGCCGCCACGAACCTGGTGTTCTCCGGCTCGGCCAGCGACGAGGAGGATGGCGCGCTGCCGCCGAGCGCCATGACGTGGAGCATCGTGTTCCACCACGACACCCACACGCATCCCGCCATGCCCGACACCACCGGCATCGCGAGCGGCGACTGGCCCATCCCGAACATCGGCGAGAGCTCGGCGAACGTCTGGTACCGGGTGTGGCTCACGGTGCGGGATTCGATTGGCCTCACCCACACGACGTATCGCGACGTGCACCCCGTCACCGTCCCCATCACGGTGAGCAGCGTGCCTGGCGGGCTGCAGGTGTTGATGGACGGCCGGCCCGTCCCCTCACCCCACGCCACGACGGGCGTGGTCGGCGTGCTCCGCTCGGTGGGCGTCGAGTCCCCGCAGTTCGCGAACGGGAAGCTCTGGGCGTTCTCGTCGTGGTCGGACGGCGGCGCGCAGTCCCACGCCTTCACCACGCCGGCCAGCGAGGTCAGCTTCACGGCCACGTTCACGGAGACCGCGAGCGGCAGCTGCTACCGCATCCAGAGCGAGCGCAGCGACAAGTGGCTCGCGGTGGATGGCGCTGGGAAGGTCGTGGCCAGCAGCACGGCGCAGACGGGCGGGCAGATCTTCCAGCTGGTCCCGGTGGGCTCACGGTTCAAGCTCAAGGGGACGGGTGACACGTTCATGACGGTGGTGGACAACCAGCTGTCGATGACCGGCAACTTCACCAGCGGGGAGTCGTTCACGCAGCACCCCTGTGGCTATGGCGGGCGCACGCGCGTCGGCTTCCAGGCCTCGGTGGGGACGGCGCCCCACTGGAAGGAGACGACGCCGGATGGGCCCATCCAGAGCGGCGACGGTGGCAACGGCGGCGCCTGCAACCCGGCGGATGGCGGCACGTGGGAGGGGTTCTATCTGGAGCCGGTGGCCTGCTCGGGTGGCACCACGAGCCCGGTGTGCGGCAACGGCGTCCTCGAGAGCGGCGAGCAGTGCGACGACGGCAACACCCAGTCGGGTGATGGCTGCAGCGCGACGTGCACCCTCGAGAGCGGCAGCGCGGGCTGCGTGCGCATCCAGAGCGAGCGCAGCGACAAGTGGCTCACCGTGGATGGGGCGGGCAAGGTGGCCGCCATCAGCACGACGCAGGCCGGGGGCGAGGTCTTCGAGCTCGTCACCAGCGGCACGAAGTACAAGCTCAAGGGGGCGAGCGGCGCCTACGTGGCGGTGGTGGCGGACCAGCTCACCGTGAACGCCACGCTCGGCACCGCGGAGGCGTTCACCCGCCACGCGTGCGGCACCTTCGGCGGCCGCAATCGCTACGGCTTCGAGTCCTCGACGGGCACCGCGCGCAACTGGAAGGAGAACACGCTCGCCGCGCCCATCCAGAGCGGCAACGGCGGCAACGGTGGCATCTGCAACCCCACCGACGGCGGCTCGTGGGAGGGCTTCTATGTCGAGCCCGCGACCTGCCCGGTGACGGGAGGCTGAAGGCCCACGTCCCGGGGAGGCCCGCTCAACCGCGAGCCTTCCCGGGGCGCAGCAGCGCCCAGCCCAGGCAGATGCCGTAGATGGCGGCGGAGCCGTGGACGGCGAACGCGTAGGCGAACGACACGCCCTGCCCCATCACCGTCAAGGCATCCGTGACGGGCATCACGATGGAGGCGACCACGAAGATGCCCGCCGCCTTGCGCTGACGCGCGGCCACCAGGCCGAAGAGCGCCAGCGCGATGCCGAAGTCCCGCCCGGCCTTGACGCGCATCCACGCAATCGCCTCCGTGCCCGTCAGGGGCAACCCGAAGCCACGAGCGGCTTCCACCGGGTTCAGCAGGCCGCCCACGCTGAGGTAGAGCATGAAGCCCCCCAGGAGCAGCGTGAACAGGGCCGTGGGGGAACCGAGCCTCCAGGACAAAGGCGCTGACGTCGTATCCATGGCATCTCCTCGTGCTTCGAGCCGTGTGTTCATGCGGAAAATCTGCCGCCCGGGGCTCGAGGTCGCCATCTCCGGCCGTCTCGATTCTTTGTCTGGAACGCTCATCACCTGAGCGCCTCGGGCAGCCCACGGCTATACTGGAGGCATGGACCCCACCCCTGGCTCCGACCTGCTCGGGCAGATCCTGGAACACACGCGGCTGAGGGGACGACTCTACTGCCGCACCGTCGCGCGGGCCCCCTGGGGGCTGCGCATGGCGCCCACGCGGACGGCCACCCTGCACCTGGTCGTCGCGGGCACCTCCGTCCTCGTCCAGGGAGGCGAGACGCTCCCCCTGGGCCCCGGAGATGTCGTGCTGCTGCCGCGCGGAGACGGACACGCGCTCGCGGACTCGCCGCGCAGTCCGAAGATGGCGCTGGAGACCTGGCTTGAGACCCGGAGCGAGGACGCCTCCGCCTATGTGCTGGGAGGCTCCGGCGTGGAGTCCCGCCTGCTCTGCGGCTCCTTCGCGTTCGACGACCCGGGCGCGCACCCCGTGCTCCGCCTGCTCCCCGAGCGGGTGCATCTGCGGGGCGCGTCCGAGGAGGCACGGGCGCTGCTGCCCACCGTGGCCCTGCTCGACAGCGAGGCCTCGCGGGGCGAGCGCGGCTCGTCGCTCGTGGTGTCCCGGCTGCTCGACATCCTGCTGGTCCAGGTGCTGCGCGCCTGGGCCGAGACACAGCCTCCCGGCGGCGCGGGCTGGCTGGGTGCGCTCGGGGACAGGACGCTCGCGAGCACGCTGGGCTGGATGCACGCGGAACCTGGACGGAGCTGGACGGTGGACGAGCTCGCGAAGCGCGCCGGCACGTCACGGGCCACGCTGGCGCGTCGCTTCACCCACGCGGTGGGAATGGCGCCCCTGGAGTACCTCACCCAGCTGCGGATGCAGGAGGCGTCGCGCCAGCTGCGACAGGGCCAGGAGGGGCTCGCGGCCATCGCCAGCCGGGTCGGCTATGAATCGGAGTTCGCCTTCAACCGCGCGTTCCGCCGACACATGGGCGTGCCCCCTGGCGAGTACCGGCGGACGGCCCAGGGATGACGCGCGAGTTCGGCGCCGATGGGTCAATACCTTCGCCGGCGGCACCACGATGCGAGCGGTGACGTCCCGCTCGGACTACGTCCTCAAACCCGACCACTCCTTCCAGTTCAAGGACGTGGGGGGCTCGGGGCCCGCGGGGGCGATGACCTTCGGCACCGAGTCGGACACGGGGACCTGGAGCGTGAAGCACGACGTGCTCACACTCGCCGGGGCGCAGCGCCCACGCCGCGACCTCCTGATTGGCGCGGCGCGCACGCCCGAGGGCAAACGCACGCTCTTCCTCATGCCCGAGCACTCGGGCTGGTCCCTCCAGCCCGGAGCCATCGGCATGAGCAGCGAGCTGTACGTCGAGAAGGAGTGAGGCCTCCCGCGGGGCCGCGCGGGAGCCCTCGGTCGTCACTGGATGAAGAGGACGAACGTCTCCCACGCGCCGATGGCGGAGCGGTTGGCGTTGACCGCGCCCGAGGCATTACCGCCACCGCCGTTCTCCGCCACCACGTACTGGCCATTGGAGGCCTGGAGGGCCACGCGGTCCCCGGCCTGGAAGCGGCTCCTGCCCTCCAGGTTGATGAAGCGGAAGGTCTCCCACCCCTGCGCCGCCGCGCGGTTCGCGTTGACCACGCCGCCACCACCGTTCTCCGCCACCACGAACTGGCCGTTGGCCGCGCGCAGGTTGATGAGGTCGTTGTTGAGCAGCTCGCCGCCGTTCAGGTCGACGTAGCCGAAGCGCTCCCAGTCACCGATGGCCGTCCGGTCGGCGCCCACGAACGTGCCGCCCCCATTCTCCGCGACCAGGAAGTTCCCCGTGGCGGTGCGGAAGGACAGCCGCGTGCCCGCGGCCTGCGGATACAGCGCGAGCAGCGCCGTGACGTCGCTGCCCGTGAACTCGCCCGTCTCCGCCGAGCGGAAGCACGAGTTCATGATGGAGCCCCCCACCGACGCGGTGGTCGGCGTGCCCGGGATGTGGATGGCGCCGACTCCGCCATCGCCCTCGTTGCCTCCCGTCCCGCAGCTGATGGTCCGGTTGTAGAAGTCCGTGTGGCGGAAGCCGAGGGTGTGCCCGAGCTCGTGCGTGATGACGTGCTCGATGACGTCGACACCGTACTGGCTGAGCCGTCCACCGATGGTGATGGAACCGAATGGCAGGCCATTGGCCGGGAACCCCGCGACGCCTCCGTTCATGTTCGGGTCGAGGTTGGCCTGGATGGTGAAGCTGCAGCCGGTGCTCGGCGCGCGCGCCATCGTGAAGCGTGGGGAGCGCTCGTTGTAGTTCTGGATGGCCAGGTCCAGCGCCGTGCTGAACACCCCGGTGAAGGCGGGGCCGTTGACGCAAATCCTCGTCACGGCCGCGCCGACGAGGTTCGTCGTGCGGTACTGCTCCTCGGAGGAGTCGGAGGCCGTCGACAGCTCGCGCGAGGCCTCCAGGGTGACCTCCGCGTCCCTGCCGACAAAGACCGTCTCACCGACGACCTGGATGTCATTGGCGGGGAAGCCCGCCTGAATCAGGTTGTCGACAATCTCCTGCGTGGGTGCGGGCTGCTCGCCACAGCCCCACGACAGGACACTGCTCGCGGCGATTGCGAAAACGAGAGACTTCAAGGACTTGGGGGTTGGAGACACGGGGCAACTCTTCGTGAAGGCTGGGCGACTGAAACATGCGGCTGCTCGAGCCTTCTCGCGAGCAGGCCGCCATCGCCCTATCCCTCTCCCCACGCCCGCCGCGACGAAATCGCGTGAGCCGGGTGTCCACGTGTCGACTGGCGCTCACGGCGTCACGACGCCACGCAGCCAGCTTCCTCGACTTCACAATGTATCGGTATCGCGGTCCGAGAGCGGACGCCCCCACGTCAGCTCGCGCGCGCGTAGCGCCCCGGAGACTGGCCCACATGGCGACTGAAGGCCGTGGTGAAGGTGCTCGCCGAGCTGTAGCCCACGCGCTCGGCCACCTCGTGGATGCTCAGCTCCCGGCCACACAGCAGCCCCCGCGCGACGGCCATCCGCCAACCGAGCAGGTACTCCATGGGCGCCAGCCCCACGGTGTGCGAGAAGCGGTCGAAGAACGCCGAGCGGGAGAGCGCCGCGCTCTTCGCGAGCTGCGCCACGGTCCAAGGGCGTGACAGGTGACGGTGCATCTGCCGTATCGCGGGCGCGAGCCGCGCGTCCGCCAGTCCGCGGAGCAACCCCGGAGGCATGTCGTCGCCCGACGTCGCGCGCAGCGCTTCGATGAGCAGCAGCTCCACCAGCCGCGTCAGCACGAGCTCTCGCCCCGAGCGCTGCTCGCCTGTCTCATCCCCGACGAGCCGCACCAGCATGGAGAGCCGCTCCACGCCGCGCACGTGCACCACGGCCGGGAGCAGTGACACCATCAGGGCCCCGTCCGGTGAATCGAAGACGAAGCAACCACCGAGCAGACGCACGTCCGGGCGCCCTCCCCGTCTGCCATGGCGCACCTCGCCCCGGGAGACACGGCGACCTTGGGGTCCACACGCTCGGCCATCACCGGCTCGAACCCGGAGATGGTGAAGCCCGGCGTCGCCGGCAGCAGGACGAAGTCGCCCTCCTGAAGCGCGATGGGCGCCTGTCCGTCCACGGCGAGCCGACAGCTTCCTTCCAGCACGGCGCGGAAGCTCGGCTGGCCGAAGTCCGATTAGCGGACGCCCCAGGCGCCGGCGCCGCTGATGCCCTTCGAGAAGACGGCCCTGGGCTGGAGCAGCGCGATGACTTCCGACAGCGGGGCGCTCATGGACTGGACTCTAGCAAAAGAAATCCGGACGCCGTGTGGTGGAGCGTCCGGGAGGCCGCGCGTACCTTGGGTTCATCGACGCCGCGAACCGCGGCAGGGAGTCGACATGACGGCAATGTACGAAGTCACGGGTGGATGCCATCAGGAGGCTCGCTCATGAAGACGGTGCTCATCACGGGGTGCTCCTCCGGCTACGGGCTCGAGACCGCGCGCCACTTCCTCGGCCTGGGCTGGAACGTCGTCGCCACCATGCGGACACCGCGGTAGGACCTCCTCCCGGCCTCGGAGCGGCTGCGGGTGGTGCCGCTCGACGTGACGAAGCCCGGGAGCATCGCCGCGGCGCTGGAGACGGCCGGCCCCATCGACGTGCTCGTCAACAACGCCGGCTCGGGCAGCCGACCGTTGTGACGCGCGAGTCCGACGTGGCGGAGGCCGGCTGGCGCGCCGTGAACGACACTTCAGGGGCGCTCCGTTTCCCCGCAGGCCCCGACGCGGTGGCCCTGGCCCTGGCCCGCTCGGCGTAACCGGGCTGCGGGCCGGTCCCCGCCCGTGTTTCATGAAACAGACATCCGGCGGCCGAGACACCTGGCCCGCCACCTCCCCCGCATCGCCCCAGGAGGACCGGGACGGATTGCACCAAGGTCAACTGGTTGGAGTTGCAGGCAGGACACAAACTCTCTCAATGAGTCCTCCAGGACTCGAATCCCACCTGTCTGGCCATGCGACAGGAGCCTCACCGCTCCGCCGCGGGCGCCAGGGGACTCACGGAGAGAGGAGACGCTTT
Source organism: Myxococcus sp. AS-1-15 (assembly GCF_020037055.1). Lineage (NCBI taxonomy): Bacteria > Pseudomonadati > Myxococcota > Myxococcia > Myxococcales > Myxococcaceae > Myxococcus > Myxococcus sp. AS-1-15. The sequence continues at coordinate 1,230,302 of NZ_JAIQDF010000001.1, read as the reverse complement.
GAGGCTCTCGGAATGGCTCAGTGGGACCCGCCCCAGGTCATGGCGCGGCTTCGGCATCCACGTGCTCATCTTCGTGGCCGTCGCCGCGCTGTTCACAGGATTCTGGGCGTTGAACAACCGCCCCGTATCCGCGCCGGACTGGCCGGAGCGCATCTCCGGCTTCACGTACTCGCCCTACCGGCTCGGCGAGAACCCGAGGAAGGGCCGGTACCCCACCGAGGCCGAGCTGCGCGCGGACCTGGTGCAGCTGAGCCAGTGGACCGACCACATCCGCATCTACACCGTCCAGGGCTCCCAGGCGGAGGTCCCGAGGCTGGCCGAGGAGCTCGGCCTGCGGGTGACGCTGGGCGTCTGGATCTCCGACGATTTGGAGCGCAACGAGCGGGAGCTTGAGAAGGCCATCTCGCTGACCCGCGCCCACCCGAACATCGTGCGCGTGGTGGTGGGCAACGAATCCATCTATCGCCTGGACGTCACCTTCGACGAGCTCGTCGCCTACCTCGACCGGGTGCGCGCGGCCGTCACCGTCCCCGTGACGACCAGCGAGCAGTGGCATGTCTGGCGGGGGATTCCGCAGCTGGCCGAGCATGTCGACCTCATCTCGAGCCACGTCCTGCCCTACTGGGAGGACGTGTCGATGCAGGCCGCTCCGGGCTACGTGCTCGAGCGCGTGAGCCTGCTGCGGGAGATGTTCCCGGACAAGCCCCTGCTGCTGGGGGAGGTCGGCTGGCCGAGCAACGGCGGCGTGCGCGGCAGCGCGGTCCCCTCCGGCGTCGACCAGGCCGTCTTCCTGCGCACCATGGTCGACCTGCTCAATCGACACGGCTACGACTACTTCGTCATCGAGGCCTACGACCAACCCTGGAAGGACAGCATCGAAGGAGCCGCCGGCCCCTACTGGGGCGTGTTCGATGCCTTCCGTCAGCAGAAGTTCAACTTCGTGGGCCCCGTGGTGGCCGTCCCGAAGTGGCGCTCCCTGGCGCTCGCCTCGGCCATCCTCGCGCTCGTCACCCTGGTGCTGCTGCTCATCGACGGCTCGGCCCTGCGACAACGCGGCCGCACCTTCCTGACCGTCACGGCCTACTGCTTCAGCACGGCGCTGGTCTGGATGGGCCATGACTACAGCCAGCGCTACCTCCACGGGGTCGGCCAAGCCGTCAGCCTGCTGCTGCTCCTGAGCACGTTCGGCGTCCTCCTCGTCCTGCTCACCGAGGCCCACGAGCTGGCGGAGACCGTCTGGGTCCCCAAGCGCCGCAGGGAGTTCATCCCCGTGAGGGCGGACCGGGCCTACCGGCCGAAGGTGTCGGTGCACGTGCCCTGCTACAACGAGCCGCCGGAGATGGTCCGCCAGACGCTCGACGCGCTCGCCGCCATGGACTACCCCGACTACGAGATCCTGGTCATCGACAACAACACAAAGGACCCGGCGGTGTGGAGGCCCATCGAGGCGCACTGCGCGCGGCTCGGCAGGCGCTTCCGGTTCTTCCATGTCGCCCCGCTGGCCGGGTTCAAGGGCGGCGCGTTGAACCACCTGATTCGGCACACGGCCCCGGACGCCGAGGTCATCGCCGTCATCGACTCGGACTACCGCGTCGAGCGCGACTGGCTCAAGCACATGGTGCCCCACTTCGCCGACCCGCGAATCGCCGTGGTGCAGTCACCCCAGGACTACCGGGACCACGACGAGAGCGCCTTCAAGCGGCTGTGCTACAGCGAGTACCGGGGCTTCTTCCACATCGGGATGGTCACCCGGAATGACCGCGACGCCATCATCCAGCACGGCACGATGACGATGACGCGCCGCTCGGTGCTGGAGGAGCTGGGCTGGGCCGAGTGGTGCATCTGCGAGGACGCGGAGCTGGGCCTGCGCGTGTTCGAGAAGGGCTACTCGGCCGCCTATGCGCATCAGAGCTACGGCAAGGGACTGATGCCCGACACGCTGGTCGACTACAAGAAGCAGCGCTTCCGCTGGGCGTATGGCGCCGTGCAGATCATCAAGCGGCACGCCGCCATGCTGCTGTGGGGCGGCAGGAGCGAGCTGACGGCGGGCCAGCGCTATCACTTCCTCGCCGGCTGGCTGCCGTGGCTCGCGGACGGGCTGAACCTCTTCTACACGCTCGGCGCGCTCGTCTGGTCGGTGGTGATGGTGGTGGTGCCGCACCGGGTGGCGCCGCCCATGCTCATCTTCACGATTCCGCCGCTGGCGCTGTTCCTGTTCAAGGTCGGCAAGACCTTCTTCCTCTACCGGCGCGCGGTCGGCGTCGACTTCCGGGACGCGCTGGCCGCGGCGCTGGCCGGGATGGCGCTCTCGCACACCATCGCCAAGGCGGTGGTGTATGGGTTCTTCACGAGCACCCTGCCGTTCATCCGCACGCCGAAGAACGCGGACCGCCATGGGCTGTGGATGGCCCTCTCCGAGGCGCAGGAGGAGCTGGCGCTGCTCGTCCTGCTGCTGGGGGCGGCGGCCGGCGTCTACGCGGTCCACGGGCTGACCAGCCGGGGCCTGTGGTTCTGGGAACTCCAGCTCCTGGTGCTGTCATTGCCCCATCTGGCCACGGTCATCATGGCCGTGCTGTCCAGCCAGGGGCAGCAGCAGCGCCGCGCGAGGCTCCCGCTCGGAAGCAGGAGCGTGCCGGCGGGCCACTGAGCCCACGCTCAGGGCTTGCGCCACCGGATGTCGATGCCCTTCACCCAGGCCTCGCCCCGGCCGTCACCCCGGTCCTCGGCGCGGAACACCAGCTCCCCGGCCTCGGCGTCGAAGACGAACTGCCGCGGCTGCGCCTGCGCGTCATGCACGTCGAACGTGCCGAGGACCCGCTCGCCCTGCTGGACGACGAGCCGCCCACACCACTCGTGGGCGTGCGCGTCCAACGTGAGCGTCCCGGGTCGGGCGAGCGAGAACTTCGCCGACTCGTGGGCGGCCGCGAGGACGAAGAGCATGCCGTCGCGCTTCGTGTAGTTCCCACCGAGGCCCTGGGGAGGGTTCGGCTTGCGCAAGAGGGACAGGCAATCCAGCTTCGGATTCCCACCCCAGTCGATGACCTGCTGCGACACGACGGACAGGCCCTCCTTCTGCGCGTAGTGCGCGAAGAGTTCCTGGCTCATGAAGTTGCGGATGCCGGGGTTGTCCATCCACCGCCCGCAGGGGTTCGCGGTGTAGTTCGAGTGGTGGATGAACGCGTGCGCGTCCGGCGCCAGGACGCGGAAGAACTCGCGCAGGTAGGCCCGCACCACGTCGCTGTCGAAGTGGACCATCGCGTCGAAGCAGTAGGCCAGCGTCAAGGAGCCGCTGCGCAGCGCCGCGAGGCTCGAACCGTCGTTGACGACGAAGGATATCTTCGAGTCCCGGCCCGCGAAGCGGCGACGACAGAAGTCGATGTTCTCCGGGTTGATGTCCACCACATGGACGCGCTCGGAGAGCGGCAGCAGGAATTCCGTGTTCCGGCCATGGCCCGCCGCCAGGTCCATGGTGGAGGTGAAGTCACACGCGCTGATGACGGGCCAGATGAGGTTCTTCCAGGCCTCCGGCATGAACGCCTCGACCTCGTCGTAGTACGCGTGCTCCTTCCAGTCGTCTCCAACCTCCTTGGCCAGTACGGCGACTCCCTCTTTCGACATGGATGTGGCTCTCTCCCAAAGGTTGGACGCCCCAGCAGACACAATCCGCCTCGGCGCAGCAAGCGGCCTGGGCCGTTCACCACTTGACAGCTGTGCCCCTCCATTCCAAGAACACTGAAGTGCTGCACGCATCGCGAAATGACCCCGACCCCGCGGTGGAATCAGGGCGTTGACCTGGATGCGACTTCAGGGAGGCGGGGCGCGGGTTGCGTCACGGCGAACATCGATGCTTGGCTTTGATTTCATGAACACACGTCGTGTCGGGGGGACCGCGGCGCGTTGCGCCCTGGTGGCGCTCTGCCTCCTGGGGCTGTCCTGCGTGAAGCGCCCGGTGGACTACGCCCGCGAACATGCGCAGACGCTCGCGCCGGCGAAGCTGGAGTCCACGGCCAAGGCCACGGTGGGCGCCGTCCGGAAGCTCCGGGTCCGTGTCTACGCGGATTCGGATTACCGGGAGCAGGTGGTGCGCTGGCGCAGCAGCATCGTGTCCCAGTTGCAGCGCGCGAGCGCGGTGGTGCGGGGCCCACTCGGCGTGGAGTTCGAGCTCGAGTCCACGCGTGAGTGGGCGCACCGCGGCGTCGAGGGCGAACTGGGGGGCTCGCTGAGCGCGCTGGAGTTGGTGGACCCGGGAGAAGGCGTGGACCTGGTCGTGGGGCTCGTCTCCACGCTCAAGTTCTACACCGCCTCGCACCATGAGCTGGGCATGGCGCGGCTGTTCGGACGCCACTTCGTGATTCGGGAGATGGGCAACCCCGACGAGGTCCGCGCCATCATGGAGGCGCTCGTGCACCTGCCCCAGGACGAGCAGCAGACGCTCTACCAGCAGCGCAAGCAGCACAAGGAGACGTCCGTCTTCCTCCATGAGTGGGCGCACACGCTGGGAGCGTTCCACGTGCACGACTCGCACTGGATGATGTCCCCCAACTACGGCTCGAACCAGGGCGCCTTCTCGCCGCAGACCCTGTCCTTGCTCGCCACCAGCCTGAGGCATTCCTCCAAGGCCCAGCACGACGAGGCGGCCGCGCTCGCCTGGGCGACCGAGCTGTGGGAGTTGCTGACGTCGACCTCCTGGCCGGAGTGGGAAGGGCCCCAGAAGGACGCCATCGTCGACTGGCTCGCGAAGGTCCGCGCGGGCGCCGCGCCCCTCACCCAGCAGCCTCCCAAGGCGAGCACCCTGTCCGCGGACGACCGGCGCCTGCTCGACTCCATCCTCGCGCTCGACAAGGAGGGGCGCGTCGAGGTCGCGGCGCAGCAGATGGAGCCCCTGGCGCGCTTCCATCCGGAGGACGCCCACATCCAATCGCTGGCCTGCTACCTGGGCACACGGGCCGCGCCCACGCTGCCGGCGACCCGGGAGAAGTGCGCCTCCGTCGCGGAGAAGTTCTCCAAGAACCCCTCTCCCCTGTTCCAGCTCGCCGTCCTGGACGCCCAGCAGGGCCGCCACCTGGAGGCGCAGGGTCACCTCGTGCGAGCCCGGCAGCGGATGGAGGCGGACCCAGGAACCACGCCGGACGTCTGGGGAGACCTCGCGGCGCTCTTCAAGCAGACCTCCTCGCTCACCTGGACCGAGCAGGCCCTCGCGAAGACCGGCGACGAGTCACGCACCCGGGCCGTACGGAGCTGGACCGTCCAGACCCGGCGGTGGATGGCCTTGCCGGTGGACCCTTCCGTGAGCGGCGTCGCCGTGGAGCGGGAGGGTGAGCTCATCCGCGCGGCGAAGGACGTGGAGGCGGCCCTGGACAAGGGGCCCGCGGTGAAAGCACCGACGCGCCTTGCCTGGCTGAAGCGGGAGTTTCCACGCGCGGCCGTGCGGCACGTGCTCGACTGCGAGATGAACCTGCGCGCAGGCAGGCTGGGGCCCGCGAAGACATCGTGCCGGAAGGCGGTCGCCGCGTATGACGAGGCGGTGCAGGCGCACTTCATCCTGGGCTGGATGGCCTCCATGTCCGGCGCCCGCGCGGAGGCGCGGACCCACCTGGAGCGCGTGGTGACGCTGGAGCCCCTGCACACCGAGGCGTGGCGACTGCTCGCGGAGCAGTACCGCGCCGCCGGCATGCAGGAGGCGCTGAAGACACTCCAGGGCCACTATCGCGAACAGTTCGCCCAGGAGCTGCGCTGAGACGCCCCGGGCTCCGGCCAGCCGCGAACACGAGGACACACGGCCGACTTCAACCGCGCGCCGGCCCGTCCCGGCGACGACGGCTCAGCCCCAGCACCAGCAACATCAACAGCGCGGACAGCGAGAACAGGCCGGACACACGAGAACGAACGGAGCCAGGAGGGTGCAGGGTGACTCCCTGAACGCACCCACGTGATTTGCTTCGCCCGAAAAGGCGCCCGCTACTTCGGCATCTCGGTGGGGGCCTCGCCGAAGGTCCGCCCCCTCTGGTCCCCCAACCAGAAACCGCGGTACTCGAGGCCGTACTGGACACCCCCCGAATCGAGGAACACGGGGACCGTCTTGCCGTCGGTGTCACGGGCCTCGAAGTCGGCGTAGTGGTTCTCCAGCCCCGCCCCCGCCTTCACCCGCAGGGACCTGGCGCCGCTGAGCGGCACCTCGAGCCGGCCCTTCACCTCGTTGACGGCGGGCCCGTTCGCGTCGAAGAACACATACAGCGGGCCGCTGAAGCCCTTGGGGACGATGAAGTGCACGGGCTTCGCGGTGCGCGCGGCCCACCAGGACGCGGTCAGGTCATCGAACACCACCGCGAACAGCCCCACGCCGCCCACCACCACCAGCACCAGCCCGATTCCGACCGACGCGGCCATCGACAGGTTGAAGAGCTTCTTGATGAGCAGGGCGACCCCCATCCCGACAGCGCCCCCCACGACCACCAGGAACAACATGCCCAGCATCACGCCAATGGCCATCCCACTGTCCGGACCGTTCACGTCGCACGACTCCTCGCCCCCTCGGGCTGCAATGGGCACGAGGTTATACGCAAACCGTGACACTGGGGATGACACCCCTCGGGAGACATGAGTCACCCGTGACTATCCAAGAGCCTCTGTCTTTGGGTTGAATGGCAGGATGGCCCCAGCCGCACCCCAGCCGCCGCCCGACTCCCGGAGGCGGGGCGTCGCGAAGAACCTGCTCTTCGTCATCGCCTGTCTGCTCGTGGGTGGCTCGGCGGCCTTCGTCGTGCTGCACCAGGACAGGCCCCCGGACGGCCTCCCCATCCCCGAGGTGGCCGTGCCGAAGGCCGAGGCGCCGAAGGACCCGCCCCCCGTCACGAAGCCGCTCACCGGCCCCTATCGCGACCCTCGAATCCCCCAGCGGATGCCACCAGGAGACGAGCTGCGCCGGCCCACCGAGGACGTCTGGTGCGAAGGCCTGTCCGTGGAGCGCTGCGACGACTTCCCCAAGGACTGCGAGCTCGCGGCGTATTGCGACGGCGTGAGGTTCTGCAGGACCCAGCCGATGTATCCGAACAAGGCGGAGTGCGCGGAGGAGGGCGTCCTGGGCGCCAGCGTGGCGTGCTGCCCCGGCCTCGTGCCGCGCTGTGGCGCCCTGGAGCACCACGTCGGCCCCAGGTGCGACCCCATCGAGGGAACCACCCTGGAGTCGGTCTGCGTGCGCTGCGGCGATGGCGTGTGCGGGAAGTTCGAACAGGTCTGCAACTGCCCGGAGGACTGCGCCCGATGAGCCTCGTCCATGTCCAGCGGCTCACGCCCGTGACGCTCGTCGTGCTCCTGCTCGGCGGCTTCGCCGACGCGCGTCCCAAGTACCTGTCCCAGGCCCGCTTCATCGAGGACACGCCGGTGATGCAGGCGGCGCTCGACGGGGATGCGGCGCGGATGAAGGACCTGCTCGACAACAAGTCGGCGGTCAACATCACGGGCCATGTCACGAATGGCTACCCCCACATGACCCCGCTGATGGTGTCGGGGGAGAAGGACGACGTCGCCCTCGTCCGGATGCTGCTGAAGGCGGGCGCGGACCCGCTGCTGCGAGTCCCCCGACACGACAACAGCGCCTGGCCTCCCTTCGGCTGGTCCGCGCGGTGCTTCGCGCGCTCCACGGGTGCGGCTCGCGCGGAGAAGCTGCTGGTGAAGGCGGGCTCGCGCGGTGACGAGGCGTGCCTCGTGGAAGCGGACTTCCTGGCGGCCGTGGCCAAGGAGCAGGTGCGGAAGGTCGAACAGCTGGGCCAGCGCGCGAAGGGGCGCATCCAGCAGCGCGTGCTCGCGGACGCGCTGAGCCTCGCCATGGACCAGAAGAGCGTGCCCATGGTCCGCGCCATCGAGGCGTCCGGGCTCTCCCCCCGGGGAGGACTCAACCTCAACATGGCCGTGCCCGCCGGCACCGACGTGTCGATGCGCCCCGGCTCACGCGTCACCATCACGCCCCTGCCCGCCGTGGAGGTGGCCCTGCGAGAGGACGACGAGAAGGCCCTGCTCGCCCTGGTGAAGAAGGGCGCCGCGCCGCCTCCGCTCTCCCAGCTCGTCGAGAAGCGGATGCGCTCGGTGGTGAAGCACCTGCTGAAGACGGGCGCCAATCCCAACGACACGCTGCCCTGGTCGGACACCGCCCTCATCAAGGCCGTGCAGGCCCGCGATGGGGACCTCACGGAGGCCCTGCTCGCGGCTGGCGCGGACGTCAATCTCGCGGGGGCCAGCGCGGCCACGCCCCTGCTGACCTCGATGCAAGGCAATGAGCCCGTGGACACCACGCTCGTGCGGCGCCTGGTGGAAGCGGGAGCGGACATCGACAAGAGCGACAGCACCCGGCCTCCCTTGCAGCACGCGGCGGGCATCTGCCTGCCGGACATCGTCTCCCTGCTCCTCCAGCGCGGGGCCCGGTGGAACCGGCCTCCGCGCGGCGGCACGGGGCTCTACGAAGACGCGCTGCGGCCTCGCGCCCCCTGCACCGAGGAGGACACCCTCCGCGTCGTCCAAGCCCTCCGCGCCGCAGGCGTCCTCATCCACGCACAGGAGCTCCTGGACCCGGGGTACTTCCACGAGCGCGCGCGGCAGTCCCCGGCCCTGGGCGCCGAGCTCTTCGCGGCAGGACTGGTGCCAGAGCGCAAGCAGCCGAAGCCCCGTCACCCGGAGGGCAGCCCCCTGCGAAACCTGGAGGACCTGGGTAGGGCCGTTCGGACCACAACGCCTCTCATCGAGTGGGAACGCTACAACCCCTGGCTCTGGGGAACGTGAGACCGGTGTGCGATTGACGCTCCCTGGCAATGGGCGACATAGACCCGCCCATGCCGACAAAACTGAATAGATTTACATCACTGTTTATCCTGGCAGTGACCTGCATGTCCGCGCAGGCGTTCGCCGCGACGCTGAGCTCCGCGTCCTCCACCGTCTTCACCTTCCCCAATGGGACGTTCGAAATCCCGGCGCTCGCGGCCTCGCCGGGCTACCAGTACGCCCCGGCGGGCTCGGGCTGGACGTTCGTCGATGGCGCGGGCCTCACGCGCAACGGCACCGCCTTCACGTCGGGCAACCCCAGCGCGCCGCAGGGCGCCCAGGTGCTGCTGCTGCAGGGCGTGGCCTCAGCCTCGCGGGCGGTCAACATCCCCGCCGGCTACTACGTCTTCAGCTTCGCCGCCGCGCAGCGCGGCAACATTCCGAGCACGCAGCGGGTGGAGCTGCGAGTCAACGGCGCCACGGTGCTGGGCGTCACGCCCGCGGGCAGCACGTACCAGCGCTTCACCACGGGCCCGGTGCTGCTGGGCTCGGGCGCGCACACGGTGGCGATGCACGGCACCAATCCGCAGGGCACCGACAGCACCGCCTTCGTGGACGACCTCACGGCGACGCGCGTGCGGGACATCGTCATCAGCGGCTTCGAGTCCCCCGCCCTGCCCGCCTCGCCCGGCTACGCCTACACCCCCACGGGAGGCCCGTGGTCCATCAACCCGGGCGCGGGCCTGGCCCGTAACGGCAGCGCCTTCACGGTCTCCAATCCCAACGCGCCCGAAGGGAGCCAGGTGCTCTTCCTCCAGGGAGACTCCTCCGCGTCGACGTCGGTCAACATCCCCATCACGGGCCACTACCGCCTGCGCGTCAGGGCCGCGGCGCGCGCCAACAGCCCCACGATGCCTCCCGCGAAGAACCTCCTCGTCAGCGTGGCCGGCACCCAGGTCGGCGAGTTCCGCCTGACGGCGACGCAGTACGTCGAGCAGGTGTCCATGCCCATCTACCTCGCCGCGGGGGCCACCGTGGTGAGCCTGGCGGGCCTGGACACGGCGGGCGGCGACCACACGGCGCTGGTGGATGACCTGCGGATGGAGCTGGTCCACGACTGGAGGGACCCGCAGGTCTGGGGCGGCGCGGTGCCTGGACCGAACGACACCGCCACCGTGGGGGCCGGCAGCGCCGTGTGCCTCCGGGGCTCCGTCAGCACGACGTCCATCACCGTCGGAGGGGAGCTGCTCGGCGTCCAGAACCAGGGCTTCGACGTCACCACGCGCTACGTGATGGTGATGGGCAGCGGCGCGAAGCTCGAGGTGGGGCAGGAGCTGACGCCCTTCCCCAACGCGGGCGTGTTCACGCTCGTCGGCGCGCCGGCCGACCCCGACGTCATGGGCATGGGCAACAAGTTCCTCGGCGCCATGAGCTCCGGCGTCATCCGGCTCCACGGCGAGGAGCGCGTGAGCTGGTCCCAGCTCGGCGCGAACGCGGCCGCGGGGAGCACCTCCCTCCTCCTCAAGCAAGCGGTGGACTGGCGCGTGGGAGACACCCTGGTCGTGGTCTCCAGCCACCTGAACCCGAACGAGGCGGAGAAGCGGACCATCACCGGCCTGTCGGAGGGGAACACCCGGGTGGCGCTGTCGAGCCCGCTCACCTTCGCGCATACCGGCGTGGTGAAGACCTATACCCAGGGCTCGCGCACGTGGACGGCGGATCTGCGCGCGCAGGTGGGCCTGCTCACCCACAACCTCAAGGTCCAGGGAGATGCCGCCTCCACGGCCACCCGACACGGGGGCCATGTCATGGTCATGACCGACGCGGCCGCGTACATCAGCGGCGTCGAGCTGTACAACATGGGCCAGAAGAAGCTGCTCGGCCGCTATCCGTTCCACTGGCACATGCTCGGAGCAGCGGGGGCGGGCCAGTACTTCAAGAACTCCAGCATCCACCAGTCCTACAACCGGGCCATCACCATCCACGGCACGGAGAGCACGCTGGTGGAGAACAACTTCTTCCATGACCACGTCGGGCACGGCGTGTTCCTGGAGGACGGCAGCGAGCGCTTCAACGTCATCAAGAAGAACGTGACGCTGCTCACCCGGCGCCCCGCGCCCGGCGACCAGCTGACGCCCTCCGACAACGAGTTCGTACAGCTCCAGAACCGCACGCCCGCCAGCTATTGGATCACCAACCCGCAGAACACGTTCGAGGACAACGTCGCCGCGGGGACCGAGGGCACGGGGTTCTGGTTCGCCTTCCCCAAGAAGCCCATGGGGCAGTCCGCGACCGATGGGCGCTTCAGCAGCATGGAGCCCTGGCGGCTGCCGATGATTTCGTTCAAGGGCAACAGCGCGCACAGCACCGGCTCCGGGTTCGACATCTTCGACGGGCTGTCCCCCACCCACGCCATCCAGCCCAACCTCGGCTGGGATGACCCGGCGCTCCACCTCATCGAGGACAGCACCTGGTACGCGAATGACCTGGCCATCTACACCGGCATCGGCGCGGGCGGCCCGTCCGACAACCTGGTCTTCCGCAACAACATCTTCGTCGACAACCACACCGCGGCGATGATGGCCAGCTACAGCACCATCGACCAGAGCCTGTTCGTGGCGAACTCCGGTGAGTCGCTCTACACTGGAGCGCAGCATGCCTACCGGGTGTACGACGGCGCGGGCCAGGTCCGGGACTCGCACTTCGTCGGCTGGAACGCGGCCAACGCCAACCTCCTCATCAACACCGGCGCCGCCATCAAGCACCCCAACCACCTGTTCACCGGGAACACGGTGTCGCCGGCGGGGACGCCGCGCATCAGCCTGGGCAACTACGACCTGACGCCCAAGGCGAACACCGACGCCAACGACAACGAGCACCCGCGCTTCTGGTCCATCGCGCTGCGCGACCTCACGGGCGGCATCAGCGGCAAGCCGAACACCACCATCGTCTCCAGCCATCCCTTCATGCGCGTGGGCGACGAGTTCCGTCCCGCGAACTGGGAGAACGCGTACCGCAGCGACCACCGCTTCGTGCTGTCGCGACTCACCTATGGCGTGTCCTTCGAGCAGACGCCCGACGTCGCCGTCACCCGGGAGAAGGTGGGGACGCCCACCGCGCACGTCTATTACATCCACGGCTATCGGGAGTGGCACCAGCTCCCGTTCCTGGTGAACGAGGGCTTCGAGTACACGTATGCCTATGCGTCCCTGCCCTCCGTGAGGACGGTGGCGATGAACATGGAGGACGCCAGCGTGGGCGACACCTACGTCGCCCGGTTCAAGGACTTCGGGAAGCTGGGGGGCCTGGGTGTCGCGTCGTCGCAAGCGGGCTTCGGCTCGCGCACCTCGCTGGCCAACCTGCGGGCCTCGGCCAACTCCGCGTACTTCGTGCAGCAGGGCGGGGACCTGTACATCAAGGCGGTGGCCACCGGGAGGGCGCAGAACTTCGTCATCCACTGGAGCACGGACTTCGCGGTGCCGCCGCTCGACACGGACGGGGACCAGATGTCGGACGCCGCCGAAATCGTCGCGGGTCGCCACCCGTTCGACGCGGGAGACCTGGGCGCCGAGTTCAACGCGGCGGGGGACGTCGAGGGCTGGAGCGCATCCGCGAACGTCTCCGGGCTCGCCGTCACGGGGGGCGTGCTGACCGGGACGGGCTCGGGCACCGGCGACGCGCAGGTGGTGAACACCGCCTATCACTTCCGCGCCAGCCGCGTGGCGAAGGTCCAGGTGCGGATGCGCGCGACGCAGAACACCACGCTGGAGCTCTTCTTCGCCACGGCCACCCTGCCCGGCTTCTCCGGCACGCGCGCGACGAGCACCGTCTACACCGGCAACGGCGCGTACCAGACGCTCACCTTCGAGGTGGCGGGACATGTCGACTGGACGGGCACCATCACCGACCTGCGCCTGGACCCGGTGAGCAGCGTGGGAAACCCGTTCGACATCGACTGGATTCGCGCCGTGCCCGCGCCCGGCGTCACCCGGGACTGAGCCGGACCGGGTGACGCGCGGTTTTCTTCGCCTTGCGCGTCACGAAATCGGACGTGGGGGGTGCCCCGGGAAGGGCCTTGTCGCGCACGGTGGGGCGTCGCCGTGCGAGGGGAAGTCCCGGGATGCACCGCCGGCCACCCTGCGCTCGCGAGGACCGACAGCGCGGCCACCAGGAGGCCCTCCCCGGCTGTTTTCCGAGGGGTGTCTGGCCATGTCGCGCGTCACCTCGCGCGCGGTGGGAAGGGGGTCATCAATCCCGTCGTCGCCCTTGGAGGGAGCGTGCATGATGAACGCGCGCCCCGCCCGGCTCGTCGAGGAGGTGCTCCGCGTGTGGGCGGGGCACGCTCCAGGCTCGCGTGTGGTGGCGGGTCGAGGAGACAGCGGACATGACGACGGAGCGCGGGATGGACACGGAGGTGGTGGAGCGGCTCGTGCGCGAGGAGTCGTTCGCGAACGAGACCTTCGTGGGGCTCGACCTGCAGGGCGTGGTGCTGACCGACAAGGAGTTCTATCGCTGCACGTTCGAGAACTGTCAGCTCCAGGAGAGCCGGTGGAAGGGCTCGCGGCTGGAGAACTGCGCGGTGCGCGGCAGCAACCTCACGCGGGCGCAGATGCCCTCCACCGCGCTCCGGGACGTGCGCTTCGAGGGCTCGAAGCTGATGGGCATCGACTGGAGCAACCTCGCGTCGAACCCTGAGTTGGGGTTCGTGGAGTGTGGCCTGTCGTATTGCTCGTTCGTCGGGCTGAGCCTGCGGAAGACGGACTTCCTGCGCTGCATCGCGCGGGAGTCGAACTTCTATGATTCGGACCTGACGGACTCGGACTTCACCGGCACCGACCTGAGCGGCAGCAACTTCCGGGGCTGCATGCTCGCGCGCGTGGACTTCCGGGAGACGGTGGGGACGTTCCTGGACCCACAGCACAACAAGCTCAAGGACGTGAGGGTGCCAGTGGAGACGGCGGTCGCGCTCGCGCGGAACCTGGGCATGTTGGTGGCGGGCTTCCACGACGAGGCACCCAAGCGCGCGCCGAGGAAGGCCCGGTAGGGACTCAGGGGCGGCCCGCGCGCTCCAGGAGGGGCTCGAGCACCGCGGCCAGGTCTCCCATCACGTTGATGCTCCCCGTGAGGTAGCGACGTGTCTGGGGGAGGTAGAGCATGAAGCTCTGGTAGCCCGCGGTGGTGCCCAGGTGGCCGAGGGCGACGACGCCCTGGGACTCGAGCCGCATCACGCCGAGCCCGTAGCCCACCAGACGTGACTCGGGCTCGGGCGCGGACTGGAACGCGAGCATGGACTCCAGCGTCTGCTCGCGCTCGAAGAGGGCGCCCGCGCGCAGCTTCTTCCAGAAGGTGAGCAGGTCGGCGACGGTGGTCTCCAGCGCGTGGCCACCCGAGGCCCCGGCCATGGAGGGGTCGACGACGGTGAGGTCGGCCATCTCCTCATCCATGGGGACGTAGCCGCGTGCGCAGGGCGCGGGGCAGGACAGGTCTGCGGGCTCGGGCGCACGGGTGTGGGAAAGGCCCGCGCGCTCGATGACCCGCTCGCGGACGACCTCGCGCCAGCCGCGGCCCTCCACGGCGGAGAGGATTTCGCCGAGGAGCACGTAGTTCGTGTTGGAGTAGCCATATTGGGAGCCGGGAGGGAACGCCGGGGACTGCGCGCCGGAGATGCCGAGAATCTCCTCGAGCGACCAGACGTGCTCCGGGTCCATGACGATGGCCAGGTTCGTCTCTTCGGTGACCCACTCGGGGATGCCCGAGCGGTGCGCGAGCAGCATGGCCACGGTGATGGAGGAGGCGTTCGCGATGCGCGCCGTCACGCTCGCGGGCAGGTGCTGCGTCAGCGTGTCCTCCAGGGTGAGCTTGCCCTGCTCGACGGACTGGAGCACCGCGGTGGCCCGCGAGAGCATCACGAAGAGAGGGAGCGTCTGCCACGAGCGAGGACTGCTGTACTCCAGAAGTGGATGTGCATACACAAGCAACACCGCGTCGCACCAGCGATGTCACCACTCACGTGTAACCAGACCCGCCACAGTTCGAGGCGACCATGTGGCCCGGAAGGTGACACCGCAGCGAGTCCACGTTCCGTAGTCTGAGTGCACTTGCAATGGCATACCCGATGCTTCGTGGTACGAGCCCCGCGCAACCCCGCGCGGGACTTCCCCTCGAGGCTCTTCATGCAAAGGTCCGCCCCTCCCCTGCTCAGGCTGTGCACGCTCGTGCTCACGCTCGTGCTGCCCACGGTCTCCCACGCCGCGGTGGTGACGTTCTGCGCGGGAACGCTGGCGAACTCCGGCCAGAACTTCGTGAACTACAGCGGCACCTCGTCCGGGCTCGCGACGGGGATGTACCGGATGACCCTGTCACAGTCCGGCGCCTTCACCGTGCAGAACCTCCAGGCCGCCTGGAATGGCATCGCCGTGGGCGCCTTCCAGCCCATCTCCGGCTCGGCGACCGTGTCCCTGAGCGGCATCATCCCCTCCGGACTCGCGCCGGGCCAGAGCGTCACGGTGACGCTCTCCATCCAGAACATCATGGGCCAGCTCATCGACCAGAGCACCACCACGGTCGCCGTCAACGGCCAGAGCCCCGGCTGGAACAAGGTCTGGACGGCGACGAGCCAGGGCGGCGTCGCCGCCTATGCGAAGCACTATGTCGGTGACTTCGATGGCGACGGCGCCGAGGACCTGCTCGGCGTGGACACCAATGGCTGGATGACGATGTTCCACTACCGCAACGGCGACTGGCAGTGGGGCTGGAGCAACAACGGCTCCCCCAGCGCGGGCGGCGGCATCTACGACTATCGCAACAACCTGGTCATCGGTGACTTCGACGGGGACGGCAAGGACGAGGCCCTGGGGGTCGCCTCCTGGGTCACGCTGTTCCACTTCGACAACGGCACCTGGAACTGGGGCTGGAGCAGCTACGGCAGCACGTCCGACCAGCTCTTCGCCCACTCCAACGGGGGCGGTTACCTCGTCTCCGGCAACTTCGACCTGGCGGCTCCCGCCCAGAAGGATGAGCTTGTCGGCGTGAGCGCGAGCGGGTGGATCACCCTCTTCCGCCTCAACGCGGCGGGCACGGGCTGGGATTGGCTCTGGAGCACCCAGGGCAACACGGCGCATGGCATGTACGGCTACCGCCACCACCTGCGCAACGGCGGCGACACCAACGGTGACGGCAAGGAGGAGCTGCTGGGGCTCGCCAGCTGGGCGACGACCTTCCACTACGTCAACGGCGAATTCGCGTGGGGCTGGAGCACGTACGGCGCCAACCACATCGGTGGCGTGGGCTATCCGCAGGGCCCCCAGGACGCGCTCCTGACGGGCAACCTCGACTCCGTGGATGGACGGGACGAGTGGTTCTTCATCCAGGGGGGGCCGACGGCCTCCTGGGCCATCACCGAGGACTGGGCCGGCAGCGGCTTCTCCTGGAACTGGTCCAACCACAACTTCACCCCGGCCGCGCCCTTCATCGGTGACTGGCCGCTCGCGAACAACGGCGGCAGCAACGCCAGCTACCTGCTGGTCCGCGCCGTCGCCGGACAGCCCAAGCACCTGGTCGCGCGCCGCACGTTCTGCGCCCACCGCGACATGCGCATGTACGTGATTTCCAACCCCTGGGCCAACTACTGAACCAGACGCGGGACACCTGGAGCCGGGGCCCATGCGGGCCCCGGCTTCGGCTTGTTGCCCCTCCGGCGAAAGACTCATCTCGACAGTCCCAAGTAGGGGCCCGCCTGGACAACGACAAGGGAAAGGAAGAATAGTCACCCGCAAAGGCAGTCGAACCTGCGCGAGGCCCCATGAGCGCCAGTGGACGCGTCTCGGTCGGACACCCTGTGGACGTCGCGTCAGGGGTTCTCTTCAACACCTGGCTCGACTTCGCCATCCCAGGCACGCTTCCGCTCGTCTTCGAGCGATTCTATAGCACCGCGCTCATCACCCAGACCGCCGAGGCGCCGCTGGGACCCGGGTGGCGCCATGGCTTCCAACACGAGCTCCGTCAGACATTGGAGGGGTTCGCCTATCTCGACCCGCAGGGGGTCGAACACCCGCTCGAGGACTCGAAAGGCAGCTTCGACACCTGTGGCAAGCTGCTCAGCCCTGCGCATCAGATGGAGCTGCGGGGCACCCGAGACGACCTGGAACTCCAGCACTACGGCGGCCCGCATCCCCAGTGGGTCTTGCACTTCAGGCGCCGCCCCAAGTCCACGCGCTACCGATTGGAGACCCTGGGGCTCAGTCCCCAGGCCCGATTGCGCTTCGAGTACAGCTCCACGGGCCCGCTCAAGCGGGTCATCCATGCACGCTCGGGTCGCGCGCTCCGCCTCGAATCCACCCCGCAGGGCCGACGAGGGGCCGCCCTGGAGCAGGCTGCCCCGCAAGCTTCGCATCGTCTATGCCTTCACCTCGGCCCTCGCCTATGCGGACGAAACCTCCGACGCCGAAGACCCTCCTGTCTTCGAAGTGCGACCGGAGTCACCCACGCCGGTGATGTCGTGCCCCAGCTATGTGGATGCCGTGGTCCATGCCACCATCCTGTGGGTGATGTCGCTGCGCAGGGCCCTGGTGCTGCCCGGTCCCCCGTTGAAAGGACCCGCCCCCTTCGCACCGCTCTTCACCGGCCTCTGGGAGCTGGGCGATGGCGTCTGGGGATTGGGCCACGACCCACGCCACCTCCACGGCAAGCCGCCGCCTCCCCAGGCCTTGACGAACTTCGTCTTCCGCTCGTTCGCCCACTACGTCGACTTCGCCCTCTCGGTGCCCACGGAGCAGCTCCCCACCCTGGGCCCTCCCGGCTCCGGCTTCACCTTCATGACAGACGGAGGCAAGGAGCTGGAGCCCGAGCACCCCACCCTGCCAGGACTGCGAGCCTTCACCTCCCAGTCGTCCCCGCGGGAAGCGCCGCGCCATCATGCCTTCGGCATCATCGACGGGATGCATGTCTGGATATCCCGGCATCCCCCCTCCCCCACGCTCAGCGTGCTCGTGGAGGCGCAACACGGCCCCCAGATGCTGGAATGGCTCAAGGCCCACAAGGCTCGTGTCCGGCAGAAGGTTGCTCCGAACAAGGACCCCTGGGCGGGCCCCCCACCTGAAGCACCCGCGCCCTCCACACGGGCCCCTCGGAGCAAGCGCCCCGCGAAGGCCCCTGCCGTCTCTGAGGAGGCCCTGACCATCCGTCAGGAGGCGACCGGGTTGCACCAACTGCTCGCCACCCGGCTGAAGGACTTCGCGTCGTCTCGCAGGGACGTGGAGCTGGGCGACAAGGAGCCCGCCACGCTCCGCGCCTTCTGGGAACCGGTGGGCTGGTCTCCGCTCTTCGCCGGGTTCCTCGGTGAGCCGGAGCTCGCCAAGGGCCGCAAGGAAGTGAAGCGGCTGCTGACCGAGTACCGCGCCTGGAGCGACACGTTCCGGCTCGACCTCGAGGACCTCCCCAGACAGTTCCGGCTCGCCTACGAAGACCCTCAGGGCGTCGGCTTCGCCATCACCGACGAGTCGACCCATCCCGAGCGGCCCTCCATGCTCGGAATCTCGGCGGACCGGGGCACGCTGGAGCCCAGCACCCCTGACTACCTGAGCTGGGCGGGCACGCAGCTGCTCTCCCTGGCCTTCTCCGACTGGCTTCACACGACCTGGCGGAGCAAGCCTTCACCGGACCAGTTGCCAGGGGCCACCCAGCCTTTTCCCAGACTGTCTCCCGGCACCCTCCAGCTCACCGAGGACGTGTGGGCCCTCCCCTCCGAGGCCTGGTCCCAGCGTCCCGGGGAGCGACTGGTCTTCCGGACCTTCGACGCGCTCATCCCTTGGATGACCCACGCCCAGGGGCTTCAATCCCTCTCATTCGAGCCACTCCCTGGCGACAGCATCCCGCTCCGCACGAGCCCGGGTGCCAGGGAGCTTCCCGCGACGGTGAAGCACCTGCCCGGCCTGGAACCGGGACGGTCCTACCGCGCGGGCGCATGGGAAGACATGAACATCCTCCTCGAATCGAAGGGGGCCACCGTCCGACTGGCGACCTCGCCTCGTGACCATGAGCGCCTGTCCATCCTCGTGAAGGAGCGCGGCTGGCGTTGACGGCGGGGCGGCGCGATAGAGTCACGGCATGACGTACCTGGACCACGCGGCCTCCACGCCCGTGTATGAAGCCGCACTGGAAGCCATGTTGAGCGTGATGCGCGAGGGCGCAAGCAACCCCTCCTCCGTGCACGCGGCGGGACGCAAGGCCCGCGCCGCGCTGGACCAGGCCCGCATCGAGGTGTCCAGCTACCTGGGCTGCCTCCACGCCGAGCTGCGGTGGGAAGCCAGCGGCTCGGCCGCGCTGGGACGCGCCTTGCGCTCGGCCCTGTCCCTCTGCTCGGGCCCCCTCGTCTCCAGTCGCCTGGAGCACCCCGCCGTACGAAACGTCGTCGAGGAAGCCGAGTCCTCCGGCCGTGAGGTGCGCTGGCTGTCCCAGCCGGGCGGAAGCCTGACGCCCACCGTCGCCGCTCCGCTGCTCGAGGGCGCCGCCGTGGTGGCCCTGTCCGCGATGAACCAGGAGCTGGGCACCGCCCCCGACCTCGCGCCGCTGCTGGCGCTGGCTCCCAGCGCCTGGTGGGTGGTGGACGCGGTGCAGGCGGCGGCCTGGAGAGACCTCCGCCCCCTGCTCGCGCCTCGCGTCTTCCTCGCCTGCGCCTCCCAGAAGCTCGGAGGACCTCCGGGTGTCGCGGTGCTGCGCGTGCCTCGCGAGCTGGCCTTCGCTCCCGCGGGCCGACGCGAGCCGCGCTTCCCCGAAGCCCCCGGGACACCGCCCTGGATTGCCGCCATCGGCATGGGCGCGGCCTGCCGCGTCCGCGCCCCTGCCCTGCGCGAAGGACTGCCGCGAGCGAGGGCCCAGGCGGAGCGGCTGCTCGCGGGGCTCCAGCGAAGCTGCCCGGACCTCGTCCACAACACGGGGCCCGACTGGGTGGGCCCCATCCTGGATGTCTCGGTGCCTGGCGTGGAGGCACGCAGGATGGAGACCGCGCTCGACCTGCGCGGCCTGTGCGTGGCGAGGACCTCCGCGTGTCAGCAGGCGCGCGTGGTGGCCTCTCCCGTGGTGGCCGCCGCGTTCCCCGGGGCGCCATGGCGCGCGGACTCCGCCCTGCGCTTCAGCCTGGGACTCCAGACCTCCGAGGAGGACCTCGACGCCGCGCTGGAGGCCTGGAGCTCGGCCCTGTCGGAGCTCCGCCCCGCGACGTCCACCGGGAGCACATGAAGTCCCGCACGCGCCGGTGAGGGGAATTCCGGGCGAGCTCCGTTCAGGGACAAGGGACGAGCCCATTCCGGGCACCTTCCCCGAGAAGGAGCTTCCGTCCATGTCGCCGATTCCATCCCGGCGTCTCGCGCTCGTGTGTCTCTCGTTGGTGGCCGCCACGGCCTGCATGACCGGCCCGCACAACGGCACCACCACCGGGGACCCGGTGATTGGCGAGACCTTCCGGTTCGAGGGCTACTACCCCGAACCCAACATCCCCATCTCGCTCCAGGTCATGAACAATCCAGGCCTGGACCCGACCCTGGACTCCAACTGGACCCAGTTCGCCACGGCGACGACGGTCACCACCCCCACCTCGTTCAACAGCACCGACCCGCTCTTCCACTGGAGCGTCACCGCCGCGCCGGTGCCGCACATCGGCTTCTCGCTGCGCTGGTCCACCGGCGGCCTGGTGAAGGTGCGCGCGGTGGCCAAGGACCCCGACGGCGACACCACGCTCTACACCTTCGACGACATCACCTACCCGGACTGCTTCGCCGCCAACGTCAACGAGCCCTGGAACGTGCTCGGCACCGAGTGCCAGGGCGTGGGCCTCAACCGCTCCGCGCTGGTCTCCACCCGCAACAGCCCCGTCGACGCGGCCCCGGGCGCGCGCACGGTGTTCCTGGGCAAGAAGCAGAGCAACCTCCCGAGCGCGGCCGCGGAGGAGGCGGAGACGCTGCAGTACTACGCGCAGATCCAGGCGCCCGCGACGCTCGCCGCCTTCCGCACGAAGTTCGGCTTCCCCAACAGCGAGGTCACCGCGACCTACTACAACGACGGCGACCTGGGGATTGGCCGGGAGATGCACTGCCGCTCCTTCCCCGTGCCGTCGCAGCCCAATGGCGTCGCCTGCTACGTGAGCAACTACGCCGAGCAGCTCAACGGCGTGCCCGTCTTCGGCGGCAGCTCCGCCATCGCGCTCGCGGACGCGGTGAGCCGGACGAACGAGTTCGCCACCGTGGCCATGGTCTTCACCCCGCCCGCGAACACCGCCAACAGCGTCCAGTTCATGGTGTACGACGCCCAGGGCGCGCTGGCCCCCAAGGCGCAGCTCGACAACGCGGCCGACAACACCTTCGTGCCCGGCAACTGCCTGACGTGCCATGGCATCCGGGCGACGTACAACCCGGTCAACAACTCCGTGTCCGGCCAGGCGAAGTTCCTGCCCTTCGACGTCTTCAGCTTCCGGTACTCCAACGCCCCGGGCTTCACCTACGCCGAGCAGGCCAACGCGCTGCGCTCCCTCAACGACCTCATCACCAGGACCTCGCCCACGGCGGCCATCACCGACTTCATCACCGGCATGTACGCGCCCAAGGCGGTGAGCGACGTGACGGCGATGGCCAATGACACCTACGTGCCCCCTCAGTGGAAGCAGACGAAGCAGAAGGGACTGGCGCTCTACAACGGCGTCGTGAAGCCCTACTGCCGCACCTGCCACATGTCCGCGGGGGACGGCAGCGCGTTCCTCGACCAGGCCGTCTTCGAGGCGTACGCGCCCATCATCAAGACGGAGGTCTGCGGCTCGGGCACCACGCGCACCATGCCCCAGGCGGAGCACGTGATGCGCAAGTTCTGGAAGAGCGGCGCGCGCGCCTACCTCGACCTGGGCCTGGACCTGCAATCCCACTGCAGGCCGTAGCGCCCACACGCCCCGCTCCGGAAGGCACCGTCCCTCCGGAGCGGAGGTGTCACAGGGACTACGGCCCCGTCAGCCGGCTGAAGGTGAACGACGGGCGGTTCCACGTCCCACCCGGGAAGCTCAGCGACAGGGACGAGGACACGGCGCCGGGCGCTCCCACCGAGCCGGAGACGGAGAGCGTGCCCACGGGGATGGACGACGTGGACGGCGTGCCGCCGCAGCCCGGGCAGAGGTTCGTGCCGGTGACATATGTCAGCGGGAACGACAGCGTCGTATACGGGCTGGTCGCCACGCCCTGCACCCACACGGGCGTGCTGCCCTGATAGACGGTGACGTTGGCGAAGTGGGTGTTGCCCATGCTGTGGACCGTGGCGCCCCAGCCGGACTCGGTCGCCTGGTACCAGGCCCCCGTCAGGTTCATCACCGGCGTGCCGCTGGCGAACGCGAAGAACTGCACCGGCTCACTGCCCGACAGCGCCCCCAGGCTCCAGTGGAAGGTCCACGCTCCGGCGCTGTGCGTGAAGCGCATGCCGCCCACCGTCGTCAGCGTCGCGCTCGAGCCATTCCACGACGCGCGCAGCAAAGCTCCCCGCCACTCGCCGGGCTCGGCCTGCAGGTGGCTCACGTACCAGATGGGGGTGCCCGAGGCAGTGTACGTGTACCAGGTGACGTAGAGCGCGTCGGGCGCGGTGTGCTGGATGTCCAGCCCGTTGCCCGGGCGCGAGGCGTTGTACCAGGTGCCCTGCTGGGGGCGCGGCGGCAGGTTCGTGTAGACGGCCGCGGCCGCGTTGATGAGGCCGGAGCCGCAGTGGGAGCCACAGCCCGGAACCAGCGTCGCCGTGCTCCTGAGGCGCGCGGCGACCTGCGCGGGGGTCATGGACGGCTTCTGCGACAGGATGAGCGCCGCGAGGCCCGCCACGTGCGGCGCCGCCATGGACGTCCCGCTCAGGTAGCGGTGGCAGTAATCCCCTGTCAGCAGCGCGCCGTGCGGCTTGCCGATGGCCCAGGGCGCGACAATCTGGTCCGTGCCCGAGTACGGGTCCCACGTGTTGGGGTCATTGGCGGGACAGCCGATGCCCTCGCCGAAGAAGCCGGAGCTGGCGGTGCCGCCCGGCGCCATCAGGTCCACCCGGGAGCCCCCGTTGCTCCACGCCGCCCGCGTGTTCGTCTTCGTGGTGGCGCCCACGGCGAGCACGCCGTTGCAGGAGGCCGGCGTGACGTTCGCGGCCTGGAAGCCCTGCACGCCGTCATTGCCCGCGGCGGCCACCACCACCACGTTCCTGGAGACGGCGTAGCTCACCGCGCTCTGGATGTCGGGATAGTTCGAGCAGGGATAGATGGCGGAGGGATTGCCGGCGTCATACGCCGTGCCGAAGCTCATGTTGATGACGCGCGCGCCGTGGTCCGCCGCGTACCGGATGGCCTCGTCCACGGTGGCCAGGGTGACGCCGTTGCCCGTGTTGGAGACCTTGACGGGCATGAGCTGACAGCCCCAGCAGATGCCCGCCCCGCCCACGCCGTTGTTCGCGCGCGCCGCGAGGATGCCCGCCACGTGGACGCCGTGGTGGTAGGTGTTCGTGTCGTAGGGGTCCGCGTCCCCCTCGCCGAAGTCGTAGCCCGGGGTCCACGCGCCCTGCAGGTCGGGGTGGTCCAGCCGGCCCGTGTCCAGCACGGCGATCTTCACGTTGCCCGTGACGGTGTTCCACGCCGAGGGCAGGCCGATGGCCGGGGCGTTCCACTGCAGCGGGTAGAGCGGGTCCGACGGCGTGGCGAAGAACTCCAGGTACAGGTTCTCGTGCGCGTACTCCACGCCCGGGTCCTCGCGCAGCGCGGCGATGGCCTCCAGCGTGCGCGCCTCCTCCTCCGCGATGGACGCCGCCGGGCGCCCCGCCTCCGGCTCCAATGACATCACCACCGCGCCACTCGAGAGCGCCTGGACGTGCGTGGAGCGGAACCCTCGCACGGTGGGGAGCGCGTCACCGGAGAGGCCCCGGACCGAGTCCTTGAGCTTCACGATGGCCTGCCCCGGGACGAAGCGTCGCTTCGCGGCGCTCGGGGCCGGCGGCGCCTCCGGGGGCGCGGCGGGTTCGGCGCCACAGGCGCTCCACAAGAGGGATGTCAGCATCAGCGGGACAAGACACACGCGTGCCAGGTTCGTCACTCGACCTCCACTGAGAGGGGATGGAAGAGACACCAAGCCAGACGGACACGACGTGGGTCAACCCCGCGCCAGGGTGGAAATCCTTATCATCCAGAGCAGGGCCCCTCACCCCGAACGGGGCATGGCACGTCCCAGGTCGCGTCCAATCACAGCCATCCGCCCATCCCTCAAGTCGCGCCCCCCCGAGGGGCGGCGCCCCGGTCAAGCCGTGCTTCGGCGTGAGGCCTCCCGGGTCTGTTCCACGGCGGCCAGGAGCGCCACCTTCGCTACGGCGAGGTGACACACCGTCACCTCGGAACTCGGGAGAACATGCATCCAGCACCTTGTCGCGGCACCGGTTCTCTCGCAGGCTGAGCCACGCAATACCCATCTTCAGACACCCTCCAAGGAGCAGCGGCGATGAACGTTCGCGGTTCGATGTGGATTCTGGGTTGTGGCATCCTGCTCTCATGCGGGGCTCCGATGCAGGACGAGGAAGCGGAACCGCTCGCCACGCGGAGAGAGGGGCTGTCCCAGGTCTTCACCCAGCAGGTGGACTTCACCGCGGCCACCGGGGCCACCTTGCTGCCATTCCCCGTGAATGCGTTCGACGCGTACCCCGACCATCCGTCGGGCGCCGCCTCCAGTTGCGTGCGGACGCCGCCGGGGGTCGACCTGCCGTGGGGCGCCAGCGCGCCCACCGTCAACGTCCTGGCGCCCCGCGCCAGCACGAACAACTGGCTCTGCTTCGTCGGGCCCGGCTGGAACCACAACAACACCAACCCCCTCCCCGTGAAGCCCACCCTCATCGTCAACGGCGAGGACGACTTCGAGCTGGCCTTCCTCAGGCCCGTCTCGGCGGTGGGACTGGAGTTGCTCACCAACCATCGGGCGGTGCACAAGGTGACGTTGACCTTCACGGACGCCACCCAGGAGGTCATCGAGGACGCGGCCCTCGACACGAACACCCACACCTTCGAGTTCGTGGGCTTCCAGTCGAGCAAGCCCATCCGGTCCCTCTTCGTCGACACGACGGGTGGCGCCTCCGAGAACGAAGGCATCGCCGCCATCTGGACCGCGCCCTGAGGTCCACTCCAGCGCCCGGAGCCACCCCGCTCCGGGCGCTGCCGCGCACGGCCGTCAATCGAACTCGAGCGCCCGCTGGAAGTCGGCGGGGTTGGAGGCCGCGCTCTGCGCCGTCTCCAGGGTGATGATGCCCTCGCGGTACAGCTGCGTCAGGTGCTGGTCGAAGGACTGCATGCCGAACATGTCGCGGCCCTTCTCGATGACATCCTTGAGCTCGCTGGCGCGGTCATCCCGGATGTACTGCTCCACCGTCTTGGTCTGCACCATGATCTCCAGCGCCACCGTGCGGCCCTTGCCGCTGGCGCGGGGCAACAGGCGCTGGGAGATGGTCCCCTTGAGGCAGTCCGCCAGGCGCATGCGCACCATGGTCTGCTCCTCGGCGGGGAACACCGACACCAGGCGGTTGATGGTGCGCGAGGCGTCCGTGGTGTGCACCGTGGAGAGCACCAGGTGGCCCGTCTCCGAGGCCTTCAGCGCGATGTCGATGGTCTCCGTGTCGCGCATCTCGCCCACCAGGATGACGTCCGGGTCCTGGCGCAGCGCCGCGCGCAGGGCGATGGCGAAGCCCTTGGTGTCCGGGCCGATCTCCCGCTGGGAGATGGAGGACTTGATGTTCTTGTAGATGAACTCGATGGGGTCCTCGATGGTGAGGACGTGCAGGTTCTCCGTGCGGTTGATGTGGTCGATCATCGACGCCAGCGTGGAGCTCTTGCCCGAGCCCGTCGCGCCCGTCACCAGCACCAGCCCGCGCTCGTTGCCTGCGATCTTCTTGAGCACCTGCGGCAGGCCCAGCCCGTCGATGGTGGGAATCTCATCCGGGATGATGCGCAGGATGCACGCCAGCGAGCCGCGCTGCCGGTAGATGTTGACGCGGAAGCGCGCGACCCCCGGGAGGCTGTACGAGGCGTCGCACTCCTGCAGCTGGTCGATCTGCGGCTTGATGGCCGGGTCGGAGATGACGTGGATGGCCACCTGGCGGGTGTGGTCCGCGTGGAGCTTCTCCATCTTCAGCGGGCGCAGCACGCCGTTCACCCGGTAGATGGGCGGGTCGCCGGGCCTGAAGTGGATGTCCGAAGCGCCGTTCTGTACGCCAACCGTCAGGAGCTTGTTCAGTGTTGCCAGGTCCAGGTGAAGACCTCTCGGATGTGGAAGGCTTTGACTCTAGGCGAACCCGCAAACCCTGCCCACGGTGGGCATCGGTGCGCGCCAGACGCCCTTGTCAGCGCTGACCCGCCTGGGTTGGGGAAGATTTCAAGGCCTCGCCCTTCCCGAATGATTGCCCAGACACCCCGCCCTCCCCTGGAGCCCCTCGCATGAGAAGCCTTCAACGCCTCACTTCACCTGCCCTCGTGGCGGGACTCCTCCTGCTCAAAGCCACGCCCGTGCTCGCCCAATCCCTGCACTCCGAGCGCGGAGGACTCCACACCAGTCCGCTCGCCCATCGCGCATCCCTCACCGCGACGACGCTGGACCCGCTGCGCTCGCTGGCCATCTCCGACCACGCCACCGTGTCGCCCATCACCGCGCGCCGCGTGTTCGAGCAGCTCGTGCGGCAGGCCGGGGGTACGGGCTTCACCGCGGAGCAGCTCTTCCGCCAGCTCTGGGACACGCAGAACCCCGCGCCCGGCCAGCCGGACCTTCCCGGAGGTCCCCATTGCTCCGACGACGGGAACACCGTCAACGGCGCGCCCTATCCCTGCCGGACCCTCGAGGGCACCGAGGCGAGCACCACGACGGCCGCGCTCGACCGGTATGTGCTCGTGGGCCTCTTCAACCGCTTCGACCTGGCCCCGGTGGACGGCGCCCACTGCGGCGAGTACCGCATGTCCTTCGCGCGGTTCGTCCCGGCCCCGCAGGTGCGCTCCCGCAACCGCTTCATCCTGGAGGGCGCGCTCCCCAATCCCTCACCCGAGCTGGGGCTGGAGGGTTGCCGTCCGGTAGCCCAGGCGTGGGCAGCACTCTCCACCCTGGAGGACGCCGCCGAGCGGCGGGCGCTCTTGGACGCGCTCTTCTTCGAGGGCCTGGCCCCGGGAATCCCGCCCGTCATCCACCCCCAACACTATGGGGACAACCCCGCGGGCCTCGGGCAGGTGCGCGTCAACATGTTCATGCAGGCGGGCATCGGCGCGCCCAACCCGTGGATGCTGCGCGAGTTCAAGCTGAAGCGGCAGTGCGACGCCACGGGCTGCACCTTGCGATTCCTCCCCACCACGGTGAAGTCGACGCCCCGGGGAGACTTCTTCAACCTCCAGAATACCCACCCCCTCGCGGTGGCCTTCCGGGACTTCTTCGTCACCCAGGTGGAGGCCCTCGCGGTGGATGACTTCAACCGCTTCAACTACGCCGTCCCGGACGTCTTCAACGCCGCGCAGAGCAGCTCCATGCCGTCCTTCGGCAGCGTGGACGACTTCCTCGCCGAGTTCGACAAGACCGCCGCGCCCACCCCCTTCACCGACGCGCTCCAGGCCGAGCTGCTGCGCATCGGCAGCCCGCTGACGCCCCGTCACCTGGTGGCCCGCGCCCAGGCGCTGTCCTGCGGCGGCTGCCACGACCTCAGCCGGGGCACGGAGCTGGGGGGAGCCCCGGGCGTCTTCCCTCTCGCCTTCCTGCGCTTCGTCCAGACGCAGGACATCCTGTCCCCACTGCCGACGCCCGGACCGGACTCGCACTACCCCCTGTCCCCGTCCCTGACGACGGCCTTCCTCCCCTTCCGCCAGCAATTGCTCGGCGCCTTCCTGGACACGCCCGCGCTGGACGCACGCGTCGTCACCACCGAAGGGGCGCTCGAGGTCCAGGCCGGCCAGCCGTTCCAGGGAACGGTGACGCTGGAGAACACCGGCACCACGGCCTGGAGCGACCGCGGCGGCCTGCGCGCCACGTCGCTCGACCAGACCGCGGACCTGGGACTCTCCCCGGGGGAAGCCATCCACCTGGGGCAGCGGAAGACGTTCGTCTTCACTCACACCGCGCCGACGTCACCGGGACGCACCACCTACCGGTGGAGGCTGCACCGCGACGGCCAGGCCTTCGGCCCACCGCTGTCCTTCACGGTCGACGTCCCCTGAGGCCCGCGCGCCAGGGGCCCCGCG
The DNA here is from genome assembly GCF_020037055.1 of Myxococcus sp. AS-1-15. NCBI lineage: Bacteria > Pseudomonadati > Myxococcota > Myxococcia > Myxococcales > Myxococcaceae > Myxococcus > Myxococcus sp. AS-1-15. The sequence continues at coordinate 1,202,317 of NZ_JAIQDF010000001.1, read as the reverse complement.
CCTACTGGATGGTGATGGGGATGTTGTAGAGGAAGCACACGGGGACCTTCTGGGGCTTGTACTCCCAGCCCGACTTGAGCCCCTTGATGATGTCCTCATCCGCGCCGGGCACGGACTTCACCGGCGTGACCTCATAGACGCTGCCATTGGTGGCCACGCAGACCTTGTAGATGCCCTGCAGCGTCTGCCCCCGGTGGCCCTGCTTGAAGACCTCCGACAGGCGCGGCGCCGTCTGCCGCACCACGTCCCGCTGGATGACGAAGGGCGGGACGTTCTTGGGCTTCACCGGCTCGGCCGGCCCCGTGCCACCCACGGCACCGCCCACGACGCCGCCCACCACCCCACCCACCACGCCTCCGGCGACACCGCCCTCCACCCCACCCTCCACGCCGCCTTCCTCTGGCGCCGCGGGCTCCGGCTCGGGCTCCGGCTCCACCTCGACCGGCTTCTGCTCGACAACGGGTTTGACCTCAACCGGTTGACGCAGCTCCGTCTTGGGCTTCTTCACCTCCGTGCGGGGCGTCGTCTTGCGCGCCGCGGGGGGTGGAGGAGGCGGAGGGGGCGGAGGCGGGGCCTTGACGAGGTTGAGCACCACGTCGATGGGCTCCTCCGTCTCGAGGACCATGGGCTTCACGAACAACACCAGCGCGGCCACGACTCCGACGTGGACCGCGACGGAGAAGGCGGCGAAGCCGAGGATGCGTGAGGAATGAGGGTCGGTCTGCTGCGCGAACATGCCGGGCACGCCTTACCACAAGCCCGACAAGAGTCGTCGGGATGTAATCCTGCTGCATCAGCAGAATCGTGTGAGTGTCATGGAGACGGCACGCAACTGATACCTCTGGACCGGCCACTCGTGCTAGAGGGCCGCCACCTCGTCCCCATCCCCAGAGGTATTTTCCGTGCAGACAAAAATGAAGTGCGCGCTCGGGCTCGTGGCAGCCCTGAGTGTGTCCTGTGGTGAGTCGACCGATGAGGTCGGCGACCGTTACCAGGGCGTCATCGATGCCTCGACGCTCGACACCAAGTTCCGGCCGACCAGCGGCAACTACCGGCCCACGACGGCCCGGGTGCGGGGCACCAACGTGCCCTTCTACAACCTGGGACAGGTCGCCACCGAGCGCAAGGACGACCGGGGCGTCATCACCAACGCGGGCGTCCCCGTGGACGCGGACGGCCGGCCGTACGTGCCCGCCGCGCGCGCGGTGAACACCTCCTATGAGTTCGCCGAGGGCTGTGTCACCGGCAAGGCGGACTTCGACGTCCGCACCGACAACTACCCGGAGACGGTGCAGTGGCCCGTCTTCACGAACCTGCCGCTGACCGTCACGGGCAACACGACGCCGCCGGTGGTCCCGCTGGTGAAGGTGACGCGCTGGAACGGCACGTCCTCCGAGCAGTGCAACGCCATCAAGGACGCGGCCTCCCTCACCAAGGGGAACTTCGGCGGCGGCGCGGGCGACACGACGATTGCGCTGCGCGCCATCATCGACGTGTCCGCGAACCTCAACCCGCTGCGCGCCGACTCCGCCTTCACGTCCCAGGGCGGCTGGTACCGCGGCCTGCAGCTGGCGTACCTGGACGGCGGCGAAATCCCCGTGGATGACCAGGGCAACCTGAAGGTGATGGACGGCGTGCTGGTGAGCCCGCCGACGGGCGCGCCCACGTCGGAGACGCCCGTGTACCTGTTCTCCGCGCTCCCGGGCGAGGAGGGCTGGTCCCCGGTGGTGCGCCTGCGCACCTTCACCGCGACCACCGCGAAGCCCGCCTCCAGCTACACCGGCCTGTGCACGGACGTGTGCGCTGAGACGGAGCTGAACATCAGCACCCTCACCCGGTACTCCGGCGTGCTCTTCGCCGTCGGGAGCTCCCTGTGAGCGCCCCTTCCCCTGTCCCGAGCCCCTCCATGAAGACGCTTGTTTGCCGTGCCGGTGGCGCGCTCGCGCTGCTGCTGCTCGCGCTGGTCGCGAGCCTCCCTTCCCCCGCGCTCGCCGCCGGCCAGAACTACGGCCGCATGGCCGGCTATGTGTATGACCCGACGGGCGCGCCGCTCGCCGAGGTGCCGCTCACCGTCACGGGCCCCGCGCTGCAGCAGCCCCAGTCGCGCACCAGCGGCGAGGACGGCCGCTTCGAGTTCGACACCCTGCCCCCGGGCGAGGGCTACGTCCTCGAGGTGAACGTCCCAGGCTTCGCCCCCATCAAGAAGGCGGGCATCACCGTCCTCTTGGGCCAGGCCACGCAGGTGGACGTGAAGCTGGAGGTGTTCACCGAGCAGGCGGCGGTGGCCACCTACGAAATCGTGGAGAAGGTCAACCCCATCATCAACCCGGACTCCGCGCAGATGGGCGCGGTGATGACCGCGGAGAAGGCGGCCACCTCGCCCGTCTTCACCCAGGTGCAGGCCATGCCGCAGCTGGTCGCCGGCGTGGGCAACGGCAACGCGCCCAGCCTGCGCGCCGGCCTGTCGCGCTACGGCAAGTTCTTCATCGACGGCATGGACACGTCCGACGTGGTGGACGGCAGCATCAGCTCCCCGATGAGCTTCTACGCGGTGGAGAACTTCGAGGTCATGACCGGCGGTCTGGACGCACAGTACAACTCGCTGGGCCTCATCCAGAACGTCGTCAGCAAGAGCGGCTCCAACAAGTTCACCTACGACGTGACGATGATTCTGTCGCCGGCGTGGGCCAACGCGAAGTACCGGGGCGCGGCCAACCAGAACCCCAACGTGGCCAACTACACCCAGAACGAGGTGCCGCTCTCCGAGACGGCCTTCTACAGCCCGCTGGTGGGCGTGGGCGGCCCCATCATCAAGGACAAGCTGTGGTTCTACGTCTCCGGTCAGTGGAACTTCTCCAAGCGTGACACGCCGCTGGGCGAGGAGAGCCGCACGTCCGACACCCAGACGCGCCTGGCCCGTCTGAAGCTCACCTGGCAGCCCACGACGAAGGACCGCCTGTCCCTGGCGTTCAACTACGACAACAACACCATCACCAACCAGGTCTCCACCACGTTCGTGACGCCGGAGGCGGAGACGCAGGTCGACCGCGGCGGCTTCTTCGCCATCGTCAACTACGACCGCAACATCTCCGACAACGTCCTCTTCCAGCTCCAGACGGGCCTCACCTACAAGGACATCTGGAACGGGCCGATGAACGAGGACTCGCAGGACATCGCCCACATCTACAACAGCACCACGTACCGCAACGCCGGCGCGCTGCGCAACGAGGTGGGCAACCTGGTCACCGAGAAGCGCATGCGCTACCAGTTCGACCCGACGCTGCTCTTCAAAGTGAAGAACCACCAGATGAAGGCGGGCTTCCAGTTGAGCTACCTGAGCGGCGACAAGACGGCGCAGGTGATTGGCAACCAGCGCTTCAACGACCGCAACGGCGAGTGCAACCCGGACGACCCGGAGACGTTCGCCTTCTGCAACGAGCGCATCGACTTCTACAACAGCGAGGGCGTGCGCGGCCCGCTGACCACCGAGGCCGGGACACTCATCTCCGGCGCGTTCGTCCAGGACCGCTGGAACGTCAACCGCTACCTGACGCTGGTGGCGGGTCTGCGCGCGGACGTGGGCCGGCTGTACGGTGACAACAACCAGTTCATCACCAACCTGGTGGGCATCGGCCCGCGTCTGTCCGCGACGGTGGACCCGTTCGGCAACCGCACCACGCTCATCAAGGCGCACTACGGCCGCTCCAACGAAGTGGGCGACGTGTTCATCGCGCAGCACGCCAACCCGGAGCTGCTCCAGGTGCGCTCCACGTTCGCCAACGGCGCGTTCGCGGACTGTACGCCGGACACCGTGGGCAACCCGCAGTGCAGCGTGGCGGGCGGGGCGTCGGGCCGCTTCTTCGACAAGACCAACCACACGCCGCCGCACGTGGACGAGCTGGCGCTCGGCCTGCACCACGCCATCAACGAGGGCGCGGTCATCGGCATGGACCTCACCTACCGCAAGTACTCCAACATGTGGGTGGACGAGGAGGTCAACCGCATCTGGGACCCGTCCGGCACGCGCGTGGTGGACTACGCGGACGGCATCAACCACACGGTGGTGAAGATCCACAACCCGGACGACGCGTGGCGCGACTACCGCGGCATGGACCTGTGGGCGCAGGGCCGCACGGGCCCGTGGGACCTGCTGGCCAGCTACACCCTGGCGTTCAGCAACGGCACGGTGGGTGACTACTTCGACGGCTACGGCGCCAACCCGCGCTTCAAGCACTTCTTCGAGGGCCCGTCCCCCGAGGACATCCGCCACACGCTCAAGGGCGCCATCGGGTACACCACCCAGTTCGGCCTCGACTTCGGCGTGCGCTTCAACTACCGCACGGGCGCGCCCATGTGGATGTTCCAGGAAGGCTCCGTGGACCGTCAGCGCGTGGTGCGCTCGGACCGCGGCACCGGTCACTCGTACAACACCAGCACGGGCATCCCGGACTTCAATGACCCGGCGGCCATCTCCGAGCTGCGTCAGCCGAGCCAGTTCCTGTTCGACGTCCAGGCCCGCTACGACCTGAACCGCGTCATCAAGACGAAGGAGACGAAGATGGAGCTCACGCTCATCTTCTTCAACGTCCTCAACAACAGCGACGTGACCTTCGTGCAGGAACAGTGGCGCGCCACCAACAACCGGTTCGGCACCGCCACGGGCCGCCGCAGCCCGATGCAGGCCGAGCTGCTCTTGCGCGTGCGCAACTAGCCACATCGCCGCACCACACGGGGCCCTCGCTTCCATGCTGGGAGGCGAGGGCCCTTGAATCAGACGGGGCCGCGTTCTAGAGGGGCGTGTGACTTCCGCCCTCCGTCCGCTCCGCCTCGGGCTCCTGTCGGCCCTCGTCGTCTCCTGCGCCTCGCATCCGCCCGCGCCGGAGGCTCCCCCCACGGCCCCCGCCGCCGTCAAGGTCGCGCCCGAGCCGGTGCGCCTGAGCGTGGTGGGCACCAATGACTTGCACGGCTGGGTGATGCCGTCGCGCGGGAGCCTGGCGGATGGCACGGCGGTGGAGCAGGGAGGGCTCGCCACGTTCGCGGGCTACCTGTCCATCCTGCGCGCGGAGAACCCGGACGGGGTGCTGCTGCTGGATGGTGGCGATCTGTTCCAGGGCACGCTCGCGTCCAACCTGACCGAGGGCGCGGTGGTCATCGACGCGATGAACACGCTCGGGTACGTGGCCTCCGCGCTGGGCAACCACGAGTTCGACTACGGCCCGGTGGGGCCGCGCTCGGTGGCGATGGAGGGGGATGACCCGTTCGGCGCGCTCAAGGCGCGCATCACCCAGGCGCGCTTCCCGATTCTCGGGGTGAACGTCACCGACGCGCAGACGGGCGTGAGCCCCACGTGGCTGGGGAACACGGGCACGCTGCTGGTGGAGCGGCGCGGGGTGAAGGTGGGCATCGTGGGGCTGGCGACGCCGCACACGCCGGAGGTCACCAACCCCGTGAATGTGGCGAGCCTGCGCTTCGCGCCGCTGGTCTCCTCAGCGCTCGCGGCGGCCAACGATTTGCGTGCGCGCGGGGCGGAGGTGGTCATCGCGATTGCGCACGCGGGCGCTGTGTGCAAACGGCAGGACGACCCTCGGGACATCTCGTCGTGCGACCGGGGCGACAGCGAAATCATCGAGATGCTGGAGGCCCTGCCGGAGGGCACGCTGGACGCGGTGGTGGCCGGGCACACCCATCAGCCGGTGGGGCACTTCGTGCGGGGCACGCCGGTCATCGAGACGTCGGGCCGGGGCCGGGCGTTCGGCCTGGTGGAGCTGTTCGTGGACCCGACGACGCGCAAGGTGCTGACCGAGCGCACCACGCTGCAGGGCTCCGTGCCGGTGTGCGAGCGGGTGGAGGCGACGCTCGGGACGTGTGACGAGCGCAAGTTGAAGGACCGCAACAAGGTGGAGCTGGTGCCGGCGACGTTCCGTGGGCAGCCGGTGGTGGCGGACGCGGCGCTGGGGACGCAGTTGGCCGGGGCGCTCGCGAAGGTGGAGGAGATGCAGAAGCGCCCGCTGGGCGTCAACGTGCCGGCGAAGCTGACGCGCGACTACGACGCGGAGAGCCCGCTGGGCAACGTGCTGGCGGACGCGCTGAACCAGCTGGGCATGACGGGCATCGCCGTCATCAACAGCGGCGGGCTGCGCGCGGACCTGCCCGCGGGCGAGCTGACGTACGGGGCCGTCTTCGAGGTGCTCCCGTTCGACAACACGCTCTCGGTCGTCACCCTCACCGGGGCCCAGCTGACGAAGCTCCTGGAGGGGGCCTACTCGCGCAAGGGAGGCACGCTCCAGGTGGCGGGGCTGAAGGTGAACCTGGAGCAGTGCAACGGCGTGACGCGGATGGTCTCCGTCACGAAGGCGAACGGGAAGCCCCTCGAGCCCAACAAGCTCTTCCAGGTGGCCATGCCGGACTTCCTCGCGCGGGGTGGCAGCGGGATGGACGAGGTGCTCAAGACGCTGCCGCCCGGGAGCGTCAACCTGGGCGAGCAGCAGGCGCTGACGCTGCGCGACGCGCTCGTGGAGCACTGGAGGAAGCGGGGCAAGCCGCTGGTGGCGCCGACGCCCGGACGCATCCTGCGTCAGCGCGCGGCGACGGGCTGCGCCGTGAAGGCCTCGGGTCGGGACTGAGGTCGTGAGGCAGGGCGCCGCGACGTCGGCGGCGCCCCACCGAAGGCTTTTCACGCCCCCCGTTCAGGTGGCTGCAGCCCTGAACGAGGAGTCCCCCGACATGTCGAGCCACCCCGCCCCGCGCTCGCGGGCCATGCTGTCCTCCGCCCTGTGCACCCTGCTGCTCGCCGCCTGTGGTCCCCAGGGCACCGAGGCGCCTCCCGCCGAGGCCCCCGCGCCCGAGGCCACCGAGCAGGGCACCGTCCTGCACGAGCTCAAGCTCAGCAACACCCGCAGCGTGCGCTTCATCGAGTCCGCCCCGGGCGAGGTCTTCGTCGCCGAGTCGGGCCACATGGACCTCGACGCCGCCCACCTCCGCGAGGCGATGAAGACAGACTCCACCCAGGGCCAGGAGCTGGCGGACGTCTACCTCGCGCTCGTGCCCGGAGCCACCCGTGAGGACGTCCCCGCCGCCCTCGTCGCCGCCCAGGGCCGCGTCGCCATGGCCCGCCACCTCCAGGAGCGCGAGGCCGCCCGGAGCGAGGGCCGCGCCGCGGCGAACGCCCCGCTCGCCGAGGGGCCCTCCGCCCTGAACACCGAGCGCGGCCCCTTTGCCGCGAGCCTCAACGACACCTGGGATTGGGTCGGCGACAAGCAGTGGTTCACGAGCAACTTCTGTGCGACCACCGCCACCCAGGGCCGCACCTGTATCACCGACTACTGGTACGGCTCGTACAGCGGCGCGAAGGACAACACCGTCTACTTCCGCGCCGTGGGCCTCGCGGCCGGCTTCGACTCCACCGCGTACTTCTATACGCAGTACAAGTCCTGCGGCTTCTGGCCCTGGGATGGCTGTGAATGGAAGGTGAACTACAGCACCACCCTCCAGGCCCGCCACTACATGATGGTCACCTGGGACACGGGCCCGCGCTCGCGCTGGGCCGGCATCGACCAGAGCTCCGACCGCGTGTACCTCAGCACCATTTGGAGCACGTCGTCCTCCACCCCGCCGCCCGCGCAGGAGCCGTGCACCGTCTACGCCCGCGCCCACGCCACCACCTGCTACAACCTGGACGGCACCATCTCCTCCATCTCCAACACCCTGTGCGGTGACGCCTGCGCGGGCACGTACGCCACCGCCTCGCAGTGGGCCACCCAGGCCCTCGGCACCCAGACGTGCCTGGGCGCCTACGCCGGCTGCTGCCTCTACTACGTCGACCAGAACTTCAACCGCTGCGGCGGGTGAGTTGTCTGGGCTTGCTCCCCGGCGACCTGCGATGCTCCCGCCATGGAACGCTTCGTCCAGGTCGCCGAGGGAGTCTCGCTGTGGGTCGAGTCACGCGGGCCAGAAGACGCGCCCGCCATCCTGCTCATCATGGGCTCCACCGCGTCAGGCCTCGTCTGGCCCGACGCGCTGATGGACGCCCTGGCCCGACACCACCGGGTCATCCGCTATGACCACCGGGACACCGGCGCGTCCACGTGGGCCTTCGACACCCACCCCTACTCCGCGACGCGCATGGCCGAGGACGCGCTCGCCATCCTCGACGCGCTCGGAATCTCCCGCGCCCACGTCGTGGGCATGTCGCTCGGCAGCATCCTGACGCAGTGGCTGATGGTCGCCCATCCCGAGCGACTGCTCAGCGCGGCCCTCCTCGGCTCCGCCGCCCTCCAGGGCGCGCCCGAGCTCCAGGACCTGCCCGCGCGAGCCCCCATCGACCCCCGCCTGTTCGAGTTCTGGGGCCAGATGTTCGCGCCCCGCGAGCGCGAGGCCCAAATCGAGTGGCGCGTGGAGAACTGGCGCCGGCTCCACGGCACCGTGCTCCCCTTCGACGCCGAGGAGTTCCGCGCGCTCGAGCGGCGCCTCATCGACCACGCCGGCCGCCACGACACGTCCACTGCACACGCGAGGGTCGACCCCACCGGGCTCGCGCGCGGAGCCGAGCTGCCCCACGTCACCGTGCCCACGCTCGTCATCGACAGCCCGGAGGACCCGACGAACCCTCCGTCCAACTCGCGCTTCCTCGCCCGGACGCTGCCCCACTCCACCCTGGTGACGCTGGAGGGAATGGGGCACACGATTCCGAAGGCCATCGTCCCCGCGCTCGCCCAGGCGCTCCTGGGCCACGTGGAGGCCGCGGCGGCCTACCCCTTGCGCAACCCCACCACCTCGCCGTAGCCGCCGGGGATGAAGAACTGGTGCGTCTGCATGCCCATGATGCGCAGGGCCGTGGTGACGACGTCCGCGGAGCGGGGCACGCGCTTCTGCGTCTGTCCCGTCTCCTCGATGATGTCCACCGGGGTGCCGAGCCCGCGCGTCGTGTACGTGCCCACCTGCCGGTTGTGGGCCACGTTGCCACCGGCGAAGACCACCGAGGTGTACGGGTGGTGGTCGTCCGGCAGGCTGTAGCTGCCGTCACTGCCGCGTGACGCCCAGCTCCGCCCGAACTCGCTCATCACCAGCACCAGCGTGTCGTCGAGCAGCGTCTTGCCCGGCTTGCCCGGGGCGGGCGTGGCCTTCATCTCGCCCAGGAAGCGCGCCACGCAGTCCATCAACCCGCGGCCATGCGCGCAGCTGTAGGCATGCCCGCCGCCGTTGTGCGTGTCGAAGTCGAGCCTGAGCGACACGTGCACCGACGTGGCCAGGTCCGACTTGAGCAGGCGCAGCGCTATGTCCATCCGCGGGTCCAACCCCACCAGGTGGAAGTTCGCGTTGCCGAACGTGTACGTGAAGGACTCGCTCAGATAGCTCGACAGGTACGAGGGCCGGTTCGTCTTCAGCGCGTCGATGCCCTTGGTCTTCTCCAACACCGACACCACGTCCGTCGCCAGCACGCGCGAGACGCTGTTCAGCGAGCCGTGCAGCCCCTCCAGGTAGTTGTCCACCTTCGCCGTCGAGCGGCCCAGCCGGGGCCTGGCCTGCCCCAGCGAGTAGCGCTCCACCGTGGTCGTCTTCAGCTGGGCCCCGGTGGGCTCGCCCTTCGCGTTGAGCTCCGGCCCCTCGGTGCGCGCCTCCAGCCCGTTCCACCAGGCATTGTCCGCCGCCTTGCCGGAGAGCATCGGTTTGAGCGCGTCGATGGACGGCACCCCCACGGGCCCCGCGTGCGACGGCAGGCCCATGCCGGACGGCATGCCGCGCTCGCCCGCCACCACCACGAACGGCAGCGGCCGGCTCTCCCGGTGCCGCTCGTACAGGTGGTTGGCGATGACCGAGTGCACCGCCGGCGCCCGGTAGTCCGCGCCCGCCACGCCGCACATCGCGGAGATGAAGGCGCTCGCGTGGTCATTGGTGCCCTGGTCGATGCCGTGCAGCACGCTCAGCTGCTCGTGCAGCGCATAGTGCTGATAGCCATACATCAGCGGGCTGAACGAGCCGCGGGCGGCGGGGTTCGCCGGGTCCCACGACTGCCAGGTCCGCAAGGGCTTGTACGGGCCGTTGGGGGCCGCCAGGTCCACCACCTTGCTGGCGTCGAAGAAGACGGGCTCGCTGCTGAAGCCCGCGGGCGCCGGGACGCAGAGCGGAATCTCCGCGTCCTCCATCGGCGTGAAGTAGTACGCCGGACGGAAGCCGCCCGGGACATAGAGCACCACGAGCCGCGAGGGGACATCCGCGTCCGCGGCGTGCGCGGTGCCGGAGCCCAAGAGCCCCGCCTTCTCCAGGAGCGCCAGCTGGCTTGCGCCCAGGGCCCACTTGAGCAACGTGCGTCGAGAGGTGTTCAGCATGGGGTCCTCGGCTCAGTACGTAATCCACAGCGGGTGACGGATGAGCGCCGCGCAGGTGCCCACCCAGGCCAGGCGCGTGTTCTGCGCCTCCAGCGGGAGGTAGACCTGCTCGTACAGCTCCTTCAGCTCCGCGTCCGTGGGCGGCTGCCCGAGCATGCGGAGGTAGAGGTTGCGCAGGTTCTTCCGCACCGCGTCCGGGTTCTGGGTGGACGTGTCCGCGAGCGTCACGTAGCGCAGCACCGCCTTGTTGTTCTGCTTGTCCACCGCGCGCCCGCACCAGGCCTGGGACATCTGCACCAGCGCCTGACCGGCGGAGGGGCCGAACATCGGGTTCTTCTTGCGGTACTCCAGGGAGTTGCCGCCGCCCAGGGCCTCGTAGCGCTCCGGCGCGCGCGAGTCGGAGACGTACTCGCCGGAGATGCCGGGGGCCCAGTCCCCGGGCCACACGAAGAACTTGTTCCAGTTCACCACGTAGGCCCGGTTGCGCCAGTCGGGGTTGCTCGTGCTCACGAAGTCCTCGAGCGTCAGGCCCAGCTGGTCCATCAGGCTCACCACCATCTCGTCCGCGGCCAGCCGGCGGACCTGGAACTCCTTGGGGGACGGCGTGTCCATCGGCTCGGGCGGCGCCTTCAGGTCCCGAATCCAGTCCTCCACCTGGGCGATGGTCATGGTGACGCGGCCATTGGCGACCAGCTGCTCGTAGGGCTGGCCCGGCGGCATCTGCGCGTAGCTGCCCGGGGCGTTGCCCTTGAGCATCTTGATGAGCAGGCTGCCCTCCGGGTCGCCGCGCTTCACGAAGCGCTCGTCGTAGACCAGCCCGCTCTCGAACGCGGCGAGCGAGGCGAAGAAGGGCTTGTTGCCGTTGATGTGGCAGCCCTCGCACGCGGGCGCGAGCGCGAGGCGGACCGCGTCGTTGTCGCTCGCCGCGGCGCAGGTCCCCGAGTCCGGCTCATCCGAGCTGCCCTGTCGGTACGAGCTGTCACCGAAGCAGGCGCCCAGGTTGAGCGCGAGCACCGCCAGCGCGGCGGCGCACACGAAAGAAGTCGGCGTGCGCATCACAGGCCCCTCCGCAGCTCGGACTGCTCGAACAGGTAGCGGATGAAGGGGCGCAGCTTGCGCTCCCCCGCGACGAACTCGCGCGCGAGCTTGTCGATGAAGCCCTTCTCCGTGGCCGGGTTCAGCTCCCGGCCGATGAACATCGCGTAGAGCTTGCGCGCCGCGCAGCGGTCGAACTCACCCGAGCGCACCAGCAGCTTGCCGAAGCCCAGGGGGCCCATGGTGCCGTCGCCGTGCTGGCCCAGCAGCGTGTACGACTCCGGCATCGTGTCCAGCAGCACCGCCTCCGGGTTCGCCTTGAGCTCTTCGGGCGTGACGGGCGTGAGCACCGTGTTCGGCAGGAAGGCGTTTTTCCACCGCAGGCCCGGCGCGTTGCCGGTGTGCGGGTACTTGCCGGACAGCCACTCCGCGGTGACGCGCTGGTTGCCCATGCCGCCGATGAAGGGCCAGGGGACGTAGTAGCTGGGGAACGGCGTGAAGTCCCAGCGCTTGAAGGCGATGGCCGCGGGGTCCAGCGTCTTGTGGCAGTGCAGGCACGTGCCGCCCGTGGCCGGGTCGATCTCCAGCGGCGGGAAGTGCACGTCCGCGGGGGGAGGCGAGAAGTTCTGGCAGGCGAAGATTTCCAGGAAGCGCGCCGCCCGGACCCGCTCGCGCGGGAACGAGGACATGGAGCCCATCATCGTGAGCACGCCCGCGGCGGGCAGCCCCAGGGGCGCCTCCGTCGTCGTGCGCGGGTCGAAGCGGTAGGTGCGCTCCATGCCGCCAGAGCGCGACTTGTCGGGCGTGAGCGCCAGGTGGAAGGGCTCGAGCTGCTCGACGACGAACTCCCGCCACGCCTGCGGGTCGTTCGGCGTGGGGTGCATCGGGTCGCGCGGCTCGTTGCCCACGTCCGGGCGCCACCAGGTGGTGTTCTGGTCCACCACGGCGTTGCCCATCTGCCGGCCAAAGCGGACGTACAGCGCCCGGAGCCAGTTGGTGCCGACGGTGTAGTTGCCGACGACCAGGTCCGACAGCGGGCGGTCATGCCACGCCAGGTGCGCGAACAGGCGCGCGGGCTCCTCGTAGGGGTGGCGACGCTGACCGTTGAGGCTGCCGGTGCCCCCGGACCCGAGGCCCGCGAGCGGCGAGCACCAGATGAGGTTCGGTCCGCAGCCACAGCCCCGGTTCAGCGCCGGGTCGTAATAGCCGCCGGAGGCGACGCCGCAGTCCAGCACCTTGCCGGTGCGGGTGTCGGTGACGGTCTTGGTGTCACCGCCCGCCTTGCCCAGCACCTGGACGGTGGTGCCCGGAGCCCACCAGGGCTCGACGGTGTGCACCTCCGGGACGGCGGGATTGCCAGCGCCATCCTTGTCCTGGCACTGCTGGTTCGGGTTGCCGCTCTCGAACTCGTTGACCGCGTAGTACGCGCCCGGGTGCAGGCTGTTGTCGTCACAGCGGTGCAGGTGCCCGGACATGTCGCCCTGGTACGCGTCCCCCTGGGCGCCGGTGGTGAAGGCGCCCACGGTAATCCACTCGTGCCCGAAGCGGACCATGCGCTCGTAGAACTTCGGGGAGGCGAGCACCTCGTCGAGCGTGGAGCGCAGGAGCGTCGCGCGAGCCGCGGGCGTCGCCGCCGCCTCCATGGCCTCGTACTGCTCCAGGGTCGGGGTGGTCCCGGTGAGACCGAGCACGATGCGCCGCAGCACGCGCGTGTCGCTCATCGGGTCTTCGGGAGGGTCCTCCGGGGCCGTCGGCTCGGGCTCACATTGCTGCGCATGCGCGTCGGACACGATGAGCCCGGACATCGCGAACAGCACGCCCGCGAGGGCCGCGCTCTTCAGGTGCAGGTGCCAGTGCATGCGTGCGACGGTAGCATCGATTGTCGCAACGACACACAGCAGAACCCTGTCTGTCATTCAGCGAGAATGAGGGGTGGACTGCCCTCCACACCTGATTGTCTTTCCGGCCCCCCGGACGTGAGCCGGGCCCCCGCTGAGGTGGACTCCCCACCACACCTGGGGCTCCGGGCCCGCGCTCCCCGGAGTGCGTGGAGGTGTGTCTCGCGCACTCCGAGGGGACGAAGTCGCTACGGCTGGGGGAGCTCGCGGAAGACGAGCAGGCCTCGCGAGGAGTCCGCCGCGTACACATACCCGTCGCCGGGGACGCGGATGCCGAGCAGTCCCTCGAAGGGGCTGTCGGTGCGGTCCGGGTCCGAGTCTCGGAAGGAGTTGTAGTGCGCCACCTGCCGGGGCCTGGTGGGGTTGGACACGTCCAGCACGCGCACGCCGTCGTGGTACCAGGCGATGTAGAGCAGGTTGCCGCGCAGGATGATGTTGTGGATGGAGGTGAAGGGCCGGTGGGTGCGGAACTCGCCGATCTTCACGATGCGCGCCGGGTCGGTGACGTCGAGCACGCGCAGGTGGGAGTGCTGGAACTCACCGCCCTCGAACGCGAGGGTGCGGCCGGCGAAGGTGCCCACCGCGCTGTGGTGCGCGAAGCTGAAGTCCGGACGGACGTACCCGCCCAGCTCGCGGACGTCGTCCAGGTTCGTGACGTCCATCACGAAGTAGCCGCGATACGACTCGCTGACGTAGAGGCGGTTCTCGTACACGAAGGCGTCATGGGGACCGCCCAGCGTGGCCACCTCCGGCGAGGCGATGACGGTCCGCAGCTCGGGCGCCAGCGGGTCGGAGATGTCGTGCACGAACGTGCCGAGGCTGGGGGCCATGGAGTAGAGCCGGTCGCCGTCGACGAGCACCGTGTGCGTGCCCGTGGCGCCCGTCGTGAAGCTCCGGACGAAGCGGGGGTTGGCGGGCTCGGAGATGTCATAGACGAGCGTCCCCGAGTCGTTGCTGGCCACGTACAGGGCATCGCCCTTGGCCCAGACGGCGTTCCAGTAGTTGTCGTGGGGCAGGGAGAGGGTGGTCTTGAGGACGGGGGCCGCGGGGTTGCTGACGTCGAAGACCGAGAGGCCGCCCAGCCGGACCTGCTTGGGGATGGAGACGACATAGGCGTGCCCCTTGGTGACGTAGAGGTCCAGGGGGTGGCCCAGGGGGGTGTACCCCTCGCCGTGCAGCGCGAGGCCGCCGGAGGACTCGGGCTCACCGCCCCAGTGGGAGACCCGGTGGGCCTCGAAGGTACCCGCGCGGGCGAACCGGTTGCGGTAGCAGTAGGCGAAGCAGCCGGTGATGAGGTCGGGCGACTTCTGCTCACAGCCCAGATAGGTGACGGTGGCGAGCCCGTTGGCCGAAGCGCCGCGGACGTGGAAGCGCCCGGGGCCCGTGTCCTTCACGGCCAGGGGCTGGGCGAACATGGTGCCGCCATCCTCGGTGAACCGGATGCCCCCGATGTCGGTCAGTCGGTAGCCTCCGTCCGGCACGTGCCGCCCGTCCCGCATCGGCGCGAGGTAGATGGCCCCGGGCTCGACGTCGGTGAGCGTGCCCAGGTCGCAGCCGGAGAGGTCGAAGCGCGACAGCTCCGTGCAGGCCAGGCCCCCCGCATCCCGGGTATCGACGGTGCACGGGGCATAGGGGCCCGGGTCCTTGAAGTCTCCGTGCTCCTCGAGCTCGGTGTAGGTGCCGTCCCAGGCGTCGGAGCCGGCGTCGGGGGTGCCGGCGTCCGCGGGCGGCCTCGGGTCGGAGTCGTCGTCGCAGCTGGAGAGGCCCGGCGACGACAGCAGGAGACAGGTGGACAGAAGGGCGCGGAGTGACGGCGTCATGTGAGGGCCTCCCGGAAGGCCGCCACGTGACAGCGGCGGCCTTCCGGGAGGAACGTCACGGCCCCTCATCCCCCCTCAGGGAATTTATTACTGACAGTTCGGCGGTCCCATGCACGAGAAGGTCAAGAACACCTCCGCCGAGGCGGACTCTCGTGTCGCGAAGCACTCGCCTCGCTCCTCCACCGCGTTGCAGACACCCCGGGGACACTGCGCCGCCGCGGCCGCCCGGGCGTCGTCGCTGGCCCTGAGATAGGCCCCGGCACACCTGGGGTGGGTGCCGCCCCCCGCGACCGAGTGCCTCTCGGGCTGACAGGTGCAGGCGGTGACGGCGGGACACCAGGTCCGCACGCCATCGCACTGCACCCAGCCCCCATTGTCCGCCCCCGAGGCACAGATGCCGCTCGCGGAGCTGCACGACACCGCGGTGTTCGTGCACTGCTGCGTCACCTGACAGGACACCGCCGCCTCGCTGCTCTCCAGCACGAGCTCGTCCCCGGTCGGGGCGTCGCCGCCACACGCCGTCAACGTCGCCACCAGGAAGACCAACCCCGCCAGGGGCACATCGAATCGCATCCGCATGCAGGCACCCTCCCATCCTCATCGAATGGTCAATGACACACACACCGACGCTCCCACGCGTACCGATGAGCGTCGAAGGCACGCGGAGTCTGCACGCGCGCACGAGGGCGGAACAATCCCACGTTCCTGGGAGGATTCCGCCCTCGATGGCGCTGCTCAGTACATCTTCAAGTCATACGTCGGGGTGGGCCGCCAGTCGGAGCCAGCGGGGACGGTGCGCGTGTCGGTGACCTTCACGGCGTAGACGCCCGGCGCCACGTTGACCGACGTCCGGAACATCCTGCAGCTGGGCGTGAGGTCGGAGCAGACCAGGGTCTGCGTGCTGGCCAGCAGGGCCCCCAGGGTGCGGGTGGCGAAGTCATAGGCATGGACATCCACCCGAAGCTCTCCGGTGTTGCGCAGGTTGTAGACCTCCACCGTCAAGAGCTGGTGGAGGCTCGTTGCCCCGAGCACCCAGTCCGCGTCCTGCGCCTTGTGGAAGGTGTGCCCGAGCTGCGGCGTCCCCACGTAGGACGAGGCCGTGGTGTGGGAGTTATCGCTCTCGTACGCATCCGGCGGCGCGACCAGGCAATTGGCGGGCGGGCTGAACTTGCCGTTGTCGACGCAGACGTTGTTCGAGCAGGAGCAGCCCGACGCGCAGTCCGCCCCCGTCGTGCAGGCGCGCACCGGCGGCACGTCGCAGTAACCCGCGGGAGGAGGCGGACCGAAGCCCCCTCCGGAGCAGACGCCGTTGGTGCAGACACAGTTCGCGCGGCAGTCGAGCGACGTCGAACAGGCGCGCAGCTCCGCCGACTGCGCCTCCACGACCTCCGGCGGCCCCACGGCCTCGGAGGCGCCCTCGACGCTCCCACAGGCCGCGACAAACACAGACACAACACAAAGACACCAACGAACCAGATGCATGAGTCTCTCCTGGGTGGACACAACCAAGGATGGAGACCCGCGAGACGATGCGTCGGCGCAAGGGTCCATCCCGCGAGGGCTTTGACGAATGTCGAGAAACCAAGAGACAGGCCCCGTCCTTCGGGAATCCAGCGCCTCGGTTCACACAGGATAGGGGCTGCCGAGGAGATGACCATTCCCCTGAACAGGGGATAGCCTCGGGAGCATGTCGGACCTCGTCACGTGGCGCGACGCACGCAACGCCTTCCGCCTGCTCGATGAGCTGGGGCAGCTGAGTCACGACACGCTGGCGTGGAGGCGTCACCTGGTCGCCGGGACGAGCACGCTCGTGGGCGCCCAGGTCGGCATGGCGGCGGAGACTCCGGAGGCAGCGCTCCTGGATGCGTCACGACACCAGGGCAGCGTGGACCTGGGGTGGGCCACGGCGTCCGACCGCCGCGTCTGGATGCAGGTCTGCGAGCGTCACGAGGCCGCGCTGGACCCTTCCGACGCCAGAATCGCGCAGCTCGGCGAGGACACCTTCACGGCGCCGAGGCAGGAGCTCGCGAGCGACCGGAGCTGGTATGCGTCCACCATCTTCAACGAGCACTACCGCCCCGCCCGGCTCAATCACTATCTGCTGTCGGCGCTCCACGTCCCCGAGCACCGGGCCATGCACTTCGTCTTCCTCTTCAGGGAGTCCTCCTCGGGTCCGTTCGACGCACGGGAACGCCAGCTCATCCACCTGCTCCACGGCGAGCTGGGGCTCCTGTGGCAAAGCGCCCAGGCCCTGCGGCTCCCCCGGCGGCTCCAACAGGTCCTGGCGCTGTTCCAGGCGGGCCTCGGCGAGAAGGAGGTGGCCGAGCGGCTGGGGCTCAGCCCCGCGACGGTGCATGACTACAGCAAGGCCCTCCACAAGCGGCTGGATGCGCGCAGCCGCACCGAGCTGCTCGCGAAGGCCCGCGCCCTGCCCCGAGCGCCCCGCCTGTTGCTCCAGGAGGAGGACCTTCCCGCCCCGCGATGAGCGAGGGCGGGCCTTCCTCACTGCGCCGCCATCTCCTGGGCCACCAGGGGCGGCACGCCATAGCGATAGTCGAAGTGGTACCTGCCCTCCGCGTCGAGGCGGAAGAGCAGCCAGGTCCACGCCTCGCGCTGCCGCGCGGGGGTGTGCTCCTGCAAGGTGCGCAGCGCCTCCAACGCCTCCAGCGTCAGGTCCACGTCGGAGCGCTGTTCGTGAAGGAAGCCATTGGCCACGTAGATTTCAGAGGTGTCCCCGCCCCACGCGTAGCGCTCGTAGTGCACCTCGACGCGCTCCCAAGGCTCGGGGACGGACTCCAACAGTGCTTCGATGAACCGCTCCTGCAGCTCCAGCATGTCCGCTCCTGTCACCCGCGCACTGTAGACCGGGGCTGGTGGACGCGTGGTGTCGAGCACCGGAGGGCTGGCGACGGACGGGACTTCGAGGAAGCTGCGCTCGACCCACCTGGAGCCGGAGACGCGCCGTCAGGAGCCGCTGCAGCGGATCTGGAGCGGATGGCTCTCCAGCACCATGCACTCGCCGGAGCTGCACGTGAACAGGTCGCAGATGGCCGGGGACTGGACGCAGCGGATGTCACGGCCCGCCCCCAGGTCGAACCAGGCACAGGCGTAGCCCTCCGGACAGGTGAGCTCCACGCCCTCGCACTCCGGCCCCAGGACCTGGTCACCCTTCAACGACAAGGGGGAGTGGGAGGACGGGGGCGGCTCGCCTTCGGGGCCACGACAGCCGGCCAGGAACACCACCGCCACGAGCCACGTCCATCCCGGAACAGACCTGCCCGGCACCCTCGAGAGACCCTTGCTCGACGTCATGTGCGTCGCGAAAGCAAGACAGACGCCAGCAACGAACTCCGGCCGGAGGCCGCTGCCCTCGTCCGGAGCGCACCACGAACGTCACGTGGCCTCGCGTCCGGCCACGTGGAAATCCACGGCCCCCGCCCGCCCCTCTCAGTTTTCCGAGGCACCACGACGTCGAGGACCCGCCCCCGGAGCCCTGCGGCCCCGAGGGCGCAGCCGCGACCGCTCATTCACAGAGGAAGGCGTACTCGTCGTAGTACGACGTCACCACGCCGGACTGGGTGATGTAACCCAAGCAGTCCCCATGCAACGCCCCCGCCCACCGCGTCTTCGCGGCGTCGTGGTAGTACGTCCGGTGGAAGCCCTGGCGCCCCCCTCCCGGCGGCTCGGAGCGCTGCGCCACCGAGGCCGTGGTCTCCGGAGCAACCCCCTCCTCCATCTCGGCCGGTCCACCACAAGCGCCGAGCAGCAACGCGGAGAATCCAATCACCCAACGAGACAGCGTCATCCGGGGCCCCTTGTCGTGAGAACTGTGTCGAAGTTGCAGTAACAACGATATCGAGTCCGGGTCCGCCCCGTCTACCCGGAGAGGGCCGTGAAACACGGGTGAACCGTGGCCGAGCGGACTGTTTCAAGCGAGGGCGCGACCTACACTGGGGCCACTCCACCCTGCCCTCGGATTCGCTCGCACATGAAGCCCACCGTCGGTGACATCTTCGTCGTCTACACCCCTCGGCTCGCGGCCTACACCGCGGTGCAGGTCACGGCTTTGAAGCAGGAGGGGAAGGACGAGCTGGCCTGTGTGCTGTCCCTGGATTGGGTGGGGCCCGAGCTCCCGGACGCGGCGGCGGTGGCGGCGATGAAGCCCATCGTCGTCAACTTCTTCTTCTGGAAGGAGCACCACGTCCACGTCTGGGCGCCCATCGACGTGCCGCATGGCTTCGTCCACGTGGGCAACCGGCCGCCGCTGCTCACGGAGAAGAGCGTCAGCTACAGCCACTGGCCCACGGGCCGCCACATCTTCAGCCAGCATCGTTGGGAGACCATTCCCCAGGCCACCCGGGACCTCTTCAAGCAGACCATCGCCAAGGAGGACCGCAGCGAGCTGGTGACGCTGGGCGGCCTGGAGCTGCGCCGCACGACGCAGCGGCTCGACACGGACCGGCTCCGCGCCGTCTCCGACCTGGCGGTGTTCGAGGCGCTGCCCATCCTGACGTCGGTCAACGCGGATGCACCTGCCACAGGATTGTTCGACTTCATCCGGCGCAGGCCCTTCGTCTACGAGTCCCAGGTGACGAACCACGGCCAGCGCGTGGTGGACGTGCGCGGGGCGCGGCTGAGCCGATTCGTGCTGGACGTCACGGGGGTCCAGGAGGTGTATCTCAACGACGAGCTGGAGACGCTGTCGCTGCTCGGAGAGGCCTCGCCCGGGCTGAGGATCCACGCCGAGGCGGACGGGCGCTGGCTGCACCTGCACACGAAGGACACCTCCTGGGTCTGGTCCGGGCTGGATGCCCTGGACGAGCTGCACGTGCATTCCTTCCGGGAGCTGGATGCCGGGAGCATCGTCCGCCGCTTCCCCAAGCTCACGGAGCTGCGGGCCACGGGCGCGCCGGGAAACCTGCGCGACACGGCGGAGCTGGGCGCGCTCACCGGGCTTCGCGTGCTCATGTTCAACGAGGTGTTCGGGATGTCCCCCGAGGAGTTCCCCGGGCCGGAGCGCTTCCCCGACCTGGGGCGGCTGTGGCTCACCAGCCTCCCCGCCGACGTCGCCGCCAGCGTGAAGAAGGCCTACAAGGCCGCCGCGCAGCGGGGCGTGGATGTGTCGGTGCGACAGCCGCGCAAGCCCGAGTGGCTGGCGGAGAACCTGGACAATCCCTTCCGCCACTGGGACGGCGAGGACAACATCCCCCCGGCCAAGGCGAAGAAGGCGGCGGCGCTGTATCGCCAGGCGCGCTCGGCCGCGCTCGCGGCCACGCCCCAGCACGGCGGCTCACCGTCCGCGCTCGTCTCCGCGCTCACCCCCATCGTCAAGGACTACACCGAGGGCTTCAACACGCTGGATGCGCGCCACGCCTTCATCTTCACCGTGGAGCGAGAGCACATCCACGACGCGCTGATGGGCATCCTCGACGCCGTGGATGGGAAGCTGAGGGCCGCCGGTGACGCGTCCGTCGTCCCCCTGGACCGCGACGCGCTCGTGGCGGTGATGGACTCGGTTCGCGACTTCTAGCGGGTCCTGGCACCCGCCCTGTTCTCCATGGTTTTCTGTCTTTTCACCTTAGACGCCGCGCACGTAATGGGAGACACGCCCTGGAAGGCCTCGGGGCACCCCATCCGTCGCGGCAAAGGGAGACGACATGAAGAGGGCAGCATGGAGAACGACCGCCAGCAGCGGTCTGCTGATGCTGGGTTTGATGGTCACAGGGAGCACCGGCTGTTCCGGCGGTGATGGGGCGTCACCAGCGACCCACCTGGGCACCAGCACGGGTTCCCTGGTGAATGGACCGGACCTGGTCATCACCGACATGGTGGTGCCGCCGAGCTTCCGCGCCAGCAACTATCCCTACTCGCAGGCGCCGAAGGCGAAGGTCACCGTCTGCAACCAGGGCACCTCCCACAGCGACTCCACGGAGGTGGGCTTCTACATCTCCATGGACGACGTGCTGACGTCCCGGGGGCCCAGCGCGCCGCCTGTCCCCGTCACGGACCAGGCGCAGGTGGGCAACGCCTGGGTGCCGAACCTGTATCCCAGTCAGTGCGCCACGCTCACCGCGGACCTCTGGCCCCACCTGCCGCCGGACGCCAATGGCCTCCAGGGGGCCTACTACTTCGGCGCCCTCGTCGATGAGTTCGAGAACGTGGCGGAGACGCGCGAGGACAACAACGCGTTCATCCACGGCCTGGTCGGCTTCGGCGACAAGTCGGACCTCGTCATCACCGCCATGAAGGTGCCGCCCAGCCTCCACATCGGCTGGCATCCTTCGTCGCAGCCCGTGACGGGCACGGTGACGGTCTGCAACCAGGGCACGCAGGACAGCGGGTCGACGCAGGTGCGGCTGTACCTGTCCATGGACGACGTGCTGACGGCGATGGGCCCCAACGCGCCGCCCAATCCGCCCATGGACCAGTCGCCGCTGGGCTTCGTCCCCGTGCCCTCGCTGTTCGCCGGGCGCTGCGCCACGGTGTCCACCCAGCTCACGCCCCAGCTGCCTCCGGACGCACAGGGCAACAACGGCGCGTACTACGTGGGCGCCATCGTCGATGAGGACGCGAACGTCCAGGAGCTGCGCGAGGACAACAACACGTTCATCCACGGCCTCGTCGGCGCCGGCAACGGGTCCGACCTGGTCATCACCGCCATGGTGGTGCCGCCCAGTCTGCACAACAGCGGATACCCTTCGTCGCAGCAGCCCAAGGGCTCCGTGACGGTGTGCAACCTGGGCACGCAGCCCAGCGGGCCGACGCAGGTCCGGCTCTATCTCTCCATGGACGACGTGCTGACCGCCATGGGCCCCAACGCGCCGCCGCAGCCCGTCACGGACCAGGCGCCGCTCGGACATGCTCCGGTGCCCTCGCTCTTCCCTTCACAGTGCACCACCGTCTCCACGAACCTCTCGCCCGCGCTGCCTCCGGCGGCCCAGGGCCTCGAGGGCGCGTACTACGTCGGCGGCATCGTCGATGAGCAGGACGACGAGCAGGAGCTGCGCGAGGACAACAACGCGTTCATCCACGGCCTCGTCGGCTTCGGAGTCCAGGCGGACCTGGTCATCACCCGCATGGAGGTGCCGCCCAGCCTGCGCGGCAGCAGCTACCCCTCCTCGCCGGCCCCGAAGGCGAAGGTCACCGTCTGCAACCAGGGTACCTCCCACAGCGACTCCACGGAGGTCCGGCTCTACATCTCCATGGACGACCAGCTGACCTCCATGGGCTCCGGCATGCCGCCCTATCCCGTCACCGACCAGGTGTACGCGGGCAGCGCCTGGGTGCCGAACCTCTACCCCACCCAGTGCGTCACCGCCTCCGCCACGGTGACGGTCTGCAACCAGGGCACGCAGGACAGCACGTCGACGCAGGTGCGGCTGTACCTGTCCATGGATGACGTGCTGACGGCGATGGGCCCCAACGCGCCGCCCTATCCGCCCATGGACCAGTCACCGCTGGGCTTCGTCCCCGTGCCCTCGCTCTTCCCCGGACACTGCGCCACGGTGTCCACCCAGCTCGCGCCCCAGCCGCCTCCGGACGCGCAGGGCAACAACGGCGCATATTACGTGGGCGCCATCGTCGACGAGGACTCGAACGTCCAGGAGCTGCGCGAGGACAACAACACGTTCATCCATGGCCTCGTCGGCGTCGGCAACGGGTCCGACCTGGTCATCACCGGCATGGTGGTGCCGCCGAGCCTCCGGAACGGTCCTGCTTCTTCCGTGTCGGCCTCGGTGACGGTGTGCAACCAGGGCACGCAGGACAGCGGGTCGACGCAGGTCCGGCTCTATCTCTCCATGGATGACACGCTGACCGCCATGGGACCCAACATGCCGCCCTACCCCGTCATGGACCAGGCGCCGCTCGGAATGGCCCCGGTGCCTTCGCTCTTCGCCGGACGCTGCGCCACCGTGAGCGTCCCGCTCTCCTCCGTGATGCCTCCGGCGGCGCAGGGCCTCGAGGGCGCGTACTACGTCGGCGGCATCGTCGATGAGCAGGAAGACGAGCAGGAGCTGCGCGAGGACAACAACGCGTTCATCCACGGCCTCGTCGGTGTCGGCCACAGGGCCGACCTGGTCATCACCGGCATGGTGGTGCCGCCCAGCCTGCGCACCAGCGGCCCCTCCTCGCCGACCCCGACGGCCTCGGTGACGGTCTGCAACCAGGGTACCTCCCTGAGCGACTCCACGGAGGTCCGGTTCTACATCTCCATGGACGACCAGCTGACCTCCATGGGCCCCAGCATGCCGCCCTACCCCGTCACCGACCAGATGTACGCGGGCAGCGCCTGGGTGCCGAACCTGGCCTCCGGCCACTGCACCACCATCACCACGGACATCTGGCCCAACCGGCCTCCGGACGCGCAGGGCCATGACGGCGCGTACTTCATCGGCGCCATCGTCGACGAGTACGAGAACGTCCAGGAGCTGCGCGAGGACAACAACACGTTCATCCATGGCCTCGTCGGCATCGGCAGCAAGGCGGACCTCGTCATCACCGGCATGAGCGTGCCGCCGAGCTTCCAGTTGGACGGGTTCCCTTCGCAGACCGTGACGGGCACCGTGACGGTGTGCAACCAGGGCACGGAGGGCAGCACGCCGAGCCACGTGCAGCTGTACCTGTCCATGGACGACGCGCTGACGGCGATGGGCGCCAACTCGCCGCCCTATCCGCCGATGGACCAGTCGCCGCTGGGCTACGTCCCCGTGCCCTCGCTCCTCCCTGGGAACTGCACCACGGTGTCCACCCAGCTCACGCCCCATCTGCCTCCGGACGCCTACAACACCGAGGGCGCCTACTACGTGGGCGCCATCGTCGACGAGGACGCGAACGTCCAGGAGCTGCGCGAGGACAACAACATCTTCATCAAGGGGCTCGTGGGCGTCGGCAACAAGGCGGACCTGGTGGTCACCGCGCTGACGGGTCCCTCCTTCGTCCGGATGGGGAACTCCTTCACCGCCACGGTGACGGTCTGCAACCAGGGCACCCAGCCCAGCGACCCGAGCAGCGTGCACCTCTACACCTCGCTCGGCACGGTGCTCACC
Source organism: Myxococcus sp. AS-1-15 (assembly GCF_020037055.1). Classification (NCBI taxonomy): domain Bacteria; kingdom Pseudomonadati; phylum Myxococcota; class Myxococcia; order Myxococcales; family Myxococcaceae; genus Myxococcus; species Myxococcus sp. AS-1-15. The sequence continues at coordinate 1,178,192 of NZ_JAIQDF010000001.1, read as the reverse complement.
CCGGACTCGGTGCAGCCCGCGCCGGACCAGGCCCTCCTCGGGGTCGCGAGCCTCAACTCGCTGAACCCGAACAGCTGCAGCACCCAGCCGCTGACCGTGTCGGCCAACCTCCCGCCCGGCGCGATGGGACTGGCCGGCGCCTACCACCTGGGCGCATTCGTGGATGCCACCGAGTCACTGCACGAGCTGCGTGAGGACAACAACACCCGCGTCACCGGGCTCATCGTCACCCCGTAGCGCGCGACACTGAAGCACCGCCGGGCATCCCACGACACGGGATGCCCGGCGGAGGGTCTCACTCAGGGCTCATGGCACAAGGGGTCGCCATTGCACGGGTTGGGATTGGGGTTCGTCGGCCCGCCGCAGTACGGGGCGATGTACCCATCGCAGTTGTTGTCGATGGTGTCCCAGCAGGACTCCGCCTGTCCCGGGTTGATGGACGCATTGCTGTCGTGGCAGTCGATGCCGTTGTTCGTGTAGCCCCTCGGACGGTTGCACGCGTACTGCCAATGGCCGCCGTGCCCGTAGCCGTCCCCGTCCTGGTAGCGAGTGGTACGCCCCCGCCGCGACCCGCGCCACCGACTGCCCGCCCGCGAGCGAACCGCGCTGGGTCCGCGACTCCGACTCCGACGCGTCGATGGGCAGCGTCTCGCCACAACCCATCCCCAATGCCAACAAGGCCGCCCGACACCAGCGGAACCCTGGGGGTCCTGCTGCCACTGTCTGCCTTTCAAGAGCGCCACTCCTGACACACCTCGGCCTTCCTCCCGAGACCGGGGTATCCGTGGGGGAATCAAGACATGGGAGGGCCGGTGACCGTAACCCAAGCATCGACAATGAAACACGGGTGAGCCGTGACACCCGAGCCAGGTGTCAGTCCCCCAGTTCCGAATGACCCGGTGTGGAAGGAGCGCCGAGGCGCGCTACTGGGCCGAGAGGACTTCCGGAGGGATGGGCTCCAGCGGCACCATGACGAAGCGCTGCGCGGAGTCCACGGAGACCACGCCCTTGGCAAGGGTGGCCATCTCCCCCGCGACGCGGCGCCAGCGGCCCTCCTCGACGAGGAACTCGCCGCGCCCCACATAGGACATCTCCATGGTGGCGGGGATGGGTTTGGCCAGCGCGGGGTTCTCGTAGCGGCCGGCGTGGCGCTCCGCGACGGTGAAGTCGATGACGGCCACCGTGGTGCCCTCGGCCTCGCGCTCCAGGGACACCAGCTCCACGCGGTTGATGGCGTCACTCTCGCCGTTCCAGTTCTTCCCCATGTCGACCAGGTCGGCGCTGTGGGTCCACACGTCGCCCACGGACACCGGGCGCGACGGCAGCTCCACCATGAAGGCCACCAGGTTGCGGTGCTCGCGCTTCAAGTCGCTGGTGACCAGCCCCGAGGGCGTGAGGGTGGCCCGAATCTGCACGCCGCCCTCCATGGCCTTCAGCTGCCGGGCCAGCTCCTTGGCCTCCTTCGACGCGCGCTTCGTCTTGGGAATCTCCATCTTCGTCACCACCACCCGCGCGGCCACGTCACCCGAGGGCTTCGGGGACAGCACGAGCGCCATGGCGGACTGGGTCGGCTGCGCCATCTCGAACAGCTTCTTGCGCTTGCCGGCGGGCTCGCCCCGCAGCCGGACGCCGGAGATGTCCACCTTCATGGTGCTCGACTTCGGGGACATCGTGTCCATCGTGTACGAATAGCCGAGCGAGGACGGCGGCACCTTCCAGCGGAGCGTCACCGGCGCGCTCCCCCCGGTCGGGGACGCCGCGACGGCCCACCCTGGCACCAGCATGGACAGGGCGACCAGCAACGTGACGCGGCATTCCAGAGACCTGGGCATGACACCATCATCAAGCGTGCGCGGGTGTTTTCGATAGTCCCCGCCCGCCACGAGCCTCGCCGCCGTCTGGCACTGGCATTGCTTTATCGTGAGGGGCGCGGTCCCGTGGCCACGCTCGCCCGTCATTCCCCCAACCCGCATGAGGCCGCAATGCCACGCCGTGGCAGTCTCGCCACCCTGCTCCTGGGCCTGGCCGTGTCGTGTCCGCTCCAGCCGGCGCCCCCACTCGCCCCCCGCGTCGTCCTGTGGGCGTGGGAGCGCCCCGAGGACTTGAGCTTCCTCGCGAATCCCTCCGTCGAGGTGTCCGTCCTCCTGGCGACGCTGGAGCTGCGTGCGTCGCGATGGCGCACCCACTCGCGCCAACAGCCCATCCGGCTTCCGGCCGGCAAGCGCCCTCGCGGCACCATCCGCCTGGAGATGCGCGACGGCGCCTCACTGGCGCACTACTCGCCCGCCCAGCTGCGCGGGGTGGCCCAGCGCCTGGTCGACCTGGCCCGCGCCCGGGACGTGTCCATGCTCCAGATCGACTTCGACGCCCGCGAGTCGGAGCAGGCGGCGTATCTGGCGTTGCTGCGCCAGACGCGCGAGCTGCTGGGCGCCTCGCGTCCCTTGTCCATCACCGGGCTCGCCTCGTGGTGCACGCAGGGGAGCTGGTTGGAGCAGGCCCCCGTGGACGAGGTCGTCCCCCAGCTGTTCCGCATGGGCCCGGAGGGGCCCACGTGGCGCGCCCGGTTCGCGCGCGGCGGCGCGGCGCCGTGTGGCCGAAGCGTGGGCCTCGCGCTCGACGAGCGACACCGCGCGCCCTCCGGCGTGGACACGCTCTACCTCTTCAACCCCCGCCCCTGGACGTCGGAGTCGCTCGCCCAGGCACTGAAGGACCTGACGCCATGAAGCCCCTCCTCGCGCTCTGCCTGTGGCTCCTCCTGTTGTGGCCCGCCGCTCCGGCCGAGGCATGTGGTCCCGGGGGTGATCAGGCCAGCATGTACTCGCATCCCGACGCCCCCTTCGAGCGCTTCGCCGCGGGGCACCTGGAGATGCTCGCGGGCACACACCACCCCATGCACCTCGCCTATGCGTGGCGTTGGATGATGGGGGTGCCCACCACACCCGAGGAACAGCGCGCGGTGGTGGACACCTGGAAGCGCATGGAGGGCGAGCTGGAGCGCGGTGACACCTCGAAGGAGCAGGGGGTCTGGAACGAGGCCAGGTCGCTGGCCCTCCACTCCCTCGGCCTGGACTCCGCGAGACTCACATCCCCCCGCTCCGACATCCCGGAGGAGGAACGTCACATCCACGGCGACGCGTTCGAGCGCGCCGCGGAGACCGTGGGGACCTTGTCCCGGCTGTGGCGAAAGCACCCGGCGCTGCTGCTCGAGTGGGTCGACGCCCAGAACGCAATCTTCGCGGGCTCCTGCCAGCCCCTGCCCGCGATGAGCGCCGAGGACCTCGATGACGTCGGGCGCCCCGTTAAACCCTCCGCGCCGGTGCAGGCCCGCCGGCAGGCCGAGCGCGACTACCAGGTCGCCGCCTCGCACCTGTATTGCAGCCGCTTCGACGAGGCCCTCGCCGCGTTCCAGGCCATCGAGGGACACCGCGACACCCCCTACCGGGCCCGCGCCGCGTATCTCGTGGCCCGCACGCAGGTGCGCCGGGCCCTCAAGGAGCACAGCCCCTGGGGCAGCGGACAGCCCGAGGAGGAAGCCCGCTTCATGGCTCGCCTCGACGAGGCGGATGCGACCATCACCCGCATCCTCGCGAGGCCCCGACTGCGCGCCGTCCATGCGCAGACCCGGCGCCTGCGCAGCCTCGTCCGCTCCCGCACGCAACGCGAGGCGTGGGTCTGCACGCTGCCGACGCTCGTGCTCCAGCCCGGCACGGGGTCCGCGCTCGCGGCGGAGCTGGGCGACTTCGACCTGTCGTTCGAGCCGGGTCGCAAGTGTCCGTCGAGCCCCGCGCCCACCCAGGAGATGCTCCAGTGGATTCACGTCATGCAGCAGGCCGCCGAGACCTGGACCCCGGAGCAGGAGCAGCAGAAGCGGGAGGCCTATGTCGTGGCGCTCGCGAGATGGAAGCAGACCCACCTCGCCCCCTGGCTCGTCGCCGCGATGCTCAAGGCGCGGGGAGACTCTCCGGAGGTGGGCACGCTGCTCGTCGCGTCGGCCCGGGTGCCCCTCTCCGCCCCCCAAGGGCTGACCCTCGCGCTGCACACCGTGAGGCTGCTGCGGGAGCAGCGATTGCTGGACGCGGCACGCGAGCGCCTGGCCGCCGTGCCACTCGAGCAGGTGCGGGCACGTCCCACGAGCAACAAGTTCGTCCACGCTGAGCGGCTCCTGCTCGCCACGAGCTGGGAGGCCTTCCTGGGCATCGCCCTGGAGCGCGTCGCCGAGGAAGCACCGTGGACCCGCCCCGCCCTGGCCGACGGTCGGCTGGAGCAGCCCGCGGCCTTCAGCTACGCGGCGCTCTCCCTCCTCAACACGCCCATCACCGCGCGTCGCCTGGTCGCGCTGAGCTCTGACGAGCGGGTGCCCCCGGCCCATCGCCAGCAACTGCGATGGACCGCCTTCGTGCGAGCCGCCATCCTGGGCGATGATGAGACCCTCCAGGCCCTGGCGACAATGCTGGCCGAGTCGGAGCCCACCGCCCGGAGCGAGCTGCGCGCGATGCTCGGCAGGACGACCGTCGAGGAGCGGATGTTCGAGGCGCGGCTGCTCGTGATGGGGCTGCCCGTGCTCTCGGTCACCCTGGTGACCGACCCGAGGCGCATCTGGCACCCCGGCCTCACCACCTTCACCTCCGGGAAGGACAACTGGTGGTGCACACTGTACCCGGTGCAGGCGACACCGTTCTCCTTCGTGAGTGAGGAGGAGCGCGTGACGGCGGTCTCGGAATGGCAACGGATTGTCGAGGCGGGGAGCGCCGTGGTGTACTTCTCGAAGGTCGCGCTCGCATGGGCCAAGGAGCACCCGAAGGACCCTCGCTCGCCCATCGCCCTGTACCGCGCCGTGCGCGCCAGCAAGCGGGTCTGCAACCAGAACACCCCCGAGGCCATGGCCGCCTTCCGCCATCTGCACCGGCACTACGGCAAGAGCACCTGGGCCCAGCAGGTGCCCTATGTCTATTAGCGCCCCGTCACGGCCGGTCCGTCACTGAATCGTGGAGTTGGTGACGGTGATGGGCGTGTCCGAGTGATTCGAAATCTGGGGGTGCGTCACGTACCAGGAGCCGCCCAGGTTGTTCTGGATGACCGAGCGGTCGATGCGGATGTCGCCCGAGTGGTCATTGCTGACGAAGAAGATGGCGCTGCCGTGCGCGTTGACCTCGTTGTGCTCGATTCGCGTGCCGCACAGGGACAGCGTCATCCTGTTGCCGTCGTTGTAGATGGCGCCGCCGCTGCCGCCACCCGGCGTCCCTGGGCGCGAGGGATTGGCGCCGTTGCCGATGGCCCGGTTGTGGGAGAACAGGCTGTTGATGACGGTCCATGACACGCCGATGCTGCTGATGCCGCCGCCGTTCGAGCAGGCCCCGCCATAGCCCGCCTTGCCTCCGAAGGTCGTGTTCACCACGTACACGGGCAAGTCATTGTACTGGTCGAACACACGGAGCGCGGCGCCGCCCACGTCGGGGCCCACGTCCGCGCACGCGTTGTTGAAGAAGCGGGAGTTGATGACCTTCACGCGGCCACCGCGAACCCAGACCGCGCCGCCGCCGTCGAACTCCGTCTCGCTCTTGGAGCTGGCGTCGATGAAGGTGAGGTTCTGGAGCGTCAGCCGGGGGTGGTCCTGGTTGTCGCAGTGCGCGGTGGTCCAGACCTGATTCCTGTCACAGGTGTTCATGTACAGGATGCGGTGCCGGCCCGCGCCGCTGAGCGTCACCAATCCCTTTCCGTCGATGACGATGTCCGGCCCCTTGTCGTTGAAGACCTTCGCCGTCCGGTCGAGCGTGAGCGTCACCGGCTCCGGCCCACAGTCGAAGGTGATGACGCCGCCCTTGGCCACGGCGTCGATGAACGCGGCGCTCGTGCAGCTCGCGGGCGTGCCCGTGCCGACGACGGTGGTGGGCCTGGAGACATCCGCGAGCCCCGCCTCCGCGGGCACGCCGCAGGTGGCCTCCGCGTTCGGGTTGCCGGCCGGCGGACCGTCCTTGGGATTGGTCAGCGGGTTTGGGACATCCACGCCGGGCGAGTCGTCGCTCGAGCAGCCCGGCGCGACGATGAGCGCGACGCCCAAGCCGAGCACCGCGCAGCGAGCAGACCATCGATGACGCCTCTTCGGATGCATGGGGTCTCCAGGTGGCGGTTGGGGGACCCCGCCTCGGCGCGAGGATACAATCCTTGGAACCGCTACGGCGCGAGGACCTTCACGCGCATCCTCTCCCTCCTGGAGCAGCACCTCCGAAGAAGCGGTGCACGACCAGGAAGCGAGGCTGCTTCCGAATAGACAGGGGATGACCCTCTCGCGCCGAGTCCTCACCGCCTGCGTGCCGCTGCTCTGCGCGGGCTGCGTCACACCCTACCAGCCGATGACGGGCTCGGGCGGCTATCACGACATGGAGGTGGCCCCGGGCGTCATCCAGATTGAGGTGCGCGGCAATCCGCAGACACACCTGGGCACGCTGCAAGGCTACTTCCACCGGCGGGCCGCGGAGCTCTGTGGGGGGCGCGAGTACGACTGGTCCTTCGACACGGGGAGCCAGGGCGGGCCGCTCCTTTTCGTCGGGAAGAGCTCCAGTACGTCCATCATCGTCACGGATTCTCCCGTGAACCGGCGGCACTGGGTGAAGGGCACCATCCAGTGCCGCGACGCCGCGCGGGCGAGCTCGGACGTCGCGCTGGAGGCGGCGGTGCCTCTCGAGGAGGCCCCGCCCAAGCCCTGAGCCCCGCCGCTCCGTCACGCCTTCGCGGGCTTCTGCTCGCGCGCGCCCTCGTCGCGGCCGTGCACGGCGGCCGGAGGGCTGGTGGCCTCCACCGCGGAGAAGGTCTCCAGAATCTTGTACGTGTGGCTGGCGCCGCGCGGCACGAGCCACGAGTCACCGGGGTTGAGCAGGATGAGCTGCCCCTCCAGATGCAGCTCCGCGCGGCCCTTCAGCACGAAGCCCACCGTCTCGTAGTCACGCGGCGCGGCGGGCTTGGGCTCCCCTGGCGGCTCGTCCTCCCACAGCCGCATGGACAGCCGCACGCCGGAGGCCAGGTACTTCTGCCCCATCTCTCCCCGGGGCGAGTGCCGGCTCTCCACCTTCTTCACGCTGGTATCCCCCATGGCTCGCGTCCCCTTCGCCCTCGGGCGTCTGGCGGCGGATGCGCCGCGCGTTCCCGTCGAAGGTAAGCCCCGACGCCCGGCCCGACGCGGCTGGCGCCCACGCCCGCCTGCCCCGCGGCCCTGAGCCCGCAAAGACGAAGGCCCAGCCTCCCCTAGGGAAGACCGGGCCTCGGGCTCACTCAAGGGTGGCCAGGATGACGCGATTAGCCCGCCGCGCGGACGTTCTGGGCCTGCAGCCCCTTGGGGCCACGGGTCACCTCGAACTCCACCTTCTGCCCCTCCTGCAGGGTGCGGAAGCCATCCATGTTGATGGCGGTGTGGTGGCAGAACACGTCCTCACCGCTGTCCTGCGCGATGAAGCCGAAACCCTTGGCGTCGTTGAACCACTTCACAGTACCGAATGCCATGTGACCTTCTTCTTTCTGCTAGACGGCGACCCGGGACCAGCCGGACCGCCAGTGCGGGGCGGACATCGCTCCGACACTGAAGCGAGAATCTACCTCAAGGACCGTTTTGTCCACCCGACCCCCACCCAGCGGGCAGGCGGTCGTCGGCCAGAGGACAGTCCCAGGGGCTGAAAATCGCTCCAGAGGTCAACAGGCCACATTCGCCCCTTCATCCCGGGACGGTGCGAAAGCCCTTCACGTTTCTTCACGGGGCCCCGGGCGTTGGCTTCACACCCGCCCTCTACCTTCCTGCCCATCCAAGACGGAGGCGCGCCATCCCGGCCCGCTCCGCTGGGAAGGAGCAGGACCTTCATGTTCGGATTTCTGTTCGGCTCGGCCTGTCTGGCCGGCCTCATCTACACCGTGCGGGGTGGCCGAGGCTGGCGCCACCATGGACCTCGGCGGGGAGGTCGCTTCGGCTGGCGGATGCGCCTGCGCTGGCTGTTCGAGCGGCTGGAGACCTCTCCGGGCCAGGAGAAGGTCATCATCCAGGCGACCGAGGAGCTCACCGAGGCCTTCGACAAGCTGCGTGACGAGGTGCGCCCCAGCCGCGCCGCGATTGGCACCGCGCTCAGGGGGGAGCACTTCGACGGCGCCGCGCTGCGGGAGCTCTTCGCCCGCCACGACGTCGCGGTGGACAACGCGCGCAAGACGCTCCAGGGCGCGCTGTCGCAGGTGCACGAGGCACTGGACCCGCGCCAGCGCCGTGAGCTGGCGGACGTGCTCGAGCACGGCTGGGGCCATGGCCACGGCGCGGGCCCCGGGTGGCACGGGCGCCGCTGCGGCGGGCACCAGGGCTGGCGAGGCGATGACCACCCGATGGTCTGAAACCCTCTCACACACGAATCGAGGAACCCCATGTTCATGATGCGACCCCGCCGCGGCATCCTCATCGTCGTCCTCACCCTGGGAGTCATCGGAGGCTTCATCTCCGGCTTCCAGAGCCTCTCTCGCCACCACGGTCCCTGTCGCGGCGACAGGGGCGCGGAGCGCTGGGGACGTCGAGCGCCCGCGGCCAACGGGCCCGAGTGCCCCCCGGACGCCACCGCGACCGCCGGCTCGCCGTCCTCCACCACGACCCAGGCTCCAGCGCCCGGGCCGCGTTAGTATCGACTCCGTCCATGTCCACACGCGTCCTGCTCATCGACGATGACACCCGCATGTATGAACTGCTCGCGCAGTACCTCGGGCAGAACGGCGTCAGTGTGACGCATGCCCCGGATGGGGGGCGGGGGCTCGCCGCGCTGGAGGCCAGTGCCTACGACGCGGTGCTGCTGGACGTGATGATGCCGGGCATGGACGGCCTCGAGGTGTGCAAGCGCATCCGCGCCAAGAGCCGCATCCCCGTCGTCATGCTCACCGCGAAGGGTGACGAGACGGACCGCGTGGTGGGGTTGGAGCTGGGCGCGGACGATTATCTTCCCAAGCCCTTCAGTCCCCGGGAGCTGCTGGCGCGCTTGAGGGCGGTGCTGCGGCGCTCGCAGCCGTCGGCGGTGGCGGACCGGTTGGAGGCGGGCGGATTGTCCATCGACGTGGCCGGGCGCGAGGTGCGAGCGGAGGGCAAGCTGGTGGACCTGACGGGGCTGGAGTTCGACCTGCTGGTGGCGCTGGTGCGCCGCGCGGGCCGCGTCATCCCCCGGGACGCGCTGCTGGGTGAGGCGGGGCGCAGCGACACGGTGGTGGGCGAGCGCACGGTCGACGTGCACATCTCCCACTTGAGGCAGAAGCTGGGCGACATCGGCACGCGGCTCATCAAGACGGTGCGCGGCGTGGGCTACGTCTTCGCCAAAGAGGGCCTCTGATGGGCCACCGGGACGACAAGGGTGGCAAGGGCGAGCCGAGGCGCTCCTCCCCCTGGCGCCGCGACGACTGCGGCCCGTGGGACTTGAGCTGCGAGGAGGCCGAGGAGTTCTCACGCTGGCTCCACCGCGAGGTGGAGGAGGCACGGGCCCAGGGACAGGGTGGACAGTGGGCGAACGACGACTCCGCGTCGGACAAGCGTCCGGGCTGGGGACGACGTCCCGGGGGTTGGGGGAAGCATCCCCGGCACGAGCACATCGAGCGGTGGCGGCGACACCATCAGGCGCGCTGGAGTCACTGGCGCATGAGCCGGTTGGGCCACTTCGTGCGTTCCCGGCTGCACCGGCGCCTGTTCATGTGGTTCGGGTTGACCATCTCCCTGACGGGCCTGGTCGTGGGCCTGGTGTTCAACATCGTCGGAGGCACCACCTGGAAGCAGGAGATGGTCCGGCTCAAGAACTTCGCGAGCCACCGCTTCGAGGAGGTCTGGGACGAGCCCGCGCGCAGGGAGGCGCTGGCGCAGTCGGTGGCGCGGGACCTGGACATCGACGTGGAGCTGAAGGACGCGTCGGGCAAGCTGCTCGTGCTGGCCGGAGGGCTGTGCAACAGCACCGAGATGTCCCTCCCGGTGGTGCGCGGAGACACCACGCTGGGGCAGGTGCGGCTGTGCTACGGGAGCGAGCGCGCCAAGAACAAGATGAAGTTGATCCTCCCGCTGGTCGCCGCGTGCCTCATGCTGTGGATGGCCTCGGGGAAGATGGCGCGCAGGCTGGCCAAGCCCGTGGATGCGCTGGTGCAGGCCACCAAGGCGCTGGGCGCCGGACGGCTCGACGCTCGCGCCGAGGTCCTCCCCCACGCGACGGGTGAGTTCACCGTGCTGGCGGTCGCCTTCAACGACATGGCGGGGCGCATCGAGAAGCAGGTGGCGGACCAGCGCGAGCTGCTCGCGGCGGTGTCGCACGAGCTGCGCACGCCGCTGGCGCGGATGCGCGTGCTGACGGAGCTGTTGCGCGACGGCGGCGGGAATCCCAAGACGCTGGACCAGGTGGACCGCGAGGTGGTGGAGCTGGACGCGCTGGTGGGCGAGCTGCTGGCGAGCTCGCGGCTGGACTTCGGACAGCTCACGCCCCGGGTACTGGATGGGCGCACGCTGGCGAGTCAGGCGCTGGAGCGCGCGGGGCTGCCGCCCGAGCTGCTCGACTCGGAGCTGCCGGAGGCGGTGCTGGTGGGCGACGCGACGCTGCTGGGGCGCGCGCTGGTCAACCTGCTGGACAACGCGCGCAAGCACGGCGGCGGCGCGAGCACGCTGCGGGTGGAGGAGCGCGAGGAGGACATGTGCTTCTGCGTGGAGGACCGGGGTCCGGGGCTCCTCCAGGGTGAGGAGGAGCGCATCTTCCAGCCCTTCTACCGGAAGGACCGGGGCGGCGAGGCCCGCGAGGCGGGCTCACTGGGACTGGGGCTCGCGCTGGTGCAGCGCATCGCGAAGGCCCACGGTGGCGAGACGTTCGCGGAGAACCGCGAGGGCGGTGGCGCCCGCGTGGGCTTCACGGTGAAGAAGGCGGGGCCGCCGGGCTCGCTGGAGCAGCCCGCGGCGTAGGCGGGGCCTCCTCGCGAACGTGGCGAGGAGCCCTTTCCATCGAAGCGGACCCTGCGTCGTGCGCGAGGCCCGCGCCGCGAGGGGCCTTTCGTCTCGCGGAAGGCGCCCCTCCCAGCCCTACTTCTTCGCGGACGCGTCCTCGGCGGTGAACGCGAAGGCGACGGTGGCCGGCGCGTCGTCCTTCACCGTGACTTCGGCGCTCTTGGTGCCGAACGTCTCGTGCCACGCCTCCAGGGTGTACGTGCCCGCGGGCAGGCCCTGGATGGCGAAGGTGCCGTCCTCTCCCGTGGTGGCGAAGAACGGGTTCGGGTTGCTCACCACGAACGCGGTCATCCACGGGTGCACGTCACACTTGAGCTTCAGCACGTCATCCGCGGCGGGCACGGACTTCTGCACCGGCGCGCCCGAGGGCGGCTGGGCCACGTTGAAGGCCGACTTGGTGCCCACCACGCCGCGCACGTTGTGCAGCGTGCCGTCGCTGTTCTTGAAGACGACGGGCTGCCCCGCCACCGCGCCCTGCACCCGCGGCACGTAGGTGCACTTCGACTGGTCCACCACCACCGGCTCGCTCGGCACCGTGGAGGCCCCCGGCACAGCGCCTCGCACGCGCACCAGCACGTTGCGCAGCTTGCCGTCCTTCACCAGCACCGCCTCGTCCTTCGACGCCCGCCCCTCACAGGCAGGGTCCGCGCTGGGCGGCAGGTCCGCCGCGACGGGCGCCGTGCCCGTGAAGGTCACCGTGCCCTTCACCTCGCCCTTGCCCACGGGGACGTTCGTCGTCTGCCCCGGCGCCTGGATGGGCGTGGCGGCGTGCGGCGCCTTCTCCTCGGGCGCGCGAGCCGCCTGGGCGGGCGCGGCGGGCGGAGGCGTGGCCGGGGCCTCCTCCTTCTTGCAAGCGGGCAGGGCCAACAGCCCCGCGGCTCCCAGCATCGACAGGCCGAGCGTGCGCAGCGTCATGTGCAATCTCCTCGGTGAACCGGTACTTCGTCCGCGCTCCCTCGTAGTCAAAGGACGCGGACCTGTCCAACGGCCCGTCCGCGCTATTCGCGCCGGCTGACGCTCGCCGCCGCCAGCCCCAGGAACACCGCCGCGAACGCCAGCAGCACCGGCACCTCCCAGCCCGCGCCGGACAGGGGCGAGCCCACCGCCACGGACGCCTCGGCGCCGTACAGCGCGCGCCGCACGCCCTCCACGGAGAAGCGCATCGGGTTGAGCACCATCACCCACGACAGCCAGGTGTCCGCGCCCTTCAGCGGGAACATGGCCCCGGACAGCACCCACATGGGCAGCATCACGATGCTCATCACCGCGTGGTAGCCCGCGCTCGAGCGAACCCACCACGCCAGCGACATGCCCATGCCCGTCAGCGCCAGCGCCGACAGCACCATCACCGCCACGAGCAGCGGCAGGTCCAGGGTGGCCGCGCTCACGCCGGCGAGCGGCGCCAGCAGCAGGAACAAGGACGCCTGCATCAGGGCAATCGCGGACGAGCCCAGCGCCTTGCCCAGCACCACCGCCAGCCGGGAGCCCGGCCCCGCGAGCACCGCCTGGAGGAAGCCCTCGCGGCGGTCCTCGATGACCGTAATCGTGGCGAAGATGGCGCTGAACAACAGCACCATGGTGACGACGCCCGGGAAGAAGAACTGCTGGTAGCCCAGCCCCTGCGCGCCCTCGACGCGGAACGAGCCCGCGAAGCCCGAGCCGATGACGAACCAGAACAGGATGGGCTGCGCCAGCGCGCCCACCACGCGGCTGGGCTGACGGAAGAAGCGCACCACGTCGCGCGCCATCAGCACCCGCACCGTCGCCCACTGCAGCGCCAGCGTGCCCGGCGCGCCCGGTGCCCGCGCGTCCTCGGCCACGGGGGGCGGCTGCGCGGTGGAAACCTCGGCGTTCATCGGCGTCTCCTCGGCGCGGCCTCCACGGCCGGCACGTCGGCGCCCAGCGCGCGCCCGGTGAGCTGCAGGAACACATCCGCCAACGTGGGGCGGCGCAGCGCGACGGACGTCATCCGCCCCGCCGGGAAGGACTCCACCAACCGGGGCACCAGCGCGTGGCCCTGCCGGGCCTCCACCTGCACCCGCCCCTCCACCACCTTCGCGTCCACGCCCAGCTTCTCGCGGACCTCCCGGGCCAGCGTCTCCGGCTCGGGCGCCTCCACCGTGAGGAGGTCCCCGCCCATGCGCGCGGCCAGCGCGGCCGGCGTGTCACACGCGACCAGCTTCCCCGCGTCGAGCACCGCCAGCCTGTCGCAGACCTCGGCCTCGTCGGCCCGGTGCGTGGTGAGCAGCACCGTCAGCCCCTCCGCGTCGCGCAGCCGCTTCAGGTGCGCCCAGAAGGTGCGGAAGGCGGCCTCGTCCAGGCCCTGCGTGGGCTCGTCCATCAACACCACGCGGGGCTGGTGCACCAGCGCGCGGGCCAGCTCCAGCCGGCGGCGCATGCCCCCGGACCACGTGCCCACCCGCTCGTCGCCCCGGTCCAACAGGCCGATGAGCCCCAGCATGGACTCCACGCGCTCGCGGGCCCGCTCGCCCGTCAGCCCGTACAGCCGGGCCCCGAGCATCAGGTTCTCCCGCGCGGTGAGCAGGTCATCCAGGCTGCCGCGCTGGAAGATGATGCCCATCTGCCGGCGCAGCGCCGGGTCGCTCAGGGACAGCTCGCGGCCGGCGAAGCGCACCTGCCCCGCGTCGGGCGCGAGCAGGCCCGCCAGGATCTGGAAGGTGGTGGACTTGCCGGCGCCGTTCGGGCCCAACAGGCCCAGGATTTCGCCGGGCCGCACCGACAGCGTGAGGCCGTCCACGGCCACGCGGTCCTTGAAGCGTCGGGTCAGCCCCTCGAGGTGGAGCAGCGCGGGTGGAGGGGTGTGAACCGAGGTATCAGGCATGGGCGGGCTTTCCGCCGGCTGCCCCGCGCGCCTAGCCGCGGGGAACGCGGTCCAGGCTCAGCGCCGCGAACAATCCGGTGAGGTAGATCAACGAGAAGATGAACGTCTGGCGCGCCCAGGGCTTCCCCAGCCGGCGGAAGAACCCCCACGCCCCCACTCCCAGGAAGCTCAGCCCCAGGCCCACCGCGGCCGCCAGGTACCAGGAGCCGGCGATGTGGAGCTGGAAGGGCAGCAGCGTCATGGGCACCAGCGCCACCAGGTAGAGGACGATCTGCGCGCGGCTGGACTCGTCGCCGCGCTCAATCGGCACGGACTTGAGGCCCGCCGCCGCGTACTCCTCCTTGCGGAACAGGGCGATGGCGATGAAGTGCGGCATCTGCCACAGGAAGAGGATGGCGAAGAGCGCGAAGCCGCCCGCGTCGATGCGGTCCGTCACCGCCGTCCACCCCATCAGCGGGGGCAGCGCGCCGGGGACGGCGCCCACCAGCATGGCCGCCGAGGTGCGCGCCTTGAGCGGCGTGTACGCCAGCACGTAGCTGAGCAGCGCGAGCAGGCCCAGCGCCGCCGTCAGGAGGTTGGCGCCCAGGGCCAGCGCCGGCAGGGACACCGCCGCCAGGGAGATGCCGAACCACAGCGCCACCGCCGGCTCCATGCGTCCGGAGGGCAGCGGCCGGTTCTGCGTGCGCGCCATGAACTTGTCGCTGTGGCGCTCCCAGTAGCAGTTGAGCGCGTTGGCCGCGCCCACCGTGCCGGCCGTGGCCAGCAGCGTCACCAGGGCATGGCCCGTGGACAGGGGACCTGGGGCCAGCCACATGCCGCCGGCCGTGGTGATGAGGACCAGGCTGGAGAGCCGGGGCTTCATCAGGGAGATCAGGTCGGACGCGGTCGTCGACACGGACTCGGCACGCGCGCTCAAGCGGACTCCAGGGGAGAGCGTGACAGGGACGCTGCCGACGCGGGAACCGCCCTCCCATACAGGCACCACCGGGGGGTGGGCAAGGACACGTCACCACGACGCGCCGGCCACGAACGGCCGCCCGCCCGGCGCCACACCGTGGCTCGGGCTCGCGTCCTCGTGTCTTGAAGGGTTCGGGAAGGCAAACACCCGGGGCATAGCCCCACTCGCGGGGGCCATCAACCCGGGGGGGCCGGGGCCGTGCGCGCCCTGCTGGCCGCGCGCATCAGCCCCACTTGTCCGACCTGCTCAGCCCCCGGTGAGGGTGCGCGCCGCGGTGGCGTGCTCGCCGCTCGGCTCGCGCTTGAGGTACTCCTGCGCCAGCATCTTCGCCTTGGGGCCCTGCTTGGCGTCCTTGGAGAGCAGCGTGGCGTAGAAGTAGTACGCCGGGGAGAAGGCCTCGTCGGCGTTGAGGGCGCGCTGGTACGTCTCGTCCGCCTTCGCCGCGTCGCCCTTGCCCTGGTAGACGCGCGCCAGCTCCGTGAGCGCGATGGCCGAGCGCTCGGGCTGGCCGACGAACTCCTGGCTCGCCTTCTCCAGCTGCGTCTGCGCGTTCGTCCAATCGGAGCGCTCGCGGTAGATGGCACCCATGGCCAGGCGGGCCTCGGGGTTCTTCGCCTTGGGGTCCTTCACCGCGCGCTCGTACTGCTTGAGGGCCTCATCCAGCTTGCCCTGGCGGCGGTAGGCGTTGCCCAGCATGACGACCAGCTTGGGGCTGTCGCCCATCGTCTTGAGGGCCGTCTGGAGCGCCTCGGCGGCCTCCTTCTCGCCGCCCTGCTTGCCCATCAGGGCCTTGGCCAGCTCGACGTGGAACTGCGCGCGCGAGCCGTCCACGCGGATGGCCTTGCGGATCTCCTCGGCGGCCTGGTCGAAGCTTCCCTCGGTCAAGAGCCGGCGGCCCTTGATGAGGTGCAGGTCCGGGTTCTGCTTGTCGAGCGTGAAGCCCGTCTCCTCGCTCTTGAGCATCTCCGCGCGCGCCTTCTGGGCGTCCAGCGGCACGCCCGTGGCCTCCACCAGCTTCTGCTGCATGTCCGGCTTCTCGTTGGGCAGCGACGCGGAGACGCGGCTGACCAGGAGCGAGCGCGCCAGGTGCGCGGCGGCCAGCTGACGGGGCGACGGCGGGGGCTCGGCGTCCAGCAGCTTCTTCAGCATGGACTGGACCAGGGGGTAGTTGGGCGAGTCCTGGTCGAGCATCAGGAGGGAGCGGCCCAGGAGCGACTCCGGGTGGTCCTTCTCGTAGCGCAGGGCCAGGTCGTAGTTCTTCCAGGCCGTGTTGTCCTGGCCCAGCCGGCGGTACACCGCGCCCAGGCCCGAGTAGATGCGCGGGTCGTCGGGCGCGAGCACCTGGGCGCGCTCCAGCGAGTCGCGGCCGCGGTCCAGGTCACCCGCGTTCATCTGGATGAGGCCGAGCGTCAGGTAGAGCAGCGAGCTGGAGCGCCCCTGGGCGTCCAGGCCCTTCACCGTCTCCTCCAGCTTGCCCAGGGCCTCCTTGCCCTTGCCGCCGTAGGTCTGCACCAGCGCCTCCGCGGCGATGAGGTGCGAGCTGACGTCGCCCGCCTTCATGCCCGCGGCCAGGTGCTCCTCGGCGCGGCGGCGCGCGTCGTCACCGCCGCCGTGCTCACCCCAACGGATGGCGTAGGCGTACGCCAGGTAGCCGTGGGCCAGGCCGGAGTCGGAGTTCACCTCCAGCGCCTTGTCGGCCGCCTCACACGCCTTCTTGTAGCTGTCGAAGGAGTCGCGCTTGAGCAGCTCCGCGGACGCCTCCAGGTGCTTCTTCAGCTCCCGGGCCACGTTGCGCGTGTGCCGCGTGTACATCATGTAGCCGGGGATGAAGAGGACCAGGGCGCCCAGCAGCGCCACCGTCACCCACTTGCCGCGTCCCCCACCCTGAGACGAATTGCGACGGCCGCGGGGCGAGTCGTCCTCGTCGTCGTCCTCCACCTCATCCACCACCACCGGCTGGGGGCGGCGGGGCTGGGCGGGGGCCGGACGCTGCGCGGGCGACTCGGCACGCACCGGGGCCGAGGAGCCCGAGGGCGCGCGCGGCGTGGCCGCGGGCTTGGGCGTGGGCGTGGGCGCGGAGACAGGCTCGGCCGTGGCGGCGACACCGCTGGCCAGCGACGCGGCGGACTGCTGCGTGGCGCTGGGCGCGAGCACCGGCGGCGCGGCGACGGGCGCCTGGGGCGCGGCCGGCCGCGGCGGGTCGATCTTGTGCTGCTGCAGCAGCGTGACGGTGTCCGGGTCTCCCGGGTCCACGCTGTACGCCTTGAGGAGGTTCGCCTTGCCAGGCTCGGCTTCGCCCGTCTTCAGCTGCAGGGCGCCGGCCATGCGCAACGCGCCCTTGTCCTCGGGCTGGACCTGGAGCGCGCCGAGCGCCTCCTCCAGGGCCTTCTTGTCCTTGCCCTGCTCCGCATACACACGGGCGAGCAACAAGCGAGGGTCGGCGGCGTTCGGATGCGCCTTGACGCCCTTCTTGCAGACGACCATCGCCTCCATGAAGCGACCCATGCTCAGGTACGCTTCGGCTAGAGGCTTGTAGGCGGCGGACGAGGGGTCGGAAGCGAACGCGTGTTCGAGCTTCGCGAGCTCGGCCGGGCTCAACGTCTTCGAAGGGGAGGTAGACATTACCGGGGGGAGGGACACCGGGCGGAAAGGGTACGCCTGAGAAGAGGGGTTTTTATGGCATCCGCTGCGCGGCACGTCAATCGCACGGATGAGACCTGAAGGCTTGCGCTTGACAGCAGGGAAGGGGTCCGGTACTAGCCCGTTCACCTTCGGCGGCCCAAAACGCCGGGGCGCAGCACGCAGGGCCATTTGTGGGGGTGTAGCTCAGTTGGGAGAGCGTCGCGTTCGCAATGCGAAGGTCGTCGGTTCGATCCCGTCCACCTCCACCATGCAGCAAACGAAGGGCCTCACGGGAAACCGTGAGGCCCTTTGCATTTGGGGCTTTTCGAGCAACTGCCGAATTGCAAAGCAGGCGGGCTTTGTTATCCGGAGCCGATGACTGACCCGTCCGCCTCCCTGTCGTTCTTCGCGCGGTTCTGGCTCGCCTGGCTCTGCTTCTGGCGCTGCCTCGTCTCCGGAGACTTCGCCCGCGCGGTTCTGCCGGCCAGCCGGGCCTACGACGCCGGGCAGCTGAACCTGCTCCCCTCCGGTGAGGCCACGCCCGCCACCCCGCCCCCGGCGGTGAAGCCCCCCGAGCCGCCCCCTGCCCTGCCGCCCGAGCGCGAGCACGCCAGCGCCCTGACGCTGCTGGCGATGCTGCAACGGGAGGGTCGGCTGGTGGACTTCCTCCAGGAGAACGTGGCCGCCTACTCGGACGCCGAGGTGGGGGCCGCGTGCCGCACCGTCCATGAGGGGTGCCGCAAGGTGCTCGGCCAGTACTTCACGGTGAAGCCGGTGCTGCCCGAGTCGGAGGGCGCGTCGGTGACGGTGCCCGCGGGCTTCGACGCCCAGCGCATCCGCCTCACCGGAAACGTGACGGGCACCCCGCCCCACCACGGGACGCTGCGCCACCATGGTTGGGTGACGACGGAAGTGAAGTTCCCGGCGGTGAGCACCGCCATGGACCCGCGAGTGCTTGCCCCGGCGGAAGTCGAGCTCGCCTGAGCGTCACCCGGCGGACAGGCAGACCGGACAAAAGGGAGCCCCCCAGGAGTTCAAGCCCGATATGGCCCGCTATTCCATCGGCATCGACCTTGGCACCACCCACTCGGCGGTGTCGTACTTCAACCTCGAGGACGGCAAGCCTCGGGGCCGCTCGCAGTCCATGCTGCCCATCCCGCAACTGACGGCGCCCGGCACCCTCGAGGCCCGTCCGCTGCTGCCCTCCTTCTTGTATCTGCCCGCGGCGCAGGAGTTCCCGCCAGGGAGCCTCGCGCTGCCGTGGAACCCGGACGCGTCCTCGGTCATTGGAGAGCTGGCGCGCTCGCACGGGGCCAAGGTGCCCACGCGGCTGGTGTCCTCGCCCAAGAGCTGGCTGTCGCACCCGGGCGTGGACCGGCGCTCGCCGCTGTTGCCCTGGCAGGCGCCGGAGGACGTGCAGCGCGTGTCCCCGCTGGATGCGTCCGCCCGGTTCCTGCGCCACCTCAAGGAGGCGTGGGACTCCACCTTCGCCCCGGGGCGCGAGGAGGCCGACAACCAGCTGGCCCGTCAGGACGTCATCGTCACCGTCCCCGCCTCGTTCGACGCGGCGGCGCGCGAGCTGACGCTGGAGGCGGCCAAGGCGGCGGGAATCGAGCACCTCACCTTGTTGGAGGAGCCGCAGGCCGCGCTGTACGCGTGGCTGGAGGCGATGGGCGAGACGTTCCGCCAGCAGGTGAAGCCCGGCGAGGTCATCCTGGTGGTGGACGTGGGCGGCGGCACGTCCGACTTCTCCGTCATCACCGTGAAGGACCGGGACGGCGAGGTGGAGCTTTTGCGCGTGGCGGTGGGCGACCACATCCTGCTCGGCGGCGACAACATGGACCTGGCGCTGGCGCACACGCTCAACCAGCGCCTGGCGGCCGAGGGCAAGAAGCTGGACCCGTGGCAGTTCAACGCCCTCACCCATGGATGCCGGCAGGCGAAGGAGACGCTGTACGCGGACACCTCGCTGGACAAGGTGCCCATCTCCATCCCCAGCCGGGGCTCGTCGCTCATCGGCGGCACGCTGCGCACGGAGCTGACGCGCGAGGAGCTGGACCGGGTCCTCACCGACGGCTTCTTCCCGGTGACGCCGCTGTCGGAGCTGCCTCGCACGGCGCGGCGCACGGGCCTGGCGCAGATGGCGCTGCCCTACGCGCAGGACGCGGGCGTGTCGCGGCACCTGGCGGCGTTCCTCACCCGGCAGGCGCAGGCGCTGAAGTCCAGCCACGACGCGCCGGTGGACGTCGGCGACAAGTCCTTCCTGCACCCGACGGCGGTGCTCTTCAACGGTGGCGTCTTCAAGGCCGGGCCGCTCAAGGCGCGCGTCATGGAGGTGCTCAACCTGTGGTTGAGGGCGGACGGCGGCGAGCCGGCGAAGGAGCTGGAGGGCGCGGACCTGGACCTGTCGGTGGCGCGCGGCGCGGCGTACTACGGCTGGGTGCGGCAGGGGAACGGCCTGCGCATCCGCGGCGGCACGGCGCGCGCGTACTACGTGGGCGTGGAGTCGTCGATGCCGGCGGTGCCGGGCTTCGAGCCTCCGGTGAAGGCGCTGTGCGTGGCGCCCTTCGGCATGGAGGAGGGCACGCAGGCGGACGTGCCGCCGCAGGAGTTCGGGCTCGTCACGGGGGAGCCCACGAGCTTCCGCTTCTTCTCCTCCTCGATGCGGCGCGACGACCGCGTCGGCACGATGGTGGAGGACGTGGCGGACGAGCTGGCGAAGGGGGAGATGGAGGAGCTGGCCCCCATCGAGACCACCATGCCCGGACAGCCCGCGGCCTTCGGCGACCTGACGCCCGTCAATCTGCAGGCGGCGGTGACGGAGGTGGGGACGTTGGAGCTGCGGTGCCTGGAGAAAGGTGGCGACGGGCGTTGGAAGCTGGAGCTCAACGTCCGCATGAAGGAGTAGAACGCCGACCGGCAACCGGAGGTGTATGCGAATCGTCGGCATCGACCTGGGCACCACCCACTGCGCGGTGGCGTCCGTGGACCCCGCCCGGGGCGCGAGCGCGCCCGTGGAGGACTTCCCCGTCTCGCAGCTCGTCCGACAGGGGGAGGTGGCGCCGCGCGCGCTGCTTCCCTCCACCGTGTACGTGCCCGCGGGCCACGAGCTGAGCGCCGAGTCGCTGCGCCTGCCCTGGGGTGACGACGGCGGGCCGTGGGTGGTGGGAGAGCTGGCGCGCTGGCAGGGCTCGCGCGTGCCGGGCCGGCTGATTGCCAGCGCGAAGAGCTGGCTGTGCCACCCGGGCGTGGACCGCTCCGCGCCCATCCTCCCGTGGGGCGCGCCCGCCGACGTGGCGAAGCTGTCCCCGGTGGACGCCAGCGCGCTCCTGCTCACGCACCTGGCGCGCGCGTGGGACTTCGCGCACCCGGAAGCGCCGCTGTCGCGGCAGGAGGTGGTGATTACGGTCCCCGCCTCGTTCGACGAGGCCGCGCGCGCTCTCACGGTGAGCGCCGCTCGCAAGGCGGGGCTGGAGAAGTTCACGCTGTTGGAGGAGCCCCAGGCGGCCTTCTACGACTACACCGCGCGCCACCGCTCGGACCTGGAGCAGACGCTCTCCCACGTCCGGCTGGTGCTGGTGGTGGACGTGGGCGGCGGCACCACGGACTTCACGCTGGTGCACGCGGGCGTGTCGCCCGAGGGCCCCATGCTGCGGCGACTCGCCGTGGGCGACCACCTGATGCTGGGTGGCGACAACATGGACGCGGCGCTGGCCCGGCGCGTGGAGGAGAAGCTCTTTTCGGACGGGCGGCGGCTGTCCGCCACGCAGTGGACGCAGGCCATCCAGGCCGCGCGCACCGCGAAGGAGGCGCTGCTCGGCAAGGCGCCTCCGGAAAAGTACGGCGTGTCGCTGGTGGGAGAGGGCAGCCGGCTGTTGGGTGGAACGCTGTCCTCGGAGCTGTCTCGCGAGGAGGCCCACGCGCTGGTGCTGGATGGGTTCTTCCCGCGCACGCCGCCCACGGAGCGGCCTCGCCGGGCCGCGCGCATGGCGCTCCAGGAGCTGGGCCTGCCGTACGTGCAGGACGCGGCGGTGACGCGGCACCTGGCGGCGTTCCTCGCGCAGCACGCGGCGGCGGGCTTCGCGGCGCTGGGCGAGACGCCTGCTTTCGAAGGCGCCCTCCCCCGCCCCGACGCCATCCTGCTCAACGGCGGCGTCTTCAACTCGCCCTGGATTTCGGAGCGGCTGGTGGAGGCCGTCTCGGGGTGGTGGCCGGACGCGCCGCGCATCTCGCTGTTGCGCCACGAGTCGCTGGAGCTCGCGGTGGCGCGGGGCGCGGCGTACTACGGGCTGGTGCGGCGTGGGCATGGCCTGCGCATCGGCGGTGGCGCGGCGCGCGCGTACTACGTGGGGTTGCAGCGTCCCGCGGACAGCGCGGAGCAGCCCGCCTTGTGCCTCATCCCTCGCGGCTTCGAGGAGGGACAGAAGGTGGACCTGGGCGAGCGCCCCTTCACGCTCACCCTCGGCAGGCCCGTGCAGTTCCAGCTCTACTCGACGACGAGCGACCGCATCGACAAGCCCGGGGATTTGGTGCCCCTGGCGGAGGACCTGAAGCCGCTGCCGCCCATCCACACACTGCTCAAGGGGGCGGCGGGCAAGGTGGCGGAGGTGCCGGTACACCTGCAGGCGGCGCTGACGGAGATTGGCACGCTGGAGCTGTACTGCGTCTCCGACGTCGCGGACGAGCGGTGGAGGTTGGAGTTCGAGCTGCGCGGCACGGGGGGCTCGCACGAGCTGACCGTCACCGAGTCCATGCCCGCGCGCTTCGTGGAGGCCAAGGACAACATCGAGCGCGTCTACGGGAACAAGCCACTGCCGTTGGGGCCCAAGGACGTGAAGCAGCTGGGGCGGACGTTGGAGAAGGCGCTGGGGCCGCGCGAGACGTGGCGGGTGCCGGTGCTGCGCGAGATGTGGAGCACGCTGTACGCGGGCGCGAGCAAGCGACGACGCACCGAGGACCACGAGCGCGTCTTCTACAGCCTCACGGGCTTCACGCTGCGCCCGGGCTTCGGGTATCCGCTGGACGGCTGGCGCGCGGAGCAGACCTTCAGCCTGTTCGACGCGCTGGTGCAGCACCACACGGACAAGGCGGTGTGGACGGAGTTCTGGGTGATGTGGCGGCGCATCGCCGGTGGGCTGACGGAGGCGCAGCAGCAGAAGCTCTACGCGTACCTGCAGCCGCACCTGTCGCGGAAGGTGCCCCCGAACGCGCCCGCCGCCGGGAAGCTCAAGGGCATCCAGCCCGAGGGGTTGGAGGAGATGGTGCGCACGGCCGCCTCGCTGGAGCACCTGTCGCCCGGGGACAAGGCGGAGGTGGGCCGGTGGATCGCCGAGCGGCTGAAGGCCGAGGCGAAGTCCGGTGGCCCGTGGGCGTGGTCCCTGGGACGGCTGGGCGCGCGGGTGCCGCTCTACGGCAGCAGCCACAAGGTCGTGGACGTGGAGACGGCCGAGGCGTGGCTGACGCTCCTGCTGGAGCTGGACCTGCGCAAGATCGACGGTGCGCCGTTCGCGGCGGCGCAGCTCGCGCGGCTCACCGGAGACAGGACGCGGGACGTGGACCCGGGCTTGCGCGAGCGCGCGGCCCAGGCGCTCGTCGCGGCCAAGGCTTCCGAGACGTGGGTGCGCATGGTGCGTGAAGTCGTCGCGCTGGAGGCGGCGGACGAGGCGCGCGCGCTCGGCGACACGCTGCCCGCGGGACTCCGACTGTCCTGAGCGGCGAGGTGGCTCCACGGGCACCGAGCCCCGTGCGAGCCGAAAGGACTCCCTCACGGGTCGGTGCGGGGCACGCGACCTCGTGGGAGTCCTCGCTGGAGCCTCGACGGGGCGATCAGCCCCGGATGTCCGGGAGCACGTCGGACGAGGCGGGCTCGGCGACGGCCTTGGGCGCGGCGCGCTCGACGACCTGGAGCACCGGCGTCGGCTCCGAAGGCGCGGCGGCCTCACCCTTGCCCGCCTTGGGCTTCTTGGTCCCCGCGCCCGAGCGGCACGTGCGGCACCAGGGCTGGTTCCGGATGGCACCGTCCGCCATCTTCCGCAGCCCGAACTGGGCCAGCGGCTTCAGCGTACGGCACTTGATGCACATCAACGAGATGAGGACCTCGTGACCATCCGCGTCGTAGACGGCGGACTTGCGCCGCTTGCGCGGCTGCGGCTGCCCCGGTTCACGCGGCTTCGCCTTCTCCGGCGGAGGCGTCATCATCGGGGTCACTTTGTAGAGCATGTCAGTCCCTCCCGCTCTCGGGGGCCCTCGCACGCAGTCCCTGATGGGGCCACCTCGGCACGGGCACTCGCGAGCCATAGAGTAAGGTGCCTTCCCTCCGTTGAAAACTGATCCCAGGCCGAAAATTCGGCCCGGGAGCGTTTTCATCGAAGTTTCCAAGGGTTGGACGGCCCCGTTCACTCCCAGCGGATCAACCCCCGGGCGAATTTTCAGCCCTGGCTCCCTCAACGCGAGGCGGTGGGACACGCCTCCGCGACACCGCTGTAGCGCACCCGCCCCAGAGTGGGCGTGGGCAGGACACCCCCGTGGGAGCGGCCGTAGGCGATCAACGCCTCGCGCAGGTCCATTCCCTGGAACGGGGCCAGCTCCGCGCGCTCGGGAGGCAGCGGCCGCGTCACGCCCTCCACCCCGTCCCCACCCCGCGCGAGGAAGTCCGGCACCGCCACCCGGTAGCGCTTCTCGGCGACCAGGGGTTTTCCGCCCTCCAGCGTGACGGACAGGAGCCGCCCCGGCCCCGGGCAGCGCGCCAGCGTCAGCTCCAGCCCGGACACCGCGAACACCGCGCCCCGGTCCACGCCGTGCGCCAGCTTCAAGAGGAGCTCCAGCTCCGCGCCGGTGAGCGTCAGCACCGCCACCGTGTTGTCGAAGGGCAGCGCCTGGTAGACGTGGCCGAAGGACAGCACCCCACCCGGCAGGTCCGCGCGGATGCCACCGGGGTTCATCACCGCGGCGTCCGCGCCCACCGCCTCGCGCAGCGCGTCCGCGACGACGTTGCCCAGCGCTCCCTCCTCCGTGAAGCCCCGGGCCAGCGGCGACGCACAGGACACACCCGCTTGCCGCCGCTGCGCCGCGTCCACCTGCGCCAGCGTGGGCGCGAGCAGCGCCTCCACGTCCGAATCCGGGCGCACCTCGGCGCCCAGGAACCTCGACGGCACCAGCGTCACCTCGGCGCGCTCGCGCAGCCGCCGGCCATCACAGTCCCCATGGACCGCGTCCACCTGCGAGCACAGGGGAATCGCCGCCTGGATGCGGGTGAGCGACGGCTCCACGCGTCGGCGGACGGGGTCGACGAACAGCTCCACCACGCCCACCGAGCGCGCCAGCCCCGTCGTCTCGATGACGGGCACGCCCTGGATGAAGTGGCCCATCACCTGGTGCGTGTGCCCCGCGACCACCGCGTCCAGCGTGCCCGGTGGCAGCGCGGCCAGCATGTCGACAATCTCCGCGTCGCCGCGCTCGCAGCTCGACGTGTCGCGCGGGTTCGACAGGTCCGGGCAGTGCCCGCCCGCGTGCGCCACCGCCACCACCACGTCGGCGCCGCGCGCGCGCAGGGAGCGCGACGCCTCCAGCGCCGAGGACGCCAGGGGCAGAAAGCGCAGTGAGCCGACGTTGGCGGGGTTGGTGACGCTCGGCGTGGACTCCGTGGTGAGCCCCAGCACGCCCACGCGCACGCCCTTCACGGTGAGCAGGTGCGTGCCGTCGTTGCCGAGCCACGCGGGCGTCCTGCCCGTGGCCGCGTCGCGGAGATTGGCGGACAGCATGGGGAAGCGCGCCTGCTTCACCCGGGCCTTCAGCGCGCCGAGCGGATCCTCTCCCGGAGTCAGCGCCATGGGCGAGGCGCCCACCGGGCCGTAGTCGAACTCGTGGTTGCCGATGGCCGCCGCGGTGAAGCCCAGGTGGTTGTAGACGTCCACCACCACGGCGCCCTCGGTGAGGTTGGAGGCCAGCGTCCCCTGGAAGAGGTCGCCACCATCCAGCAGCAGCACGCCGCCCGGATTGTCCGCGCGCAGTCGGGCGACGTACGCGGCGAGGGTGGCCGCGCCGCCCTCCTCCACCACGCGCCCGTCGGAGAGCCGCGTGCGGTGCGGCTCCACGTTGCCATGGAAGTCGTTGAGGCCCACCAGGGTGAGCCGCACGGGCTCGGCCGGGGACGCGGCGGGCGTCGGGGTGGCGGGCGTGCCGGCGCAGGCGGCGGCACAGGTCGCGAGCGCGACGAGGAAGGGACGCGGTGAACGCATGAGCGTCCGCACTTCACCCCGCCGCGCGCCGTGATTCAACCGCGCTTCAGCGCTCGCGGCGACGACGCACCGACAGACCCAGGGCCAGCAGCCCGAGCACCACGCTGCCAGGCACCGACGCGGTGGCGCACGAGCAACCCGACCCGTCGTCCGCCTCGGGGAAGCCACCCCCTCCCGGGATGCCAGGCCCGGGCCCACCGCCCCCACCTCCACCGCCGTCCGAGCCCGCGTCGGAGCCGCCATCCGTGCCGCCGTCCCCCTGCGAGGGACGCGTGTCGATGCGCAAGGGCGGCGTGAAGGCCTGCGCCACCTTGTCCCAACCCACCAGCTTCAGGTTCTGCTGGTTGCTGTTGTCGGAGTCCTGCGCGACGAACAGGCCATCGAGGAACTCGGGACCCACCGGCTGCGCGGACACGGCCAGCGCGAACGGCGACTCCACCGCGCCGATGCCGCCATCCCCCGCCACCATCTGGAACGAGCCCAGGAACGCGTACGTGCGGCGGTCCAGCACGCCGAACGAGTTGGAGGTCGTGTCCGCCGCCAGCAGGTAGCCCTGCGCATTGGCGCCACGGTAGAGCGCGAGCCGGCTGACGGAGCCCGACAGGTTGCGGCCCGTGCCCGTCAGCGAGGCCACCTCGGTGCGGCTGGTCCCCCCGTCGGGCTCCGCGTTGTAGCGCCAGATGGCCACGCCGGACTGGACCACGTACACGTAGCCCAGCTCCTCGTCCGCCACGAGCCCGGTGATGGCGCCGCCCACATCCAGCGCGTCGCGCGCCAGCGTGGCCGACATCCCGCCGTCCTCACCGGACAATTCGAACTGCAGGAGCGAACCGGACGGGTTGCCCGCGAACACATAGAACCGACCGGAGGAGGGGCTGCGATAGAGCGCCACGCTGTTGAACTGCGTGCTGTTGTTGACGAGCGGCGCCACGTTGATGCGCTCCACCTTGTTCGTCGCCCGCCGCCCATCCACCCGGTAGGCCGACAACCCGTTGACGCTGTTCGCCGTCACCGCGAGCGACAGGGTGTCGTTGCCCAGACGGAAGCCGTCACGCAGGGAGATGCCCAGCGTGGGCCCATCGAAGTCCGACTCCACCTGTTGACCATCCAACCCGAAGGTGAAGAGGCCGGAGTTGGCATTGTCATACGCCGTCAAGAGCAGGCTGTCGGTGCCCCCGTCCGCGCTGCCCACCCAGATGGCGACGTCGCGCAGGTTCGCCCCGCTGGCCCCGGGGTCCGGCGTCGTCTGACGGACAGGGGACACCCGCACGGGTTGGGCGGAGGCGGCCGCTCCACTGAGGAACGCCGCCAGGGCGAGGATGAGAGGGTGACGCATGACCGGGCTCCAGGCAGGTGGGTCCGCCGTAACTTCGCACGCGGAGGATGCCTTTCAAGTGCGAAGGCTTCGGGAACGGTTGGCTCCGGCCAACCGTGTCGAGTACAAAGTGCGTCTTCCAGCCAACAGCGAAAAGACCATGGCGACCAAGCGCGCACTCATTACGGGCATCACGGGGCAGGACGGCAGCTATCTGGCGGAGCTGCTCCTTTCGAAGGGCTACGAGGTGCACGGAATGGTGCGCCGCTCCTCCGAGGAGAAGTTCGAGCGCATCCAGCACCTGCACGGGAAGATCCAGCTCCACCAGGGTGACCTGCTGGACCAGTTCTCGCTCGCGGCGCTGCTGAACCTGGTCAAGCCGGACGAGGTCTACAACCTGGCGGCGCAGTCGTTCGTGCCCACCAGCTGGAACCAGCCGGTGCTCACCGGTGAGTTCACCGCGCTGGGCGTGACGAAGATGCTGGAGGCCATCCGCCACACGCGCCCGCAGGTGCGCTTCTACCAGGCGTCCTCGAGCGAGATGTTCGGCAAGGTGCTGGAGGTCCCCCAGACGGAGGACACGCCCTTCTACCCGCGCAGCCCGTACGGCGTGGCCAAGGCGTACGGCCACCACATCACCGTGAACTACCGCGAGTCGTTCGGCCTGTTCGCGGTCAGCGGCATCCTCTTCAACCACGAGTCGCCGCGCCGGGGCCTGGAGTTCGTCACGCGCAAGGTCACGTACAACGTGGCGCGCATCAAGCACGGCCTCCAGGAGAAGCTGCCCATGGGCAACCTGGACGCCAAGCGCGACTGGGGCTTCGCGGGTGACTACGTGGAGGCCATGTGGCTGATGCTCCAGCAGGAGAAGCCGGCCGACTACGTGGTGGCCACCAACGAGACGCACACGGTGCGGGAGCTGGTGGAGATCGCCTTCGCGCGCGTGGGCCTGGACTGGCAGAAGCACGTCTTCATCGACCCGGCCTTCGTGCGCCCGGCCGAGGTGGACCTGCTCATCGGTGACCCGGCCAAGGCCAAGAAGGAGCTGGGCTGGGAGCCCAAGGTGCGCTTCAAGCAGCTGGTGGAGATGATGGTGGACGCGGACCTGGAGCGCGTGAAGGCGGGGCAGCGGTAGATGCGCATTCTCGTCACGGGAGCGGATGGGTTCGTCGGCAGGCATCTGTGCGCGCTGTTGCGCGCCTGCGGCGATGAGGTGGTGGAGGCCCACGGGCCCCGCGGCGAGGGTGTGAGCAGCAGCGCCCTGCATTTCGACGTGGCCAACGAGGCCGCCGTGAAAGCGGCCGTCGCCGAGGCCCGGCCCGAAGGCGTCATCCACCTGGCCGGCTTCAGCTCGGTGGCCAAGAGCCACCACAACCCCTCGCGCGTGTTCGCGGTGAACACGATGGGGGTGGTGAACCTCCTGACGGCGCTGCGCGAGAACGCGCCGAAGACGCGCGTGGTGCTCGTGGGCTCGGGCGAGGTGTACGGCCCGGTGCCGGAGGGCACGCGCGCCCCCGAGAGCACGCCCGCCGTGCCGCTGAGCCCCTACGCGGCCTCCAAGTCCGCGGCGGAGCTGGCCGGCGTGCAGTTCCACCGCAGCTACGGGCTGGAGGTGATGATGGCCCGGCCCTTCAATCACCTGGGCGCGGGGCAGGACCCGACCTTCGTCGTGCCCTCGTTCGCCTCGCAGATTCGCGCCATCGGCCTGGGCACGGTGGACCCGGTGCTGCGCACGGGCAACCTGGACGCGGTGCGGGACTTCTCGCACGTGCGTGACGTGGTGGAGGCCTACCGGCTGCTGCTCGACAAGGGCGAGCCCGGGCAGGCGTACAACATCTGCTCCGGCGAGGGCCGCACCATCCGCAGCCTGCTGGAGGAGATGCTCCTGCTGGCCGGCGTGGACGCGCGCATCGAGTTGGATCCGGCGCGCCTGCGCCCCTCCGACATCCCCAGCCTCGTCGGCTCGCCCGACAAGCTGCGCGCGCTGGGTTGGGCGCCCAAGCTGACCGTGACGGACGCGCTGCGCGACGTGCTCGGTCCCAAGGTGCCCGGCGCCCAGCGCGCCTGAGTCCTCCCCGAGACGCCTGTCAGGATGCCGGGCCCCTGGTCGTTGGTGTAAAACCAACACGAACCAGGAGGCTCGGCATGGCAGGCACGCGGCGGCAGGACAGGTTCACCTTCTTCTGGACCCAGGAGTCCCCGTTCTCGCAGTGGCATCCCTGTGAGTTCCTGGTGGAGGGGGCCCGCTACAACTGCATGGAGCAGTACATGATGGCGGGCAAGGCGCGCCTCTTCGCGGATGAAGAGATGCTCGCGCGCATCATGGCGTCCGCGTCTCCCAAGTCGCAGAAGGCGCTGGGCCGCAAGGTGCGCGGCTTCGTGGAGGAGACGTGGGTGAAGGAGCGCGAGCGCATCATCTACGAGGGCAACCGCGCGAAGTTCACGCAGAATGCCGCGCTGCTGGAGGTGCTGCTCGCGAGCCAGGGCACGGAGCTGGTGGAGGCCAGTCCCATGGACCGCATCTGGGGCGTGGGGCTCGGCATGGATGACGCGCGCATCATGGACCCGTCCCAGTGGCGTGGGCTGAACCTGCTGGGCAAGGTGCTGACGCGCCTGAGGGATGACCTCATCGCGCAGGGTGTGGTGGCTCGCTAGCGCTCCACATGGGCCCAGGCCTCCAGCCGCCTGTCCAGGGCGGTGAGGGTCCACAGGTCCGCGGGATTGTCGGAGCGCACCGCGTCCAGGGCCGCTCTCAACGGAGCCCTGGCGCGCGCCTCGCCCCACTCGGACAACACGCGCAGCGCCATCAACGAGGGCTGACGCGAGAGCAGTCCGAGCAGTTCCTCCACCACGCGAGGGCTGCGCTCGTCGGCGAGACGCTGCACCGACTCGTGTCGCTCCTCCGGTGTCGAAGCGGTGTCCCTCAGTCGCTCCGCGAGCGCGTGGAAGCGGGCCTCGTCCAGCAGCTTGCGCGGGCCCGGCGTGTCCCAGTGCTCCACCGTGACGCTCGTGCGCGCGAACGCGACACACTCGCGGCGCAGGCCGTCGTCGTCGAACAGACCCATGAGGCGCTCGGGCGCGGGCCGCCCGCCCACGAGCAGCCCCGCCGCGCGCTCCGCCAGCCCGTCCGCGACGCCGAGCAGGTGCACCCGAATCACCGTGGCCTCCGCGTCGGCGCGGACCTCGACGGGCACCCGCTCCGACTTGAGGAACACCTCGGCGAGGCCGCGCTGGGACACGTACCAGCGATACTCCAGCCACACCGCGCTCGGACGCTCGACGAAGCGCGCGTCCTCGGCCTCGACGAGCCGGGGCGCGCCTTCCGCCACGCCGCCGAAGCAGCGCTCCAACAGCGCCAGGGCCTCGGTGAGCTTCATGTCGCGTCCACGCGCATCAGGCCGGCGCTCCCGCTCAGAACGAGTACGGCACGGGCGCGGACACGCCGAGCAGCGACAGGTCCACCGTGCCGCGCGTGTTGCTCTGGCCGGACTGCGCCTGGGCGATGGGGCTCACGTCGAAGCGGAGCTCGGCGAACTTCATGGCCTTGCAGCGGTCCCCATGGCCATCGTGAATCAGGACCAGGTTCGCCACCGGCGTGGCCCCGGCCTTCGACTGGAGCTGCCCGTCCCAGGCCAGCTCGTACGTGTGCTCGGCGCAGCCGCCCCCGTGCGCGACGTTGAGCGTCAGCACGTTGCCTTCGAGCTTCGCGTTCTCGATGTTGATGGGGTCCTGGGGCTGAGGGTCCGCCTTCACCACGAGCGGCGTGGCGTCGGTCCGATTCGCCGGGGACGCCCCCTCTTCCGCGGGCGTCTCCGTCTCCGGAATGGCCACCGCGTCCTGGGGCACCGCCGGCTCCGCGGGCTCCTGCCGCGTGGACTTGCTCGCACAGCCGATGAGAAGACCGCTCAACACGAGGCCACTCCACATGAGCTTCCGCATCCGCATCCTCCCGTCACGACTCCTCGGCGGAGCCCGATTGCCCGCCGACCCGACACACGCTTGCGAGCCTCAGCGTCGGAGCGCGGCCTCGTAGGCCGCCAGCGTCCCCTCGGCCGTCCGTTTCCAGGTGAACTCCGCGGCCCGCGCGCGGCCCCGCTCCGCGAAGGCCCGCCGCTCCTCGGGGGAGCGCAGGAGCCGGTGGATGGACTCGGCGAGCCCCTCCGCGTCGTCCGGGCGCACCGCCAGCGCCGCGTCGCCGCAGACCTCCGGCAGCGAGCCCGCCGTCGAGACGATGGCGGGGGTGCCCAACCGCATCGCCTCCAACGGAGGCAGGCCGAAGCCCTCGTAGCGCGAGGGGAAGACGAACAGCGCCGCGCGCCGCATCAGCTCGTAGAACACGGGCTCGGCCTGATAGCCGAGCGGACGGATGTCGTGCCCTTCCGCGCGCAGCCGCGCGATGCGGGACTCCACGCGGCCGGAGCCGAACCAACTCTGCCCCGCGAGCACGAGCGACGCGGGCCGCCCCTGCGCGCGCAGCCGCTCCATCGCATCCAGCACCAGGTCCACGTTCTTGCGGACATCGAGCGAGCCCGCGTAGAGCACGTAGTCCCTGGGCAGCGCGAGCGAGCGCAGGTAGTCCGCGCTCGTCGCATCCAGCACGGGCGCGCTCACGTGGTCCACGCCGATGGGGACCACCACCGCGCGCGAGGCGACCTCGGGGAAGCGCTCCAGCAGGTCATCGCGCGTGCGCGCGCTGATGCACAGCACCTGGTCCGCCAGCAGCAGGCTGCGCGACAACCACAGCCGGAACTGCCACCGGAACTTCGCGGACACGGTGTCCGGCATGATGAGCGGAATCAGGTCCAGCACCGTGAGCACGTAGGCGGTGCCGGGCACGCGCGTCAGGGGCAGGTTGAAGTTGCCCAGCGCGTGGTAGAGCGCGGGCCGCGAGCGCTCGAGCAGCTTGGGCAGCCGGGCGAGCGTCCAGGCGGTGCGGCCGCCGTTGCCCCTCGGATGGTCGCCGGAGTCGCGCGCGCCCAGCTTCTCCAGCGAGACGCCTCGGGCCTCGAGCGCGCCAGCGAGACAGCGGGTGTACAGGCCGATGCCGGTGGTGGGCTCATCCCAGAGCGTGGCGTCGAAAGCGATGGAGCCGATGGACACGGGGCGCCTCATAGCACGGCCGTGTGATAGGCAGGGCGCGCATGGCGATCCACCAGTTGATAGCGAGCTTCGTGCCCGGCGACGCCACCGGGCAGGCCGCGCTGCACCTCCAGCTCCTCCTGCGCCGACTGGGCGTATGGGGCGGCCTGTACGCCGACGAGGTGGGCGCGGGTCTGGAAGGGCTGGCGAGCCCCGCCTCCGAGCTGAAGCCGGCGCCGGATGACCTGGTGCTGTACCACCACGGCATCGCCTCGCCGCTGAGCAGTCGCCTGATGCACCTGCCCTGTCGCAAGGGGCTCGTCTTCCACAACATCAGCCCCGCGCGCTTCTACACGGGCCTGTCGCTGGAGAACGCGCTGCTCGCCGGACGCGCGCAGCTGGCCGCCATGGCGCCCTTCGTGGACGTGGCCATCGGCGTGTCGGACTACAACGCCGCGGAGCTGCGCGTCGCGGGCTATCGCAACGTCCACACGGTGCCGCTGCTCATCGAGCCGGAGCGCTTCGGGCCCGACCGCGCCGACGCGAAGCTCCTGAGCAGGCTGGCGGGCCCGGGGCCGGTGCTGCTCGGTGTCAGCCGGGTGATGCCGCACAAGCGCTTCGAGGACCTCATCGCCCTGCACCGCGAGGTATTGCGGCTGCGGCCCCAGGCGCGGCTGTTGATGGTCGGCGGCTATGAGCCGGGCAGCCGCTACTTCCGCTCGCTCGAGAAGCAGGCCAAGGGGCTGAGCGGGGTGAGCTTCCTGGGGCGGCTGAGCCACGCGGAGCTGGTGGCCGCGTACCGCTCCGCGTCCGTGTTCGTGTCGATGAGCGAGCACGAGGGCTTCGGGGTTCCGCTCATCGAGGCCATGGCGTCGGACGTGCCCGTGCTGGCGTACGGCGCCGCCGCGGTGCCGGAGACGCTGGGCGGCGCGGGCATCGCGTTCGACCAGAAGCGCTTCGCCTTCCTCGCGGAGCTGGCGGTGGACCTGAGCGAGGACCTCTCCCTGCGTGAGCCCGTCATCGCGGGCCAGCGTCGAAGGCTGGAGCACTTCTCCGCGCCCTCGGTGCAGCGCGCGCTGTCCCGAGCGCTGGAGCCCTACCTGCCGGCGCCGCGAGTCCGTCGGGCGGCGCCGAAGCGGCCCCGGGTGGCGGTGGTGGTGCAGCGGTACGGCGAGGTGACGGGCGGCGCGGAGATGCTGGCCGCACAGGTGGCCGAGCGGCTCACGCCGCACTGGGACCTCACGGTGCTGACCACGTGCGCGAAGAACCACCTGTCCTGGGAGAATCACTTCCCCGCGGGACCGGACCGGGTGCGCGGCGTGGATGTGCTGCGCTTCCCCGTCACGCGCGTGCGCAACATCCGGGGCTTCAACGGGCTGTCGCGCAAGCTCTTCGACAAGAGCAACGAGCGGCTGCGCGAGGAGCAGTGGGTGGCCGAGCAGGGCCCCCTGGCACCGGGGCTGCTCCACCACCTGGCCTCCACGCGCGACGCGTATGACGGCTACCTGTTCTTCACGTACCTGTATGCGCCCACGGTGTGGGGCATGCCGCTGGTGGCGGACCGCTCGCTGCTCGTGCCCACCACGCATGACGAGGCGCCCATCCGCTTCGATGCGTACCGCGACGTCTTCGAGCTTCCTCGCGCGCTGCTGTGCCTGACGCCGGAGGAGCTGACCATCATCGAGAAGTACTTCCCGAACCACGCGAGGACACGCGTGGTGGGCGTGGGCGTGGAGCGGCCCTCGGCGGACGGGGCGCGCTTCCGACAGAAGCACGGCGTGCACCGCGACTACCTCCTGTACGTGGGCCGTCAGGAGCCGGGCAAGGGTGTCCCCGAGCTGCTCGAGTTCCATCAGGCCTTGAAGCACCGGTACGCGGACGCGCCGGACCTGGTGCTCGCGGGGGACGCGCACATGTCCCTGGAGGGCGATGGCGTGCGATATCTGGGGCGCATCCCCGAGCAGGACAAGCACGACGCGCTGGCCGGAGCGCTGGCGGTGGTGGTGCCGTCGCGCTACGAGAGCCTGTCGCTCCTGACGCTGGAGGCGTTCGCGCAAGGCACGCCGGTGTTGGTGAACGGGCGCTCGGACGTGCTGGTGGGACAGGTGGAGCGCAGCGGCGCGGGGCGCGCCTATACGGACCTGGCGTCGTTCATCCAGGGGCTGCGCGAGGTGGGCGAGGCGCGCAAGGCGCTGGGGGCGAAGGGGCTGGCGTACGTGAAGAAGCAGGGATGGCCGCAGGTGGTGGCCACCTACCGGGACGAGCTGCAACGCATCCTCGAGGAGAAGCACCGATGAAGCTGCTGGGACGCGACATTCCCGCGCGGGAGCTGCTGGCCCGCATCGAGGAGCGCCTGCGAACGCGCGGGCTGCCCACCTCCGAGCCGGTGGAGGTGCCCGCCGAGGGCGTGGAGCCCCGGCTGGAGCCGCTGACGTTCAACCTGCACGCGCTCGAGGAGAACGCCGACGCGACGCGCGCGCTGCCGCTGCAGACGCACCGGGGCGGCGTGGGGCAGCTCGTCGTGGTGGCGAAGTGGGCGTTCCGCAAGTCGTGCCAGGTGTTCATCAACGAGGCCCTGGGACGGCAGCGCGTGTTCAACGGGCACGTGCGTGACTCGTACGCCCAGCTCTCCGCGGAGGTCCTCCGACTGCGCCGCGAGGTGGAGCAACTGCGCGCGCGACAGGCGAGCACCCCGGTCGAGGAGTCGCGAGGCCCAGTGACGTCGGGTACTCCGGAAACGGCGCCACGCCCCTCGCTGACGAGGAGCACGTCCAGAACGGAGAGACAGGGGTCACACGCGCCGACGAGCGTCGAGCCGCCTGCTCCACGGCCTCCGCGCGCCGCCGGAACGGCGCACACCGACGAGGGGCCAGGCGCGGACAAGGTCATGCAGCAGAAGGGGACTTCGACCTCGCGGAGTCACGAAGCGAAACAGGGTCGTGAGGCGACGTCGTCGCAGGACGGGCATGGCGCACGGAGCACGCCGCGCGATGCCGCGGAGGTACTGCCCAAGCCTCGCACCACCAGGACGGAGACCGTGACGTCGGCGAAGGAGCAGACGCCACCGACCGACAAGTCGGCTCGCCCCAAGGATGGCGCGAAGTCCCGTCGCCCCAAGCGACGCCGATAGAGCACCGCGCTCCATTGGGTTCCTGGGGCAGCGCGAAGCCTCGCCGCCCCATGCGATGTCACCGCGCTCCTGGCGGCGCCCAGAGCGCGCCGAGCCCTCCGGTCCAAGCGGCGCCGCCAGGACACAGTGCGGCGCCAGGCCCCGCCACTCCCCGCGGTGCGGTGGAGCCACGGCGCGCCTCGGGTGACTCGAAGCCGCATCCGCGCCAACCCGGTGCACCTCGCTCACCGGGCGAGGAGCCTCCATCGGCGTCGCGCGACGGCCCGTCCGGAGGCCATGACCGATACAGCAACCCCGTTGCGATTCCCGCTTCGCCCAAGCACGGAGTCCGGAGGGCCTCCTGAAGTACCGGCCCACACGCCCGCCCCCCTCGCGTTGACGCCCCTGCCCCACCGTGCTCAAACCGGCGCGTGGGAGCTCCGTCCATCAGCGTCGTCATCCCCGCGTACAACGAGGGGCAGCGCCTGCCTCGCTTCGTGGCGTCGCTCACCCACGTCGCCCTCGGGCAGCCGACGCCGCGGGTGGAGTTCCTCGTCGTCGACGACGGCAGCGCGCCCGAGCACGCCACCCTTCAGCGAGCCAGCGTCGAGCAGGCCCAGGCCCGGCTCTCCGCCGCGGGCTCGCACCACCGCTTCACCTACGTCGCCGCGCCTCGCAATGGCGGCAAGGGCTCCGCCATCCGACTCGGCTGGCGCCATGCCTCCACTGACTCCACCTGGCTCGCGTTCCTGGACGCGGACGGCGCCATCAGCGCGGACGAGCTCTTCCGACTGGTCCGCCTGTCCGACGCCCCCGAAGCCCAGGCCGTGGATGTCCTCGCCGGCTCACGCATCCTCATGGCCGGCCGCCGCGTGGTGCGAAACCTGGGCCGGCACCTGCAGGGCCGCATCTTCGCCACGCTGACGGACATGAACTTCGGCCTGCACTTCTACGACACGCAATGTGGCGTGAAGCTCATCCGCGCCCGCGTGCTGCACCCGCTCCTCGACGTGCTGCGCGAGGAGCGCTGGCTGCTCGACGTGGAGCTGCTCGCCCTCCTCAAGCGCCAGGGCGCCCGCTGCCTGGAGGTCCCCATCGACTGGGAGGACTTCGGCGGCTCCAAGGTCATCCCCGGGCTCGACGCGGCCCGCATGTTCTGGGGGCTGTTCAAGCTCCGCCGCCGACTGGACCACCTCACCCTCCCCGCTCCGGGCTCGCGCGAACCACTCCCCGCGAACCTGCCCCCCACTGATACCCGGTGACAGCCGCAGCGGAATGGCCGGGCCCCGGGTGCGATACGCCCTCCCCAGGGCGACATGTCGGAGGGGTACGGAGCACCCTCTCCCGAAGGGCGAGCGGCCGGCGGGCCGTCCGAGCCACCCGCCCCTCGTCGGGCCAACCCATTGGCCTCATTCCAACCCACGAGCGTCCCGGTGCGGGCCGCGCGGGCCCTGGCGCATCCTGCCGACGGCCCCGACCTGTCCCGGAGGCCAGCAGATGGAGGGCGGCTGATGTCCGCCCTTCGCGTTACAACCCCAGGGAAGCCACTTGCTCCCATCGCCCGGTTTCACGCGGCGTCGCGAGGCCGCTTGCTTTCCGGGCGGCTCACCGCGAAATAGGCCCCGCACGCGAGCCGTTGCTCCGGGTTCCTCCTACACCTTCAGTGATATGCGCGCCCTGACCGACCTGCCCAATGACCCTGGCCCCTCCCTCCAACTGGGCCTGCCGGGCTTCACCTTCGAGGACCTCTACCGCCCGCGCGGCCTGCGCCGGCTGGCCCAGAGCTTCGACGCACGGCTCGCCGAGGACGAGCCGGAGCTGTTCCAGGCGTTCGACGCCTATCGCAAGTCCCAGGGCAAGAGCCTCACCGGCCCCGCCGAGTCCGACCTGCTGGTGCGCGTGGCCCGCCACATGTCGCGCTTCGTCGCCCGGCTCTTCCGCGTCGAGTCCGAGCTCGACAGGCTGATGGGCCACCTCAAGGGGGAGCTGCCCCTCTTCGACTTCAAGCGCGAGTTCATCACCCGCCGCGTCTTCAAGAAGGGCGCCCCGGACCGCCCGACGCTGGCCGAGTTCCCCTCGCTGGACGGCCGCATGCGGCGGATGCTCCAGCTGGGCTTCCCGGAGGCGCTCTCCACCGGCGACTTCGAGCGCGGGCTCGCCGAGTCCGTCCTCAGCCTGATGGAGCTCGAGCGCCTGTTCTCCGGCAACCTCCCCGCCGAGCAGCAGGAGAAGGCCCCTGCCCTGCGCGAGCGCTGGACGGCCCTGCGCGCAGCGCTCGTGGCGACCCCGGAGGGCCGCGAGGCGTTCGGCTCCAGCCTGGTCACCCAGGGCGATGACGCCGCGGAGCTGCAGGCCGTGCGCGCCCTGCTGTCGCTGGCGGACCGCTGGACGTACGCGCGCGCGCTGCACCCGGAGACCAAGGACCAGTTCCACGCGTGGCCCACCCACCGCGTGCCCAAGCCGCTGGTGTTCGACCAGCTGGTGCATCTGCAGCGTCCGGACGCCGAGCTGCCCGAGGCCACCGAGGGCCTGGAGCACCACCTGCGCCACCGCGACGGCTTCAAGCTCACCGACCGCCGGGGCACCCAGCGCGACGTGATGAACGAGGTGGACTACTGCGTGCTCTGCCACGAGCGCCAGAAGGACTCCTGCTCCACGGGCTTCCCCGCCAAGGACAAGGTCGCCGAGGGTCACAGCTACAAGAAGAACCCCCTGGGCATCCCCCTCACGGGCTGCCCCCTGGACGAGCGCATCTCCGAGGCCCACCTGCTCAAGCGCGAGGGCAACTCGCTGGCGGCGCTGGCCATGGTGACGCTGGACAACCCGATGTGCCCGGGCACCGGCCACCGCATCTGCAACGACTGCATGAAGGCCTGCATCTTCCAGAAGCAGGAGCCGGTGAACATCCCCCTGGCGGAGACGGCCGCGCTGACGGACGTGCTGGACCTCCCGTGGGGCTTTGAAATCTACGGCCTGCTCACGCGCTGGAACCCGCTCAACGTGCGCCGGCCGTACGCGCTGCCCTACGTGGGCCGCAACGTCATGGTCGTGGGCCTGGGCCCCGCCGGCTACACGCTGTCGCACTACCTGCTCAACGAGGGCTTCGGCGTCACGGGCGTGGACGGCCTCAAGATCGAACCGTTCTCCGACGAGCTGGTGGGCCGCAACGGCCACGCGCTCACGCCCATCCGCGACTGGCGCTCGCTGACGCGCGAGCTGGACGAGCGCGTGCTCGAGGGCTTCGGCGGCGTGTCCGAGTACGGAATCACCGTGCGCTGGGACAAGAACTTCCTCACGCTCATCCACCTGACGCTGGCCCGGCGCGAGGGCTTCCGCATCCACGGCGGCGTGCGCTTCGGTGGCACGCTCACCATCGAGGACGCGTGGGAGCTGGGCTTCGACCACGTCGCCATCGCCGCCGGCGCCGGGCGCCCCACCATCATCGGGATGAAGAACAACCTCATCCGAGGCATCCGCAAGGCGAGCGACTTCCTCATGGCGCTGCAGCTCACCGGCGCCTTCAAGAAGGACTCGCTGGCCAACCTCCAGGTGCAGCTGCCCGCCATCGTCATCGGCGGCGGCCTCACCGGCATCGACACCGCCACGGAGCTGATGGCGTACTACCCGGTGCAGGTGGAGAAGGCGCTCGCGCGCCACGAGAAGCTCGCCGCGGAGCTGGGCGAGGAGGCCGTCTTCGCGCGGCTGGACGCCGAGGAGCGCGCCACCTACCAGACCTTCCTGGAGCACGGCCGCGCGGTGCGCGCCGAGCGTGAGCGCGCGAAGGCCGAGGGCGGCACGCCCGACTTCATCAAGCTGGTGCGCGCCTGGGGCGGCGTCAGCCTGGCCTACCGCCGCAGCCTCACCGAGTCCCCCGCCTACCGCCTCAACCACGAGGAGGTGACGAAGGCGCTGGAGGAGGGCATCCGCTTCATCGAGCGGATGAGCCCCGTGGAGGCCATTCCGGACGCGACGGGCGCGGTGCGCGCGCTGCGCTTCGAGCGCATGGTGACCGTCGACGGCAAGCTCAAGGGCAGCGGCCAGTTCTTCGAGCTGCCCGCGCGCACGGTGTGCGTGGCCGCCGGCACCTCGCCCAACGTCACCTACGAGCGCGAGTACCCGGGCACCTTCCAGCTCGACGAGGGCGGCGACTACTTCCAGGGCCACGCCCTGGTGGAGACGGCGGACGGCTTCACGCTCGAGCGCGTGGAGGCCAGCGAGGACCTGGACGCCAGGGTGGGCTTCTTCACGTCATACGCGAAGGACGGCCACTTCATCTCCTTCTACGGCGACAACCACCCCACCTACGCGGGCAACGTGGTGAAGGCCATGGCCAGCGCGAAGGACGGCTACGGTGAGGTGGCCCGCCTGTACGCGAAGGAGGTGGCCGCGCTCGACTTCGACGACGAGGTGGCCCAGGCCCGCCGTGACGAGCAGCGCGCCGCGCACTTCGCGAAGCTGGACGCCGCGTTCAACGCCACCATCGTCGCCGTCAAGCGCCTTACCCCGACCATCGTGGAGGTGGTGGTGAAGGCGCCCTACGCGGCCAGCCACTTCCAGCCCGGCCAGTTCTACCGGCTCCAGAACTTCGAGCGGAACGCGCCCGTGGTGGACGGCATGCGCCTCACCATGGAGGGCCTGGCCCTCACCGGCGCGTGGGTGGACAAGGAGAAGGGGCTGATGGGCACCATCGTGCTGGAGATGGGCTCGTCCTCGCGCCTGTGCTCCGCGCTCACCCCGGGCGAGAGCGTGGTGCTGATGGGCCCCACGGGCGCGCCCACGGAGATTGGCCACAACGAGACGGTGGTGCTCGTGGGCGGCGGCCTGGGCAACGCGGTGCTCTTCTCCATCGCCCGCTCGCTCAAGGCCGCGGGCTGCCGCGTCGTCTACTTCGCCGGCTACCGGCTCAAGTCGGACTCCTTCAAGCAGGACGAAATCGAGGCGGGCACGGACCAGATTGTGTGGTCGGTGGACACCGGGGAGACGATCGAACCCCGGCGCCCGCAGGACTCGGCCTTCCGAGGCAACGTGGTGCAGGCCATGCTGGCCTACGCCGAGGGCAAGCTCGCCGCGCCCTCGCTCATCCCGCTCTCGGAGGTGGACCGCATCATCGCCATCGGCTCGGACCGGATGATGCGCGCGGTCGCCGAGGCCCGGCACGGCGTGCTCCAGCCGTACCTGAAGCCGGACCACGAGGCCATCGGCTCCATCAACTCGCCGATGCAGTGCATGATGAAGGAGATCTGCGCCCAGTGCCTCCAGCGGCACGTGGACCCGCGCACCGGCAAGGAGACGTGGGTCTTCTCCTGCTACAACCAGGACCAGCGCCTGGACCAGGTCGACTTCGTCAACCTGAACCAGCGGCTGCGCGGCAACACGGTGATGGAGAAGGTCGCCGACCTGTACCTGGCGCAGCTGCTCAAGAAGGCCCCGCACCTCAAGCGCGTGTGAGGGGCCTCGCGCGTCTTCACCGTCGTGTGCCGGTGAAGACGCGCAGCATCTCCTGGTAGTTCTTCATCAGCTCGTCCTCGCGCGTGAGCACCACGTCCACGTTGGCGTCGCCGTACTCGCGGCGCACGTCGGTGAGCTTCTGGAAGGACTCCACCTGGCGGCGCATGGAGGCCACCTGCGCGGCCAGCTCCTCGCGCTGCTCCGGCGGCAGCTTCTGCTGGAGCTCCTCCAGCTTGCGCAGCTCGTCCTCGTACTGGAGCGTGCGCCCCAGCTGCCGCTGACCGATGACGGCCGTCACCACCTGGGCCAGCCCGTTGATGTCCGCCACGCTCAGCCCCGCGGACGCCCGGGCCTCCGCCTCCGCCTTGGCCTTGGCCTCCACCACCTTGAGGCCCGCGCGCACCTCCGCCATCGCCTCCGGCGTGCCCGCGTCCACCAGCACCCCCAGCCCCTGCAGCCCCTTCACCTGCGAGCCGTACACCTCCAGCATCCGCCGCTGGTAGGCCACGTAGGCCGTCAGCTTCTCGGGCGTCACGACATAGGCCGCGCCGACCTCGGCCGCCTCCAGGGCGTCCAGCCCGGCGGCGCCCGCATCCTCCACCCCGGGTGCCTCACTACCCGCGGCCCCATCCTTCTTACATCCCGAGAGGGCCAGCGCCCCCGCCAGGACCCACAGCGCCTTGCGCATCCGGACTCCTTCCCTGAAGAGACGGCTCGTCAGCCTCCGCGTGTATGCTGCGCGGACGCGTGCGGAGGAGGGCGGCCCCCTCTTGTCTGTCACGTTGAAGGTTGTTCAGGCCACTGAACAATCGCCGCATTACCTTTGACCAACCCGGCGGCGGTCGTGTACGAACCGCGGTCCGGTTGCTCCGGTGGAGGGACTTTGAGGATTTTCCTGGTTAGGCACGGCGATGCGGACGCGGAGATCCCCGAGGGTCTCGGCGATGAAGCACGCTGGCTCACGGCGAAGGCGCGAGCGAACACGGCGGCACACTTCGCATCGTTGTCCGAGCGCATGGGGCCCATCAGCCTCATCCTGACCAGCTCGCTGGTTCGCACGGTGCAGACGGCGCAGATCCTCTCCATGGCGATGAAGTACGAGGGGCTGCTGCAGGTGCACAAGAGCCTGCTGCCGGACATGCCCGTGGGCACGGTGGACTCGCTCATCAAGGAGCACGAGGGCGAGAACCTGGTCCTCGTCGGCCACCAGCCGACCATGGGCGCGCTGGCCGCTCACCTGCTCGGGATGCAGTCGTTCCCCAAGCCCGTCAACCCGGGCACTGTCATCGCCCTGGAGCGTGCCGAGGGTGAGAACGCGCAGTACAAGCTCCTGTTCTACGCGGCCCCCGGCCACCCGGTCCTCGACGTCATCCAGTGAGGGCCCCCGGTCGGCCATGATGGACGAAGCACGCTACAACCAGCTCGTCGCCGCCGTGTTCAAGCGGATGCTCGCCGCGGCGGATGCCATCGACCCGGACGTCCTGGAAGCCGAGAGCACCGGTGACATGCTCACCCTGACGGCCCGCTCCCGGGAGAAGTGCATCGTCAACACCCAGCGCGCTGTGAAGCAGATCTGGGTGGCGGGTCAGGGCCAGGGCATCCACTTCAGCTATGACGACGCCACGGGCACCTGGCAGGACGACAAGGGCCGGGGCCTGGAGCTGTTCCGCTTCGTCGCCGACGTGGTGCACCACATCAGCGACGTGGACTTCGTCTACCCGTCCTGATTCCGGCTGGCGTCGCTGGCCACCTCCACCCAGTCGCCTCCCGCCGCCTGCGCGCGTCGCAGCGCGTCTCCCGCGTCCTTCAGCATCCCGCCGAAGCTGATCTGCTGGACGGGAGCGCCCGGCCCCGCGCCCTTCCCCGCCGGAGGCTCCGACACGGAGACACCCACCGAGGCCGTGCCCGCGGGCAGCGAGGTGACGCCCTTGAGCTTCTCGCGCAGGCGCTCGGCCACCACCCGGGCTCCCGAACGGGGTGTGTGCGGCAGGAAGACGACGAAGCGGCTGTCCGCGAAGGGCACCGCCACGTCGATGTCGCGCACCCCCGCCACCAGCAGGCCCAGCGTCTCCGCCAGGGCGCCCTTGCGCGCGGCCGGCGCCAGCGATGAGGCCCGCTCCTGGAAGCGGTCCAGCTCCACCATCAGCAGGGCGATGGGGTAGCGGTAGCGGCGGCTGCGCTTCACCTCCATGAACATCAGCCGCTTGAGGAACTCGAAGTCCGCGGACGTCGCCCCCACGGGGGCCTGCGGCGCGCGCGGCGCTGGAGGCTCCACCGGCGCCGGAGTCACGGGCGTCGCAGCGGCCTGCGGCGCGCGCCGGGCCTCTTCGCGCTGCACGAGCAGCGACACGCACGTCAGCACCGTGGCGCGCTTGAGGGGGCCCACCAGGCTGCCGTCCGCGCCCGACTGCAGGGCGCGCTCGTCGGCGTGCTCCTCGTCCGGCGGGTACATGAGCAGCACGGGCGCCGTGAGGCCCTGGGCGCGCACGCCCCGGCACAGCGCCTCGCCGTCCAGCGCTCCCGTGCCGGAGGCCAGGAGCACGGAGGGCGGACGCTCCCGGGCGGCGCGCAGCGCCTCGTCGACGCTGGCCACCCACGCCACCTCGTGGCCGGCGCCCTCGAGGTACCGGCGCAACACACCCGCCACCGGAGCGGCGGGCTCGGCCAGGAGCACGAAGGCCATCAGACCGACATGACCTCCTTCTCCTTCGCCTGGACGATGGAGTCGACCTGCTTGACGCCGTCGTCGGTCTCCTTCTGGACCTTCTCCGTGATTCGCTTCTGGTCGTCCTCGGTGATCTTCTTGTCCTTCAGCTGCGTCTTGAGGACTTCGTTCGTGTCGCGGCGGATGTTGCGGATGGCGACCTTGTGGTCCTCACCCTTGGTCTTCACCTGCTTGGCGATCTCCTTGCGGCGCTCCTCGGTGAGCGGCGGGAAGGGCAGGCGGATCATCTCCCCGTCGTTCATGGGGTTGATGCCGAGGTTGGCCTCACGCAGGGCCTTCTCGATGTCCTTCAGGACGCTCTTCTCCCACGGCTTGATGGTGATGAGCCGGGGCTCCGGGGCGTTGACGCTGGCCACGCCGGACAGGGGCGTGGGCGTGCCGTAGTAGTCCACGCGGACGTTGTCGAGGATGGCGATGTTGGCGCGCCCGGTGCGCACCTTGGTCAGCTCGCGCTTGAGGTCCTCGAGCGTCTTGTTGATGCGCTCCTTCAGCTCTTTGACGAGGTCGTCGCTCATTTGCGTGTTCTCCTTGAACTCTGGAATCGGGATGAGTGCGTGACGTCAGGCCCAGACCGTCTCACTGCCGCCCACGACGGTACCAATCTCACCGCCGCCCAGCACCGCGCGGCGGATGTTCCCCGGCACGGTGAGGTCGAAGACGATGATGGGCAGCTTGTTGTCCATGCACAGCGAGATGGCCGTGGAGTC
Source organism: Myxococcus sp. AS-1-15 (assembly GCF_020037055.1). NCBI lineage: Bacteria > Pseudomonadati > Myxococcota > Myxococcia > Myxococcales > Myxococcaceae > Myxococcus > Myxococcus sp. AS-1-15. The sequence goes on along the minus strand of NZ_JAIQDF010000001.1, from coordinate 1,134,178 downwards.
CATCACATTGAGGTTCTGCTTCAACACATCCATGTACGTCAGCGAGCGGTAGCGGCGCGCGGTGGGGTCCTTCTTCGGGTCCGCGCTGTAGATGCCGTCCACCTTGGTCGCCTTGAGGATGACCTGGGCGTTGATTTCCATGGCGCGCAGCGACGCGGCCGTGTCCGTGGTGAAGTACGGGTTGCCCGTGCCCGCGGCGAAAATCACCACGCGGCCCTTCTCCAGGTGGCGCACCGCGCGCCGGCGGATGTAGGGCTCGGCGATCTGCTCCATCTTGATGGCGGACAGCACGCGCGTGTGCAGGCCCTTCTTCTCCAGCGCGTCCTGCATGGCCATGGAGTTGATGCACGTGGCCAGCATGCCCATGTAGTCCGCGCTGGCCCGGTCCATGCCCTCCGTCGCCCCGGCGACGCCGCGGAAGATGTTGCCTCCGCCAATCACCAGGGCCACCTCCACGCCCGCTTGCGCCAGCTCGATGACCTCATCGGCGATGGCGCTGAGTGTGGGTGGGTGGATGCCGTACTTCCCCTCTCCCATCAGGGCCTCGCCCGAGAGCTTGAGGAGAATGCGCTTGTATCGGAGCGGTTGGGTCGTGTCGGAGGACATGCGCGTCCGCTTCTATCCCCCGGATTGCGGCATATCAACGCCCGAGTCGGACAAGGCGGCCACACCGTCCACGGCCAACGCCCCAAGGGCCCTGGGAAGCCCTCCCGGGGCCCGAAAAGAGGAGGGCCGCGTCCCCCGGCTCCCCAGCAGGGAGTCGGAAGGGTCGCGGCCCTCGGGGCCAACCAGGAGGACCTCCGAGCGAGGCCCTGGGGAATCAGCCCTGGCCCAGCGTCTTGGCCACTTCGGCGGCGAGGTCGTCCTTCTTCTTCTCGATGCCCTCACCCACCTCGAAGCGGACGAAGCGGCGCACGGAGACCTTCTCGCCAATCTTCGCGGCGCGCTCGGTGATCATCTCGCCGACCTTCTTCTTGTCGTCCTTCACCCACAGCTGGTCCACGAGGCAGACCTGCGTGTAGTACTTCTCCATCTTCCCGACGAGGATCTTCTCGAGCATCGCCTCGGGCTTGCCCTGCTGCTTGAGCAGCTCGCGCTCGATCTCGCGCTCCTTCTCGAGGTTCTCGGAGGGCACTTCCTCGCGGCGGACGAACTTGGGGTTGGCGGCGGCGATCTGCATGGCCACCTCCTTCACCAGGTCCTGGAAGTCCGGGTTGCGCGCGACGAAGTCGGTCTCACAGTTGACCTCCACCAGCACGCCGATGCGACCGCCGTGCACGTAGGTGCCCACCAGACCTTCGGCGGCGACGCGGCCTTCCTTGCCGGCGGCGCGGGAGATGCCCTTCTTGCGCAGCCACTCCTCGGCCTTCGTGAAGTCGCCGCCGGACTCGGCCAGCGCCTTCTTGCAGTCCATCAGGCCCGCGCCGGTCCGCTCGCGGAGGTCCTTCACCATCTGGGCGGTCACTTCGGCCATGTTCTTCTCCTGCCTCCGCCACCACGTGGGCGCCATGCGCCGGGCGGAGCATTGATGTTCAAGGGGTACGGCGTACGACGGGAAACACGGACGGCCGGGTGACAGGCGTTCTGCTCCGCCACCCGGCCGCCACGAAGACACTGGAGTGAAACGGGGGGATTACTCCGCCGCCGTCTCGCCCGCGGCCTCGCCGCCCTCGGTCGCGGGCTGCTCGGCGACGGCCGGCGCGCCCTTCATCTCGACGAGGGGGCCACGGCGCTCGCCGCCACGGTCACGGTCGCCACCACGGCGGTCGCCGCCGCGGTCATTGCGGCGCGGGCCACGGCGGTCATCACGCTCACGGCGGTCGTCACGGCCCTCGCGCTCCTCCTGCTCGTCGCGCTCCGCCGCGCCCGAGGCACGGTAGCGGGCCGCGCCCTCGATGCAGGCCTCGGCGATCTTCGACGTGAAGAGCTTGATGGAGCGGATGGCGTCGTCGTTGCCGGGAATCACGAAGTCGATGCCGTCCGGATCGCAGTTCGTGTCGACCAGGCCAATCACGGGGATGCCCAGGCGGGTCGCCTCGTGGATGGCGATGTGCTCCTTCTTCGGGTCGATGATGAAGACGCAGCGGGGCAGCTTGGACATCTCCTTCACGCCGCCCAGGTTCTTCTCGAGCTTCTCGCGCTCGCGCTCCAGCGAGGCGACTTCCTTCTTGGGCAGGCGCTCGAAGGTGCCGTCCTCGGCCATCTTCTCCAGCGTCTTGAGCCGGTCGATGCCCTGCTTGATGGTCTTGAAGTTGGTCAGCGTGCCACCCAGCCAGCGGCTGGTGACGAAGAACTGACCGGCGCGCGAGGCCTCCTCGCGGATGACGTCCTGCGCCTGCTTCTTGGTGCCGACGAAGAGCACCGAGCCACCGCGGGCCGTCACGTCCGCCACGAAGCGGAAGGCCGAGCGGGCCATGGTGACGGTCTTCTGGAGGTCGATGATGTAGATGCCGTTGCGGGCACCGAAGATGTACGGCTTCATCTTCGGGTTCCAGCGCTTGGTCTGGTGGCCGAAGTGGACGCCGGCCTCCAGGAGCTGCCGCATCGTGATGCCGCCGGCGGCGGCCATGGCCTGCTGCTGGTTCTGCGTTTCCTGCGTGTCGATCGACATGTTGTTTCTCCGGTTCATCCGCCACACCCGATGCGAAGCTCCGGCCGTGACATCCGAGAGGGGCCGCTCCTTTTCGGAGGGGCTCACCCACGGTTGCACCGGCGACCGGCACGGGCGTGTGTGAAGTGGGTACGACTCGGGGTAGATACCCCCACCCCAGACTACGAGGCGGGGCGTCCTTAACAGAACCCTTCCGGGCGGCGCAAGCTTCGCCTCACCGTCCGTGCCGGGAAGCAGGCGGAAAGCCCCCTCCCCTGCCCTCCAGGCGCCCTCCGTGTCCCTGAAACACCACCGGCGCGGACCACCGCCCGGACCTCGGGGCGGCGCCGCGCCGGCGCGTGGGACACCGTGGGAGCGACAGGCGGCCTAGACGTTGGCCTCCGCCGCGCCGTGGCACTTCTTGTACTTGCGGCCGCTGCCGCAGGGGCAGGGATCATTGCGGCCCACGCGGGGGCCCTGCTGGGCCGCCGGAGGACGGGCCGCCTGGGCGACGGAGGCCTCGTCCAGCTTGCCCTCCGCCGTGCCGCGCCCCTCCACCGCCTTGCGCTGCTGCTGGGCCAGCTGCCGCTGGATGCGGACGGCCTCTTCCTCGGCGCTGGTGGCCGAGCGCGGCTGCACGCGCATGAGCTGGGAGACGAACTGCGCCTTGATGGAGGCCAGGGTCTGGATGAAGCCCTGGTAGCCCTCGCGCTTGTACTCCTGCTTCGGGTCCTTCTGGCCGTACCCACGCAGGCCGATGCCCTGGCGCAGGTGGTCCATGCCCAGCAGATGCTCCTTCCAGAGCCGGTCGATGGTCGCCAGGTAGTTGTACTGGAGGAAGCGCAGGAAGTTCTCGCCGAACTCCTCGTCGCGCTGGCGGAAGACCTTCTCCGCCGCCCGGTAGATGTGGTCCTGGAGCTCGTCGCGGTTGCCGACGTTGTCGAAGTTCATGTCCAGGTCGAACGTCTCCTTCACCGTCCTGGTGAGGGAGTCCAGGTCCCACCCGTCCGAGCTCTTCGTCGGCGCGTACGTGTCCACCGTGGAGACGATGACGTCCTCCACCGCGTCCAGCACCATCTCCTTGAAGTCCGCCCAGCTCACCATCCGCTCGGAGCGGCTCTTCACCCGCGTCTTGGGGTCCTCGGTGAACTCGACGAGCGGCAGGCCCGCGCCCGCGGCCAGCACCTGACGACGCAGCTTGTAGATGGTGCGCCGCTGCTGGTTCATCACGTCGTCGTACTCGAGCAGGTTCTTGCGGATGTCGAAGTTGTGTCCCTCGACGCGCTTCTGGGCCCCCTCGATGGCGCGGGTGAGCCAGATGTGCTCGATGACCTCGCCCTCCTCCATGCCCAGCCGCTCCATCAGCCCCTGGATGCGCTCGGAGCCGAAGATGCGCATCAGGTCATCCTCGAGGGAGAGGAAGAACCGGCTGCCACCCGGGTCACCCTGACGACCGGCGCGGCCACGCAGCTGGTTGTCCACGCGGCGCGACTCGTGACGCTCGGTGCCGATGATGAACAGGCCGCCGGCCGCCATCACCTCCTCGCGCTCCTTCTTGGTCTCCGCCTCCAGCTTCGCCTGGGTGTCGGCGAGCTTCTGCTCCCACTCGGCCAGGGCCTGCTGATACGCGGCCTGCGGGTCCGGCTGGGCGACCGCGCCCTCGACGGGGGCCTGCGGGGCCACGGGCGGAGGGGCCTCCGGCGGGGGGCCCACGGCCGCCTTCGCCAGCACCTCCGCGTTGCCGCCCAGGAGGATGTCCGTGCCGCGGCCGGCCATGTTGGTGGAGATGGTGACCGCGCCCTTGCGACCCGCCTGCGCGACGATGTCCGCCTCGCGCTGGTGCTGCTTGGCGTTGAGCACGTTGTGGGGGACGCCCCGCTTCTTCAGGAAGTTGGACACCACCTCGCTCTTCGCGATGGAGACCGTGCCCACCAGCACCGGCTGCCCCACCTTGTGCAGCTCTTCAATCTGCGCGGCCACCGCCTCGAACTTCTCGCGCTCCGTCTTGTAGACCACGTCCTGCTGGTCCTTGCGGATGTTGGCGCGGTTGGTGGGGATGACGCGCACGTCCAGGCTGTAGATCTTCGCGAACTCCTCCGCCTCCGTGTCCGCGGTGCCCGTCATGCCGGACAGCTTGGAGTACATGCGGAAGTAGTTCTGGAACGAGACGGTCGCCAGCGTCTGGTTCTCGTTCTCGATCTTCACGCCCTCCTTGGCCTCGATCGCCTGGTGGAGGCCGTCGGACCAGCGGCGGCCCGGCATCTGGCGGCCGGTGAACTCGTCGACGATGACGACCTCGCCGTCCTTCACCACGTAGTCCTTGTCGCGCTTGTAGAGCGTGTGCGCGCGCAGGCCCTGCTCGACGTGGTGGAGCGTCTCAATCTCCCCCGGGTCGTACAGGTTGGAGACGCCCAGGCGCTTCTGGAGCTTGTCGATGCCGTCGTCCGTCAGCGACACGGAGCGGTGCTTCTCGTCCAGGGTGAAGTCCTGGTCCGGGACGAGGCCGGGGATGACCTGGTCCACCCGGTAGTACTTGTCCGTGCTGTCCTCGGTGGGACCGGAGATGATGAGCGGCGTGCGGGCCTCGTCGATGAGGATGGAGTCCACCTCGTCGACGATGGCGTAGTTCAGCTCGCGCTGGACGTAGTCCTGCAAGCGGAACTTCATGTTGTCGCGCAGGTAGTCGAAGCCGAACTCGTTGTTCTGCCCGTACGTGATGTCCGAGCGGTACGCCTCCTGGCGCTGCTTGTCGGACAGCTCGTGGAGCACGCAGCCGGTCGTCATGCCCATGAACTTGTAGACCCGCCCCATCCACTCCGCGTCGCGGCGGGCGAGGTAGTCGTTCACCGTCACCACGTGCACCCCGCGCCCGGACAGGGCGTTGAGGTAGCTGGGCAGCGTGGCCGTCAGCGTCTTGCCTTCACCGGTGCGCATCTCCGCGATGCACCCCTCGTGGAGGAACATGCCGCCGATGAGCTGCACGTCGTAGTGGCGCTGGCCGATGACCCGGCGCGAGCCCTCGCGGATGAGCGCGAAGGCCTCGAACAGCATGCTGTCGAGCGGCCGTCCGTTCTGGATCTCCTGCTTCAGCCGAGCCGTCTCGGCAGGAAAGTCCTCGTCCTTGAGGGCCCGCATCCGGCTTTCCAGCTCGTTGATGCGGATGACCTTCTCGCGGGCCTTCTTGAGCTCGCGCTCATTCTTGGTCCCGATGAGCTTCTTCAGCGTCCATTCGATCATTCGTTGACTCTCTCGCGGCCGGAGAATCCTCGAAGGACGGCGGCGAGTGAAGGGAAATCCCTGGAGATGTAAGGGAGGGCTGGTGGGAAACCACGCGCGCCTCCGTAAACTTCCTCTCGGCCGGTTGCCCAGCGCGCATCGGTTCAGAGTAAAGCGGAACCGAGCCCACGCAATGTCCCCTTCACGAAATCCCCGCCGCCGGCCTGTCCGGGGCGCTTCCTCCAAGCCCCCCGCGCGCCGCCCCGGCCCTCCGCCCTCCAGGAAGCCCTCCCCCCAGAAGGCCCAGGCCGCCCCAGCGCGCCCCACGCCGCCCCCCGCCCCACCGAGGGCGCGGATTCCCTCCATGCCCGCACAGACGCAGCCGCCGGTGGCCGGGCGCTGGCTGTGGACGTGCCGGGCGGGCTTCGAGTCGCACCTCTTCGAGGAGCTCGCCTGGGCGGGAGCGGCGCCCCGGCTGCTCGGAGATGCCCTGGTGGAGAGCGAGCGGAGCCCGAGCCCTCCTCCGGCCTTCGCGCGGGCGGGCTACCAGGTGGTCGCCTCCCTGCCCCCTGGCGCGCCCGAGGTCCTGGCGGAGGCGGCGGCCCGGTCCATCGGCGCCCTGCCTGGGACGGGGCCGTGGCTTCTCCAGTCCTTCACGCCCGACAGCCCTCGGGGCAATCCCCTGGCGACGACGGCGGAGGCGCTGGAGGCGGCGGTGAAGGCGCGGCTCCCCTCGGAGCGGCTGCTCGAGGATGGGGCCCGGGCGAAGGAGGCGGGCGCGCGGCTCGTCTCGCTCTGCGTCGCCCCGGATGGTGTGACGGTGGTGGGCAGCGTCTTCGCGCGGGAGGCCTTGTCGCTGGCCCCGGGTGGACGCCGGCGCATGCGCCGCGAGGTCGAGTCCCCCTCCCGGGCGGCCATGAAGCTGGAGGAGGCGCTGGACGGGCTGGCCTTCGAGCCCGGGCGCGGCGACGTCTGCGTGGACCTGGGCGCGGCGCCAGGTGGGTGGACGCAGCGACTGGTGTCCCGGGGCGCGCGGGTGGTGGCGGTGGACCCCGCGAAGCTGATGCCTGAGCTGGCGTCCCATGGCCGGGTGAAGCACGTGCAGGAGAGCGCCTTCGCCTACGCGCCCGAGGAGCCCGCCGACTGGCTCTTCTGCGACATGGCCTGGCGCCCGCTGGAGGTGGCGCAGCTGCTCGCCAAGTGGGGGCGCCGGGGCTGGGCGAGCCATCTGGTGGCCAACATCAAGCTGCCCATGAAGGACAAGAACCCGGTCCTCGTGCGCGTGCGGCACACGCTCGTCGAGGAGGGCGGCTGGGAGGGCCTCACCGTCCGCCAGCTCTACCATGACCGGGACGAGGTCACGGTGACGGCCCACCGCCTTCGCTGACAGTCGAGCGGGAAGCGCCTGCGCGAGGGCGCGCGACGCGCTAGAGAAGCGCCTGAGATGCCCTATCCGCTCGACGACGCCACCGCCACCGCCCTCATCGCCTTGTATCCCTGGGTGCTGACCCGCTCGCCCCAGGCCCCCGTGCAGGCCGCCGTCGAGGCCCTGCTCCAGGCCGAGCAGGCCCGGCGCGGCCATCCGGACGCGAAGACGGGCGCGCTCCAGGTGCCCGCCCTCACCCAGGGCAGCCTCCTGAAGGAGGAGTACGACCTGTCCACCCACGCCCACCACGACGGCTGGCGCGTGGGGGCCGTCATCGCCGACGTGAAGGGCATGATTTCGCACAACGCGCGCTTCGGCTTCGGCGTCGGCGACGCGATCCTGCGCGCCACCGTGGAGTCGCTCGGTGCGCAGTACCCGGGCGCAAAGGTGATTCGCCTGCACCCGGATGCCTTCGCGGCGCTCCTCGTCCCCACCTCGCAGCTCACCGTGAAGGAGGACCTCGCGGGCCCCACCCACGAGCGACTGGTCCAGGACGTACGTCGCGTGCTGCCCGAAGGTACGCCCGACTCCGAGGTGCCGGAGTGGACGGTGAGCCTGCTGGAGGTGACGGTGGACGCGCCCTCTCACTGGCAGGTGCTCGGGCCCCTCATCTGGGCCGAGCTGGAGCGCGCGCACGTCATGCAGCGCAGCGGCAGGGCCGAGGGGCTCCAGCGTCGCCGGCTGCGCCTGGACGCCTCCATCCCCGGGCAGGCGACGTTCCTCTGACGGGAGGGACGCGTCGCTGCGGCGCCACGCCGCACATCGGGAGCACGGCCTCGGAGTCGAACTCGTCTGGACGCGTCCATCCCCAGAGAGGCCACCTGCCGCTCACGGGACGGACGCGTCGCTTCTGGCGCCGCATTCCCATCCGGCACACGGGCTCCGAGTCGAATCTGGAGGAAGGAGCGGCCCGGTGCCTCCACCGGGCTTCGCGGTCTCATGGGGACTCTCGTAAGCCCGCCTTCCGAGGACCGCGCTTCGGAGCACCTGTCACCGGGGCAGACCTGCCAGGGTCCGGCGTCCCGCGCGTGTCACGTGCTCCCAAACCACCTGCCCCGAACAAGCCGCCCGGGGCCCTGCGCGCCTCGGGCTACTCCTCGAGGATGAACTTGCGCGGGTTCTGCGGGATGCCATTGACGCGGACCTCGTAGTGCAGGTGCGGTCCGGTGGAGCGGCCCGTGTTGCCGACCGCGGCGATGAGCGCGCCGCGCTTCACCCGGTCACCGGCCTTCACCAGCATCTTCGCCAGGTGGCCGTAGCGCGTCTTGATGCCGTAGCCATGGTCCACGACGATGACGTTGCCGTAGCCACCCTCCAGGCCCGCGAACACCACCGTGCCGTCCGACGGCGCGTACACTTCCTTGCCGTGCGGGGCCGCGATGTCCAGGCCCGAGTGCATCACCCGGTCGGCCGTGTACGGGTCCACGCGCTGACCGAAGTCACTCGTCACCCAACCGCGCGCCGGCCACACCGACGGCGTGGAGGCGAGCAGCGACTTCTGGTCCTGGAAGTACGCCTGCAGTTCCTGGAGGCTCTGCTCCTGCCGGGTGGCCTCCGCGCTCAGCTTGTCCAGCCGCCCCATCAGCAGCTTGGGCGTCTCCGTCGTCGTCAGCTGGGTGAACTGGGTGTCCGTCGTCGGCACCCGCGCTTCCGGCTCCGTGGGCCCCATCGCCAGGTTGCGCTGCGGGTCCGACAGCAGCGTCATCGCGCGCAGCTTCTGGTCGAAACGCTCCACCCGGTCCAGCGTCGAACCGATGTGCTCGATGCGCTCACGCACCGACTTGAGCTGCGAGCGCAACGTCAGGTTCTCATCCCGGAGGATGCGGTTCTCCGAGGCATCCGCGGCGACCTGGAAGTAGTGGATGCTCGCGCCCGCGCCCAGTCCCACGACCAACATCAGCCCCATCCCCACCTGCATGAGGAACGAGCGCTGGATGGTGTACCGCTTCACCGGCGCGTCGTGGTCCGGGATCACCATCAACGTGAAGGACTTTTTCGCCACGGGACAGCTCCCTGCTTGCGTGGGACATCCGGCGCCAGAAGCTAAGTCGCTCCCCGGCGCTCAACACCTCCCCCCACCGCCACACCCCTCCAGCTCCGTCACCTGACGGCGTCTGTCAGGATTGGAAACGTTTGGGCAGCTACCATTCAGCTTCCAAGAGTGTCAAGGTCAACAGAGACCTGACGAGGTGTTTGCCGGCCACCACTTCGTGAGTCGCCGTCAGGCGGCGACCCGCACCAGGATGACGGTGATGTTGTCGTCGCCGCCGCGCTCGTTGGCGAAGTCGATGAGGCGCTTGGGGATGTCCTCGAAGGACTTCGCCTGGGCCACCACCTCGTGGATTTCCTTGTCCTCGAGCATGTTGGCCAACCCGTCCGAACACAGCAGGAACACGTCGTTGGGCTCCGAAACGAGGCCCATGACGTCCACCTGCACCTCCTCCTCGAAGCCGACGGAGCGGGTGATGATGTTCTTGTAGCGGGAGTGCTTGGCCTCCTCCGGCGTGATCATCCCGGCCTTGATCTGCTCGTTGACCAGCGAGTGGTCCTCGGAGATCTGCTGGATGAGGTCGCCCCGGATGAGGTAGGCGCGGCTGTCTCCCACGTGCGCGAAGAAGGCATGCTCCTCGCGGACCACCAGGGAGATGACGGTGGTGCCCATGCCGGACAGGCGTGGGTCCTCCTGCGCCGCCGTGTAGATGGCCAGACACGCCTTCTCCACGGCCGTGCGCAGCGCCTCCGGAATCGGTGAGTCCTGGAGGTGAGGCACGGAGAGGAAGGGGTTGTCCTTTCCTTCCCGTGCCCGGCGCAGCTCCTTGTCGATGGTCTCGACGGCGATGCGCGACGCGGTACCACCTCCCGCGTGACCGCCCATGCCGTCCGCCACGACGTAGAGCTGGAGCTCATCGTCGATGAGGAAGCTGTCCTCGTTGTGGTTACGCTTCCGCCCGACGTCCGTCAGGCCAGCGGAAACGACTTTGAGGCGGGAGGCCGCGGTCTGCCCTGCGGTGTTGGACACACCAAGGATGCTATGTGAGACCCAAGGATGGGGCAAGGACACGGATGACCTTGCAGCGCGTCAAGCCGTCCGCCTGAGGCGTCCCCGGGGTCCTCCCTCGGGTCCGGACTCCCGGCGGGTCCTGGGCGCCCCCAGGGAACGGTGGGCCGAGCGCACCAGGGCCTCCGCCGCCCCCAGCGCCTCGCGCGTCACCTCCACGCCGGACATCATCCGGGCCAGCTCCCGCGTCCGTTCGCTGCCCGCCGCCAGGACCGTCACCTGGGAGACGGTCCGCTCGCCCTTCACCGCCTTGCGGATGAGCAGGTGCGCGTCCGCGTAGGCCGCCACCTGCGGCAGGTGGGTGATGCAGAGCACCTGACGGTGGCCGCTCACCTCCTTGATCATCCGCCCGACGACGTCGGCAATCGCGCCGCTGACGCCCGCGTCCGCCTCGTCCAGCACGTACGAGCCGCACGCGTCGCTGTCCGCCAGGGCCCGCTTCAGGGCCAGCAGCAGTCGGCTCGCCTCGCCGCCCGAGGCCACCTTCGCCAGGGGCCGGGCGGGCTCGCCGGGGTTGGCGCTGAAGAAGAACTCCACGTCGTCCAGGCCGTCCGGACGCAGCACCTCTCCAGGCGTCACGCGCACCTCGAAGGCCGCCTTGCCCATGGCCAGGTGCCCCAGGCCCTCGCGCACCTGCGCGGAGAACTCCACCGCGCTCTTCGTGCGGGCCCGCGACAGCGCCAGGGCCGCCTTGCGCGCGCGCTCCTCCACCTTGCGGCGCTCCGAGGCCAGCTCCTCCAGCACCTCCTGGCGGTTCTCCAGCGTGCCCAGCTCGGCCTCGATTTCGCCGCGCTTCTTGAGCACGCCGTCCAGCGTGGCGCCGTGCTTGCGGCACAGCCGCTTCAGGCCATCCAGCCGCTCCTCCACGTCCCGCAGGCGCGACGGGTCCGACTCCAGGCCCTCCACGTACCGGTTGAGCCGCCGCTGCGCCTCCTCCAGCTCCGACAGCGCCGTGCTCAGCGACTGCGCCACGGGCGCAAGCGTCGCGTCGCACTTCACCGCGTCGTGCACCAGCCCCAGCGCGCGGCCCACCGTCTCCAGCGCCGAGGACTCGTCGCCGGCCACCAGCAGCTCCGCCTCCGCCCCGTGGCGCTTGAGCTTCTCCGCGCTCGACAGGCGCTTGCGCTCGGCGTCCAGCCGCGTGTCCTCGCCCGCCTCCGGGTCCAGGCGCGAGATTTCGTCGAGCTGGAAGCGCAGGAACTCCGCGCGCTCGCGCACCTTCGCCTCGTCCCCGCCCAGGGCCTCCATGCGCGCGTCCACCTCCCGCAGCGCCTGGTACTCCCCGAAGTAGGTCGCCAGCGGCGCCTCCATCTCCCCGTACCTGTCCAGGAGCACCCGGTGCAGGCCGGAGTCGAAGAGGCTCACGTGCTCGTGCTGTCCGGCGAGGTCCACCGCCCCCCGCGTCAGCTTCCCGAGCACGCCCACCGTCACCAGCGCGCCGTTGACGTAGACCTTGCCCCTCCCGGTGCGCCCCAGCACCCGGCGCACCAGCACCTCGTCCCCGAGGTCCGGCAGGCCCAGCTCCTCCAGGCGTGTGCCCAGGACTGGCGTCCGCGCGAAGACGCCCTCCACGGACGCCTCCTCGCAGCCGGCGCGGATGACATCCGCGTCCGCCCGCCCTCCCAGCAGCAAGCCCAATGAATCCACGAGGATGGACTTGCCCGCACCTGTCTCACCCGTGAGGACGGTGAGGCCGGCTCCGAACGCCACCTCCACCTCCTCGATCACCGCCACGTTCGAAATCCGCAGACCCAGCAGCACGCGCGCCCTCCAATGTCCGTACGACGGCCCTGGCACTGAACACCCTAACAGGTCCCCCTGACACTGCACAGGCATTCAGCCCAACCGGACGGACGGAGGGCGGGTGAGGGCGGGGCCCGTTGGAGCCCCAACCCTTTGTTCCGACTCAGGTCTCGGTGAAGAGCTCCTGGATGTCCTGCTCGGTGAGCGTGCGGGCCATCTCGTCGCCCTCCCCACCGAGGACGCCCGCGGCGAGGTCGCGCTTGCGACGCTGCAGGGAGAGGATCTTCTCCTCCACCGTGCCGCGGGTAATCAGCTTGTAGCTGATGACCGCGCGCGTCTGGCCGATGCGGTGCGTACGGTCCGTGGCCTGGTCCTCGACGGCGGGGTTCCACCACGGGTCGAAGTGGATGACGTAGTCGGCCGCCGTGAGGTTGAGGCCGGTGCCGCCCGCCTTCAGCGAGATGAAGAACAGGGGCGGTCCGTCCGGGCGGTTGTACTCGTCCACCTTGCCCATGCGGTCCTTGGTGCGACCGTCCAGGTAGAGGTAGCGCAGACCCTTCTTGTCCGCCTCCTGCTTGAGCAGCTCCAGCATCTCCGTGAACTGGCTGAACACCAGGGCGCGGTGGCCTTCCGCCACCAGGTCCTCCACCAGCTCCAGGAAGCGCTCCACCTTCGCGCTGGGCGGCAAGAGCGTCCCGGGAGGCAGCTTGAGCAGGCGTGGATCACAACACACCTGCCGCAGGCGCATCAGCGCGGCCAGAATCGACACGCGGCTGCGCTTGAAGCCGACCTTCTCGATGCTCTCGCTGACCTTGCGTTTGCTCTCCTCCATCACCTCCCGATAGAGCGCGGCCTGGCCGGGCTCCATCTCGCACCACGCGACGCTCTCCGTCTTCGGCGGCAGGTCCTTGGCCACCTCCGTCTTCAAGCGGCGCAGGATGAAGGGCTGGATGCGGCGGCGCAGCCTGTCCCGGGCCGACGCGTCGTTGGCCACCTGGATGGGCTGCTCGTAGCGGTCTCCGAAGCTGTCCGCGCTGCCCAAGAAGCCCGGCATCAGGAAGTCGAAGATGCTCCACAGCTCCGACAGCCGGTTCTCCAGCGGCGTACCGGTGAGCGCCAGGCGCGTGTCGCTCGGCAGCGACTTGCACGCCTGCGCCGTGGCGCTGTCCGCGTTCTTGATGTTCTGCGCCTCGTCCAGGATGACGAAGCGGAAGCCCACCTGGGACAGCTGGTCCAAGTCGCGTCGCACCAGCGCGTAGGACGTGAGCACCAGGTCCATGCCCTTGAGGTCCTCGGCGCGCTCCTTGCGGTCCTGCCCGTGCCACACCATGGCCTTGAGGCCCGGCGTGAAGCGCTCCGCCTCGCGCTCCCAGTTGGCGAGCACGCTGGTGGGCGCCACCACGAGCGACGGCTTGCGGCCCTCCTCGTTGGCCATCTTCTGCAAGAGGCTGAGCGACTGGACCGTCTTTCCCAGACCCATGTCGTCCGCGAGGATGCCGGACAGGCCGTGGCGGCGCAGGAACCAGAGCCAGGACAGGCCCGCCTCCTGGTAGTGACGCAGCGTCGCCTGCAGCCCGTCGGGCACCGCCACCTTCGGCACGCCCGCCGTCTCGCGCAGCTCCAGCATTGCCTGGCGCGCCTTCGCCTCCACCTCGGTGAACTCCCCCAGGTCCGCGAGCAGGTCCAACGCCACCGCCTGGTGCAGCGGCAGCCGCGTGCGCGAGCGGCCCGGCATGGCGCCCGCCTCCTCCAGGAGGTCCGCCACGCGCTTGAGCTCGACGGCGTCCGCCTCCGCGAAGGTGCCGTCCTTGAGCGGCACGAAGCGCCGCCCCGAGTCCAGCCACATGCGCACCGCGCCCAGGTCCACCGCCTGGTCGTCGGTGACGAACTCCGCGTCCAGGTCGAACCACTGCACGCCGCTCATGCCCACGCGGATGCGCGGCTTGAGCTTGGGACGCAGCCGCACCTTGGGCGCCTGCACGCCGAAGCGCTCCCACTCCGCCGGCAAGGACGCCAGGCCCCGCGCCCAGAACTCCAGCGCCACGTCACCCGTCGCGTCGAAAGCCTGCGACTGCTGCTCGAAGCGCAGGCCCAAATCGAGCAACTGCTTGCCCGCGGCGCGCTCCAGGTCCTCGCGGCGGCGGTACAGCTTGCGGCTGTCCCCGCCCACGCCGCTGGCGTAGCCCAGGTGCGTGGCCGTGGGGGACACCGGCGCCGTGGTCTGCCCGTAGCGCGCGGCCAGCTGCACCTTCACCTTCTCCGGGTTGCCCTCGAGCGTCAGCACGAAGTGCGGCTCGACCGCCTCGTCGACCTCGATGTCGTCCGCCTTCAGCGACATGCGGAAGCGCGGCAGGTGCGCGGCGAAGAAGGTCAGCACCCGGTCCAGCTGTCCCGAGGGGAAGGACATGTTGGGCTCGAGCAGCCACTTGCGCAAAAGGCGCGGCGGGAAGTCCGGCTCCACCGGGTGGAGGTTCTGCGCCTGGATGACCCAGGTGCGCCGCCCCGACAGGATGATGACGTCCTTGAGCGAGAAGCTGCCCCCGTCCGGGAACAGCAGCTCGATGCGCGCCGTGGCGCCGTCCGGCCGGGACTCCAGCCGGATCTGCGGGCGCACGGGCGTCTCCGTGTTGATGAGCGCGGTGCCCCGGTAGATGACCCGGCGCTGGCGCAGGATGTCCATCACCTCGCTCAGGTCCTCGTCGGAGAGCACCAGGCGCGAGTCGTAGCGGTGCTCGTGGCGGGAGAGCGCCATGAAGACGCGCTCGTCGGCCGGGGACAGCCGCCCGCCCGTCTGCAGCGTGCGCTTGACGTGGATGGGGCCCTTGGTCTGCGCGTCCTGACGACGCACGTCCACCACCCACTGACGGGTACCGGCGTTCGTGTTCGCCGCCGTCAGCCGGTAGAAGAACTCGTAGTCCGGCTGCGAGGACAGGCCCAGCCAGCTCTCCACCTTGGCGAGCGCCGGCAGGTTCGCGGCGTCCACCGGAGGCGAGTCCGGCTCGATGGGGACCTCGTTGTCCACGACCTCGTTGCTGGCGCCGGACGCGGTGGCCTGTGGCTGCTGCTCCACGGGCTGGGGCGCCACCGGCTGCGGGCGAGGCGGAGGACGGAAGCGCGCGGCATAGATGAGCGCCGCGGCGACGACGTGCTTGCAGTGGGGGCCATCCGCGTTCCACGACTGACAGGTGCAGGTGGACGTGGCCTTGCCGTCCCCCAGCGCAATCACGACTTCATAGCGCTCGCCGGTGGAACCGGCGACCTGCGCGCGGATGTGGTCCCCTTCGCGCTGGAGCCCGAAGACGCGGCGCGACTCCGCCACCTCCCGGCCCTTCTTGAAGATGGTGGGTTGGACTTCGGCCTTCAGGGCCCTGAGCCACTGGGTGTCCTGAGGAGGGAGGGCGTCTCGGATGTCGGCGGTGGATTGCACGGCTGGCACAGGCCCCAGGCTCCTAGCGCCGGGGAACCCCTGCCACTAGCACAGCAAGGGGGCTCCCGCTCGCGGGAAATGTGGATGAGTCCGCCAGCGGAAGCAGCCACCGGCATCAGGCTATGAGAGCATCAACGTTCGCCATGACCCGGACCGTCCGCCCCCGTGTCTTCGTGACCCGCCAGCTCCCCGGGGAGGCCCTCGGGCGACTGGGCAGGCTCGTGGACCTCCACGTCTGGCCCCAGCAGCTGCCACCCTCCCGTGACACCCTGCTCGCCGAGGCGGCCCGCTCCCAGGGGCTCGTCACCCTGCTGACGGACCGGGTGGACGCTCGCCTGCTTGCCCAGGCCCCCAGCCTGCGGGCGGTCAGCAACGTGGCCGTCGGCTACGACAACATCGATGTACCGGCCTGTACGCAACGGCGGGTGGTGGTGGGTAACACCCCCGGCGCCCTCACGGAGACGTCCGCGGACTTCGCCTTCGCGCTGATTCTGGGCCTCGCCCGGCGCGTGGCGGAGGCGGACGCCCATGTCCGGGCGGGGCACTGGCGCACCTGGAGCCCCACCCTCCTGTTGGGGACGGATGTGTACGGCGCCACGCTGGGCATCGTCGGCCCCGGGGCCATCGGCTCGGCGGTGGCCCGGCGCGCGAGGGGCTTCGGGATGCGCATCCTCTATGTGGGCCGCGAGCCCAGGCCCGCGCTGGAGCAGGAGACGGGGGCCCGGCGGGTGGACAAGGCCACGCTGCTCTCCGAAGCGGACATCCTCACCCTGCACGTGCCGCTGACGCCCCAGACGCGGCACTGGGTGGGACGCGAGGAGTTGGCGGCGATGAAGCCCGGGGCGCTGCTCGTCAACACCGCGCGCGGCGGCGTGGTGGACCCGGACGCGCTCGTCGAGGCCCTGCGCGAGGGCCGCCTGGGCGGCGCGGCCCTGGATGTGACGGACCCCGAGCCGCTGCCCTCGGACAGTCCGCTGCTGGGCCTGCCCAACGTCCTGCTGGCGCCCCACATCGCCAGCGCCACACACGCCACCCGGGGGCGCATGGCCTCCATGGCGGTGGACAACCTGTTGGCCGCGCTGGACGGACAGCGGCCTCCTCACTGCGTCAACCCCGAGCTCTTCCCATGACCCTGCCCGCCGCGAGCCTCGCCGACACCACCCTCGTCGATGACCTGAAGGCCCGTCTGCGCGACGTGCCGGACTTCCCCAAGCCCGGCATCGTCTTCAAGGACATCACCCCCGTGCTGGCCGACCCGAGGCTGTTCGGCCGCGTCATCAACGCCATGTCCGCGCCCTTCCGGGGACAGCACATCTCCAAGGTGGTGGGCGTCGAGGCGCGGGGCTTCCTGCTGGGCGCGCCCATGGCCCTCGCGCTGGGCGCGGGCTTCGTCCCCGCGCGCAAGCCGGGCAAGCTGCCCTATCGCTCCGTCGTCGAGCGCTACTCGCTGGAGTACGGCGCGGACGGCCTGGAGATACACGAGGACGCCCTGGCCCCGGGTGAGCGCGTGCTGGTGGTGGATGACGTCCTCGCCACGGGCGGCACGGCGGAGGCCACGGGGCGGCTCGTGAAGCGGCTGGGTGGAGAGCTGGTCGGCTTCAGCTTCCTCATCCACCTGGGCTTCCTCGACGGTGGCAAACGCCTGGCGCCGACGCCCGTGACGAGCCTGCTGACGTTCTGAGGCAAGGGCCGACCCGGGCCCCCGCCCCTTCCCCGCTCGCCTGCTGCGACGCTCCATTCAGGTGTCCACCCTCTGACGAGAAGCCTCGTTCCACAGGGGGAGACATGCCCGAGGTGCGCTCCACCGGCGATGCCCGCATCCGCTTCGACGACGTCGGCGAGGGCGAGCCCACGCTGCTCTTCATCCCCGGCTGGTGCACGCGCCGGGAGGTCTTCGCGCCCCTGGTCCCCCTTTGCTCCGCGCGACACCGCATCCTCTGTGTCGACCTGCGGGGCCACGGCGACTCCGAGCAAGGCGAGGGCGACTTCGACAGCGGCACGGTGCTCGAGGACCTGAAGGCCGTGGTGGAGGCCAGCGGCGCGAAGCAGGTGGTGCCGGTGACGGTGTCCCACGCGGGCTTCTTCGGACTGGAGCTGCGCCGGGAGCTGGGCGCGGAGCGGGTTCCCCAGCTCGTCCTGCTGGACTGGATTGTCACCGAGCCGCCACCGCCCTTCCTCGCGACGCTGCGCGGCCTCATGTCGGAGCGCTGGGGACGCACGCGCGACGCGCTGTTCAAGGAGTGGACGCGCGGCGTGGAGCACGAGGACGTGCTGCGCGTCATCCACGAGGACATGCTCGAGTTCTCCGAGGAGATGTGGGCCCGCGCGGCACGCGAAATCGCGGCGGCCTATGCCCGGGAGGGCTCGCCCCTGCGGGCGCTCGCGGGACTGAATCCGCCCACGCCCACGTTGCACCTGTACGCGCAACCGGACGCGCACGACTACCTGGAGACGCAGGTGGCCTTCGCAGTGCGGCACCCCTGGTTCCACGTCATGAAGCTCCCCGCCGTCAGCCACCTGCCCTCGCTGGAGGTGCCGGCGCTGGTGGCGACGGGAATCCAGGCCCTCGTCTCGGGGCGACACACCGCGGTCCAGACGGGGGACCTCTCCACCCCACGGTGAGCCCACTCCATCCCGAGGACGGGTTGACGACTTCCGCTCGCCTGTTTATAAGTTGGTCACACAACCAACAAACAAGGCCACCATGCCCCGTCCGTCCAACACCGAGGAGCGCCGCCAGCAAATCGTCGCCGGCCTTTTGCGCGTGATGTCCGAGCGGGGCTACGAGCGGGCCTCGGTCAACGAAATCGCGAAGGCGGCGGGGCTGAGCCCGGGGCTGGTGCACTACCACTTCAGCGACAAGCAGGAGATTCTGCTCGTCCTGGTGGAGCAGCTCGCGGCGCGGGGCCGTGCGCGGGTGGCCGCGAAGCTCGCGAAGCTCGCGCCCGAGGACACCCGGGGCCGCGTGGACGCGTTCGTGGACGCGTTCCTCTCGCTGGGGCCCGACGCAGATGCGAGCGCGGTCGCGGGCTGGGTCACCATCAGCGCGGAGGCCATCCGTCAGCCCGAGGTCCGCGCGGCCTATGAACAGGTGGTGCGCGCGGACCTGGAGCAGTTGGAGTCGCTGGTCGCGGCGAGCGTGGGCAAGCGCAAGGCGCGGGCCCTGGCGGCGGGGCTCTTCGCGGCGGTGCAGGGCTACTTCGTGCTCTCGGCGAGCGCGCCGGGCCTGGTGCCCGCGGGTACGGCCGCGAACACCGTGAAGCGCATGGCCGCGGGTGTGCTGGATGGGGAGGAGGCATGAGCCCGCTCCTCCCACACTGGACCGGTGGCCGGGAACCCGGCGTTGCGCGATGCGACGACACCCATGCCACGGGGCCCACGCCCGTCGCGGCCCTCGCTCGGCGCATCGCGGCGACAGGCTGCCGCGACACGACGTCGCGCGATGCCATGTCCGCGCGGAGGCTCGCATGAGCGCCCTCCCAACCCCGCCCAGCGGGCGCGGACAACGCGAAGACACGCTCACACCTTCGACGATGCTCCCTGGAGCGAGCCTCGTCGCGAGCCCCGACCTGGGCACGGTGACGAAGCTCGGGCTCCTGTCGAGCCTCTACCTCTCGCAGGGCCTGCCCTTCGGCTTCTTCACCCAGGCGCTCCCGGTGCTGCTGCGCCACCAGGGCCTGTCGCTGCCCGCCATCGGCCTGTCGCACCTGCTCGCGCTCCCGTGGGCGCTGAAGTTCCTGTGGGCGCCGTACATGGACCGGCACGGCTCGGCGCGCTGGGGCCTCAGGCGCGGCTACATCCTCCCGCTCCAGTGCCTGAGCGCGGGCCTGCTGCTCTCGCTCGCGCTGCCCGACACCACCGTGAGCACGCAGGTCCTGTTCGCCGCGGTGCTCGGCGTCAACCTGCTCGCGGCCACGCAGGACGTGGCGACCGACGGGCTCGCGGTGACGCTGCTCTCCCCTTCCGAGCGCGGCTGGGGCAACGGCGTGCAGGTGGCCGCCTACCGCGTGGGCATGATCCTGGGCGGCGGCGTGATGCTCGCGGTCTTCGATGCCGCGGGCTGGCGCCCCACCCTCGTGGCCCTCGGCCTCATGCTGCTCGTCGCCACCATCCCCGTGGCCCTCTACCACGAGCCTCCCTCCGAGCCTCCACCCCGCGTGAGCCTGGGCCTCGGCTGGTGGGTGCGCCGCCCGGGCGCGGGGACGTGGCTCGCCCTGCTCGTCGTCTACAAGGCCGGTGAAGCACTCGCCACGGGCATGCTGCGCACCTTCCTCGTGGACCGGGGCCTGACGCTCACGGACATCGCGTGGTTGCTCGGAATCGTGGGCTTCACCGCGGGACTGGTGGGCGCGCTCCTCGGCGGCAGCCTCGTGGTGAAGCTCGGACGCAAGCGAGCCCTGCTCTTGTTCGGCGTCATCCAGGCCACCGCCGTGCTCCTGTACGCGCTCGTCTCCAGCGGCACCGTGTCGGGCCTGCCCTGGCTCACCGCCGTCTGCGCCGTGGAGCACGTGGCCAGCGGCATGGCCACCGCCGCCGTCTTCACCGCGATGATGGACGTCTGCCGTCCCGACCACGCCGCCACCGACTACACCGTGCAGGCCTCGCTCGTCGTGCTCGCCACCGGCGCCGCTGCGGCCCTCAGCGGCTTCAGCGCACAGGCCCTCGGCTACACGGGCCACTTCCTCCTGGCCGCGGCCCTCTGCGTCGCGGGCACCCTCTTCGTCACCATCGCCTTCCCGAAGTCACAAGCGCTCACGCCCGGAACACCCGAGGTGTCGCCATGACCATCGCCGTCTACGCAGGCAGCTTCGACCCCGTCACCGCCGGGCACCTGTCCGTCGTCCGCCAGGCCGCGCGACTGTTCGGCCACGTCGTCGTCATCGTCGCCATCAACCCCGCGAAGAACACGCTCCTGTCCCCCGACGAGCGCGTCGCCCTGGTGCGAGAGGCCGTGGCCCCCCACCCCAACGTCACCGTGGCGTGGACCGAAGGGCTCATCGTCGACTACGCGCGGGCCATCGGCGCCAGCGTCCTGCTCCGCGGCGTCCGGGGCGCGACCGACGCCCAGTTCGAGACGGAGCTCGCGCACAACAACCGCGTGCTCGCGCCCGAGCTCGCCACCCTCTTCCTCCCCGCGGAAGCACACCTCGCCGAGGTGAGCAGCAGCGGCCTCAAGGCGCGCGTGCTCCGGGGCGAGGACGTTTCCGACTTCTGTCCTCCCGCCGTCGCGGCGAAGCTGCGCGAGCGTCTCCACCCGTCCCACCGGAGCCAGCCATGAGCATGACTTTCATCCCCCTGGGTGTCGGTGACGCCTTCTCCGCGCTCCACTACTCCTCGTGCCTGGCCGTGGAGGTCGAGGACCAGGTCCTCCTCATCGACTGTCCCCACCCCATCCGGAAGATGATGCGCGAGGCGTCACTGACGTCCGGCGTCCCGCTGGACGTGGACCGCGTCAGCGCCGTGGCCCTCACCCACCTGCACGCGGACCACTCCTCGGGCCTGGAGGGCCTGGGCTACTTCTCCTTCTTCATCCTGCGAAAGAAGCTGGAGCTGCTCGCGCACCCGGACGTCGCCGAGCGCCTGTGGGAAGGCCACCTGGCCGCGGGCATGGAGTGCCTCATCGAGAAGCGCGGAGAAGCCCCCAACCCCAAGCACTTCGAGGACTACTTCGAGCACACGCCCCTCTCCACCGAGTCGGCCGTGCGCCACGGGCCCTTCCTCATCGAGGCGCGGATGACGTACCACCACGTGCCCACCACCGCGCTGCGCATCCACGCGGGCGGGCGGTGCCTGGGCTACAGCGCGGACACCGCCTTCGACGAGGGCCTCATCGACTGGCTGTCCCGCGCGGACCTCGTCATCCACGAGACGAACTACGGCGTGCACACGCCCTACGAGAAGCTCGCCGCGCTGCCGGAGGGACTGCGCGCCCGCATGCGCCTCATCCACTACCCCGACGACTTCGACACGGCCGCGAGCGTCATCGAGCCGCTCCAGCAGGGCCGCCGCTACACCGTGTGAGGAGCTTCCAGGCGCCCCAAGTGACTCCGGGCGCCCGGATGCGTCCTCCACGCGCTACTGCGAGAAGATGAGCAGCGAGTAGGGCCCGATGGCGAAGGACGCGTTGTTGCCCATGCCGTCCTTGCCGCCACTGTATGCCGTGGTGTTCGCCGACGGGGTGTTGCCGAAGTCACCCGAGTACCCGTTCCAGTCGCTGTTGAAGCGCAGGTGCCAGGTGCCGGTGCGCGGGAAGCCGATGTTGTAGCTGTTGAACGTGGTGCTGCTGAAGTTGGCCACGACGATGACGTCGTCGCCCGGGCCACCGTTCTCCCACCGGTGGTAGGCAATCACCTTGTTCGTGTTGTTGATGTGGTGGACGTTGAGGCCACCCCCGCGCAGGCCGCGCGTGTTGTTGTTCCAGTTGCGGCGCAGGCGGATGAGGTCGCGGTAGAGGTTGTGGATGCCACCGAAGTCGGTGAGCTTCTGCCAGTCCACCGGGTCCTGGTCGGAGAAGAAACCGTTCTCCAGAATCTCCTGCCCCTGGAAGATCATCGGGATGCCCGGCGACGTCATGGTGATGCCCGCGGCCAGCGTGGAGCGCTTCTTCGACGCCCAGCTCCCCGCGTTGCCCGGCCAGATCTCCTCCGGCACGCGGCTGTGGCCGTTGGCCACCTCGTCGTGGCTCTCCGAGTAGATGATGCGCGCGTGCGTCCGGCCACTGAAGCTCTGGCCAATCGCGGCCGCCACCGCGCCCATGTTCCGGTTGGCGTCGTTCTGCTCGATGACCGCCGCGCGGATGGGGTGCACGAACTCCGCGGACCACTGCGCGTCGAACCCCGCGCCTCCCGCGAAGTCGCCACTCGCGTTGTCGGTGATGGAGTTGCCGCCACCGAAGTCCTCGGCGATGGAGATCTTGTAGCCGTTGCGCGTGTTGATTTCGTTGTTGATGGAGCGGAACACCTGCCACGCCGACGGGATGTCACCCGTGCCATCAATCGTGCGCATGTACTTGGTGGCGTCCCAGCGCAGGCCATCGCCCCGGAAGTTGTCGAGCAGATTCATCATCGAGTCGCGGATGTAGGCGCGCACCTCGGCACGGCCGTAGTCCGGGCGGGTGTTGCCCCACGGCGTCACCTTGCGACCGTCATCGAAGAAGTACTCGCCGCCGTTGTTCAGGCAGTTGCCGCTGAAGCACCACATGGGCAAATCACTCGGCCCCCAGTGGTTGTGCACCACGTCGAAGATGACGCCGATGCCGCGCATGTGCGCCTCGTCCACGAAGCGCTTCATGTCGTTGGGCGAGCCGTAGGCGCTCTCCGGCGCGAACGGGAAGGCCACGTTGTAGCCCCAGGAGAAGTCGCCGGCGAACTCGTACGCCGGCATCACCTTCACCATGTTGATGCCCAGGTCCTGCAGGTAGCCGAGCTTCGCGATGGCGCTGTTCCAGTTGCCCGGCCCCCAGCCCGGCGAGTCGTGGAAGGTGCCCACGTGCATCTCGTAGATGACCATCTCGTTGAAGCCCGGCGTGCTGAACTGCTGCGCGTTCCACCAGTACTCGCCGTGGTCGTAGATGATGCTCGCGCCCGTGGAGTTCTCCTGCCACGCCGCCCGAGGGTCCGCGCGCCACGCGTCGCTACCCCAGGCGTTGCGCGTAACGAACTTGTACTTCTGGCCCTTCACCGCGCCCGCCACGTCGCCAGAGAAGTTGCCGTTGCCCTCGCCGCCCAGCTCAATCCAGCCCCAGCCGCTGAAGTCGCCCGCGACGAAGACCTTCTGCGCCAGCGGCGCCCACGTCCGGAACGTCACGCCCCCCGAGTAGATGGTGGCGCCCATGCCCGGTCGCCCCGAGGGGCCGAGCCGCTGAACGACCTCCGCTGTCTCCTCACCGGAGCGCTGTTGATTCTCGAGCGCGCTCTCGCCGCAGCCCAACAAGCCGGCCAACAGCAGCGCGCTCCACGTGTTGTGTCGCATGGTGACGACCTCCCTAGGGTTGTTCAGGGCGGGTCCTAGCAATCGCAGTGAAGTACGGGCAAACCGGCTTCATCAGATTTCTGCAACTTTCACCCATGACACACTGCGGCGGTTTTCCTGGCTGTCCTGGGATGGTCGTGACTCAGGGGCCTGAGGTGAAGGCGGGTGTGCTCGCGTTCGTCGCGTGAGTGCGCTACTCCGGCGAGCCCGGCGCCGTGCGGGCGCCCCTGGAGAACGACTCGCGATGACGACGACGACAGCGCTGGCCCGACGTGGGGCCCTGCTCCTGCCGCTCGCGCTGCTCCTGACGCTGGCCCCGGGCCTCGGCCAGGGCGCGGCGCCCGCGGGCACCACGCGCCTGACGTTGCTCCACCTGGCGGACGTGTACCAGGTGCAGCCCCAGCAGGAGCACGGGGGCCGGGGGGGCCTGGCGCGGGTGGCCACGCTGCGCAAGCGGGTGCTGAGCGAGTCGCCTGCCCCGCACGTGCTGACGCTCCTGGGCGGCGACACGCTGTCCCCGTCGGTGGAGTCGTTGCTGGAGGTGGACGGCAAGGCGCTCAAGGGCCGGCACATGGTGGACGCGTGGAACGCGCTCGGGCTGGACGCGGCGGTGCTGGGCAACCACGAGTTCGACTTCGGTGACGACGTGCTGAAGGAGCGCATCCGCCAGTCGCGCTTCACCTGGCTGGGCGCCAACGTCGTCGACGGGAAGACGGGCGCGCTGTTCGAGGGCGTCAAGGCGTACGAGGTGCGGGAGCTGGGTGGCGTGCGCGTGGGCCTGTTCGGCGTGGTGCTGCCGGAGACGAAGACTTCGACGAAGGCGGGGCCCGACACGCTGTTCACCGACTTCTGCCAGGCGGCGCGGGAGGCGGTGGCGAAGCTGCGCGAGGACGGGGCGCAGGTGGTGGTGGGCCTGACGCACCTGGAGCTGGCGCAGGACCGGCAGCTGGCGAGGTGCGTGAAGGTCGACGCCCTCCTGGGCGGGCATGACCACGTGGGCGCGAATGACCGCACCACCGGCACGCCCATCTTCAAGGTGCCCGCGGACGCGCTGGAGCTGGGCCGGCTCACGCTGGACGTGGACACGGCCACGGGCAAGGTGCGCAAGGTGTCCTGGGCGCGGCTGCCCGTCACGAAGAAGGTGCCCGAGGACGCGGAGTTCAACGCGGCCATGAAGCCCTATGAGGCGCTGTTCGCCAGGCTCGCGGAGCCGGTGGGCAGGACGCCCGTGGCGCTCGACGCCCGCGGCACGCAGGTGCGCTCGCGCGAGACGAACCTGGGCTCGCTCGTCGCGGACATCTTCCGCGAGGCGGCCGGCGCCGAGGTGGCCTTCGTCAACGGGGGCGCGCTGCGCGCCGACACCATCCTCCCCGCCGGCACGCTCACGCGCAGGGACCTGCACGCGCTGATGCCCTACACCGACGAGCTGGTGGTGGTGGAGATTCCCGGCGCCACGCTGCGCGCCGCGCTGGAGAACGGCGTCAGCCTGAGCCGCGAGGACGCGCGCCCCGGCCGCTTCCTCCAGGTCTCCGGCATGCGCTTCACCTTCGACGCACGCAAGCCGCCGGGCTCGCGCGTCGTCGACGTGAAGGTGAACGGCAAGCCGCTCGACGACGCGGCCACGTACCGGCTCGCCACGCTGAGCTTCCTCACCAGCGGCAAGGACGGCTACGACATGCTCAAGGGGCTGCCCTCCACGCCCGCGATGAAGGACGGGCGCACGCCGCTGGACCTGCTCGCGCAGGCGCTGCGCACGGGCAAGCCCGCGCCGCGCGCGAAGGCCGAGGGCCGCATCATCCGGCTGGATGGCGCGACGCTCTCACGCGATGCGCGCCGCCCCGCGCCTCCCCTGAAATAAACCCTGGGCGGAATTCGCGCGCCCACACATCCACTTCCCGACAATCTGACCGCCCGAAACCTGGGTGGATTTGGCCCCGTGTCTGGCGATGAACGCGAGGGATTGCTCCACTCGCGCGCCGGCGGAGCGCCCCCGCCGCATCTTCCGACTCGGCCAGCTTGTTTCCGGGAGCGCCCCCAGCCCACCCCCACCCGGGAGCGCCCATGGCCGAGTTGGAGACATTCCGTTTGCCGCACGTCGTGAGTGGAAGTGAAACCGATGTCGCGCTCGGGCTCGCGATGATTCGCGCCTGGCGACGCGACGGCATCTTCCAGATTCGCATGAGCCCCGCGCAGGCGGACAAGGCCCGTGACGCCTTCGAGCTGAGCCGGCGCTTCTTCCGTCAGCCGCTGGAGGAGAAGCAGCGCTGCGTGAGTGACTCGACGTACTCGGGCTACGTCGCCTCTGGCGAGGAGCTGACCGCGGGCGAGGCCGACTACTCGGAGGTCTTCACCGTCTGCAAGGACGTGCCCCTCACCGACGCGCGCGTGCACTCCGGCTGGCCCTGCCATGGCCCGGCGCCCTGGCCGGACGAGGCCTATCGGCTGGGCATGACGGCGCACACCGAGGAGCTCGGCTCCGCGGGCGAGCGGCTCCTGCGGCTCACCGCGCTGGGACTGGGCCTGGACATCGACGCGCTCACCGCGCTGACGAAGGACGGCTGGCATCACATGCGCGTGCTGCGCTTTCCCGCACGCTCTCCCGCAACGACGCGAGGCATCGGCGCGCACACGGACTACGGCATGCTCGTCATCGCCGCGCAGGACGACGTGGGCGGCCTGTGGGTCCGCCCGCCCGTCGAGGGCGAGCCGCGCAAGCGCAACTGGCTGCAGGGCGAGAGCTCCGCGGGCATGTACGAGCACGACGAGCCGTGGACCTTCGTGAAGCCCGTCCCCGACGTGCTGACGGTTTTCCCCGGAGACATCCTGCAGTTCCTCACGCGGGGCTATCTGCTGTCGACGCCGCACAAGGTGGTGCTCGCCTCACGCGAGCGCTTCGCGATGGCGTACTTCCACGAGCCCCACTTCGAGGCCTGCGTCCGCCCGCTGAAGGACCCCACGCGCGACGAGTTCATCCACTACGGCACGCACTTCACGCACATGTTCATGCGCTGCTACCCGGACCGCGTCACCACCCAGCGCATCCTCGACGAGGACCGGCTGACGACGCTCGCGTGGCTGCGGGAGGAGGCCGTCCAGCGCACCGCCCCCGTGGAAGAGGTGCCTCGACGACTCGCCGCGGGCTGACACGTCAGGGCGAAGTCCAACCCCGGAGCCGGTAGACGACGCGCCCCGCGAGCTCCCGGAGCACGTCCGTGCTCTGCGACAGCGCTCCGGCGCGGGGCAGCCACCCGAGCCGGCCCATGCGGAAGGCCGGCATCCTCGCGTCCACCGGCAGCGTGTCCGGGCGCAGGCCCACCGCGGCGAAGCACCCCTGCGCCCGGGGCATGTGGGCCGCGCTCGTCACCAGCAGCAGCCGCTTCCAGCCGCGCTCCTGGATGATGCGCGCGGACTCCACCGCGTTCTCGCGCGTGTTGCGGCTCTGGCCCTCGGTGACGATGCGCTCGGCGGGGATGCCCCAGTCCTGGAGCATGCGCGAGAGCACGTCCGCCTCCACCACCGCCGTGGGGCGCGGGTCCAGCGAGCCGCCGGAGATGAGCACGAAGCGGGCGTGTCCCTCGCGCATCAAGTCATAGCCCCGGAGGATGCGCTCCGGCGCGGCGTTGAACTCGAGCCGCCCCGAGCGCTCCATCGCGGAGGGGTCCAGTCCTCCACCCAGGACGATGACGGCGTCGTAGGGCTCGCCGGGCTGGAACGTGTCGTGGGCCCCCTCCTCCACCTGGTACGTCAAGAGCGTGGACATCGCCTCGGTGGAGAAGACGTAGAGCACCCCGACCCCCGCGACGAGGAGCCCTCGGGCGAGCGCGGGGCGCAGCCGGGGCAGCCGGCTCACGAGGATGAGCAGCAGCGCCCAGGTGAGCGGCGCCAGGAACAGGTCCAGCACCTTCGAGAGGAACAGGAACACGGAGCGTCCGTCAGCGCTCGCCCCAGTGGAGCTTCTGCCGGAGGATGGAGAAGTAGGCCACGCGCGGGTTGCGCACCAGGTTGACCCGGTTGGCCGAGCGCACCACCTCGATGCAGTCACCGCCCTGCAGGCCGTGGCCCGTCTGTCCGTCCAGCGTCAGGTACGTGTCGGCCGTCTCGCTGCGCAGGGTGATGCGGATGGTGCGGTCGGCGGGCACGACGATGGAGCGCTGGGTGAGCGCGTGCGAGCAGATGGGCGAGAGCACCGTGCAGTCCACGGACGGATGGACGATGGGGCCGCCGGCGGACAGCGAGTACGCGGTGGAGCCCGTGGGCGTGGCGAGGATGACGCCGTCCGCCTTGTACGTGGTGATGGGCACGCCATCGATGGAGGTCTCGTGGTCGGCGATGCGCGCCAGCGCGCCCTTGTTGATGACCACGTCGTTGAGGATTTCGTCCTCGATGAGCACGCGTCCGCCGCGAATCAGCCGGCAGGTGAGCTTCATGCGGGAGTCCACCTGGAAGCGGCCCGCGAGCACTTCCTCCAGCGTGGTGAACAGCTCCTCGACGGGGACCTCCGTCATGAAGCCCAGGCTGCCCAGGTTGACGCCGAGGATGGGCACCCCGCGTCCGCCGAGCAGCCGCGCCGCGTAGATGAGGGTGCCGTCCCCGCCGAGCACCACCGTGAGGTCCGCGCGCGCCGCCAGCTCGCGGTCCTCCACCCGGGGCCAGCCCAGCTCGTGGGCCAGGGAGCGGTCTCCCAGGATGGTGAGGTGCGGGTAGGTCTCGCGGATGCGGGACGCCAGGGCCACCGCCTCGGGGTTGTCCTTCTTCGCGACGATGACGAGGGTCTGCACGCAGCCTGCTTCATAATCCAGCCAGGCGCCCGGGCGCTCCCCTGAATTGTCGAAGGCCCCGCCCACCGGACAGACGCCCCGGCGTGCCCGCCTCCGGGGCGCTAGCTTTGAGGGGTCCATGGACCTCTTCGAACACGCGGGACAGAAGGAGCAGGCCCGCCGGGCGCCCCTCGCCGAGCGCATGCGGCCGCGCGCCCTGGATGAGTTCGTCGGTCAGGAGCACCTCACGGGCGAGGGCCGGTTCCTGCGTCGGGCGCTGGAGGCGGACCAGGTCCCGAGCCTCATCCTCTGGGGCCCTCCCGGCACGGGCAAGACGACGCTCGCCTGGCTGGTGGCGCGCTCGACGGGCGCCGCGTTCGATTCGGTGTCGGCGGTGCTCGCGGGGGTGAAGGACATCCGCGAGACGGTGGCGCGGGCGCAGGAGCGCTGGAACCTGCATCGCCAGCGGACGTTCCTGTTCATCGACGAAATCCACCGCTTCAACAAGGCGCAGCAGGACGCGCTGCTGCCCCACGTGGAGAAGGGCACGGTGACGCTCATCGGCGCCACGACGGAGAACCCCTCGTTCGAGGTGAACGCGGCGCTGCTGTCTCGCTGTCGGGTCGTCACGCTGCGCGGGTTGGAGGACGAGGAGCTGGTGGCGCTCCTGCGTCGGGCGCTCTTGGACACGCGCGGGTTGGGAGGACGGGTGACGGCGGACGACGACGCGCTGGAGTTCCTGGCGGCGTCGGCGGGCGGGGATGCGCGCAAGGCGCTGACGGGGCTGGAGGTGGCCGCGGCGCATGCGGGGGCACACGTGGACCGCAAGGCCGCGGAGGAGGCGCTCCAGCAGAAGACGCTGCTGTACGACAAGGGCGGCGAGGAGCACTACAACGTCATCAGCGCCTTCATCAAATCGATGCGCGGCAGTGACGTGGATGGGGCGCTGTACTGGATGGCGCGGATGTTGGAGGCGGGCGAGGACCCCATCTTCCTGTTCCGGCGCATGGTCATCTTCGCGTCGGAGGACATCGGCAACGCGGACCCGCGCGCGCTGAGCGTGGCGGTGGACGCGCTGAGGGCGTTCCAGTTGGTGGGCCTGCCGGAGGGCACGCTGCCGCTCACGCAGGCCGTCACGTACCTGGCGCTGGCGCCCAAGTCGAACGCGGTGCTGACGGCGTACACGTCCGCGCGCGAGGCCGTGACGAAGGAGGGCGCGCTGCCCGTGCCGATGCACCTGCGCAACGCGCCCACGAAGCTGATGAAGTCGCTGGGCTACGGCGGCGGCTACAAGTACCCGCACAACTTCGAGGGCAACTACGTCCCCGAGGACTACCTGCCCGACGAGCTGCGCTCACGGAGCTTCTACACGCCGACTCGCAACGGCGAGGAGGCGCGACTGGCGGAGCGGTACGAGGACATCCAGCGCCAGCTCGCGGAGCGTGCGCGTGAGCCGGGCGAAGACGAAGGGTGAGGCCTCTCGTAACGAACAGGCGCCGGTGAGGGAGTCCCTCACCAGCGCCAGGAGTTCATCCAGTTCGTCCCGTCGCGACTACGACGCGGCCTCGAGCGGCTCAGCGCCCTCGTCGTCCTTGAGGACGCGCGGCTTCATGGAGCGGCCCGCCACCTCGTACTGCTTGAGCAGCCGGCGGAAGTTGGAGCGGTCCACGCCCGCGGCGCGCGCCGCGCTGGAGACGTTCTGGTTGTTCTTCTCCAGGAGCGCCGACAGGTAGCGCCGCTCGAACGCCCGCATCGCCAGGCGCTTGGCCTGCGCGTACGGCAGGTGCGCCAGGCTGAACACCTCCACCGCCGAGTCGGCCTGAGGCGCCGACTGGAAGCCGGGCGGCAAATCCTCCACGTCGATGACGTCATTGCCCGTCAGCACCACCGCGCGCTCGATGACGTTCTCCAGCTCGCGCACGTTGCCCGTCCAACGGTTGCAGGTCAGGGCCTCCATCGCGCGCGGGGAGATGCCCGTCACCTTCTTGTCCGCCTTGGACGCGTACAGCTTCAGGAAGTGGTGCGCCAGCAGCGGCACGTCCTGCGGACGGTCCCGCAGCGGCGGCAGGTCGATGGTGATGACGTTGAGCCGGTAGAACAGGTCCTCGCGGAACTTGCCCTGCTCCTTCGCCCGCGACAGGTCCACGTGCGTGGCCGCGATGACGCGCACGTCCACCTTCACCGGCTCGTTGGCGCCCACCCGCTTGACCTCGCCCTCCTGGAGGACGCGGAGCAGACGCACCTGGGTCGCCGGCGGCACGTCGCCAATCTCGTCCAGGAAGATGGTGCCGCCGTCGGCCGCCTCGAACAGGCCCTTCTTGTTGCCCGTGGCGCCCGTGAAGCTGCCCTTCACGTGGCCGAACAGCTCGCTCTCCAGCAGCGTCTCCGTCAGCGCCGAGCAGTTGACGGCGACGAACGGCTTGTCCTTGCGCGAGCTGCGGTAGTGGATGGCGCGCGCCACCAGCTCCTTGCCCGTGCCGCTCTCACCCTGGATGAGCACCGTGGCCGTGGAGTGACTCACCGTCTCCACCAGCTTGAACACCGAGCGCATCTGCGGCGACTGACCGATGAGGTCCTCGAACTGGCTGCGCACGGTGAGCGCCTCTTCCAGCGCGCGGGTGCGGTCCTTGAGCGCCTTGCGCTCGGCCGCCTTGGCCACCGTGAGGCTCACCTCGTCGATGTTCTCGAACGGCTTGGTGAGGTAGTCGTACGCGCCCGCCTTCACCGCCTCCACCGCCGTCTCCACGGTGGCGAAGGCCGTCATCATGATGACCTCCACGTCCGGACGCTCGGCCTTGATGCCGCGGAGCAGGTCCATGCCGGACAGGTTCGGCATCTTGATGTCCAGGACGACGACGTCGATGGTCGGGTCCTTGGCCGCCGTCAGACCTTCCACCGCGTCATCAATGGCCACCACCGGGTGGCCCTCGCGCTGGAGAATCTGCGTCACGGCCTTGAGGACGACCGAATCGTCATCCACGACGAGGACTTTGGCGCGCTTGACTTGGTTCACGGCAACCTCTCGAGCTGCAGGGGAATGGGCAGGAAGACGGTGAAACGGGAGCCGGCGCCCACCTGGGTGTCGACGTGGAAGCTGCCCCCGTGGTCCTGGACGATGCGGTACGCGATGGACAGGCCCAGCCCGGTGCCTTCACCGGGGGGTTTGGTGGTGAAGGAGGGCTCGAAGATGCGCGGCAGGTGCTTCTCCTCGATGCCGCACCCCGTGTCGGTCACCGCGAAGAAGCAGCGGTCACCCTCACGGCCCGTCTCCAGCTTGAGCTGGCCTACACGCTCTGGAAGCGCCTGCAGGCCGTTCTGCAGCAGGTTCAACACCACCTGCGCGAGCGTGCCCGGGTCGCCATAAACCTTCGGAAGCCCGTCCTTCAAATCGAGCGACAGCTCCGCGCGCGGCGTCGTCTTCAGCTGCGCCCGGAAGAGCACCGCCGCGTCCTCCACGCACCGCGACAAGTCGAACAGCCGCCGGTCCTCCACGCGGCTGTGCCGGCTGAACTTCAGCAGGCTCTCGACGATGCGCTTGCACCGCAGCGCGCTCTCTTCAATCAGCCCCAGGGACTCCAGGTCCGCGTCGCTGCGGCCCGCGTCGCGGGACATGAGCTGGGCGAAGGCCAGGATGCCCCCCAGCGGATTGTTGATTTCATGCGCCACGCCCCCCGCCAGCTGCCCCACCGCCGCCATCTTCTCCGTCTCGATGAGCCGGCGCGTCATCGCCTGCTCCTCGGTGACGTCGCGATAGGTGCACACCACCCGCTCGTCCCCCGCCATGGGGTAGGCGGCCACCACGTACGTCCTGCCCCCCTGCTGCACCTCTCCGCGCGCGCCCTTGCCGCTCTCCATCGCCGCCGGCAGCGGGCAGCCCGTGCACGGCTCGTTGCGACCGAAGAGATACCGGTAGCAGGCCATGTCGGACGGAATCTGCTCGATGGAGCGCCCCGCCACGTGCGCGTACGCCAGGTTCGCCCGCCGCACCGCGAAGTCGCGCCCGCGCACCACGCACAGCGGCGTCTCCATGCAGTCGAACGACAGCTCCCACTCGCGCTTGGCCTGGCTGAGCATCCGCGTGCGCTGGGCGACGCGCTCCTCCAGGTCCGCGTTGAGCAGCTTCAGCTCCGCGTTCTGCGCCGTCGTCACCCGGTACAGCCGCTCGTTCTCCGCCTGCAGCGCGTACTGCTCGAACGCGCTCTTGACCGTCAGCACCAGGTGGCTGTCGTTCCAGGGCTTGGAGATGAAGCGGAAGATCTCCGAGCGGTTGATGGCCTCTTCGATGGCCTGCTGGTCCGCCTGGCCGGTGAGCATGATGCGCTGGGCGCGCGGCTCCTGCTGCTTCACCCGGGTGAGGAACTCCACCCCGTTCATGCCCGGCATCCGGAAGTCGGAGATGACGACCTCGGGGCGGAACGCCTCCACCGTGCGCAGCGCCTGCTCCGCGTCCGTCGCCGTCTCGATGTCCCAGTCCCCCCGGCGCAGCACCCGCCGGATGGACTTGAGGATGTTCTCCTCGTCGTCCACGAGCAGCAGCCGCCCGCGCGGCGCTGCTTCCGTCTGAGTGATCTGTGCGGCGAGGGGGCCCATGGGATTCTTTCCGTCCCATGACATTTGCAATGTGTCTGCCAGCCGGTGGGGCGTCGCAAACCCATGGAATCACGGGATGATTCGACTCCCCGACAATCGAGGAGCGGGGTCATCCTAGACTCCCCCCATCCTTATGGGTCAATACCAACCCAGGGTCTTTGACCCAGGTCACTCGCCCTGCGAGGGATTGGGCGGCAACAGGGGCATTTGAGAATGGAGACAGACCCTGTCCCTGCCCTCCGCCTTGGCCCGGTAGAGGGCCTCGTCGGCGGTGAGCAGCAGCTGCTCGGGGCTGAGGACGGTGCGGTGGGGGAAGCTGGAGAGGCCCAGCGACGCCGTCACCCGGAGCGAGCCCTGGGGCCCTACCTGCAGGGTCGCCAAATCCTTGCGCACACGCTCCGCCACGGTGAGCGCGCCCGTCAGGTGGGTGCGCGGCAGCAGGACGGCGAACTCCTCGCCTCCGTAGCGGGCCACCAGGTCCGTCTCCCGCACGCTCTGCTGGAGCGCCGCCGCCACCTCTCTCAGGACGCCGTCCCCCGTGGTGTGGCCATGCCTGTCGTTGACCTGCTTGAAGTGGTCCAGGTCCATGAGGATGAGCGACAGCGGGTCATCGTAGCGCTGGGCCCGGCGGAACTCCTCGCGCAGCCGCTCCTGGAAGTGGCGGTGGTTGTGGACCCCCGTCAGCCCGTCCGTCGAGGACAGCCGCTGCAGCTCACCCACCTG
This sequence comes from Myxococcus sp. AS-1-15, assembly GCF_020037055.1. Lineage (NCBI taxonomy): Bacteria > Pseudomonadati > Myxococcota > Myxococcia > Myxococcales > Myxococcaceae > Myxococcus > Myxococcus sp. AS-1-15. The sequence goes on along the minus strand of NZ_JAIQDF010000001.1, from coordinate 1,100,677 downwards.
GTTGGATAGCTGCGAAAATCGGGCGTGGACCGTCAGGCACCGGGCCACCCGCGCCCGTAATTCTTCCACGTCCCATGGGTCGAACATGACCTCAGCGCCGCGGGTGAGCGCCTCCAGCCAAGACTCGCGAGGTTCCCGGGGGGTCAGAACCATCACCGGAGGACCTGGCGGGCCCTCCTGGCCCAGCAGCTTGTCGAGCCAGTCACCGGTGACCTGTCTTCCGCCCACCCACACCACCAGGTCCACCTCCCTCGCCAGCCGGCCCACCTCCGGGCCCGGGGAAATCAGACGGAGGCAGTAGTCCTCCGGACCGAGGGCCCTCGCGAGGCGGGCCAGGGTTGACTCCGCTTCATCCACCACCAGCAGGGTATGAGGCCTAGAGGTCACAGTGTCCCCGTAAAATGGTGATTCCACGGTAGCACAGGGGTGTTCGCGAGTGGGAGCCCCCTGATTGATTTAGGACCCGGGCCTTGCTACCGAGCCGCCCGGAATCCCCTTCTCCGAGCATCGAGGTCCGTCGTGGCCAAGTACCCCAGCATCAGCCTCTTCCTCCCCGCATGGAACGAGGAGGACTACGTGGAGCGGGCGGTGAGTCGGGCGCTGGAGGCGCTGCCGCAGCTGACGGACGACTTCGAGATCATCGTGGTCAACGACGCGTCGACGGACCGCACGCAGGAGATTGCGGAAGGGATGGCGAAGCGGATTCCGCAGCTGCGGGTCATCAACCATCCGGTGAACCTGAAGCTGGGTGGGGCGATGCGCACGGGGCTGGCGGCGTCGACCAAGGACATCGTCGTCTACTCGGACATCGACCTGCCGTGGGACCTGCGGGAGCTGGAGCGCTCGCTGCACCTGATGGACTACCTGGAGGCGGACATGATCTGCGCCTTCCGGTTCGACCGCACGAGCGAGGGCCCCAAGCGCATCGTCTACTCGTTCGTCTACAACATGCTCATCCGGGCGCTGTTCGACATCCAGATCAAGGACGTCAACTTCAGCTTCAAGGTGATGCACCGGCGGGTGCTGGAGTCGATGGAGCTCAAGAGCCAGGGCTCGTTCATCGACGCGGAGCTGGTGGTGAAGGCCATCCGCAAGGGCTTCCGCGTGTTCCAGATGGGCGTGGACTACTTCCCGCGCACGCGTGGCGTGTCCACGCTGGCCTCGCCGTCGGTCATCGTGAAGATGGTGAAGGAGCTGGTGAAGCTCTACCCGGAGACGCGCAAGCCCGCGCCGCCGTCGCAGCCGGTGCGCCTGCCGCCGTCGGTGCAGCCGCTGCGCACCGCGAACAGCCGCTCGGCGCGGGGCTGAGTCGTCCGTGAGCACGCGGCCCCGGCGCCTCATCGTCAACGCGGATGACCTGGGGCTGCACCCGTCCCTGGACGCGGGCATCCTCCGCGCGAACCGCGAGGGAATCGTCACCAGCGCCACGCTGCTCGCCATGGGGCCGACGGCGCCCGAGGCCGCGGCGCGTGCGCGCGGGCAGGGGCTCGCGGTGGGGTTGCACCTGGCGCTGTCCACGCGGCTCGAGCCCGCGGCGGGCGCGCACCGGGTCCCCACGGTGGCGCCTGACGGGCGGCTGCGTGCGAGCTGGGCGGAGTTCGCGAAGGCGTGGCTGACGGGCAAGGTGCGGCGCGCGGAGGTGGAGCTGGAGCTGGAGTGGCAGCTTCGGCGCGCGCGGGAGCTGGGCGTGGTGGTGGACCACCTGGATGGACACCAGCACCTGCACCTGCTGCCCGGCATCCGGCCGATGGTCGAGGCGATGGCCGCGCGGGAGCGGCTCCCCGTGCGCTGGCCGGACGCCCTGCCCCGCGCGCGGTGGCTGCGCACGCCGGGCCCCGCGCTGAAGACGACGCTGCTCACGGTGCTGGCGCGCACGGCGCCCCGGGCTCGGCACGGCGTGCGTAGGGTGAGCGCGGGCGGCGTGTTCGAGGCGGGCCGGTTGGATGAGGCCGCGCTGCTGGCGGTGCTGGACGCGATGCCGGCGGGAGACTTCGAGGTGGGCTGTCACCCTGGCGAGGGCACACCGCAGGTGCCCGAGGACCCGGCGTGGACCTACGGCTGGCAGGCGGAGCTGGAGGCGCTCACGAGTGCCCGCGTGAAGGCGCGGCTCGCCGAGCGAGGCATCCAGCTCCACTCCTACGGGACGCTCGCTTCCGCGACGTAGAGCACGTGCGATGGCGTGGATGCCCCGCGCCTCCGCTGCGCATGGTTGCGCGCGTTGCAGCCACCTCGCATGAGCAACGCGCGCCTCGGTGCGATGGCGCTCTACGGCTCGGCGTATTCACCTCGCCCCTGTGCCCGCCGAGGGGACTCCGCCTCCGCGGACGTAGCGCCCACAGGACGTAGTGGCGCCCGACGCCACGACGCCACCACCGCGCGCACCGTGAGGCCCCAGCGACTACGGAGCACTCGCCTCCGCGACGTAGAGCACGTGCGGTGTGGTGTAGCCACGTCCCAGGTCCACCACCTCGCGCACCGTGAAGCCCGCGTCCTCCAAGAGCGCCCGCATCGCCGAGCGAGGCTTGAGCACCATTCCTCCGCTCGCCTTCGTGCGCCCCAGGAGCGACACCATCACCCACTCCTGCGCCAGCGCCTTGCGGTGCTTCCAGGAGCCATCCCCCTCCACCTCCTTCAACAACAAGCGCCCGCCAGGGCGCAGCAGCCCGCGCGCCGTGCGCAGGAAGCCGGGCCACTTCTCCTCGGGCAACAGGTAGAGCACGTCGCACACCACCGCCGCCTCGCACGTCCCCGGCAGCGCGGGCGCCAGCACCTCCTCCAACGTCCCCTCCGCGAGCTTCACCCGCGGCAGCCCCGCGAGCGCCTCGCGCGCCCACCCCACCTTGCGCGGGTCCGGATCCACCGCGTGCACCTCGCGCTTCGGGTCCGACAGCGCCAAGAGCGCGGACAACAACCCGTGTCCACAGCCGATGTCCGCCACCGTGCCACCGGCGGGCATGCGCTCCACCACCGCGAGCAGCGGCGCCGAGGACGCACGCGCATGCACATGGAACCGCTCGGCCGCGGGCAGCCGGGAGTACAACGCGAGGGCCTCGTCGAGGAGCGTGCTCATGAGATGTAGTAGTCCGCGCCGAACGCCCACGACAACACGAGCAACGACACCGCGCCCACCGCCAGCGCCCCCTGGAGCACGCGCGGCCGCTCACGCAAGAGCATCGCCCCCGTCAGGAACACGGGGAACGACGACAGCAGATACCGCCCCATCCCCATGAAGTCCTTCGTGGACCACGCGGGCAGCCCGACGATGGCCAGCACGTAGACGGCGTACCCCCACCCGAGCAGCTTGCGCGTGGGCCACACCAGCGCGAGCGCCAGAAGCGTGAAGAACGCGTGTGCCGCCAGCCGGAACGCCTCGCGCTTGTCGGTGGGGTTGAGCACCACGTGCTCGAACCACGACACCTTCAGCCACGTCCTCCACCCCGGCGTCTGCGCCCACCCCGCCGCGCCCTGCACCTTCACGAAGGCGAACGGGTCTCCGAACTGGTGCCACAGGTAGAGCATGTAGCAGCCGAACCCCACCCCCGAGAGCACCGGCAGGAAGTCCACCGCGGTCCACTTCTCGCCCCGCGCGTGCTTCCACTCGAGCCTGCGAACCAGGAGTCCCAGCACCACCGCGGGCGCCACGGGCCGTGCCGCCGTGGCCACCGCCGCCACCAGCACCGCCGGCCCCAGGTGCCCCTTCTCCAGGAGCACGAAGGACGTCACCACCAGCAGGACGAACAGCGCGTCCGAATACATGGCCCCGTAGAAGTACATCGTGAACGGGTACATCGCCATCAAGAGGCCCGCCTTGAGCGCGGTGTCCTCGTCCGCGAGCAGCCTGGCCCAGCGCGTGAACATCACCAGCGCCAGCGGGCCACACAGCAGCGTGATGAGCACCCCCGCCTGATAGACGTTGGGCCCCAGGGTCTCCACCGCGCGGATGAGCAGCGGGTAGAGCGGGAAGAAGGCCACCGAGCTCTGCTCGCCCGGCGTGTACTGGTAGCCGTCCTGCGCGATGCGCATGTACCAGCTCGAATCCCACGCCACCCAGCCCATGGTGACGTACTCGTCGAGCCGCACGACGGGGTTCTGCGGATTCTTGTGGAAGTAGCGCCACGCCCCGGCCGCGGCGGCGGCGCTGCAGAGCAGGACGGCGACCAGGACGACCAGGGCGATGGTGCGAGACGCGGAGCGGGCCATTCGGCCGGCAGGCTGGTCCCAGAACGCCGCCCCGGTCAAGCACCGGAGCGGCGGGAACCCACGCCTCAGCGCGGGTAGAACGTCTTGCCTTCCTTGACCATCTCCACCAGGAGCGGCGCGGGCGTGAAGCGCTCACCCAGCTTGTCCTGGTAGTGCTCCAGCTTGCGCAGCACCTCCGAGAGCCCCCGCGCGTCCGCGTAGTGGAACGGACCGCCGAGGAACGGCGGGAAGCCCAGGCCGAAGATGGCCCCCACGTCGCCGTCGCGCGCGCTGCGGAGGATGCCCTCGCCCAGGCAGCGGATGGCCTCGTTCACCATCTGCAGCACCAGCCGCTCCGCCATCTCCGACGCATCGAAGCCCTTGCGCTCCTTGCCGTGCGGCAACAGCCCGTAGACGGTGGGGTCCACCTCCTTCTTCTTTCCGTTCTCGTAGAGGTAGAAGCCCTTCTGGCTCTTGCGGCCCAGCCGGCCGTCGGCCACCACGCCGTCCAGCGCCTTGGGCGCGGCCATGCGCTTGCCGAAGGCCGCCTCCATGATGGGGCCGACCTTGTGGGCCACGTCGATGCCCACCTCGTCCAGCAGCGTCATCGGTCCCACCGGGAAGCCGAACTCCACCAGCGCCTTGTCCAGGGCGGCGATGTCCGCGCCCTCGGCCAGCAGGTACGCCGCCTCGTTCAGGTACGGCGCGAGGACGCGCGAGGTGTAGAAGCCCGGCCCGTCGTTGACGACGATGACCGTCTTGCCCTGCTTGCGCCCCACCTCCACGCACGTGGCCGTCACCCAGTCCGCGGTGCCCGCGTGGGTGATGATCTCCAACAGCGGCATCTTGTTGACCGGGCTGAAGTAATGCATGCCGATGACCTGGGCGGGCCGCTTGCTGCCCTTGGCCAGCTCGGTAATCGGGATGCTGGAGGTGTTGGACGCGAAGATGGCGTCGGGCCCGGTGACGGCCTCCACCTCCGCGAGGATGCGGTGCTTGAGCTTCAGGTCCTCGAACACCGCCTCGATGACCAGGTCCGCCGACTTGAAGCCGCTGTAGTCGGTGCCCGCGGTGATTCGCGCCTGCTTCGCCGCCGCCTCGCGCCAGGTGAGCGAGCGCTTCTTCACGCGCTCATCCAGGATGCCCTGCACCTGCTTGAGCGCGCGCGCCACACCCGCGTCGTCCTTGTCCTTCACGCGCACCTGCGCGCCCTGCAGCACGCCAGCCACGTAGGCGATGCCCCCGCCCATCAGCCCGCCGCCCAGCACCGCGACCTTCTTCACCTCGCGCGGCTTCACGCTCGCGTCCGACGTGCCGTTCTCCTTCTTCAGCGCCGTCGTCGCGAAGAACACCTCCACCAGCCGCTTGGAGACGTCCGACATCACCAGCTCGCCGAACGCCTTCGCCTCGGCCGCCAGCCCCGCCTCGCGCCCGGACTCCAGGCCCGTGCGAACCACCCGCAGGGCCTTCTCCGGAGCGGGGTACTTGCCGCGCGTCTTCTTGAGCAGCTGCTTCCGGGCCGCATCGAAGAGGACCTTGCGCCCCAGCGGGTTGTCCTCCAGCGCCACCTCCGCCCACAGCTCCTTGTTCGCCAGTCCCTGGAAGAAGCCCGCGAGCCCCTTCTTCTGCCCCACTGACTTCAGCCCCTGGCCGTGCGCGCGCACCGGCTTGAGCGAGCCCGCCGCCAGCTCCCTCGCGCGCTGCACCGCGATGGCGCGCAGGATGGGCACCGGCACCACCTCGTCGACGATGCCCAGCTTGCGGGCCTTCGCCGGCTTGACGTTCTTGCCCGTGAGGATGAGGTCCAGCGCCGCCTGCGCGCCGATGAGCGCGGGCAGCCGCTGCGTCCCGCCCGCGCCCGGAAGCAGGCCCAGCTGCACCTCCGGCAGGCCGAGCGTCGTCTTCGCGCTGTCCGTGGCGATGCGGTAGTGGCACGCCAGCGCCCACTCCAGCCCGCCGCCCAGACACGCGCCGTGGATGGCAGCCACGACAGGTTTGGGGAAGGCCTCCAGCCGGTCGAACCCCGCCTGCCCCTGCTGGCTCATCGCGGTGGCCTCCTCCGCCGTCTTCAGCGTCTGGAGGTAGTCAATCTTCGCCCCGGCGACGAAGCTGTCCTTCTTGCCGGAGATGAACACCAGGGCCTTCACGTCGGCCTCGCGCTCCGCCTCGTCCAGCAGCCGGGAGAACGCCGCGCCCACCTCCGGGCTCAGCGTGTTCACGGCGGAGTCCGGCAGGTCGAACGTGACGACGGCGACGCCGTCCTCGACATGGAGGGAGAAGCCCTGCTTCGCCTGAAGCTCTTCGAGTTGGATGGCCATCACGCACGCTCCAGGACCACCACGGCGCCCAGGCCGCCGGCGGCGCAGACGGTGCACATCACCGTGTTCTTGTTCCGACGCTTCAGCTCGTTGAGGGCCTGCGTGACGATGCGCGCCCCCGTCGCCCCGAAGGGATGACCGATGGCGATGGAGCCGCCCGTCACGTTCAGCCGCTCGCGGTCCACCTCCCCCACCGGCTCCGCCCAGCCCGCCTTCTTCGCGAAGCTCTTCGACGCCAGCGCCTGGAGGTTGCTCGCCACCTGCGCGGCGAACGCCTCGTGCATCTCGACGAGGTCGATGTCCGACAGCTTCAGCCCCGCGCGCGCCAGCGCCGTGGGCACCGCGTACACCGGGCCCTGCAACAGCTGGTCGCCCGGGTCCGTGGCCGCGTACGCATACGAGCGCAGGTAGCCCAGGGGCTCGTAGCCCAGCTCCCGCGCCCGCTCCTCGCTCATGAGCAACAGCGCCGCCGCGCCGTCCGTCAGCGGCGACGCGTTGCCCGCCGTCACCGTGCCGTACTTCCGGTCGAACACCGGCTTGAGCTTGCCCAGCGCCTCCAGGCTGGTGTCCTCGCGGATGATGTTGTCGCGCGTGGCCGTCTGCTCGTACTTCGGCGGCACCGACACGTGCATCACCTCGTCGTCGAAGCGGCCGTCCTTCCACGCCGCCGCCGCGTTCTTGTGCGACGAGAGCGCGATGCGGTCCTGCTCCTCGCGGGAGATGCCGTTCTCCTTCGCCATCTTCTCCGCGCTCTCCCCCATGGACAGGCCCGTGGAGTACTCGGCGATGGCGGGCGGCACGGGCACCAAATCTTGCGCCTTGAGCTTCTGGAAGGGCTTGAGCTTCTCGCCCAGCGAGCGCCCCTTGGACGCCGCCGCCAGCGCGTGCGCCAGGGGCCGGCTGGTGAACACCGGCGGGTCCGACATCGCCTCGGTGCCCCCGGCGATGGCCACGTCCGAGTAGCCCAGCGCAATCGCGTTGCCCGCCGTCGTCAGCGCCTGGATGGACGTCGCGCACGCGCGCGTCACCGTGGCCGCTTCAATCTTGAGCGGCAGCCCCGCCGCGATGACCACCTCGCGCGCGATGGACGGCCCCGTCAGCGTCGGAATCACCTGCCCGAAGACGAGCTGGTCGATGACGTTCGGGTCCAGGTCCGAGCGCTGCACCAGCTCCTGGACCACCATCCGTCCCAGGTCCAGCGCGGTGAGCCCGGAGAACACCGTGCCCGCCTTCACGAACGGCGTCCGCAGCCCCCGGACGATGGCCACCCTCCGGTGACTGTTGCGCTTCTGGCTTGCCATGTGTGCCTCACCCTCCTGGACGTCGAGTGGGGCACTTCTAATGAGCGCTGATGCGGCGCGTCAACCCTCTGTTGATTCAAGAGTCAATCCGCGAGCACTTGGCGCGCTCCCTCCTCCAGCGAGGGAGCCACGGGGCGGAGGGGGTGAGGCCTCCGCCCCGTGTGCTTCGGTCGTCCCTCACTCACGCGAGGGACACGCCTTCGCTACTTCTTTCCGTCGGCCTGCGGTCCCAGGACGATGTCGAAGCGGACACCGCCCGCCTCCTCGACCTTGTCGGGCTGCTCGGGGCTGGCCGAGTGCTGCACCACCTCGACGGCGAAGCGGCCCTGCTCCACGGCGGTGCCCTGCGAGACGAAGCGCACGTTGACGTGGTGCGCGCCGTCCGGGTCCAGCCACAGACCGTCCAGCCGGGCGCCCTGCGGATTGACGATGCGCACGGTCTGCTCGCCCACCACCTCGAAGCCCTGGCCCTCGTGGCCCCAGCGGTCCCACAGCTCGGTCGGCAGCGTGACGAGCACCTGTCCACGCTCCAGGAAGGACGGCAGATCCACGTCGCCGTTGCGGATCTCCAGGTGCGCCAGGCTGGGCCTGTCGCGCAGCAGGTTGCGCACGCGGAAGTCGAAGTCACGCACGGGCGCGAAGGGCGACAGGTTGACGACGTTGACGTTCTTCCACGCCAGGTTGTTGTTCCAGCGCGTGTTGTTGAGCGTGTTGGAGTTGGTCGCCTCCACCAGCGTCATCGGGTCCTGCGAGGACACCCAGCGCGTCAGCAGGCAGTAGTGGCCCGGCGCCGGCACGCCGTTCCACGGCACCATCACCTCCACGTTGGCGCCCGGGGCGATGCCCGCCACGGAGATGGAGCCGATGGGCGCCCAGTCCATGGGCCACAGCGCCGCGCCACCCGAGCCCGTGTAGTAGACGTGCAGCGTGCCGCTGGCCGTGTTGCCCACGGGTACGAGCGGGCCGTTGTTGCGCAGCGTGACGTAGACGTAGTTCGTCTGGCCGAACTCCGGGTTCTGGTGGCCCACGCAGCCGGCGTTCTGGCACACGCGGATGTCCGGGCTCACCCAGATGGGGTCCACCGTCGGCGTGTTGCCGAAGTCGCCGCCGTTGTCCTTCGAGTACACGTCCACGCGGCACTGCGTGACGACGAGCGTGACGAAGTCCACCGCCGAGTCATCCTGGGCGAAGACGTCCACGAAGCCCTGCGCGTTGAGGGTGGGGATGAGGTTCACGCCGCCGGGCAGCGCGGCCAGGTTCAGCGAGACGGTGCCGGAGCCGTAGAGCGGGATGCCCAGGCTCGCCAGCGACGCGCCCCAGCCCGTGGCCAGCTGCGTGCCCGCGGGGCCCATGAAGAGCAGGCCCATGGAGTCGTTGGTGTCACCGTTGCGCACCACCATGCGCAGCGTGGCGCCACAGATGGGGCCCAGCCGGCGCAGGTTGGTGAAGGTGGTGGCGAACCACCGGTCGATGCTCATGTCGTCGAACGGACGCGAGCCGGGATAGGTGTAGTTCGCGGCGATATAGTTGAGCATGCCCGTGCTGGGCGACACCGCCTCGGTCGGCGCGGCGAAGTTGTCCGCGATGCCGTGGGTGAAGGTCTGCGCGCGCGCGGCGCCGCCCCAGGTGACAGCCAGAAGGGCGAGCATGCTGAAGACGGTGCTGAAGTGGACTCGGGGATGAGGCGAAGACATGGAGCTCCTCGGGGTGTGGCGGGTTCGGCCGCGCCAGGCCACGTCGGAGAACTCCAGGTCGAGAAGAAGGAAGGGCGCGCCGCGGCCGGCCACTGAGCAACCGCCATGCCCTCCCGTCCGTCAGAGGATGACGCGCCGCTCGAGGACCTCGCGGCGAGACATTCCACGCCACAGTCCGAGCGGACTGTGGCGTGTCCGGTTACGCCCGCGCGCGTGGAGGAGCCACGCCGACATGCGGGAAACCGCTACGGCTTGAGCGTGCCCTGACGCAGCGCCGTGCCCAGGCGGTGCACGGCCTCGACGGCGAACTTCGCGGCCTCCGGGTCCGTGGGCGGGAGGATGCCGTGGCCCAGGTTGAAGATGTGCCCGACGGGCCCCGCGCGCAGGAGGATGTCCTTCACGCGGCCCTCCAGCTCCTCGCGCGGCAGGAACAGGTGCAGGGGGTCCAGGTTGCCCTGCACCGCGACGTCCGGGCCCAGCACCTTGCGGCCCTCGTCCATGGGCAGCGTCCAGTCCAGGCCCACCACGTCCGCGCCCGTGCTCTTGAGCAGGGACAGGTGCGTGGACATGCCCACGCCGAAGACGATGACGGGCACGCCCGTGGCCTTCAGCTCGGACACCATGCGCTGGAGGTACGGCAGACAGAAGCGCTCGTAGTCCCACGGCGACAGCTCGCCGCCCCACGAGTCGAAGATTTGAACGATGCTCGCCCCCGCCTCGACCTGCATCTTGAGGTACGGGATGAGCGTGTCGGTGAGCTTGCCGAACAGGCGGTGCGCCAGCTCCGGCTGCTCGAACATCAGCCGCTTGATGAGGATGTAGCTCTTGGAGCCGCCGCCCTCCACCATGTACGCGGCCAGCGTGAAGGGCGCGCCCGCGAAGCCGATGACGGGCACCGAGTCGTTGAGCGCCTTGCGCGTGCGGCGGATGGCCTCCGCCACGAAGCCCGTGCCCTCCACGGGGTCCGGCACGCCCAGCTTGTCGATGTCCGCCGCGGTGCGCACGGGGTTCGGGAAGTGCGGCCCCTTGTCCCCCAGCTCCAGGTGGATGCCCATGGCCTCCACGGGGATGAGGATGTCGGAGAAGATGATGGCCGCGTCCACGCCCAGCCGCGTCACCGGCTGCACGGTGACTTCGGCGGCCAGGTCCGGGTGCTTGCACAGGTCCAGGAAGGCGATGTTGCCGCGGATGGCCCGGTACTCGGGCAGGTAGCGGCCGGCCTGGCGCATGAGCCACACGGGCGTGGTGTCGGTGGGCTGGCGGCGCGCGGCGCGGAGGAGTCGGTCGTTCACTTCGGGCTCTCGGTCAGTCGGTGCACAGCTTGGAGGTCGACATCGCCAACAACGGCGGACAGAAGCGGAGGAAAGGCGGCCCCTTCACGGAGCGCTGCTCCCACGCCACGGGCACCTGCACGGGGCCCTCCTCCGTCTTCAGCTCCGGGACGAAAAGCAGGCGGTTGGGGCCGCCCTCCCAGGAGAACTTCCCCGGGCCGTCCTCTCGCACGAGCTTGTACTCGAAGACCCCGCCCTCGGGCAGCGACAGAGTGACGGCGCCGGCTTCCGGGCGCAGCGAGCGCTCGGGCTTCCAGCCTCCCAGCTCCGGGCCTCCGCCCACCACCCTTACCGCCGCGTCTCCCGTCTGGAGCACCACGGTGCGTCGAGGCCCCTCCCCCTTCCACCCGGTCCGAGCCATCTCCACCAGCGCCGCGTGGCCGCCCGGCGTGGCCGCCTTGAGCCGCACCAGCGACACCTCGCCCGGCTTCACCTCGACGTGCCAATAGGCCGACTCCGCGAGCCGCCCCAGCATGGAGCGCTTTCCCGTCAGCGGCTCGATGCCGTGCCCATCCCCGAGCCCCGAGGGCAGGAACGCGACACGCCGCTCGGTCCCGGAGTTGATGCCGACGAAGAACGCGTCATCCGGCGTCACGCGGACGTAGGCGAAGAAGTCCTCCCGGGCGGCGAGCACCATCGTCTCGCCACGCTGGAGGGCCTCACTGCCTCGACGCGCTTCCAACAACCGGGCAATCCACGCGCGCAGCGGATGGTCCGCGGTGAAGCGCATGTCGCCCCGGTTCTCCGGCTCCTTCGCGCCAGTGAGCCCCTCTTCGATGCCATACGTCAGCGCCGGCACGCCGCGCGCCGTGAGCTGCACCGCGAGCGCCCGCTTCACCTTCTCCACATCCCCGCCACACTCGCTCATCACCCGGGGCAGGTCGTGGTTGTCCAGGAGCGTCACCAGCGACTGGGGAGAAGGCTGGAACCGGTCGTTGAACAGGATGGCGCCCAGGTGCGAAGGAGAGCGCCCCCGGCAGAAGACATCCACCAGCGCGAAGGCCAGCGGGAAGTCGAACATCGTCCCGAAGCGGCCCTCCTTCATCACCCGCGCCAGCAGCACCGGGTCGCCGTCGAGCAGCTCGCCCAGCAGCAGGAAGTCCTTGCCCGCGTGCGCGCGCAGGTCATCGTTGTAGCGGGCCCAGAAGTCCATGGGCAGGTGCTTGACGGCGTCCAGCCGGAAGCCCGCGGGCTTCACCGTGTCCACCCACTTCAGCGAGTGCGAGAGCAGGTGCTGGTAGACCTCCTCCTGCTCCACCGCCAGGTCCGGCAGCCCGTGCACGTCGCGCATCACCAGCTCGCGCGAGTCGTTCCAGTTCTCGATGGGCCCCAGCCCGTGGAACCACGTCGGCTTCTCGCGCGTGAGCCGCGTCTCCGGGCCCACGTGGTTGAGCACCACGTCCAGCACCAGCCGCATGTCGCGGCGGCGCAGCTCCGCGGACAGCTCCTTCAGCAGGGCGTCGTCACCGAAGCGCGGCTCCACCCGGCCGAAGTCCTCCACCCAGTAGCCGTGGAAGGCGCCGTACCCATGGAACTTGTCGGTCCGCATCTGGAAGACGGGTGAAAGCCACACCGTGCGGACACCGAGCGCCTTGAGCCCGTCCAATCGGTCGATGACGCCACGCAGGTCTCCGCCGTGAAAGGCCTGCGCGTCCTTCGCATCCACCGCCCCGTCGTTCTTCACGTCCCCGTTGGCGAAGCGGTCCACCATCACGAAGTAGATGGCGTCCCCTTCCGGCGGCGTCCACTGGCCCCGGTACGGCTGGGGCGCGGGCTTGGGCGGAGGAGGCGGCTCGGTGGGCGTGCTCGTGCCCGGCTCGATGCCCTCTCCGGCCGGCGCCGACAGACCGGGCACCAGCCCCGGGCCACCGTCCGTGGACGGCACCAGCATGGGCGAGGCGAGGAACGAGTCGAACAGCGCGCCCGCCTGCCCCGAAATCTGCCGGGCCACCTCCAGTTGCGCGTCATCCTCGCGCTGCTGGTCGAACTGGAGCGCGGCGCCGTAGTCCGCCGAGTCGCTCGTGGCCTCCAGCGAGGACGTGGCGCGGTTGGCCGTGGTCTTCACGTACACGTCCCACGAGAAGCGCCCGCCCACCTGCCCGAAGAACGTCACCCGCGTCTCCACCAGGAGCAGCAGCGGCGCATCCCCGGCGCGGGCCTTGAGCATGGCGAAGCGGCGCTGCGTGTCCGTCACCTTCGCGAACTCGGCGGCGTACTCGTCGTAGGGAACTTCACGCGCCTGGAGGTTTCTCCTGGCCAGCACCTCCGCCACCCGCTGACGCACGCCCTCCGGCACGTTGGCCACCGCGCCGCGCCGCGCGTCGTCGCGGATGTACGCCACCGCCACCACCGTCCCTTCCGGCGCCAGCACCGGAGGCCCCTGCCGCTTCAGGCAGCCCGAGGCCACCAGCGCGAGGACCAGGGACCACAACCACCGCTGTCTCAGAACCATCCTTCGGCCTCGATGGCGACCACCGAGTGCCAGTGGCGCTCGGGGCCGACGTACTGGTTGTACTGGTTCAGGCTGTCCACGAACGAGTTGCCGAACGCCGCGTGCTGCGACGAGTACTGCAAGCCGTAGAGCAGCCGCAGGCTGGGGCGCGCGTAGATGCCACGGCCGGTGGGGTTGAGCACCACGCCCACCTTGCCCTGCCACGTGTCGCGCGTGTCGCTGTCGCCGAACTCCAGGCCGCGCGCGTCGGGGATGCCGCGCGTGCTGGTGAACACCGAGTCCACGTGGTTGCGGTACGCGTTGCCGTTCTGGCTCTTCTCGCGCGCGATGCTCGTCTCCATCAGGAGGTGCACGCGCTCGGTGAGGAAGTACTGCAGCCGCACCACCGTGGACGCGATGATGCGGTCGTCGTCGCCCGGCTTGATGGCGTTGTCGTTGTTGTAGGCGTAGCCCAGCCACACGCCCCACAGCGCCTCGAGCTTGTCGGGGATGAGCTTGATGTACGCCTCGTTGCCGAGCGACGCCTCGTAGCGCTCGTCGGTCTGGTCCGCGATGAACACCGTCCAGTCGCGGTTGCGGTAGCGCTCCGTGTAGCCCTGCTCCGGGTGCTTCTTCTCGAACGTGAGGTAGAGGTTGTCCCAGATGAGCGGCCCCAGCCCGCCGAAGCCCACGTAGCCGATGGCGCGGTAGGACAGCGCGCTCCTGGGCGCCAGGTCCGGCACCAGGTAGTCCTCCAGGCCCGGGTTGGCCTCGAAGTAGCGCTGCACCACCTCCCGGCGCACGTAGTCCTCGTAGTTGACGTACTCCGAGCGGTAGAGCGCGTTGCGGTTGCCCCGCACCTTGGGCTCGTAGCCCAGCTGGCCGCGCAGGCCGACCTCCAGGTGCCCGGGAATCAGCCGGTAGCGGAAGGACGCGGCGCCGGTGAGCACCGTGTTGTACTTCTGGGGCCTGAGCGTGTAGCCGCTGTCACCCACCGCGAGCAGCACGTCGTAGCGGTCGCCCTGGTACGTGCCGGACAGGCCCACCGTGTCCCAGAGCAGCGTCGCCGGGCGCTGGTCGTAGATGTGCAAGTCATTCCAGCGGTCCTCGAGCGTGCCCAGCTGCCACGTCACGCGGTCCAGCAGGATGTTGCCCGCGCGCACGAAGAGGTAGTCGGCGCGGAAGTTGAGGAACGAGCCGTTGCCCGGGTCCGCGGAGCGGAACGAGGTGCCGGAGAAGCGCGAGTGCACCTCCGCCCAGACCTCGTCGGAGCCCGGCGCGGCCTGGAGCACGTCCAGGCGCAGGTTGAGCTCACCGTAGGGGCTCTCGTTGAGGAGCCGGCCGTAGAGCCAGTAGTAGCCCAGCTGGCCGGAGCCGCCCGAGAAGTCCGGGCGGGTCATGATGCGGAAGTAGCCCGCGGCGCCGAAGCGGTCCCTCGTGGCGTCGGCCAGGGTGACGAGCGGGATGAGGAGCAACAGGAGGGCGCCGAGGCGCGCTGGCAGGACTCGCATGGACGGGCCCCGCTTATAGCGCACCTCGCCTGCCTGCCCCTACTCCGCGCGCAGGACGACGATGGTCCGCTCCGGCACCCCGTAGGTCGCCCCCGTCACCGGGGACGGCGCGTCCAGCCACGAGTTGCCCGTGGCCCTCGGGTCCAGGCCCGTGGCGGACAGGTACTCGGGGCTGTCGAAGTACGCCTGCGTGTCGATGAGCCGCTTCCACTGACGCCCGGGCGGCAGGGTGAACTCCACCGCGCGCGGCTCCATGTTGATGAGCACCACCAGCTCCGGGCCGTGCGTCGTGTCCGGGTAGTGCATCATCAGCTGCTTGGTGTCCCAGCCCACCTCCTCGCTGTTCTGTGCGCTCTTCCACACCAGCGGCGAGCCCTTCTCGTAGTCGGGCGGCGCGAAGGCGTAGGCGTGCTCCTTGCGCAGGCGGATGGCGGCCTTGACGAACTCGTACATCCGGTGGCGCTCGTCGCGCGCGAGGTACGCGCCCCACTGGTACCAGTTGAAGGGGTTGTCCGCGCGCGTGGAGTAGGCGTTGTTGTTGCCCAGCTGCGTGCGCATCCACTCGTCGCCGCCGAGAATCATCGGCGTGCCGTGGCTGACCATCATCGCCATGAAGGCGTTGCGCATCATCTGCCGGCGCATGCTCTCCGCGCGCGCGTCGCCGATGGGGCCCCAGTTGCGAGAGCGGTTGTGGTCCTCGCCGCTGACCTTGTCGCAGAAGGGGCTGTTGGGCGTGTCGCAGCACACCGGGTTCAGCGGGCCGCACTTGTTCTGCTTCACCTCGTAGGCGAACAGGTCGTAGAGCGTGAAGCCGTCGTGCACGGTGATGAAGTTCATCGAGTGGTACGGCCGGCGCCCGTTGCGCACGTACCACTCCTTGCTGCCGTACATCAGGAACGCGCCGTCCGCGGAGCCGGGGCGCCCGCACAGCGAGCCCTCGTTGGAGTTGAGCTTCCAGTCGTCGCGGTTGATGAACGCGCGCCACCAGTCGCGGAAGCGGCCGTTCCACTCGTACCAGCCGTTGCCCGGCTGGGTGAGCGAGTTGGGGAACTCGCCCATGGGCATGCAGTACCAGCCGCCCGCGCTCCACGGCTCCGCGATGATGCGGGTGTTGTACTTCTGGAGCACCGGGTCGTCGATGATCTCCTGCAGCACCGTGTTCTTCGGGTCGTCCCAGCGGTTGTAGTCCTGATCTCTCTCGCCGAGGATGGGCGCCAGGTCGAAGCGGAAGCCGTCCACGTGCAGCTCTTCGACGTAGAAGCGCAGGCTGTCGATGATGAGCTTGCGCATGGGGCGGTGGTTGGGCCGCGTCTGGTTGCCCACGCCCGTGTTGTTCCAGTACGTGCGCCGGTCGCCGTTGAGCCCGTAGTACGCCTGGTTGTCGATGCCGCGGAACGAGTACAGGCCCGCGACCTCCGCCGGGTCCAGCGAGTCCAGCGGCTCACCGGGCAGCACGTCGTCGGACTCCAGCTTCTCGCGCCACAGCCCGCCCTCGCCGGTGTGGTTGTAGACGACGTCGACGATGACCTCGATGTCGCGCTTGTGCAGCTCCTCCACCATCCACTTGAACTCGTCGATGACCTGGTGGGGCAGCTTGTGCGCGGCGTAGGAGACCTCCGGCGCGAAGAAGTTGATGGTCTGGTAGCCCCAGTAGCCGCCATCCAGCGGCTTCTCGTGGATGGGGAGCAGCTCCACGGCGGTGATGCCCAGGTCCTTGAAGTAGTCGGCCTTCTCGCCCATGCCCCGGTAGGTGCCCGGGAAGCGCACGCCGCTGGCGGGGTCCGCGGTGAAGCCCTTGGCGTGGACCTCGTAGACGATGAGGTCCTGCCACTTGTGGCCCGCCCACTGCTCGTCCTCGCGGTTGGCGCGGTACTGCCGCTCCAGCTCGCCCCACTGGTAGCCGCTCTGCACCAGCACGCTCTTGGCGGAGGCCGCGTACGTCACCTCGTTGCGCGCGGGGCCGCTGGCGGTGCTGCCCTTGCTCCAGTCGTGGTCGCGGTGCAGCGCCTTCGAGTACGGGTCCGTGAGCAGCTTGTTCGGGTTGAAGCGGTTGCCATACACGTCCGCGTCCGCGCGGAAGCCGTGGATGGAGCCGGGGAACCAGCGCGGATCGAACTCCCAGTTGGGACCCCAGGCCCTGAAGCCGTAGTGCTGGCCCAGGCCCACGCCCTCCACGTAGACGTTCCACACGTCGCCGTAGCGGGTGAGCTGATACGTGCGCGAGGGCGAGTTCACCTCCGGGTCGTCGAACAGGAGCAGCTCGATGCGCGTCGCGTTCTCCGAGTACAGGGCGAAGTTGACCCCCTGATCCACGAAGGTGGCGCCCATGTGCTTCAGGGACTCCACGTCCTCCACCGTGTAGCTCGGGGCACGCGCCTCGCTGTGATACAGCCGGACGTAATCGCTCTCGCTGCACCCGAGGGCGAACAGCAGCGAGACCAGGGTCATGCCCCTCGGAAGGGACCAGCGGGGAGTGCTCATGCGGTGGGGTAGACCTCGACGAACCAGGTGCCGGCTTCCATAACAAGCGACTTCCAGGGCTGACAAGGCGGCCATCCCCGCCCCGTCCCCCTCCGGGCATTGGTACGGACACCGGAAACTTCCGGATGACTTCCGTCGAGAATAACGCACTGCGCCCAACCGGGGAGGTTTGGGGAAAGCGCGAGGCTCCGGGTAAGGTGCGCGGCCGTTCTCCCCCCATTTTTCCGAGAGCGTCTTGTCCGAAGTCACCCTGAACGGCATCAAGAAGTCGTTTGGCTCCAACCTCATCGTGAAGGGCGTGGACCTTCAGGTGGGACAGGGCGAGTTCCTGGTCATGGTGGGCCCGTCCGGCTGCGGGAAGACGACGCTCCTGCGGCTCATCGCGGGGCTGGAGCAGGTGGACGCGGGCGAGGTGAGCATCGGCGGCAAGCGGGTCAACGACGTGCCGCCGAGAGACCGCGACGTGGCGATGGTGTTCCAGTCGTACGCGCTCTACCCGCACATGACGGTGCGCGAGAACCTGGCCTTCGGCCTGACGCTGCGCAAGCTCCCCCAGGCGGAGATCGACTCGCGGGTGGCGGAGGTCGCCTCGATGCTGGAGTTGGGGCACCTGCTGGAGCGCAAGCCCAAGGCCCTGTCGGGTGGTCAACGTCAGCGCGTGGCCATGGGACGCGCCATCGTCCGGCGGCCCCAGGTGTTCCTCTTCGACGAGCCCCTGTCCAACCTGGACACGGCGCTGCGCGTGCAGATGCGCGGAGAGCTGGCGCGGCTGCACCGCCGGCTGGGCGCGACGATGATCTACGTCACGCACGACCAGGTGGAGGCGATGACGCTGGCCACCCGGGTGGCCGTCTTCAACGGCGGCGTGTTGCAGCAGGTGGGGCCGCCGCTGGAGCTCTACAACCGCCCGGCCAACCGGTTCGTGGCGGGCTTCCTGGGCTCGCCGTCGATGAACTTCCTGGAGGCCCGGCGCGACGGCGGAAGCCTCGTGGGCAAGGGCTTCACCCTGCTGAGCCCTCAAGATTTGCCGCAAGGTGGTGAGCGGGTGCTGGTGGGCCTGCGGCCTCAAGACCTGCGCGTGGCGGCGCTGGGGCCCCTGTCCGGCACGGTGGACGCGGTGGAGCGGCTGGGGTTCGACGGTTACGCCTTCGTCACGACGGAGGCAGGGCACGTGGCCGCGCGCTTCGACAAGGGCACCCACGTCTCTGTGGGAGACAAGGTGGCGCTCGCGCCCGTCGCCGACGCGCTGCATGTCTTCAGCGAGGACGGCGCCAAGGCTCTGCGCCACCCCACCCAGCGCGAGACGCTGGAGGTGGCGTCTTGAGGAGACTCTGTGCCATGGTGCTGCTCGCGGCGACCTGGTGCGCGCACGCGGCGGAAGGCCCGGCGCCCCTCAAGCTGTGGCACGCGTACCGGGGCGGGGAGGAGACGGCGCTGCTGGAGGCGACGAACCTCTTCACGAAGGAGACGGGCGTGCGGGTGGACCTGCTCGCCCTGCCCTATGACGCGTACGCGGCCAAGCTGACCAACGCCATCCCCCATGGCGCGGGCCCGGACGTCTTCATCTTCAACCACGAGCGGCTGCGCAACTTCCACTCGCAGAACCTGGTGGCGCCCACGGCGGGCGCCTTCCAGCGCGAGGACTACTTCTCCAACACGGTGGAGGCGCTGGAGGTGGATGGCCAAGTGTTCGGCTATCCGATGTCGCTCAAGTCGCTGGCGCTCTACGTCAACACGAAGCTCGTGCCCCGGCCGCCCGCGACGACGGCGGAGCTGCTGGCGCTGTTGCCCACGCTGTCCAACCCCGCGCAAGGCCGCTTCGGCCTCGCGTACGAGAGCGGGGACTTCTACTTCCACGCGCCCTTCCTCTTCGGCTTCGACGGCAAGCTCTTCGACGAGGCGGGCAAGGCGAGCTTCGACACGCCGGGCATGGCGCGCTCGCTGGCGTTCGTGAAGAAGCTCCAGGACGAGAAGCTGATGCCCCAGGAGGTGAGCGGGGCGCTGGTGAAGACGCTCTTCAACGACGGCCGCGCGGCGATGATCATCAGCGGCCCCTGGTTCGCGGGGGAGATTGCCCCGTCGGTGTCCTACCGCGTGGTGGCGCTGCCCACGGTGAGCGAGACGGGCACGCCCCTGCGTCCCTTCCTCGGCGTGGAGGCCGCGTTCGTCTCGGCCCGCACGGAGCAGGCGCCGCGGGCGCACCAGCTGGCGCGCTTCCTGTCGCTGGGCGAGGCGTCTCGGGTGCGCACCACGGTGGGCAGGCAGATCCCGGCGGACGTGCAGGCATACCAGCTCCAGGCGGTGAAGGACGACACGCTCATCTCCTCGTTCCGCGAGGCGGCGGTGAACGCCACGCCCATGCCCAACACGCTGGAGATGGCCCGGGTGTGGGAGCCGATGAAGCTCACCCTGCGCGCGGTGCTCCAGGGCGGCGCCCAGCCCGAGGACGCGGGCGCGCTGGCGGACCGCCGGTACCGCGCGCTGCACCGCGAGCGTCCCCCCGAGGCCAACCCCGTGCCCTGGCTGGGGCTCGCGGGGGTCATGGCGCTGGGTGGCACCGCGTGGGTGCTGCGCCGGCCCGCGCCGGGGATGACCTTCCGGCAGCGCTACCCGGACGTGGCCCGCGCGGCGAGGTACGTGGCGCCCGCGGCGGTGGGCCTGCTGGTGCTGGTGTTCATCCCGTTCTCGGTGGGCCTGGGCCTGTCGCTGTTCCACCACGACGCGGGCCAGTACACCTTCGTGGGCCTGGCCAACTTCGTCGACATCCTGGCCAGCCGTGGCTACAGCATCACCGAGCCTCTCTCGTTCTACTTCACGCTGGTGGTGACGCTGCTGTGGGCGGCGGTGAACGTGGTGCTGCACGTGAGCATCGGCCTGGGGCTGGCGCTCCTGCTCAAGGACCCGCTGCTCAAGCTGCGCGGCGTGTACCGGGTGCTGCTCATCATCCCGTGGGCGGTGCCCAACTACATCACCGCGCTGATGTGGAAGGGCATGTTCCACCAGCAGTTCGGGGCCATCAACGGGCTGCTCGTGGCGCTGGGGCTGGAGCCGGTGAGCTGGTTCACGCGCTTCTCCACCGCGTTCGCGGCCAACGTGGCCACCAACACGTGGCTGGGCTTCCCCTTCATGATGGTGGTGGCGCTGGGCGCGCTGCAGTCGATTCCCCCGGAGCTCTACGAGGCCGCGGAGGTGGACGGGGCCAGCCGCTGGACGCAGTTCCGGCACATCACCCTGCCCCTGCTCAAGCCCGCCATGCTGCCAGCGGTCATCCTGGGCAGCGTGTGGACGTTCAACATGTTCAACATCATCTACCTGGTGTCCGGAGGCGAGCCGGGCGGCGCCACCGACATCCTGGTCTCCGAGGCGTTCCGCTGGGCCTTCCAGCGCAACGAGCAGTACGGCTTCGCCGCGGCGTACTCGGTGCTCATCTTCGTGGTGCTGCTGGGCTGGTCCGTCTTCACCAAGCGGCTGATGCGCACCGAGGAGGCGGCGTGATGAAGAAGCCCTCGGGCCTGAAGATGGCCTTCATCCACGCCGGGCTGAGCCTGATGTGCATGGTGACGCTCTACCCGGTGCTGTGGGTGGTGAAGATGGCGCTGTCCCCGTCGGACGGCCTGTCGCTCACGGCCAACCCCTTCCCGGACGCGGTGACGTTCGACCACTTCCGGGAGGTGCTCCTGAGCACCGACGTGCATGGCCGGTGGGTGTTCGGCAGGCAGGTGCTCTCCAGCATCATCGTGTCCGGCGCGACGACGGTGGTGGGGCTGACGCTGGCGGTGACGGCGGCATACGCGCTGTCGCGCTTCCGCTTCCCGGGGAAGGAGGGCGGCATGCAGGCGCTGCTCATCACCCAGATGTTCCCGGCGACGCTGATGCTGGTGCCCATCTACAGCATCCTGCAGAAGCTGCGGCTGCTCGACAGCCTCACCGGGCTGGTGCTGGTGTACGCCACCACCGCCCTGCCCTTCTGCATCTGGATGTTGAAGGGCTATTTCGACACGCTGCCGCGCGAGCTGGAGGAAGCGGCGGTGATGGACGGGGCCTCGCCCCTCCAGGTGTTCCTCCGTGTGGTGCTGCCGCTGGCCCGCCCCGCGCTGGCCGTGACGGCGCTGTTCTCCTTCATGACGGCGTGGAACGAGTTCGTCCTCGCCGCCACGCTGATAAACGACCCTACCCGCTTCACCCTGCCCGTCGCCCTCCAGCGGTACGTGGGCGAGTACAAGGTGGAGTGGGGCAAGTTCGCCGCCTGCGCGCTCGTGGTGTCCGCGCCGGTCATGGCGTTGTTCTTCGCTCTCCAGAAGCACCTCGTCGGCGGGTTGACCGCCGGCGGCGTCAAGGGGTGATGGCCGATGTCCCGTTGTCTGCGGTCCCTTCTTCTCGTGTTGCCGTTGCTCGCCGTGGCCTGTGGTGATGACAAGGAGGGCAACCAGCCCTCCGAGCAGACCGCGCCCACCGTGAGGGAAATCACCCCCTCGGGCGGTCCCATCGCGGGCAACACGCTCATCAATGTCTACGGGTCCGGCTTCAAGGACGGCGCGAAGCTCTACCTCGGCGAGCAGGAAGCCCTGCGCGTCGTGGTGGTCAACGCGTTCCGCATCTATGGCTACTCGCCCACGGCGACCACCGCGCAGGTGGACGTGCGGGTGGTGAACCCCGACGGCGCCTACGGCGTGCTGGTGAAGGGCTTCACCTACGAGGGCCCGCCGGGCAGGAACATCGACCAGGCGGAGGTCATCAACGGCAACACGGAGGCGGTCAGCGGCGGCCAGCCGGTGGGCGTGCTGGTGCGCGGCGCGATCACGGTGGCGGGCCTGACGCGCGGCGTGGGCCAGGGCGGCGGGGTGCGCGCGCAGGTGGGCTTCGCGCCCGCGGACTCGGCGCTGCTCCAGCAGGACAGCTACACCTGGGAGGAGGCCACGTACGAGGGCGACTCCGACAGCGGCGAGGCGGACATCTACAAGGGCAACGTGCTGCTCCAGCCGGCCATCGGCGGGGAGAGCCGCGAGTGGGTCATCACGATTCGCTTCTCCATCGACGGCGGCACCACGTGGGTGATGGCGGACGGTGACGGCATGGCCAACGGCGTGGCGGAGAACATGCTGCGCCGGGTGTTCATCTCCCGGCCGCGCGTGGACTACTGCAAGCTGGGCCCGGACGGGAACCGCGCCAACCCGGAGCTGTTCTACCGCCCCACGGACACCACGCTGCTCAAGGTGCAGGGCCAGGTGTACGCGGCGGGCATCACCCAGGGCGCCGGCGCGGGCTCGGGGCTGGTGGCGCAGCTGGGCTACGGCCCGGTGGACACCGACCCGCGCGACTCCGCGGCGTGGACCTGGATTCCGGCCGTCTACAAGGCCGAGCACGGCAACAACGACGAGTGGGAGGCGGAGCTGCCCAACCCCGGCACCGAGGGCCAGTACAAGCTCGCCTTCCGCTTCAGCATCAGTGAGAACGCCTGGCGTGTCTGTGACGCGGACGGCGTCAACGACAGCACCGAGGGCGAGCTGACGTTCAGCCTGGCCAAGCTGGGCACGCTCACCGTGGGCACCGAGGCGCCGAAGCCGCCGGTGGGCTGGTGCAAGATTGGCGAGGACCAGAAGGACCCGGAGGTCATCAACTACCAGACCACGCAGACGTCGGGCTTCAAGACCGTCTACGCGCAGGTCTACATGGCAGGGGTGACGGACAAGGTGGGCGCGGGCCCGGGCCTGTCCGGTCAGCTCGGCTGGGGGCCGGCGGGCGAGGACCCGCGCACCTCGCAGCTGTGGAACTGGTCCACGGCACTCGCGTTCAACAAGGACAACTTCCAGGTCAACGACGAGTGGAAGGCCACGCTGCCCAACCCGGGCACCAACGGCGAGTACCGCTACGCGGTGCGCTTCAGCGGCAACGGCGGCCCGGTGCGCGTGTGCGACGGCAACGGCGTGGATGACGGCGGCCAGGAGTTCGAGCTGGACAAGCTGGGCCAGCTCACCGTCACCGGCGAGGTGGTGGTGCCCAAGGTCATCGGCTTCTGCAAGCTGGGCCCTGCGGACAATCAGACCCCGGAGACGGTGACGTACGCGTCGGGCGCCGCGGGCACCCGCAAGGTGCTGGCGCAGGTGTTCGTGCAGGGCGTGACGCAGGGCGCGGGCGCCGGCGCGGGAATCGTGGGGCAGCTGGGCTGGGGCCCCGCCGGTGAGAACCCGGCCACGTCCGCGCAGTGGAACTGGACGACGACGGCCGCCTACAAGGACGAGTCCGGCAACAACGACCAGTTCGAGACCACGCTGCCCAACCCGGGCGCCGAGGGCAGCTATCGCTTCGCCTACCGCTTCAAGGTGAACGACGGCGCGTACCTGCTGTGCGACTCGGACGGCAACAGCGGCGGGGCCACGGGCTTCGACCCGGAGAAGACGGGCACGCTCACCGTGAGCGCGGCGCAGGACATCTCCGTGGGCTGGTGCAAGCTGGGCGGCGAGTCCAACGAGCCTCCCCCCAACGAGGTGTACCAGGTGGGCCAGGCGCCCATCGACATCTACGCCCAGGTCTACATGGAGGGCGTCACTCCGGGCACGGGCGGCGGCGCGGGCATCCAGGGCGAGGTCGGCTACGGCCCGGAGACGGACGAGCCGACGGCGGCGAGCTGGCAGTGGACCACCACGGGGACGAGCTTCAACCGTGAGTCCGGGAACGGAAACAACGACGAGTGGAAGGCCGCGCTGCCCAACCCGGGCACGGTGGGCCGCTACAAGTTCGCCATCCGCTTCAATGTGAATGGCGGCGCGTACCGCTACTGCGACGCGGACGGGCTGGGCAACGGCTTCTCGCTCGAGCAGGCCGGCACGCTGACGGTGCAGGCGCCGGCGGCGGCGGACTTCTGCCGGCTGCAGAGCGTGAGCGGGACGACGGTGGGCAGCGGCGCGGCCGTCACCGTGACGGGCCGGGTGCGCCTGGCGGGCGTCACCAACGGCGCGGGTGCGGGCGCTGGGCTCCAGGTGCAGGTGGGCCTGGGCAACGCGGACGTGGACGCCTCCGCGACTCCCGCGGCCTTCTCCTGGAAGGCCGCGGCGTACGCCCGCGAGGCCGAGGGTGAGGCGGATACCGACGAGTTCTCCACCAGCATCCACCCGGCCTACACGGGCAGCCGTGCGGTCAGCCTGCGCTACTCCACGGACGGTACGGCGTGGACGTACTGCGACAAGGACGGCAGCGACGTGGGCGGGTACACCCCGGGTCAGCAGCACGCCCTCACCGTCGGCAACCACCAGGACATCGAGTACTGCAACCTCCAGTGGCCCTTCTCGGTGACCGTGGGCCCCAACCCCACGACCATCTATGGGCAGGTCTACAAGGCCGGCGTCACGACCGAGAGCGGCGCGGGCGTCGGCCTGGTGGCGCACCTGGGCTACGGCGATGCCCAGCAGGACCCGGGCGTGGGGGGCTGGACCTGGATTGCCGCCCCGTTCCTCAGCGAGGAGGGCGGCGGCAACAACGACCAGTTCTCCGCTGAGCTGCCGGGCAACCTCCCCGCCGGCACCGTCTACGCCTACCGCTACGCCCTCAACGGCGGTGCCTACTGCTTCGGCGACCGGAATGACCGGGATGGCAGCGGCAACGGCTTCCAGGCCGCGGACGTGGGCGTCGTGAGCGCTCCCTAGGCGGATGACTCACCGACCGCACGGGCGATTTCACGCTCCGCGCGGTCGGTGACGGAATGATCAGGGCCTTCGAAACGTATGCTTGACAGTGGAGGGAGCCCTTTATAAAAGCCCCCCCGTCGCAACGCGGAACACGCCCTCGGGCGGATAGCTCAGCGGCAGAGCGTCGCCCTTACAAGGCGAGGGTCACAGGTTCAATCCCTGTTCCGCCCATAGTTGTGGGGAGTTAGTTCAGTTGGTTAGAACGCCGGCCTGTCACGCCGGAGGCCACGGGTTCAAGTCCCGTACTCCTCGCCAATAAGAAGGCCCCCAAGTCCTAGTGGCTTGGGGGCCTTCACCTTTTCGGGCTCCCGACATCGCGACGCACTCCGCTCCAACCGCGTCGATGGCCGCGCGGCTCGGATGTGGTGGCGGAGCAGCTCGACGACGAACCGCCCAGCGGCTCCACGATGGCTCGCGGGCCGGTGGACTCCCGCGACGAGCAGCACGCTCACGGCAACCCAGTCCAGCCCCAGGCGCATCACGGTTGCTACGTTCGACCGGAGGCCCGCGGCCTGCCCGACCACCACGGAGGCTGCCCATGCAGCCACGGGACGAGTGTGGCGCGCAGCCGCCGACAGTGGCCGTGGCCTCGGTGTTCGCCGTCAATCGGGACAGCGACGTCGCCACTGCATAGGCATTGAAACGCGAGCGTCCGCGTTACATCGATACCCGCGTGTACCGTGACGGCGCTTCGACTGCAGTGCTCAGCATGCTCGAGCAGCGTGAAGTCAGCTCGACGGCTCGCCCGGAGTGCCCGCCAGTGAGCGGTGAACATTCACGTATAGTCGAACCACCTGAGCCGTGCTACGCCAGCCACGACATGCCTAGAGCCCGTCGCGTTTCCCCCTCCCCCCGAAACACCCGCTCTCAGCCCGCGCGCGGCGCTCCCTCGGCGACGCCGTCCCTGGATGAGGCCTTCCAGTCCATCGTGCAGGGCGCCGTGCAGGAGTCGTTCGCCTCGCTGGTGGCCTCGCTGCGCCGCCTGTCCGAGCGCATGAGCGGGCAACCCATCACCACGCCGCGCGCGGCCCCCAAGGCCCCCGTCGCGCCCCAGCCTCCTCCCAAGGTCGAGGCCGTCGTCGAGCAGCCCGTCGCCTGCGCCGTCATCGGCTGTCGCCAACCGGTCCGCACGCTCGGCTACTGCTCGGCGCACTACCAGAAGCGTCGCCAGATGATCGCGACGGGCCGGCTGCACTCCGCCTGGGTGGAGCACGCCGCGCCGCACTCCCTGCCGGATGTCATCCTGTCGCGCCGCCGTCGCTCGGAGTCGCGTGAGGAGAAGCCCACGCCCGCGGCCACGCCCGCCGCTCCCGCGGGTCCGCGCGTCTGGGTTCGCAAGAAGGGCCAGACGGCCGCCCAGGGTGATGATTCCACCAATCCGGCCACGCTGGCCGCGGCCCTGCGCGCGTCCGACGGCACCGACGCGGCGGACACGGTGAAGCGCTGGGCCGAGGAGTTCCTGGCGAACAAGCGTCGCAATTAGTTGCACGGACGCACGAAGGCCCCGTGCTCACCCGGAGGAATGCGTCCCTCGCTTCGCGAGTCGAGACGCTCCGAAGGAAGCGCGGGGCCTCACACCACCGGGCACAGTCCCGGGGGACACCCACGGCGACTTCCCAACCACAGCCAAGATAGACACGGTCGACCGCCCATCCCCGGGGGCCCGGCCCCGGAAACGAGCATCAACCCAGGCTCAGGGACAGACGTAGGACTCTTCGACCCAGTCCCCGCACACGCTCTTGCGGCACAGCGTGTAGTTGCACGCGTCACCCATGTAACCACAGCAGGCGACGTCCGCGTCCGCCGTGCCCGAACACGTCACCCGCTTGGCTTCCTTGTAGGTCTCCGGCGACGTGTTGTCGTCGCACGAGTCCGAGTCACTGCCACATCCCGCCAGCACCAGCAGCGGGACCGCCCACAGCATGCAAATGAGTCTTCGCATGCTTCGCATTGGAACATGTCGACGGCGCGGAGCGCCAGCGAACCTGGGTGAAGGCTGACCACTCCTTGCGCCACGAAACCATTTCTTGTGTCTCGTTTTCAGAGAACACAGCACATCAGGAATTCGTGAGCGCCACGCCTGGCTCGAAAGCCTGTCAGAAACGGGCCTGGAGCATCACCGTGGCACCCCACGCGCTCGCCTTGATGAAGACGGGCTGCGCCACCCCCGTCACGTCGTCTCGGAACTCCGTCTGGTTGGGGTCATTCACGTAGGAGATTTCGCCCACGACACCAGCCACGCGTCCCAGGTCCCATCTCGCCGTGGCCTTCAGGGTGAGAACCCTGGCGCGGTCCTCGCCGACCGGCAGCACCTGGAACTGGTTGCGTCCCTGGACGATGAAGACCCGGTCCACCCCCAGCGCCTCGGCGGAGCTGAACGCCGCCGGCAAGGAGACACGCGCCAGCAGGCCGGGCGTCAGGCCCCAGTCTGGCAGGTGGTAGTCGACGCCCAGCGAGCCGGAGACCTCGACGCGAGGGTCCGCGTCGCGCGGGAAGGCCATGAACGGAGGGAAGCCGGGCCCATCCATCTGGAGGAAGCTCGCCGTCCGGAACCAGGTCAGGGCATGGAAGCGCCACGCCCCCAGTCGCAGCCGTCCATCCAGGGCCGCCGCCTGGGATGTCTCGGTGAGCTTGCCGAAGCCGCCGTCCCCGTCCTCCAGGTCCTGGGAAATCAGGCTGCCCTCCAGCGAGAGCGACGCGGAGACCCCCGTCGAGGACGCCGAGGGCGTGAAGAACCGCTCGAAGAAGGTGGGGTCCCCCCGGAAGAGCGACAGGTCCACGTTGTCGCCGATGGGCTCGCCCCGGCTCCAGAACACCCGAGCGGAGCCACCTCGCAGGATGACCGACAGCTCACGCCCCATGTTGGCCAGCCCGGGACTGTCCCCCCGGTCGACGTACATCCCCTCCAGCTCCACCCGCAGCCCGGGCGCGAGCTCGACCTGTCCGCCCGCGAGCACCGCGTAGTGCCGCGCCCGCTCCAGCTCCCACGTCGTCAACTCCGCGGACTTGAGCGCCACGAAGGCCGCCCAGCGCTGACGCACGAGCCGCAGCTCCACCGCGGGCTCGCTGCTGCTGTCACCGGAGGGAAAGACGTCCCGCCCCCACGTCACCGGGTAGACGGAGCCCAGGTACACCCGCGTGGAGCTCAGCGGAAAGACACTCAGCGCCAGGCTCTCGTCAGCGGCCCAGGCGGCGGGACGGTAGCGCAGCCGGAAGTTGCTCCCATTGTCCGCGAAGCTCACGCCCTGCGCGTTGTTGGCGTTCACGAAGAACGACAGCTCCGCCTCCGCGCGCAGCCCCGCCGTCAGCTCCGGCGAGCGCGCATCCAGCGCCGCGTTCCAGCTGGTCGTGGAGCCCGAACGGTCCACGTTCGGGTCACTCGCCAGGAAGGACAGACGGGCCTGCCACGAGGACGCCTCCGGGGTTGACTCGGACACCTGGGGCACGGTCGACAACAGGGACAGCAGCAAGAGCGAAGGAGACATGGCGCGCCGCCTCTATCACGCGCGACAGGCCTTGTCCTTTCGCGGTGCGGAATCCACCGCGCTCGCGCGCTTTCGCTTCGCGAAACAATCCCAGCCATGTTTCGCGAAGCGGAACAAATCATGAAATAACTGAACAGATAGAAAAATAAGATAGACACGACTCCGGATGCGCCGCTTTGATTCCGGATGGGACGCCCGCGCCTGGCTTGCGCGGCGCTCCCATGACTGTCGACAACCACGAGGAGAAGTCATGAAGAAGAGCGAGCTGAGCTTCCGTCTTGGATTGCTGCTGGCCCTGGCCTGGTCCTCCGCCGCGGGGGCACAGACGTTGAGCAGTTTCTCGGCGACGTACCGGGGTGGTGGCACGTCGCTGTGTGGCTCCACGTACAACCTGCGCGGCCAGGAGCCCGCGGCCTCGGGCAAGTACCCTGTGTTCATCTACACGGTGGGCACCACGGAGAACTATGACCACTCCTCGGCGCTGGCGGCGGTGGAGGAGATGGCGCAGCGCGGCTATGTCGCGGCCACCGTCGAGTACGACAACGCCACGTTCGGCTCGTGCTCCACGCTGACGGCCCGCTCGCGCTGCATCTTCGACGGCAGCCGGTCCACCAGCGCGGTGGGCACGCTGTGCTCGCGCGCCAAGGCGGACTGCTCGAAGGGAATCGTGGTGGCGGGCTTCAGCCAGGGCTCCGTCATGGCCATCCTCGCCAAGAACCACGACTCGCGCGTGCAGGCCGCGTATGGCCTGGGCGCCGGCGTCCAGTACTCCATCTACAACCTGTCCTCCTGCGTCGCCAATGGCAACCGCGCACTGCCCAGCAGCCGCCTGCGCATCATCAACGGCGAGCAGGACGTCTTCGTCGGCCCGACGGAGGCCCAGGTGCGCGCGCAGAACACGGACACGACGGGCTACTCCTGCCCGCTGGCCACGTCCTGCCTGCAGAGCAACGGCAGCGGCTGGTACATCATCAAGGACAGCCAGGTGGGCGACCTCAACGCCGACCACTGCTACATGCGCACGGGCAGCTGCGTGGGGCTCCTGCTCGACTCCACCTGGCGCTCGGGCAGCCAGCCCTGGTCCCTGCGTCCCAACCTGAACTGGTTGACCCAGTTCACCACGCCCTGAGCGTGCGCTCTGTTGAGTAATCCATCCGCGCCCGCCTCGCGCGTCCCGAGGCGAGGCGCGGCTGTGTATGCCTCACGCCATGACCTCCTCCCCGAGCATCCTCATCCTGGGCGCGAGCGGCACCACCGGACGACGAGTCACCCGGCTGCTGCGCGGCCAGGGCCACACCGTGAGGGCCGCCTCCCGGCACTCCGACATCCGCTTCGATTGGACGGATTCGAGCACCTGGGAGGCCGCGCTCGGCGCGTCCTCGCGCCTGTACCTCATGGCGCCCCATGAGCAGCCCATCCCCGCGGAGTTCGTGTCGCTCGCCGTGTCCCGGAGCGTGCGCCGCATCGTGCTCCTGTCGAGCCAGGCCATCGAAGTCATGGGGGACGAGCGCCTGATGGCCGCCGAGCGGCTGGTGCGCGGCGCGGGCGTGGAGTGGACCCTGGTGCGCCCCGACTGGTTCAACCAGAACTTCGACGAGGGCTTCTTCCGCCCGTCCATCCTCGCCGGACGCATCGCCCTGCCCGTCGGGGACACGAAGCAGGCCTTCGTCGACGCCGACGATATCGCCGCCGTCGTGGCCACCGCCCTGACGGAGGACGGCCACGCGGGCCGGAGCTACAAGCTCAGCGGCCCCCGGGCCCTGGGCTTCGCCGAGGCCGCCGCCATCATCGGCCGCGCCGCCGGACGCGCGGTCCACTTCGCCGGCGACCCGGACACCTACCGCGCCGAGCAGAAGACGCTGGGGCTCCCCGACGAGACCATCCAGGGCGCCATCCAGGCCTTCTCCGCCCTGAAGGAGCGCGGGGACGCCGCCCCCACCGACACGGTGCGCGCCGTCACCGGACGGGCCCCCAAGCCGTTCGAGACCTACGCCGCCGAGGCCGCGGCCTCCGGCGCCTGGGCCCCTTGACAACCGACACCTCCAATCGCACGATTCAATCAACTGATTGAATCCCCTCCGGGAGGCACGGGCGAGCCATGCCCTGGCCTCCCGTGCTCGAGAGCCGCGCGCCCGGGCCCTGTCGACGCCGACGTGTCACCTCGCGCCGCCCGCGCCCCGCCCTCCGTCTGTCTTCACCTCTCCGCGCGGGAATCATGTCTGTGATTTCCACCGGGCGATGACAGAAATAAAGGGCCACGGTGTTCGAGCCTGCAATCCCTCACAGGAGATTGCACACCATGGGTTTCACCCTGAATCGACGTTCCCTGCTGCACGTGGGCCTGGGGCTCACCGGCGGGCTCGCGCTGCTGCGCGCGCCTTCCGCCCTGGCGGCGCCGGCCTCCACGCCGGGCACGACGCCCCCGGCCGAGGAGCCCCAGCGGCCCTGGTACGAGCTGGGGTTGCTGGAAGACGACCCCGTCATGCAGAACCAGCTGCTGCACTTCCTGGCCGCGACCTACAGCGCCCAGGCGGACATCGGCGAGGTGCTGGACACCGCGACGCGCATCGACGTGAGCGATGACTGGAGCTGGCCCACCGAGTGGGTGAGCACCGCGGACCGCCTGCGCGGCATGGCCGAGGCGAGCCTTGCCCGTCACCACAAGACGAGCGCCGGCCACGCCTACCTGCGCGCGGCCAACTACTACCGCGCCGCGCTCATCCACCACCCCGAGCCCAGCCACCCGAGCGTGCTGCAGACGGGGCGCCGCGCGGTGGACGCGTACAACAAGGCGCTCGTCCTGCTGAAGATGCCGGGCACCCCCGTGCGCATCCCCTACGAGAACACCACCCTGCCCGGCTACCTCTTCCGGGCGCGGGGCACGCGGGGACCCGCGCCGCTCCTCATCTTCCAGCAGGGCCGCGACGCCTGGCCGGAGGAGTCCAAGTACGTGGTGGACGCCGCGCTGGAGCGGGGCTACCACTGCCTGCTCGTCCACGCCCCCGGCCAGGGCATGGCCATCCGCGAGCAGAACCTGCCGTTCCGCCCGGACTGGGAGAAGGTCATCACGCCCGTGGTGGACTTCGCGGTGCGAATCTCCGGGGTGGACTCCCGCAGGATTGCCCTGCTCGGCTGGAGCATGGGCGGCGCCCTGGTGCCGCGCGCGGCCGCCTTCGAGCGGCGCATCAAGCTGCTCATCCCCAACCCGGGCGTGCTCGACTGGGGCCAGTCGCAGTTCGACAACTTCAACGGCTACTTCCCGGAGCTGATGGCGCTGCTCGACACGGACCCGGCCGCCTTCGACGCGGCCATGTACCAGCTCATGACCCAGGTGTTCCTGTACCGCTGGTACATGCGCGACGCCATGCACAAGCACGGCGCCAGCTCCCCCTCGGACCTGATGTTCAAGCTGAGGAGCTTCACCAACCGGCCCGTCGTCGAGCGCATCCGCTGCCGCACGCTCGTCATGGACGGCACCGCGGAGGCGTACTCCGGCGGCCAGGGGAAGCTGCTCTTCGACGCGCTGACCTGCCCCAAGGACTACCTGCTCTTCACCGAGGAGGACACCGGCCTGTTGCACTGCCAGGAGGCCGCGCAGGCCGTCGCCAATCACCGCATGTTCGACTGGTTCGACGAATACATCTGAGCCCTGAAACGACGACGTCGGGCCAGGAGCGAACCTGGCCCGACGTCATGGACAGCCAAGGCGCGAAGCGGTGATTAGAACCGGAACTGCGCGCGCACGCCGCCGTTGATCCACCCGTGGATGGCCTTCTCCTCGATGTCCTGCGACTGCTCCTCCTCCTCGCCGTCGCCAGACAGGGAGATGGACGCCGACGAGTACTGGCCCACCGTCGCGGTGATGTAGGGGCCCACCGAGAACTTCGGCGAGATGCGGAAGTCGACGCCGCCCTGCGCGGAGATGAACTCGAAGCCCTTCACGGACGTCTTCGCGGAGATCTCCTGGCCCAGGGCCTCGGCCGAGACCTTGGAGTTCAGGATTTCGTAGCCGATGCCCACGCCCACCCAGGGGTCGACCATCGGCGTCGCGTCGAAGTGATAGGCCGCGTTGACACCGAAGCGCAGCTGGGTGGCGCTGCAGCTCACGCCGTCGACGCTGCAGGGATCCTCCTCGCCATCCTCGGTGTCCGTGTTGAGCGAGCCCAGGCCGTACTGGAAGAAGGCGCCCAGGTAGAAGTTCTTGTTGAAGAAGTAGCCCGCGTTGAGCTCCAGCGGAATCACGCTCGAGACCAGGTCACCCACCGGAGCGCCATCACCCTCGCCGTTCGGGTTCCCCGCCAGGTCGCCGTACGGAACGGCGAAGCCCGCGCGCAGGCCGAGCGCGAAGCCCTTGCCCTCACCCGCGGACGAGTCCTCGCGGACATAACCCTCTTCGGAGTAGCCCTCCGCAGCGTCATCCTGCGCGAACGCGGGGGCGGCGATGAGAGCGAAGGACATCGAGCACAGCATCATCTGGGTGCGGCTGGTCATGAAGGTGGTCCCGCGAAAAGTGATGTGAGTTGCCCCACACCGTCGAGGTGTCGGACGCGTGTAGAGACGCCCGGAGGCGTCACTTATTTAAAACGGACGGGACATAAAAGGCCGGGTTTCAGGAGACCCAGGCATTTTTCCAGTCCACACGCCTCACATCGCGAGACTTCGTTTCACGGCCAAGAATCTTGACGCGGCGGGCACACTCCCGGAGTGAAACGCCCTTTTTCCGCGTCGCGACCCATGCAGCTTCAACGCATCAGGTCGCGACGAAGTTCTTCCAGCCCCGCAGATAGTCGATGAAGCCCGGGGAGACGCCCTCGGCCCGCAGCAGGTCGACGGAGAGAGGCGGCTGGTGGATGGGCGCACCGCGATGGATGCGCTCGGGCCAATCGTGGTTGGCGATGGCGGAGCGGCCCAGGACCACCGCGTCCGCGCCGCGCGACAGCTGCGCCTCCGCGTCCTCCTTCGTCCAGATGGCGCCGGCGACGACCATCTTCACGCGCGCGGGCACGGCCCGGCGGAACAAGTCCGTCGCGTGCTCCTGGGGGCGCTTGGTCGTGTTGAGCCCCGCGCGCCAGAGCGACAGGTGGAGGATGTCCATGCCCTCGTCCGTGAGCATCCGCGCGACCTCCAGGCTCTCATCCAGGTCCAACCCACGCGCCTGACCGAAGTCCTCGGGTGACAGGCGCACCGCGAGCACCAGCGAGGGGGCCGCCTTTCGCACCGCGGCCAAGGTCTGACGGATGAGGCGCGAGCGGTTCTCCAGCGAGCCACCCCAGCGGTCCGCGCGGCGGTTGTAGGTGGTGCTCAGGAATTGCGACAGCAGATAGCCATGCGCGCCGTGCAACTCCACCGCGTCGAAGCCCGCCTGGGCGCAGCGCCGGGCCGCATTCGCGAAGGAGGCGATGACGGCTTCAATCTCACCTTCCGTGCCCTCACGGCACTCGTCCGCGCCGCCGTGCGCGCTCGCGCTCCAGCGCGGCATCCCGCTCACGGTGGGGTCCGCGCGCAGACCTCCGTGGAAGAGCTGCGCGGACAACAGCGCGCCGCCCTGGTGGACCTTCTCGGCGAGCCGGCGCAGGCCCGGCAACATCGCGTCGTCGTGCACGCCCAGCTCGCCGGCCCAGGCCTTCCCGTCCTGCTGGACGTGCGCCGCGCAGGTCTCCACCAGTCCGAAGCCACCTTGCGCACGACGCTCCAGGAAGTGGAGCTCCGCGTCGGAGAGGGTTCCGTCGGCATGGCTCTGCTTGTTGGTGAGCGGCGCCAGCCAGACGCGGTTGCGCGCGACGACGCCTTCTCGCAGCACCAGGGGGTCGAACAGTCCTGCCATGTCTCGTGTCTCCGGGGGTTCCAAGCCGGCGGGGGACCGGGCGGGCGGACAGTCGCCCTCCCGAGGCGGCTACGCTCCGACATTTCGTGTCCAGACTTCGGGAGATGGCGGATACCACTCAATCGGGGTCTCCGAAGAGAGGCCCGCGCACATTCCTGTCCAACAATGGGCTGTCGCTCGTCCTGCTCGCCGCGTTCCTCCTGTGCTGGGTGGGGCAGGCCGTCTCCGGCTTCCTCCATCACAACGAGGAGCAGCGCCAGCATGGGCAACCCGAGGCGCGGTTCGGCGAGCACCTGCGCTCGGGCGACTTCCTGGAGGCCACGTTCGAGAACCGGGAGAGCGAGTTCTTCCAGATGGGCGCCTTCGTCATCCTGGCGGCCTTCCTCAAGCAGCAGGGCTCTGGTGAGTCGAAGGACCTGAACGGCGGCAAGAAGGAGGAGGACAAGGATTTGGAGCCCCAGGAGGGCTCCCCGGCGCCGCTCCATCGCGGAGGGCTGGTGCTCAAGCTCTACAGCCACTCGCTGTCCATCGCCCTCTTCTCGCTGTTCATCGTGTGCTTCGGCCTGCATGCCGTCACCGGCGCCGCGGCCCGCAACGAAGAGGCCCTGGCGCACGGTGAGGCGGCAGTCACCGTGCTCCAGTACCTGGTGTCCTCCCGGTTCTGGTTCGAGTCCTTCCAGAACTGGCAGAGCGAGTTCCTCTCCGTCGCGGCCCTCGTCCTGCTGTCCATCTGGCTGCGCGAGAAGGGCAGCCCCGAGTCCAAGCCCGTCAACGCGCCCCACGCCCGGACCGGGAAGTAGCGCCTTTCGTCAGGCGGGGGACTCGAGGCGGCTTCGCAGCTCGCCGCTCGTCACCGTGGGGGTCCCATGGGGCCCCACCCACGTCCCCGCCTCGGTGGGCGAGTACAACGCGGGCCGCGAGTACAGCGTGCGCAGCGCCTGGACGTGGGGATAGACGGTGGAGGCCTCCGGGCTCAGCTCCCGCAGTCGCTTGCGCAACAGCGGCGCGAAGCGGGGGCTCATCGCCGGGAAGATGTGGTGCTCCTGGTGATAGCTGAAGTTGAGGTGGGCCCAGTCCATCACCGGGTGCGTCTTGACGCTCGCGGTGTTCACGAAGGGGTTGTCGTGCTCCTCGGACGCCGGCTGCAGCCAGTGGTTGGTGGCGATGTAGACCATCAACGTGATGTTGGCGACGACGAGGGGGAACACGAGCGCGAAGAAGGCTCCGCGCGGCCCCATGGCCCAGCCCAGCGCCCCCCAGCCGAGCACCAGGAGCACCGTGAGGATGCGCTCCTTCGCGCGGTTCATGCGCACGTGGCGCAGGTGGGGCTGGTCGATGTGGTGCCACAGGAAGGCCTGCCCCTGCGCGGTGAAGAACAGGCTGAAGCTGACGTAGCTCAGCCAGGTGCCGGAGCCCGGTGAAATCGCGTGGAACATCCGCGCGAAGCGCTGGGTGCCGAGGTCCGGCTGTCGCGGGAGGATGTCCGGGTCTCGCTGGTGGATGTTCGCGGCGCTGTGATGTGCCTGAACATGCCACGCGCGCCAGTTGCCCGGCGTGACGAGGAACGGGCCGAAGCCGACCCAGCCGATGACGTCCTCCCAGCGCCGGCTCCTGAAGACGGCGTGGTGCAGCGCCTCGTGGGCCGCGAGCCCCACGGTGGTGACCATCTGTCCCAACACGAAGGAGAGCGGGAGGCAGGCCCACCAGGGCAGCCCGCCCCAGGCGAGCAGCCACATGGAGGCCAGCATCACCGGCACCAGGGCCAGCGCGATGACACCCCGGTGGGGTTGAGGTTCGAAGGATTCGGCGGGCATCACCCGGCGCAGCTCCGCGCGGAGCGGCTTGGGGTCATCGAACGGCAGGGCAACCGGCGACGGTGTGGAGGAGCTCATGGGGTCCATTCCGTGGAAAGGGTTTCAGGCCATGGGGCGCGCGAGGCCGCCCTCGAGCAGCATCCGCAGGCGCCCCGCTTCATCGACCGCCGCGACGGTGCCGCACTGGAGGACGTCACCTTCCAGTCGCGGGCGCAGGGCCTTGAGGGAGAGCTGGAGCGGCGCGCGGCTCCGCCCGTCCACCAGCTCCCGGTCGAACGTCGCGCGCTGGAACTGGATGGGCGCGAAGACGTCGTTCGACACACCGTGCACGTGCATCGCGCTCAAGCGCAGCGCCGCGTCCAGGACGAGCGCGGGCACGGTGGCCCCCGCCTCCTCCCGCCGCGTCGGCAGGCCGAGCTTCGCGAAGCGCGCCGCGGGCTCCAGGCGGATGTCCTCCAGGCAGTCGAACATCTTGCGCAGCTCGATGGGACCGCCCGGGGCGCAATGAGGGTCCTCGACCAGGATGCCTCGCCCCGAAGGCGCCGCCGCGTCGAGTCCCGGCACGCCCTGGGGTGGCTGCCGGGTCAGCGTGAAGCGCGCCTCCGCGTAGACGAGGTCACGCTCGAGCACCACGCCGGAGGCGTGGACGATGTCCCCCAACAGCCGCACCCGCACACCATGCACCCCGGGTTCATCGACCCACGGCGTGCACTCGGCGCGCAGGGCCTGGTGGCCGCCGGGCCGCACGCGGATGAAGCGTGAGAAGCGGACGTCCTCGATGGTGACGGTGTTCAGCTCCGGCAGCCGGTCTCCCACCGCGGCCCGGAGCATCAGGTCCAACGCCCAGGCCCCCGGGAGCGTGGGCGTGCCGCGCACCAGGTGGTCCTCCAGGCACGGCACGCTCGCGGCGTCGACCCGCACCTCGCGGACGACGGGGCGCGGCGCGGTGGCCCCCGCGGAGCCTTCGGGGAGGAGTCGCAGGCCGTAGAACTCGCGCTCGTTCTGGGTGAGCTGCACGTTGATGGCCTCGCGCGGCTGGCCGTCCACGAGCTGGAGGAACAGGGCCTCGCCCTCCTCGGCACGGATGCCTCGGAGCTTGCGGCTGGCGCCGAGCACCCGGTACTCGGAGCCCCGGGTCATCCCGATGCCATCCCAGGCGAGCCACCCCACGCTGCACCAGTGTGCGCGGGGGTTGACGTCGTCCACCCAGGCGCAGAGCCGGTCCAGCGCCTCGTTCGCCGCGCCGTAGTCCGCCTGTCCGTCATTGCCGATGAAGCTGAAGGCGGACGTGAGCACGTGGAAGGGCACCGTGCGTCCGAAGCGACTGGCGCAGGCCGCGTGCAGGTGGTGCAGCCCGAGCAGCTTGGTGTCCAGGTTCGTTCGCAGCTCCGCGAGCCGGCGGCGGTTGAGCTTCTTGGAGGTCTGCGTGCCCGCGCCGTGGACCACGAGGTCCAGTCGGCCGAACTCGCGGACGAGCTCGTCCATGACCTTCGCCACGTCCTGGGGACGGGTGACATCCGCGACGCGGTAGACGGTCCGCCCTGGCAGCCGGGCGAGCCCCATGAGCGTGGAGCGAAGCTCGCGGGCGGCCAGGTGACGCTCGAAGCGCGCGCGCAGCTCCGGCATCCGGACGCCCCACGTCGTGGCCAGCTCGTGGGTGTAGAACTCCCGCTCCAGCGCGGGGAGTTGCTCGTCCGTCGCGACGAGGATTCTCTCGGGCGCCGCCTCCGGGTCGCTCCGGCCCAGGAGGACCACCGTGCAGCCGTAGCGCTTCAACAGCGCGCCCGCAAGCACCGCCGTGACGCCACGGCCGCCGCCTGTCAGCAGGACCACGGAACTCGAGTCGAGCAGGGCCGGTCCCGAGGACGGTGACGAGGTGGGGCGCAGCCTGCGCACGCAGCGCGTCTCGCCGTCGAAGCAGACCTCGACCGACGGGCCTTCCTCGTCCTCCTCCGAGCCCAGCTCGAGGAGCGCCTGGTCCAGGGACTCGGGCAGCAGGGTGCTCGTGGTCGAGATGGCCCGGACGTTCCTGGCCGGGACTTCCCTCGCGATGGACTTGAGCAGCCCCGCGAACAGCCCCGTCACGGGATGCAGGACACGCCGAGGTCCCAGCCCGCCCATGCAGAGACTCGCCAGCTCGACTTCTCCGGCGACGAGCTTCTCGTAGGAGCGACGGGCCGCGAGGAACAGCAGCTCGAGTGCCTCGTGGCGCAGGGCGGTCTGCTCGACGACCTGGGGCTCGTCGCCACCGTGGACACGCGTGACGGCGAGGATGAGCTGGGGCTCGAAGCCGAGGGCCTCCAGTCCCGCCTCGGCGATCTCCTCGCTCGACAGGTCGATTCCGCGCACCCTGCCCTTCGTGCTCGTCGCGGGGCCCGCGAAGAGGATGAGGTGGTCCGACACACCGAGCCGGCGCGCCTGCTCCTCCAGCTCATGTGCCAGGGTTTCGTCTCCCGCGATGAACAGGACCCGTCGCCCCGTGAGCACCGAGGTCCGCGTCACTCGCGCTGGATGCTCGACGAGCACAGGGGCGTGGTAGCCGATGGACGCACTGAGGTCGAAGCCACTCGCCTCTGCCTGGGGCGCGGACGCATCCACTCTCGCGCTCACGGCTTGAGCCCTCGCTACCGTCTCACCCACCTTGGAGGTCGACATCGCGGCGGCTGGGTGCGAGGTCCTCGCTGTCGAGGCCGCCGCCTCATGCCGAGCCCCCTCGATGCGCGGGTTCTCCATGACATGAGTTCGCGCTCCGGTGACACGTGCCTGCGGAGGGATGAGCTCCACCGACAGACGCGTGCCCTTCGCCGCGTCCGGGTGGAAGCACAGCGTCCCCGCGCGTCCCTCACTCGCCGCCTGCACCGCGCGCAGCACCGCGAGCCCCTCGCTCGCCGAATGCGCTGACAGTCGCGTCACGGCGTCCTCTCGTACAGGCTCCGAAGAGGACAGGCGCAAGCCGCACATCACCTTCAGCCCTCGCTGTGCGGCCTTCTCGGCGGTGGTGACCGCCAGCAACATCACCCCCTCCGACGCGCTCGCCGCATCCACCGCGCCCGGCCGGAGCACGTTCGCGCTCCCGACGAGGACCAGCTCGAAGCCCGTCTCCAACACGTCCCTCGCGGCCTTCAGCGCCTCGGCCAACGAGGCCGCTCCCGCGTCGATGACGAAGTTGGGCCCCTTCGTATCCAGCGCCCCCGCCACCCGCCCCGGCGTGACGTTCGCCATCATCCCCTGGAGCGTGTAGGGCCCCGACGGCCGCACACTCCCCAGCACCGTGTCGTGCAGCGCCTCCGCCAACGGAAGCAGCGCCGCGCGCTCCGGAGTGCCCAGGACGAGCTCGCGAAGCCCACGCCGCGTCGACGCGGCCAGCACCCGCTGGATGGCCTCCACGCCCCTGCGCGTCTTTCCCTCGAGCCCCAGCACGATGGCCGTTCCCGAGCGCAGCCCGTCGAAGCCACCCAGCTTCTCCACGAGCGCGCTCGCCGCCGTGAGCGCGAGCCCCTGCGTCAGGTCCATGTCCTCGGCGATGTCCGGCAACAACCTCAACGAGGAGGGCAGACGGAACGCTCCGACCTCGAAGCGCGTCCCCACCTCCGACGGCACGCCCACTCGCGGCGTCCCTCGCGCATCCGGGTACACGCCCTCCGCGGCGACGACCACCAGCTCGCTCATCGACCCGGACCGCGTCGACACGGGCGACGCATCGCCTCGGTACTCCTCGAGCACCAGGTGCGCGTTCGTCCCCCCGAAGCCGAAGCCGTTCGTCGCGGCCCGCCGGGGATTCGCCCCGTTCTCCGGCCAGGGCTGCTCACGCTGACTCACCTCGAAGTCCGCGCCGAGCGCGCGCAGCGCGTCGCCAGGCCGCTCGAAGTTCGCCTGCCTCGGGAACAACCGGTGCTCCAGCGCCTTGCACAGCTTGATGACCGACGCGGCGCCGGCCGCCCAGCCCACGTGTCCGATGAGCGCCTTCACGCTCGCCAGTTGGATGCCCGCGCGCTTGCCCGCGAAGACCCGGCCGATCGACTTCAGCTCGGTGGCGTCTCCCGCGGGCGTCGCGGTGCCGTGCGCCTCCAGGTACTGGATGGAAGCCGGGTCCACCTCCGCCGCCGCATAACAGGCGGTCATCGCCGCCACCTGTCCCTCCACGCGAGGGACATTCGCGGAGCTGCTGCGGCCATCGCTCGACAACCCCGTGCCTCGGATGACAGCGCGAACAGGCAGGCCCCGCGCGAGCGCATCCGACAGGCGCATCAGCCCCACCACCCCCGCGCCCTCACCGAAGATGACGCCATCCGCGCTCGCGTCGAACGGCCTGCTCCCCGTCGCCGACAGCCCGTTGAACTGCGAGAAGAGGCAGTTGTTGCCAGGCCCCGGAGAGAAGACTCCTCCCGCCAGCACCAGGTCCGCCTCCCCTCGCTGGAGCGTCTTCATCCCCAACGCGATGGCGTAGAGCGAGGACGCACAGGCCGCATCCAGAAGCACCGTGGAGACACCGCGCCCCACCACGTCCGTCACCACCGCCTGGAGCGTGGGATGCGGTGCCAGCTCCGACGAGCGGGCCTCGACGCCCATCACCTCGCGCGCGGCCCGGGACAGCAGGGCCACGTCCGCGCCATGCATCCCCTTCGCGCGCAGCAGCGCCTCGCCCGCCTCCAGACTCAGCGCGGCGTCGTACTCGGAGGAGCCCTCCGCCGTGGAGCCGAGCAGACACTGGATGCGCTCCGGAGCATGCGCCCCGAGGCCCTCCATCGACTGGGCCAGCGCGATGGCCAGCAGCTTCTGCTCGCGGACATAACGCCGGAAGCGCTCCGGGTCCGCCCCCTCCGGCGCCACCAGGTCCTCGTCACGCACGGCTCCCGTGAGCAACGTGTAGGCCCGGTCCGGCGTGCCCACCGGCCCGATGAAGTCCGTCACCAGCGACGGCTCGCGGGCCCCAGGGTCCACGATTCCACTGATGCCCTGCCGGATGTTGCGCCAGAAGGATTCGGGGTCCTTCGCGCCTCCCGGCAACATGCAGCCGAGCGACACGATGGCAATGGTCGCATCCGCCTTCGGCGGCTCGCTCTTCACGGGAGCCGACGCCACCGGCTCGGAGCGAGGCGGCAGCAGCGCGGAGATGGCGCGCACGTCGAGCGGCCCCGTCGGAACCGGGATGCGCTGGACGATGCGCGCCAGCCGTCCGTCCGTGCCGCAGTCCAGGAAGCGCGTGCACCCCGCGCTCGACAGCCGCTCCACCGCGCCGAGGAAGTCGAACGGCTTGAGCAGGTGCGCCGCCAGCGCCTCCGCCAGCTCGCCCGGAGCTCCCGCGTACACGCGCCGCTCGATGGGCGAGTAGATGAGCCCCCGCGGCGTCTTCATCTCGACCCGCGACAGCGCGACCCGAAACGCCTCCGCCGCGGGCCGGAGGCCTGGATGGTGGAAGGGGTACCGGCTCGACACGAAGGTGAAGCCCTGCCCTCGCTGCTCCAGGTGGGCTCGCAGTCGCTCCAGCTCCCAACGGGCCCCCGCCACCACCGTCTGCTTGGCGTGGTTGCGCCCCGCCACCGTCACCCCCGTGACGCCACTCTCGACCAGCGCACGCGCCGTGTCCGCCTCGCCCAGTGCTACGGCGGCGAGTGTCCCCAGGTCCTCCGGCACCGTCTCGAGCGCGAGGACCCGCAGGCACACGACCTCCGCGCCGGAGCGCAGGTCCATCGCCCCCGCCGCCGTCATCGCGGCAATCTCCCCGAAGCTGTGCCCGACGAAGACGTCCGGCGCCGTGCCCTCGCGCATCAACCACCGCGCGCCGAGCACACCGGACAGGAAGATGCCGAGCTGGTCGAGCCGCGGCTCCTGCTCCAGTGCGTGACGCACCTCGGCCGCGTCCCGCGCCTCCACCAACGGGCGCACGTCGAACCCGTGTCCTCGGGCCACGTCCACGACGGACATGAGCTCGTCGCGGAGCTCGGGCTGCAGGGACTTGAGCCGCGCGAACAACTCCGGCTCGAAGGACCCCTGCCCCGCGAAGAGGAACGCGGTGGCCCCCGTCGGCAACTGGAGCGTGGGGCTCCGCGCCGGCTCCACCGCGACCGGAGCGCTCGCCACCAGGGCATCGACGTCGACCAGCCTGGAGGTCCCCAGCGAGGCCGGGTCCTCCAGCAGACGCCGGGCCAGCGCACGCACCGGCTCGGAGAACAGCTCCTGGATGGCGGAGCCGCCCTTGAGCACGCGCTCGCGGAAGCTCTGCGCGGACGCGGGCTCGAACATGTTCGACAGCGACTCGAAGCAGGGGCGGAACGAATCCGGGAAGGCGCACAGGGCGCCGGTGGCCCTGTCCGCGCAGAGGACCGTCTGGTAGCCGCACGCCACGGGCGTCCCGTCCCGCTTCAGCGTCCGGAAGCAGAAGCGCACGCCGACCTCGCCCCGCTCCTCGAACGTGGTCAGCACCACGAGGCTGTCCCCCAGGTTCGCGGGCGAGAGGTTGCGCGAGTACCCCTCGTAGGTGAGCAGGAGCACCCGGTCGAAGTCGCGCCGGAACTCCGGCACCTCGAAGAAGTGCGGGCTGAAGAGCAGGTGCTCACGGCCCGCGCACTGGAACTTGAAGTTGGTGAGGAAGTGATGGCTCCCGTAGGCCATCGTGTCATCGAAGTGGATGACGTACGGGACGGCGAAGTAACCCATGGCAGGTCTCCCGAGCGAAAGGGTTCAGGCGTCCAGGGCGAGCTGTGCCCGGTCATCGTGTCCGTGGGTTCGCGCGGGCCTCGAGGGCAGCAGGCCATCCACCGTTCCGGAGAGCCCACCGTCCACGACCCAGACCGCGCCGTTCACCCGCTGCGTCCTGGAGCCCAGCAAGAGCTCCGTCACGTCCGCCACGTCGTCCGCGGTGCAGAGCTGTCCTCCCGGCGTCGCGGCCTCCCAGCGCGCCACCCGCCCGGGCGCATCCGGGAACATCCCCAGCAGCTCGCCGTGCACCGGGCCCGCGGACACGCAGTTGGTGCGGATGCCCTCGGGGGCCAGCTCCGCCGCCAGATACCGGGTGAGCGACTCGACCGCGGCCTTCACCACGCCCTGGCACCCCAGGTCGTGCATGTACCGCTGGGACATGGACGTCGACATCGTGACGATGGCCCCGCCCCCGCGCCGCGCCATCAGCGGGCGGGCCCGCATGGCGCACTCGTACGTCCCGGTGACGCAGGTGCGGAACGCCTTGTCCCAGTCCCGGGGCGCAATCCGGTCGAACGGACCGATGAGCCCGTTGGACGCGTTGCACACCAGGAAGTCCAGCCCGCCGAGCCGCTCGCCGATGGCGGAGAACAGCCGCTCCAGGTGCTCCTCGTGCGCGACGGAGCCCCACAGGTGCAGCGCCTTGCCGCCCGCCGCGAGGATCTCCTGCGCGGTCCGCTCCCCATCGTCACGCGAGTGGAAC
Source organism: Myxococcus sp. AS-1-15 (assembly GCF_020037055.1). Taxonomy (NCBI): domain Bacteria; kingdom Pseudomonadati; phylum Myxococcota; class Myxococcia; order Myxococcales; family Myxococcaceae; genus Myxococcus; species Myxococcus sp. AS-1-15. The sequence continues at coordinate 1,057,224 of NZ_JAIQDF010000001.1, read as the reverse complement.
GAGTTGACCACCACCGTGGCCCCCGCGCTGGCCAGGCGCATGGCGATGACCTTGCCGATGCCCTTCCCCGAGCCCGTGACGAGCGCGACCTTGCCCTCGAACGGCAGCGGCGGCTGGCGCCTGGACGGCGGTGCGACCCGCACGGGCGCCTGCTCCACGGGAGGGCTCGTCACCGTCGCCGCGCCCTGCTGGGAGCGGATGGCCTCGCAGATGGCGGAGAGGGTGCGCAGGCGCTGGGACGGCTTGGGCGCCACCTCCCAGCCGAGCTCCTTGATGAGCACGGCCACCACCTCCGCCTGCTTGACGGAGTCGATGCCCAGCTCGTCCTCCAGGTCGGCGTCGAGCGTCAGCAGCTCCTCCGGATAGCGCGTCACCCGCGCGAACACGGCGCGGACCTTCGACTCCAGGTCCACCGACGCGCCCCCCACGGGCCGCGGCGTGGCGGCCGCCTGGACGCGAGCCGCGACCGACGCCCTGGGCGTCGCCTCCGCTGCGACGGGAGGCGCCACGACGGGCGCGGACTCCGCGAGCAACGAGGCGACGCCCTCCGCGATGGCCCCGAGCGTGCGCGCCTTCGCGCCCCTGGGCAGCCGGTCCGCGGAGAGGTTGAACTCGCGCGCCACGACGGCGGCGATCTCCGCGAGCTTCACCGAGTCGATGCCCAGCTCGTCCTCGAGCGAGGCCTCCGCCGTGAGGATGTCGAGCGGATACCGCGTGACGGACGCCGCGCACTGACGAATCCGCTCCAGGACCTGAGCGGAAGAAGGAATGCCCTGCGGGGATGACGGAGACATGCTGAACCCTCACGATTCTGACAACGCATGGATGAATGAGACACGTGCGTTGTGCATGAGGGGTCTGACATTGCGTGTCCGAACCCACGGAGCGTGAAACAATGACAACCATGAACGGACGTTCGTGGTGTCCGTGCATGGGAATGAATTGACGCTACCCGGGTTTCTTCCCGCAATGCGGGCCGCGCCCGCGAGGGGCATGCGGGTGAACCCACGCATGCGCTCTCAAGCGAGCGTTCGCTCGTCCATGGCCATACATGGCCTCATGGACAATCCAGACACACTGAAACACAGCCATCGTCAAATGGCCGTGCGGGCGACAAAAAAAGACTTGCACGGGCCCGCGAGGTTCCCGGGGCCCCGTGCCTTGGGGTGTGGTGGTGGGGCGAGGCGCTCAATTCTTGGCGGTCGCCTCACGCAACCGCTCTTCCTGGGCCCGCAGCTCCGGCGTCATCGCCTCGCCGAAGTCCTCCATCTCGAAGACCTGGCGGATTTCGATCTCGGACTCGCCCAGCATCGGGTTCGGGCAGCGCTTCACCCACTCGATGGCCTCCTCCTTGGACTTCACCTGGAAGAGCCAGAAGCCGGCCACCAGCTCCTTCGTCTCCGCGAAGGGCCCGTCAATCACCGTGCGTGAGGTGCCGTTGAAGCGAACGCGCACGCCCTTCGAGCTGGGGTGGAGCCCCTCGCCGGCGAGCAGCACCCCGGCCTTCACCAGCTCCTCGTTGTACTTCCCCATCTCGGTCATCAGCTTCTCGTCCGGCATCACTCCGGCTTCCGAGTTCTTGTCCGCCTTCACAATCACCATGAATCGCATTGCGTGCTCCTTGTCGTTCCGAGGTTCCGCGCCGGTTGCGCTCCGGCTTCATTGCTTCGTCGAACCGGCGCACGGGAGATCGACACGGCCTCGATTTATTTTGAGGACCGCCGCCAACCCCCTGGAATGACTCGCCTCTTAGGACCTTCTTCCGAAAATAGGGACGGAAATGGGCCTCCGCGCGGGCGGGGCCGCGCGAGGGCGCCGGAAGCCGGAATCGAGGTTTGACCCGAAAAATGGGCTCCGCCTCTCTCTGGCGGGGGGTGCCTCCGGGCGCCTCTTCCCCCAGCTGAAAGGCAGATGCCATGCAGCTTCCAGGACTCCTCCACCGGGCGGGCCTCACCGCCTTCGTGGCCCTCACCACCCTGCTGTGCCTCCTGCTCCCCGCGCACGTGCTGGCGGCGGACCGGGGCGCATGGGCGCCCAACACGCCGTACACGGTGGGCGACATCGTCTCCTATTCCGGCAAGGGCTATGACTGCCGGCAGTCCCACACGTCGCTCGTCGGCTGGGAGCCGCCGAACGTTCCCGCCCTCTGGCTGGAGCGTACGGGGAATCCACCGCCGGACACCCAGGCGCCCTCGGCCCCACCTTCGCTCACGTCCACGGCGAAGACCCATGAGAGCGTGTCGCTGTCCTGGGGCACGTCCACGGACAACGTGGGCGTCACCGGCTACGAGGTCTTCACCAACGGAGGCACGGCCGCGTCGGCCACCACGTCGGGCGCCACCAGCGTCACGGTGACGGGCCTCTCGGAGAACACCACGTACACCTTCACCGTGAAGGCCCGGGACGCCGCGGGCAACCGCTCGGCCGCGAGCAGCGCGCACAGCGTGACGACCTCTCCGCGGCCCCCGGTCGACACCGTGCCGCCGTCCACGCCCGGCAGCCTGCGCTCCACGGGCGTGAGCAACAGCAGCGTGTCGCTGAGCTGGAGCGCGTCCACGGACAACGTGGCCGTCACCGGCTACGAAGTCTTCGTCAACGGCGGCGGCAGCGCCTCGGCCACCACCACGGGCGCCACCAGCGTCACGGTGACGGGCCTCAACGCGAACACGACCTACACCTTCACCGCGAAGGCGCGCGACGCGGCGGGCAACCGCTCGGCGGCGAGCAACAGCGTGTCCGCGACGACGACGGGCACGCAGCCCACGGGCAACAAGCTCATCGTGGGCTACTGGCACAACTTCGACAACGGCTCGACGAACATCCGCCTTCGCGACATCTCCGCGAAGTTCAACGTCATCCAGGTCGCCTTCGCCGAGCCCGTGGGCGGCGCGGGCTCCGGCAACATGGCCTTCACGCCGTACAACTCGAGCGTCGCGGACTTCAAGGCGGACATCGCGCTGCTCAAGAGCCAGGGCCGCAAGGTGCTCATCTCCATCGGCGGGGCGAACGGCACGGTGCACCTGGACGACGCCACCGCGCGGCAGAACTTCGTCACCACGATGCAGAACCTCATCACCACGTACGGCTTCGACGGGTTGGACCTGGACCTGGAGGGCAGCTCGCTGTCGCTCAACGGCGGGGACACCGACTTCCGCAACCCGACGACGCCGCGCATCGTCAACATCATCCAGGCCACGCGCCAGTTGCTCAACCAGAACGGCACGGGCTTCATCCTCACCATGGCGCCCGAGACGGCCTACGTGCAGGGCGGCATGTCCGCGTACGGCGGCCCCTGGGGCGCGTACCTGCCCGTCATCCACGCGCTGAGGGACAGGCTGACGTACCTGCACGTGCAGCACTACAACACCGGCACCGTCATGGCGCTCGACGGCCGGGCCTACGCGCAGAGCACGCCGGACTTCCACGTGGCCATGGCGGAGATGATGATTCAGGGCTTCCCCGTGGGCGGCAACACCAGCGCGATGTTCCCGGGGCTGCGCGCGGACCAGGTGCTCATCGGCCTGCCGTCGTCACCGCAGGCGGCGGGCGGCGGGTACACCACGCCGGCCAACGTGCACAAGGCGCTCGACTACCTGCTCAAGGGCCAGTCCTTCGGCGGCACCTACGTGCTGCGAAACCCCGCGGGCTACCCCGGCTTCAAGGGCCTGATGACCTGGTCCATCAACTGGGACCAGTTCACGAACTTCGAGTTCTCCAACAGCCACCGCGCGTACCTGGACACCTACCCGTAGGCCCGTCTCCCACGGACCCGGCGCAGGCGAGGATTGCGCCGGGTCCGCCGCGGCGCTAGGGAGGCGGTCCCCGTATGTCCGCGACCGCCGACCTGCTCGAAACCATCCAGGAGGAAGCGCGCCCGGAGACCTGGTCCGCCGGCATGGGCCTGGCCCGCGCCGGCGCCGTCTCGGTGCAGTCCGTCGGCGAGGAGGAGACGGTGCTGCGCGTGCGCGCCACCGGCCGCCCCGCCCCCGTGACGACGGTCCTCTATCCCGAGGACGAAATCTGGGAGTGCGACTGCCGGGGGAAGCATGACCCGTGCGAGCACGTGGTCGCCGCCGCCCTCTTCCTCCACCACGCCGCGCAGAAGGGCGCTCCGCCCCGTCCCGCGGCTCCCGCACGTCCCGCCGCGCCCGCGCGACCCATGGCGTCCGCGCGGCCCTCGGCGCCCGCTCGTCCCACGACGGCCCCAGCGCCCGGTGCGCGGCCTGGAGCGACGGCCAAGCCGGAGCGGCTGGTGTACCGCTTCAAGCGCGTGGACGGGGGCCTCCAGCTGGAGCGGCTGGTGGTCCGTCCGGACAACACCGCGCGGCTGCTGGCGCGCAGCCTGTCCTCGCTGCTGACGAACCCCGTGGAGGCCGCGCGCATCCAGGTGGAGCCGTGCGACCGCGTGGTGGACGCGCTGCTCGCCAGGCCCACGCGCGGCGCGCTCCCGCCGGAGCGACTGGATGCGCTGCTGCGAGCGCTGGAGCCCGCGCGCACCATCCTCTTCGACGGGATGTTGATGTCCGTCTCCAGCGAGCTGCTCCTGCCCCGCGTCACCGTGGAGGACCGGGGCGAGCAGACCGTGATGAAGGTGGACAGGGACCCGCGCGTCACCGAGGTCATCAGCCCCGGCATCGCGGTGGGCGGCGGCGTGCTGTTCCGGCTCGGCGAGCAGTCCCTCTCCGGTTCGCGGCTGGAGAAGCTGCCGCAGGAGCGCGCCTTCTCGCCGGACCAGATGGGCGAGCTCACCGGCAAGGTGCTGCCGGAGCTGGCCAGGCGCCTGCCGGTGGACGTGAAGAGCAAGCGGCTGCCGGCCATCGACCGCACGCTCAAGCCGCGCATCTCCCTGGAGCTGGACCCGCTCGAGGGCGGGCTCTCCGTGTTGCCCACGCTCGTGTACGGCTCGCCGCCCACGGTGCGCATCGACAACGGGCGCATGGTGTACCTGAGCGGCGCGGTGCCCGTGCGCGACGAGGGCGCCGAGCAGAAGCTCATCCACGGCCTGCGCGACGAGTTGAACATGGTCCCCGGCCGGCGCGTGGCGGTGCAGGGCAAGGAGGCCGTGCAGCTCGCCGACAAGCTGCGGCGCTGGCGCGGCGGGCTCACCGGCGACGCGGCGCGCTTCGTCAGCCCGGACGTGAAGCTCAAGCCCGTGCTCGGCGTGCAGACGGGCACCACGGAGGTGGGCGCGCCGAGCGTCGGCGTCTCGTTCAACTTCGAGGTGGAGGGCGCGGGCCCGGACGCGCCGCGCATGGTGGACGCGGCCGCGGTGATGAAGGCCTACGAAGAGGGCCTGGGCCTGGTGCCGCTGGAGGGCGGAGGCTGGGCGCCCCTGCCCACCCAGTGGCTGAAGTCGCATGGGCAGCGCGTGACGGACCTGCTGGCGGCGCGCGACTCGAATGGCCGCATCGCCAACCACGCCATCCCCCAGCTCACGGACCTGTGCGAGGCGCTGGAGCACCCGCCCCCGCCCGGCCTGGAGAAGCTGGCGCCGCTGGTGAAGGGCTTCGAGAAGCTGCCCGAGCCCCACCTTCCCCAGGACCTCACCGCGAAGCTGCGCCCGTACCAATTGCACGGCGTGAGCTGGCTCACCTTCCTGCGGCAGGCGGGACTGGGCGGCGTGCTCGCGGACGACATGGGTCTGGGCAAGACGCTGCAGACCCTCTGCATGATTGGGAAGGGCACGCTCGTCGTGGCGCCCACCAGCGTGCTGCCCAACTGGCACGCGGAGGTGCGGCGCTTCCGGCCGTCGCTGAAGGTGTCCGTGTACCACGGCCCCGGCCGCTCCCTGGACGAGACGGCCGACGTGACGCTCACCACGTATGCGCTGCTGCGGCTGGACGCGGAGGTGCTGGGCGCGAAGACGTGGGACATGGTGGTGCTCGACGAGGCGCAGGCCATCAAGAACCCCGACAGCCAGGTGGCGCGCGCGGCGTACGAGCTGGAGTCGAACTTCCGGCTCGCGCTCAGCGGCACGCCCATCGAGAACCGGCTCGAGGAGCTGTGGAGCCTGATGCACTTCACCAACCGGGGCCTGCTCGGGGGGCGCAAGGACTTCGAGGAGCGCTGGGCGCGGCCCGTCTCGGACAACCTCAAGGGCGCGGCCGAGCGGCTTCGCGCGCGCATCCGGCCCTTCGTGCTGCGCAGGCTCAAGCGGGACGTGGCGCCGGAGCTGCCGCCGCGCACCGAGTCCGTCCGCCACGTCACCCTGAGCGAGCACGAGCGCGCCGTCTATGACGCGGTGTACTCGGCCACTCGGGAAGAGGTGGTGTCGCAGCTGGAGGCCGGCGGCAGCGTGCTCAAGGCGCTGGAGGCGCTGCTGCGCTTGCGGCAGGCCGCGTGCCATCCGGCGCTCGTCCCGGGTCAGCACGCGAAGTCGTCGTCGAAGGTCCAGGCGCTGGTGGAGGCGCTCGCCACGGCGGTGGAGGACGGGCACAAGGCGCTCGTCTTCTCGCAGTGGACGTCGATGCTGGACCTCATCGAGCCGGCGCTGCGGGAGGCGGACATCGGCTTCATCCGCCTGGACGGCGGCACGTCCAACCGAGGCGCGGTGGCGGAGGCCTTCCAGGACCCGAAGGGCCCGCCGGTGATGCTCATCTCCCTCAAGGCGGGCGCCACGGGCTTGAACCTCACGGCGGCGGACCACGTGTTCCTGGTGGACCCGTGGTGGAACCCCTCCGTGGAGAACCAGGCCGCGGACCGCGCGCATCGCATCGGCCAGCAGCGACCCGTCATGGTGTACCGGCTGGTGTCCCAGGGGACGGTGGAGGAGAAGATCCTCACGCTCCAGGACAAGAAGCGCGCGCTCTTCGAGTCCGCGCTGGGAGGCGCCTCCGGTGGCGGCGCCGCCATCACCCGCGCGGACCTGATGCAGCTGCTCGACTGAGGTGGTGGGCCTCGGCTCGTTCGAGGCTCGCGACGCACTGGCGCGGAAGAATCTGCCGCGTCGCTCACGAAGGCGGTCGACCGCACCATGGGACTCGACCTGGCGGTGCGACCGGTTCTTGGGAGCGCGACCGCTACTCTCGACAGAGTCCCAGTTCGGCCCGCGCCTCGCGCGTCTCCAGGGCGTAGGCCTTGCTCCAGGCGCCCAGCTCCTCCCACGCGCGCCTCGCCTGCTCGCAGCCCTCCTCAGTCGCTCCCGTCAGCCGCAGCGCCCGCGCCAGGCGACGACGCACCCTGGGCACTCGCGCGGAGACCACCTGGCGCTGCGTGAGCGAGGCCAGCGCCGTGCGCAGCGGAGGGAGTGCCTCCGCGGGCTGGCCTCGCGCGAGCTGGACGTCTCCCAGGAGGAGCAGCGCCTCGATGCGCTCGGATGACGAAGGCCCCAGGTCCTTCTCCATGCCCACGAGTGCCTGCTCCACGTGACGCTTCGCCTCGTCCACCTGCCCCAGGAAGAGGAGCGCGTCCGCGAGGGCTCGCAGCCCCGTTGCGTCCACCTCGCCCTTCGCGACGAGCGGCTGCTGGAGCGCGACACCTCGCGCATGGACACCTCGCGCTTCCTCCTGGCACCCCAACAGCCGCAGCAGCCGGCCCACCTCGTGGAGGTCCAGGGCCACCTCCGGATGAGCGGCACCGTAGACCCGCTCCCGGTGCGCCAGGACGCCTCGCGCGTGGGTGAGCTCCCGCGCGCGCTCGCCCTGCTCGCCCAGGACCCCGAGCCGGTTCGACGCCAGGCCCATCAACACCGGGCTGTCGGCGGCCACGCTCTTCTGCGCCACCGACCAGCTCTCCTCCGCGGCCTCGCGTGCCTGGGCGCCGTGCCCCCATTCGAAATGGACGAGCGCCAGGTTCGACCAGGCCCGGGCCACCGAGAGGTTCGCATCCCCCAACGTGTGACGGAGGATGTCGAGCGCGCGGTGGAGGACGACCTCCGCCTGGGACAGCTCCCCCAGCATCGCCAGCGTCCCGCCCAGGTTCACCAGGGCACGTCCGGTGTCCCGGTGCGTCGGTCCGAAGTACGCCTCGTGGAGCCGCACCGACTCCTGTTGCCAGTGCCTCGCCTCCATGAAGCGCCCCTGCTTCCGGGCGAGCATGCCCAGCCGTCCGCTCAGCTCCGCGTGCGCATGCGTCCGCCCCTTCGCGCTGGCGGCCTCCAGCGAGGCGCGCAGCAGCGGCTCGGCCTCCGCGAAGCGCCCCTCCTGCTCCAGCAGCTCCGCCTGCACGTGGTCCAGCAGCGCATCCAGTTCGGCGTCCCTCAGGGACTCCGCCACGGCCCTCGCGCGATGGAAGTAGGGCCAGGCCTCTTGCGTGCGCCCCAGGCTGTACCCGTGCAACCACGCCTGGGACTTGAGCACCCGCCCGAGCACGCCCAGGTGTCGCCCCGCCTCGGCCGCCAGCGAGCCCTGGGCCAGGGACTTCCGGGCCTCGTCGAACGCCCCCGCGTCCTCCTGCAGGAACGCACAGAGTTGATGTGCCTCCGCTTCGAGCGGCCGGTGACGCGTCGCGAGCGCGCGCTCCCGCGCAGGCAGTGCAATCTTGAGCGCCTCGGGCGTGTGGCCCGCGAGCAGCTCCGCGTTCGCGCGCGCCAGCTCCACACGTACCGCGTCCACCTCCGCGCGAGCCTTCGGGTCCTGCGGAAGGGAGACCGCCTCCTGCAACGTGCGCACGTCCGCGCAGTGGACCACGCCGCCAAGCGACGTCCCGAGTCCGAAGCCTCGCTCCACCGTCCGCGCGTCCGCGCCCTGGAGCGCCACCGTCAAGCGCGACAGCTCGTCCAGGCGCTGGTCCAGACACGTCATCCGCAATCCCAGCGCCGCCTCCGACTGCTCGCCGAAGACCCGCGTCGCCTCGCACGCGGATTGATGCGCGTGTGTCCAGTCGCGGGTCCACCGGTCCAGCGAAGAGGCCACGGCCTGGAACGAGGCCTCCGCCGAGGCGTCCCCCGTCCGAAGGAAGGCCTGATGCACCGACTCGCGCACGGGCACGTCCCAGACGCCCACGAGGTGCCGCTCGCTGCCATGACAGACCTCGCTGGAGTCCTTCGAGGACGGCCCCAACACGAGGAACCCCAGGCCCACCACTCCACCCGCGAGCACGGCCACGGCGGCGCTGCGCTTCCAGGCGCCGACCTCGCGCGAGAGGTGTGCGCGGAGGACCTCCATGGACTCGAAGCGTCGCGCCGGGTCCACCGAGAGCCCTCGTCGGACCACGGCCACGAGCCACGAGGGCAGCCCGCGTTTCTCGGGACGCACCTCCATGCGCCGCATGGACGCCAGCAGCTCGTCGCGCGTGTTGCCCTCGAAGGGGCGCTGTCCGTTGAGCGCCTCATAGAGCGCGACGCAGAAGGAGAACTGGTCCGAGCGCGCATCCCCGCGCTCGCCGCGGAGCTGCTCCGGCGAGGCATACCCGGGGGTCCCCAGGAACACGCCCGTGAGGGTGAGCGCCTCGCCGCCGGTGACGGCGGGGCCTTCCGCCCGAGAGGACTCCTGCGCCGCCGCGTTGGACAGACCGAAGTCGGTGATGCGCACCTGCGCGTCACGCGTGAGCAGGACGTTGTCGGGCTTGAAGTCGCGGTGGGTGATGCCCAGCGCATGCGTGGCCGCGAGCCCATCGGCGGCCTGGACGAAGCGCTCGAGAATCTCCCGGCGCGTGCGCGTCTTCCCCGCGAGCCACTGGCGCAGCGTGCCGCCCTCGACCAGCTCCATCACCAGGAAGAGCTGCCCCTGGAACTCACCGACGTCGTGCAGGTGGGCCACGTGGGGGTGCGACAGCCGGGCCATCGTGCGGGCCTCGCGCTCCAGTCGCTGACGTGCCTGCCCGAGAGAGCCCTCCCCGAGCCTCGTGAGGTTCAGCAGCTTGAGCGCGACCTTGCGGTCCAGCTCCGGGTCGTAGGCCGCATGGACGCGGCCCATGCCGCCCTCCCCCAGGAGCCCCAGCACCACGTAGCGCCCCACGCGCGCGCCCGTTCCGACCCATGGGGCAGGCGTCTGCAGGCCACTCAGCGCGGCGAGCACGCTCCGACACTCCGAGCACCCCGCGACATGCTCGCGGACGCGCGTCGTGCGCTCGGGGTCCAGCTCACCCCTCGCGTAATCGGAGAGCGTGTTCTCGTCGGGACAGCTCACGGCTTCGCCTCCAGCAGGCCCGAGAGGCTCAAATCCAACCGGCCTTGGATGGCGCGCATCAGGCTGTCCACCTCCGGCCCGGGCAGCGACAGGCGCTCGGTGAGCGCGCGTCGCGTGCGCTTCTCCAACAGGGACTGCACCGCGGAGAGCCGGCGGGAGAGCGTGGACTTGTGCAGGCCGAACAACGCGCCCATTCGCTCGAGGGACAACCGTTCGACGAAGTGCAGGCGCAGCAGCTCGCGGTCCTCGTCATCCAGCGACGCCACCGCCCGGACGAAGGCCGCGCGCACGTGCCCTCGGGCCTCCTCGCGGACGAAGCCCAGCTCCAGGCCTCCAGGCGCGGGATGCGCGGCGAGCACCTCGGCATCGACCAGCGATTCGTCTCCGAGCGCCTTGCGCATCCGCAGCGCGAGGCGCACCGCGGAGATGCTCACCCAGTGCAGCAACGGTCCCGAGCCCGCGTAGCCGAGCAGCCGCGAAGGCGCATCCGGGCGAGGCATCAGGAGGTTGGCGCGCAGCACCTGAAGCACCTCATCCGCGAACATGGGCGAGGGATGGATGCGCGACAAGGGGACGTGCAGCTCGCGGAAGACCTCCTGCTCCAGCAGCGCACGGGCCGCGGGCACGCCCTCCGCGCACGCGAGCGCGAGCGCGAGGTCCCGGCTGTGCAGCCGCTCCAGCGTGAGCCTCGGGTCCGAGGCGCGCGCGAGCTGCGCACCGAGATGGCTTGCGAAAGCGCGTGACTCGGGCGCGGCGTCACCGAGGGCCGTGGCCTCGGAGACAGCGCGCGCCACGGCCTCCCGGGCTCCTGGTGATTCGCGCAGCCGCGCGGCGGACAGCTCGCCAGCGGACCGCAGCACCGCATCGAACGGCTCGGAGTCAGCCCCATGCATCCCAAGCACTCCTGTCATCAAAGCCGCAAGTCGACGGAGCCAGGGCCTCGCGCATTCAGACCTCGCGCACGAAGGATGAACCGGGGTCCACGCCACCGAAAAATACCACGGAGGCCCAGGGCCTTCGAACGTGGCGTCTTTCTCCGCGGGACTGAGCCCCGCTCGCGTCCCACGGATGAAACGACCCACACTCCAGGAGAAGCGTCTCGCGACTCCGAAGACGGCAGGAAGGCGAGCCGGGCCCCAGACGTGAGTCCCCACGAGCAACACCTCAGGAGATGCTTCGCTCCGAGCCACCACTCGGGTCTTCGCCTCCGTCTGGTGCCCCCTCGGGGGGCACCCGTCCAACGGGCCTCATGCACCGCCTGAGGTGTGGCCCACCTGGACCGCCCCGTCTGACAACCCGCTCGCAGGGCCGCCCGTCTCCAGTGAGCCTCACGCACCCGGGGCCATCTCACGAGGCTTCGTCGCTCCCCCGCTGTTCGTTGCTCCCTCCCGACATCAGATTCGGTAGGACCCCCGGCAGGAGCCCACTTCATGAGCCGACCCCGCCGTCCCTCCCATGCAGGCACGCCCAGCGACCGCCCGACAGGCTTCGTCCGCGTCCGTGGCGCCCGGGAGCACAACCTCAAGAACGTGGACGTGGAGATGCCACGCGACGCCCTGGTGGTCTTCACCGGCGTCTCCGGCTCGGGCAAGTCCTCGCTCGCCTTCGGCACGCTCTACGCGGAAGCCCAGCGACGCTACTTCGAGTCCGTGGCCCCGTACGCCCGCAGGCTCATCGACCAGGCGGGCATCCCGGAAGTGGACGCCATCGAGGGCCTCCCTCCCGCGGTGGCCCTCCAGCAACACCGGGGAGCGCCGACGACGCGCTCGTCCGTGGGCAGCGTGACGACCCTGTCGAACTCACTGCGCCTCTTGTACTCGCGCGCCGGCACGTACCCAGCGGGCCAACCCCACCTGGACTCGGACGCGTTCTCCCCCAACACGCCCGCGGGCGCCTGTCCGAACTGCCATGGCCTGGGCCGCGTGTACGAAGTCACGGAGCGCTCGCTCGTCCCCGACGACTCGCTCACCATCCGCGAGCGGGCCATCGCCGGCTGGCCTCCCGCGTGGCACGGGCAGAACCTGCGCGACATCCTGGTGACGCTCGGCTACGACGTGGACCGCCCCTGGCGCGAGCTCCCCAAGAAGGACCGCGACTGGATCCTCTTCACGGACGAGCAGCCCACCGTCCCCGTCTATGCGGGCTTCACGCCGGCCGAGACGCGCCAGGCCCTCAAGCGTAAGTCACCCCCCAGCTACATGGGGACCTTCAGCAGCGCGCGGCGCTACGTGCTCCAGGCCTTCGCCACGACGCAGAGCCCGCTCATCAAGAAGCGCGTGTCCCAGTACATGGAGAGCGGCGAGTGCCGCGTCTGCCACGGCAAGCGGCTGCGTCCCGAGTCCCTGTCCGTCACCTTCGCGGGCCTGGACTACGGCGAGCTGTCCCGCCTGCCGCTCAAGCGCGTCGACGCGCTCCTGCGCCCCTTCTCCGACGGCACCGCCCAGGGCCTGAAGAAGCTCACGCGCGAGCACCCCGAGAAGGCGCTCGTCACCGAGCGCATCGCGAAGGACCTGGTGGAGCGCCTGCACGTCCTGATGGAGCTGGGGCTGGGCTACCTGTCGCTGGAGCGCGCCACCCCCACGCTCTCACCCGGTGAGCTCCAGCGGCTGCGGCTGGCCACCCAGGTGCGCTCCAACCTGTTCGGCGTGGTCTACGTGCTGGACGAGCCCTCCGCGGGCCTGCATCCGGCGGACACCCAGGCCCTGCTGCGCGCATTGGACTCGCTGAAGGGCTCGGGCAACTCGCTGTTCGTGGTGGAGCACGAGGTGGACGTCATCCGCCACGCGGACTGGGTGGTGGACGTGGGCCCCGCCGCTGGCGAGAAGGGCGGCGAAATCCTCTACAGCGGCCCGCTGGACGGGCTCCAGGAGGTGGAGTCCTCCCAGACGCGGCGCTACCTCTTCGGCGAGCAGACCACGCGCACGCACGCGCCCCGCGCCCCCAAGGGCTGGCTGCGGCTGAAGGACGTGTCGCGCAACAACCTGCACGGGCTGGACGTCGACTTCCCGCTGGGTGTCTTCACCACCGTGACGGGCATCTCCGGCTCCGGCAAGTCGAGCCTGGTGAGCCAGGTGCTGGTGGAGCTGGTCGCCACGCACCTGGGCCACGCGCCGCCCGAGGAGGACGAGGAGGGCGAGCCCCTGGAGCGCTCCGAGGTGAAGACCACGGGCGGCCGCATCGTCGAGGGGATGGAGGGGCTGCACCGGATGGTGCGCGTGGACCAGAAGCCCATCGGCCGCACGCCGCGCTCCAACCTGGCCACGTACACGGGCCTGTTCGACCACGTCCGCAAGCTCTTCGCCGCCACGCCCGCCGCGCGCTCGCGCAAGTACGACGCGGGCCGCTTCTCCTTCAACGTGGCCAAGGGCCGCTGCGAGACATGCGAGGGCGAGGGCTTCGTGAGCGTGGAGCTGTTGTTCCTGCCCAGCCTCTATGCGCCCTGCCCCACCTGCCACGGCGCCCGCTACAACGCGAAGACCTTGGAGATCCGCTACCGCGGCAAGAACATCGCCGAGGTGCTGGGCATGACGGTGGACGCGGCGCACGCCTTCTTCACCGAGGAGCCCCACGTGGCCCGCGCGCTCGGCGTGCTGCGCGAGGTGGGCCTGGGGTACCTGCGCCTGGGACAGCCAGCCACGGAGCTGTCCGGCGGCGAGGCCCAGCGCATCAAGCTGGCCACCGAGCTGCAGCGGCCGCAGCGAGGGCACACGCTCTACGTCCTGGACGAGCCCACCACGGGCCTGCACCCGGCGGACGTGGACAAGCTGATGACGCAGTTGGAGGGCCTGGTCGACGCGGGCAACACCGTCATCCTGGTGGAGCACGACATGCGCGTCGTCTCCGCCAGCGACTGGGTCATCGACATGGGGCCGGGGGCGGGAGACGAGGGTGGGAGCATCGTCGCGGCGGGCCCTCCCACGAAGCTCGCCCGTTCATCGACGAGCCGCACGGCGCCGTTCCTCACACTAGGATGACCGTCCCCAAGCGCCCTGACGGGCGGAGGTGACGGTTCATGAGACGCTGGCTCGCGCCGTTCTGCATCGCGTTCGTCCTGCTGCTGGGCTGCGACCCGGCCGACCCCGTCAAGCCGGGCCGGCCCTCCACGGAGACGGACGCGGGCACACAGCAGCCGCCGCTCACCAAGAGCGTCAAGCGAGGCCTCGCCTTCGACCTGGCCACGCCCGAGGACCTGGCCGCGGTCTCCCCGGGCGTGAGCTGGTGGTACAACTGGAGCCCTCAGCCGCACGCCAACGTCCCCACCGACTTCCGCACCCGCTACGGGATGGACTTCATCCCCATGCTGTGGAACGGGAACTTCGACGCCGCGCGCATCGAGCAGATGCTGCGCGCCAATCCCCACATCCAGTACCTGCTCCTGCTCAACGAGCCCAACCTGACGGACCAGGCCAACATGTCGCCGCAGGCCGCGGCGCGGCTGTGGCCCCGCTACGAGAGCGTCGCCGCCAACACCGGCGTGAAGCTGGTGGGCCCGGGGATGAACTGGGGGACGCTCGCCGGCTACTCGGACCCGGTGGTGTGGCTGGATGCCTTCTACGCCGCGTATCGCGCGGAGAACGGCAACCGGGAGCCCCGCATCGATTACCTGGCGTTCCACTGGTACGACTACGGGCTCGACGGGCAGCTCAACCGGCTGACGAAGTACGGCAAGCCGTTCTGGGTCACCGAGTTCGCCAACTGCCACCAGCAGCGGGACGGCGCGCAGATCGACTCCGTGGCGAAGCAGAAGGCGCAGATGACGGAGATGGTCGCCGTGTGCGAGCGGCGCGCGGACGTGTTCCGCTACGCCTGGTTCACCGGCCGCTGGACGAACGACCCCTGCTTCGCGAGCCTGCTGGGCCCCAACGGCGTGCTCAACGAGCTGGGCCAGCACTACCTCTCGCTGCCCGCACAGTGAGCGGGTGCTGGAGGCTCAGCGCTGCGTCAGCAGCGTCATGGACTCGTACTGGCTGCCCTCGAGCTGGAACGCGCCGGGGGCCTTCGAGTCCTTCTCCAGCTGGTTCTGGATGCCCTTGGGGAGCTGGGCGTACAGGTCCTGACCGAGCAGTTGCTCGATGCGGTCCACCGGCACGCGCGCGTCCTCCAGCAGCGGGACGATGGCTTCCTTCTTCGAGGGGCCGTCCTTCAGGTTCGGCACCATGTACGCGAACATCGTCAGGTTGCCGTTGGGCAGCTCCAGCAGCACCGTCTTGAAGTTGTGCGTGGGGACGGCGATCTTCCGGTCCTTCGCGCCCGTGGTCTCCACCTGGTCCTTCGGCAGGGGCTTGCCCTTGTCGTCCAGGAACAGGTTGCCCGTCACGATGTAGGCCTTGCCGCCCGTCTCTTCCACCAGGCCGTGGATGGCCTTCTCCAGCGTGCGCCACACCTGCTGGTTGTGGTTGCCGTACTGGGGCGCGATGTTGGTCATCTGGTGGCTTTCGTTCATCGCCTCCTGCGTGGGCGAATCCTCCGCGGGCTTCATGTGCCCACGGTCGAAGCCGGTGTTGTTGTAGTCGGAGTCGGTGATGCCCGTGAGCGGCAGCGACGGGTCTCTCACGAAGGTGCTCTTGTTGCGGTTCACCTCCACGGGCGTCTCGTGGATGTCCGCGGCGGAGAGCATGTGGCTGACGAAGGTGGGCAGGTTCTTGCCCTCGTCCAGCATCAGCCGCGAGTACTGCTTCACCATCTCCAGGCCCTTGCCCGCGCCTCCCTTGGGACGCAGCGGGTCCACCTCACCGGCGGCCTCCGCGACGCGGCTCTGGAAGGCGGCCATCTGCTGGTCGGGCACCCACTTCGTGCCGTCCACCTGGTTGGCCTTGGACTTCTGGATGTAGGCCGCGAGCTCTTCCTGGCTGACCTTGCCGTCGCCGTTGCCGCCCAGCAGGTCGGCGCGCTTGGCGAGCCCGTCCTGCCACTTCGCGTCGAAGGCATCCACCTTCACGGAGCCACCGGCCTCGGTGAGCTTCGCGTCGAGCGCGGCGCGGCCCTGCTGGAGCGCGGTGGAGGTGAGGTAGCGGCCGTCGGTGGGGGCGGTGAGGTAGGCCTGGATTTCAGCCGCGGAGACCTTGCCGTTGCCTCCGCGCGTCTTGGTGCCCGCCTGGTCCGCCGCCTTCAGCAGGCCCGCCTCCCAGCTCTGGTCCGTCCAGCCGAACCTGGTCTGCAGCTCGGTGATGGAGACCTCACGGGCGCTGGAGCGAGCCCAGGCGCTGGTGTCCTGGGGCTTGAGGCCATTGACGGGCGCGGACTCGGTGGACACCGAGGGCGACGGGGTGCTGGCACGAGAAGTGGGTCGCAGCGTCGTCATGGCGGTGACTTCCTTGGGCCGACCAGGGGCTGGCGCGGAGTGAGGCCCGGCCTCTCTATCGTCGGCCCGACGGGGTGCCCGGTTGCGTCATGGCCCCACATTTCTGTCACGAAGTCGTGACTACGGCTTCTTGCCCTGGGACGCCTGGACGGTCCGTGCGTCCGCCTTCGCCTGCTGGAGCGTGCCGACGATCTGCGCCTCGGCCTGGAGGCGCTCGACGTAGTCGGCGGCGAGCCCCGCGCGCTCGGCGGCCAGGGCCAGCGTGACGAGGAAGGCCTCGCTGATGGGGCCCTGGGGGGAAGGGGTGGCCCTGGGCGGGGGCGTGAAGGCGTGGGCGGAGAGCAGCGCGCCGGTGGCGGTGCGCACCTTGACGGGGCGGGAGGTGGAGGCCTCGGCGATCACCGATTCCAGCCGGCTCACCGCGTCCCACGCCTCCGGGGAGAGCCGGCGCAGCACGCCGGGGAGCTTCTTGCCCGGGGCATCCACCAGCCGGGCCACCTTGCCGCCCCAGGCCAGCGAGGGCACGTCGTAGACGACGTCCACGTCCAGGGCCTCGGCCAGCTCTCCGTCCGGCAGCGCGGGCAGGACCGGCAACCCCGGCAGGCGCTCACGCGCCGTCACCGGGGACAGGTCGACGGAGTAGGCGAACCAGGAGCGCGGCGAGGGCGTGGCGGCGGGCATGGTGTCGAGTCTCGACGGGGCGAGGCCCCGGGACAAGCCCCCGTGGGTGTGGGCCGGGGCGTCGGGCGCGAAGCCTGGTGGGGTGAGCGCCAGGGTCGTGGGCCCGCAGCGACGACGCATTCCGGCGCAACACCGGGCGAGCGCACGACCGGGCGGAGGGCCTCAGCGACGACGCCTTCCGGGGCTACACCTGGCGAGCGCGCCACCGGGCGAGGGCGTCAGCGACGACGCCTTCCGGAGCACCACTGGCGAGCGCGCGACCGGGCGAGGGCGTCAGCGACGACGCCTTCCGGAGCACCACTGGCGAGCGCACTACCGGGCGGAGGGCGTCAGCGACGACGCCTTCCGGAGCACCACTGGGCGAGTGCGCCACCGTGCGGAGGGCGTCAGCGACGACGCATTCCGGAGCACCACTGGGCGAGCGCACTACCGGGCGGAGGGCGTCAGCGACGACGCCCTCCGGGACGAGGCAAGGAGGGCTACTCCTCGGTCGTGCGGTTCGCGGCGAGCTCGATGACGTTGACCATCAGGTCCTTCACGCGACGGGGCTTCTCGCCACCGTTGTCGCGGAGGATGAGGTCGATGTCGTCCTCGGGCTCGTGGTACTCGGGGATGAGGTCGCCGCCGCCCTTCGGATTGGACAGGCCCTCGAAGAGGAAGAGCACGTCCTCGCCCTTGCGGCCGAAGACGGCGCCGTCCTGACGGTCCCGGTACATGTTGATGTCGCGGTTGATGCGGTCGAACGGGTCCGGCAGCTGCGCGTTGGCCTGCTCCACCACGTCACGGAAGTAGTTCGCCTGCCCGCGACGGTCCGTGTCGACGACGGACAGGCGCTGGTCATCCCAGCGGCCCACCATGTCCACGTTGATGACGCCGGTGATCTGCTCGGTGCCCAGGCCCGGAATCGGGTGGTCCACGAAGTACTGCGAGCCGACCAGGCCCTTCTCCTCCGCGCCCGTCCAGATGAAGAGCACGGAGCGGTCCAGCTCGCCGCGCTTGGCGGCCTCGGCCAGCTCCGGCACCGCCGCCATCAACACCGCGCTGCCGGACGCGTTGTCGTCCGCGCCGTTGTGGACGTTGCCCCGACGATCCGTACCCACGTGGTCCAGGTGGGCCATCACCACGATGACCTCGTCCTTGTGGGGCCCCGAGCCCGGCAGGAGCGCCATGGTGTTGACCGCCTGCCCGGACTCCGTCGCCAGCGAGCGCAGCTCCTCGACACTGCGCAGGCCGCCGTCGCGCGCCGGCGCGAGCGGCTGGCCCTCGGCCTTCATCGCGCTCTCGTACTTCTTGTTGAGCATGGCCAGCGTCTCCTGGGGCATGCCCTCCTCCAGGTAGAAGCCCTCCTCGAAGAGCTTGTGGCCGAACTCCTTGTGCGCCTTGTGCCCCTCGCCGCCGTGCACGTGGTTCTCGCCCGGGTTGCCCAGGAACGAGTACACGTCGAAGCGCTGCTGGTACGGGTTCTCGGGGCTGTTCACGTTGGGGCCGACGAGGCCGTACTTCTCGACGTGGGCCTGCACGTAGGCCGACGCCGCGTCGAGCCCGGGCGACGGGCTGTCACGCCCCTGCAGCTCGTCCGAGGCCAGGTACGCGATGTGCGTCATCGGGTCCGAGTCCGCGACATTCGGCGCGGGCTCGGTGGGCGTCTCCGGCGTGGGCTCCACCGGGCCCTGGCACGGAGGCGGGGGCACGGGAGCGGGCAGCTGCGGGAGCGGCTGGGGCACCGGCGCGGGAAGCTGCGGTAGTTGCGGCGCGGGGAGGCGGGGCAGCGGCTGGGTGGAGCCGGTCTCGAAGCGGTCCTTGTTCCAGCTCAAGTCGGGCGCCTTCGCCTTGTTCTCGGGCGGCGGAGGGGCCTTCGCGGCCGGGGCTCGCGACGACGCGGTGGGCAGGGGACGAGGCGTGTCGCTGATCTTCGAGGCCATGGTTTGGGGGATCCCGATGGAGAGCGTGAATGGCGCGCTTCGGGATTATCGCCACAGTGTGCCTCCAGGTTGCGAGGAGACCTCACTTCACCGTGATTTCAGTGGGTTGTATCAACACATGTTTCAGCGGCGGCGGATCACCGGGCCCCGAGGGCCAGGGTGGTGGGCGCGCAGGGCGTCCACGAAGGCGCTCAGCGCCGGCTCCCGCTCCCCTGCCCGGGTCGCCACCGCCCAGTCCAGCCAGAGGCCCCGAGGGCCGACGCGCACGGCGTGCAGCCCGCCCTCGGCGAGCCACGGCGTCACGGCCCACCGGGGCAGCACGGTGACGCCCAGGTTGGCGCGGACCATCTCCAGTGCCACGCCCCCCGTCATGGGGATGAGCGTCGCCTTGCGTGGCGAGAGGTTGCCCGCCTTCGCGAGCGCCCGGCCCAGCGGCGTGTGCGCCGCGAGCGCGCCCGCGTCGACCCAGACGTGCTCCTCCGCGAGGGCCCGGACCTCCACCTCCTTGCGACGCGAGGTGGCCCACGCATGCTCCCGGCCCACCACGGCGACCAGCTCGTCCCGGAAGAGCGGCTCCACCTGGATGCGGGGACCGGGCCGGGCCTCACCGGCCACGAGCGCGACGTCGAGCCTGCGCGACAGCAACCACTCGGTGGGCGCCTCCCCCGCCTCGGCGACGATGGTGACCTCCAGCCCGGGCCAGTCCCGGGAGAAGCCGCGCAGGAGCTCCGGCAGCCAACGGTAGGACTGCAGACACGCGGTCGCCACCCGGAGCGTGCCGCTGGCGCCGCTCAACAGCTCCCGCGTCTCCGCCTCGGCCCGGACGAGCTCGCTCAGCACCGAGCGCGCGGCCTCGGTGAGACGCCTGCCCGCGGAGGTCGGCTCCAGCCGTCGCCACTGACGATGGAACAGCGGCCCCCCGAGCCGGTCCTCCAGCTCCCGCAGTTGCTGGCTCAACGCGGAGGCAGACAGGTGGAGCTTGCGTGCGGCGGCGTTGAGGCTGCCCAGCTCCTCGATCGCGGCGAGCAACAAGAGGTGACGTGTCTCCACGAGCGGGCTCGGCATCGATTCAGCCTGCCTTAACACTGCCTCCGAAACAACGCGTTCGACTGAATCGAAGCCAGCTCGCATCTTCGCGTGACGGAACACCCCGCCGCGAGGTCCGGGTCTGGCTCGCGCGCCGGGAGGAACACCGACCCGAAGGATGGATGGACACCATGAATCGTCACCTGCGCACGTCACTCGCGGCGCTCCTCGTCACCCTGCTCGGCTGCGCGGGCTCGACGACGGGCGGCCCCTTGGCTTCCCGGTCCACGTCTCCGAGCACATCGAACGTCGAGGCGTATCCCGTCGAGCACCTCGCGGTGCGCTCGCTCATCGAGCGCTTCGCGGACGCGGCCAACCATCAGGACTGGAAGACCATGGAGTCGCTCTTCACCGAGGACGCGGTCTGGGAGGTGAAGGCCGCGCCGCCCATGGGCTGGACGTTCGAGGGACGCAACGCCATCCGAGAGGGCATGACGGGCAATACCGCGCGCGTCGAGCTGCGCGTCATGAGCGTCACGCCCATCGTCGTCCACGTGCAGGGCCCCGAGCGGGCCACCGCGCGCTCCACCCTGGACGAGGTCCTCCGCGTCAGGCAGACGGGCAAGGACCTGCGGGTGGTGGGCACCTACTCCGACCAATTCGTGAAGCAGGACGGCCAGTGGCGCTTCGCCCGGAGGACCTTCGAGTTCCGCTACGAAGAGGAGCTCGGCACCCCCACGGGAGGTGCGCGCTGAGCGCCGCGTCGACACCACGCGTGGCGCTGGGAGGCTGAGCGACGGGCTCGGCTCAGAGGTGGCGGACCTCGGTGGGGGGCTTCGTGAAGTCGTCGTCGCGTCCGTTGACGTAGGTGATGGGCGAGCGCATCAGCTCGTCCACGTCCACGTCGTCCAGGCAGTTGACCTTGATGGTGTAGTACTTGCCCAGCTCCGTGTCGTCGCCCCAGCCGAACGCGTGCACGCCGCAGTGCTTGCAGAACAGGTGATGGAGCTGCCTGGTGCGGGACTGGTACTCGGTGAGCGCGGACTCACCGGCCAGGAGCCGGAAGTCCTCGGGGCCGATGACGGATTGCCACAGCCGCGCCTTGGTGCAGATGGAGCAGTTGCACTTGTAGGTGCCCTGGCTCAGGTCGACATCCGCTTCGTACCGGACCGCTCCACAGTGACAGCCGCCGACGTACGTCTTCTTCACGAGTGACGCTCCTCATGGCCCCAGCCACGAGCCCCTCCCTCCCGAGAGCCCCGCCGCCAGCCCCCTCTCGTGGGGGCTTTTCCGTTCCGGCGAAGCAGAGCACGAGACGGCGCCCGGGCCACGGCCGGATTTCGCCCGACCGCGCCCTCCTCCACGAGGGCGACATCCGGGACGTCGTCACGCCAACGACCCGCCGCGCGAGCGTCGCATACCGTCGACGAGGCCCGGGGCGGCACGTCCGACATCCGACGGAGGACCGGGCGCCCGAGCGCTCGTCATGCGCGCCCACCCCACCGCGTCCGTGCCCCGGCACGGACAGTCCGGAGCTACTCTCCGGCCGCGCGCACCCGACCTCATGGACCTCACGCTCTGGGCCACCTTCACGCTGACGATGGCGCTCTTCGCCATCACTCCGGGACCCGCCGTCTTGCTGGTGGTCTCGCAAGCGATGTCGCGGGGCTTCCGGGCGGGGATGAGCGCGACGCTGGGCATCCAGGCCGGCAACGCCGTGTACTTCCTCGTCTCCGTGGCGGGCCTGGGCGCCGCGCTGGCCACCTCGCGAATCGCCTTCAACGCCATCCGCTACGCGGGCGCCGCCTACCTCGTCTACCTGGGCGTGAGCACGTTGTGGGCCGCGAAGCAGAGCCTCACGCTGGCCGAGCGCCCCAAGCCGCCCCTGTGGCAGGGCGCCTTCGTGCAGGGCTTCGCCAAGCAGCTCGCCAACCCCAAGTCCATCCTGTTCTTCGGCTCGCTGCTGCCGCAGTTCGTCCAGCCGGGCCCTCACGCGGGGCTGCAGTTCACCGTGTACGGCGTCTCCTGCATCGTGGTGGAGGTGCCGGTGCTGGCCGGGTACGCCTGGCTGGGCGTCGCCGGAGGCCGCGTCTCCAGCTCACCGCGCGCCCAGGTCTGGCGGGAGCGGCTGTCGGGCCTGGCGCTCATCGGCATCGGCGTGGTGCTCATCACGATGCGTCCGCCGGCCTGAGGCCCACGCACGGCGCCCTCGGACCCGGGGCGCCGTGCCGGACGTCCTCTCAGGGCGACGGCGTCGACTCGGCGGGCGCGTCCGCGGGCGGCTCCTTCAGCGCCTCCAGCTCCCGCGCGTTGGCCGCGCGCGTCTTGGGCTTGCCCTTCTCGATGCTGATGAGCGTGGCCTTGTTGCCCAGGACGCACGCCAGGGTCTCCCCCAGCGCGGGGGCCTTCTTCACCGCGTCGCAGCGGCCCACGTAGGCCACTTGACGGCGCGCGGGCTCGATGCCGAACGCCATCGCGAAGAACTTCCCCGGGGTACCAGCGAAGGGGCCTCCGGACACGAGCGTCACCCAGGTGTCCTTCAGGAGCTCCGGCGTGTAGAGCACGTCGTAGCTCTCCGGCTTGCACTCGCGCTGGGTGCTCCCGGCCTTGCAGCGCTGCGCGCCCCGAATCTTCTCGAAGAGGCCGTTGTCCACCCGCGCGGTGAACATGGGCGCGGGCAGCTCGTAGCGCACGGGCCCGGCCTTCTCCAGGCCCGCGCAGGTGCGCTTGCCATCCGTCGCGGAGACTCGCAGCGTCAGCGGCATCTGCTGCGTGCCCGTGGACGAGGTGAGGATGAACGCGGTGCCCGTCTGCGCCAGGGACTCGGGGACGGTGACGGAGAAGGCCCCGATGAAGTCCGAGGGCCCCTCGTCCGAGTCGGTGAGCAGCAGGTGCAGTGAGCCGCCCACGCCCACCGGGAGCCAGGCCCCCGAGCGCGTCTCCTCCAGGAAGAGGCTGTTCCACAGGAGGACGCTGGCGTCCTCCTGCTTCGGGCCGATGACGACGGGCGAGGCGCCCTCCACGTCGACCGCCATCGCGGTCAGCTCCGGGTCCGCCGAGGAGCCTTCGTCCCACGCGGAGCCGCTGGCGTTGGTCGACTCGACCTTCGCCGCCAGCGGGGACACGAACAGCTCCTTGCACGCCCGATAGTCCTGCGCCCACGCCTGCGTGGAGACACAGAGCCCCAGCAACAGCCACCCTCGCATCATGCTTCCTCTCACTCCAGCCTGGGCGTCAGCGCCTCGGCTATAGCCCCAACGCGTATACCTTGTTCCGGTCCACCACGTAGACACGGTCCTTCACGATGACCGGGTCCCGCAGCGCGCCGCCGTCCGACGTGCCCACCAGCGACAGCTTGGTGGCGCTCCACAACGTCGACAACGTGGAGACGGCGACGACATGCAGCCCGGTGCGCGAGGTGATGACCAGCGTGGGGATGCTCACGCCCGAGTCGTCCTTCGTCCCCGACGCCGCCGCGATGCTCGTACTGCGCCTGCCCGCGAAGGGCGTGGTGGAAAAATCCAGCAGGTCTCGCCCGTAGAACGGGACGACGACGTCATACACCCCCGTCAGCGTGGTCGTCAGGGGCGCGCCGCCGGAGAGCGCGTCGAAGGAGTACAGGACGGTGCCCAGGTTGGAGCCGGAGGTCTCCTGCGCCGCGAAGATGGCCCGTCCGGCCACGAGCACCGGCGCCTGGAAGCCGGTGAGGTGCGAGGCGGGGAGCGGCGCGGAGCGGAAGAGGCTGGCGCCGTTGTAGCCCGCGTTGCGGATGTTGAACGTCACGGTGCCGGTGGCCGGGTCCCGCTCCAGCAGATAGATGCGATTGCCCGACACGCTGATGTGGCTTGCGGGCTCCAGCGCCACGCGGGGCCAGCGCGCCGTGCCCGTGGCGACATCCCAGCCATACAGGCCCGTGGCGAAGGGACGGGGCTCGGTGGCGGAGCAGTTGGTGGAGCACTGGAAGTTGTAGAGGGCGGCCAGGTAGATGAAGCCGCCGTCCGCGGCGATGGAGCCCAGCCGGTCCTCGGCCGTGTCCCACTGGTGCTGCGGGAAGACGCGCGTGCCGCCGTAGTAGCCGTAGGTGTTCAGCTCCAGGAGCAGGTTGCCGCGCTTGTCGAAGGAGCGCAGGCCCAGCTTGGGGCCGTGGTAGTGGAGCTGGTTGTAGACCCACAGGCGCGTGCCGTCCGACAGCGACTGGCCCCAGCTGTCGTTGGGTGCCTGCTCGTACTCGGCATAGGGGATGGTGCCTCCGGAGTAGTAGTTGGCGCCGAACTGCTGGCTCCAGGTCCGGATGCCGTCGTCGTTGCGGACGATGCCCTCCTTCGCCTCGAAGACACCGCCGCCCACGTTCTTCTCGTAGGTGAACATCGTCGGCCAGTGGCCCCGGTTGTCATTGAGCTGGCGGTCCACGCTCCACACGTTGGCGCCGGTGTCCACGGCGAGCTTGTCCAGCGCGGGGCTGCCGCCGGAGCCGACGTAGTTGGGATTGGAGTTCCACGTCAGGTAGACGCCGCCGGTGTTCGCCACCACGCGCTCGACGCCCTGCACCGTGCGCCCGACGCCGGCGGTCGGTGCGTACTCCCAGAGCTTGCGCAAGGGATGCCACGCACAGCCGTCGGAGGTGGAGGAGCGGCGGGCATCATGCCCCAGCGTCGTCCAGGCGTTGGTTCCCGTGCACGGTGGCACCACGGCGGAGGTGACGACTCCCGCTGTCTCGGCTGGCGGGGGCGGGGCCTCCGTCCCCGGGCCTCCACAAGCGACGAGCCCCACGGCGGACCCCATCAGCACCACGCTTCGTGTCTTCAGCGTCATGGCACGACCTCCCCGTTTGTGGGCCCACGCTAGCGGTTCACGACACCGCTGTCCCCACCTCCCCCTTGCCCGCTTGCAGCCGGAGGGGCTGGGCACGGCCATACGTGAGCGAGCGCCACAGCCACTCCACCGGTCCGAAGCGGAAGCGCGAGAGCCACAGGTGGCTGAGGACAATCTGGAGCGCGAAGATGCCGAGCGACAGGAAGATGACGCGTGACGGCGGCAGCTTCGTGATGAGCCCCAATCCCCAGCCGTTGTAGATGAAGACACTGACGACCGACTGCATCAGGTAGTTCGTGAGCGCCATGCGGCCCACGGGCATCAGCACGGCGAAGACGCGCTGGACCCAGCCACGCCGGGACAGGAGCGCGAAGATGGCGACGTAGGCCGCGCCCAGGAAGAGGCAGCCGAGATCCTGCACCTGGTTGAGCAGGATCGACGTGTCACGGCTCATCTGGTCCATCAACCCCAGCGAGCGCAGCCGCCAGAGCACCAGCCCCAGGCCATTGCCGATGACGCCGAGGAAGAGCCCCCAGAACAACAGGCGGTGGTGCACGGGCCGGTTGCCCTCGATGTCCTGGAGCAGCAAGAGCCGCCCCGCCAGCAGCCCGAAGAGGAAGCGGCCCAGCGCGAAGCTCATCCAGACGAGGCGGTTGGGTTGAAGGAAGGTCTCCACGTTGAAGCGCATGCCGCCGAGCATCGCCGTCCAGAGCGAGTCACTCGAGTACGCCTCCAGCAGGCGCGTGCGCGCCGCCAGCTCCGCCGCGCGCGTGGCCGTCGCCGCGGCCTTCGCGGCCTCCGCGCCGTGGAGCCATATCGGGATGTGGTGTGAGAGCAGCTGGACGGTGCTGGGTATCACCGCCATGCACAGCACGGCCCAGATGAGCACCGTCCTGTTGGAGGCGTTGCGGAACAACAGGAGCAGGAAGCCCACCAGCGCGTAGGTGTGCAGGATGTCGCCCACCCAGATGACGTACTGATGGAACAGCCCCAGGCCCAGGAGCACCAGCAGGCGCCGGGCATAGAGCCGGGTGATGGAGTCGCCCCGCTTCTCCGCGCGGGACATCTGGATGCTGAAGCCCAGGCCGAAGAGGAACGAGAACAGCGTCACGAACTTCTGGTTCACGAAGAACAGGTAGAGGTTGTTGATGACGGTCTCGAAGAGCGGCGCCGTCAGCGCTCGCGCCTCCTGGGGCGGCATCAACACCCGACCACTGAACCAGGCCGCGCTGTTGGAGACGAACACACCGCAGAGGGCAAAGCCTCGCAGGGCATCCAACAGCGTGACGCGCTCACCGACGTCCACCGGGCGAGCCTCGGCGGAG
This sequence comes from Myxococcus sp. AS-1-15, assembly GCF_020037055.1. Classification (NCBI taxonomy): domain Bacteria; kingdom Pseudomonadati; phylum Myxococcota; class Myxococcia; order Myxococcales; family Myxococcaceae; genus Myxococcus; species Myxococcus sp. AS-1-15. The sequence continues at coordinate 1,031,090 of NZ_JAIQDF010000001.1, read as the reverse complement.
GGCGGCGAGGAAACGACAACGGGCTCGGACATCGCTCAAGCAGATGTCCGAGCCCGTTCGTCGTCAACCGGGACTTGCTACGTGAGCACCATCCAGCTCGACCCGAGGTCGACTACCCCCGGCGCGGCGAGTTCGACGCGCACCAGCCATACCCGCGGCGCTCGCACTCGACGCGCTCCCGACGCTCACGCTCCAGCCGGGCCAGACGCTCACGCTCCTGACGCTCGCGCTCCAGTCGGGCCTGGCGCTCACGCTCCAACCGCGCCTGCCGTTCGCGCTCGACGCGGGCCTGACGCTCACGCTCCAACCGCGCCTGCCGCTCACGCTCCAACCGCGCCTGACGCTCACGCTCCTCACGCTCACGCTCCAGTCGGGCCTGACGCTCACGGTCCGCGCGCGAGACGTTGCGCTGCCCCTCCGCCCACTCCGTCACCTTCTGCGTCGCGACGGGGGAGGCACCATGAACCGACTGCGCGAGGACGGGAGAACCCATCGTGAGGGAGCACACCACCAGGACTCGCATCAGCTTGCTGTTCATGACGACCTCCTTCGCAGCGGGTTGCGCCGCGCTCTGTACCTTCTGACGCGCCTCCCTCGGGTCTATTCAGGATCCGTCCCCCGCACCGGGCAGGGCACACACGGAGTCCAGGCGCCACTCGGGACGGCATGGGAAACAACGCCACGCTGCGTCCTGGCGGCGGCCTCGCATACATCCACCTCCTCACGGTGAGGGACGACGCGAGAGGCATCGCCCTCATCGCCGCACATCTCGCACGGAGGCGTCGGAGGACCACCGGGTCGCCAGCCGTCTGTCCTCCTCGTGCGAGGAGCCCGCCGAGGTGCTTCGGTGCACCTTCGCGCCCGGCGCGCGCAGGAGCCTGAGCACCTCCGCAACCTCGCGTGGCTGGCAGTCGGCCCTCGTTGCGCGATGACCGCGCCGAGGTGCTTCAGCCTCAACTCCTCATGCCCCCCGCACGAAAACGCCGGAGTCTCGGCGACCTCGTGCCGCGAAGACACAGGACAGACGCCTGACGTGATGCCGTACCGGGCCTATCGTGCAGGCAATGGCTGCTCAGCCCTCCGCGCAGCCGGGCGTCTTGTCCGGGTCCGGGAAGGGATGCTCCCGGTGGGGTGCCTCGTCATCGTCACCTTCCGCCACCCCGGGCGTGTGCCCGGGCACCTCCTCCTCGTAGCCCGTCTCCCGCGCCGTCCTGCCCTCCGAGGGGTCGCCCGCGCGTTGGCGCTCATCGATGTCCGGCATCACGTCCTCCTGGGTCGTCCTCGCGAAAAAGATAGGCAGTGCCGCGCACGAAGACGGCGCGCCGGGCGATGATGCGCGGCACAGCGGAGGCGGCGGCATGGGCACACACCTGGGAAGCACCTTGCGACAGTGGAAGGACCACGCCTCGCGGCTCGTCCAGAACACCGTCTCCCTGGCGGCGACGGTGTACGTCACCCTCCGGCCCGACCGCGCGGGGAGCGAGCGGGCCCAGCAGAACGCCGAGCGGCTCATCGCCGCGTGTCGCGAGTTCGAGGCGCGACGTGGCCGGCTCCCCGAGGCGCTGTCCGAGCTCGTCCCCGACCTGCTGCCCGAGCTGCCCCGGGCGAAGTTCGACGGCCCGCACTTCGGCTTCACCTATGACGTGACGCAGCAGCGCCACGTGCTCGGCTGGACGGACCGGCTTCCCTTCGGCCGCCCCTACTACGTCTTCGAGGAGGACCGCTGGGGGTATCTCGACTGACACCCGTCCGGAGGGCGTCCTCCACGCGTGACACGGTGTTGGGCTAACGTCCCCCGACATGCGCGTCTCGCGACTGTCGGCCGCCGCCCTGTTGCTGTGCCTCGCCATGGTGGGTTGTGAGCGCAAGGCCTCCACGGCCCCGCCCTCGGCCCCCCAGCCCGCGACGACTCCCGACAGCTTCGCCAAGGCGGGCCTCACCGCGCCCGCGACGGTGCCCGGTGTCATCGAGCCGGGTGAGGTGGACGTCGCGGAGCTTCGCGACGCCCTGGCCAACCCCACGCTCCTCGACGACGAGGCGATGGAGCGCCTGCTGAACCACCTGCGGGCCGAGAGTGGCTTGCCTCCAGACACCACCGGAGAGCTGCTCGAAGGAGCGCCCGGAGGCGCGCCGCCCAGGCCACAGGCGCTCCGAGCGGCCATCCCGCCTCCCGCCGCCGCACCCGCGCCCCGAGAGGCCCAGGAAGCTCTCTCCCTCGAGAGGCGAACAGCGGACGCCGTGGCCCGTCAGGCCGTCATCCGGTCGCGTGAAGCCATGCAGGTCATCCGCGGGAGCAGCGGTGGCGGTGGCGAGCTCACGCAGGAGCCTTCCAAGAAGGAGCGGGCCGACGGCGCTCCACCGCCCACGAACCTGCCCACGCCCGTGTTGCCCAAGGTGGACGCGGCGCCTCGCGCGGCCAAGGTCCTGGTGCGTGACGAGTCCGGCCGCTACCAGCCGCTGAAGACCCGCGCGATTCGCGTCGTCACGTACATCCAGGGCGCCCGCGCGCGCACGGTGGTGGACCACCTCTTCGAGAACGACACGCCCCACGCGCTCGAAGGCACCTTCTACTATCCGCTGCCCGGAGGCGCGTCCGTCGCGGGCTTCGCGCTCTACTCGGGCGCCGTCGCGGTGAACGCCCCTTCCCTCTTCCAGTCCTCGGACCTGCTGCCCGCGCTGGGCGACGGCACCGCCGACCTGGAGCGCCTCACCGCCGCCGCGCCTCCCAGTCCGAAGGGCGCGAAGCGCTCATGGGGCGAGGTGCAGGAGGCCCGCGTCGTCGAGCAGAAGCGCGCCCGCGAGGTCTACGAGGACATCGTCCGCGACAACGTCGACCCCGCGCTGCTCGAGTGGGCGGGCGCCTCCACGTTCAGCGCGCGCGTCTTCCCGCTGCCGCCCCGCTCGCTCAAGCGCGTGGTCATCGCCTACGAGCAGACGCTCATCCACGACGGCCAGCACCTGCGCTACACGTGGCCCCTCCCCGTCGGCGCGGGCAAGGACGTGCAGGTGTCCGCGCGCGTCCACGTGGACCCGACGCAGGTGCGGCAGGAGCTCGTTGCTCCCGACGCCAAGGGCAGCGCTCGAATGCTCGGCGCGTGGCGGGTGCATGACTGGCCCCAGCTGAAGGGTGACGGAGCGCTGTCCGTCGCGCTCGCGCCGAAGGACGCCGACGCGGACGTGCTCGTGGGCAAGGACGACGCGGGCCTTCCCGGCCAGGCCTTCCATGCCCGCGTCCGTCTGCCCGCGAAGCTGACGTCGACGGCCGAGGGCCCGCCCACCGGGCGCGCCGTCCTGGTGGTGGACACCTCCCTCTCCACCGAGGACGGGAACGCCTGGGCGCTCCAGGCCGCCACCCTGCGCGCGCTCCTGGAGAAGGACACCACGCTGAAGGAGTACGCGGTGCTCCTCTTCGACGTGCGCCCCCGCTGGCTGCACGGCACGGGCTGGAGGACGAACGACGCCGCCCGCCGTCGGGAGACGTTCTCCGAGCTGGAGCGCGTGTACCTGGAGGGTGCGTCGCACGTGGACGGGATGCTGGCGGAGCTGGACCGTGCCGGCGCTGACTGGCTCAAGCCCGCCCGGCCCGGCACGCGCGTGACGGCCCTCCTGCTGTCGGACGGCAACGTCACGTGGGGCCCGAGCACCGTCGAGTCGCTCATCTCCCGGCACACCAGCGCCGAGTCGCTGCGGTGGGTGACGTACCGCTTCGGTGAGGCCGCGGTGAACACGGAGCTGTTCGACGCGCTCGCCCGGGCCAGCGGAGGCCGGGGCGTGTCGGTGCTCTCCGGAGCCCAGGTGGATGCCGCGGCGACGGCGCACCGGGCCAGTCCCGTCGTGCTCTCCCGCGTGGAGGTGAAGGGCGCGCCGGTGAAGGACCTGGTCATCGCGGGCCGCCCGCACCTGGTGTTCCCGGGCCAGGAGCTGCTCGTGGCCGGGCGGCTGACGGAGCCCGGGGCCGCGGCGCTCGTGGTGTCCACCCGCGCGGGCGAGGAGGAGAAGACGCTCGAGGTGCCCCTGCCTCGCGACACGAACAGCGCGTTCGCGCCTCGCGCCTGGGCGGACCTCTTCGTCGCCCGACTCGTCTCGCTGGACGACGTGCGGCTGGACCGGATGGTGGTGGCGCTCAGCCAGCACTACCACCTGGCCAACGCGCGCGCGTCCATGCTCGTGCTCGAGACGGCGGCCGACTACACGCGCTTCGCCCTGAGCGACGAGCGCGTGGAGCTGACCGACCTGGAGCTCCTGCGCAAGCGCGAGCAGGACCAGCGCCGGGATGCGCTCGTGGGGCTGGACCTGGACGCCGTCCCCAAGTCGGGGCGCGCCGTGGTGGACGCCCTGACGCGGCAGCGCGCGGCCCTCGCGCCCACCCATCCGCGCCAGCCCTTGCGCGACGAGCCCTACGCGGGCGGCGAGGCCCGCCTCACCGCGGAGCTCACGTACCGCAAGGCGCGTCGGGAGAACCGGGACGATGTGACGCTGTACGAAGGCATCGCCCGGGAGCGCGCCTTCGCGGGTGACACCGGAGGCGCCGTGCGGGCCCTCTCGTCCCCCGTGGAGCTGCGCCCCAAGGACCCGGAGGCGCTGCGACTGGTGGGCTACGGCCTGCTCGCCCTGGGCCAGTACGCCGCGGCGACGGAGCTGTTCGAGCACCTGCGGCTCAGCCGCACCTTCGAGGGACAGGCCTACCTGGAAGAGGCGCTCGCGCTGGACGCCGCCGGCCGCTACGCCGAGGCCGCGCGCAACTACGAAATCCTGCTCGCCCGCCCCTTCCCGCGGCACCCCGGTGAGCTGAGCCTGGTCGCGACGTACCACTACGGCCGGATGCTCTCCGCGCTGGCGCGACACCCGCGCGCGGAGCCCATCGTCCAGGAGCTGCGCGCGCGCCTCGCCGAGCTTGGGAGCCCCGGGACGTCGGGCATGTACGGCGACGCCTTCTCCCGCGCACCCATCGGCTATCAGCTCACCACCCACTGGAACTCGGACCAGACGGACATCGACCTGTGGGTCATCGAGCCCGACGGCGAGCGCTGCTACTACCAGCACAAGCAGACGCGGCTCGGAGGCCAGCTCTACTGGGACATCACCGATGGACTGGGGCCGGAGCTGTACCACGCGCGCAAGCTGGTGCCGGGGCCCTATCATGTCGTGGTGCACTTCTACGGACACCGCGCGCCCAAGCTCGCCGTGCCCACGGCCGTGCTGCTGGTGAGCGACAGGAACGTGTTCTCCGTCGACGAGCCGACGCAGCGCCGCTTCCAGCTGCGCATCCTCCCGAAGAAGGATGCGAAGCTGCTGCTGCGCCGCGAGGAGTTCATCTCCCGGAAGACGGCGACCATCGCCACCCAGCCCCCACCCTGACGTCTCCCCCCGCGAGGTCCGGCATGAGTCACCATCGCAAACCCCGAGGCCCCATCGGTCGCGTCGGAGGCCTGCGCCGCGTCGAGGGCGCCGACGCCATCCTCCGCGTCCGCGCCCTCGAGCGCGTCTCGGGGCCCCAGCGCGTCGAATCCAACGACGTGGCCCGACGCTCCTTCGCCGAGGCGCTGGATCGCGCCTCGCGCGGGCTGCACAGCCCGGAGCCCCTGCCCACCGTGCACCGCCCTCCGCCTCCCCCCGCGCGACGCACGCGCGAGGAGGACGAGCCGATGACACCTCCGGAGCCTCCTCCGGAGAGCTTCATGGGAATCCTGTGGTGGAAGATGCGGGGCCACCGCTAGCGACCCGCAGTCCCCGTCAGAAGGTGAAGCCGCCACCGAAGTAGGGGCCGTGCATCCTGTCCACGTGGGCCACGCCGTCCACAGTCCCCAGGTCATCCAGGTACAGGCCGCGCCAGCCGCCGCGCAGCATCAGGCTGCCCAGGTGCAGGGCCAGGCCCACCGTGGCGTCGACCTGGAGGAACGGCAGCGGCGTCAGCTGCGCGCGCGCCTCGAAGTCCAGCGGGGAGAACAGACATGCCTCGAAGGACAGCGCCACGCTCGGGCCCGCCAGGGTGATGTCCGGGGCGTGGGCCGTGCTCAGGCCGCCCTCCGCGCGCAAGCGGAGCGCGTCGTGCACCACGAAGGCATACGTCAGGTGCGCCGACACGAGCATGAGGTCGTCCTCGCCCGGCGTGCCGTCATCCGTGGGCTGCTTCAGCCACATCATGCGGGTCTCCACCCCGAAGCGCTGGCCTTCCAGCCCCGCGAGCAGGTCCACCCCGCGCACGTCGTCGAGCATCACCAGTCGCTGCGCGCTCAGCCGGAAGGACAGCGGCACCGCGTGCCGTCGCCCCGCCAGGAGGGGCTGGGACGTCTCCGGGTCGAGCCGCTCCGACAGGTGCGTCCCCGTGTTGGCGATGGTCCGGGCGGCGCCCTGGAACAGCCCGCTGAGCAGGCTCGCCACGATGCCGCCCGATTCGTCGTCTCCTTCGTCCGAGCAACAGTCATCGTCGGTGAACGCGTCGCGCGAGCGGGGCTTCTTCCCGTCGTCATCGTCGTCCTCGGTGCCGATGGCCGAGGCCTCGTGCGTGTCCGGGTCCGCGCTGGAGTCGTGCGTGCTCGACTTCGAGTCGCTCGGGGTGTTTTTCTTGCCGAAGCGCGCCTCGGCGGCGGGCGCCCAGACGAGCCCCGCAAGCACCCCCAGACACCACAACGTCTTGATTGGGAACACGCCCGCTCCCGCGTCGATGGACGCGGACCGGCCACCGCGCGGAGGGCATTCAACCGCGAGCCGGGGTCTGATTGTCAATCAGCCCCGTGGCGGCGCTTCAGCGACGACGGCGTGGAACGGATTGGGCCCCGAAGGTGTCACACGCCTCCAGGGTGCCCTGCGTCAGGCCGCGCTTGAACCACTCGACGCGCTGCGCGGACGAGCCGTGGGTGAACGACTCGGGGACGACGTGCCCCTGGGCGCGGCGCTGAAGCGTGTCGTCGCCGATGGCGGACGCGGCGCCCAGGCCCTCCTCCACGTCACCCGCCTCCAGAATCTGGCGCTCGCGCTGGGCATGGTGCGCCCAGATGCCGGCGAAGCAGTCCGCCTGGAGCTCCTGGAGCACCGACAGCGCGTTGCCATCCTCCGGCGACGCGCGCTGCCGCGCGGCCTGCACCTGACGGGAGATGCCCAGCAGGTTCTGCACGTGGTGCCCCACCTCGTGCGCCACCACGTAGGCCTGCGCGAAGTCGCCGGGCGCACCGAAGCGGCGGTCCAGCTCGTCGAAGAAGTCCAGGTCCAGGTACACGCGCTGGTCCGGCGGACAGTAGAAGGGCCCCACCGCGCTCTGCTGGAACCCGCAGGCCGAGCGCACCGCGCCGGTGAAGAGCACCAGGCGCGGGTCCACGTACTCGACGCCGTGGGGCTCCAGGAGGCCGGGCCAGGTGTCCTCCGTGTCCGCCAGGATGACGGAGACGAAGTCCTTGAGCTCGGCCTGCCGCGGGTCATCGGGTACGCCCGAGCCGCCCGTGCCGTAGTCGCTGGACGGCCCGCGTCCACCGCTCGGCGTGGTGACGACCGACGGGTCTCCCCCGAGCAGCATCACCAGCAGCGCCACCACCAGCGACGCCGCCCCGCCGCCCACCGCGAGCGGGCGTCCCAACCCCGCCCCCCGCCGGTCCTCCACATTGGAGCTGCGACGTCCTCCCTGCCACCGCATGCCTGCCCCCTCGCGGATGTCTTCCTGTCCAGGCAAGGTAGTCAGCGTCGGAGCGGGAGGACGCAGGGCCCCGCCTGCCTCGCCTGGGTGGACGGACACCAGGCGAGGGAGCACGCCGCCCGTCAGGGTGACGACAGGGCCTGGAGCATCGGCAGGACGCGGCTCTTGTCCGCGACGACGCCCACCACCAGACGCTTCACGCAGCCGTCGAACTCCTGCTTCACCTGCTCGGCCGTCACCGCCTGGAGGTGCGCGGGGCGCTGGGCCAGCGACTCCGCGGGGAAGCCGCGCACGCGCGCGTCCAGGAGCGACTGGACCCACGACTCCGAGGAGACGAACGACACCGCGTCGCGGGACAGCAGGCGCTTCCTGGCGCGCGCCAGCTCCGCCTCGTCCACGCCCTGGGCGAACGACGCGAGCGTGTCCTGCACGGCCTTCGCGCCCTCCGCCATGCGCTGCGCGTCCACCAGTCCCTCCACCAGCAGGTGCGAGGCGCCACCGCGTCCCAGCCAGGTGCTGGCGCTGAAGCCATACGACGCGCCCTGGCGCGCGCGCACCTGGTCGAAGATGCGCCGGCCCACCAGCTCCGCCATCACGTCGTAGCGCGCCGCCGCCTCCGGCGTGGCCGTGGGCAGCCGACACGCCAGCTGCAGGTGGCCCTGCGTCGCGCCGGGGCGGGACGTCACGAGCGTCCGGGGCTTCGCGGCGGGCGACGGCAGCCCCGGCGCGGCGGGCACCTCCACCGGCGAGGCCGGCCCGTGCTTCCAGCCGCCCAGGTACTCGCGCACCAGCGGCTCCACCGTCGCCACGTCGAACTCACCCGCGATGACCACCACCGTGTTGGCCGGACGGTAGACGTCGCGAATCCAGGCGGTCATGTCCTCCTCCGACACGCGGGACAGCTCCTCGCCCGTGGCGTGGCGCGAGTAGGGGTGCGGCTCGTAGAGCAGCTGCATCAGGTCCCGCTGCGCGCGCTCCTCCGGGTGGGAGTCCAACGTCTTGCGCCACGGCACCAGCTGCTCCTGGAGGAACCGCCACGCGTCATACGAGGTCCGCGTGGAGGAGAGCTGCTCGGCCAGCATCGCGAGCATGTTGCCGACGTTGCCGGACGTCCCGGCCACCTCGAAGCGCTGGTGGTCCCGGTGCATGCCGCCGTGGACGTGCAGACCCCAGTGGCTCGCGTTGCCCTCGAACCAGGACTCGCGGAAGGAGCCATACTCCGCCATCTCCGCCACGCCCGCCTTGGGCCCGTACGTGCGCCCTCCGCCCAGCACCGCGCCCACGCGCACCACGGGCAGGCCCGGCCGGGGCGCGAGCAGCACCTCCATCCCGTTGTCGAGCTTCAGCGTCCGCACCGGCGCGGACAGCGCGGCCTGGGCCGCCTGGGCGACGCGCTCGGAGCGGGCGCTCGCGGGCGGCTCCTCCGGCAGCGCCACGGGCGCGGCCACCACCGCGCCGCCCGACTCACCGGGCCGCACGAGGATGACGCGCGCGCGCTCGCGCTGGAGCCACTTGTAGGCGAAGTCCGTCACCTTGCCGCCGTCGAGCGTCATCAGCGCCCGCTGAGAGCGCGTGTACCCGCGCGCATCCAACATGAAGTGCGTCAGCTCCGCCCGGCGCACGGTGCGCGACAGCAGCTCCTCGGACTCCAGCACCATGCCGGTGATGACGTTACGGCGCAGGGCCTGGAAGTCGTACTCGCGGCCGAGCACCGCCCCCGCCTGGCCGGCCTCCTGGCTCCACGTCCACTGGACCTCGTCCAGCATGTTGTCCGCGGACCTGCGAGGGTGGCTGCCCTGGGTGAGCACCACCCTCACCACCAGCAGCGACGCGCGCGTGCCGGGCAACAGCATCGTGGAGAACCCGGCGATGTCACCGTCCCGCCGCATGGAGCCCCCCAGGCTGCGGCCCAGGTTCACCCGCACGAAGTCGTGGATGGCGCTCGCCTCGTCGAAGGAGCGCGGCAGCACCCAGGAGATGTACAGCTCCGGAGAGCCGACGGCGGCCTGGTACTCGGGCATCTGCGCGGGCGCGGCGCGCAGGGGCGGCTCGGACACGGGGGGCATGCGCGAGTCCACCGCCAGCGGGGCCCCGGTGCCCACCCACTCCGGGGGGAGGTTGTCGAGCAGCACCGCCTCCACCCTCGCCAGGTCCACGTCTCCGGCGATGACCAGCGTCGTGTTGTCCGGCCGGTAGTGGGCGCGCGTGAAGCGCTGCGCATCCGCCAGCGACAGGGCCGTCAGCGACTCATGCGTGCCGATGACGGGGCGCGAGTACGGGTGCTCCGGTGCATAGACGGACGCGTGCACCCAGCTGAAGACCTGGCCCACGAAGCCCGTCTCGTTGCGCTGGCGCAGCTCGTTGCGCACCACCTCCCGCTCCACCGCGAACATCTCGGGTGTGAGGCCCGAGAGGGGCGCGGACAGCCGCTGCCCCTCCATCTTCACGAGCAGGTCCAGCGACTCCTTGGGCGCCACCGTCTGGTACACGGTGTGGTCCATGCTGGTGAAGGCATTCGAATAGCCGGCCGCCGCGTCCTCCAGCCGGGTCGACACCGAGGGGCTTCCCCCATGGCGCGCGCGGAAGGCCAGGTGCTCCACCACGTGCGCCAGGCCCTCCTTGCCCATCGGGTCGCCGGAGCCGCCCACGCCCACCAGGGCCACCATCGCCACCACGGGCGCTCGCGGGTCCTGCTCCACCACCACGCGAAGCCCCGACGGCATGCGGAAGTCGCGCAGCGGGAAGGACACGTCCCGCATCACCACCTGTCCGCGCTGCGGCAGCGTGGAGCACGCGCCCAGCACGACGCAGAGCACCCCCACGACAGCCGACACCACCCTCCGCCCACGCGGAGGATTCCCAACCTGGATTTGTGAGCTCATATGAAGCGGACTCGCGCGACTGCGGGACAGACACACCGCGCCCCCTCCGGGCGCCAGCCCCAGGTCCATAGACCAAAGGCAGCCTGGAGCGCCATCAGCGCCCGGTCTGGAATCACTGTCACGCGGAGCCACTCACCGCGGCGGCGACGTGCTGGCTGCCCCAATGCGCGACGCCGAGGATGCTCTCCATCGGGTTGACGCCCAGCGCGGTGGGGAAGACCGAGCCATCCACGACGAAGAGGTTGTCACAGTCCCAGTAGCGCAGCGTGCTGTCCACCACGCTCGTCTCGGGGCTCCCCCCCATGGCGCACCCTCCCATCTGGTGGGCGCTGAGCACCGAGCACTCGAGCGGGGCGTAGGGCGCGTCATCGAGCAGCGGGATGTCCTGCTCGCTCCGCATCACCACCGGCTTCGAGTGCGGGCTGAGCACCACCTCCGCCCCGGCGGCGAACTGGATGCGCGCGGCGACCTTGAGCGCCTCTCGGAAGGCCTCCCAGTGCAGCGCCGTGAGGGGATAGTCCACCTTGAAGCGCGAGTACTCGCCCGCGCCGCGCAGGGCCACGGTGCCGCCCTCGTCCCCGGGCTGGACGCCATCCAGGCAGATGGAGATGAGCGCGTTGGCGTGGGGCAGGCCCGCCATCAAGTCCTGGTGCCCCGCGCCGAAGCCGTTGAGCGCCACCGCGCTCAGGAGCGGCAACAGCGGGGGGACCTCCAGGAGCCACCCCATCCGCCCCTGCCCCCGGTCGATGAACTGCCGCGAGTACACGGTGAGCGGCGCGCCCGAGTACGCCTCCACGCGCTCGCGGAAGCGCGCGTTGGACACGACCACCGGATGCAGGAACAACCGCTTGCCCACCCGTCCTCGTCCGGTGAGCCCGCTGCGCAGCAGCAGGCCCGGCGAGTTGATGGCCCCACCGCACACCGCCGTCACCTTCGCCTTCACGGTGAGCCGCCTGCCCGTGGGCCGGTTCGTCCTCGGGTCGAGGATGTCCCCGTGCACGGCCGTCACCCGGCCGCCGTTCGTCTCCAGTCGCCGCGCGCTGACGTTGGCGTACAGCCGCATGCCCCGCTCCACCGCCTCCGGGATGAGCGTCACCAGCGTGGACTGCTTGGCGTCCGTGGGACAGCCCAGTCCACACGCGCCCAGCGACGCGCACGCGCGCACGTTGCGCTTCACCGTGCCTCGGCCATACCCGAGCGCGCCCAGCCCGTCCCAGAGGATGCGGTTGTTGCGATTGGCCTGCTCGATGGGCCAGTCACGGATGTTCAGCCGATCCTCCAGCCAGTCCCAGTGCGGCGCGAGCGTGGCCGCGTCCAGGCCCTTCACGCCGTGCGCGTCGCGCCAGTGCTCCAGAATCTCGGGCGGCGTGCGGAAGCATGCGCACCAGTTGACGGCGGTGCCGCCGCCCACGGTGCGCCCCTGGTAGATGCCGATGGACAGGTCGTCCGTCGCCCGGTTGCCACCCTCCTGGTAGAAGGTCGCGTAGGCCTTGGCCTCCTTCAGGTCGAAGTCGCGACGGGTGTGGTAGCCGCCCTCCTCCAGCATCACCACGTCCAGCCCGCGCCGGGCCAACTCCAACCCGAGCACTCCGCCGCCCGCGCCGCTGCCCACCACGCAGACATCACACGTGAGCGCCTGGTCCCCGGTCAGCTCAGCTCCCGTCCGGATGCGTCCCGTCATGGCGTGCCCCCTCCCGAGCCCGCGAAGGGTCCATCCTCGGGCCCACGCCACACCGGCGCGTCCGCGACGTGGAAGCCCTCCGGCGCCGCGTAGCCCGTGGCGGCCATGGCGGCCGGGTGCGAGTAGTAGGCGGCGTAAAGGAGCCCGCGCAGCGCGTGGTAGCCACCGCGGCGGAACACCAGCCGCGACGTCCTCCAGGACTCGAGCACGGCATCCTGCGCCTCGGGACCGAGCCGCGAGAACGGCGTGACGCGTCCGGTGAAGAGCAGCCCCGCGAGCGCGTTGTCGAACAGACCCACCACCGCCTTCACCTCGTTCGCGACGGCCGGGTCCAACCCCGCCAGCAGCCCATCCACCAGGAAGGCCACGCGCACCGTGTCCGCGTCCGGCCAGCCGTCTCGCGGTTGGAAGGCGCGGCGGGCCATGGCCTGGAGCGTGGCGTACTCGCGCGCGCCGAGCACCTTCAGGCCCTCGGGCGGAAGGGGCAATGACAATCCCTCACGCGTCCACAGGAAACCGCCGCCCCCCAGCGCGAGCAGCGCGCCTCCGAACAACCCTCGCTTGAGCAACCCTCGGCGCGACAACGAGGGCGGCCCCACAGGAGACGGGGACATTCATCCTCCGGGACGACACGGGTACAGGGGCGTGACGAGACGGACGGGACTCTAGCGCGCGGCCCCCGCCGCGACGCAATCACTCACGTGTCCCAGGGGTCACGGCGCGGGAGGCGAAGGCTTCGACTCAGGAGCAGGCGGCGGAGCGGCGGGAGCGGGCGCATCCCTCAACACCTGCCCCGTCAATTCCTTGCGCGTGGTGGCGTCGGCATAACCTTCCACCACCAATGCGCTCAGGTCGAAGGGGACGCCCTGCGCCTTCTCGACCTTGTTGGCAATCGTCTCCAATGCCTGACGCGTCTGCTTCTCCGGGTAGGGCACGCCCACGAAGATGCGATTGGCGGCGTTGGCCACCTCGAAGGTGTAGAGCTGGGTGAAGCCCGCCTGCCACGTGCGGAGCATGGAGGGGAACAGGGGGTTGGGCGGGTATTCCCAGACGTTGCCCACCACCGCGCCACGCGCCGTCAGCCTCGCCCGCACGGCGGCGAGGAACTCCACGGTGCCCAGGTGCTCGGGGATGCTGTCGGGGCCGTAGGCGTCCAGGAAGATGAGGTCGTACGCAGGCCGCTTCGCCTCGATGAAGGTCCGGCCGTCCGCCACGTGGGCCTTCAGGCGCGCGTCCTCACGGAAGCCGAAGAAGCGCCTGGCCACGTCCACCACGTCCGGGTCGATGTCCACCACGTCGATGTGCGCCTCGGGCAGCACCGCGCGCAGGAACATGGGCATCGCGCCGCCGCCCAGGCCCACCACGAGCACGCGCTGGGGCTTGGGTACGAAGGCCAGCGCCACCATGGACACGCGCGTGTACGCCAGCTCCAGCTTCTTCGGCTGCCCGGGCCACACCACGCTCTGCAGCGCGCCGGAGTCATCGAACTGGAGATAGCGCCGGCCCTCCCGGTCCTCCGTCACGGTGATGAGCGTGAAGGGTGACTGGCCGCGGTGCAGCTCCGTGCGCGGACTGGAGGACGAGCACGACAGGAAGGCCAGCACCAGCAGCACCAGCCGAGGGGTGAACCGCCGCATGCCCGCTCCTTGCTCTCACGATTCAAAGTAGCACTTCCGTCAGGAAAACCAACGGGTTGACGCGCCAGTACCCCCAGGTTCACCTTGCCGCCCATGACGCACGCCCCGCACGCTCTCGCCGAAGCCGACCAGGCCCTCATCGCCGAGGAGGAGGCGCTCCTGTCGCGCGTCCAACAGGCGCTCGAGGCGGCGCGGCAGAAGGCCGGACGCACGCAGGAGAACCGCCTGCTCGTCGCGCAGCTCCAGGCCCTGCGCGAGGACGCGGCCACCGCCGCCGAAGCGGACCTGCCCCACCTGTTCTTCCAGATGGACCAGACGCGCGCCCTGCTGGACCGGCAGGAGTCCGCGAACCTGCCCGACGCCCAGGCGCCCTACTTCGCGCACCTGCGGCTCGTCGGCGAGGCGGGACCGCGCGACTACCTGCTCGGGCGCACCACCTTCGCGGACGTGGGCGCGGGCGTGCGGGTCATCGACTGGCGCTTCGCCCCCATCGCCCGCGTCTTCTATTCGTACGAGGAGGGCGACGCGTTCGAGGAGCAGTTCGGTGAGCGGCTGTCCGAGGGCACCGTCGAGGTGCGCCGGCTCGTCGTCATCGAGAAGGGCGTGCTCACGCGCATCATCTCCGGCGCGCGCGTGCTGGAGCGCGCCGCCGACGGCACGTGGCGCTCGGTGGGGCGCGACTTCACCTCGCTCCAGGCGGGAGGCGCGGGCACGGCGGCACGTCCCGGCGCCCTGGGCACCGGCAAGGGCGCCCGGCGCGTCGAGGATGTCTTCGGCGTCACGGCGCTGCTGGACGCCGAGCAGTACGAGGCCGTCACGGTGGAGGCGGGCCAGCCCCTGCTGGTGCTGGGCAGCGCGGGCAGCGGCAAGACGACGGTGGCGCTGCACCGGCTGGCGAAGATCGCCTTCGACGACGCGGAGCGCTTCCCGCAGTCGCGCATGAAGCTCATCGTCCCCGAGGAGGGCCTGGCGCGGCTGTCGCGGCGGCTGTTGGCGCCGCTGGGCCTGGGGCGCGTCACGGTGGAGACGCGGGACGCGTGGCTGCTGGCCGCGGCGCGCTCGGCGTTCGACCTGCCGGGCATCAAGCTGAGCCCGGAGACCCCGCCCCTGGCCGCGCGCCTCAAGCGCCACCCCGCCCTGCGCCGCGCGCTGCTGGCGCGCATCGGCGCGCCGAAGACGGAGGCGGGCACCACGCTGGAGCGACTGCACCGCAGGCTCGCGGACGCCTACCTGGACCGGCGCTTCCTGGAGGAGGTGGTGCGCGCGGCGAAGGGCGAGCTGCCCTTCACCGCCATCGACGAGGTGCTCGAGCACACGCGCCTGCAGCGCTCCACGCCGCTGTCGAAGGAGCTCAAGGACATCACGGACCCGGACCGGCTCATCACCGTGGACGGCAAGGCCATCGAGGAGGACACGCCCTACGCGCTCGCGGGCACGGTGGACCTGGAGGACCTGCCCATCCTCATGTTCCTCAAGGCCCAGCAGGGCCCGCTCGGCCTGGAGCGCCTGGCCCACGTCGTCCTCGACGAGGCGGAGGACTTCTCCCTGTTCGAGCTGTTCGTGGTGCGGCGGCTGCTGGGCAAGGGCAGGAGCTGCACGCTCGCGGGCGACGAGCTGCAGCAGACGGACGCGGGCTTCGCGGGCTGGCCGGAGGCGCTGGACGAGCTGGGCATCCGCGACGCCGCCACGTGCCGGCTGCAGGTCTCCTATCGCTGCCCCGCGCCCGTGGTGGAGCTGGCCCGGCGCGTGCTCGGCACCCAGGCCAAGGCGGAGTCCGCGTCGCGGCCCCAGCGCCCGGGCGCGCCGGTGGGCTTCCACCACTTCCCCGTGGAGGCCCAGGCGCAGCTCTTCATCGGCGAGGCCTTGAGGGACCTCGTCGCGCGCGAGCCCCACGCCTCCGTGGGCGTCATCGCCAGCAGCCCCGAGTCCGCGGACGCCGTGTACCGCGTCGTCGCGGACCAGTCCTGGGCGCGCCGGGTGAAGGACGGGGAGTTCTCCTTCGAGCCCGGCGTGGACGTCACGGATGTGGGCAGCGTGAAGGGCCTGGAGTTCGACTACGTCATCCTCCCGGACGTCACCGCCAGGGCCTGGCCCGTGGACGACGAGACGCGCCGCCGCCTGCACGTGGCCATCACCCGCACGTCCCACCAGCTCTGGGTGGTGTCGTCGGGCGCGCGCTCGCACCTCATCCCGCGGGAGGTCGACGCGGCAGCTCCACGGTGAAGGTGGAGCCCTGGCCGGCCGCGCTGCGCACCAGGATGCGGCCGTCCATGGCGTCGACGATCTGCCGGACGATCCAGAGGCCCAGCCCCAGCCCGCCGTAGTGGCGCTCGCTGGCGAGCCGCTCGAAGCGCTGGAACAGCCGCGACTGCGCCTCCACCGCGATGCCCACGCCCTCGTCGCGCACGAGCAGCCAGGCGCGCTGCTCGTCCACGCCCACCTGCACGTCGATGGGGCGGCCCCGGCCATACTTGATGGCGTTGGACAGCAGGTTCTGGATGACCTGCTCCACGCGCAGCTTGTCCCACGAGCCGGTCGCCGTCGGAGGCGTCTCCAGCCGGAGCGCGCACCCCGCCCGGGCCAGCTCCTCCGCGTAGCGCGGCACCAGCTCTCGCACGAGCGCCGCCAGGTCCATCTCCTCGCGCTCCAGCCGCAGCTTGCCCGCCGTGATTCGCGAGACGTCCAGCAGCTCCCGCACCAGCCCGGACATGCGCGACAGCTGCCGCTGCACGGACAGCACCTTGCTGGAGATGGACTCGGACGCCACGTCCCCGATGCTCGCCGGGTGCGCCTCCAGTTGCCGCCGGAGCGCCTGCACGTTGAGGGTCAGCGAGGTGAGCGGCGTGTTCAGCTCGTGCGAGGCCACGGACAGGAACGAGTCGCGCGCCCGCACCGCCTCGTGCGCCTCCGTGTAGAGCCGGCCGTTGTCCAGCGACGTGGCCGCGCGCCGGGCCAGGTCCTCCGCCAGCCGCACGTCCGCCTGCGTGTAGCGCCGGCCCTTCTCCGTGTTCACCAGCGAGAGCGCGCCCAGCACCCGCCCCCGGCTCATCAACGGAACGATGATGTACGCCGACATGCCCAGGGCCAGCGTGGCCCGCCCGTGCGCTTCGTCCTGGAACGCCCGCGCGACGATTTCCGGCCGCAGCTCCGCCACGTACTCCGTGGTGCCCGTGCGCAGCACCTTGCCCACGCCGTGGGGCGCGTCCATCAGGATGGGGTAGCGCGCGTGGTACGCGCGGGTGGCCTCCACCATCTCCGGCCGCACGTGCGCCATGGCCACCCGCCGCACGCTCCCGTCCGGCATGGGCACGTCCACGCTGCACCCGTCCGCCAGCGGCGGCACGGCCAGGTGCGTGAGGCGCTGGAGGATTTCGTCGTGCTCCAGCGACGAGGTGAGCACCTCGCTGGCCTGCGCCAGGAAGGCCGCGTGCCGCTGCGCCCGGCGCGTCTCGTCGTAGAGCCCGCGGAGGATGGCCTCCTGCTTCTTCTCCGACGTGTTCTCCCGCGAGAAGACGTAGACGCGGCCCCGGCCCCGGAACAGGCGCAGCACGAACCAGCGCTCACGGCTCGCGAAGTGCCACTCGAACTCCTCCGGCTCGCCCGTGGCCGCCACCCGGTCGAAGCGCTCCTGGAGCTGCTCGCGCAGCACCTCCGGGTACGCCTCCCAGGGCATGCGGCCGAAGAGCTCCTCGCGCCGGCCACCGAAGGCGCGCTCCAGCGCCGGGTTGGCGTAGAGGCACACCCCTTCCAGGGAACAGATGGCGACGCTCTCCGGGAACTGGTCCCACAGGGCGGTGTCGTCGCTGGCAGGCCCCTCTGCGGTCAAATGGTGTTCCACGCGCTCGGTGCGGATGCGGGTCAAGGCCCCTGCTCCCGCTTAACACTTCCCTCGTCCCGGCCCACCGGCTCCTCCCACGCGTCTGCTCGTCAGACAACACTCCAAGGCCCCGGAGTGCAAGTTTCAGGGCCTGTCCAAGGGCGGCGCGGGAAGCGGCAGGCGGACGCTGAAACAAGCCCCCTTGCCCGGCGTGCTCTCCACGGACACGCGCCCTCCGTGAAGCTCCACCAACTGCCGGGAAATCCAGAGCCCCAGACCGAAGCCCGGCCGCCGCGAGTCCAGTCGGGTGAAGCGCTGGAACAGCCGCGCCTGGTCCTCCTCGCGGATGCCCGGGCCCCCGTCGCGCACCCACAGGAGCGCGAAGCCGCCCTCCGTGGTGAGCACCACCTCGATGGGCGTCCCCGCCGCGTGCCTGAGGGCATTGGTGAGCAGGTTGGTGAAGACCTGCTCCACCCGCGTGCGGTCCCACGCGCCCACCACGCCCGGCGGGGCCCGCACGTACAAGTCACAGCCCGCCCGCCGCACGTCCTCCTCCATGCGCTCCACCGTGCCGCGCACCAGCGCGCCCAGGTCCACCTCCTCCAAATCCAACACGGGCCGCTGCGTGGACAATTGCGACACGTCCAGCAGCGTGGCGATGAGCCGGTCCAACCGGCGGCACTGGTCCTGGACACGCCCCAGCCTCCGGGGCACGTCGTCGGGCGTGAGCGCCCCCACCTGCGCGGAGCGCACCAGCCCGTCCACGTAGAGCCGCAGCGAGGTCAGCGGCGCGCGCAGCTCGTGCGAGGCCACGGACAGGAACTCGTCGCGAACCCGCAGCGCGGCCTCCAGCGCCGCCGTGCGCTCCGCCACGCGCTCCTCCAGTTCCCCCGCGGACCGGTGCACCTGCTCCGGAGAGCCCGCCTCGGGCTCGCCCGCGCCGGGCGCTCCCGTCCGACTCGTCTCCACCGCCATGCGCCAAGTCCTAGCGCCAGGGGGGCCATGGCTCCAATCCGCCCCCCGCACGCGCCAGCCCGCAAGCTTCCACTACCCAACACGCCCGCGTCAGGGAGGCGTCTGCTCCCCCTGCTGCTGCTGCTGTTGCTGGCGCCACTGCTGGCGACGCGCCTCCTGCGCGCGGCGGTGGGCGAGCGCGTCGGCCTCCTGGCGCGGGTACTCCGACAGCCGGGTGCGGTGCATGTTGATGCTCAGCTCGTACAGGCCCCGGTCGCGGTCCGGCAGCTCGTCCCCCTGCTCCTCCAGCACCGTCGTGGCGAAGAGCAACATGTCCTCTGACACCTTGCGTCGTCGTTCGTAGTACTGCTGGATTTCCGCCTCCGTGGCGTCACCCGCCTGCACGCGGCCGAAGAGCTCGTTCCACCGCCGCGTCTCCTCCTCGCGCTTGCGGATGAGCTCCGGGTCCTTCGTCGGCGCGCCCAGCTCCCAGTACAGGTTGTCGGGCAGCCTCGCGCGCAGCGCCTCCAAATCCAGGGGATAGGGCTTGGGCTGCTCATCCTCCGGCTCGGGGGCCTGGAGCGCCGGGGGAATGACGCTGCTTGTCATTCCTGGCGGCTTCACCGGCTCCGGCGCGGGGGTGGGCGGCGCGGGCGGAGGGGTGGGCGCGGCGACGGGGGCTTCCGGCTCGGGCGGAGGCAAAGGCGCCTCTTCCCAGAGGGAGAACACGAGCGCGGCCACCAGCGCCCCCCCCGCGAGCCCCGCCAGCCAGCCCATCCGCTTCGACCCCGCTTTGTCGGACATGACGCCCGAATACCGCGCACCTCGCACACATGGCAACCAACGCTTGTCATGCCGCAATGCATCACAAACCAGGCGGATGCTCGAAACATGAAACAACACATTCAAGACTGACTCGGGTGTCAACGTGGGCTATAGACCGGACTTCCCCCCAAACCCGGAGGAGCCTGCATGAAGCGCGTACTCGTGGCGTGCCTCGCTGTCGCTGCGCTGATGGTCCCCAGCGCCGCCCGCTCGGAAGTCATCGTCTCATCCATCGTCAGCGTGCTGGTGGATGGCGGCAACAACTACAACTGGCAGAAGGTGGAGCTGCCTGGGACGAAGTGTGGCAATGGCTCCCAGTTCAAGTTCTTCATCCACAAGACGAACTCGCCCAACCTGCTGATGCTGCTCGAGGGCGGCGGCGCGTGCTGGGACTACGACACCTGTAGCGGCCGCGCGGGCCTGTTGGGCGCGGCGAACCCCAACGGCATCGCCGACGACTACATCACCCAGTTCACGGCGAAGTACGTCTCGCCGCTCGTCAACGGCGCGGACCCGGGCCTGCCGGGCCGCAGCAAGACGAACCTGGTGACGAACGGCTGGAACATCGTCTACGTGCCGTACTGCACCGGCGACGTGCACATCGGCAACAACGTGAAGACGTACGTGGACCAGACGGGCGCGAACCCGCCGCTCACGTGGCACCACAACGGCTACACCAACACGCTGGCGGTGGCGAACTACGCGAAGACGCAGTTCCCCAACGTGCAGAAGTTCCTGATGACGGGCTACAGCGCGGGCGGCACGGCGACGTCGGCGGGCTACTACTTCGCGCGGCGCATCATCAACCCGGCGCGGGGCTACCTGCTCAACGACTCCGGCCCCATCTTCCTGGCGCCCAACGCCAACTTCAAGTCGCGCGCCCTGCACGACAAGATTCGCGAGTCGTGGAACCTGAACTCCGTGTTCGGCCTGCTGCCCGCGTCGTTCAGCCAGAACGACTTCGGCACCATCAACCGCATGGTGGCCACGGAGTTCCCGAACGACCAGCTGGCGTACACGGGCTACACGCGGGACTACAACTACTCGCGCTTCTCCTATGAGCGCTTCCACACGCCGAACGACAAGGAGTCCGTGCACGCGTACTGGAAGACGGACGAGGCGGCGCTGGTGACGGAGCTGAGCAAGTACAACAACTTCAGCTACTTCATCCCGCACGAGCGCGCCATCAACTCCAGCCACTGCAGCACCATCATCACCTTCATCGGCGCGCACGCCTGCCAGCAGATGGAGAAGAAGAAGTGGTACGAGTACATCTCCGCGCCGTGGCAGTCGTGGACGTGCCGCAGCGAGTTCGTGGGCATGGACGTGTTCCTGCAGCGCTTCGTGGGCAACAACCAGCGCGTGCGCATCTACGAGCCGCCCAACGGCTACAACGCCGAGGACCCGGGCATGGGCATCGTCGCGCCGCTCATCAACGGCGCGCTCGGCGGGTAATCCCTTCCGAGGCGTGAGGTGACTGGCGGCGGGGCGGCGGAGGCGACTCCACGTCCCGCCGCTGGTGTTTGGAGGGACAAAGGCGCTAGAGGCCCAAGGCGCCATGGACAACCTCACCCACGGGCTGCTCGGACTGGCCATCGGCGCGCTGCGCCGCCCCGACGTGCGTCCCGGCGCCCCGGAGCGGTCGACGCCCACGGACCGGGCGGTGCTGCTGGCGAGCGTGCTGGCCGCGGAGCTGCCGGACCTGGACACGCTGCTGGCGCGGGGCGACGCGGTGACGGTGGCGCTGCACGCGCACCGGGGGTTGTCCCACTCGCTGCTCTTCACGCCCGTCGTCGCCCTGGGGGCCACGCTGGTGGCGCGGGCGGTGTTCCGGGGCGCGCGGTGGACGCCCGTGCTGGTCACCAGCCTGGTGTCGGTGGTGTTCGCGCACCTGCTGCCGGATTTGTGGACGGGCTGGGGCACCCGGGTGCTGCTGCCCTTCTCGGACGCGCGGCTGAGCCTGGACTGGACGGTGGTGGTGGACCCGTGGGTGACGCTGCCGCTCGTCGTGGGCGCGGTGGTGGCCTGGCGGCGGCGGGCGGTGTGGCGCAAGGCGGTGCTGGTGGGGCTCGCGTGCTCCATGGCGTATGTCGGCGCGCGGGTGGTGTCGTGGGGCGTGCTGACGGGGCGCGTGGACCGGGCCTATCCCGAGGCCCAGGCGGTGCGCGTCTTCCCTGCCCCGCTGTCGTTCCGCACGTGGCGGTACGTGGCCCGGCTCCCGGGCGACGTGCTCGCGGCGGGGGAGCTGTCGCTGTTCGGGGAGCCGCGCGAGGACCGCCGGGTGGAGGCGCCGGTGGAGGTGCTGCCCGCGGACCTGAAGGCCATCCCCACCGTGCGCGAGGCGCTGGCGTGGGCGCGCTTCCCCGTGGTGACGGTGGTGCCGGTGGAGGGCGGGCGCGAGGTGCGCATCGCCGACCTGCGCTACCACCTGCGCGGCGAGCCGACGCTCACGTTCGTGGTGCGCGTGGACGCGGGTGGACAGGTGACGGACGCGCGGCTGGAGCGCGGAGGGAGCGCGTCCGAGCTCTTGCGGCGGTGGCGTGGTGAGGATGCGCGCGAGGCACGCCCCGACTGAGGCGGAATCATGCGCTCGGGCGAAGGAGGCCGCGACTCGCGCACCGAGGCGGCACGCTCGCCCCCGGAAAGAGCCTCGCGGCGGGGTGGTGCTTCCCGCCGCGAGGAAGGACCGTCAGGTCAGCCCCGACAGGGGCCCCTTGAAGTCCTGATGGCCGAAGGTGTTCACGTTCACCCCGAAGGCCTGGGCGATGGACACCAGCAGCTTGTTGTGCGCGACGGCGCCCGGCAGCGGCGTGCCCGGCCCGCCCCAGTTGCTCAGCGGGTTGGAGCCCGCCGGACGCAGCCGCAGGAAGCGGCCCATGCGGAACTTCCCGCCCGCGCCGCCCGCGAGCACCGTGGGCACGCGCACGTTCATGTGCCCGGACGCATCCCCCAGCTCGTTGCCCCAGAGGATGAGCGTGTTGTCCAGCGCCGTGCCGCTGCCCTCCTGCACCGAGGCCAGGCCGTTCATCAGGTACGCCACCTGCTCGGCGTACCAGCGCTGCACCTTCACCATCTTCCCGCGGATGTCCGAGCGCAAGGGCTCGTCCGTCACGTCCAGGCGGTGCGCCAGGTCGTTGTGCGTGTCCTCGTGGATGCCGAGCCAGGGCATCGACGGACCGGGAATCGTCAGCGTCGCCACGCGCGTCAGGTCACACGCGAAGGCCCGGACGATGAGGTCCAGGTGCAGCTTGGTCAGCGTCGGCATGTTGTCGAGGTTGCCGAGCTGGCCCAGGTCGAACGCCGGGGGCGCCGTGCCGCCGCTGCACGCGGCCTCCGCCGGCAGCGGCTCCTGCTGCGCCGGCGTGGGCGTGGTGCTCAACGTGCCCAGCCGCCGCTCGATGTCGCGCAGCGACTCCAGGTGCGTCTCCAGCTTCTGCTTCTCCGCGCCCGCCAGCCGCTTGCTCAACCGGGTGGCGTCCTTGATGAGGTAGTCCAGGAGGCTCTTGCGACGCGCGGTGTTCTGCGCCACCTCGCCCGGGTCCTGCGAGGGCGACGGCGCGTTGCCGAACAGGCGCTGGTAGACGCCCGCCGGGTCTCGCTCGAAGGGCACGCGGCCCCCGTTCGGCGTGAAGCTGATGCTGTTGTAGACGTGCTGGCCGCCGAACTGCTCCCAGGCGTTGAGCTGGATGGAGCGGAAGCGCGTGGCGCCACCAATCTGCGCCGCCAGCACCTGGTCCAGCGAGGCGTTCTCCGGCAGGTCGTCACCACTGGCGGTGTTGACCTTGCTGCCGGTGAGGAACGTGAGCGGACCGCCCTCGTGGCCCGTCAGGCCGTGCTCGTAGAGCACCTGGTAGTCCAGGCCGTCCAGCACCAGCAGCTTGGAGCGGTGGGCCTGGAGCGGCTGCAGCATGGAGTTGGGGAAGTCGAGCGTGAAGTCCGTCTCCCCACCCTGCGGGTTCCAGTACTCCGGAAGGCACCCGTGGGCGGTGAAGATGGCGATGAAGCGCAAAGGCGGAGTGGTGGCCTGGGCGTACGCGTCCGTGGTGCCGAGCAGGTTGGCCAGGGGCAGCGCCGCCGTCGAGCCCGCCAGGGCCTGGAGCAGGGAGCGTCGGGAGAGATTGCGGAGCATGGTGGCTACTCGGGGGAAGTGGTGCGCCGGTGGACGAAATAGGGGGAGCGGACGAGCGCCACGAGCGCGTCGCCCAGCTTCAGCTTCGGGTCCGCGCGGAAGCTCCTGCGCATGTCCTCCAGCGTCCTGGCATCGACGGTGTCCTCGTCGCGGCCCATGACGTAGCGGAACAACTGCAGCGGCACGCAGTTGGCCACGTCCGGGCTCTCCGACAGGAAGCGCGCGAGCGCGGCGCCGCCGGTGAACGGGTGCGTCCCGTCCTCCGTGACGACCGAACCATTCGCGTCCACCGGCAGACCGTTCTCCTCCGTGCGGTACTTGCCCAGCCCGTCGTAGTCCTCCATGCCGAAGCCGATGGGGTCCAGGTCGCGGTGGCAGCCCGCGCAGGCCGGGTTGTTGGTGTGCGCGGCGAAGCGGGCGCGCGTCGTGGCGGTGGGGTCCACCGCGGGCGGGATGATGATGATGGACGGCGGCGGCGGCGGCACCTCGCGGCACAAAAGGCGCGTGAGGACGAACTTGCCGCGGCGGATGGGCGAGCTGGAGTCGAACAGCGCGTACGTCGTCAGCACGCTGGCGTGCGTGAGGATGCCCACGCGGTTGGCCGGCAGCGGCACGCGGCCGATGGTGCCATCCGGCGTCAGCGTCGTGCCGTAGAACAGCGACATGCGCCCGTCCGCGAACGTGTAGTCGGCGCCGAGCAGCGTCTTGATGGACGCCTCCTCGTTGGCGAGCACGTGGTCGATGAACGTCAAGGTCTCCCGGCGGCTGGAGTCCTTGAACGCCACGCTGAAGTCCGGGAACACCTGGTTGTTCTTGTTCAGGCTCTCCAGGCCGGACAGGCCCAGCCACTCGATGATGAAGCGCTGCAGGTACTGCTGGGACTGCTTCGTCTTCAGCAGGCGGCGCGCGTGCGACTCGCGCACGTCCGCGGACTTGAGCACGCCCGCGGCGGCGGCGGCCGTCAGCTCCACGTCCGGCGGCGAGCCGGTGATGGCGAACGAAATCGCGGAGGCGATCTCCTGCTGCGTCAGCCACACGACTTGATTGGCGGGCGCGCCGGACTCACCCAGCTCCGTGCGGTACAGGAAGGACGCCGACGTCAGCACGGCCTGGATGACGTACTCGGCCGCGGCCTTGGGGCTCGTGTCCTTGCGGACCGCCTTCCACAGCTCGAGCAGGTCCGTCTCCTCCTCGGCCACCACGGGGCGCCGGAAGGCGCGGGCTCCCAGCGCGCGGATGAACGCGCGGGCGCAGTCCTCCTCGTCCTTCCCCGCGGCGCACTCGTACTCGCTGGCCAGGTTGTTGGCGGCGACGGGCCCCCAGTTGCGCTCCGCCGCGCTGTCGAGCTGGTCCGCGAGCAGCGGCGTGACCTGCAACCGGTCATGCGTGGTGAAGCCCAACAGCGTGTCCTCGGGCGCGAACAGCTGCGCCATGGGCACCGGCGAGGGGTTCTTCACGATGGAGTAGACGCTGTTGTCGTACTCGGCGCGGGTGATGCGGCGCACGCGCGCGGGGGCTGCCTCCGTGACCTCTGGAGGGTCTCCGCCGGATGAGTTGCCTGAGCAGGAGGCGGTCACCAACAACAGCGCCGCGGGGAGGCAGTAACGGATGATTCGCATACGAAAGGCACCCTCTGAGCCAGCAGCCCCTGGAAACCCCCTCTTGAAGCGCCGGAACGCAGCGGAGTCTAACCGCGCGCCCTGTCGCGTCCTCCGGACTTTTTGGTGAGTTCAGTGAGGGCCGCGCTCCACGCTCTTCCAAGCCTGCGAGAAACACTCCCGCTCGCCCGACAGTGGCCTACGTCCACATCGCGCTCCACACGCGCAAAGCCTGCGTGCATGGAGTGGGAGTGGACCCACGCGACACCTGACCACCCACACGCGGCGCACCGGGTGGCTCGTGCTCCGAGCGGACGAGCACGCCGCGCGCGGGCGACAGGGATTGACTCAACCTGGACGCACGCGGTGCTCGACGCCCGAGGAGCCCGCGACGACGAGGTCCGTGACGAGGTTGAGGAACAGGCCGTGCCCCACGACGCCCGCGCGCGAGTCCAGGCGCGCGGCGAGTGACGCGGGCGTGTCGATGGGACCGAAGGCGCAGTCGAGCACGAGGTTGCCCTGGTCCGTGTGGAAGGGGCTGCCATCCGCGCGAGTGCGCGGTGTCACGCGCGCGCCGAGCGACTCCAGGAACAACTGCTGCGAGCGCCAGCCGAAGGGCAGCACCTCCACCGGCACGGGCCAGTGCGTGCCGAGCCTCGGTGACAGCTTCGCCACGTCCGCGACGATGACGAAACGGCGGCTGGCCTGCGCGACAATCTTCTCGCGCAGCAGCGCCCCGCCGCCGCCCTTGATGACGGACAGCTCCGGAGCGACCTCGTCCGCGCCGTCGAGGGTGACGTCCAGCACCGGCTGCGCGTCCAGCGTGGTGAGCGGCACCCGCAGCTCCCGCGCGAGCGCCTCGGTGGCGAGCGAGGTGGGGACGCCGAGCACATCGAGCAGCAGCCCGCGCTCACGCCGCGCCGCCAGCGCGCGCACCACGAAGGCCGCGGTGCTGCCCGTGCCCAGGCCCACCCGCATGCCCGCACGGAAGAAGCGCTCCACCGCCGCCTCCGCCGCCTCGCGCTTGTAGCGCGCCGTCTGCTCGGCCGCGTCGTCCGCCATCACCCGCTCCTTCCTCACCTCGCGAGAGAAACGTACAACGCCCCCCTCGCGCCCATCAGGGACAACCTGCTTCCCACCCCGCACGGGGACAGGGTGGGAGGCAGCCCGCACGGGCCCGCACCGAGCGCTCACCTGGCGGGTGGTGAACGGATGGGGCTAGAAGCGGAACACGGTGGCGTCGAAGCCGCCCGCGTTGACGTTCCCGGGCAGGCTGCCCCAGGAGTAGCCCACGACGTACACGCCGCCGTCGGCGCCCACCGTCACCGCCTGGCCCCGGTCGGAGGCGCTCGAGCCCACCTGCCGCGTGCCCAGGGGCTTGCCCGCGGTGTCGTACGAGCTGACGAACACGTCGCTGCCACCCAGCACGACGTTGCCGTCCAGCGCGCCCGACGTGTGCCCCACCAGGTGCACGCGACCGTCAGCCCCCACCGCCACGCCCTGTGCGTAGTCCGTCGTGGTGGTGCCCAGCTGCCGCGTCCACTGCTTGTCGCCCGCCTCGTCGTATTTCACCAGCACCGCGTCGTAGGTGCCCACGCGGACATTCCCGTCGAGCGCGCCGAAGGTGTAGCCGGAGACGTAGGCCGCGCCGGACGCATCCACGGCGACCCCCGTGGCGTAGTCGTCACTGTTCGAGCCGAGCTGCCGCACCCACGCCTGGTTCCCCGCCACGTCGTACTTCGCCAGGAACAGGTCCACCGTGTTGTTCGTGGACGTGACGCCGTCGAGGCTGCCCTGCGTGTAGCCGGCCAGGTAGATCTCCTCGCGCGAGCTCACCGCCACGCCCAGGGCCACGTCGCCGCGCGAGCTGCCGAACTGGCGCATCCAGTACGGATTGCCCCCGGTGTCGAGCTTCGCCACCACCACGTCGTAGTTGCCCGGCGTCGGCGTGCCGTCGATGCGGCCCAGCGAATAGCCCGCGAGGAAGAGGCCGTCCTGTCCCGACGTGCGCGTGACGGCCAGGCCCGTGGCGAAGTCATCCGTCTGCGTGCCGTCCTGCCATACCCACTGGAGCACGCCCGACGCGCTGAGCTTCAGCACGAAGAAGTCCGTGCCGCCCTTGTTCACGTACGGCAGGAAGCTGCCCCAGGTGTAGCCGGCGACATAGACGTTGCCCGCCGCGTCCGCCGTCACCGCGAGCGCCCGGTCATTCATCGCCGTGCCCACCTGATGCACCCAGTGCACCTTGCCGTCCGTGCCCTGCTTCACGACGAACACGTCCTGTCCGCCCGCCGCCGGCGCTTCGCCGAACTGCCCGCCGGTGTGCCCCGCGACATAGACGGCGTCACCGACCGAGGCCACGGCCAGCGCCTGCTCATCCGCGGCGCTTCCGAGCTGTCGTTGCCAGACGGGTGCGTTCAGGGCCTGCGCACTCGCCAGCGGTGCTCCCAGGATGGCCACCGCGCTCGCGACCGCACCTGCGCCACACCACCACTTCCGAACCATGGGCGACTCCTCTCGAGATGAAGGTTCCGCCCCGTACTCTGGCGCGGGGGAAGGCCCTGGCGCATCTCGCAAAGGACTCCGCACCTCCTGTCCGAAAGGTGCGACGCGGAGCGTTGTGCACTCCGCGTCCTTGCGGGGGCGCGCCGACGCGTGCCCCCCACTTCACAAGCTCAGATGTTCCAGCTGCCTCGGACACCCAGCATGACCGACCCGTACGGGCCGTCGTCCGCGTAGCCGAGCGGCGACGTGGTGGTGGGCAGCGGCGAGGGCAGCGTCAGCGTGGTGTCGCCCGAGCGCGTCGTGTAGCGCCCGACGGTCGCCGTCAGGAACGGGCCGAACGACAGGGAGTGACCCAAGCGCCACTTGCCACCCACCGTGACGTTGGCGAACTCGGGGCCCCGCGTGCTGCTCTTCAGCTTCAGGTTCGCCGCGAGCGGGCCCTGCGGTCCCTGCACCTGCGTGGGGCCGGAGTTCTCGTTGCGCAGGATGACCATGCCGAAGCCCAGTCCGACGAACGGGTCGAACGAGGCCGTGGGCGAGAAGTGATACTGGACCTGCGGACCGAAGCGAAGCTGCGAGGCGGCGCACTCCCAACCCTCGAAGCAGGAGTACGGATTCTCCTTGGTCAAGATGTGCGTGTAGCTGCCGTAGGCGCCGATGAACCAGTTCGGCGTCACCCGGTAGCCCACCTCCGCCACCACGGGCACCGCGCCGTTGGCCGCGTCG
Source organism: Myxococcus sp. AS-1-15 (assembly GCF_020037055.1). Taxonomy (NCBI): domain Bacteria; kingdom Pseudomonadati; phylum Myxococcota; class Myxococcia; order Myxococcales; family Myxococcaceae; genus Myxococcus; species Myxococcus sp. AS-1-15. The sequence continues at coordinate 1,002,709 of NZ_JAIQDF010000001.1, read as the reverse complement.
CTGAGCTTCACATCACCGATGGTCTGATTCAGCCGCAGACCATTCTTGTAGACATACCCCACGCCTGCCTGGAACCCGAGTCCGACGGTGACTTCCAAACCTGTCGGCGCACTGTACGTCGCGACTTCCTGCGCGCTCGCGCCCGCCGAACCCAGTGCAACCGCTGCCGCCAGGGCCCAACTCAGCCTTCCCGTCATAAACCCCTCCGTCGAGTGGAGCGTTGAATCTAGAACAAGCCGCATCTCACAAGTAAGCCGCGTTGCGTCAGGGTGACAGTTGTGACGGTGGGTCAGCGATGACTGTCAGGGACGTGCACAATGCGGGGCATGAACGTCACCCTCGAACAGGCCCGGGCACTGGACGCATTGGCACGACACGGCACCTTCGCGGCGGCGGCCCAGGCGCTCGGAAAAGGGCACACGGCGGTGCTCTACACCCTGCGGACGCTCGAGGGACAGACGGAGCTGGAGCTGTTGGACCGGCGGGGCTACCGCACCCGGTTGACGGCCGCGGGCGAGCGGGTGCTGGAGCACTGCCGCAAGTTGTTGGCAGTTGAGCGCGACCTCGAGGCGACATGTGCGGAGATACGCGCGGGGTGGGAGCCCACGTTGCGAATCGTCTTCGACGGCGTCTTCCCGGCCGAGCCGCTGTTACGCGTAGTGAAGGCGCTGAGGGCGGAGGGCGCGGGCACGCGCTTCCACGTGTCGTCGGAGTTCCTCGCGGGCGTGGAGGCGGCCTTCACGCGGGACGACGCGGACCTCATGGTGTCGGTGCTGCCGCCCGCGCTGCCGGGGCTGAAGAGCTACGCGTTGCCGGAGCTGGAGGCGATGCTCGTGGCCCACCGCTCCCATCCGCTGGCGAGGCGGCGTCGCGGCGTCATCAGTGAGGAAGAGCTGTCCGAGCACCTGCTGCTCACGGTGCGTGGCTCGGACCCCCGGCTGCAGTTGAGCACGGTGTCGCTGGAGCTGCGCTCCACGGTGCACCTCAACGACTTCGCGGCGAAGAAGGCGGCCATCCTGGAGGGCCTGGGCTACGGGTGGCTGCCCGAGCACCTCGCGTCGAAGGAGCTGCGGCGCGGAGAGCTCAAGCTGCTCAAGCCCGCGAGCGGCTCCACGCACGCCTTCCTCCCCAAGCTCCACCACCGCGCGGGCGTGAGGCTGGGCCGCGCCGCGCGCCGCGTGGTGAAGGCGCTCACCGGCACCGAGCCGCCGCAGTAGCGCTACTTCGTCGCCGTGGTGCAGTCGCCCGACACGTTCGTCGCCGCGCGGCCGTCCACCATGTTGTCGCTGAAGACGTTGTCGTCCGTCACCACCAGCTCCACGCCGCCGCTGCCGCGGTTGCACACCACCACCGCGCCCGCGCCCGCGCGGTTGCCGACGAACCGGTTGCCGCGCAGGGTGAGCCCGCGCGTGCCCACGTCCTCCAGGTAGACGGCCGCCGCCGGTCCGCGCGTCACGGTGTTCCCCACGAAGACGTTGCCCTCCACCAGGTCGTTGTTCGGCTGGAAGTAGTGCAGTGCCCCGCCGCCGCCCAGGTCGTAGATGCCCTGCGCGTTGGGCCACGCGAGCAGCGGGCGCTGCGCGAGCGAGCTGTCGGTGGCGCCCCGGTAGGCCTCCAGGACGTTGTCACGGAAGGTGTTGCCGCGCACCACCGAGTCACGCCCGTGCGTCACGCACATCGCCCCGCCGCCCGCCATGGAGGACGTGCCGTCCTGCGCGAAGCGGTCCACGTCCCGGGTGCGGTTGTTCTCGAAGAGGGAGTCCTCCACGCGCGAGCCCACGGTGAACATCAAATCCAGCGCGCCGCACTTGGCGGACACCTCGTTGTCGCGGAACACCGCGTGGCGAATCGTCACCGGCCCCGGGTAGTAGGCCCACAGCGCGCCGCGCGTCCGGTCGCGGTTGCCGTTGTAGTCGTTCTTCTTCACCTTCTCGAAGACCATGTGCTCGAAGACGGGGTCGCCGTCGCCCACCGAGCCGTCTCCGAAGAAGTTCATCCCCCACCAGCCGTGGGGATTGGTGGAGGTGAAGAGCACGGGCTTGTCCGCCGTGCCGCGCACCTGGATGCCGCCGTACACGCGCACCTCCACGCGGCCCTCGTGGTGGTTCATCACGCTGTCGGCCGCGCCGGGGTCCACGTCGGCTTGCGTGACGTCGGGGCGACCCATGAAGTCGAGGATGACGCCCGGCTCCACCGTGAGCACCTGGCCCTTGGGGATGGTGACGACGCCCTCTGCGTCCCCGACGACGCGGTAGGGAGAGCCCGCCTCGGTGAGCGTGCCCGCCAGGGTCCCCGTCACCACGGTGCCGCCGTCTTCAGGGACCACGATGACGGGCCCTCCGTCACCGCCACCCGGAGTCCCTCCGTCCTCACCGCCGGGCACCACGCCGGGCTTCTCGGGCGTGGAGGAACACGCGGTGAAGGACAACCCCAGGACCACGGCCCACAAGAGGCGCTTCACGGACTCGGAGGCGGACAGGTGCATGGCTTCGCGCGCTAGCACGGCGCCGAGGCGCGCCGCAAACCGCGCCCGGGCTGATAGAAGCCCGCGCCATGGCGAACGACCTCCTCGTGCTCTCCTATTCGGGCTGTTCCACCTGCAAGAAGGCGCTGAAGTGGCTGGAGGCGAAGGGCCTCTCCCCTCGCGTGCGCCCCATCGTGGACGAGCCCCCCACCCTCGCCGAGCTGGACGCGTGGATTGCGAAGAGCGGCCTGCCCGTGCGCAAGTGGCTCAACACCAGCGGCCTGAGCTACCGGGCGCTCGGCAAGGCGAAGGTGGACGCGGCGAGCGAGGCGGACGTGCGGGCCTGGCTCGCCGCCGATGGCAAGCTGGTGAAGCGGCCGGTGCTCGTCACACCCTCGGCGGTTCTGGTGGGCTTCCAGGAGGAGGCCTGGGAGCGCGTGTTCTCCCAGCGAGGCTGAGGGCCGAGCAGCCGGGCGGGCGGACGTGCGCCCGTCCCTCGCGAAGCGCGGCCGCGCGTGAAGATTCCTCTCCATGGAATCCAGCACCAGGCGTCCGCTCGGAGAAATCCTCCTGGAGATGGGGGTGCTCAACCGCGCCCAGCTCCGGGTGGGGCTGGTCCACCACCACGAGACGCATGTCCCCCTGGGACGCGCGCTGGTGCGCGAGGGCGTGTGCACCGAGGCGGACGTGCTGCGCGGCCTGTCGGCGCAGCTCGGCGTGGGCGCGGTGGACCTGGACCTGCAACCTCCCGAGCGCGGCATGGCGGACCTGCTGCCCGCGCGCATCGCCCGGCAGTATCGCGCGGTGCCCCTGCGCGTGGAGCTGGTGCCCATGGAGCAGGGCGAGCGCGAGGTGCTCCACATCGCCCTGCCCGCCCCCGTGTCGCTGGAGGCCGTGGACGCCGTGCGCGCCGTCACCGGCAAGCCGCGCGTCGAGACCTACGTGGCCTCCGACCCCGCCATCACCCGCGCGCTCTCCGAGCTGTACGGCTTCGAGGAGCCCGCCGAGCCCGCCGCCACGCCCGCGCCCGCCCCCGGTGGGCACCTGCTGCTCTACGGCTGGCCTCCCGTCACCGCCGTGCTCATCTCGCGGCAGCTGGCGCGCAGCGGCTTCCAGGCCCGGGTCGCGACCCCACTGGAGGTCCTCCACACCAGCGCCAACGACGTGGTGCTCGCGCCCCTGCAGGCCATGGAGGGACTGTTGGCCGACGAGGTCCACATCGAGGGCGCGCTCATCGTCCACGGCACGTCGGACGACGAGGGCTTCGAGCGGGCGCGGAAGCTCGGCGCGCGGGGCTTCCTCGCCAATCCCCGCGACGAGCAGCTGCTCCTGCGCGCGGTGCGCCGGCTGATTCCCGGCGGAGGCTCCTCCATCTCCGGTGAGTCCGGCTCGTCACACCACTCGCACTGACGAGGGTTCGGCGCGCTACCCCTGGAGCAGGCCCAGCGCGTCGAGCACCTCGGGGTACACCTTGCTCGCGAAGTAGCGCCCGCCCGCGATGGTGAAGTGCACGCCGTCGCTCATGCGCAGCTTCATCGGCTTCCTGAAGCCCTCGACGCGCGCCTGGAGCAGGGCCTTGCCCTTGGCGTCCGTGAAGTACGGGCGCGTGTCGACGTAGCGCGCGTCCGCGCGGGAGCCGATGACCTCGCGCTGGAGGCCCCGGATGAGGCCCAGCTTCTGCTCGAAGCGCTTGAGCCCCGTCGCCGGCAGCTCCAGCCAGATGATCTTCCGTCCCGGCGCGGCGAGCACGCTCGCGAAGGAGTCGATGCGCTGACGGTACGCGTCCTCCCACTCGGGCTTGCCCCAGTGGACGGGCTTCTTGCCATCACGCTCCAGCAGGGACTGGCCATCGTTGCCCCCGAGGATGACCACCACCACGTCCGGCTGGTGGCGCTTCACCTCCTCCTCGCCCACGGCCATCCAGTCGAAGAAGTCCGGTCGGGCCAGCCCCGTGGAGGAGCGGGCGCGGCGCGACGCGCGAATCGTCGGATGCGCCTCCAGCCGGGCGAGCAGGTAGTCCCCGAAGCCCGTGGCGATGAGGCTGTCACCGAGCAGCAGCACGGAGCGCGGACGCTTGGCCGCGGGAGCCGCCGCGTCAGCAGGCGACGCTGGCGCCGCGAGCACGGCCTCGGACGCGGGGCCCGCATCCGGTCCGGAGGGAGCAGCCCAGGAGAGCCCGGTGGAGAACACGACGAGGACGACGAACCAACCCGTGAAGCGCTTCCGCATTCGGGCCGCACGCTAGCGGCACACCGCCGTCAGGTACACTCCCTTTCACGACGCCTCCCGGGGCCCACCGCCCGACTCACGCCGCCGACACCTTCGGGGTGGACGTCAACCTCGCGAGCCACGGCGCCAGCAGCTCCGCGCAGGCCTCCGGGTGGGTGAAGTAGGGCACATGCCCCGCCCCCTTCAGCATGTGGTGCGGCGTCCCTGGCGGAAGCGATTGCAGCAGTCGCTCCACGGTGGAGGGGGGCACCAGCACGTCCCTGTCCCCCTGGATGCAGAGGCAGGAGACGTCCAGCCGTCGCAGCTCGGGCGGGTGGGCCTCGCGTTGGATGGCGAGCGCGCGATGCCACGTGGTGCCGCGCTCCACCACCGTCGTGGGGACCACCTCCGCCACCTGCCCGAAGGGAACCGGCTTCCACGCGGCCAGCCCCGCGGCGACCACGCCGGGCCGTGCCCACACGGCGATGGGGCCCATCATCCCGATGAGCAAGCCACGCACCCCCAGGTGGGTGGTGCGCGTGAAGGCGCCCAGGAAGGCCACGCCGCGAGCGACGCCCGCCGCCGCCAGGTGCGCGGCCACCATCCCACCGAAGGAGCTGGCCACCACCGCGTCCACCGGGCCCGCCGCGTGCGCCACCTGTCGCGCGAGCGCGCCCGCGCCCACCGCCGCATGCGCTCCTTCCGGATACTCGACGAGGACGGGACGACAGAGGGGTGACAGCGCCTGGGCGAGCGCGCGGAAGCCGGAGCCTCTCGCCCCCAGGCCGGGCAGCAGGAGCACCCTCGGCCCCTCGCCTTGTCCCACCTCCGTCAGCTGCACGTCCGAGCGCATCTCATTCCCTCGCGGTCGCGGCGGGGAACAGCGTGACGACGCCGCTTCTGCCCGCCTCCAGCGTGGACACCTCCGGCTCCGGGGCGGGCTGCTCCCGCGCCAGCCCCAGGAAGGTCCGGGTGCGCTCATGTCGGGGCCGCTCCAGCACCTGCGCGGGAGGGCCCTCCTCCAGGATGCGCCCGCCGTGCAGCACCAGGACGCGCGAGGCCAGCTCGCGCGCGAAGCGCATCTCGTGCGTCACCGCCACCAGCGTGAGCCCGTCCTCGCGAAGCCGCGACAACAGCGCCACCAGCTCGCCCACGCGCTCCGGGTCCAACGCGCTGGTGGGCTCGTCCAGGAGCAGCGCCTCGGGCTCCATCGCGAGCGCGCGGGCGATGGCCACCCGCTGCTGCTCACCGCCGGACAGCTCGGACGGGTAGGCCTCCTCGCGGTGGGACAGGCCGACCTTCGCGAGCAGCGCGCGTCCCAGCTCCGTGGCGCTCCTCGCGTCCAGGCCCCGCACGTGCCGGGGCGCCTCGATGACGTTGCCCAGCGCGGTGCGGTGCGCGAACAGGTGCCACTGCTGGAAGACGAAGCCCACGCGGCGGCGGATGTTGGAGACGGCGGCGCCGCTCGCTCGCGACGCACTGGGGCCGAGCACGTCGTCCCCCACCCGGATGCTGCCCGCGTCGAAGGGCTCCAGCCCGTTCAGGCACCGCAAGAGCGTGCTCTTGCCGCCGCCCGAGGGGCCCACCAGCGCCACCACCTCACCCGGCGCGAAGGCCGCGCTGATGCCGTCCAGCACCATGCGCCCCTCGTACCGCTTGCACAGGTCCTTCACTTCAATCATCCGCGCGCCAACCTCGCTTCCAACCGCCTCGCCAGGAGGGACAGAGGGTAGCTCATCGCCAGGTAGAGCGCCGCGCACAGCGCCCCGGGCAACAACCAACTGCGAACATCCACCGCGGTAATCGTCATCCGCTTGGTGAGCTCCACGACGGAGATGACGGACACCAGCGAACTGTCCTTGAGCAGCGCGATGAAGTCGTTGGTGACGCTCGGCAGCGCCACCCGGAAGGCCTGCGGGAACACCACCCGGCGCAGCGCCAGCGGCGTGGACATGCCCAGCGCCAGCGCCGCCTCCATCTGCCCCCGGGGCACCGCCAGCACCCCCGCCCGGTACACCTCCGCCTCGTAGGCCGCGTAGTTCAGCCCCAACCCCAGCACCGCCGCGCTCAGCGCGTCCAGCCGCAGCACGCCCGCGAGCCCGTAGTACAGGACATAGAGTTGCAACAGCACCGGGGTTCCACGGAACACCTCCACGTAGAAGGACGCCATCCCCGACAGCCACCGGGGCCCGTACAGGCGCACCAGCGCCAGCCCCACGCCCAGCGGCACCGCGAGCGCCATGGCGCCCACGGACACCACCAGCGTCACCAGCGCCGCCTGGAGGAACATCAGGCCCTGGCCCCAGCCGAGCTTCGCCGTGCTCGTCTGCGACAGCACCTCGCGCGTCTGCGCGTCCGTCCACTCCACCATCTTCTGCTGCTGGGCGCTGTCGATGTTCCACCGGGCGAAGATGCGCCGCAGCTCCCCCGAGCGCGCCACGTGCCCCAGCGCCACGTCCAGCGCCGCGCGCAGGTCCTCGTCCCCGGGCCGCACCGCGATGGCGTAGTAGCCCTCGCCCACGTCGCCCACCACGCGCAGCTGGGGCCTCGGCTGGCCGTAGCGCTGGGCGATGAGGTCGTCCATCAGCACCGCGTCCACCCGCCCCTGCTCCAGGTCGATGTAGGGCTCCTCCACGCCTTCGTACGGCACCGCCTGGATGCCCTCGCGCTGGAGCAGGTCCCACGCCTGCGAGTTGGCGAGCGTCCCCACCCTCCTGCCACGCAAGGACGAAAGCCCCGTGACGCTGTCGTCCTGCCGCCGGGCCAGGAGCCGCAGCTGGAAGATGAAGTACGGCCGGGTGAAGAGGATGCGTCCGCTGCGCGCCGGGGTGACTTCAATGCCGTTGAGCGCCACGTCGAACGAGCCCCGCTCCAGGGAGGGGATGAGGCTGGACCAGTCGTTCTGCACGAAGCGCGCGCGCACGCCCAGCTCCCGCGCCAGCGCGTCCGCCAGCTCCACCTCGAAGCCGCGCATGCGCCCGGGCACGTCCGGGTCCTCCATGGCGTACGGCTCGCCGCCCTGCGCGTCCGCGCCCCAGCGAAGCTCGCCTGCCCTCCGCACCCGCTCCAGCCCGGGCTCCTCCCGCTGGACGCAGGACGTCAACACCACCGCGAACACGAGCAGCGCCCCGCCCCTCCTCCACACACCGCTCACATCCATTTCAGGGACTCCCACTCTGTAGCAGGTGCAGGTGTGACCCAGTATTCAGGTCCTGACACTTTCTCCGGGACTGCGTACTAGAGTGTCGCGACAGAGGAGCCAAGGCGTCATGGAAGCATACAAGGTGCTGGTGGTGGACGACGAGCCGCAGGTGGCGCACGCCTTGAGGCGGCTGCTGCGGCGCGAGGGTTTCGACGTCCAGCTCGCGTTCAACGGAGAAGAGGCGCTCGAGCGGCTGAAGACCTTCAGCCCGGACATCGTCCTGACGGACTTCCGGATGCCGGGGATGACGGGCAGCGAGCTGCTCCAGCGCATCAAACGCAGCCACCCGCTGGCGCTGCGGCTCATCATCTCCGGCTACGCCGACTTCAAGTCGGTGGTGGCGTCGGTGAACGAGGGCGAAATCTGCCGGTTCATCAGCAAGCCCTGGGATGACGCGGAGCTGGTGACGTACCTGTCGGGCCTGCTGCGCCACCGCGAGACGATGGCCCAGCTCTACGCCCCGTTCCGCGCCGCGCCGCAGGGTGTCAGCGCGGAGGTGAGCCCCACGGACGCCGCGCTGGTCCTGAAGGTCCAGGTGGCGGACCCGTCGTTCCCCGCCGAGCAGGCCGTGTCCATCATCGAGCGCTTCGCGGGCCTGCTGGCCGACGACAGCCTGAAGGTGGTGGGGGGCTTGCTGGAGCGCTTCGGTGGCCGGCTGTCCTTCGTGGCGGAGGTGGGCGGGCCGCAGCGGCTGCGCCTGGAGCTGCCCATGCGCGCCCAGAGCGCGCCGAGTGTTCGACCGGGGCTGGGCGAGGCGTGATGGCCCCGGAGGTCGACGCGGATTGGGTGAACAGCCGCCTCAAGCGCTTCACCCTGCTGGCGTGCCTCCTCATCCACGGTCTGCTCATCGTCAGCCTCTGGGGGCGCTGGCACGAGGTCCTCGTCGTGACGGTGGCCTTCGCGGGGGTGACGGGGGCCAACGTGGTGCTCGCGCGGGGGTTCTTCTCGCGGCACACCCAGGCCGCCGAGGCCACGCGCTTCACGCTGAACATGGTGGGCACCGTGTTCTACGGCGTGGTGAGCGACTGGGCGCTGCCCGTGTGGCTGTACCTGCCGCTCAACGCGCTGTGGGTGGACCGCTTCGCGGACTCGGGCGCCCGGCGCCGGCTGGGGTTGATGCTGGTGCTGGTGGCCGGCGCGGCGCTGTCGGACGGGGCCGCGCCCGAGGTCGCCGCCAGCTTCGTGCTGCTGTCGGTGCTCACGTACGCGCTCTCCGAGGGCCGCGTCTTCCTCACGCACTCGACGCTGCGCGAGCTGGCGCGCCAGCACGACGAGCTGGCCCTGGCCCACGAGCAGCTGGAGATGGCCCACCGGCGCGCCCGTGAGCAGGAGCGGCTGTCCAGCCTGGGCATGCTGGCCGCGGGCGTGGCGCACGAAATCAACAACCCCATGAGCTACGTGAAGAGCAACGTGAACGCGCTGCTCATGGACCTGCGCGCGTGCAAGAACCTGCCGCCGGAGCTGCAGGAGTACGTGGACGACGTGCTGCCCGCCACCGCGGACGGCATCCGGCGCGTCGTGGCCATCGTCGCGGACCTGCGGCGCTTCGCGCGTGGAGACCCGGGCGCGCTGGAGGAGTACGACCTCAACGAGGAGATCGCCGTCGCGCTGCGCATCACCCGCACGCAGGTGCAGTCGCGCTGCGAGGTGGAGGTGACGCTGGGCGACTTGCCGCGCCTGCTCGGACGTCCTGGGCAGCTGGCGCAGGTGGTGGTCAACCTCCTGATGAACGCCGCGCAGGCGATGCCCTCGGGCGGACGCATCTTCCTGAGCACGCGCATGGAGGCCGACGAGGCCGTCCTGTGCGTCCAGGACTCCGGGCACGGCATGACGCCCGAGGTGCGCTCGCGGCTGTTCCAGCCCTTCTTCACCACCAAGCCCGCCGGTGAAGGCACGGGCATGGGGTTGGCCGTGGTGCACGGCATCATCACCTCGCACCAGGGACGCATCGACGTGGAGACCTCGCCCCAGACGGGCACGCGCTTCACCGTCCGCCTCCCACGCATCCCTCCGCTCGCCATGCACCTGCCCGGACTGTCAGGCGGAGTCCCCACCCCGCCGAAGTCGCATCCGGACACGGCCTGAGCCCGCACGCGACTGTCCATCGAGAGCGCCATGTCCTCCTCGCCGCCCGCCTTCGCCAGCCGCTTCGAGCCTCGCTACGTGGAGGACCCGTATCCGCTCTACGAGCGCCTGCGCCACGAGTCTCCCGTCCACTTCAGCGAACAGATGCACCTGTGGGTCGTCTCCCGCTACGAGGACATCAAGGCGGTGGTGCTCAACCCGGACGACTTCCTGTCGGCCAACGCCTTTCGCAACCCCGTGCCGCCCGCGCCGGAGGTGCTCGCGGTGCTGGCGGAGGGCTACCCCCAGGTCCCCGCGCTGGTGGATGACGACCCGCCCAACCACACGCGCATGCGGGTCATCGTCAACAAGGCCCTGGCGCCGCATCGACTGAGCGCGATGGAGGCGCGGGTGTCCGCGATCGCGACGGAGCTGCTGGACGGCTTCGCCCACGAGGGGAAGGCGGACCTGGTGGAGGCGCTGGGCTACCCGCTGCCCGCGCGCGTGGTCGGCGCCATCATGGGGCTGCCGGACTCGGACGTGACGCGGCTGAAGCAGTGGACGGAGGACCTGGTGGTGATGTCCGCGGGCAACGCGCCCGTGGAGCGCCAGGTGGAGTGCGCCAGGGGGCTCGTCTCCATCCAGAAGTACCTAGCGGAGCACATCGCCGAGCGCCGACGCGCGCCCACCGATGACCTCATCAGCGCGCTCATCGAGGCGCGGTACGAGGACACGCCGCCGTTGAGCGACGTGGAGCTCATCAGCCTCATCTCCATGCTGCACTTCGCCGGGCACGAGACGACGTCGAACCTGCTGGGCAACCTGCTCGTGTGGGTGCTGCGCGCGCCGGAGCGGCTGCGCGAGCTGCGGGACGACCCGGGCCGCATCCCCCGGGCCATCGAGGAGACGCTGCGGCTGGACGCGCCGGTGCAGGGGATGATGCGCACCACGCGCCGCCGGGTGACGCTCGGCGGCGTGGAGGTGCCCGAGGGCGCGCGGCTGCTGGTGCTCTATGCGTCGGGGAACCGGGACGAGACGGTGTTCCACGCGCCCGGCGAGGGGGTGCTCCGCCGTCCGGACGTGGGCAAGCACCTGGGGTTCGGGATGGGCATCCACTACTGCATCGGCGCGCCGCTGGCGCGGATGGAGGTGCGGCTGGCGATGGAGCTGCTGTTGAAGCGGCTGCCCGGGCTGCGACTGGCGCCGGGCGAGGCCGTCCGCTACCTGCCCAACTTCCTGCACCGGGGCCCGCGGCAGCTGCTCGTCGAGTGGGACCCGGCCTGAGGTTGTTTCAGCGCTTGAGCGCGGCGTCGATGTGCGTGGCGAAGGTGTCGAGCGACTGCGCCCCCGTCACGCCGGTGCCGTTGATGAAGAAGGTGGGCGTGCCGACGATGCCGCGGCGCTGGGCCTCCAGGCGGTCGGCCTCCACGTAATTGTCCCAGGCCTTGGTGTCGAGCGCGCGCTTGAAGCTCGCGAGGTCCAGCCCGAGTGCCTTCGCGTACTTCTCCAGCGAGGCGCGGTCCAGGGCGCCCTGGTTGTCGAAGAGCACGTCGTGCATCTGCCAGAACCTGCCCTGCTCGTGGGCGGCCATGGCGGCGGCGGCGGCGAGCTTCGCGTTCTCGTGGCGGGGCAGCGGCATGTGGCGGAAGACGATGCGGATCTTGTCGCCGTAGCGCTCGCGCAGCCCCTCGACGGTGGACGCGCCGCGCTGGCAGAAGGGACACTGGAAGTCGCTCCACACCTCCACCGTCACCTGGGCGTCGCGGGGCCCCAGCGCGGGGGCCTCCGAGCGCGGGGTGGCGGAGATGAGCTTGGGCTGGGCGCGGGCGGCCTTGGGCTGCTTGTCGCAGTCGGGGGTGGGCTCGTCACCGGCGAGGGCGGGGTTGAGCGAAGAGAACACGACGGCGGCCGCCAGGAGGGCGGGAGCGCGGAGCTTCATGGTGGACCTCTGGAGTGGGATGGATGCGGCACGCCCGGCGTCCTGCCTGGAGGCCTGGCGTGACGAGGGGCGATGCCCTCGCACGCAAGGAGTGACGCGAGCGGCGCGGGAGTTTCAGCGCCGTGTTATTTCCCGCGCACCATGACGACCGAGCGCCTCGATTACGCGGACCCCTTCCTCCATCGATTCACCGCGCGGGTGGTGGGCCACGGCGCGTGGAATGGCGCGCCCTCGGTGGTGCTGGACCGCACGGCCTTCTATCCGGAGGCGGGTGGACAGATGGGGGACCAGGGCGTGCTCGGGGGGCTGCCCGTGCGCGACGTGCAGGTGGACGACGCGGGGGTGGTGCATCACCTGGTGGAGGGCGTGCTGCCCGCGCCCGGTGAGGCGCTGGAGGGCGTGGTGGATTCGGAGCGGCGGCGCGTGCACATGTCGCTGCACACCGGGCAGCACATGTTGTCGCGGGCGCTCTTGGACCTCGCGGGCGCGGCCACGGTGTCGTCGCGATTGGGGGCCACGTGCACCATCGACACGGACCAGGACACGCTGGACGAGCAGCTCGTGGCGAAGGCGGAGGCGCACGTCAACGCCATCATCGACGCGGACCTGCCCATCCGGGCCTTCTTCCCCACGCCGGAGGAGCTGGCGGCGCTGCCGCTGCGGCGTGCGCCCAAGGTGACGGACAACATCCGCGTCATCCAGGTGGGGGACTTCGATGTGTCGCCGTGTGGCGGGACGCACTGCACGCGCACGGGACAGGTGGGGATGGTGCGGGTGCTGGGCGTGGAGCGCTACAAGGGCAAGGGGCGGGTCCTCTTCTCGGCGGGGCCGCGTGCGCGGCGCGAGCTGTGGGAGGAGGCGGGGGTGCTGCGCGCGATGAGCCGGGCGTTCACCTGTGGACCGGCCGAGGTGCCCACGGTGGTGGAGAAGCTGCGGCGTGAGCTGACCGAGGCCCGCGAGGCGTTGGGCGCGGCGCGAGCGCGGCTGGCGGAGCACACGGCCGTGGAGCTGGCGCAGGCACTGGAGGCGTCGGCGGACAAGCAGGTGGTGGCGGTGCTCGACGGCGCGGGGCCGGAGCAGCTGCGCGCCGTGGCGGCGAGGCTCACGTCCCGGTCGGAGGCGGTGGTGTTCCTCGCGGGCCGCGCGCCCGAGGGGCTGGCCGTGCTCATCGCGCGGGGCAGTGCGTCCACGTTCGGCTGCGGCGCGTTCCTGAAGCGGGCGGCGGAGGCCGCGGGAGGACGCGGGGGTGGACGCCCGGAGCACGCCGAGGGACGGCTTCCGGCGAGCACGGATTGGGCGGCGCTCGTGGCGTCCCTGCGGGGCTGAAGCAGGCCCCACCCCACCTCCGGGGCGGACCGTGGGAGCGGAAATCACCCTCCCCCTCCCTGGACATGAGTCTTTTCCACCCGCACCCACCCGCAACGCATCGCGTCACAGCTCGCTCCATCCGAAGGGATTTCCTCCGACGCGTTCACATCGTACGGAGGGGGCGCTCCACCGGTGGAACGACATGAGAAGATGGGTGTAGGGGTTCGCGCCACGATGGACGACGGGCAGCACCGCCAGTTCGATGCTTTCGCACGCTCGCGACGACCGGGGCTGCTTCGCCTTGCCCGACGCCTGTGCTCCGGGGGTGGAATCGACCCGGAGGACCTGGTGCAAGAGACCCTCGAGCGCGCCTACCGGAACTTCGACCGGCTGGTGGCGGAGAACCCAGGCGCCGTCAGCGTGTGGCTCAGCACCACGCTGAGCAACCGCTTCCTGGACCATTGTCGTCGCAGACGCACCGAGGTCCTGGGGGCCCCCGCGCTGCGTGTGGTGCAGGACACGGAGTCCTCCGGCGAACCCGCCGCCCTGGAGCAGTGGGAGCAGGTCAGCCGCGAGGACTTCCAGCGGGCCATCGACAAGCTGCGGCCTCCCCATCTCCAGGAGGCCTACCGGCTCCACGTGGCGGGACTTCGATACCGGGCCATCGCTCAGCGGTTGGATGCGCCCGAGGGAACGGTGGGACGGTGGCTCAGCGAGGCGCGGCAGGCTCTGCGGGGGCTGCTGACCCCTAGCGCCGCCTCGAGTGAAGGCAGGGCCAGACCATGACCGAGCAGTGCGACAGACTGGAGTCCTTCATCGACGGTGAGCTGGCCCCGGCGGACGCGGAGAACTTCCGTCACCACCTGACCGGCTGCACCGCGTGCGAGACACGGATGAAGGAACTGCTCGCGCTCGAGCTCCTCGCCGACGACGCCCTGCACGAACCCGGGGACTCCACACTGGCCTTCGTCCCCCCACCTCCCCAGCTCAAGCGGCGCAGGAACTGGATGATGGTGGTGCCGCTGGCGCTGGCCGCGGGCCTGGCGGCGTGGGTTCTCGTGACGCGGACCGACTCGTCCCCCACTTCCCCCGAGCTGTGGCTGGGGCAGGACCCGGGCCGCACGCTCGAGGCCCGCCTCACCCATCCGGGCGCCGACCGCCATCGCCCCTACGAGGTGATGCGCAGCGGCGGCAATTCGCCCCGCGCGCTGTCTCTGCGCGAGCTGGCGAAGCTGGAGGAGGCCGGTGACGAGCGAGGCATCGCCTCCGCCTACCTGCTGCGCGGAGACCCCGCCCAGGCCGCCGCCTTCCTCGACAAGCTGCCCGCCTCCCCCGACCTGGACTCGGACCGCGCGGCGCTCGCCCTCCAGCGCGGCGCCCACGAAGAGGCCCTCGCCCTGGTGGACCGCGCGCTGAAGGCGAAGCCCGGCCATCCCCAGGCGCTGTGGAACCGCGGCCTCGCGCTCGAGAAGCTGGGCCTGTCCCTGCAAGCCGCCGAGGCCTTCGAGCAGGTGGCCGCGCAGCAGGAGCCGGGCTGGAGCCAGGAGGCCGCCGAGCGCGCCGCCGACCTGCGCCGTCAAGAGGACACCCAGCGCAAGGGCTGGAAGGGCACCAAGCAGGACTGCGACCAGATGGTGTCCGGCGGCCCCGTGCTCGCCCAGGCCCAGGTGGAGCAGCACCCCGGCCTGTCCCGCCTGTGCTTCTACGATGCGCTGCGCACCGCCACCTCCCCCGAGCGCGTCGAGTCGCTGCGCCCCCTGGCCCGCCAGCTCGACGCCGTGGACGGCGGAACCCACCTGGAGGACGCCCTCCAGCGCGCGACCCGCTCGGACTTCTCCGCGCGCGCGCCCTTCGTCGCGGACTACGTGCGGCTGACGCGCAACGAGCTGTCCCCGGCGCAGCTCGACGCCTTCCTCGTGAAGCTGCGCGAGGCACGGCAGGACGACCTGCTCCTGGGCGCCCTGCTCTTCCCCAAGGACCTGCGGCAGCACGAGCGTGAGTACCGCGAGCTCGCGCTGGCCACGAGAGACCCGTGGTTCGCGCTGCTCGCCGAGGAGCGCCAGGCGCGCGCCGACATCCAGCGCGGACAGATTCCCCAGGCGCGCACGCGGCTGACCGAGGCCCTGCGCACCTGTCCTGACGGCGCGCGCTTCAACTACCGCTGCCTGGAGCTCGAGCGGAACCTGGCCCTCGTGGAGCGGCAGCTCCACCGCCCCGTCGAGTCCCGTGCGCACGGCCTGCTCGCGCTCGCCCGGGCGCGCGCGGGGCACGAGTGGACCAAGGAGTGGCGGCTGCTCCAGGAGCTGGGCCAGGTGGCCCTCTTCCACGGAGACCTGTCGCTGGCGCGCGCCTACCTGGAGGAGAACATCCAGCGGCTGCCCGAGCGCTGCGCGGACCACGAGTCGGCCTACGTCAACCTCGCGCTCGCCTTCCACCGCACGCTCGACTTCAACGGCGCCCGGGAGCAGCTGGACCGCGCCGCGCGCTGCGGCAACCCACCCTCCCTGGCGCGCGCCTTCGCCATCGCGGACCTGGCCCACACGCAGGCCCGCCGCGCCGAGGACACCGAGGTGCTGAGCCGGGGCCTGGAGGCGCTGCGAGCCTCACCGGCCCGACTGGAGACCGCGGGCGAGGGCGCGATGCTGCGCCACATCGAGGGCCGCTTCTTCGTCGAGCAGGACCGCCGTCGGGGGCAGGCGCTGCTGCGTCAGGCCATCGAGGAAGCGGCGCCGCTCGTGGGCTCGGACGTCAACGCCCGCAAGGCGCGCGTGTACAGCTTCACGTCCCTCATCCTCGACGCCTCCCGGCACGAGGAGCTGGAGCGGGCCATGGCCCTCTTCGCCGAGGAGCGCGCCCTGCCCCTGCCCGAGCGCTGCGCGCTGGGCGTCACCGTGGACGACGAGCGCACGGCCCTGGTGGCCCGCGACGCGTCGGGGCGTTGGGTCGGCCACTTCGACACCCAGCGCCGTGAGCGGCTGGAGAGCGTGGAGGGGCTGGTCCCCGAGCGCCTCGCACAGGCCCTGCGCGACTGCCCCCACGTGGACGTGCTCGCGCGGCCGCCGGTGCTCGGCAAGCCGGACCTGCTGCCGCCGGACATCGCCTGGGCCTACCGTGTCGGAGCGACCCCCGACGAGCCCACCGGACAGCCCTCGCGCCGGCTGGTGGTGGCGGACGTGCATGCCCCCGCGGAGCTGCACCTGCCCTCGCTGCGCGCCTGGCGCCCCTCGGAGGACGACGACGCGACGCTGGCCACGCTGCGAGGCGCCTCCGCCACGCCGTCGCAGGTGCTGCGGGCGATGCGCGAGGCCACGGAGGTGCAGATTCACGCGCACGGCGTCGTCGACCCGAGCGCCGCGGATGGCTCGCTGCTCGTGCTGTCACCGGAGGCGCAGGGCGGCCGCTACGCGCTGACGGCGTCGGACCTGCACGGTGAGCGGCTGCGGGGCCGGCCCGTGGTGCTGCTGGCGGCGTGTCATGCCGCGCACAGCAAGGCGTACTTCCATGAAACGTTCGGCCTGCCGGTGGCGTTCGTCGAGTCCGGGGCCCGGGCCGTGCTCGCCGCCACGCAGGAGATTCCCGACGCCGAGGCGTCGGACTTCTTCGAGCCGGTGCTGGCGCGCATTCGCGAGGGGCTGCCCGCGGCCCGCGTCCTTCGCGATGCACGTCAGGACTGGCTCCGCAGTCGGGGAAGCGCCTGGGTCCGCCAGGTGCTCCTCTTCGAGTAGTTGCCTCGTCTCATCCCAGAGTCTCGAAAACCCATGAAGAAAGTCCTCCTGTTGGTCCCCCTGCTGCTCGGCGTCGCGGCGTGCCGCCACATCGAGACGGTTCCGTCGACCGAGCAGATTCAGCGCAAGGCGCCCAAGGGCGCGCTCGTCCGCGTCATCCTCCGCGACCGGGCCAACCCCCAGCGGCTCACCACCTACGTGGTGGACGTCAGCCGCAACGAAATCGTCGCCCAGTCCAACCGCGACCCGTCCTCGACGCGGGGCGCCCAGGGGGAGACCTCGTCCGAGAAGGCCACCACGGACGGCGACACCTCCGCGATGCAGTCGGGAGGACCGCTCTACGTCGGCGACGTGGAGCTGCTCACCGACTGTGTCCCCCAGACGGACAAGGAGGGCTGCCTGAGCGTCGCCGACCTGCATGACGGAGACCCGGGTGGCGCGTCGGGCGGCGGCGGCGACCCCACGGGCCACCAGCAGCTGGTCGAGAAGGTGAAGCGGCTGGCCGCGCTGACCTACTGGTCCACGCTCGAGGTGGGCATCCCGACCGTCAAGCGGACGGCGGCCCCCGGACGCGTGAATCAGTAATCACGTGAGGCGCTGAGGACAGGAGGCTCCGGTGTCGCGAAGGTGCGGCGCCGGGGCCTTCGTCGTTTCAGGCGGACCTGCCACCCTCGGTGGGGGCCAGGCCCGAGAGCGTCTCCACGTAGGACGCGGCGACGCGCAGGAAGCGCGCGCCCTTCACGCCGGTGAGGTACTGGCGCTTCATCGCGCGCGTGGCGCCCACGTAGAACATGGCGCGGCGGATGCGCTCGTTCTCCCGCGCGTTGCGCTCCTTGGCGCCGGCCATCCAGTTCTCCACGGTGTCCAGCGCGTCCAGGCCCGCGAAGAAGACGACGGGGCACTCGTGGCCCTTGCAGGAGAACACGGTGGTGGCGCGCACGTGGTCCACGCCGCTGACGCGGAAGTCCGTCACGTCGCGGCCGCCCTTGCCACCGTAGGCGTGCGCGGGCACACCGGCCCGGTTGAGGGCCTCCGTGTACTGCGACGGCATGACGGGCGCGACGACGAGGATGTCGCCGGGGTGCACGCCCTCGTCGCGGATGAGCCGTGCCACCTCCTTGGCCACCTGACGGGCCTCGCTCGCGCCGGAGGCGAAGCCGCGCACCTGGGGCAGCACGCCGCCGCGCTCGGTGGACTGCACGCGGTAGAGGCCCTCCAGCGTCTCCTCGGGGAGCCACAGGAGCCCCTCGCGCGCGAGCTCCCCGGCCTTCATGTACTCGCGCATGCCCGGGTCGCTGGTGCCGTGCTGGCGCAGCGGGTCCAGCACCACGTTGAAGGCCACGTCGAGGATGTCGCGCGTGGCGCGGAAGGTCTCCTTGAGGATGCGGGTGCGGCCCCGGAAGGACAGCCCTTCCGGGAGCTGCTCCTTGAGCGCGTCGATGGGCACCTGGCCGTAGACGTTCTGCGAGTCGTCCATGAACAACTGGAGGCAGCGCACCCCCTTGCCGTCCTGCGACGCGCGCGGGCGGACCAGGGCGTGGAGCATGGCGAGCGCGCGGGCGTCCATGTCCTGGGCCTCGTCGACGAAGACGCCGTCGAAGGACTCGGGCTCCACGCGGCGCAGCGCGCCCACGTGCTTCACCGTCACGCGGGCCCGGAGCGCGCGCACCCGCTCGCGGCCGGCGCGCTGGGCAATCGCCTCCACCAACAACTTCTCCACCAGGGGCGAGAGCGCGCGGTTGAAGAACGAGACGAGCACCTGGGTGTCCTCGTGCTCCAGCAGATAGCGCGCCACCCAGTGGGCCAGGACGAACGTCTTGCCGCTGCCCGCGACGCCGCGCACCAGGTGGTGGCCGTCATCGAAGCGCCGCTCGAAGAGGGACACCTGCTCCTGGGTGAACAGGGGCCGCGTGGGGCGCGAGCCCTCGATTTCCCCGCCGAGGCTGGTGGGCGCGGCGGGGAGCGGTGGCGGCGGCGGGGGTGCCTCGCGCGGCAGGGGCAGCGCCTCCAGTCGGAGCGGCGAGCCGGGGAGGACGCGCAGGCGCGGCAGGAGCGAGAGGAAGCGCTGGGGGATGGTGGCTCCCCGGGCCTCGTCGCGCGAGGCGAGCACCAGCAGGTAGTCGCGCGCGCGGCTGGCGGCCACGTTGAGCATGGGCACCAGCGTGTGCGGCGGGAAGGGCCGGCCTCCGGCCACGGTGTCCACGAGCACCACGTCGTACTGGGTGCCCTGCTGTCGGTGGATGGTGGAGGCGCTGAACGCGTCGCCCCGGAAGCCCGCGGAGTTGCCGAGCCTGCGCAGGAGCGAGGCCTGCGCGCGATAGGGCGTGACACACAGGACGCTGAGGCCGGCGCGCACGGCCTCGCGCGCGAGCGACACGGCGAGCTCGGCGGACAGCTCGCGCTGGTAGCCGGAGCCCGTCTCGCCGCGGCCGTGCGTCAGGCGCTTCGCGTCGCGGCTGAGGCCATCGAGCACCACCCAGCCCGCGCGTGTCCCGGCGAACGCGGGCACGGGTGGGGCCTTCTCGGCGCGGGCCTTGACGATGTCACCGTCCTCGAGCGCGCCGCCGTAGCAGAAGTGGCTGACGACGCGGGCGATGTCCGGGTGCATGCGGTGCTGGGTGCGCAAGAGCAGCACGTCCGGGCGCGCGGCGTCGCGCACCGCGTCCTCCAGGTGGGACAGGCCGCTGGCGCGCAGCCACTTCTGGGAGCCGCGTCCGGCGCCCTCGGCGGCGCGGCTGACGGGGCCGATCTGCTTGGGGTCTCCGGCGAGCGTCACGCGCTCGGCCAGGGGGGCCATGAGCGCGGTGGCGGCGCGGGTCACCATGCCGGCCTCGTCCACCACGAGTCGCGCGAAGGTGCACTTGCCCTCGAGCTCCGACACCAGTCGCAGGGCGCGGTGGACGGTGAGGACCATGAGGGGACAGTCGCCCTTCTCCGCCTCCTTGAAGGTGGGGTCCTTCATCTTGCCGCGCAGGCCGCGCAGCTCCGCCTGGAGCTTGGCGAGTTCGTGCGCGGGGCCGCCGCGGACACGCTGGAGGTACAGCTCGCGCTCGCGCTCCTCGATGCTCGCGCGCAGCTTGCCGCCCTTGGTGTCCTCGAGGGTGACGGTGGGCAGCTTCGCCAGGGCGTCGCTGGCGCCGGTGCCGCCGCGGAAGATGCTGCGCGCCAGGGGGCGCAGGGGGATGGGCTGGCGCTCCAGGAGGGCGCTGACGCGCAGGACGAGCTCATCGGCGGCGCGGTTGGTGGGGGCCACCGCGAGGATGCGCTCGTTGGGGAAGGCGCGCAGGGCGCGGGCGATGAGGTCGGCGACGGCGGTCGTCTTGCCGGTGCCGGGAGGTCCCCAGATGCAGCCCCAGGGCTGGGCCCAGAGGCGGTCGGTCGGGAGGAGCTCGGCGTCCTGGGGACGCGGGGTGGGCGCGGGCTCGTCTCCGCTGGCGCGGCGCAGGGCCTGATGGAGGGCGGGTTGACGGTCCTCGTACGCGGATGCGGCGGTGCAGAGGGCCTCGGCGAAGTCATAGGGCCGATAGCACCAGCGGTCGGCGGCGAGGGCGCGGCGGTCCACGTCGTCACCGTGGTCGGGGGCGGCGAAGACGCGGCCGGACTCGAAGTCGAGGTGGACGACGTCTCCGCCGAAGACGCACTCCTCGCCGAGGAAGCCGAGCAGCGAGCCACCGGACCAGTCCGGGTCCGCCGCGGGCACGGGGACGAGGGACAACACGCCGGGGCCCTGCAGGGAGACCTGACGCGCGTCCTGGAGCAGCTTGGCGCGGTACTGGCTGCGCTCGGAGAGGAGCGCGTCGCTCAGGTCCTCGGGGAGGTATTCGGGAGGACGCCAGGCCTCGCGGCGCTTCCCGGTGGCGACGGCGGCCTGGATGACCTGGCGCTCGGACGCGGTGACATCGGAGGGCGCGGCGACGTCGCGTGCGGGTGGCTCCTCGGGTGAAGGGGCGTCCGGGCGCGGAGCGGGAGGCTTGGGGCGCTGGGACCTGGCGCGGGAGAGGACCAGCAGCGGATTGGGCGAGCGCGGGATGTCCTCGGGCACGGGGCGGGAGGACGGGGGTGGGACGGGCGCGTCGTCGTACTCGACGTGAAGCTCTCGGACGGAGTCATCCTTCCGTGGCGCGGGGCGCCCTTCGGAGACCTCGTTGTGCGTCCGGTGCGTCATGTCGGCGAGCCCCGGGCCCCTCGGCCCAGGCCGGGTACGGGCGCGCGAAGGTAGGGGAGGCGTGGATCCACGTCAATGCAAGCCCCAGGGGCGAGGCTGTGCGCTCACGTACGGCTGGCTCCCAGCAGCCGGCCAGGCGCGGGGCGCCGAGGGGAGTCAGTCGAGAAAACGTCGCCACCAGCAGTGGACTTCGTCTTCCGAAAAGCCACGCCACGCGAGTGCGTATCCCGGCCTGAAGGGCTCCAGGACAGGCTCCAGCACACGCGCGAGTTCGCGATACGCGGGCAGGTCGTCGCCCTTCGAGAGGTCCCCCGACGCAGGGCCCGTGCCGAGGGTCACCACGACGGTTCCTGCGTTCCCCACTTCTCGAACCGTGGTCCCCGGTGACTGGAGGCGACCTCGAAGCGACTCGCGACCTCCAACAGCCTGAAGCAACGAGGCGCCCAGGAAGTTCAGCCAGTGCACCCCCTCCACATGTCGCCCCACGGTCAAGTGAGCGTCCACCCTGGGAACATCCACGCCTGGGTATCGGCGAAGCTCTTCACTAACGAGCGGCAGGACCTTCCGCCGCGCGCCTGCGAACTCCAGCGCGAGCCCCGCATGACCCGAGGCAAGAGGCAGGACCGAGGCCAACGACATGGCCAGGTCCCTCACGCGTCCTGGGCCATGCAGTTCCAGGTACTCCGTGGGCAACGTGGCGCTCAGCACGCTGACACTTCCCTCCAGCGGTGTCTTCGACGGGAGCCGAGCCAGATAGCGGAGTGAGTACCCATCGAAATCATCACCCGTGAGGGTCCAGGAACACTCCGCCTGAAGTCGGGTCATCCGCTGGAACGAGTCGGAGTCTTCGGCAAGCTCTTCGATGAAGCGAAAGGAGGCACTGGGCCGCAGCGAAGCCTGGACCTCTCCCCATCCCGCTTCCGTCAGGGGAAACGACTCCCCATCCGAGTCCCAGGCACGCGTGAGCACATCCCCCACCGCATGCCGGTAGAGGGGCAGTACCTGTTCGACCCCGGCCCCCAGTTCCACATGGTCATGAGGCAGGTAGAACACGATGCGCACCACGTCCCGGGCCAGCAGACGCGCATCTTCGGCATCCGAGTCGACCAGACGAATGCGTGGGTAGGCCTCAGTCACGGCTGACTCCGAGTTGAGGCGTGATGATGGCCGGTGGGCAGTGTCCACCCAGTGCCTCGTACCGTTCCAACTGCTGGAGAAGCTCGGGGCTGGCAAGCGGATTGCTCTTGCTGGCCTTCGTGCAAGGGAACTTGAAGTCGTAGACACACTGGACGCGACTGGGCTCCTTCGCGAAATGAATCACGACATCCGGACGGAGTGAGCCCACCCATCGTTCCGTCAGGACGGGGCGCCCCGTCCTTGCATCGAACCCATAACGAGGCTCCACCGAGACATTATCGGGGAAGAGTCGCGACAGCTCACGCCGAACGCAGGCAAATGCCGCTGCGTGTTTCATCGTCCCCAGTTCCATGCGGCGCCTGAGCGGCTTGCCATCGATGTATCGGACCACCCGCTCACACTCCGCATCATCCGGCTTCTTCCCGGGTCCGTATTCGCGCTCGTTGACTTCCTGGTCCGCCGCCTTGGAGCACTGGACCAAGAGCTGCTCGATTCGCGCCAGTTCAGCGGCGTCCAATATCCGCAGCGCCGTGCCCACCCCTCTGGCCGCGGTAACAGAACGTCCGACGCCTGGAAGGATGGCCTCGCTTCCCGTTTGGGAGTAGCAGGCGGGATTCCGCATGCAGCCGCTCGTCGCCGAGTCCAGGCTCTGCTCATAGCGAGTCACACCCTCGGCACCCGACGGCCCTACACCGCTCCGAGGCGGAGTCGCACACGCTACGAACAGCAGGAACGTCACGCCCCAAGCCCTCAGGCTCATTGTCAGAACGCTCCCACTCCAAGGGAACCACGCCGAGCGCCCCCCTTACCGTGTTTTCCCGGGTGGCCGTGTGCCGGGTTCAGGAACGGCCTCTCCCAGAAGCCCCACCGGGGCCTCGCCCCATCCCCCACCCAGCAAGGGTGTAGGCCCTCCACCCCTCTTGGGTGTACACCCACGCCCCGCCCTGTTTGCTTCGGGCGCCCGGGGGTGTTTAGGAGAGAAGCCCCCCGCCGACGCCGCCCCACCGCCATGGCCCAGACGACGCGTTACGCCCATCCCTTCCTGCCCATCACCCGCGCCGACATGCAGGCGCGCGGCTGGGAACAGTGCGACATCATCATCGTGACGGGAGACGCGTACGTGGACCACCCGGCGTTCGGCCCGGTGCTCATCGCCCGCTTCCTGGAAGGCCGGGGCTTCAAGGTGGGCCTCATCCCCCAGCCCGACTGGCACTCGGCCGAGCCCTTCAAGGCCCTGGGCCCGCCGCGCATGTTCTTCGGGGTCGCCGCCGGCAACCTCGACTCCATGCTCAACCGGCTCACCGCGCAGAAGAAGAACCGCTCCGCCGACCAGTACAGCCCCGGCGGCCGCACCAACTGCCGGCCCGACCGCGCCACCATCGTCTACGCCCAGCGCTGCCGCGAGGCCTACCCCGACGTCCCCATCGTCCTCGGCGGCATCGAGGCCAGCCTCCGCCGCATCGCCCACTTCGACTATTGGAGCGAGAAGGTCCGCCGCTCCATCCTCTTCGACGCCAAGGCCGACCTGCTCGTCTTCGGCATGGGCGAGCGCCCCATCATGGAGGTCGCCGACCGGATGCGGAACGGCGAGCGCATCCAGGACATCCGCGACGTGCGCGGCACCGCCTACCTCATCAACGACGAGGAGATGCGCGCCCACGAGGCCGACCCCGCCCGCCGCGCCGCCGACCGCAAGACCGTCGTCCTCCCACCCTACGAGGCCGTCGTCTCCGACAAGCAGGCCTTCGCGGTCATGAGCCGCGACTTCCAGATGGAGACCAACCCCGGCAACGCGCGCCCCCTCGCGCAGCGCCACGGCAACCGCGCCATCTTCATGAACGCCCCCGCCCTCCCGCTCGAGGACGGCGTGGGTGACACCGCCGCCGGCAAGGCCACGGTGGCCATGGACGAGCTGTACGACCTGCCCTTCAACCGCGTCCCCCACCCCATCTACAAGAGCGAGGGCATCCCCGCGTACGAGACGGTGAAGCACTCCATCGTCCTCATGCGCGGCTGCTTCGGCGGCTGCACCTTCTGCTCCATCACCGAGCACGAGGGCCGCGTCATCCAGAGCCGCTCCGCGGAGAGCGTCCTGCGCGAGGTGCGCGCCCTGCGCCGCATGGGTGACTTCCGCGGGACGATTACGGACCTCGGCGGCCCCACCGCCAACATGTACAAGCTCAAGTGCAAGAGCGAGGACATCGAGAAGCGCTGCCGCAAGCTGTCCTGCGTGCACCCGGGCGTGTGCGAGAACCTCCAGACGGACCACGGCCCGCTCATCAGCCTGATGAAGGACGTGCGCGAGGAGGACGGCGTCAAGCACGTCTTCATCGCCAGCGGCGTGCGGTACGACCTGGCCGAGCGCTCCCCCGAGTACGTCAAGGAGCTCGCCGCGCACCACGTGGGCGGCCAGCTCTCCGTGGCGCCCGAGCACGTCTCGCCGCGCGTGCTGGAGAAGATGAAGAAGCCCGGCATCGAGAGCTTCGAGCGCTTCCAGCAGATGTTCGCCTGCGCCAGCGAGGAGGCCGGCAAGGAGCAGTACGACATCCCCTACTTCATCAGCGGGCACCCGGGCTCCACCCTGGAGGACATGGTGGACCTGGCCTTGTGGCTGAAGAAGAACGGCAAGCGCCCCCGTCAGGTGCAGGACTTCATCCCCACCCCCATGGCCATGGCGACGGCCATGTACTTCACCGGCATCGACCCGCTGAAGATGGAGCCCGTCTACACGGCCCAGGGTCTGCGCGAGAAGCGCCTCCAGAAGGCGCTGCTCCTCTACTGGAACCCCGAGCACTGGCCCCTGGCCCGCGAGGCCCTGAAGCAGGCCGGCCGCGCGGACCTCATCGGCCGTGGCCCGCATGCGCTCGTCCCGCCGGAGACTCCCGCCGAGGCCGCTCGACGTCAGCGCACCGAGGAGCGGGATGGGCGCGAGCTGGACGACGCGCCGCGTGAGTCCCAGGCCCCCGCGCCCCGAGGTCCGCGCCGTCCCGGTGGCCCACGCCCCCACGGCTCCAGGGCCCGCTGAGCGAAAAGCGGCCGTCCAGCCGACCGTTTGAATAAACGGCGGTGACGTTCGTCGGGGGGCCACATGCTCCCCTTGATTGCCCTGTTGCTGTTGACCGCGGCGCCGCCGACGCCGCCCCAGGTCACGCCCGAGCCCAAGCCGCCCCCGGAACAGCCCAGACCCCAGTGCATCACCGCCCAGGGGCGCGAGCTGTGCGGCTTCCAGTGCAGGACCAGCGGCTCGAAGGCGGGCTGTGCCCAGACGCCCTATGGGACGTGTCAGGTCCTCCGCGACGAGGTCCACTGCTGGGACCCGCCACGGGTGGCCATCCAGCATCCGCCCCGCACGCCGGTGCGCCCCGAGTGCAAGGCGGTGCGCGGCAAGGTCGACTGCGGCTTCAACTGCCGCATCTTCAATGGCGAGGTGGCGTGCAACTCCACGCCCTACGGGCTCTGCGACACGCACTTCGGCAGGCTGGTCTGCTGGGACCCGCCCGACAGCGTCATCCATGAGTACGCGCAGGCCATGCCCGCGGCCCGCTGCCTCAACGCCTCCGAGGCGATTGCGTGCGGCTTCGACTGCAAGGCCAGCCGCACGGAGGTGCGCTGCACCAACACGCCCCGAGGCGTCTGCACGCTGAACGACCAGCGGCTCACCTGCTTCGACCCGCCCTCCCTCCTGCACTGTGACCACAGCAACCCGCCGCCGCCGCCCAACTGACGGCCCCGTCCCAAGCGGAGTGCTCGCCTCCTCGCTCGCGTGGCTACGAATCCCTGGGGCTCCACGCAGTCTCACGACGCGAGACAAAACCGGTGCGCACGCGCGCAGAGCTTGCACGCCCCGGTTGTGGCACCATTGACGTCGCATCCACTCCCGCGATGCGTGTCGTCTCACCATGCGCACCCCGTTTCTGTCTTCGTCGCGCCGACTCGCGAGCTTCGCGTTCATGGGGCTGTGCCTCATGCTTGGCTGCACCCGCGCGCCCCCGCCGCCGCTCGGGCACGCGGCCTACGTGTGGCAGCGGGACTGGAGCCCGTCGCTCGTCGAGTCCCTCACGCGGATGCCCCCGGAGCTGGGCGCGCTGCGCGTGCTCGCGAGGGAGCGCTCCGGCGACACACGCGCCCCCGTCTCCATCGCGGTGGATGTCGCGGCCCTCGCGAGGACGGGGCGCGACGTCGTGGCGGTGATGCGCGTGGATGGCACCGCGCCCCTCGACGGCATCTCCCTGGAGGAGGTCGCCGCCATCGCCCGCGACTGGAAGGCGCGCGGCGTGCGCGTGCGCGGCGTGGAGCTGGACCATGACTGCGCCACCACCGCCCTGCCCGCATACGCGGACTGGCTCGCGCGTGAGCGGCGCCTGCTCGGCGAGCTGTCCCTGTCCATCACCGCCTTGCCCACCTGGGCCGGCGCGCCCGAGCTGGAGCGCCTGACATCCATCCCCGACGACGTCGTCGTCCAGGTGCACGCCATCCGCGCCCCCACCCTCTTCACCCCCGAGGAGGCGCGCGGCTTCATCGAGCGCTGGTCCCAGGCCACGCGCAGACCCTTCCACGTCGCGCTGCCCACCTACCGCGTGCGTCTGCGCGACGGCACGCCCCTGGTCTCCGAGCCTCGTGAGGTCTCGCGCTTCCTCGCGCAGCTGCGCGCGCGACCGGTGCAGGGCGTGAAGGGGCTCGTGTGGTTCCGCTGGGGCCACGCGGGTGATTCGGAGGCCTGGAGCCCGTCCACGCTGACCGCCGTCCTCCGACAGGAGCCGCTGACGCTCCAGGTGGAGTCCCGGCTGGTGGACGCGGGCGGAGGCACGCTCGACATCGTCCTCGAGAACACGGGCCGCCTGGACGGCGAGGCCCCGGCCCGGCTCACCCTTTCTGGAAACCTGGAGGTCCTCGACGGCGTGGGCGGCTATGCCCCGCGGGGGAGCTCACTCGTGGCGCGCAAGCCTCCCCGCCTGCGCGCCGGCGAGCGACGCGTCGTCGGCTTCGTGCGGGGAAGCGAGGTGTCCCTTGTGGCTCCGTAGCCTGCTGTCCGCCGTGGTCATCCTGGTCGCCCTGACGCCCATCCGCTCCGCGAAGGCCTGTGGCCCCGGCTTCCAGGACCGCCTCCTCGCCGACCGCGCGCTCACGCTCGGCGAGCTGCCCGGTGGGCTCTTCGCGCTGGAGGTCCACCGGCTCCTGCCGAAGCCCTCGGACGCGTTCGCGGTGAACGAGTTCCCCGACGAGCCCCCCGACGCGCGTCAGGGCGCCGGGGCCCGGGAGACCGCGCTGTACGAGGCCGGCGCCAAGGCCTTCACCGCCGGAGACGCCGTGACGGCGCGGGCGCGCTTCCTCGAGGTGCTCGCGCTGCCGGCCGCGGAGCGACGCCGCTTCTCCACCTTCGCCGCGTACATGCTGGGCCGCAACGCGGGCGCCGGCTTCGAGGACGACGCGAAGTACGGCTTCGAGCTCACCCGGCAACTGGTCCGCGAGGGCTTCGACGACCCGCTGGGCCTCGCGGTCTCCAGCCTGGGCATGCAGGCGCGCGTGCTACTCCAGCGTGGGGACGACGTGGGCGCCATCCACCTGTACGCGGAGCAGGCCGCGCACGGCAGCGGGAGCGCGGAGGTGTCGCTGCTCTTCGTCGCGCGCGCCCTCGCCCGCAACCCCGAGCGCCTCCAGGTCGCGCTGAAGGACCCGCTGGCGCAGCGTCTCATGGCCACCTTCGTGTGGACGCGCGGTCGCGAGTCCGCGTGGTCCGAGGAGCCCTCGGCCGGAGGGCTCGGCGCGGTGCTGGACGCGCTGGCCGCGGTGCCGGACCTCGCGGGCGCGGACCGGCTGGCCGCGGGCGCCTGGCGCGCGGGCCGCTTCGACCTGGCCGAGCGCTTCGTCGCCTCCGAGCAGACCCCGCTGGCCTCCTGGGTGAAGGCCAAGCTCGCGCTGCGCCGGGGCGACGCATCCTCCGCGGAGACGTACCTGGCCGAGGCCGTGCGCGGGCTTCCCGAGCGCGAGTGGTGGCATGACTGGTACCTGGACGACACCAACCGCCCCCTGTGCCGCGCGGAGGGAGAGCGCGGCGTGCTCGCGCTGACGCAGGGCCAGTTCACCCGCGCCGCCGAGCGACTGTGGGCGGGCTGCTCCTGGCCGGACGTCGCCTACGTCGCGGAGCGGACGTTGAGCCTGGAGGAGCTCCAGCGCTTCGCGGCCACCCACCCTCGCACGGAGAAGAGCCACTGCGACCTGGTGCCGGAGTCGGAGCCGGAGTCACCCGACAGCGTCGAAGACGGCAACACGTCGCTCGGGATGCCCGAGCGGCTGCACCTGCTGCTCGCGCGGCGACTCCTGCGAGAGGGCCGGCACGACGAGGCCCTGGAGGCCTTCCGCGGCACCGCGGTGGAGGACGCGGCGCGTCGGTACGTGGAGGCGCTGCGCCGCGCCGACAGCGCGTGGGACGACCTGGACCGGGCCGAGGCGCTCTTCGCGGCGGCCAGGCTCGCGCGCTCCGAGGGCATGCGCCTGCTGGGGACCGAGGCCGCGCCGGACTGGGGCTGGGTCGACGGCAACTACGACGTCTCCCGCTATGACCGGGACGACGAGGAAGGGGACGCCACCGAGGACGAGCAGCGGGCCCGCGCGATGTTCCCCCGCGCGTCGCTCATGGGCGCGGAGGAGCAGCGGCTCTCGGCCCTCCACGGCCCTCCCCTCACCGAGCGCTTCCACTACCGGCACGTGGCGGCGCGGCTGGCCCAGCGCGGCGCGGAGCTGCTGCCGCCGCGCAGTCAGGCCTACGCGATGATGCTGTGCCACGCCGCGCTCCACGTCGCCAACCGGGACCCGGCGATGTTCGAGCGCCTGTACCTGACGTACATCCGCAACGGCGCGCGCATCGACGACGTGCAGTGGTCCTTCGGGGCGTCGTGCCTGGAGCCGAACTTCGCGAAGGTCCGCGCCGAGCGCCCCTTCTACGCCCAGGCCCTGCCCCAGCGGCACCGGGTCAAGCTGATGGTCGGCGGGGGCATGCTGCTGCCGACGGTGATGGGCGTCGCCTTCTTCCTGCGCCGCAGGCGCCGCGCCCCCTCCGACTGAACCGGGCACTTCAGCGCGCGCGGAGGATGGCGCGCGCCGGAGCCCCGTCGCCCCCCGCGATTCGCAGCGGCAGACACACCAGCTCGTACGTCCCCTCATGCACCTGGGACAAGTCGAGCCCCTCGATGATGCAGATGCCCGCGTCCAGCAGCGCGCGGTGCGTGGGAACGCCCTCGTCCGGGCTGCCGATGGACAGGTAGTCGATGCCCACCGTGCGCACCCCCAGCTCCGCCAGGTAGCGCGCGCCCTCGAGCGACAGGTACACGAAGTCCGGCTGGAAGGGCTGGGAGGGCCACCGCCGCGCGGAGTTCGCCGTCTTGAAGAGCAGCCGCTCCCCCGGCTGGATTGCGTGCGCCTTCAGCTCCTCCACCTGGATGGCGCGCGCGTCGCGAATCTCCAGCACGCGGGCCACGCCCATCAGCCGGTCGAAGGACAGCGCGTCCACGCCCTCGGCGCCCTTGACGAAGTGCACGGGTGCGTCGACGTGGGTGCCCGAGTGCGCGCCGAAGGACAGGTCCGACACGTTGGCGTCGTCCCCCTTGTCCAAGTCCTGCGAGCGGGTGATGCGCACCTCGGGGTTGTCCGGCCAGTGAACCATGCCGTCGCGCAACGGCACGGAGATGTCCACCCACGGCGACGCAGGGGCGGAGCGGCTCGTCTCGGCAGCGGTCTCCATGACTCTGAATCCTGGCCATCCCCCGCGCGCCGCGCCGACGGCCACGGGGCCCGGCCCCCTGCTCGCCCCGAGGCCGGACGAGCCGCCACCCGCACCTCGCGAATAACGAGACAGCCGAAGGCGCGAAGGTCCGCGTCGAGCGTCCACGCAGGGACATCCGACCACCTTTTCTCCTCGGGAGGGGTCGGCTAGGGTGCGCCGCCCTTCACGGTTCACAGGAGCACAGAAGATGCCGAGGACGTCCCAGGAGCAGACCCAGGAGCGACACGCGTTCCTGCTCACCCTCTTCCGCCAGCAGCCGGACATCAGCAGCAAGGACGCGCTGGAGTCCTTCAAGACGAAGTTCGGGGCGACCATCAACCTGAAGACCTTCAACCAGCTGCGCGCGGAGGCCGAGGAGGAGGTGGCCGCCGCCGCCCCGGTGGCGGCCGAGGAGCCCGAGGTCGAGGTGGACAGCACGCCCGAGCCCACCGTCGATGACGCCGCCCTGCAGCTCAAGGCCGCCGCCAACCCGGAGGCCCTCAACGGCGCCGCCGCCCCGGCCAAGAAGCCGAAGGCCAAGGGCAACGGCCCCAAGAACGTCTTCGTGGACGCGCCCAAGGAGCACCTGACCTTCCTGGAAGGCATCGTGCAGCAGCTCCAGGAGGCGGGCGCCGCCAACGTCCGCATCGACCACTCCACGGACCGCTGGATGGTCCTCGTGGTGGACGCGAAGTAGGCCCCGACGGTCCGGGCTCCCCGTCGAACGTGGGGGCCCGGCGCGTCAGCGACGCAAGAGCTCCAGGGCGCGCTGGAAGTCCGCCGGAAGCGCGGCCTGGACTCGCACCAGCTCCCCGTTCAACGGGCCCGGCAGCTCCAGCTGGAATGCATGGAGCGCCTGTCGGCCCAGGGCCTTCGCCGCGGGGTGCTCGCGGGCGGCCTCGGTGCCGTAGAGCGAGTCCCCCAACACCGGGAAGCCCGCCTCGGAGAGCTGCACGCGAATCTGGTGCGTGCGCCCCGTGTCCAGGTCCACCGCCAGGAGGGCGGCCCCCGCGAAGCGCTCGCGCACCTCGAAGGAGAGCGCCGCCCTGCGCGCGGAGTGCACCCGGGTGGTGAAGCGGCGCGGGTCCTTCGGGTCTCTCGTGTAGGGCCCCTCCAGGCGCCCCTGCTCCGGCGGGTGGCCCAGGACGAGCGTCCGGTAGCGCTTGTCCACCTGCTTCTGCTGGAAGGCACGCAGGAGCGCCGCCGCCGCGGTGTCCGTGCGCGCGAAGGCCAGACACCCGCTGGTCTCCCGGTCCAACCGGTGCACCACGCCGGGCAGCGCCTGTCCCTCCACGTCGAAGGGTGGGCGCTGGCTCGCGAGCAGGTCCACCACGGAGGCCGCGCGCCCCTCGGGCTCCACCACGAGCCCGGGCGGCTTGTCGATGATGACCAGGGCCGCGTCGTCGTGGAGCACCGCCAGCGCGGGCCCCTCGACGGGCGGGCGCGTGGGGGCCTTGGGCTCGGGACGCTCCAGCTCGATTTCCTCGCCGCCCCACAGCTTGCGCGTGGGCTGACACTTCTTGCCGCGGATGCGCACCCCGCCCGACGCGATGAGGGCGCGGGCGCGCTCCAGCGAGAAGCCGGGCACGTGCTTGGAGACGAAACGGTCCAGCCGCTCTCCCGCGACCTCATGCGGGACGAGGAGTTTCTGCTGCGCCATGTCCACCCCGTCCCTCATGCGCCGCGGGGAGTCAACGCCCACGTGGCGCCACCTACCCCTGGAGTCCCCCTACGCTCCGCCCGCCGCGCGTGTCACACCCGGAAAGGCTCGCGATGCGACAGGCCGGGTCGCGGCTGACCAGCGAGGCCGATGACTTGTCATTCGTTGACTTTCAGACACGGAGCGTATGACAGTGTTTATCCGGGCTCGAACCAGGCCCGCTCTGAGGGGGAGCTCATGGATTTGACGCACAGTCGCATCGCGACACGTCTCGTCGTTCTCGCAGGATGCCTGTCTTTGCTGCCCGGATGCCCGTGGGTCATCAAGCCCACGCCCAAGCCCAGGAGCATCGAGGAGCAGCGCGAGGTCGTGATGGCGGCCTTCCAGAAGCGTCCGCCTCACGAGGACTTCGTGATGCTGGACCTGGCCGATGACGACCAGTACGAGTACGCGCGCCACCGGCTCCAGGAGGCCGCCGCCGCGCAGGCCACCCAGGGCGGTCAGGACACGCCGGGGCCGACGGTGGCCCGCGACTTCGCGCGCGCGCTGAAGACACTGGAGATCGCCCGGGCCAAGGCGGTGCGGGGAGGCCCGCGCCCCAAGCCCACCGACTGGGACTGCGACCACTTCATCCACGTGAACGACTCGCGCACGTTGGGCGGTGGCAAGGTGCAGCAGGCGGACAAGGCGCAGGACCAGCGGCCCTCGTTGATCCTCAACCCCTACGCCACGTGCGCGGGCGGCGCGACGCACGTCTTCACGGACGTGACGGCGTACGACAGTGATTTGTCCGGCAAGAAGCTGACGGTGCTGGCCAAGAGCGCCAACGAGGAGCACAACGACGGCAAGACGTTCGACGACACGGCGGTGTCGGTGCGCCCGTCGATGGCGCCGGAGAGCAAGGTCGTCGTGGAGTCGCTGATGGTGGCGCACAACGACCAGACGGGCGAGGAGCACGTCTCGTTCGCGAGCCTGGACACGACGCTGGCGCCCGAGCCGGTGAGCTTCACGATGGACCACCCGCGCTTCGCGAGCAACGAGCCCCGCTCGAACATCAACCTCACCACGTGCCAGCTGCGCGGCGGCGCGGACTGTGACTACGCCATGGTGACCAACGCCCAGGGCACGCTGGCACCATACCCCCAGACCCCGGTGGGGCTGGCGTTGCGCAAGACGGGCAACCCCTGGACGGGAGACCCCGCGGCCTACTTCCCGTTCCAGACGGGGCAGACCTTCGACATCACCAACATCTACGTCCCCACGCAGCTCACGTTCGACGCGGGCGCGATGTCACAGCCGTGCACCATCCAGGCGATGAAGAACGGCCCGACGACGACGCGGATGCGCCTCATCAAGACGGACTCGGGCGGCACCTGCACGACGCTCGCGGACCTGTCGGACCTGTTCGCCATCAATGGGAAGACGGCGAGCATCCAGCGGCTGGTCAACCTGTCGCAGAACACCACGGCCAATGGTGGCACGGGCTGCACGATGGAGAAGATCGTCAACGAGCCGGTGGTGATGTCGATGACCCTCTACTCGATGGCGACGTGTGGCGGCGCCGCCGCGGTGCCGCGCCTGACGACCTTCACGAGCACGGCGCTGCCCACCAACCCCTTCAACCTCAACGTGCTCAACAGCTGCATGGCGGAGGGCACGAAGGTGACGCTCGCGGACGGGACGCGGGCCCCCATCGAGACGCTGAAGGTGGGCGACAAGGTCCGCTCCAACGCGAGCGGCCGGGTGCTGACGGTGCAGGACTTCATCTTCGGGCGGGAGCCCAAGCCGCTGGTGCGGCTGCGCGATGACCAGGGCCACGACGTGCGGCTGACGGAGAAGCACCCGGTGCTGCTCACCTCCGGGCTCGTGGTGCCCGCGGACAAGGTCCAGGTGAAGGACCAGGTGCGCACCGAGTCCGGCACGGCCTTCATCACCGCCACCGAGCGCGTGCCGTACGACGGCAAGGTCTACAACCTCAAGCTGGGCACGGCCGAGGAGCTCGAGTCGCTCGGCCCCAACGAGCGGACCCTGTTCGCCGATGGCGTGCTCGTGGGCGACGACACCATGCAGCGCGAGCTGACCTCGCCGCGCCGCGCGTCGGCCACGCCGTAGTCCCCTGCGTCGGGGTTGAGGCGCATCTCCACCCCGACGTGCTTTGTCGCGCCGCGGTCGCCGCTTCGGCCATGACGGCCGCTTTGTCGCCCTCGGCGCGAGTCCTCGCCGAGCCCGTGAACACGCCGGGAGCGCGCCTTCGTCCAGGCGTGCCGCCGGAGGCCCAGGACGAGCGAGCCACGGGAGGCGCGAAGCGGAGGCAGGGGGCGCTGCATTTCGCCAGCGCGCGTCAGCCGAAGGCCGAGAGCCGCGATGCCGCCAGGATGGCCGCCGCGGTGCTCCTGCCCGAGGCCGCGGCGCCCTCCATGTAGCCCTGGGCCTCGTAGAACGAGCTGGTGTGCTCGCCCGCGAAGAACAGGTGGCCCACGGGGGGCGCCTCGTAGCCCGCCAGGCTCGTGAACTGTCCCGGGCCGTAGGCCGTGTAGCTGCCCAGCGTGAAGGGGGAGCTCGGCCAGTGCTCCAGGTGCGCGAGGATGCGCCGGTCCACGCCGCGCTTCACCGCGCTCGCGGTGCCCGGCACCACCCGGTTCATCGCCGCCACGAAGCGCTCGGCCTCCAGCGCCACGTTGCCCGGGTCCATCGCCGCGCCGCGCGCTCCGCTCGCGTAGTCCGTCAGCACCGCGTCCCTCGTCGTGGCCCGGCTCGGGTTCGTCTCCCACGTCGCCTGGTGGTGCATCAGGTCCGAGTACGTCGCGCCGCTGCCCCCGCCCGCGCGCCACACCGGCCCCTGGTAGCCCACCATCATCTTCGCGTTGGTGCCGTAGCCCAGCTCCTGGATGACCTTCGTCTTCCAGGGCGGCAGCCCCAGCGAGCCATCCAGCGCCACGCGCCGCAGGGTGGTGAAGGGCACGGCAAGCACCACGACGTCATAGGTCGCGGTGAAGTTCCAGGAGTCCCGCCGCAGCGACAGGGCCAGCGCTCCCGCGGGCGTCCTGCGTACGGCCTCCAGTCGCTCGCCCCAGCGGACCTGACCGGGCAGGCGCGCGGCCAGCTCGCGAGGAATCTGCTGATTGCCGCCGAGCAGCCGGTAGCGCTCATCGCTCTCGCCATAGGGCTCGAAGCGGCGACACTGCTCCGTCCCAATCAGGAACAGCAGGTTGAGACAGCTCAGCGTGTCCGCCGTCCGTCCATACTCCGCTTCGTACGCGGCGATGATGGCGGCCGATATCAGGGGCCCCGCGTCGCGGGACTCCAGATAGGTCATCAGGTCCATCACGTCGAAGGCGCGATCCACGGGCGTATGTCGCGCGGCCGTGGGCGCGTCGGAGAGCCGTGACAGGTCCTGGCGGATGGCGGCGATGAGCGGGCAGTACTCCGCCAGGATGGCGGACTCCGCGTACCGCTGCCCTCCGAAGAAGTACGTCACCTCGCCGTGGAACCGCGCGAGGTCCTCTCGCTCCAGATGGAACTGGCGCGCGTAGCCCAGCATCGTCGTGTGTCCGGAGTCGATGAACTCCCCACCCCGCTCCACGACCTGTCCCGGGAACGTGATGGGTCCGCCGAACGCGCCGCCCATCGAGCACACCCGGCCACCCGTGCGCTCACTCGCCTCGTGCACCGTGGCGATGACGCCCGCGCGCCGCAGCTCGTAGGCACACGCGAGTCCGGCGAGCCCCGCGCCGACGATTCCCACCCGCGGCGATGGGAGCGCATTCGCCTCCCGCGCCCGCGCGCTCCCGACGGCGAGCCCCAGCCCCAGGGCCGTCAGCCCCTTCAACACGGAGCGGCGGTCCACGCCGCGCCGGGCCTCGGACGGAAGGGTGACCTCGCGTCGCGTGATGGAAGCGGCGAGTGCCTTCCGGGTGGTCTGGCGGAAAGAATCGAAGAGCGCGGTGCGGGGCATGCGGGGCTCCAGGAGGTGCGAGGACGACTGCCCTCTCCTTCCGGGGCCCGCCTTCTGGCGCAGCGCCGACCTAAGGCGTGCCCTTCACCGGACACCCCGAATGTGAAGCAGCGCGCCCTTTTCCGACGCACCCAACCCCGCTAACGCCGCCCGCACGCAGACAGCGTCATGCCCAGGGCCCCATGCGTTGCAGAATCGCCGACCGCCCGGTGCCTTGTTCGTGGCTGTACTTCCGCGAATTCGACGACGGGCGCGGGCATCCGACGTTGCCTGTCGTCGCTGATGAAATCTCCGTGGATGCGGAGACCTTCGTCGCGAGCCTGGCGTCCTCCTATGAAGACTACGCCCAGGATGACAAAACCCACGGGGCGCGGGAGGACGACGAGGACATCCTGCGGTTGCGAGCACTCGGGTGGCCGCCCCTGACCGGGTTGGTCGAGCGGCACGCCCACGTCCTGGAGACCTTCATCGCCAGACACATCGGTTACGACGTCATCCAGTGCCTGTTCCCGCCCGCGGCGGGAGCGAGTCCCCGCTACCTGATTGACAGTGTCGAGCGCGCCCGCATCGCTGCCCAGGTCATCACCCTGAGGGGCCGGGCCATCGCCGTCCCCCGCGCGACAGCCACGTCCTCATGACCCGGCGTGGCTCGCGCGCCCCACCCCGCGTCGGCCTTCCGCGTTGCGCCAGCCCGTGTCGCGGTGAGGCCGCCCACCGTTGAGCCGGTGCTTCGACTTGCGCCGAAGGAAGCTGCTCGCATCCGCGCGGCGGTAACAGGTGAGGAGGCGCTCGTCGTCGCTCACCAACACAATCCAGCCACGCGCCTGCCGCGCGAGAGACGAGTCGCGCAGGGCCCGCGAGAGGTCTCGCTCCAGCACCGTGACGTGCGTCGCTCCCGCCGCGCGGACCCGCAGGCCGTAGTCGAGGATGAAGTCCAGGACCTCCTGACGCAGCATCCCGCGCGCGCTGTGCTCCAGGAACGTGAAGGTGGGGAGAGTCGGGCGGGAACTGGACGGGCGACACCGGGCCATGGGGCTTCCTCCTGTTGCCTCCCCTCCTCTTCACATGCCGTTCCAAGCCACCCCCTACGAGATTCCAGGGGGTTGCGGGCTCAACGCCCGGGCCGCGCGAGACATTTCGTCAATGCGCCGCCGCCCGCGTGACAGCGCGACGCACGCCCCTCCGTCACTCCGGCGGAATCAGCACCGCAGGCTCCACTGTGCTCCCGCGCCGCCAGGACTCCCACCCACGAAGCAGCCGCGGATACAGCGCGCGGAAGGCGACGAACCACACGACGCCCGCGAGCAGGTCGACCGCGTAGTGGTAGCGCAGCACCAGCGTGGAGACGAAGAGCAACACCGCCACCGGCAACATCCCCCGGAAGCGCCACGGATGCGCGAGCCTGTCGTGCGCGAGCAACACCAGCGTGATGTACACGTGCAGGCTCGGGAACAGGTCGTAGGTGGACGAGCCATGGGACACGACGGCCGCGTTCAGCCAGGTCACCCACCCTCCCTCCACGGGCACGGTGAACAGCTCGGGATACGCCGCCACGGGTCCCACCGCGGGCACCAGGTAGTAGCCCACGAGCCCCGGCACGTAGGCGGAGAAGACCTGACCGAAGAACGCCTCCGCGCGCTCCCGCGAGCCCACCACCGCCCACGCCATGGACAGGTGCAGGTAGACGTGGAACGACAGGTAGCTCGCGCTGAACACGTCGTTCACGGCCGGCGAGCTCCAGCGCTGCAGCCACACCGACGGCGTGCTCCCACCGAACACCCACGCGTCCAGGCCGAACAACACGGCATCCCTCGTCGGAAGCCCGAGCGCCGGGAGGGTGTCCTTCACCGACGCATAGAAGAAGAACGTCGCCGCATAGGCGCACAGCAATCGGACGCGGAAGGCGTGTCCCCAGCGCTCCAGACGCGCGAGCCCCACCACCGCGAGGATGAACAGGAGCGTCGCGCCGAGCACCTGGAGGAAGACCGCCGAGCCCGCTCCCGCGACGACGAGGAGCCCACACGACAGCACGACCCCGAAGCCCGCGAGCAACCCCTCGTGCAGGAAGGGACGCTCAGACATCCGGGGACGCGGCGCGCCGGGCCTCGCGCATCAGCGAGCCACTCAGCACGCCGCGGACGAACGAGAAGTACGACGGGATGAAGGGCGCGCCCTGCGCGACGAGCCCGGCCCGCAGGGACTGGTGCAGCACGGGCAGGTTGTACCAGGGCACCCGCGGATACAGGTGATGCTCCAGGTGGTAGTTCTCGTTGCACATGAAGAAGCGCGTCACCGGATTGGAGAGGATGGTCCGCGAGCCCCGGACCGGATGCGTATTCTCCGTCAGGAAGGTGTGCTGGCTCATGCCCCGGATGTTGACCAGCGTGTTGATGATGACCATGGGCAGCACCCACGCATGCAGCAACACCTGCCACGGCACGAAGCGCGCCGCGAGAACACCCGCCACGAGCACCACGGCGACCTCGAACGCAATCCATCGCCGCTCGGGCGGCGTGCCATGCTTGAAGCCCAGGATGGGAATCATCGTGATGTACGCGGGGTAGCCGAGCAGCAGCCGGCCCAGGTGCATCGCCAGCTCCAGCCAACGCCGCCCCGTGTAGTTCGCGTAGTGGTCGGGGTCCAGGCCACCACCCAAATCGCGGTGGTGCCGCAGGTGCAACACCTTGTAGGCCGCGAAGTTCTGGAGCACGGGCCAGGCACACAGCATCCCGCCCAGTCGATTCAGCCAGGGCCGCGAGGACAACCCACCATGCACCGCCTCGTGGGTGAACAGGCTGATGCCGTGCAGCGCGGCGGCCGAGACCAGGTACAGCGGCAGCCGGACGAGCCAGCTCGCCACCGAGTCACCGTCCCTCGCCAGCAGGACGACGAGCCACGCAGACACGCCCTGGAGCAGGAGGAACAGGACGAGCCGGGGCAGATGACGGGCGTCGACCCGCTCCAGCTCGCGCAGGGACTCGGGGGACAGCACTGCGGAGGGCGTGGGCATGGCGCGTCCTGATGACTTACAATCCCGCTCCGAGTCGAAGCAACCCTCGCCCCCCACCCGGCCTTGAGCGCACCTCTCCCTCGTCTGAAGTTCGCCGTCGTCCGCGAAGACCCGGCGCTGGAGCAGGCGCTCATCGAGCACACCCGGGCCCGCGCGCTCCTCACCGTCGCCTCCGGCGGCTGCACCCTGCTGACGCTGGCGAAGGACAACCCCACGCTCGAGCTGGTGGGCTTCGACTTCAACCCGAGGCAGTTGGAGCACGTGAAGGAGAAGGCGCGCTGCCTGGGCACCGCCGCGCCCCAGCACTTCAACGTGCTCTCCAACGACGCCGCGGGGCTGAATCAGCGCGGCGAGTTCGAGGGGCTGTTCCGCACGCTGCGCCTCTTCGTGGAGGAGTTCGTCGCGCCCCGCCGCGAGCTCAACACGTTCTTCGACCCCGGCGTCCCCGAGTCGGAGCGCGAAGCCTTGCGCGCCGGCTGGTTCGCGTCGCACTACTGGCCCGTGGCCTTCCAGCTCGCGTTCGCGGACCCGCTCCTGCACGCCATGTTCGGCCCCGCGGCCACCCAGCACGCCCGCCCCGGCTCCTATCCCGGCTACTTCCAGGCGCTGTTCGAGCGGGGACTGCGACGCGAGGACGCCTGCCGAAATCCGTATCTGCAGCACGTGCTGCTCGGCGCCTACCGCCCCGGCGACGCGCCCGGCTACCTGCGCGCCACCGCGCCGCTCCAGGTCTGCCTGGTGCAAGGCTCGCTGCCGGACGTGCCCGACCTGGGCCGCTTCGACGTCATCTCCCTGTCCAACATCTTCGACTGGTCCGATGACACGCTCGTCGAAGCGTGGGCCACGCTGCTGTCGCGGAAGGCCCGCCCCGGCTGCGCCGTGCTGCTGCGCCAGCTCAACAACCAACGCGACCTGAGGCGCTTCTTCGCCCCTGCCTTCGAGTTCGACGACGCGCTCGGCGCGCGGCTCCAGGCCCAGGACCGCAGCCTGTTCTACGAGCGCGTCGAGGTCGGGTTCCGACGGACGTCGGGCACATGAGCGGCATCCGCTACGTGGTGCTCCGGCCCGACACGCTCGGGCCCTATGTCGAGCGGCTGCGAAGGCTGGAGCGCGGAATCGAGTACCCCATCGCCGACGGCGCCGACCACTTCTTCATCGACCACGGCCCCGAGTACCACCCCTTCTTCTCGTCCATGGGGGAGGCGTACTTCCTGCTCGCCCTGCGCGGCGAGGAGCTGCTCGGCTCGGTGACGGGAATCCTGCGGCAGGTCCACCGGGGCCCCCGCGCCCTGCCCGGGTTCTACATCTGCGACCTCAAGGTCGCGCCCCACGCGCGCGGCTCGGGGCTGGCCCGAGGACTCATCCTCCGGGGGCTCACCCACCTGTTCCGAATCCCCGCCCTGCGCGGCATCCGGTTCCTCTACGGCGCCGCCATGCGAGGCGCGCGGGGCGACGTCATGCGCACCGCGCGCGGCTGGAACCCGCTGCGGATGGGACGCCCCCAGAGCCGGCTCGCGCTCTACTTCACGCCGCCCGCGCGCCTGGCCACGTTGGAACTGGCGGACGCGCCCGGGTGTCCACGGGGTGAGGGGCTGGTGCTCGGCCCCGCGCCAACCCGCCGGCTCGAGGGCGCGGGGTGGTGCACCACCTCCGGGAGCAAGGACCTCCAGTTGATGTCGACACAAGCCCCCTGGCCGCTCGTGCACCTGGCCGCGCCGCCGTCGGCGTGGACCCGGGGATGGGGGCACTACCTCAAGACCTGCGGCGAGGAGCTCACCGCGCACAGCCCCCAGTCGCTCGCCTGCTTCGTCATCGACGAGCGTCTGGAGGACCACGTCCGCTGGCTGCGAGGACAAGGGGTCTCCCCTGACGCGGCGTGCACCGTCTACTCTCTCGACCTCACCCGCCTTAAAGGGTCCCCGGCATGGGTGCACCTTCCCTCCTCCGAAATCTGAACCTGCGCCACCACGTCGGCGCGCTGAAGGCCGAGTGGAACGCGAGGGAGTCCTCCGCCTACCTGCGCGCGCTGCGGGACGGCACCTTCGAGCGGGGGGACTTCGCCGAGACACAGCGTCAGTTCTTCGCCGCGGTGGCGCACTTCACGCGGCCCATGGCCGTACTCGCCAGCCGGCTTCCCCGTCCCGAGCTGCGCCTGCCGCTGGTGGAGAACGTCTTCGACGAGCACGGCCGGGGCACGCTCTCCCACGGCCATGAGCACACGTTCCGCCTGTTGCTCGAGCGACTCGGGGCCTCGCTCGACGGGCTCCACGACGACACGTCCTGGCCGGAGGTGCGCAAGTTCAACGTCGCGCTGACGGGCATCGCCGCCTTCGAGTCCACGCACACCGGGCTCGCGGTGTTCGGCATCATCGAGGACCTGTTCAGCGGCATCTCCCTGGAGCTGGGGCAGGGCATCGTGGCGCGCGGGTGGCTCGCGGCGGACCAGGTGGTGCACTACCCCACGCACGCGACGCTCGACGAGGAGCACGCGGACGGGTTCTACCGCCAGCTCGACGCGCCCTTCGCGAGCGACGCCTCGGCCCGGCGGGACATCCAGCAGGGGCTCCTGCTCGGAGGACACCTCTTCCTCGGCCTCTACGACGACCTCCACCGCGCCCGCCGTCGTCGGGCGTGACACGGCCCGCCCGCGTCCACCCTGGCCGTGACGCCCGGGTTGGGCTAGCAGGAGGCCATGCCCCTCCTCGCCCTCGTCCGTCATGGCCAGTCCCTATGGAACCACGAGAACCGCTTCACGGGCTTCGTGGACGTGCCCCTCACCGAGAAGGGCCGCGAGGAGGCGCGCTCCGCCGCGCGCTCGCTCCAGGGACTCACCTTCGACGTCGCCTACACGTCCGGGCTCACCCGCGCCCAGGAGACGCTGGCGCTCATCCTGGAGGCCCTGGGCCAGCGCCCCCCCATCATCCGCGACGCGGCCCTCAACGAGCGCAACTATGGCGACCTGCAGGGCCTCAACAAGGCGGACGCGGCCCAGCGCTTCGGAGAGGCCCAGGTGAAGCTCTGGCGGCGCTCCTACGACGTGCCGCCGCCCAACGGCGAGTCCCTGGAGATGACCGCCCGCCGGGTGCTGCCCTTCTACGAGCGCGCCATCGGCGGCGACCTGCGCCTGGGCAAGAACGTCCTCGTCGTCGCGCACGGCAACTCCAACCGCTCCCTGGTCATGAAGCTGGACCAGCTCACCGGCGAGCAGGTGGTGGGGCTGGAGCTGGCGACCGGGGTTCCCCTCCTCTACGAGCTGTCCCCCGAGGGAACGGTGCTGTCCAAACGAACCCCCTCTCCCTGAGGGTGGGGGCCTTGTCGACAGGGCGGAATGAATGCGAAGAGGGACGGCTCGTCCGAGATGTTGAGTACACGAACAAGGAAGCCCCGATGAAGGCCCTCGCGCTCGCAGTCGCCCTGCTGTCCGCCTCCACCTCCTTCGCGCAAGACGCGGCCGCCGAGAAGTTCCGTCCGCCCCCGCCGGGCCGGCCGATGCCGCAGCCCCAGCCGCAGCCGCAGCCGCCGAACTACCCGCCGCGCCACAACCCGGGGCAGAACTACCCGCCGCAGAACCACACCGGCACGCTGGTGGTGGTGGGCCGCGAGGAGCTGGCGCAGAAGCTGGCGCGCCTGGAGAAGCTGCTCGAGGACATCGAGGACCGGGCCGACCGTGACACCCGCGCCAAGGTGCGCA
Source organism: Myxococcus sp. AS-1-15 (assembly GCF_020037055.1). NCBI lineage: Bacteria > Pseudomonadati > Myxococcota > Myxococcia > Myxococcales > Myxococcaceae > Myxococcus > Myxococcus sp. AS-1-15. The sequence continues at coordinate 960,422 of NZ_JAIQDF010000001.1, read as the reverse complement.
AGGCCCAGGACGTGCTCGACGGCGTGGCCCGCCACGTCGAGGAGGCCCCGCTGCTCGCCACGGTGATGCCGCGCCCGCCGCCCCCGCCGCCGGAGCCGATGGTCCGGCCGATGAGCGACAGCGCCTTCCAGCGCTGGTACGACGCCATCTCCCGGGAGACGTTCACCGACGACAAGCTCCGCGTCCTCCAGATGGGACTCCAGGACAACTACCTGCTGGTCTCCCAGGTGCAGCGGCTGATGGAGCGCATGCAGTTCAGCGACGACAAGATCAACGTCCTGCGCATCGTGAAGCCGCGCATCCTGGACACGGAGAACAACTACCTGCTCTTCAACGCCTTCACGTTCTCCGCCGACAAGAAGCGCGCCCAGGACATCCTGTCCGCGCGCTGAGCCGAAGCATCCAAGAGGCACCGGGGCGTCGCGGGGAATCCCACCGCGGCGCCCTTCGTCTTTCTAGGGCCGCGTGAGCAGCTCCAGCAGCGCCTTCGCCTCCGGGGAGTCCACCTCGCCGTGCACGGCGGCGAGCACCCGCCCCTGCTCATCCAGCGCGAAGGCATACGGCATGCGACTGGACGGCAACGACAGTCGCTTGCCCATGTCTCCATTCTTGTCGAGCCAGGTGTCGGACCAGACCGCCTCCGGGACCTTCTTCCGGGCCTTCTCGCGCACCGTCCCCAGGCCCACGAAGAAGGGCAGCTTGAAGGAGAGCAGCGAGGCGCGGTGGACCGAGTCGGGGACGCCAAGCGCGGCGGCCTCGTCGAACCAGCGCCGCATCGCCTCGCCGCCGTCCTTGTCGGTGAGGACCACCAGCAACGTGCGCCGGCCGCGCCACTCCTGGCTGCTGTGCTTCTCACCCCGCAGGTCCTCGGCGGAGAACGCCGGCACCACCTCGCCCTGCTTCAGCGCGGCGCTCGCCAGCGTCGCGGCCAGGAGCGCGCCCACGAGGCATGCGCCCTTCAGGCCCCGTCGAACCGTCCTTCGCTCCAGGCCCGCCATGCCCACCTCCCCATCGCGCGCGAGGGCGCCAGGAAGAGGTGGTCATTGCCCGGCGAGCACGCCAGGGGAGCGGACGCCCGCGAGGCCCGCCTGCCCGCCCTCCTACACGGTCCGGGAGAAGCGCGGTCGCTCGGCCCGGGCGAGCCGGGCATCGAACACCATGGCCACGTTGCGCACGAACAGCCGCCCCAGCGCGGTCAGCTCCAGCTGCGAGCCCGAGCGCACCAGCAGCCCGTCCTCCTCGAACGTCCCGAGGCGCTCCAGCTCCGGCGCGAAGTCGCGCACGCCCTCTTCGCCCAGGTCCACCCACGCGTTGCACATCAGCTGGGTGATGACGGCGCGGCGCTTGCGGTCGTCCTCGGTCAACAAGAGCCCGCGCTCCGTGGCCAGTCGGCCGTGGGAGATGCGCTCGTAGTAGGCGGGCAGCGCACGGACGTTCTGCGCATACGCGCCCGCCACGTCGCTGATGCCCGTGCTGCCCAGCGCCACCACGTCCGAGGCGGCCTTCACCGTGTAGCCCTGGAAGTTGCGCCCCAGCCGTCGCTCGGAGAGGGCGCGCGCCAGCTCGTCCTCGGGCACCGCGAAGTGGTCCATGCCGATGGCCTGGTAGCCCGCGCCCACGAAGCCCGCGTAGGCCGCGCGGAACAGCTCCATCTTCACCTCGGCGCTGGGGAGCGCGTCCGCGGGCATCCGCTTCTGGTGCTTGAGCACGTCCGGCATGAAGGCGAAGGAGTAGACGGCCAGCCGGTCCGGACGCATCGCCAGCACCGTCTCCAGCGTGCGCGCCCAGCCCTCCGGCTCCTGGTACGGCAGGCCGTAGATGAGGTCGAAGTTCACGCCGGTGAAGCCCAGCTCCCGCGCGTGGTCCAGCAGCGCCCGCGTGCGCTCGGGTGTCTGCAGCCGGTTCGTCACCTCCTGCACGCGCGGGTCGAAGTCCTGCAGTCCCATGGACAGCCGGTTGAAGCCGAGCTGCCGGAGCAGCGACACCTGGCCCGACGTCGTCACGGACGGGTGCACCTCGATGGCGACCTCCGCGTCCGGCAGGAGCGTGAAGCGGCGCATCAGCTCCGTCCACAGCCGCTCCAGCTGCTGCTCGGTGAGGAACGTGGGCGTGCCGCCGCCCCAGTGGATCTGCGACAGCGCGCGACGGGGGCCCAGCTGCTCGGCCACCAGGTACAGCTCCATCACCAGGTGGTCCAGGTACCGGTCCGCCGCGCTCGAGTCCTTGCTGATGACCACGTTGCAGCCGCAGTACCAGCACAGGCTGTGGCAGAACGGCAGGTGGACATACAGCGACAGGGGCGAGGCTTCGTCCTGCGCTCCGGCGACCCGCAGCCGGGCCTCCAGCGCCTCCGGCCCGAAGTCCGGCCGCCACTCCGGCGCGGTGGGATAGCTGGTGTAGCGCGGCCCGGAGACGTTGTACCGGCCCAGCAGCTCCGGCGACGGACGGGGGACTCCTGGAAGCATGTCCATGCCCCTCGTCCCAATCCAAGGCGCGTGCCACGTCGCGCGCCCGCAGAACGGAGGGCCTCGCGCAGAATCCGCGGAGGCCCCCGGGTGACGCGCACGATTTTCGTCCGCCGCCTCAGCGGGCCTTGGACGGCGGTCCCAGGAAGCGCGCCTCCATCCGCTTCACCTCGCCCGACGCGGAGTCGGCCACCTCGACGATGAAGTTGAACGGCACCTCGGTGCTGCCCTGGGGCGCCAGGATGAACAGCGGCACCCGGAAGCTCTCCAGCGAGCCGAGCTTCACCTGCGACTGCGGAATCACGCCCCGCGCGGACGGCGGCGCCTGGATGGACAGCGTGAAGGTGGTGGGCTCCGGGTTCTTGTTCACCAGGTGCAGCTCGAACTGGTTGCGCACCTGCCCCTCCTCGACGAGGTAGGGCATCCCCTGGAAGCGCAGCAGGTTCGCCTCGAACGGCACACGGCGGGCTAGCGTCCACACCAGGCCCACCACGGAGGCGACGAACAGGAGGCCATACAGCGCGAGCCGGGGGCGCAGGATGCGGCGGGGCTCGCCCGCCAGGCCCTTGAGCGAGTCGTAGCGGATGAGCCCGCGCGGCCGGCCAATCCGGTCCATCACCTCGTCGCACGCGTCGATGCACTGCGCGCACGCCAGACACTCCATCTGCAGGCCGTGGCGGATGTCGATGCCCGTGGGGCACGCGGTGACGCACCTGCGGCAGTCCACGCAGTCGCCCCGGGGCGGCGCAGCGTGCGCGGGGAGCACCTTCACCATCCGCCCCCGGGGTTCGCCCCGCCGCGTGTCATAGCCGACGATGAGCGAGTCCCGGTCCTGCATCGCCGACTGGAGCCGGCCGTAGGGGCACACCACGACGCAGAGCTGCTCGCGGAACCACGCGAAGTTGAAGTACAGCGCGCCGGTGACGGCCATGGCCCAGGTGAAGGCCACCGGGGACGTGGCCGGGCCGCTGGACACCATGGACACCAGCCCGCCCGCGGACACGAAGAGGCTGAGCGCCGCGTGCGCGACGAGGAGCGACACGCCCACGTAGGCCCCGTGCTTCGCCGTCGCGCGCGCCACGCGCAGAGGCGTCCACGGCGAGGTCTCCTGCTTGAGCCGTCGCTCGCGGGGCCCGTCGAAGAGCCGCTCGATGGGACGGTAGAGGCCCTCCAGGAACACCGTCTGCGGACACGCCCAGCCACACCACGCGCGGCCCAGCCACGCGGTGACGAACAGCAGGCCGAACCCCAGCGCGGTGCCCAGGAAGAGCACGCGCCAGAAGTCCTGCGCGTTGTACGTGGCGCCGAACAGGTAGAAGCGCCGCGCCGCCACATCCAGGTGGACGGCGGGATGTCCCCCCACGTCCACCAGGGGGAGCGCCACGTAGATGCCGAGCAGCACCGCGAACATCACCCGCCTGCGCGTGATGAAGCGCCCGCTCACGTCCGAGGGATGGATGGCCTTGCGCGAGCCATCCGCGTGGATGGACGACAACTGGTCGATGCGCGGAGGGCCGTCTCGCTGAGGTGCTGTCGCCATGACGTGGGTTCCTGGTGGAGCGAGAGGACTACGGCGTCTCCGGCTCGCCCTGCGGGGCCTTTCCCCCCGGCGCGTTCGTGCCCTTGAGCGTCAGCAGGTACGCGGTGACGGCCTTGACGCGCTCGGCGCCCAGGGTGCGCTCCCACGCGGGCATGCCCTTGGCCACGGCGCCGTCGGCCACCACCTTGTGGATGGCCATGGGCGAGCCGCCGTGCAGCCAGAAGCCGTCCGTGAGGTTGGGGCCGATGAGCCCCTGCCCCTGCGCGCCGTGGCACGCGGCGCAGTTGGCCTGGAACACGCCCTTGCCGTTCTCCAGCGACGTCGGGTCCTTCACCAGCGCCAGCAGCAGCTCGTCGGAGGCGGGCGTGTTGCTCGCCATGCGCTGGGCATGCTCCGCGGACTCGGCGGCGTACTCGCCCAGCTGGCCGGGGCTCACCTCGGCGACGTGGTACCAGAACCAGTACCCCGCGCCGAAGACGAGCGTGGTCCACAGGATGGCCAGCCACCAGTTGGGCAGCTGGTTGTCGTGCTCCTCGATGCCGTCATAGACGTGGAGCACCGGCGACTTCTCGTCACTCATGGCCGCCCTCCCCGCGCTCCGACAACGGCAGCTGCGACAGCGCGTCGAAGTCCTGGCTGCGGCGCGCCCCGAAGACCCAGGCGCACACGCCCAGGAAGACGGCGATGAACAGGACGAGCGCGAAGAGCGGCAGCTCTTCCAGCGTCATCCCCTGGTAGAATTGCTTGTACATCAGCGGCTCCCTTCCTGAACGCCCGCCGCCGACGCGGTGGGCGCGACATCCGACGGCGCGGGCACGTCCTGCGGTCCACGGCCCAGGCGCTGGAGGTAGGCCACCAGGGCCACCATCTCCGAGTCCCACGCCAACTGGACCCCCTGCGTGGCCAGGTCCGCGGCGATGGCCTCACCCTGCGCCTTCTGCCGCGACTCGGCCGCGTCCACCTCCGCGTTCGTGTACGGCACGCCCAGCTTCTGCATCAGCGTCAGCTTCCTGGGCGCGTCCTTCACCTTGATGGAGTTCTCCGCGAGCCACGGGTACGCCGGCATGTTCGAGCCGGGGCTGGTCGCGCGCGGGTCCATCAGGTGCGTGTAGTGCCAGAGGTTCGGGTAGCGGCCACCCACGCGGTGCAGATCAGGCCCCGTGCGCTTGCTGCCCCACTGGAACGGGTGGTCGTAGATGAACTCCTCCGCGCGCGACACGTCGCCGTAGCGCTGCGTCTCCGCCACGAACGGGCGAATCATCTGCGAGTGGCACGTGTAGCAACCCTCGCGGACGTAGAGGTCGCGCCCCTGGAGCTCCAGCGGCGAGTACGGCTTCTGCGCCTCGCCGTGCGCGGGCACCGCCTGCTGGATGAGGATGGTGGGGAGCAGCTCCGCCACGCCGCCGATGAGGATGGCGATGAGCGTGAGCACGGTGAAGGCCAGCGGGCGCCCCTCGATGAGCGCGAACCAGGAAGGGCGGCCCGCCTCGCGGTCCCTGCGGGTGACGATCCAGGCCAGCTCCCCCAGCACGATGATGCCGCCCATCAACACCAGCGCGCGCACCGGCTTCGCCCAGCCCAGGAACATCGTCACCGTGAGGATGGCGATGGCGAAGATGAGCGGACGACCGGTGATGACCTGCACCCAGGCCGGCGCCGTCGGGACGGGCACGGGGGCGCCCGCGTGGTGCGACTCCTCGCCCACCACCACCGTGGTCTCGCCGTCGACGGCCTTGCCCGAGCGGGCCGTCTTCCAGAGGTTCCACGCCATCATGCAGAAGCCCACCAGGTACATGGAGCCGCCGACGAAGCGGACGATGTACATGGGCCGGATGGCCAGCAGCGTCTCCACGAAGTTCGGGTACATCAGCGTGCCGTCCGGATTGGTGGCGCGCCACATGAGGCCCTGGCTGATGCCGCTGACCCACATCGACACGATGTAGAGGAGGATGCCCACCGTCGCGAGCCAGAAGTGCGCGTCCGCCGAGCGCGTCGAGTGCAGCTTCGTGCCGTACAGCCTGGGCACCAGCCAGTAGAACATGCCGGCCGCCATGAAGCCGTTCCACCCGAGCGCGCCGCCGTGCACGTGGCCGACAATCCAGTCCGTGTAGTGGCCCAGCGCGCTCACCGACTTGATGGAGAGCAGCGGCCCCTCGAACGTCGCCATGCCGTAGAACGTCACGGCCGCGATGAGGAACTTCAGGACGGGGTCATCGCGCAGCTTGTACCAGGCGCCCTTGAGCGTCAGCAGGCCGTTGAGCATGCCGCCCCACGACGGCGCCCAGAGCATCACGCTGAAGACCATGCCCAAGGACTGCGCCCAGTCCGGCAGCGCGGTGTAGAGCAGGTGGTGCGGGCCGGCCCAGATGTAGATGAAGACCAGGGCCCAGAAGTGGATGATGGACAGCCGGTACGAGTACACCGGCCGCTCCGCCGCCTTGGGCAGGAAGTAATACATGATGCCCAGGATGGGCGTGGTCAGGAAGAAGGCGACGGCGTTGTGGCCGTACCACCACTGCACCAGCGCGTCCTGCACGCCGGAGAAGACCGAGTAGCTCTTGAGGCCATCCAGGGGCAGCGCCAGGCTGTTGACGATGTGCAGCACCGCCACGGTGATGATGGTGGCGATGTAGAACCAGATGGCGACGTAGAGGTTCTTCTCGTTTCGCTTCGCCAGCGTCCAGAAGAAGTTGATGGCGAACACCACCCAGATGAGGGTGATGCCGAGGTCGATGGGCCACTCCAGCTCCGCGTACTCCTTGGAGGTGCTGATGCCCAGGGGAAGGGTTATCGCCGCGGCGACGATGATGAGCTGCCAGCCCCAGAAGTGGATGTTGGAGAGCAGGTCCGACGCCATGCGCGCCTTCAAGAGGCGCTGCGTGGAGTAGTAGACGCCGGCGAACATCATGTTGCCCACGAACGCGAAGATGACCGCGTTGGTGTGCAGGGGGCGCAGGCGGGAGTACGTCAGGTAGGGGATGCCCAGGTTGGCCTGCCACCACGCGAGCTGGCTGGCCACCAGCGCTCCCACCGCCATGCCCACGATGCCGAAGATGACCGCCGCGATGATGAAGCGGCGGACCGTGGTGTCGTCGTAGACGATTCGCTGTTGTTGCACGGATTCACTCCTGGGAAGCCGAAGGCGAGGTCCGCTCGTCGGACGGCCGCGCGGGGCGGGCGCTGTCCTCCTCGAGCGGGAAGAGCGCGAGCCGGTCCGCCTGCTCGTGGTCGCGGTGGCGCATGCTGTAGACGAACAGCAGCACCGAGCTGGCCACGAGCATCAGGCTCACGAAGACCTGGAGCACGAGCACGTTCATGCGGGCACCTCCGTGGGGCGAGGGAGGCCCGCCGCGTCGCGCCGGGGTGCACGGGGCGCGGACAGGCTCCACACGGTGAACAGGACGGTGGCCAGGCTGGTGGCGGGCATCGCCACCGCGGCGCGCAGGGGCGTCATCCAGCCCACCAGGCACACGGCGACGGCCACCACGTTGTAGCCGATGGCCAGCGTGAGCAGCCGGCGCACCACCTGGTGCAGCTCGCGCGACAGGCGCAGGGCCTCACGCAGGGACGCGAGGCCCTCGCCCACCAGGAAGAAGTCGCTCTTGCCCGGCATCACCGGACGGTCGATGGCGGGCGTACCCGCGCACAGGGCCCGCTCGAAGGCGAGGCTGTCGTTGACGCCGTCGCCCAGGTACAGCGAGTCCGTCGAGCCCAGCCGCGACACCGTGCACGCCTTGTCCTCCGGACGCAGGCCGCCGAGCGCCCGCGCTTCGGGGACCCCGAGCGAGCCCGCCAGCTCGCGCACCCGCGCGGGAGCGTCGCCGGAGATGAGCCACACCGCGTGGCCCTCGGCCTGGAGCGCGGAGACCTCGCGGCGGGCGTCGGGGCGCAGCGCCTCACGCAGGGGGAAGGCGGCAACGGGAGTGTTGTCGCGAAAGAGCACCGTGCCACGTGCACCACCCACCGAGGCCGGCGCCGGAGTGGTCCCGGCAGCAACACTGACCGACTGCGTGGTCAGCGGCGCGAGGCCAGCCACCTCCGACACCTCACCGCCACGCGCGGCGCGCCAGTCCGCGCGCCCCAGCCGCCACGACACGCCGTCTCGCATCCACTCGAGTCCCTGTCCCGGGTGCTCGATGACACGGGCCTCCGGCACGAAGCGGGCGCCCGTGCGCAACAGCGCCTCCGCCAGACACCGGCTCACCGGGTGGTTGCTGCGCGAGGCCAGGTTGAAGGCCACATCCCGCGCCTCGTCGTCGAGCGACTCCACCACGCTCCGGTCCACCAGCTCCATCCGACCGAGCGTCAGCGTCCCCGTCTTGTCGAACAGCACCTGACGCACAAGCGGCAGCCGGTCCAACAGGTCCGTGGCGCGGATGAAGAAGCCCTCTCGACGCAGCCGCGCCTGCACCAACTCGTACGCCAGCGGCGTGGCGATGCCGATGGCGCAAGGGCACGTCACCACCAGCAGCGCCACCGCCACCTCGAGCGCCTTGTCCGGCCCCGACGGCCACCACAGCGCGAGCCCCAGCGCCGACACGGCCAGCACCGTCACCACCCAGCGCCGCGACACCGACTCCCAGAAGCGCGTGTGCCCCGCGCTCCGCCCCGAGCCCTCCGGAGGACGCCGCAACAGCGCCACCAGCGGCGAGTCCTGGAACGACTGCGTCGCCAACGCCCGCACCGCCTCGCGCCCCGCGTTGAACGCGCCCGCCGGCAGCGGCTGCCCCGCGAGCACCTCGCGCTCGTCCGGCTCTCCCGTCATCCAATCCGTGGAGACCCGCGCGCGGGCATCGAGCAGCTCCGCGTCCACCGGCACCAGGTCGCCCGGCGCGATGACGAGCAGATCCCGCTCCTCCACCTGCGACACCCGCACGGTGACGAGCTGGTCCCCTTCCTGTCGGCGGACGAAGAGTCCCTCGGCTCCATCGTCCTCGAGCAGGAAGCGACGGTTGCGCTCCAACACGCGCTGCTGGAGCCAGCGCCCCACCAGCATCAGCGTCACGAAGGTGTTGAGCGTGTCGAAGTACGCCAGGTCTCCCCGCCCGCCGCGCGCCTGCACCAGCGACGTGCCGAACACCAGCAGGATGCCCAACGCAATCGGCAGGTCCAGGTGCGGCACGCCCCGACGCAGCCCCTGCCATGCCGAGCGGAAGAACGGCCAGCCGCCCACCAGCACCACCACCGTGGACAGCCACAGGCTCAGCCGCGTGAAGAGCCCGAAGAGCTCGCCGTCCTCGGGCGCGAGCCCCACGTAGAAGCTCACCGAGAACAACATCACGTTCATCGTGAGCGCCACGCAGATGCCCAGTCGGATGGGCAAATCCAGGCTCGCCGGCGCGGGCCGCTTGCGACTGGGCCCGAACAGGTAGCCGAAGCCCTCCACCGCGCGCAGGAAGCCCGCCACGTCGAAGGCACCACGCCGCCACTGCATCCGCGCCTTGCCCAGCGCCGGGTCCACCGTGAAGCCCGCGCCTCCGGGCTGGCGACGGAACAGCTCGTTCATCAACCACACGCAGGCCGCGCAGTGGATGCCTTGCACGTCCAGTTCGAGCGAGCACAGCGCGCCCGGCGCCGCCTCCGCCTTCGTCACCAGCGGCTCCAACCACGCAAGCCCCCGCCCCCGCGCGGGCTCCGCCGCCGGCGACGTCTTGCCACCCGTGAGCTGGTAGTAGCGGGTCAGCCCCTGCGACACCAACAGGCCATGGACCGCCTCACAGCCCGCGCAGCAGAACTCGCGCGAGCTGGCGCCCTCCGGAACGCGGCTGCCACAGTGGAGGCAGAGGGCCTCGTCGGGCCGGGTTTGCGCGGGATCAGCCATGCAGGCTGTCACCTTGCGAACGGCATGCCTGTTGCGAAGGAGTCGTGCATGGCTCTCGACACCTCGCTGCTGCTGACGGCGCTGACTCCCACTCCCACGCTGGTGGCGGGTGCGCTGGGAGCACTCACGGTGGGCCTGACGGGAAGCGTGCACTGCTTCCTCATGTGTGGACCGCTGGCGTGCGCGGGCCTGCCCGCCCTCCAGGGCCCTGAGCGACGTCGAGCCCTGCTCGCCTATCAGGGCGCGCGCCTGGCCGCGTATTCGCTCGTGGGAGGCCTGCTGGGCGCGCTGGGCGGCGGCGTCACGAGCGTGCTCGCCGTGTCCACCCGCCCGTATCTGCCCTGGCTGATGGCCGCCGCGCTGGTGGCCTCCGCGCTGGAGGTGGGAAAGCGCCTGCCTCCCCTCCCAGGGCTCGCGCGGCTCACGGGCACCATCGCGCGATGGAGCGCAAAGTTTTCGTCGACGGCGCGAGCGGGCGCAATGGGTGCGGTGACACCGCTGCTCCCCTGCGGCCTGCTCTACGGCGTGTTCGCGGTGGCGCTCGCGAGCGGCTCGTTCAGTGGTGGTGCGCTGGTGATGGGCGCCTTCGCGCTGGGCGGGCTTCCCGCGCTGCTCGGCGCGCAGCTCCAGTCGAGCCTGTGGAGCCGTCGGCCGCGGCTCTCGGATTTCCTGCTTCGTCGGGCAATGCCGCTCATCGCGGCGGCGGTGCTCGTCATGCGCGCGGTGGACACGTCGCCGCACTGCCACTGAGGGTCGCCGTCCCGCGCTTGTCGTGGGCCCCTGGCTCGGCGAGGCTCACCTCCCCTCTCTTCCGCCGAGCTGACATGACCGCGCCACGCCTCCTCGCCGCGTTGCTGCTGTTGTCCACGGGCTGCACCACGTCGCGCACCGCCACCGCGGAGGCACCGTCGACACAGGCCGCCCCCACGCTCGCGCCCGCGCAGGTGGCGCTGCGGAGCTTCGTCGACGCGCACTTCGACGAGCAGTTCCGCCGCTTCCCCCTGTCCGCGACCTCGGCCGGCGTGCACACGTATGACGGCGAGCTGCGGGGCTTCACCGCCGAGGAGCGCGCGTCGCACCTGGCCTATCTGAAGGACCGGCTCGCGGCGCTACCGAAGACCGTGGACCGCCGCGCGCTGCCCGCGCAGGACCGCGCCGACTACGACATCCTGGAGAAACACTTCCGCGCGCGCATCCTCGACTACGAGGTGGTGCGCTCGTGGGAGCGCAACCCCAACGCGGCGCTGGGACAGGCGTCCAACGCGGTGTTCCAGCTCATCAACCGCGACTTCGCGCCGCTGGAGGAGCGGATGCGCTCGGCGGTGGGCCGCATGACGAAGGTGCCGGAGCTGTTCTCGGCCGCCCAGGCCGCGCTGAACAACCCGCCGCGAATCTGGACCGACATCGCCATCCAGCAGGCGCAGGGCACTCGCGCGCTCTACGCGCAGACGCTGCCCCAGGCCTTCGCGCCCGTGAAGGACGCCGCGCTCAACCAGGCCTTCCAGCGGGAACAGGCGCGGTGTCTCGCGGCCATCGACGCGTACATCCGCTTCCTGCGCGAGGACCTGCTGCCGCGCTCGAAGGGCGACTTCGCGATTGGCGAGGACACCTACCGCCAGAAGCTCCTCTACGAGGAGGGCGTGACGGAGAGCATCGACTCGCTGCTCGCGTGGGGGCACGCGGAGATGAAGCGCACCCAGGCCCGGTTCCGCGAGGTGGCGGGCCGGCTCGGTCCGGGCAAGGCGCCCATGGACGTGTACCGGGAGCTGAGCAAGGAGCACCCCACTCCCGCGGAGCTGGTGCCCACCACCACCGCGACGCTGGAGGATATCCGCGCGTTCCTCATCCGTGAGCGCATCATCACCGTGCCCAGCGAGGTCCGCGCGCAGGTGGCGGAGACGCCGTCCTTCAACCGCTCGCTGTCCTTCGCGAGCATGAGCACGCCGGGCCCGTTCGAGCAGCGCGCGACGGAGGCGTACTACTACGTCACGCCGCCGGACCCGACGTGGAGCGCCGAGCAGACCGAGCAGCACATGAGCTTCTACAACCACCACGCGCTGCCGCTCGTGTCCATCCACGAGGCCTATCCCGGACACTACGTGCAGTTCCTGTGGACCAACCGGGTGGAGTCCAAGGTGCGGCGGCTGCTCGGCTCCGCGTCCTTCTCCGAGGGCTGGGGCCTGTACACCGAGCAGATGATGCTCGACGAGGGCTACGGCGGACGCTCGGGGCCGGGCGCGGACAAGCTGCGGCTGAACCAGCTGGCGCTCTACCTCCAGCGGCTCGCGCGCTACGTGGCGGGCCTGTCCCTGCACACGCGCGGCATGACGTACGAGCAGGCGGTGCGCCTGTTCGAGGAGGAGGCGTTCATGACCAGGACGAACGCGGAGCGCGAGGCGCGCCGGGGGACGTCCGACCCCACGTACCTGGTCTATGCGCTGGGCAAGAAGATGCTGATGGACCTGCGCGAGGAGGCGCGCGTGAAGTGGGGCAAGGACTTCTCGCTCCTGCGCTTCCACGACGAGGTGGTGTCCTACGGCTACCCGCCCGTGCCCATCGTCCGCCAGCTGCTGCTCGGCGAAGAGTAGCGCCCTCGAGCGCCAGCAGCACTCGAGGCGCTGCATCAGGTGACGCGTGACGGGGCTGGGAGCTCCCAGCCCCCACGCTTCACGCCACCGACTCGCTGCGACGCTCCGGGGGCAGCGTGGGCTCCAGGACGACAAGCCCGTAGCGACTCGAACCCTGGTTCTCCGAGGCGAACCTGCTCTGTCGCTGCACGCAGTCGCTCACCTGCTGGGCGGCATCCGGGCCGGTGAAGGTCTGGGTGAAGGTGCCTCCCTGCGGCGCCGACATGCCCGCCATGACCCAGTTGCCGGGCGCGGACTGGTGGATGCGGTACTCGTCCTCGGAGACGCGCTCCACGATGACCCAGTGCCCCGTCGCGTCGCCGTTCGACGTCCCGTCGCCGTTCAACGGGCGCATGACGATGGCGCGGGACTCCCCCACGGGAATGTCCGCCAACGAGGTCAGCGTCGGCGGGGAGTCCATCGAGGTATCCGTCTCGGAGGTGAAGGTCTCCACCGCCTTGAAGTCCAGCGACTCACCGGTGGAGGATACCGGCAGGCTCACCGCGAGGCCTGCCTCGGGAACCTGCTGCCCCACGACTTGCGCCCAGACGGCCTCGGAAGAGGTCTTCTCGTAGTCCGCCGCCGCGCCGTCCCGTGTCGCCTGCGAGGACCACCCCGGCACGGCGGCCCCCAGGAAGTCCCACGCCAGCGTCGCGCACCAGTTGGCGTTGTCATCCTCGCGCACCGCCTGCGCGTCCGGCTCGATGAGGTAGACGGAGTCGTCCTGGCGCCGCACCTCCCCCAGCCACGCGTATCGCTCATACGGCACGTCGACCGGGCTCCACGTCTCTCCGTCATTCAGGAAGGCTTGCCCTGCCTCGGGGTCCCAGGTCGGACGCGTCGGCTCGGGCGTGGGCGTCTGCGCCTGGAGCAGGTGCGTCATCGCGACGCTGGAGGTCCCACCGTCCAGCAGATGGGCCCTGCTCCTTCCCCTCGCGCCCGGAGTGCCCACGAATTCATCCACGGGCCCTCGCACACCGCCCGTCTTCACCGGGACCTCGGACGACACCTGAGCTCGGGCCTCCCGCGGCGGGACGTACACCCGTGCCTGTGGTGACGACTTCACGCGCCAATCACTCATCTCCCCCTCGCTTCTCCAGCCCCCCAAGGGCCGGCTCATTCAAGCCACGTATCTACCACGGGCAGTGAACAAGAAACACACGAACGAGCCCACCCGCCGACGCGGAGAATGCCCGGGTCCCCGCGAGCGACGCCTTGGTGGGCGCAGGCACCTGCCGCGGCTCGGGTCTCTCATCGGGACTCCCTGGGCCGGCGCGAAGGCCTCCCACAGGAGGTCCTCACTCCAGCAGGCGCAGGGCCACGGCCTGACGCAGCACCTCGGCGAGCACGTCCATGCCGGGCAGCGAGCTCACCGTCCGCACCGACACGTTGTTCGTCGACGTCTGCGTCGAATCGCCCACCACGAAGGGAAGCGGACGTCGTCCCAGCCGCAGGAGCCGCTCGTCGTGGAAGGCCTCCGGTGCCCGCTCGCACAACCTCCGCATCAGCACCGTCATGTTCGCGATGCGCGAGGGTTGCATCGCCGGGCCCAGGCAGGAGAACTCCATGCCGTGCTCGCTCAGCAGCGCCCCCTGGCCGTCGCGAGAGAAGACGTAGATGACCTGCGTCGTCTCCTCCGACTCCTGCCGCACTGTCTTCGCCCCCGTGCGCGGCAGCATCAGCCCATGTGAGGCGATGGCCAACCCGTAGGCCTTGGCCACCTCCATCTTGCTGGGCTGCTCCTTGTGCTCGCTGCGCGTGCGCACGGAACTCGCGCCTCGCAGCACCACCGCCACGTCACGCCAGCTCCAGGACTGCGCTTCACCGGAGCGCGCGCTGAACGTCACCGCGTCCTCGCCGAACGTCACCCGTCGCGCCGCGAGCCACTCACGCCCCAGCCCCTGCTCGTCCACCGCGAGCACCGCGAGCCCCTCGCTCCGAAGCGCCTCCACGAGCGCCTCCGCCGCCTCGGGCGCGAGCCGCGCCAGCAACGCCGGCGCTTCCGGCGCCAACCGCATCCGCGCCTCCGCCAGCGCCATGCCCGTCACCGCCGCCAGCGCCTTGGCCGCAGACTGCATGTCCGGCGCGGCCTCCACGAGTGCCACCACCTTCATGTGCCCACCTCGCTCTGACGGCAGTGGAGCACGTTTCGCCGCGAAGGGCATGAGGGGCGCGCCCACCTCCACCCCACCGTGATGCCCCCGCTGCCCGAGCCCACCTCCGGCCAGCTCGCCCCCCTGAGAGCCGCTCGACTCAGGAGCGTGAGCCCGCCACGCGGGGCCACGCGTCCTGCGCCACCGGCTCGCGCGCCAGCTCCGCCAGCTCGGTGGGCTCGAGCACCTGCCGCAGCTCGATCTGCGCATCGTCGCTTCCGGGCAGGAGGGGACACCGGCGCGCCCACTCCAGCGCCTCCTCGCGCGTCTTCACCTGAATCATCCAGAACCCGGCAATCAGCGCGTCGGACGAGGCGAAGGGCCCGGTCGTCACCGTCCGCTTGCCTTGTGAGAAGTCGATAAGCGCGCCGCGTGACGAGGGATGAAGTCCCGCCGCGTCGAGCAACACCCCCGCCCGCACCAGCTCATCGTTGTAGCGGTCCATTGCGGTGATGAGCGCTCGACTCGCCGGGCCTCCCGACTCCGTCTCCAGGCGGGCCTTCAACAACAGGATGAATCGCATCGTCGCGCCTTTCTGCGGTGCACACGCCACGCCTCCTCGCCCGCTCTCGCGGGTGTCGAGCCGTGGCTCCATCTGCGCGACGAATGAGACATGTCGAGATCGACACACCTGTGTTGCCCACCCACGCCCCAGGTATGCCACCCGGTGAGCGCGCGGAGGGCGTGGGCGCCGCGTGAATTATCCGGGCATTTTCGCACGCCGGGATTCCCCAGCAATGCCAGGAGGTTGCGCCGTCCAGCGCGGGAAAAACGAGGGTCGTGTCGATCCCCCGAAAGGCCGTTCGTCGCCCTTTTGAAGCCGGGATTCCAACCCACCCCCCAGGGAGAACTCACATGGCCAAGATCATTGGCATCGCTATCGTCATGCTCATCGTCGGGCTGGTTGCCTTCATCGCCACCCGTCCGGACTCGTTCCTCATCGCGCGCAGCCGAGAGATCCAGGCGCCGCCGGAGGCCATCCACGCGCTCATCAACAACTTCTCCGAGTGGCGGCAGTGGTCGCCCTACGAGAACGTCGACCCCAACATGACGCGCAGCTACGAGGGCCCCGCGGAGGGCGTGGGCGCCACCTATGCCTACCAGGGCAACCGCAACATCGGCTCGGGCAAGATGACGATCCTGGAGAGCAAGCCCGGCGAGCTCGTCGCCATCCGCCTGGAGTTCATCGAGCCCTTCGCCGCCGTCAACCGCGCGGACTTCACGCTGCGCCCCGGTGAGAAGGGCACGCTCGTCACGTGGAGCATGTCCGGCCCCAACACCTTCATGGGCAAGGCGATGACGGCCTTCGGCTTCATGGAGTCCTTCGTGGGCGGTCAGCAGGAGAAGGGCCTGGCGGACCTGGAGACGGCGGCGAAGGAGCTGGCGCGCAAGTCCACCCAGTCCGCGCGCAGCGAGGCCTCGCCCGCGCTCGCCCACTAAAGCCGCTCCTTCCCCACGCGTCCCCAGGGCCGTTCCCTGGGGAGGACACCTCGATGATGCTGATGATGCTGTTGGGACAGCTCGGCTCAGCCGCGCTCCAGCACCGCCGCCACCGCCTGCCCGCCACTGGTGCACAACGTCACCAGCGCGAGCGACTTCCCCGTGCGCTCCAGCTCGTCCAGGGCGGTGCCGACCAGGATGCTCCCCGTCGCGCCCAGCGGATGGCCCAGGGCGATGGCGCCGCCGTTGACGTTGACGCGGTCGATATCAATCTCCAGCGCCCGCGCCGTCTGTAGCACCACCGCGGCGAAGGCCTCGTTGACCTCCCAGAGGTCGATGTCCCGCGCCTTCAGCCCCGCGGCGTCCAGCGCCTTGCGAGACGCCATCGCCGGCCCGGTCAGCATCAGCACCGGGTCGCTCCCCACGGCGGACACCGAGCGGATTCGCGCCCTCGGCTTCAGGCCGTGCGCACGCACGTAGTCCTTCGACGCCACCAGGATGGCGCCCGCGCCGTCCGCGATTCCGCTCGCGGTGCCCGCGGTGTGCAGGTGCCGCACGGCGCCCGCGCGCGGGTAGGCCTGGAGCGCCAGCTCGTCGAGCGTCTCACCGTTCGGGCCCTCGACGCGCGCGCCGAGCTGCGTGAAGGCGGGCGCGAGCGCGGCCAGCTTCTGGGCCGTCGTGTCCGGGCGCGGGTGGTCATCCGCCGCGAGCAGCACCTCGCCCGTGTGCGGGTCCTTCACCGGGAACAGGCTCCGCAGGAAGCGCCCCTCCGCCTGGGCGCGCGCCGCGAGCTGCTGCGAGCGCAGGCCGAAGGCATCCAGCTCCTCGCGCGTGAAGCCCTCCAGCGTGGCGATGAGGTCCGCGGAGATGCCCTGGGGCACCTGGAAGAAGCGCCGACGCAGGTCGACGTTGCCGCCGTCCGTGCCGCCCCCGTCCGCGTTGAGGCCGTAGCGGCTCATCTGCTCGACGCCGCCCGCCACAACCAGGCGCTGGGCCCCGGAGGCCACGCCCATGGCCGCCACCGACATCGACTGGAGGCCGGAGCCACAGAAGCGGTTGAGGCTGAAGCCCGGAATGGAGAGGGGCCAGCCGGCGGCGAGCACCGCGTTGCGCGCGATGTTCGCGCCCTGCGCCTCGATTTGCGACACCGCCCCCACCACCACGTCGTCCACGTCCGAGACGTCCACGCCGGTGCGCAGCGGCAACTGCTTCAGCGTCTGGGCCAACAGCTCCTGCGGGTGCAGCCCGCTGAGCGCTCCCTTCCCGGGCCTCGCCCGGGCACGCGGAGTCCGGACCGCATCCAAAATGTAGGCATCCATCGACCAGCCCTCCATTCACGGGCGACGTCGCGCCACCCTGTCTCAACAATATTATGGACATAATATGGTCGCAACCCGGAGGTGACGAGGAAGCGGACGGAGCTGGATGGGAGGCGGCGCGCACCCCATGACGTGTATAATGGTGTACAGCGAGGTGAGAGTCGGATGCCGCATCCCCCGGAGCAGAAGCAGTCCACGCATGAGCGAATCCTGGAGGCCGCTGGAGGGCTGTTCCGCCAGAAGGGCTTCCTGACGACGAGTGTGGACACCGTGATGCGCGCGGCCGGGCTGACGGTGGGCGGCTTCTATGCGCACTTCGGCTCGAAGCAGGCGCTGCTCATCGAGTCGCTCCAGCGCATCATGAGTCGCCAGCGGGTGGACTGGCCGCAGGGGCTGGAGGACCTGAAGGGCGCCGAGTGGCTCAACCACCTGGTGCGCCGCTACCTCTCGCGGGCCCACCGGGACGCGCCGGTGCCGCCGTGTGCCCTGCCCGCCGTGCTGTCGGACGTGGTGCGCGGCGAGGCGGAGCTGAAGCAGGCGCTGGCGGAGGAGCTGAACCTGACGGTGGAGAGCTTCACACCGCACCTGTCCTCGGACGAGCGCGCCACCGCGCGGGAGCGGGCCCTGGCGACGTATGCGCTGTGCGTGGGCGCGCTCACGCTCGCGAAGGCGACGGCGGGCAGCCCCATCTCCGATGAGGTGCTCAAGGCGGCCCGCCGCGTGGCGATGCTGTCGGCGGAGGACTCGCGGGTCGCGGAGAAGAGCGACCCGAAGAAGTAGGAGCCGCGGGCTCTGGAGGCTGACGAACCGCGGGCACTTCTCCCGGACGAACAGCGCGTGTCCGCCAAGGACTCGCAGGCCCTGGAGAAAAACGTCCTCACGAAGCGGGGGCGTTGTGACCGGGCAGTTGACGCCCGCGGAAGAGAGCACGCGACGGTATCTTCCGCGAACGCGGGGAGACGACCGGCTGCGTCGTCGGGGGTCACCCTGGCGCCAAGCCGCTTCAGCGCTTGTCGCGACCCTGACTCAAGGTCGCGACGCTCGAGGCATCACGGGGTGGAGCCGCGCGTCACTCCGGGGTGGCGGCACGCAGCGCCACCGGGTGTGTCTTCAGCCATTCCTGGCAGCGCTGGATGCGCTCGGCCGACGCGGGCAGGTTCATCTGGAGGAGCAGCTGCCGGTAGGGCTCGAAGCTCTCGGGCGTCCAGGTGGTGAGCGCCTTGAGGTCCGCGAGCGCCACCATCTCCTCCGCCGAGCGCCCTTGAGCCTCCTGCCTCGCGGTGAGGAGCGCGGCCAGCGACATGCGCGCGGGCTCGGCCTCGAAGGCGATGGCGGCGTCCGCGTACCAGGCACGCAGGGCCTCGTCGACCGTGGCGTCCTGGGACTTCTGGCGCATGCGGTTCAGCATCCCCGCGAGGAAGACCTCGTCCAGCGCGCCCTTCACGCCGCGCAGCAGCGCTGTCACGGCCTCGCGGCGCTGCGCCGGCTCCGCGCCCTGGGGCAGTCCCTTCAGGGCCTGCATCGGCTCCCAGAGGACACAGGTGAGCCAGAGCTCCTCCTCGGGCGCGAACACGGGCGGAGTCGAGGGCTCACGCAGCTTCGCCTCCACGCGCGCCGCGCGCTCCTTGGCCTCGCGGGCGATGCGCTCGGCGAGCCCGGGGTCCTCCTTCACGTAGTCCACCAGCGCGTCCACGTCGCCGTCGCGGGCCTGCTGGAGCGCCTTGCGCGCCTCCTCCGACAGCGAGCCCTCCGACATCCCGCTCGCGAGCAGCTCGTACTTGGCCAGCCACTCCTTGTGGCGCGTGCTCCACTCGCGGAACTGCACGTCGAAGACCACGTCGAGGATGGGGTTGTTCTCGGGGCGCAGGCGGCTGGACGCCTTCGAGGCGCCCGCGATGACGGCGCAGGCTCGCAGCGCGCGCTGGTCCTCGGCCGGGAGTCCGGGCTCCTCGCTGCGCGCACGCAGCACGGCCGCGAGCCGGTCCAGGAACGACTTCGTCGCCAGGACCTTCACGGTGCCCACGAGCAGCTCCCGGTGGGCCTGGTTGGCGTCCAGCGTCTCCACCTCGGAGATGCGCGCGAGCTCCTGGCCCACGTGCTTGTCGAACGCCTCCGCGTCGAAGCGCAGCCCGGGCCCGGGCCCCCACTCCGCGAGCAGCTTCCCGAACCGGTCCAGCGCGACGGCCAGGTAGCTCACGTCCGGGTTCTCGAGTTCCTTCCGGACAGCGGTCTGCCCCGAGGTGGGGGCAACAGGCGGCGCGGCGCGGGCGCGGTCCTCACTGGCGTGGCAGACCTTGTACTTCTTGCCACTGCCACAGGGACACGGGTCGTTTCGGCCGGGCTTCTTCTGACTCAAGGGCTGCGCCTCTCGGCTCGCGGGGGCGAGCGGTGGAATCCGCGCGCACCGTAGCAGGAGGCCCCCGCCCCGGGCAGCCTGCTGGCGACGCCCTGTCGGGAACCGAGCCAGGACCTTGGACGTCTCGACAACACCGGGCCGGGTCCTCTCTGATGCTCGGTGAGGTGACACACATGGGGAAGCAGGGGCTGTTCATCGCGGTGGCATCGACGGTCGTCCTCCTCGCGGCCTCGGGCCAGGCGCGGGAACCCGGGTCCACGCCGAAGGCAGGGCCTGGCTGCGCGAAGACGGTCCCCCTCACCGCGAAGCTCGTCGAGGACGCGGCCGAGTCAGGTCTCCAGGGCGTCGAGTCGCGGGACGACCTCCTCATCGGAACGTTGAGATACCTGCGGGAGCCGCGCGAAGCCGCCGAGGCCGCGAGCGGAACCGTCCTCTTCCTCAAGGGTCCGAAGGGCTGGCGCGCGGTCCTGCCTCAACACGAGGAGAACGAGGTCGGGCTCTATCTCGCAGCCCAGGGCCGCAAGCTCGTCGTCGTCACCCAGCGGCAGATAGGAGACCCAGGGCAGTCGTTCACCGTGGTGGTGACGAGCAATGACTTCGCCACCTCGACGTGCGCCACCCTCCCCATTCCGCGCGAGCTGAACCAGCCCACCTGGAATGGCGAGTACCTCTCGCCGCATGACCTGGACCTCGACTCGCGCGGACGGGGCGTGCTCATCGGCTCGGCGTCGCTGGAGCGACAGGAGGAGCCGCCACGCACGCTGTGGTTCAGCTATGCCACGCGCGACGGAGGCAGGACCTGGGGCGCGCCCCGCTCACTCCCGGGTCAACAGGACGCGCCCTCCGGCACGCTCGCTCCGGCGCGGCGAGTCGAGGCCCCTGCCCTCATCGCGGACCTGCGCGCGTTCGTGGAGGGGCAGGCAGCACCGAGCGATGTACAGCAATGACCTCACACGGGGACGGCGTCCACAGCGCAATCGAGGCCGGTGAACCTTGCCGTGAGTCCAGGCAACAACCGTCCCGCGGGGCCGGGCTCGCAGTGACGTGCAGCGGAACCTCGTGCCAGTGAGTGCAGGCAGCAGTGACGCGCGCTCGTCCTGAGAGAGCACCCCGCGGAGCCCCGCTGTCCGCCGGGAGGACCGCCCCTCCCTTCGAGCGACTACGGATAGACGCCCGCGGTCAGAGCCCCACCGGGCGGTCAGCCTTGAAGTTGGAGCGCTCGGCCTCGGTCAGAGACACTCGTTGCCCGCATCCGTTCCGCGCCGAGAGGACCCCCGCCTCCAGCACGGCCGCCACGGCCACTGCCTGCGCGGGCGTCACCGGATTGAGGCCCGTGCCACGCACGGCGTCCCGAATGCCCGCGTAGAACTGGCGATAGTCACCCCGAGGAGCCGTCGTTCCTCGTGACGCGCCCGTGGGCCCCAGGATGAGACGCCCGGGCCAGACATCCTCGCCCCAGTCCTTCGCGCCCGGCAGTTCGCCAGCGATGAGCCGGTCGGCCTGGGTGTCCATGCCGTGCTTGAGCCAGGAGCCCTTCGTCCCGTGCACCGCGAAGCGAGGCATTCCGCCCGCGATGAGCATCGACGCCTGGAGCACGACGTGGCGCTGGGGGTACTGGAGCGTCACCTGACACCAGTCATCCACGGTGGCGTTGTCACGGTGGATGGCCAGCAGGCCGTGCACGGTGTCCGGCAATCCGAACAGCTGCAACGCCTGGTCCACCAGGTGCGGGCCCAGGTCGAACCAGATGCCCGCGCCGGGGACGGGCTGCTCGCGCCAGCGCTGGCGCACCTCGGGCCGGAAGCGGTCGAACCGGGACTCGACGTGCGTCACCCGGCCCAGCGTGCCTTCGGCGAGCAGCGCTCTCAGTTCGAGGAAGTCGCTGTCCCAGCGTCGGTTGTGGAACGCGGACAACAGGCGCCCCTGGGAATGCGCCAGCGCCGCGAGCGAGCGCGTCTCCTCCAGCGTCACCGCCATCGGCTTGTCGACGACCACGTGTTTGCCCGCGCGCAGGGCCGCCTGGGTGAGCGGGACGTGTTGCTCGTTCGGTGTGGCCACCACGACCAGGTCCACGTCCGGGTGCGTGGCCGCGTCGATGGCCGAGGGGAGCACCGTCACGCCCGGAAGGTCCGCATGGACGGCCTCGGGCCGGCTGGACGCGATGACGTGCAGCGAGAGCCCCTCCACCGTGCGAAGCAGCGGCGCATGGAAGGACTTGCCCGCGAAGCCGTAACCCAACAGGGCGACGCGGAGCGGAGGCTGGGAACGCGCGGGCTCACTCATGGCGACCGGGATTGAAGCACATCATGTGCCCCTCATCAGGGCAGAGGTCACCCACAAAAAAACGAGGCCATCCGCCTGAGGAGGAAGCGGATGGCCTCGCCGCCGCGGTCACACGGGCCCCAAGGTTCCGGAAGGAGCGGGGCCAGTCCCCGGGAGCCGTGTTCGCGGACTTGATTCACTCAGCCCATCAAGTGTGGTGATGCAGGCTCTCCACCAGGTACGGGTCTCCCACCGGCAACATCGGCGACGTGCGCACCGCGCGCGTGACGGCCAGCGTGAACAGCGCCGCCACGCCCACCAGCCCGGCCAGCTCATACAGGCCCAGCACCGGACCGTGAGGCTGATGCGCCGGCGCCACCATCAGGTACAAATCCAACCAGCGCCCCACCAGCAACACCCCCGCGACGCGCAGCAGATGCGACGGGTTCATCTTCGCCGGACGCGGCAAGAGCAACACGAACGGCAGCGCCCAGTTCAACACCACGTTCGCGTAGAACGGCACCTCCCACCCACCGTGCATCCGCGCGATGAAGTACACCGTCTCCTCGGGGATGTTCGCGTACCAGATGAGCAGGAACTGCGAGAACCACAGGTACGCCCACAGCGTCGCGAAGCCGAACATCAGCTTCCCCAAGTCATGCAGGTGACTCGCGTTGAGCTGCGGCAGCGCCCCTGCCCTGTTCAACAACACCGCCACCACCGTGATGGCGCAAACGCTGGAGCTCAAGAGCCCCGCCACGTTGTAGAGCGCGTAGATGGTGCTGAACCAGTGCGGCTCCAGGCTCATCAGCCAGTCGAACGCCGCCAGGCAGAAGGTCAGCGAGAACAACACCAAAAACACCGCCGACACCGTCACGTTGCGCCGCGTGAGCGCCTCGCCAGGCTGAGCATCCTGCCGCAGCGAGTTGCGCCGCAGCATCCACGTGAAGGCCACCCACAGCGCCAGCATCACCGCCATGCGAATCGCGAAGAACGGGACGTTGAGGAACGCCTCCTTCTGATGCAGCAGGTGGTCCGTCTCCATCACCCCCGGCTTCGCCCACGGGTACAGCGTCGTCGCGAAGGGCAACAGCGCCAGCATCGTCGCCGCGCCCCAGGGCACGTACGACGCGAACGCCTCGGGGATGCGCTTGAACACGGTGAACCACCCCGCGTTCGCCACGTACATCAGCGCCAGGAACACCGCGCCGCCCAACCCGAGGCACAGGAAATAGAAGCCATTGGTCAGCAGGCTCGTCAGCGCCCGCTCCCGGGCCTGCACCAGGCCGAGCACCAACACCCCCAACCCCGCCCCCGCCGCCACCTGCGCGGCGCGGTGGAAGACGGGCGAGACGGCGAAGCCGCCCTGCGACTCGGGGCCGTGGGCCTGAACGGGGGCGCTCATGGCGTCTCCTTGCGCGCCGTGCGCGCGGGGTTCTGCAGCGAGCGGAGGTAGTGGACCAGCTTCCACCGGTCCTCCGGCGCCACCTGGGAACCATGGGCCGGCATCAAGCCCTGCCCATGCGTGATGATGTGGAAGATGCGACCGTCCGGGAGCGCCATCGCGTGCTCCGCCAGCAACGACGGCGGCACCGGGAAGCGCGCCGTCACCGGCCCATCCCCCAATCCCCCCGAGCCGTGGCACGGCGTGCAATAGCGCTGGAACGCGGTCTGCCCTCGCGCCAGCACCTCCGGCGACGCCGGATACGGATTGCGCAGCTCGCGACCCGCCTTCTCCGCCGCTTCCGTCCCGGCCGTCAGCTTCAGCGGCACATGCCCGCGAGGCACCGTGCCCTTCGCCGGCGTCAGCAGCGTCTTGCCGTCCGCCGTGTTCGGGTTGCTCGCGAAGCTGTCGTACGGCACCGAGGACACCATGTCCGGCGCGTACTCGTAATTGGGGCGCGTCTCGTCCTGCTCGCACCCCGCCAGGGACAACACCCCCAGCGTCGCCGCTCCCACCCAGGTCCGCTTCACGACGGCACCTCCCTCACATCCGTGGCCACCGCGCCGTGGCGACGCATCAAGTCCTCCGCCGCCTCCAGCGACTCCGGCGTCTGACGCGGCGCCACGACGATGGCGAACCGGTCATCCGTCACCCGAGGCAACGTCGGCCGCTTGTTCCCCGGGAACAGCTTCGTCCTGAAGAGGAACGCCGCCACCGTGGTCAGCGCGGCGAACAGCACCGTCAACTCGAACGTCACCGGGATGAACGCGGGGAACGAGTTGAAGGGCTTGCCGCCCACGTTCAGCGGCCAGCTCACCACGCTGGTGTAGAGCTGGAGCGACATCGCCAGCGTGGCGCCCGTCAGCCCCGCGCCGAAGCACACCCACGTGAGCCGACTGGGCCTGAGCCCCATCGCGTCATCCAGGCCGTGCACCGCGTACGGCGTGTACACGTCCCGCAGGTCATGGCCCGCCTCGCGCACCGCGCGGGTGGCCTCCAGGACCTGCTCCTCCTTCTCGAAGTAGCCGATGAGAACCGGGGCACTCATACGGGGACATCCTTCCGGGTGGCGATGGCGAGCGGCGGCGTGTGCCGGCCCGAGGTGTCTTCCGTCGGCGCCTCGTGCGCGGCGGCGGGACGCGACGGAGGGTGGGCCGCCCCGTGTCCGGGCTCGCTCCTGGCGAAGCCGAGCACGCTCTTCACCTCGCCAATCGAGATGATGGGCAGCACCCGGACGAAGAGTAGGAACAGCGTGAAGAAGAGGCCGAAGGTCCCGATGAAGGTCCCGACCTCCACCATCGTCGGCGTGTACATGGACCAGCTGCTCGGCAGGAAGTCGCGGTGCAGGCTGGTGACGATGATGACGAAGCGCTCGAACCACATGCCCACGTTGATGACCAGGGACAGCGCGAAGATGGCCGCGGGCGAGGTGCGGATCTTCTTGAACCAGAACAGGTGCGGCGACACCACGTTGCACGTCACCATGATCCAGTAGGCCCAGGCGTAGGGGCCGAAGGCGCGGTTCATGAAGGCGAAGCGCTCGTACGGGTTGCCCGAGTACCAGGCGATGAAGAACTCCGTCGCGTACGCCAGCGAGACGAGGCCACCGGTGACGATGATGACCTTGGTCATGTTCTCCAGGTGGCGAATCGTAATCAGGTGCTCGTAGCCCAGCACCACCCGGGTGATGATCATCAGCGTCAGCACCATCGCGAAGCCGCTGAACACCGCGCCCGCCACGAAGTACGGCGGGAAGATGGTGGTGTGCCAGCCGGGAATCACCGATGTGGCGAAGTCCATCGACACGATGGTGTGCACGCTGAGCACCAGCGGCGTCGCCAGGCCCGCGAGCAGCAGGTACACCGTCTCGTAGCGGCTCCACGTGCGGTGCGAGCCCGTCCACCCCAGCGACAGCACCTTGAAGACGGCCTTCTTCACGCCCGCCTTCAGCCTGTCGCGCACCGTGGCCAGGTCCGGAATCAGGCCCACGTACCAGAACACCGCCGACACGGTGAAGTACGTGGAGATGGCGAACACGTCCCAGAGCAGCGGCGAGCGGAAGTTCACCCAGAGGCTGCCGCGCGTGTTCGGATACGGCAGCACCCAGAAGGCCAGCCACGGGCGGCCCATGTGGATGACGGGGAAGAGCGCCGCGCACATGACGGCGAACAACGTCATCGCCTCCGCCGCGCGGTTGATGCTGGTGCGCCACTTCTGCCGGAAGAGGAAGAGGATGGCGGAGATGAGCGTGCCGGCGTGGCCGATGCCCACCCAGAAGACGAAGTTGGTGATGTCGAACGCCCAGCCGATGGTCTTGTTCAAGCCCCACACGCCGATGCCCGTGCCCACCTGGTACGCCACGATTCCCGCGCCGGTGCCCAGGACGGACACCGCGATGGCGAACGCCGCCCACCACTTCCACGTGGGCGCGCGCTCCATGGGCGCGCAGATCTCCTCGGTGAGCTGACCCAGGGTGCGCGGCTCGCTGACCAGCGGCACGCGCAGCGGGGACAGATGCTGGTTGCTCATGTTCCGCTTCCCGACCCGGTGTTCCGGATCTTCGTGAGGTAGGTGATGGACGGCCCGATGTTCAGCTCCTCCAGCAACCGGAACGCCCGCCCGTCCTTCGCCAGCTTCGCCACCCGGCTCTCCGGGTCATTCAGGTCCCCGAAGTGGATGGCCTTCGCCGGGCAGCTCTGCTGGCAAGCCGTCTGGATGTCGCCGTCCCGGAGTGGCCGGCCCTCGCGGTTCGCCGTCGCCTTGCCCTCCTGGATGCGCTGCACGCACAAGGAGCACTTCTCCATGACGCCGCGGCTGCGCACCACCACGTCCGGGTTGAGCACCATGCGCTCCAGGGGCTCGTCGTGCGGGTAGTCGAACCAGTTGAAGCGCCGCACCTTGGTGGGGCAGTTGTTGGCGCAGTAGCGGGTGCCGACGCAGCGGTTGTAGACCTGCTGGTTGAGCCCCTCCGACGAGTGCACCGTCGCGAGCACCGGGCACACCGTCTCGCACGGCGCGTTCTCGCAGTGCTGGCACATCATCGGCTGGTGCACGACCTGCGGATTCGCCGCGTCGCCCTGGTAGTACCGGTCGATGCGCATCCAGTGCATCTCGCGCTGGCGCAGCACCTCGTCGCGCCCCACGCTGGGGATGTTGTTCTCCGCCTGGCAGGACACCACGCACGCCGAGCACCCCGTGCACGCGCTCAGGTCCACCGCCAGCGCCCAGCGGTGGCCCTTGTACTCGTGGCCGGACCACATCGAGAGCGAGTGTCCGCCGTTGCCACCGCCGTGGCCGCCGTGTCCCTCGTTGCCCGCGCGCGGGTTGGCCAGGAACGCGGCCAGCTCCGCCTCGCGCACGTGAGGCCGCCCCTCCAGGCTCGAGTGCGTCTGGGTGAGCGCCAGCTGCTGCCGCTCCCCCGTGGCCGCCACCGTCGCCCCCGGCACCGAGCGGCGCACGCGCCCGTCCACCACCGCGGCCAGCGAGTAGACGCGCTCCCCCACTCCGTCGCCGATGCGCCCGGCCCGCGTGCGGCCGTAGCCCACCGCGAGCCCCAGCGCGCTGGGGTGCGTGCCGGCTTGAATCAGCACGGGCAGCGAGACCGACCTGCCGCCCACGCTCACCTTCACCACGTCGCCGTCGGACAGGCCCAGTTCCTTGGCGCGCGCGGGTGAGATGAGCGCGGGGTTGCCCCAGGTCGCCTTGGTGATGGGGTCCGGTACCTCGTGGAGCCACGCGTTGTTCGCCATCGCGCCGTCGCGCAGACCGACCGAGGGGAACAGCACCAGCTCCCACTCCACCGAGGGACGCGCCACGCCGGCGAGCACCTTCGCCACGCCCTCCTCACGGAAGGTCAGCGGCGCCGCGGGCACTGACGACAGCGTCACGACACCCCGGCGGACCGAGTCATCCCAGAAGTGGGCGAAGTCCGTCCCTGTCGCGCCGGCCCTCGGGAAGACCTCCGCCTCCCAGCGCGCGCGCAGGAAGTCGTGGTGGGCCTGGGCCGCGCCGGCCCACGTCAGCAGGGACTCCACCGCGTCACGCGTGTCGTGCAGCGGCGACACCGCGGGCTGCCGCAGCGACACCACACCCCGACGAGGCTCCGCGTCGCCCCACACCTCCAGCGCCGTGGAGGCCGGAGCGTGCAGTCGCGCCAGCACCGCCGTCTCATCCAGCCGGTCATTCAGCGCCACCGTGAGGGGCACGTTCTTCAGCAGCGCCCCCAGCGCGTCACCGCGCGCGTCGGTGTGCGCCGGGTTGACGCCGAGGAAGAACGCCGCGCCCACGCTCCCGGCCCCCAGCTCCGCGAGCAGCTCGCCGTACGACAGCGCCTTCTCGTCCAGCGCCACGCCGTCCCGGGGGAGCACCGTGGTGCCCTCGTTGCCGAGCAGCACGTTCGCCGTCGCGGCCAGCACCTGGCCCGCCACCTCGTCGCCACCACACACCACCAGCGACTCGGTGCGGTGGGCCCACAGCGCCTCGGCCAGCTCATCCAGCGAGGCAGGCTCCAGCCTGGAGGCAGGCAGCGACTTCAGCCCCGGCACCTCGCGGCCCGCCTTCACCGCGAGCCTGCGCACCACGTCACCCAGGGCCAGCGTCACGTCGGACGGCGCCACCACGAAGCGACGGTCCGCCGCCGCGCCGGTGAGCGTCATCACCGGCTCCACCTGGAAGTGGCGCGCCATCGCCTTGCGCGTGGCCGCGTCGCGCGCCTCCGCGTACTGCCGCGTGAAGGCCACCGGCGACACCCACGTGCCCAGGAAGTCCGCGCCGAAGCTGGCGATGACCTTCGCCCTGTCGAAGCGGTAGTCCGGCACCACGCGGGCACCGTGCGTGACGCGGTACGCATCGCCCAGCGCCGACAGCTCGCCCAGGGGCTCGTAGCGGACCGTGCGCGCCGTCGGGTGCGCGGCGAGGAAGCGCGACACCGCGGCCTCCGCCGTGGACCCCATCACCCAGGGCAGCACCAGCCGGATGGCCTTGCCGTCCTCGGTCGCCTTGGCGAGGCCCTTCTTCACCTCGGCGTCCAGGTCCGTCCACGACACGCGGCTGCTGGCGCGCGAGGGGAAGCGGGCGCGGCTCGCGTCGTAGAGCGAGAGCACGGAGGCCTGGCCCACGGCGCACACGCCGCCGCGGGACACGGGGTGCTCGTCGTTGCCCTCGACCTTGATGGGGCGACCGTCGCGCGTCTTGAGCAACAGGCCGCAGCGCGCGGGGCACGCGTCGCACGTGGACGCGTACCAGAGCGCCGTGCCCGGCGTCACCTCGTCCGGCCGCGACACGTAGGGGATGAGCTTCTGCACCGGCGCGCGCTGGCAGGCCACCATGGCCGCCGCGGCGCTCAGGCCCATCATCTTGAAGAAGTCACGACGGCTGCTCGCATCCGGAGGCGCGGCGGCGACGCCCACCGGAAGCTCCTCGGCGAACTCGTTGCGCTGCGTGTCGAGCCACGAGGCATCCGTCGCGCGCTCGGCCAGGCTCTGCCAGTACTGGGGAAGTTTGTCGGACATGGCGCGGGGGTCCTCAGCGGTGGCAGCTCGAGCAGTCCGAGGGCGGCTGGAGGGTGCGAGGGGTCTTCGAGGGCTCGGGAAGCGGCTCACCGGACATGAGGGCCAACAGCTCCCCCTTGCGCGGCGCGGAAGCGATGGGCGCCGTCAGTCCTTGCGCGCCCGTCTTGCGGTGACAGTCCAGACACCAGCCCATCGTCATGGGCTCCACCTGCTCCACGCGCACCATCTGCTCCACCGCGCCGTGGCAGGTCTGGCACTTCAGGCCCGCGGTGACGTGGCTGGCGTGGTTGAAGAAGGCGTGGTCCGGCAGCCGGTGCACGCGCACCCACTGGATGGGCGCGTTGGCCGCCACCGCGGCGGCCACCTTCTGGACTTCGGGCGAGTCCTTCTTCACCTGCGTGTGGCAGTTCATGCAGACGCTGGCGGACGGCACGCCCGCGTGACGGCTCTGCTCGGCGCCCACGTGGCAGTACTGACAGTCCAGCTCGTACTGGCCCGCGTGGACCGCGTGCGAGAAGGCCACCGGCTGCGCCGGCATGTGGCCCTGCTGGTTGTTCACCGGCCCGCTGCACCCGCCCAGTCCCAGCGCGAGGAGCGCGCCGGCCTGGCCGAGCCCGCGGATGGATGCGCGGCTCATGGCGTCTCCTCCCGAGGCGTGCCGAGCAGGCCCGGCTCCACCGACTCCTCCGCGCGCTGGGGCACCGTCGCGCGGTTCATCCGGATGAAGGGCGCCAGCGCCAGCAGCACGAAGCCCAGGAGCACGTGCACCTGGTAGACGGTCGGCGCCGTGAGCATCCGCGTCGCGTCCGGCTGGAACGTCATCAGCGAGCGCACGTACGGCACACCGATGTGCAGGTACCAGGCGGTGCCCCAGCGCAGCGCCACCGCGATGTACACGGCGGTGAGCACGTGCGCGAAGAGCAGGCCCAGCGTGAGCGCGGGCGTCCACTGCCCCGCCTTCGCCTTGCGAAGCCCCAGCGACGCGAGCCCCCAGGCCAGCAGCATCGCGCCGATGAGCTGCAGCGACTCCAGCGTGAACAGGCGCGCGGGAGAGGCGTTGAAGGCCTGCATCGCGCGAGGCGCGGCCAGCCCCAAGAGATGGAAGAACGCGACGATGGCGACCCCCGCCAGCACCGCGCGCCCCGCGGACGTCCAGGGCGTGGTGGGCGGCGCGGGCTCGCGCGCGGTGACCCTCCAGATGGTGCCCGCCAGGGCCACCCCGGCCGCCGCGTACGGCAGGGCGTTGAAGAGGAACGCGTCGCTCACGACTGACCTCGCGTGGACGGAGCCGAGAACATCACTCCGATGAAGCCCAGGACCGCGGCCATGCCGACGAGCCCCAGGTAGAAGAAGTCACGGTCCCCCCGGGGACGGCTGCCATCGCGGGACACGTCCGCGAGGTACGCCTTGAGGGCGTACTGCTCCTCCTCGTCGAGCGGCGCCTTCGCGTAGAGCGGCCCCATCATCGGCCCCTCCAGCTTCGCCAGCGCCGGACGCATGCCCTTCTCGCCCATCCGCGCGAAGGCGAAGGTGAGGTTGGGGCCCAGCGTGCCGCCGCCCGCCACGCCCAGCCCGCGCACGTCGTGGCAGCCGATGCAGGCCGCGCCGCCGTTCTTCAGCGACTCCGCGCCCTCGAAGAGCCGGCGGCCCCGGGCAATCTCCTCCGGCGTGGCGTCCGTGCCCATCTTCTCCGCGGGCGAGGGCTTGCAGCCGCCCTTCCCCTTCTGCGTGCAGTCGCGGATGAAGGCGTAGAGGCTGTCGCGCTCCGCGTCGGAGAGCGCCTGGTCCGGCATGCGCACGCCGTTGAACTTCGCGAGCAGCTCGGTGGCCACCGGGTCGCCCGAGTCGATGAGCGCGCCGGGGCTCTTGATGAAGCGCGTCACCCAGGCCTCGTCGCGGCGCTCCAGCACGCCGTGGAGGTCGGGGCCAATCCGGTCGCCCTCGCCCATCGAGTGGCACGTGGCGCACCGCTGGGTGAAGAGCTGAGCGCCCTGGCGCGCGGCGCCCTGCGCCAGCGCGGCCGGCGCCGCCAACAGGGCCAGGAGCGGAATGATGGGGACGAGCGTTCGCTCCTGACGCGGCCGTCCTCCCAGCTCACGTGTCCGCATTGCTGCGTGCCCCTCCTCGCGGGGAGGCCGGGCTCATTGCCCGGCACGCGGCGACGTCAGTGCAACGCGAAGGCCAGGATGATCCACGCCCCACAGCGGCGCGAAGCTCCGGAAATCAAGCGAGCGGTGCGCAGCATTTGCGCGCGGCGACACACGCCGACGCACTGTTTGCCAGCAGGCATCCCGAGAGGGCTCGCGGTGCCCGCGCCAGCACGCGCGCGGCGCACTTCATGACGAAGAGGGCCTCACGGCGGCGAACCTTGCGCTCGGCTCCCCGCGAGATGGAGTCCATGCCCCCGCCCTGCTGAAACACGAAGGCCCCGAGGCGAGAGACGCCTCGAGGCCCGGGCCCACGCGGGGAGCACGAGGCTCCACCCGCCTGGAGCGGCACATCACATCGCGGTGGTGGTGAACACGCCGCGGCCGATGGCCATGATGCCACCGATGATGAAGAGCACCGCGAGCCCCACGCCCGCCAGCGGCAGCGCGTAGCCCGGCTGGGGACGCCGGCGATTCACCGAGAGCAGCGCCTGCGCGGAGCCGGCCGCGAGCACCATCATCACGATGTGGCCGATGAGCGCCGGGTAGTAGAAGCGCGTCACCAGCACGAGGATGCCGAGCAGCACCTGGAGGTGCAGCAGGCCCGCGAAGGAGGAGCCGAGGATGCGGCCTCCCTTGTCGAACGGGCGCTTCGTGGCGAGCCCGAAGGCGAAGTAGGCGATGGCCAGCACGCCCGCGAGCAACACCAGATAGCGGAGCCCGGAGTGGGCATAGAAGAACATTCGGTCCATGGGTCTCTCGGGGTTTAGCTCAGGAAGGGTCCGGCTCGGGAGTCTTCTTCGTGCTGGGCGGCAGGGGCGGCGCGGCGATGTGCTCGCGCGGCGGCAGCTCCCCGGTGAGGCTCTTGAGGAAGGCCACCAGGTCATCCACCTCCGCGTCCGTCAGCGTCCGCGCCAGCTGGTGCTTCGCCATCAGCCGCACCATCGTCGGCAGCTCCTCCACGCTGCCGTCGTGCAGGTACGGACCGGTGCGCTCCACGTTGCGCAGCGTGGGCACGCGGAACTTGCCCCGGTCGTCCTCGTTCTTCGTCGCGTCGAAGCGCCCCGCGTCCTTCAGGCCCGGGTAGTCCTCGATGAGCCCCAGCTTCTGGAACGACGTGCCGCCCACCGCCGGGCCGTTGTGGCACGTGGTGCAGCCCGTCACCACGAAGAGCTGCAGGCCGCGCTGCTCCGCCTCGCTCAGCGCCGAGTGCTGGCCAGCGAGGTACTGGTCGAAGCGCGACGGCGTGGTCAACCCCCGCTCGAAGGCCGCGATGGCGCGCGCCGCGTTCGCCAGCGACACGGGCTTCCTGTCGCCGGGGAACGCGTCACGGAAGCGCGTCACGTACTCCGGCATGGAGGAGAGCGTGGCCACCACGCGGCGCTCGTCCGGCATGGCCATCTCCACCGGGTTCAGGATGGGGCCGGACGCCTGCGCCTCCAGCGTGTCCGCGCGCCCGTCCCAGAACTGCGCGATGTGGCCCGCCGCGTTGTAGACGGTGGGCGAGTTGCGAGAGCCCTTCTGCCCGCGGTGCCCGTCCGACAGCGCCTTGTTGTCCACGCCGTAGGTGTCCAGGCCGTGGCAGGTGTTGCAGGAGACGTCGTGGTTCTTCGACAGCCGGGGCTCGAAGAAGAGCATGCGGCCCAGCGCCACCTGGGCCTCGGTGTCCTGGGGCACAGGTTTCGCGTCCTTGGCCGGCGGCGTCGGGCGGAAGAAGTGCGAGAGCTGCTCGGGCGTCATCGGCTTGGGGCCCGGGGGCTTCGGCGCGCTCGCCGTCGTGGACGGCGCGACGGGCTCCTGCTTGCGCTCACAGCCCGACAACGCGCCCAGGGAGGTCAGCGTGAGCAGGGTGACGAAGCGGGTTCGGGACATGACGCACTCCAGGGGGTGTGGACGGCCCGGCACGCTATCAGCCCCGCCTCCGGCCGGGGCCCGCGTCTTTGTGACGCACCCCGCCCGCGCTTCCCGCGTCCATCAGCCCGTCAGACGCCTGCGCTCCGCCGCTCCCCTGCTCCTCGGACGAGGAGCCCCTGGGTGCGAGGCCGCGCCCTGGCCGCTACCTCCCGGGAGCGACAGCTTTGACGGGCCGCTTTCGCTTCAGCGCCCACGCAGCGGGGCGTCCACCGGGTGTGGCAAGCCCGGAGCGCCCCGGCTCGACGACTCGGAGGATGGATGCGGGATGAAGACGGTGGAGACGCGAACCGGGACGTCGATGTCCTCATCTGCCGCAAGTGCCTGATGCGCGGCGCGCGCAGCGGGGGCGGCGTCGAGCTGCCGCGCTGGCTCCAGCGCTCGCTCGCCGACCGGGGGCTCGCCGATGAAGTCCGCGTCATGCCCACCGGCTGCCTGCGCCAGTGTCCTCGCGGCAAGGTCACCGTGCTCATCACGGGGGGCCACGCCGAGCAGGGCAGCGCCATGATGACGGTGGAGCCGCTGCTGGAGCGAGAGCCCCTCCTGCGCCTCGTCGAGGCCCGCGCGCGTCCCGACCAGGACCTCTTGTCCCCGTCGCGTCCCGAGGACGAGCACGACGGGCGGAACGGCCCGTAGCGAGCCCCGCGCCTGGGGGCTGGGCGTGGGGCCGAAGAGGAGCCGGTCCACGAGCCACGACACGCCCAGGCCCGTCGCCGTCCCCGCGGCGTCCCAGGCCAGGTCCTTGAACGAGAAGGTGGTGCCCCGCCCCAGGTCGTACAGCTCCTTGCCCACGCCCACGCCCATCGCGAGCCCCGCGCCCGTCCAGAGCCGCGCCTCGGGCGGCTCGAAGAGCAGCGCGCCCGCGCCGTAGCCCACGCCCGCGAGGACGAAGCAGGCCGCGAAGTGCTTGGGCTTGTCCGGGCCCAGCCAGTCATCCCCCGACGCGGCGCTCGCGACGGGGCTTGCCAGCAGCGCGACGAGACAGGGGGCGAACCCGCTCCGGTTGGAAAGCTTCATGAGCAGGGATGTAGCACCCCACGGACCGTCCAGGTGGCCTGTCCCTGGGTGTGGGGATGACCTCGCCGGTGGTGCGTTTTCGAGACGAGTCCAGCACATCGTCCTATGCTCCGGGTCGCGTGAACCGACTCGGCCCCTCGTTCACCTTCCAGCAGCAATCGAACCGGCACCCCGGGCTCGACGGGGCGCGCGGTCTGGCGGTCCTCGCGATGGTGCTGGGACACACGCTGGACGCGCTGCTCTCGGCCGAGGCGCGCCTGCTGCCGTGGGTGCAGCACTACTGGGCCTTCCGCGGCGTCACCGCGCCCCTGTTCCTGCTGGTGAGCGGCTGGGCGGTGGTGGCCGCGCTGGGCACCCGGCCCAACGCCGCGCGAGACACGCTCGGGCGTCGGGTGCGCCGCTCGCTGTTGCTGCTGTTCCTGGGGTACTTCCTGCACTGGCCCGGGTGGCACGCCGTGCGGGACATGGGCTGGACGGACGCGATGGTGTCGCACGTCCTCACCTTCGACGCGCTCCAGTGCATCGGCTTCGCGTTGCTGGTGGGCTCGGTGCTGCTCGCGCTCGTGCCCGCGCAGGGCGGCCGGCCGTTGGTCCTGCTCGTGCTCGCGGTGGGCATCCCGCTGGTGAGCGCCACCACGTGGAAGCTGGGCGTGGGTCTGCCGGGCGCGGTGCAGCAATTCCTGGGCAGCGCCGCGGGCAGCCGCTTCCCCTTCTTCCCGTGGGCGGGCTACTTCTTCGCGGGTGCGTTCGCGGCGTACGCGCTGCACCTGCTGCGTCCGGGCTGGCCGCAGGGCCTGGCGCTGCTGGCGCTCGGCGCGGGGATGCTCGGGCTGACGCGGATGACGACCGCGGACTGGACGCCCGCGAGCGCGTGGCTGGTGGCGTACCGCGTGGGTCAGGGGCTCCTGGTGCTGGGCGCCGTCAACCTCGCGCCCGTCCGGTTGAGCAAGCTGCTGGCGCCGTTCGGGCGGCTGTCCTTGTGGATCTACGTGCTGCACCTGCCGGTGGTGTACGGCTGGGCGGACATCGCGGGCCTCGCGGGCCGCATCGGCCCCCGGCTCGGAGTCCCCGCCGCGGTGGGCATCGGCGTGGCGCTGCTCGTGACGTGCGCGGTGGTGGCGTGGCTGGGCCGCTGGCTGACGGAGCAGGCCCGTCCGTGGCGCGCCGGCTCCACCACGCTCAACGCGAGCCTGAGCGGCACGCGCATGAGCCCGCGGGCCTGAACGCCGGCCTCAGTGCCTGGGCTCGTCCTCGGTGAACTCCGCGTCCACCTCCGCGCGTGACGCGCCGGAGCGGATGCGGCCGGGAGGTCCCTTCGACGCCGTGTCGGACCAGGACTCGGGGAACGGCGTGCCGCCCCTGGGCTCCCCCGGGAACGGACCGGGGAACCCCACGCCGCCAATGGTGGTGACCTGGAACGAGCCGTCCCGCATGCGGCGCTCGAC
The DNA here is from genome assembly GCF_020037055.1 of Myxococcus sp. AS-1-15. Lineage (NCBI taxonomy): Bacteria > Pseudomonadati > Myxococcota > Myxococcia > Myxococcales > Myxococcaceae > Myxococcus > Myxococcus sp. AS-1-15. The sequence continues at coordinate 924,965 of NZ_JAIQDF010000001.1, read as the reverse complement.
CGCGCGGCGCAGGCGCGCCGTGACGAACCGGCGCACCGGAGGCAAGAGCAGCGACAGGCCCACCACGTCGGTCAGGAAGCCCGGCACCAGCAGGAGCAGGCCGCCGAGCATCACCAGCGCGCCGCTGAACAGGCCCTCCTCCGGCACCTGCCGCATGGCGAGCGCGTCGCGCCACCGACGCATCACCCGGCTCCCCTCGCGGCGCGCGAGCCAGGAGCCCACGAGCCCCGTCAGGAGCACGACGGAGAGCGTCGGAAGGAAACCCACCTCCCGGCCGATGGCGACCAGCAGGTACAGCTCCACGAAGGGGAGAATCAGTGCGAGCAGGAAGTACTTGAACACGCCCCCAACCTAACGCCGAGCGGCCCCTCGTGCTGGACAACCCGACGGCAGGGGCGGCGCCCCTCCCCTCGCCCGCTGTCTACCTGCCGCCGAGGCTCCCAATCATCGAGTCCACCAGCAGGTACAGGAAGAAGAAGGCGCCGATGGCGATGAGGAAGAACCTGGCGCCGGGCTGGAAGCCGCGCGAGCTCTCGCTCGTGGCCGGGGTGAACGACATGGAGCCCACGGACATGGAGCCCTCGTAGCGGACCGTGCGCAGGTACTGGTCCACCACCACGTGGTCATCCGTGGCCGCGAGCGAGCGCCCCAGTTGGGGGTCCACCAGCCGCGCGCCGGCCGCGCTGGCGATGCCAGCGGCCTCGGCCACCACCTCGCGGACCAGCTCCGTGCGCTCGGACAAGGGGATGTGCAGCTCGGTGGCCACCACCCGTCCGCCCTCGCGCAGCTCGCCCACCTCCACGTCCCCGTGCTCGAGATGCCAGAGCCGGTTGCCGTCCGGACGGGCGCTCACCCGCCGCTCGGAGAGGAGGCCATCCACCCGCGCCGCCTCGTAGGGCGTGCCCGGCGTCTTCGTCTGTAGGAGCAACTCGTATCTCACGCGGGTTGCGAGTATACGCCGCCCAACGCCATGCCCACCTCTTCCAAGCCCCCCTCCGGCCCCCATCGCGGCGGCAGACCCTCCTCCCCGCCGTCCGGACAGGGCCGAGGCCGCCCCCACCACCGCCCCGAAAAGGTGGCCCCGGACCGCACCTCGCCCGAGCTGGGCCCGGATGGCCTGCCCCAGGTCTCCCTGCTGCGCCGGGGCGTCGAGCGCTGGCAGGCGGGCCACCCGTGGATCTACCGCGCCGACCTCAACGGCGACCCGGGCCTGCAGGGCGGCGAAATCGTCCGCGTCACCGACGGGCGCGGCTGGTTCATCGGCAAGGCGTTCTACTCGCGCCAGTCGAAAATCTCGCTGCGCTGGCTGAGCTTCGACGACGTCGCGGTGGACGAGGACTTCTTCCGCCAGCGCCTCCTGTCCGCCCAGGCCCTGCGCAAGAGCGCGCTGCCGGGCGAGACGACGTACCGGCTGGTGCACGGCGAGGCGGACGGCATCCCGGGCCTGGTGGTCGACCGGTACGGCGACTACCTGAGCGTGCAGTTCCTGGTGCCCGCCACCGAGCAGCGCAAGGCGCTCATCGCGGACCTGCTCGAGGCGCAGTTCAAGCCGCGCGGCATCGTCAACCGCTCGGACGTGGGCGTGCGCAACCTGGAGGGCCTGACGCCGGAGAAGGGCCTGCTGCGCGGCGAATTGCCCCCGGGCCCCATCTCCTTCGACGAGGGCATGGTGCGCGTGCGCGCGGACCTGCTGGAGGGCCAGAAGACGGGCGCGTTCCTGGACCAGAAGGAGAACCACGTCATGGCGGCGCAGTACGCCGCGGGCGAGGCGCTGGACTGCTTCTCGTACGTGGGCGGCTTCGCGCTCCAGCTCGCCACGCGGGCCCAGAGCGTCACGGCGGTGGAGATTTCCGACCAGGCCGCGGCCCAGCTGCGTGAGAACGCCCAGGCGAACAAGCTCTCCAATGTGGATGTGGTGGCCGCCAACGCGTTCGACTTCCTGCGCGACGCGGTGGACGACGGCAGGAAGTTCGACACCATCGTCCTGGACCCGCCGTCGTTCGCGAAGAACAAGGACGCCTTCGCCGCCGCGGTGCGCGGGTACAAGGAGATCAACCTGCGCGCCATGCAGCTGCTCAGGCCCGGCGGGCACCTCATCACCGCGAGTTGCACGTACCACGTGGACGAGCAGGCCTTCGAGGACATGCTCGCCTCCGCCGCCGCGGACGCGAAGCGGCGCATGCAGATCATCGAGCGGCGCGGCGCGGGCAAGGACCACCCCGTGCTCGTGAACCTGCGGGAGACCCGCTACCTGAAGTGCTACGTGCTGCGCGCGATGTGAGCGCCCGGCGCGCGGCCAGAGGGCGAGGACATGCGGAGCCGGGACTGGGATGACGAGGAGGAAGCGCCCACCACGCGGGGCTCCCACCAGAAGGAGCGCGCGCTCAAGGAAGTGCGCGCCATCTTCCGCCAGGCCGACGCCGCCTACGGCCCCTTCTCCTGCCCCGCCAGCGGTGAGTGCTGCCAGCTGTCCCGCACGGGCCGCCAGCCCTGGCTGTGGCTGCCCGAGTGGGAGCTGCTCACCCAGGGCCGCCCCCTGCCGCCCGCGCGCGAGGACGGCGGCTGTCCCTACCTGGACGCGGCCGGCAAGCGCTGCACCGTGTACGCGGACCGGCCCTTCGGCTGCCGCACGTTCTTCTGCGAGCGCATCCGCGGCCCCGCCCGCCAGCCCGCCGAAACCGTGGGGGCGTTGCTGGAGCGGCTCGAGCGCGTCTCCCAGCAGCGCGAGCCCTCGCTGCGCGCGCCCCGGCCCCTGCTCGAGTGGCACGCCGAGGCCCTCGCCCGGGCGTCAACCAAGACACCCTGACGGGTCATCCCTACCCACCCCACCGCTCCGGGTCTGCATTGAATCCCACTCTTGGATTCAAGCTATTGAGGCAATTCCAGAAGTTCAGAGACACATGACGCATGTATCAGTGTGAACTCGCTCGCCGACGAGGCCATGATTGTGCCGGCAATCCGGCTGCGGAGGCGTGGGCGTGCGGAGAAGTCTGACTGCGAGGACGAGGGGGAACGGAGACCATCCGGTGGCCGGTGGAGCGTCCTCGTCGTGATACCGCCGCGTTGGCTCGTCGCACCGCAGGAGTACAAGGGCACCCTCACGGCGTCGGAGGCCGCGGAGGCGATGGCCCGGGGCGTGCGGGAGGTCTCTCCCGAGGTGGTGCTGGACCTGGCGCCGCTGGCGGATGGCGGCCCTGGCACCGTGGAGGCGTTGCTGTCGGGGACGCGTGGCGAGCGCCGCGTGTGCCGGGTGCATTGTCCCCTGGGCAAGCCGATGGAGGCCGCGTGGGCGCTGCTCGAGGACGGGCGCACGGCGGTGGTGGAGATGGCCGCGGCCTCCGGGCTGGCGCACCTGGAGCCCAATCCCGTCAGCGCGAGGAAGGCGTCGACGTACGGCGCGGGTGAGCTGATGCGGGCCGCGCTGGACTCGGGCTGCGAGCGGCTCATCATCGGACTCGGTGGCAGCGCGACGACGGACGGCGGCACGGGCGCGCTCACGGCGCTGGGCTATCGGTTCCTGGATGCGAACGGACATCCGCTTCCGCCCGGTGGCGCGGCGCTCTCGGCGCTCGCGCGGGTGGACGCGAGTGGACGCCATCCCCGGCTGGGCAAGGTGGAGCTGATGGGCGCCACGGACGTCACGTCGCCGCTGCTGGGCGCGGATGGAGCGGCGCGGTTGTTCGGTCCGCAGAAGGGTGCCGACGCGCAGGGCGTGGAGGAGTTGGAGGCGGCGCTCGCGCACTACTCGCGCGTGGTGGGGGATTTGTCCGCGGGCTGGCCGGGCACGGGCGCGGCGGGAGGCTTCGGCTTCGGGCTGGTGGCGCTCGCGGGCGCGCGGCTGGTGCCCGGGTACGAGCTGGTGGCGCGGGCACTGGGGCTGGAGCGGCGCGTGCTGCTCGCGGAGGTGGTGCTCACGGGCGAGGGACGCTTCGACCGGCAGACGTCGCTGGGCAAGGGCCCCGGGGGACTGGCGCGACTGGCGCGTGAGCACGGCACGCCGGTGGAGCTCTTCGCGGGCTCGGTGCGCCGCGATGAAGGCGTGGAGCTGGACCTGTTCCACACGGTGGTGGACCTGAGCACCCAGGCGCGTCCCGGCGCAACGGCGGCGGAGGTGCTCCAGGAAGCCGTGGCGCGCTGGACGGCGGCGCGACTCAAGACGACGCGCTGAGGCCGGGGCGGAACCTCGGACTCGCGTGACGGGCCCAGGCGACTGGCGTGGGCCCGACGCACGCGGGACCGGATGTGGGGTACCCCACCGGATTCGCGGCTCAAGGCGGCGCGCGGAGGCTCACGCACGCGACCAGGCCGGGGGGCACCTCGGACGCGCGTGACGGGCCCAGGCGACTGGCGTGGGCCCGACGCACGCGGGACCGGATGTGGGGTACCCCACCGGATTCGCGGCTCAGTCCTCCAGCGGGTCCGTCGTGCGCACCACGCGCATGCCCGCCGCGCGAAGCTCCTCGATGGCCGCATCCGCCATGCGCGGGAAGTCGAGCGCGGGAGGCAGCGGATTCAGCGGCGGCGCGGGCACCGGGCTCATCGCATCCACCAGGATGTGCACGCGCCCCATCCGCGAGCGGTCCGTGCGCTCGATGTGCTCGCGCAGGTCGCGCAGGGTGGACAGCACGCAGTGCGACTTGGCCTGACCGAACACGTAGACGCGGTCGAACGTCATGAGCCGCTCGAACAGGCGCGTGTTGAACTCGCCCACGCGCTGGCCCTTCACCTCCGTCACGTCCGGCGACAGCACCGAGTAGTTCTCGGTCAGCGGGTGCTCGCCCTTCAGCTCGAAGTGCGTGGGCGTGTCGCGCACCAGGGCGTGGAACGCGCTCGCCTCGTAGAACGCGGGCACCAGCGCGTGGCTCAGTCCGCCCAGCAGCGCGTGGTACGGCCAGATGGTGTGCACGTAGCGACCTCTCGCCTCCAGTCGCTCGCAGTACTCCAGGCTCTCCGCCTCGAAGCGCGTGGCGCGCCAGCGGCCCGCGCGCACGTCCGCGGCGGTGATGGACGTGAGCGGCGGCGGGGGCTTGCCCTCCGCGTCACGCCACCACGCGGGATGGAAGATTTGAAAGACGCGGTGCGTGTCGAGCGAGAACACCAGCTCCGTCACCCGCCCCAGGTTCGCGTAGAGCCAGCGCAGCGTGCGCTGGGTGTCCTCCACCGCGCCCGGGACGAAGAGGCTGGCGCCGGGCGTGCAGAAGGCCACCTGCACGTCGATGCCGAAGGCCGCGATGCGCACGCGGTCCTCGCTCGCCGGACGCACGCGGTGCTCGGCCGCGTAGCGCAGGGCCTCCTCGGCGACCTCTCCGGTGCGCTCCAGGTAGAGCTGTCCGGCGCGAGCGTCGTCGTGGAACCGGGGAATCGGCAGCGTCATGGGTCGTCCTCAGCGTCCCTTGGGGAAGTGCTTGCGCGTGAGCTCCTCGACGAGCGCGCGCGTGGCCTGCGTCTGGGAAATCTTCGCGGGCTCCGAGTTCACCTCCAGCGCCCCCACCAGCGAAGGCGTCTCGGGCTCGGCCTCCATCAGCGGGAAGTACCCATCCGGCACGGGCTCGCCCTCCTGTCCCACCAACCCGATGGGCCCGGAGCCGTGGCGGCGGCGGAACAGGACGGGCGTGCCGGGGATGCTCTGCTTGCCCTCGGCCAGCTCGTTGCCGAACTTCATCACCGGCTGCGGGCCCGTCTGCGACAGCTTGTAGATGGCGGCCACCTTGTCGCGCGTGAAGGGACACTCCATGGTCCGCGCGACGATGTGGCCTCCGTAGCCGTAGAACTGCGAGCCCGGCTCCCAGCCCACCTGTCGACGCAGGTCCTCGAACTCGCGCGTGGCCTCGGCGTCCAGGCCGTCCTCGAGGATGTTGACGGGCTTGATGCCGATGTCGCGCGCGCGCGTCACCGCGTACAGGTACTGGAGCTTCTTGTTGCCCGAGTCGAAGCGGATGGAGTCCCCCGCGCCCGGCTCCTCGCGGATGAGCTGGAAGGCGGCGGGGATGCCGGAGGTGAGCGTGTCGAAGGTGTCCAGCAGGTAGCTGGAGCGCTGCGGACGGCGCTCGCGCATGGCGCGGAAGGCGGCATCGTCCGAACCGAAGCGCTGGATGTGCTCGTGGCCCATGGTGCCCACGGGAATCATCCCCAGCTTGCGCGCGCCCTCCACGTTGCTGGTGCGCGTCACCCCCACATCCTTGCAGGCCCGCAGGGCCAGCTCGTGCTGCTGCTGGCAGGTGGCCGCGCGCAGGCCCACCTCGAAGATGCGGGCCGGGTCCTCCACCGCGTCGATGAGCTCCTTCACCGTGGCGCGCACGCGCTGCAGGTAGCCCTCCGAGTCCACGGTGATGGGCACCGGCTTGACGCCCACCGCGTCGAGCGTCTCCAGGGCAATCGCCTTCTGCTCGTCGCAGGTGACGCGGGCGAGCGCGCGCGCCAGTCCCTCGCGGTCCGTCAGGGCCTGGGTGGCCACCTGGATGCGGAAGTTGAGCTGGAGCAGCAGCGGCTCCACCCATGAGACGAGCGCGGAGGGACCGGTGACGGTGAGGATGGGCTCGCGGGGGAAGAAGCACGCGCCGCGAGGGATGGCGCGGACGGAGAGCTTCTCCTTGCGGAGGATGGCCGCCTTGAAGCCCACGCCCATCTCGTAGTCGTACTTCGCGAGAAAGTCGTAGTCCTCGGGCTTGGGCTCGGGCAGGAGGGCACGCACATAGGCGGCCAGGTCCAGCGGCATGACCTGGAGGCCACCCTTGCGGTGTGAGTAATAGAACGTCTCCCGGCGCAACGGCCAACCGGCCTCCGCCATGCTGAACTTGTAGCCATCCGTCGCGAGCAGCGAGGTCGCCATCCTGGGTACCTTCCTCCGATGTCACAGGAGACTACGCGCGCCATGATGGGTTTCCTACCCTTCCACCGCGCTTTCCCAAGCACACCGGGCAGGCGTGATTAAACCTGGGACCCATGTCGCCGGCCCCCTCCCGACGCCTCCTCCCCGCGCTCGTCGCCAGCCTCGCCCTGCATGGGCTCCTGTGGCTGGGCGTCGACAGCGTTCCGGAGGGCGCCCTCCGAGGGCCTCGTGCGCCCCAGCCCCCGCGCCCCGCGCTGGAGTGGGTCGAGGTGGAGGTGCGCTCACCGCCCGCCCCGCCTCCAGTCCCCCCGAATACGCCACCGGAGGACCGCCGGGGCGATGACGGCGATGCCGTTGCGAACGCCCGCGCGCCTCTCCCCAACGCATCCATTGGCGGCGCCCGAAGCGGTGACAGCGGCGCGGCCCCACGGAGGTCCGAAACCAGCCCTCCTCGGCCCGACAAGACCGCACGAGCACCTGAGGCCCCTCCAGCGGATTCCGACCGAACCGACGGCGCCGTCGCACGCGCCACCCCGGCCCCGAAGGAAGGCATCGTCCGAGCCGCGCCCCAGCGCGACGCGAACACCCTGACCGCGGACGCGCCGCGCCCCGATACTTCGGGTGCCCTGTCCGCCCAGCCTCGCGATGACAGCCCGAGCGGGGAGCTGGCCGACACGCGAGCCATCACGAACCGTCCACCTCCGGCCGACGCGCCCCTCATGGCGCAGGCCCCCAGCGAGAACACTCAGTCAGCTGAGTCTTCCGACGTGCCGCGACAGGCTCCACACGGTGACATCCCGCGCGCGGCGCCCACCGACGCGCGGCGCGAGGGAGCACGCCTGCTGCTCGCGGCCCGGACCCAGCGCGTCTCCGCGTGGCGCAGCGAGGAACAAGCGCCCCAGGAGCGTGAGCTCCGAGGCGCCCGTGAGCCCACCTCCCCCCAGGCGCTCGTCGAGGAGCTGGTCGCCGAGGGCGTCGGCCGGGGCAAGGTGGACCGGGGGCTGGTGCATCCCTACTTCAGCCAGCTGGGCAAGACACTGCTGGGCCTCTGGGACGCGGACCGCGCCGTGAAGGAGCATGGCCTCCAGGGCTACTTCGACATGGGCATGGAGCGCAGCCGCGCGTACGGCCGCGTGTGGGGCGAGCGCGCCGCCAACTACGGCGCCACCGGTGCCTTCGCCGCGAACAAGCCCCTCGAGGAGGACCGTCGCCGCCCCGCGAGCCAGGTCGGAGACCCCACGCTGCGCATGCGCCAGGAGCTGCGCGAGAAGATGCGCGAGGAGTTCCGGGCCACGCGCCGCGCCCTCATCCGCGTCGTGCAGGACCCTCAAGGACGCCTGCTCGACGTCGAGCTCGTGGAGCCCAGCCACCAGCCCGAGGTGGACAACGAGGCGATGAAGGACGTCCGCGCCGCCGCCCAGAAGCTCCCGCCCCCTCCCGCCGAGGCCGTGGGCAAGCGCGAGCGAATCACCAGCCTCTGGGAGTTCGAGCTGATCCTCTCCATCAGCCCGCCCATCCCCATCTTCACCTTCGAGTTCGACGAGGCGCTCGGCTTCATCGACACGCGCCTGCCCCTGGACAAGCGCATCTACAAGCGCGTGCGGCTCGTCGAGCTGCGCTGAGCCGCTAGAGACAGTCGATCAACCCGTCATAGAGCGTGGTGCTCGTGCCGGGCAGCGGCGCGTCCATCGGCTCCGGCCCGGACAGCGCCTTCAACAGCGCCGCCATCGTCGTGCCCGGCACCAACGGGCTCGTGCAGGCCCACGTGCGCGCCTCCGTGGTGATGGCCCCCGACCTGACATCGATGTGCTCGTAGCTGCCGCCGAACACCCAGAGGCACTGACCGATGACTCCCGAGCGCTGCGCCACCGAACAGCGGAACACCACCGTCTCGATGTTGCTGTAGTCCCCCTCGCAGAACGTGTCCCCGCAGATGTCATCGAAGTTCTTGCGCAGGTTGGCGCGCAGCTGGAACCAGGCGCGGAAATCCTCCTCGGAGCTCAGGTACTCCACCACGTCCACGAACGGCCCGTGCTCCTTGCCCGGAACGAATGCTCCCGGAGGCCCACGTGCCCCCGCCAACGTCGACAGCCCCAACAGCGACAACAACCCCCACGAACGAATCCGCATCACGACGACCTCCGGATGGTGCCGTTCCACCCCACCCGGCCGTGACGCGTTTTTCAAGTAAAGCAGTGTTCACAATTTATCCAAGATGACGTGGAGTGACGCCTTCCAGAAAGGCAGGCCGGCATGCCGTCACCTCTTCGTCGTGTATCCGAAGTGCTGGTGTCCACCCTCGTCACCGTGTCCCTGGGGCTGCTCGCGGGGTGCGGCGAGGGGTATTCGGAGGATGACCCGTTCGGCGAGGCGCAGCGGGCGCTGCTCAACGGGGTCGGCTCGACGGCAGCGCGCGCGGCGCTGACGAAGCGGTGGGCGCCCATCCACTACCAGGACGTGGACGTGACGGGCTCCCACTCGCTGGGCGGCAAGTCGGACTTCCTCACGCGCGTGGACTTCGACGGGGACTGGAGCGGGACGAACAACTGGGACAACACGGGCTCTCGGCTGTTGTCCGCGCACGCGTACCAGTCCGTCGTCGAGACCAGCTCCCACTGGTACCTGCTCTACCTGTTCTTCCACCCGCGCGACTGGTCCGACAACATCTTCGACAGCGAGCACGAGAACGACGGCGAGGGTGTGCTGCTCATCGTCCAGCGCGACGGCAGCGAGTACGGCGCGCTCGTGGGCGCGGTGACGGTGGCGCACAAGGACTTCTTCTCCTTCGTTCCCACCGGCAGCCCGCTCGGCTCGGGCGCGGAGAGCGTGGACGGCACGCTGTCGCTCGCGTCCTTCGAGGGCGTGCTCCATCCCATCACCGCGCAGGAGGCCAAGGGCCATGGCCTCAAGGCGTGGCCGGCCTACGACATCGTCGGTGACGGCGTGAAGTACTTCCCCTCCCTCACGCTCGCCGAGCAGCCCGCGTCCGCCACCGCCGCGGACGTGCGCTACAAGCTGCTCGACTTGTACGGCGGCGAGGGGCTCTGGCAGCGCCGCGAGCTCTCCACGCTCTTCTCCGGCTGGGGCACCTTCCGCGGCGACACCAGCGGCGGCTGCGGGCTCGTCGCGGGCAACTGCTCGTCCAACTCCGCCAACGCGCCGTGGGGCTGGGACGACGGGAATGACGGCCCGGTGCTGCGAGGAGAAATCGCCACGGACCCGGCGAAGCTCGCCGCGCACTACTTCAGCCCGTCGTCACAGTTCTCCCGGACGTACACCTTCAACCCGTACCAGGGCATCGGCACGGACCCGAACCAGCCCTGAGTCCCAATCACCGAGGAGCGGACGACACCGCCCCGCTCCCCGGTGAGGCACCGTCAGGACGCGCGGCTCTTGCGCGCCACCGGACGCCGCGCGCGGCTGCGCACGGGCGTGGTGGGCGCGTTGCCGTAGACGCGGTCGTAGTCCTTCATGCTGCGGCGGATGACCTCGAGCGCCTCGGGGCGGTCATACACCTCCGCGATTTCGACGCTGCGCTTGCCCTCGCCGGGAATCTGCTTGTAGGTGAGGAAGTAGTGCTTGAGGCGGTCGAGCAGCGGGCGCGGCAGCTGCGCGATGTGCTGCAGCTCGCCGTAGACCAGGTCGGACTCGAGCACGGCGATGATCTTGTCGTCCGCCTCGTCGCCGTCGACCATCCGGAAGCCGCCCACCGGCACCGCGCGCACCAGGAGGTTGCCGTTGCTGACCACCTTCTCCGTCAGCACGCAGATATCAATCGGGTCGCCGTCGCCCTTGATGTCGCGCATGCCCGTGCGCTCGGCGCAGCGCTTCGCCACCAGCTCGTCGCAGAACGTCTGCGGGATGAAGCCGTACAGCGTGGGGCACTGGCTGCTGAAGCGCTGCGGGCGGTCCAACATCAGGATGCCCGACTCCTTGTCCAGCTCGTACTTCACCGCGTCCGTGGGCACGATTTCGATGTACGCGGTGACGACCTCCGGAGCGTCGTTGCCAGGGGTGATTCCGTGCCAGGGATGAGATGCGAACGACTTCTGAGGTGCGGGCTTCTTCATGTAGGTACGTCTCCCGAGCGTCGACACGCCTCGGAGTAGAGTTGCGCGACCGCGTCCTCCAGTTGGCGCGTGAGCGCCTCGCGGTCCTGAATCGTCAGGCCTTGCGTGGTGATGGGCGCTCCCACCGCCAATGCCACGCGCTGTCCCCACCGCACGGCCCGTCCTCCCTTGGGAAGGATGAGCCGGGTCCCTGACACGGCCATGGGCACCACCGGCACGCCCGCCTGGATGGCGAGCGTCGCGGCCCCCTTCTTGAACGGCCGCAGCCGACCGTCCTCACTGCGCGTGCCCTCGGCGTAGAAGAGCACGCTCACCCGCTCGCGCAGCGCCGTCACGGCCTCCTCCAGCCGGGCCCTGTCTTGACTGCTGCCGCTGCGCACCACGGGGATGTTGCCCGCCAGCCGCAGCGCCGAGCCGAACACCGGAATCTTGAACAGCTCCGCCTTGGCCACGAAGCGCGTGTGCTTCTCCAGGTAGGCCAACCCCAGCGGCGCGTCGTAGTGCGACTGGTGGTTGCACACGAAGACGACGTGGCCCTCCGTCGGAATGTGCTCCAGGCCCACCGCCTCGTGACGCACGCCCGCCGACGCCAGCACGCCCTGCGCCCAGAGCTTCAGGAGCTTGTCCGCCTCCCGATGCGCGCCGGCCACCGACAGCGCCGATATCGCCGACGACGCAGCGCCCGTCAGCCCCACTGCTGAAACACCCGCGAACGCTGTCCGGACGATGTCTCGAATCACACGAACTCGTGGGCGGGGAACAGGAGCACATCCGAGATGCGCTGGACCCCGAGCAGCAGCATCAGGATTCTGTCGAGCCCCACGGCGATGCCCGCCGAGGGTGGCATTCGACCTACCGCGTCGAGGAACCGCTCGTCCAGAGCATACACGGAACGTCCCAGTCTGCGCCGCAGGTCCTGTTCCTCGAGCAGGCGGGCGCGCTGCTCGGCCGGGTCCGTCAGCTCGCTGAACCCGTTCGCCAGCTCCAAGCCCTTCGCGTACAGCTCCACCCGCTCCGCCACCGCCGCGTCCCCGGGCTTGAGCCGTGACAGCGCCGCCATCGACGCCGGGTACTCGATGAGGAACGTCGGCCGGTCGAACCCCAGCCCCGTCTCCACCCGCTGCAGGAACAGGTGGAAGAACACGTCGTCGAAGCTCTCCGCGTCGCCCGTCCGCACGCCGATGGCCTCCGCCGCCCTCTTGAGCGAGGGCCCGTCCGAGTGCACGCGGATGTCCACCCCGGTGGCGCGCAGCACGGCGTCGCGCACGGTGAGCCGCTCGTAGGGGGTGCGCGTGAAGAAGGCCGGGTCCGCGCCTGGCTCACCCTCCGTGGCCGAGCGCCCCGCCTCCGCCAGCGCCCCCTCCAGGTCCGCCATGATGGCGTGGTAGTCCGCCTGGGGCCGGTAGAACTCCAGCATCGTGAATTCCGGGTTGTGCGTGGTGGAGACCTCGCCGTTGCGGAACACCTTGCAGAGCTGGAACAGGGGGCCGGCCCCGTCGGCGAGCAGGCGCTTCATCGCGTACTCGGGGCTGGTGTGGAGGTAGAGCGGGCGCTCGACGCCCACGTTCGTCTCCGGGACGAAGCGGGCCTCGAAGGCGTTGATGTGCGGCTCCATCCCGGGGGTGGGGATGAGCAGCGGGGTCTCGACTTCCAGGTAGCCTTCTGCCGCGAAGAAACGTCGCAGGGCGGAGTAGAGGGCCTGGCGTCCGCGGGCGGCCCGCCATTGAGAAAGGTTGGGCATGGGCGGGCCGGAAGTAACATGAGGCCCCACATGCACCCAAGGATTCCCCTCCTCCTCGCAGTCGCCTGCTGCCTGAGCGCCTGCCATAAGGCGCCTCCCGCCGACAACCGGCCGCCTCCGACGGAGGAGCAGCTGCTGACTGCGGACGTCCGAGCCCTGGCCTCACGCGCGGAGACGCTGCTCGAGGCCCAGCACCGCCTGGTGTGGGTGTTCTGGACCGAGGGCCGCCACGTGGACGTCTCCGGGACGTACGCGGGGCAGGAGGACCTCTTCACGCTCGACAACATCCGGAAGCTGGACCGGCTGCGCCAGCTCACCCAGGACCCGCGCGAGGTGCGCGCCCTCACCGCGCTGCACTCGCACTTCGCGGGCGAGTACCTGTCGCACGCGCTCGCCGAGCACAACGACGCGTCCGCCAACCTGGAGGCGTCGCTCACCTTCAACCTGGACGGCAAGGAGCTGCGCTACCGGGATTTGGAGCGGCTGCTCGCCAACGAGCGCAGCGGCAATCGGCGCAAGGCGCTCTACGCTGCGGCGACGCCCGCGCTGGAGCGGCTCAACCAGACCTTGCGGCGCAAGGAGGAGGAGGCCGAGAAGCGGGTGAAGGAGCTGGGCTTCCCCTCGTACGAGGCCTTCGGCAGCGAGCTAAGGCAGGCGGACCTGGGCAAGCTGAGCGTGCTGGCGGAGGAGATCCTGCAGGCCACGCAGGGGCCGTACCGCGTCGTCATGGAGCGGCTGGCGCAGCGCGAGCTGAACCTGGCCTTCAAGGACATCACCCGCGCGGACATCCCGCGGCTGTTCCGCTCGCGCGAGGTGGAGGACGCGTTCCCCAAGGGCGTGTCGCTGAAGAAGGCGCACGAGACGCTGGCGGGGATGAAGCTGGACCTGTCCACGCAGAAGAACGTGGAGATCGACGAGCGCGACTTGCCGAAGAAGAACTCGCGGCCCCTGGCGCTGGCGGTCCGCGTGCCGGAGGACGTGCGGGTGTCGTTCAAGCCCGGCTCGGGGGTGCTGCACCAGGCGAGGGTGCTGCACGAGTTCGGGCATGCGCTGCACGCGGCCTTCACGTCGGAGACGCGCTTCGAGCTGGCGCGGCTGGGCAACCCCACGGTGGGCGAGGCGTACTCGTCGCTCTTCGAGGACCTGTTGGAGGACCCGGTGTGGCTGGAGGAGCACGCGGGCCTGAGCGGCGAGGAGCGCGCGAAGTACCTGGCGACGTCGAGCGCGCACAAGCTGTACCTCATCCGTCACGCGGCGGGCCGGCTGCTGTACCAGTTGGAGCTGCACCGGCGCGCGGACGTGGACCCGAGGGAGCTCTACCGGGAGATCATGTCGCGCACGGACGACATCCCGATGACGGCCGAGGACACGGCGCGCTACCTGGTGGACCAGGAGGACTTCTTCCAGTCCGCGGACAGCTTCCGCGCGTGGTTCCTGGCGGGGCAGATTCAGGCCCAGCTCAAGGCGCGCTTCGGTCCGTCGTGGTGGCACTCGCCGGAGGCGGGTGAGTTCCTGAAGACGCTGTGGGCGAAGGGCAACGCGCTGTCCGCGCGCGAGGTGGCCCAGGCCATCGGCGAGCCGGGCATCGAGCCGGACGTGCTGCTGCTTCGCCTGGGCACCACGCTGCAGGTGCCCATCCGGTTGGACATGAAGTCGGAGGACACCGTCAGCGCGCCCGGGCCCGAGGGCACGCCTGCTCCCACGGCGCAGGATGCGACCACGGAGGCCCCGGCCGCCGCGGGCCCTGGCCAGTAGTCCCCCTCAACGACAAGGGCCCCCGCCCTCGAAGCAGAGGACGGAGGCCCGGGTGTCGCGTCAGCGACGCCGAGGACTACAGGAGCTTCATCAGCTCCGCGCGCTTGGCGTTGTACTCGTCATCCGAGAGCACGCCCGCGTCCTTCAGCTCCTTGATCTCCTTCAGGCGCTGCGCGGGGCTGCGCGTGTCGGCCGGGGCCGCCTGCTGCGCGGGCTCCGCAGGACGCTGCGGCTGTTGCTGCTGGTTGTTCATGAACTGCTGGGCCATGCCGAAGCCCATGCCCATGCCCATGCCGCCCAGCGCGTTGCCGCTGCTCTCGCCGCCCTTGGCCATGCCCTCGGCCGCGCCGAGCATCGCCTGACCCTGCGCGTACTGCTGGAAGCCGCCGGCGAGGCGCGAGTACGCCACGTCCTTGCCCAGCTTCTTCAGCGTCGCCTCGTCCTCCTCCTTGATGCTGACGTGGAAGTTGCCCATCCGCACCACGGTGAGCCCGTAGTCGTCCACGTGCGGCTTGAGGCCGGCGATGACCTCCGTCTCAATCTCCTCCGTGTACGCACCGCTCGTCACGTCGAGCAGCGGCCAGCGCTTCTTCACCAGCAGCTCGGCGATGCGGTCGCGCGTCACCTTGAGCACCTGGTTCTTGAACCAGCCCAGCAACGCCTCGTTGTTGGAGCGGCCCATGCCCACCAGGCCCACCACGAGCTTCTCCGGGTCCGTCACGCGGATGGAGAAGTCGCCGTACACCATGGTGCCGATGCCCAGGCCCGTCTCCGGGTCGCGCACGTCGCCGATGGGACCGCCGAACTTGATGCCCGGGAACTCACGGACGGAGACGAAGAAGACCTCCGCGACGAACAGGTTGCCGCCGGTGAACTTCTCCAGCAGGCGCGACAGGAAGGGGATGTTGTTCGAGTCGAGCTGGTGGCGGCCCGCCCCCAGCTTCCCCTCCACCTTGCCGTCCTTGACGAAGAGGGCGACCTCGTCGGCGTCCACGGTCAGCTGGGTCAGCATCCGGATGTTGTTCTCCGGATACTTGTAGATGATCTCCCCCTTCGCCGTGTCCGCGCGAGCGATGAAGTTGCGCTTCGCCTCACCCTTGATGGTGTCGAAGATACCCATTGCTAGTCAGCGCCTCCGTGGCCGCCGTGGCGGCCGGCAAATCCGCGCCACCACCCGACCCTCTCTAAGAACATGGCCCCCGCGACGAAAGCGCGCCCGCTTTCCGACCGGCTGCCCTGCCTGCAACATGCCAGTTTCACTGGCCATTGCCTAGCCGCTCGCCCACCGGGCGGCCCTGTGTCTGATGCCCGGTCAACGGCGGCGTTCCGGCCCTTATTTCAGCCCCAGCGGCTGACCAGGCGCTCCCGGTCCAGCAGGCGGATGCTCGCCCACAGCAACACCAGGTCGAGCACCAGCACCACCGCGCCCTGGAGCGCGTAGTACATGAAGCCCGCCTTCAGGACGCCGGCCACCTGCCCGCCCACCATGCCGACGAGCGGCAGGACCACGAGCGCGGAGATCTGCTGCGCCATGCGGGCTTCGCTCACCCGGGCGGAGATGAGCACCGCGACGCCGTTGCCGAAGAAGGCGAACAGGGGCGCAATCACCAGCACGCCGAAGGTCCACAGCGCGTTGGGCATCAGCGGCCCCTGCACGAGCGGCCACGCGACCAGGTCCACGCCCACGCAGAACAGGATGAAGGCCACCCACGTAATCACCACCGCGGGCACCAGCGACGCCAGGCTCTTGCCCGCCACCAGCTCCGCGGCCGTCACCGGCGAGGCGAGCAGCGGCTCCAGCGTCCTGCGCTCCTTCTCCCCCGCCACGCTCTGCGACGCGATGAGGATGGGCACGAAGATGGGCATCACCAGGAACAGGCCGAACCAGTCGGTGAGCGTCTTGTCGATGAGGAAGCGCGCGGCCGACGCGCCCAGGGGCAGCGAGGGGTCGTAGAACTGCGCCACGCTGCGCAGGTCCGCCTGGTTGGGCGTGTTGACGTACGTCCACACCACGATGATGGGCACCGCCACCATCACGGTGGGCAGCACCGCCATGGACACCAGCAGGCCCACGTTCTTGCGCAGGTCCAGGAAGTCCTTCCAGAACACGGCCAGGGCCCGGCGCGGACGGAATGCCACGGCTACACGCCCCCTTCGCGAAGCAGGTCCAGGTACACCTCTTCCAGGGGCCGCTGCGCCGGCACCGCGCTGTGCACCCGCGCGCCCGCGCCCACCAGGCACGCCAGCACGTCCGGCGCGTGCGAGTCATCCTCCAGCATGACGCGCAGCCGCATGCCCTCCGTCAGCACGTTGGGCGCGAACGGCAGCGACGCGAGCACGTTGCGGTAGCGCTCCGCCTCACCCTCCACGCGCACCTCCAGCGCCTGCCCCGCGCGCCGCAGCTCGCGCACCGGCCCCATCAGGAGCAGCCGCCGCTTCACCACCGCGACGCGCTCGCACAGCCGCTCCACCTCCGCCAGGTTGTGCGAGCACAGGACAATCGTGCGTCCCTCCGCCGCCAGCTCCGCCACCGCGTCGCGCACCGTGCGCGCGGACTCGGGGTCCAGGCCGCTGGTGGGTTCGTCAAGGAAGATGACCTTCGGGTCGTGCACCAGCGTGCGGACGATGGCCAGCTTCTGGCGCATGCCCTTGGAGAAGCCGCCCACCGGCTCCAGCTCGCGGTCGCCCAGCCCGAAGCGCGACAGATAGTGCCGCGTGCGAGGCCACGCCTTCGCCTCGTCCAGCTCGTGCAGCTTCATGAAGAAGCGCAGGTTCTCCCGCGCGGTGAGCCGGTCGTAGAGGCCGGGCTGCTCGGTGAGCAGTCCCACCACCTTTCGCAGCGCCTCGCCGTCCCGGTCCACCCGGTGGCCCCACACGGACACCTGCCCCTCGCTGGGAGTCAGAAGGCCCGTGAGCATGCGCACCGTCGTCGTCTTCCCGGCGCCGTTGGGGCCGAGCAGGCCGAACACCTCGCCCGGCCGCACGTGGAAGGTGAGCCCCTCCACGGCGACGCGTTCGCCGAAGCGCTTGCCCAACCCCTGGACGTCGATTCCGCTCAATCGATGGTCACCAGCACGAACTTGTTGTTGATGTCCCGGTCCACGGGCGTGACGACCTTGTCCGGGCCCACCGCGTTGCGCAGCGTGGCGAGCATCTTCTGCTCGGCGAGCACCCACTCGCGTCCGGGCCGGGCCACCAGCGAGCGCAGCTTCGCGTTGTAGTCCCCGCTGCGGTACTGCTCCACGGTGTTGCTGGAGTAGAGCGTCTCGCCGCGCCAGTTCATCAGGTACGCGACGATGGGCTCTCCTTCCTGCCGCTGCGCGTAGTAGCGCCAGAACAGGTCGCGCTGCGTCCAGTGGTGGGACAGGTCCACCCAGTGGTTCCAGTTGAACCAGAGCGCGAAGCCCGCGGCCAGCATCCAGAAGGTGCCGAACAGCATGGTGCGCGCGCGCATCAGCGTGGCCACCACCGCCATGGCGCCCGCCACCGCGAAGACGAAGCCCAGCGCGCCCTTGACGTTGACGGGCTCCGACAGCGAGCGCAGGAGCGAGTCCTCACCGGCCGGCGCCTTGAACCCGCGCACCGCCATCACCACGCCCACGACCGCCACCACGCCGGCCATCAACTGCAGCGACGAGCGGCCCTCCGGCTCCGACTTGAGCGACTGCCACCCGAGGAACGCGGCCGCCGCCGCCACCGCCACGCCGATGAGGCCCGTGGCGGACACCTTCGCGCCGGAGGCCACCGCGGTCAGCGTGGCCGCGCCCGCCAGGAGCAACAGCAGCGCGACGGCGCGCGAGCCCGGCGTCACCTTCTCCCGCGTCTTGGGCGAGAAGGCCTCGAAGGAGAGGTAGACGCCGAAGGCCAGCAGCACCAGGGTGACGAGGTCGCCGGTCCACAGCGCGCGAGAGAAGAAGGCGATGGGCCGGGTGACGAGGTCCTGGGGATAGGGGCGCTCGTAGTTGTAGACGAACAGGTCCGTGAAGTTCTTCGGGTTCTCCGCCAGGTCCTTGCCCACGAGCACGAAGAGGACCAGACCGAAGATGAGGCTCACCGCGTGCGTGGGGATGCCGTCCTCCCACAGCCGGTCGATGAACAGCGCGATGAGCACCGCGAGGCCCGGCAGCACGGGGAAGACGTAGTGGTGGAACTTGGTGGCGCTGGAGGCCAGGAGCCAGAAGGCGAAGGCCACCCAGATGACGGTGATGAGCGCCAGGTGGTCCGACTTCTTCTCCGAGCGCAGCTTCAGCTTCGCCACGACGGAGAACGCGCCGGGCAGGAGCGCCACCCAGGGGAAGATGCCGAAGCCGCCCTGCTCGATGAAGTAGATGAACGTGCCGCCCGGCGTGGTGGTGTGCACGCCCGCGGTGAGGCGGTTCAGGTGGTCGTGCACGAAGAAGCGGTACCAGAAGAGCTTGCCCTCGTCGTCCACGCTCTTGAAGAGCGACATCACCACGTACCAGGGCGCGGCCACCGCGAAGAACACCAGGATGCCCGTGCCCAGCTTCATCTTGAACATCTGGCCCCAGAGCACCGGCATCGGCTGGCGCCCCTCGCGCACGTCCTTGCGGAAGCCGCCGTCCGTCAGCCAGCGCAGGTGCGCGTCCAGGCTCGCCCCGTCCCACGGGATGACGGCCAGCGCCGCGTAGAGCACCAGGATGACGGCCGGCAGGCCCACGCCAAGCAGACCCTTGGCCAGGGTGGACAGGCCCGCGAAGAAGTAGAAGCCGTACCACCACGCGGCGCGGTGCTTCGTCGAGTCATCCAACTGACCGATGAGCGCGCACGCCATGGCGCAGACGAACGTGGTGACGAAGGGCGTGTCCGTCACCGTCTGGCGGGTGAGCAGGAAGTACAGCGGCATGGTGGCCAGCACGAAGCCGGTGGCTAGGCCCGCGCGGCGGCTCACCACTCGCGACACGGCGAGCGACAGCAGCGTCACCGCGGTGATGCTCAGGAGGACGAAGGGCATGCGCATGCCCCACTCGGTGTACAGGCCCAGCGCGCCGCCGGACTGCACGGTGCCCACCACCTGCATGCCCAACGCCTGCATCCACATGGTGAGCGGCGGCTTGGAGAAGAACCACGCGTTCTCCCAGAAGGGGAACACGTAGTCGCGCCGGACGATCATCATCCGCGCCACTTCGCCGTAGTGCGTCTCCCAGCAGTCCCACAGGCCCACCGCGCCCAGGTACGGAAGGAAGAGCAGGGCCGCGAAGAAGGCCGTGGACGTCACCACGCGCCAGGTGGTCGGCAGCGCCAGCCAACGCCGCATCCAGGGCGCCGAGAGAAGCTCCTTGCCGAGGATGGACTCGGCGAAGGTCTGCGCTTGCTGCTGTTCCTGCTGTTCGCCGTCGCTCGCCACGGGTGATGGGCTCCTTGAGTCGTTTCGGGCGGTTGCCTGCGCGTCACGGGCAGGACGCGGCCTTATAACCCCGCCACCCCCGCCGGTCGACCTCCGCCGGAGGCACACCGTGCGGGAGCTTGCGCGCCATTGTGCAGGAGCCTGCACGGAAGAGGGAGGCCCACATGCCGCGAGCCCGGGGAGCGGCCAGGGGCACGGGCCTTGAAACGGCCGCCTCCGTCCGGTTCGCGGAGGCTCCATGCTCGTGTCAGCGGTGACGTTGGGTTGTGCCTTGTTGCTCGCTCAGTGGGAGGGAGCGCCCCCCGCCGGGCTCCCGCCCCCCCAGGGCAGGGATGCCCCCGTGCGGCCCACGCCTCCCCTCCTCACGCCGCCCCCCTTCGAGCCTCAGCCCGCGGACGGGCAGCCGACCCACCGCGATGAAGGCGCCCCTCCGGTGACCCCGGTATCCAGGGGGACGCCTCCTCCCGACAGCGAGCCCGCCCCCACGCCTCCGCCCTCCGAGGGACAGGGCCGCGCGCCCGACGAAGCGACGGGGCCGCTGTTCGAACGCACCCCTGACGAAGGTGCGCCCCTCGTCGCGTCCGCCATCCAGCCTCCGGCCGACCCACTGCCCATGCAGGACCCGGAGCGACCCGTGGTGTGCCTCACGTTGCCACCCACACCCGCGGTTCCCTCGGGGTACTGGAGGGCCCAGTGCGATACCCGCGAGCGACGCTGCCTCATCGCCCCGCAGCACGAGCTGGACATGGACGGGCGGGAGACGGACCGGATGCTGGAGCGCGCTCGCGGCTGCATCCTCGAGCGTGACACGTCCATCCCCGCGCACGTGCTGCGCCAGTATCGGCTGGAGCCCTCCATCGCGGACGCGCCGCCCGGCTGGTATCGCGATGAGCGCGGCCGGGTGATGCAGTTCAACTTCGACCTGCACCGACGCATCTGGTTGGGCGGCGCGTGGAGCCCGCTGTGGCGGGAAGGCGTCCCGCGCGAGGACCGCGTGCGTCTGGACTTCGGCATCGCGTTGGAGCTCGCCGACGACCGGCATCTGCACCGGCTGCGCATGCTGGAGACGGAGGTGATGTTGGGGCAACGGACGCTCGACTCGACGCTCTTGCGCTACGACTTCAGCGTCGAGCGCGATGACCCGCTGTTCCGCATCACCACGTTCTTCGGCGAGCCGCGCCGGTATGACATCAGCCTCGACATGGGCCTGTGGCTGGAGGCGCTGCGCGTGGAGGAGGTGGAGCGCGGTGAGCTGCAGGGCGGCTTCCTCACCTGGGGCAGCGTGCATGCCACCCTGGACTTGTGGCACTCGCGCGACATGGTGTCGTACGTGCGCGTGCGCGCGGGCCCGTCCGCCGAGCGCGACTACGAGAACGACGTCAACTCGCTCGTCCCCGGCGCCGTGCTGGAGGCGGACCTCACGCTGGACCGGGATGGCTTCCATCACCTGCGCCTCGGCGTGGAAGCGGAGAAGGTGCTCCTGTCGCGCGCCATCCTCGGGCGCCCGTTGAGGCCGGAGCGACTCAAGGTCTCCGCCGGCTACGAGCTCATCCTCATCGCCATCAACGACCAGCCGCTGTCGCTGGTGGTGGATGCGCGCGGGATGTGGCGCAACGACATCCCCTACCTGCCGCAGCGCTGGGAGTGGTCCGCCTCCGCGGGGCTCCGCTTCTCACTCTGGGCTCCCGCGCGCCGCTCCGCGCCCAAGGCCCAGCAGGCGCGGGACTGAAAGCCCGTGCTCGCGCTCGGTCTCACCTTGCTGCTGACCATGGCCCCCACCCCAGGCATGGACACGCCCCACGTCGACCCGTGTGCTCCACACGACGCGCTCGGTGACCCGTTCCCCGTCTGCTTCGACCCAGGCGAAGGGCTGGTGGTGGGCTCGGGCGTCGTGATGAACGACGGCGTCCAGGCCCTGTCCCTGCGCGCGAGCGTGCGTCTGCGCAGCGGCCGCACCAGCCGGAGCAAGGGCACCCCGTGGTTCAACAACCATCGACTGGTCGACGTGGAGCTGTGGGACGGCGCGCGTCGGGGCCTGTCCTTCACCGCGTATGACGGGCTGCTGCGTCGCCACCTGGAGGAGGGCTTCATCCTGATTCCCACCGCGCGCCCGCTGCGCATCCCCTTCCCGTTCGACGTGACGGTGGCGCTGCGCGCGGCCCACCTGGAGCGCCGCGTCTGGGAGGGACCGGGGTGGACGTTGGAGACCGGACGCGTGGGGCTCCTGGTGGACCCGATTCGCTCGGAGACCGAGCGCGTCTGGTTCGGAGTGGGTCCCGTCGCGACCCACACGCTGCGCCATTCGCGGGACGGCACCTCGCAGGAGCTGTCCCCCTTCACCTCGTTGATGTTCGACGGAGGGCTGGAGAGCGAGGACGGGCTGTGGGCCTTGCGCGCCTCGGGGCTCGCGGGATGGACGCACGGCGTGGATGGAGGCACCTCCTTCCGCATGCGCGCGGACGCGTCACTGGAGCGGGTGTTCCTCGCCGTGGCGGACCAGCCCGTGGCGCTGCGCCTGTCCGGCGGCGCCGTCCAGGGCGATGCGGGCCTCTTCCGACGGGACACGTGGACGGTGGGCGCGAGCCTGGTGGTGCGGGCCTTCAGCGCGAGGTAACAAGGCCCACGGTGTGCCAGCGGGGCTGTCAGCCCGCGAGGCACGTGGCGTCACCAGGGAGCCCGCCCCTCGTGGCGGCGCGATGGGAGGTCCGTCATGGAGAGAAAGCTCGTCTCGATTCAGCGCATCGACCACCTGGAGGACATCCCCGGAGCCGACAACATCCTGAAGGCGCGGGTGATGGGCTGGGACGTGGTGGTGAGGAGGGGCGAGTTCGCCCCCGGGGATGCGTGCGTCTTCTTCGAAATCGACAGCCAGCTTCCGGAGGGCAAGGCCTGGGCGGAGTTCCTCCGGGCCCGGAGCTTCCGCGTGAAGACGGCGAGGCTCAGGGGCGTGTTGTCCCAGGGGCTCGCGCTGCCGACCTCCATCCTGGGTGGCGAGGTGCCGCCCATCGGCACGGACGTGAAGGATGCGCTGGGCGTCGTGAAGTTCGAGCCCACGCCCTCCGAGGGGAACGACGTGGCCGGTCCCTTCCCGGGCCAGGTGCCGAAGACGGACGAGATTCGACTGCAGTCGGCGCTGGGCGTGCTCGACGAGCTTCGGGGCCTCGACTTCTACGTGACGACGAAGCTGGACGGCACCTCGTCCACGTTCTTGCGGACGCTGGAGGGTGAGCTGGTGGCGTGCTCGCGCAACTGGGCGTTGAAGCCCGGCAAGCACCCGGCGTGGCGCGTGGCGGAGAAGTACGCGCTGGCCACCGTCCTGCCACCCGGCTTCGCCATCCAGGGAGAGCTGTGCGGACCGGGCATCCAGAAGAACCGCCTGGGGCTCGACGCGGTGGACCTGTTCGTCTTCAGCGTCCACGACACGCGCACGGGCCACTTCCTGGGCCACGCGGAGCACCTCGCGTTCTGCGAGCGGCACGGGCTGCGCTCGGTGCCGGTGGAGCACGTCATCACGGGCGATGAGGCGCGCGCGTTCGAGCACGGCCTGGAGCACTACCTGCGACTGGCCCAGGGCTCCTACCCCGGGACGAAGAACCGCAAGGAAGGCATCGTCGTCCGGCCGCTCGTCGAGCGGCAGTCGCCCACGCTGGGCGGCGGCAGGCTGTCGTTCAAGGTCATCAACAACGACTTCCTGCTCAAGGACGAGGAGTGAGCCGGCTCCCCCGTTCCAGGATGCCGCCCGGACGCGGCGACTCCTGGGAGGGATGGGGCGAGGAGGTCTCCAGCACCGCGCGCAACGCGGCCTCGGCGGCCCTCAGGCGCGCATCCTGCGGGTCCACGCGTCGCGCATGCTCCAGTCGCTCCAGCGCTCGGGGCAGCGCGCCTCGCGACAGCTCGCAGCGCACGCCCGCCTCGAGCGCGCCCGTGTCCGAAGGTCCGTAGACCTCCGCCTCCTCGGCCGCGTGACAGCCCTCGTCCACGCGCCCGGCATCGAGCAGCGCCCGCGCGAGCTCCACCCTCGCGCCCACGTGTGAGGGCGACAGGCGCACCGCCTCCGTGAGCGGGACGATGGCCTGCCTCGACGCGCCCAGCCGCCGCAGCACCGCGCCCAGCTCCCGCTGCGGTCCCGCGGCGCCTGGAGACAGGAGCGCCCGTCCCCGCGCCTCGCGCAGCACCGAGGGCTCATCGAAGCGCAGCTCCGCCACCATCCGGCTCACGATGTCCTGGTACGCGGGCCACTGCGCGGGCCAGATGAAGACCAGCCGGTAGACCCACTCGCCGCGCGGCACGAAGAAGGCGATGAGCCGCTTTCCTCCCGCCGGCCCGTCCAGCTCCGCGCGCAGCCTCAGCGCGAGCCTGCCGCCGATCTGCGTGCGCTGGGGGCCCTGGATAGAGAGCGTCCGTCCCTCGGGTCCGGGCACACCGAGCGGCAGCGTCTCCTCCTTGAAATGCCGCGCCTGCGCGAGTCCGTCGCCAGGCTCCCCCGCCTCGATGGCCTCCGCGGAGAACGTGGCGCGCCCCAGTCCCGGCAGCCCGTTGGAGAACGTGCGCCGCCCCTGCCCGTCCACCTCGCCACTCCATCCCTGGGGCATCATCACCGCGACGCCAAAGCCGTCATCCCGCTCCATCCGCCAGCCCGAGCGCTCCACCACCACCGCCGTCGACACCGCGAGGGCCGCCAGGACGCCGACCACCGGCCGCGCCACTCCCGGCCGCGTCATGCCCTCCAGCTCGCGCGGCTCCAGGAACGCTCCGGCGAGCAGCCCCGTCACCAGGCCGCCCAGGTGCCCGGCGTTGTCCACGCCCACGGATGTCCAGCCCATCCAGAGAAACACGAGCACCGTGGGAATCGCGCTCTCCCCGGAGAGCCAACGCACGCGGAAGGCGGCGTGTGATCGGTGACGGCGTCCGAGCACGAGCAGCGCGCCCATGCATCCATAGACGAGCCCCGACGCGCCCACGCTCACCGCGCCAGACCAGGCAAGCGAGCTCGCCATGGTGGTGAGCCCCGCGGCCACGAGCAGCGCGACATAGTCGCGACGTCGGCAGACCTTCTCCAGCGCCACGCCCGCGGCCACCAGCACGACGACGTTGAGGGCCAGGTGCAGCGCATCCCGGTGCAGCAGGTTGGCCGTCGCCAGGCGCCACACCTGCCCCGCCTCCAGGACGAGCGGCCCCGCCTTGGCGCCCCAGCGCACCAGCGCGTCCACGTCGACGGGGCCCCGCATCACCAGGGCGCCATGGACCCCCAGAAGGACCCCCACCAGGGTCAGCGTGACCCAGGGAAACGCCCGAGCGCCCCCCTGCCCGGCCGCTTGACCGATGGACAACAGGCCCGGCTGCCCCACCTGCTGGGGAGAAAGTCCTGTCATTTGAGGGGGATGCATGACTTGTGGTTTGAAAGGGCGTTCTGCTATGACTGTACGCGGATCGGACCCGTGCTGAAGCTCATCATCGAAGACGACGAGGGGCGCAAGACCGTTGTTCCCTTCGTGCGCGACGAGATCACCATCGGCCGTCAGGAGGGAAACACCATCCGCCTGACGGAACGTAACGTGTCTCGTCGTCACGCACGACTGGTGCGGTTGAACGGCCATGTCGTGGTGGAGGACCTGGGTAGCTATAACGGCACCCGGATCAACGGCGAGCGTATCGCGGGTCAGTCGCCCCTGAATGAGGGCGACCTGATCCAGATCGGCGACTACGACCTGGCACTCCAGGCCGAGGGCGCCGCGAACGCCGTAGGCCCCATCACGACCAAGGTGCCCGCGCGCCGGCAGGAATCAGAGCCCGACGAGCCCGAGGGCTCCGAGGACGAGTCGCCCGGCGACGGGGAGGAGAACGACCACACTCCTCCGTCCCTGGACGGCGCGGACAAGCGTCGAAACTCCACCTCCATCATCCGGTTGGATCATGTGGAGGCGGACCGCCCGCGAAAGCTGGAGGACATCGACACCAAGGACGCGCCGCGTCTGGTGGTGTTGACCCCGGACGAGCTGCGCGGTCAGGAGTTCGCGTGCATCCGGACGGAGCTGCGCATCGGCCGGACGGACGACAACGACATCACGCTGGATCATCGCTCGCTGTCGCGCACGCACGCCAAGCTGGTGCGCGAGAACACCGGCGAGTGGCGTGTCATCGACATGCAGTCCGCCAACGGGATGACGGTCAACGGCGAGAGCTACGCCCAGGCGACGCTGAACAGCGGCGACGTGGTGGAGCTGGGCCACGTGAAGCTGCGCTTCCTGGCCGCCGGTGATGCCGCGGACGAGGCCGAGGAGCAGGGCGCGAGCGAAGGCGGCATGTCGAAGCTGCCGCTGGTCGCCGGGCTCGTCGCGCTGCTGCTGGGTGGCGGCGTCATCTTCTGGATGTACAAGCAGGGTCAGCTTGGTGGGGGGACTCCCCAGCCTGTCGACCCCGTGGCCGTGGTGCCGAACACGAAGCCCGTGGATCCGCCCCCGGTGGTTCCGGTGAAGCAGCCGCCCGAGGACGTCCAGCCGCCGGAGACGGTGGCGCAGCCGGAGACGCCTGCCGCGCCGGCGAAGCCGACCTACAAGGAGCTGATGGACAAGGCCAGGGCCGCGTTCGACAGCAAGGACCTGGAGCTGGCCGAGAGCACCCTGGCGGAGCTTCCCGAGGGCGACAAGTCCCGGAAGGAGGCCAAGCAGCTGCAGGGCAAGGTCGACTCCGAGAAGAACGCGCAGGCTCAACTCGAGAACGCGCAGAACTCACTGGGCGCGGGCAAGCTCGAGGACGCCAAGAAGTCGCTGGATGCCGCCGCCAGCACCGAGTTCTTCAAGGACCGCTACGCGGAGCTGAGGAAGCAGGTCGGGGCGCTCGAGAAGAAGCAGCAGGATGAGGCCGCGGCGGCGCAGGCGGCGGCCCAGGCCCAGAAGCCCCCCGCGAACACCCCGCCCGCGAACGCCAAGGAGCCCGACAAGGCGAACGTCGAAGACCCCACCATCGAGTTGGTGAGCAAGACGCGCGAGCTCCTCAAGCAGCAGAACTACCGCGAGGCGCTCACCTTCGCGGAGAAGTGCGCGAGGGTGAACGACTCGAACGCCGACTGCCACCTCGTGCTGGGAATCACCCGCGCACGGCTCAACGAAATCGACGAGGGGGCCAAGCACTACCGAAAGTTCCTGGAGCTCGCCCCGGCGAATCACCCCTCTCGCAAGGGCGTTACGGATCTCCTGAAGGCGTACGACAGCAACCGATAGCAGAAGCTCAAGGGAGGCGGACCATCCCCCATTGGCTGCGCGTGCTCGCCCCCTCCCCGAGCCCCAGCTCGACGACGTTCACCTGCAGCGAGGAGACGCTGTGCAGATTCGCATCCTGGTGGTTGATGACGAGCAGGACAACTGCGACTACCTCAAGCTGGTGCTGACCCGCGAAGGCTACGAGGTCGTCACCACGACGGACCCCACGCAGACGGTGGAGATCCTCCGTGGCTCCGACTTCCACCTCGTCATCCTCGACATGATGATGCCGCAGATGTCGGGGACCGAGGTGCTGGAGCAGATCCGCAAGTACGACACCGACGTCGCCGTCATCGTCGCCACCGCGTACCCCACGGTGGACACGGCCGTCGCGTCGCTCAAGGCCCAGGCCTCTGACTACGTCAAGAAGCCCATGGAGCCCGAGCAGTTCATCTCCGCCGTCCGCAACGCCCTCCAGAAGAAGGGCCTGTCGCAGGACCCGGAGGCGGATCTCCACCGCGCCATCGGTCGCACCATCCGCGACGCCCGCAAGACGCAGGAGCTCACCCTCAAGCAGCTCGCGCGGCGCACGGGCCTGTCCGTGTCCCTGCTGTCGCAAATCGAGCGCGCCGAGTCCTCGGCGTCCATCTCGTCGCTCTACAAGATCGCCTCCGCGCTCCAGCTGCGCATGGGCGAGCTGTTCGGCGACACCTGAAGCACCCCCACCGCCTCGCCGGCCGCTCCAGTCTCTAGCGGCCGGTGAAGCGGGGCGGTCTCTTCTCCAGGAACGCCGCCCGCCCCTCCTTCGCGTCCTCGCTGGCGAACGCCCTCGCGCGCAGCTCCCGCAGCCGCGCCCGCTCCGAGTCCCCGAGCGGCGAGCGCCCCAAGAGCCCGAAGGACTCCTTCATCCCCGACACCGCCCCGGGCGCATGCCCCGCCAGCGTCGCGCACAGCGCGTCCGCACGCGCCTCCGCGTCCTCCTCGCACACGTCCAGCAGCCCCCAGTCCAGCGCCTCGCGCGCGTCCAGCTTCCTCGCGGTGAGGAACAGCTGCTTGGCCCGCGACAACCCCACCAGCCGCGTGGCCCGCGCCAGGCCCTCCGGCGAGTAGACGATTCCCAGCTTCGCCGGAGGCATGAGGAAGACCGTCTCCGGCGCGCCCACGCGGAAGTCACACGAGGCCGCCAGGTCGAACCCCGCCCCCACCGCCGCGCCGCGCACCAGCGCCACGCTGGGCGCCGGGTGCCGCTCCAGCTTGAGCAGGCAGTCCACCAGGATGTCGTCCGGGAGCCGCCCGTCCTCCCCGGGAGGCCCCAGGTGCGTCAGATCATAGCCCGCGCAGAACGTCCCGCCCGCCCCTCGCACCAGCAAGGCGCGCACGTGCGGCGCGGGCTCCAGCGCCGCGGCCAGCCGCGCCAGCATCGCGTCGTTGAGCGCATTGCGGCGGGCCAGGTTGGAGAGCGTCAGCACCCGCACGCCGTCCTCCCGGTCCTCCACCTCCACCCCGGGTGACTTCTCCATCGTCATGGGCTTCGACTCGCCTCCACACACGGATTTCGCGCGCGAACCTCCCACGCTTCCGCCCCGGGATGCCTCAGCAAATACGGCCGTCCGCGCGCATCCACACCTCGTCGCGCGGGCCCTGCTCCCCTGCCCGCCCGACGAGCGAGACACCGTGCAACAGGTCCCTACAATCCAGTAAATTTGCGGCTGTAGGAGGGCATGGCGTACCTTGTCACACCGTGAAGCCCTCCTCTTCCTCAGGCACTGGTGTTGGTGTGGTCGACCTCCATGGCGCGCGTCGCGCGCGGCGGATGGACCTCTACCGTGGCCGTCACGCGGACCGCGTCCGCGGAGTCCGAGGCACGCTCGAAGCACTCACCCAGAGCGGCACCCTCTTCACCCAGGACGGCACGCGCCGCGGCCTGTCGCTGCTCAAGGCCCTGCAGCTGTTGCAGCGGGCCGGCGCGCGACTGGAGGAGCTGTCGGGGAGCGGTGTGATTCCGGCGCCCCGCAAGCAGGAGCGCATCGACGCGCTGTACGAGGAGCTGGACACGCTCTTCGCTCGCGCGGACAAGCTGGCCGGGCGGGACGAGGCCAGCGTGGCCCAGCTCCCCGCCCGCTAGTCCTTCGCGGGGACTACGGCAGCTCCGTCTGACCCTGCCGGCGCAGGAACGTGGGGATGTCGAACTGGTCCTCGTCCAGAGGCAGCGCCGACTCCTTCACCACGGACGTGCGGTTGCTGATGCTCTTGCTGGACTCCACCGGAGCGAGCGGACGCGGCGCGCTGCCCTTCGCGGGGACCAGGCTGGCCACCTCCTCGCGCGCGCCAATCAGCACCGACTGCTGCGGCGAACGGGAGAGCGGGACCTGGACCACCGGCGCCACGTTGCGGACCTTGGGCGCATCGCGGTGCACGAAGCCCGTCGCGATGATGGTGATCTTCACCTCGTCCTGGATGTTCTCGTCGATGAGCGAGCCGAAGATGATCTCCGCCTCGCTGTCGGCCGCGTCGTGCACCAGGGTCAACGCCTCGTTGACCTCCTGGAGCGTCATGTCCCGGCCGCCCGTGATGTTGATGAGCAGGCCCGTGGCGCCGTCGATGGAGACGTCCTCGAGCAGCGGGCTGGAGATGGCCTGCTGCATGGCCGTCAGCGCGCGCTTGTCGCCCGACGAGTTGCCCGTGCCCATGAGCGCCAGACCCTTGTCGCTCATGATGGTCTTCACGTCGGCGAAGTCGACGTTGATGTAGCCGTGGTACTGGATGAGGTCGCTGATGCCCTGCACGGCGTTCAGCAGCACCTCGTCCGCGCGCTTGAAGGTCTCCAAAAGCGGCATCGGCTCGTTGGAGAGCGACAGCAGCCGCTGGTTCGGAATGGTGATGAGCGTGTCCACCGCGGCCTTGAGCTCCACGATGCCCTGCTCGGCCTGCTTGCGGCGCTTGTTGCCCTCGAAGAGGAAGGGCTTGGTGACGACGCCCACCGTGAGGCAACCCAGGCTCTTGGCGATGTCCGCGATGATGGGCGCCGCGCCCGTGCCGGTGCCGCCGCCCATGCCCGCCGTCACGAAGACCATGTCGGCGCCCTCGAGCACCGCGGCAATCTGGTCCCTCGACTCCAGCGCGGCCTCGCGGCCCATCTCCGGATTGGCGCCGGCGCCCAGACCCTTGGTCAGCGTCTGCCCCAGCTGCAGCCGCGTGGGCGCCTTGCTGGCGGCGAGCGCCTGGATATCGGTGTTGGCGGCGATGAAGTCCACGCGGTCCAGCTTGGACATGATCATCGTGTTGACCGCGTTGCAGCCTGCCCCACCTGCCCCGACGACCCGAATCTTGGCGGCCTGCTTGTTCTGATCGAACTGGTCCATACGCGGTCCTTTCGGCAGGCGTCGCGCGATGCAGCGCGCGGGCCTCCAACCTCCACAATCATCAGCAAGTCCCGATCTTTGGCAAGTATTCCGCTACGCACATGTAGCGGGATGAGGCGGCACCGAGTCCTGACGCGCACTTACGCAGCGGCGTCGGCAGCAAGCAGCGTGGCGTGGAGGGTCCACTTCGCCCCTTGACTCGCGAAAGGCGGCGCGCCCTGGCGGGTCCCCCACCCCGGCGTGACGGGTCTTCACGCACCGTCAGGCGCCCAGGACGCATGGTGGAGGACGCGTCTCGCGACAAAAACCGAGGGTGGCCCCGGACAGGATTCCGGGACCACCCTCGGGGTTCAGCTCCAGCTCAGGTCAGCTCAGGGGCTCTCGCGCTCCACCTCGACCTTGCCGACGCGCAGGATGGTGAACTCCACGCGGCGGTTGTTCTCGCGGCCCTTCGCCGTCTTGTTAGTGTCCACCGGCTTCGCCTCGCCGAAGCCCTGCGACTCCAGGCGGCCGGCGTCGATGCCCTCCTTCACCAGGAACGCGCGGACGTTGGCGGCGCGGCGGCGCGACAGGTCCAGGTTGGCCGCGTCGTTGCCCTGGTCATCCGTGTGGCCCTCCACCCGCAGCAGCTCCACCTGCGGATTGGCGCGAAGCACCGCGGCCACCTGCTTCAGCAGCGGGAAGCTGCGCGGCAGGATGATGTCCTTGCCCGTGGCGAAGTAGACCTTCTCCAGGATGAGGATGCGCTCGCCATCCACCTGGACCTTCACCTTGCCCTTGTCGGGGCAGCCGTCCTCGTCCTGGACGCCGTTGATGGTCTCCGGCTCCAGCGGGCACTTGTCCGCCACGTCCGGGATGCCGTCCCTGTCGTTGTCCGGGTCCGGGCAGCCGTCCTCGTCCTGGAAGCCGTCCTTGTCCTCGGGCTGGTTCGGGCAGCGGTCATCCGGGTCGAAGATGCCGTCGCCATCCGTGTCCACCGGCGGCGCCACGTCGGGGCAGCCGTCCTCGTCCTGGAAGCCGTTCTTCGTCTCCGGCTCGTTCATGCACTGGTCGTCGCCGTCGAGGATGCCGTCCTGGTCGTTGTCCGGGTCCGGGCAGCCGTCCGCGTCCTCGAAGCCGTCCTTGTCCTCGGGCTGCGTGGGGCAGCGGTCGTCCGGGTCGTAGAGGCCGTCGCCGTCCGTGTCCACCGGCGGAGGCGGCGCCGTCGGCTTGGGCGACGGCGGCGGGCTGAAGCTGAAGCCCGCCAGCAACCGGTAGCCGGGCGTGCCGTAGCCTCGGGTCAGGCCCGGGCCACCGCCGAGGTGCGCCGAGAAGCCCTTCGCCGAGCGGTACTTCAGCGCGGCGAGCAGCTCCAGCGGGCTCTCCTCCGTGTCCTGCTCGTCCAGACCGATGGCGCCAATCACCGTCGCCTCGGCGGCGAGCGGGACGCGGCCCAGCGAGAAGGGAATCTCCGTGCCCAGGCCGTAGGTGAAGGCGTTGCCCGCCGTCAGGTTGCGCAGCACCTGCTTCTCGCGCAGGTCCACGCCGACGTTGGCGGCGAAGCGGACCCGCTGCCCGTACTCGGCCACCAGCTTCGGCTGCACCGCCACCCCCGAGCCTCCGAGGAAGTCGTTGCCGCCCGCCGTGGGGAGCACCACCGGCACCGCCAGCGCGAGCCCGAAGTTCTCCCCGTCGATGATTCGCGCCTTCGGAACCAGCCGCAGGTCACCGATGCCGCCGGAGCTCACGCCATCCGCCAGCGAGGCATCCACCTGCGGCGCCGGGTCCGAGCCCTGGATGGTCACCGGCAGCACCACGCCGATTTCGAAGCGGTCGAACAGACCCACCGCGCCCATCAGGTCGATGCCCACCTGACGGCTCACCACCGCGGTGATGAAGCGGTCCGAGCGCGGGTCCAGGAAGTTGAGCGGCTTGCTGGCGTAGTTGAGCGACAGGCCCAGGTTGAGGCCCAGGTGGCGCTGCACGCGGGCGCTGTGCAGACCGAGGATGTCCTCGGCGCCCGGGCCCGGCTTGTAGCGCTGCACATCGATGGACTGCGACGCGCCCCGGGGCGGCGTCACCTGCGCGTGGGCAGGCTGGGCCACGAGCGTCCCCGCGAGGACCAGGCCTCCGGCGACACCCGCCGCCACCGCCCGCGACGAGCGGCGGAGGCGACCGAAGAGGGGCAGCGCGAGCAGCAGCAGCGCCAGCGGAGCGAAGGTGCCCGCGCCGCCCGTGCTGCAACCACGGCCCACCACGACGAAGTCGTCGTTGCCATCGAGCGGGTTGGAGCCGCCCTCGACCTCGTCACCGTCGCTCGCCCCACCGCGGTCGGTGTCGGCGTCGTTCGGGTTCGTCTCACCGTTGTCGAGGCCACCGTTGTGGTTGGCGTCCTCCTGGCCATCGCGCAGGCCGTCGCCGTCGGTGTCCGGGTTGAGCGGGTCGGTGGCGTTGGAGCCCTTGACCTCCACGCCGTCGCTCAGCTCGTCGTCATCCGAGTCGGCGTCGTTCGGGTCGGTCTCCGTGGCGTCACGGCGGCCGTCGTGGTTCTTGTCCTCCTCGCCATCGCGCAGGCCGTCACCATCCGTGTCCGGGTTCTTCGGGTCGGTGGTGGTGGTGGGGTCCGCGTCCGGCACGAAGTTCGGCGAGTCGAGGTTGGTGCCCGGGCCCGCCGTCTCGCGCGTGACGCCGCGCTCGGTGCCGTCGTTCAGCCCGTCGTTGTCGCTGTCCGGGTCGAGCGCGTCGATGACGCCGTCCCCATCCGTGTCGGTGAGGCCATCCTCGCCGTCGGGCACGCCGTCGTCGTCGGAGTCCGCGTCATGCGGATCCATGCCCAGCTCGATTTCGCGCGCGTCGGGGACGCCGTCCAAATCGGAGTCCAGGTCGTCCGCGGCCACGTTCGGGTCCGTCTCGCCCGGGTCGACACGGCCGTTGTGGTTGGTGTCCTCGTTGCCGTCGAACACGCTGCCGCCGTCGGTGTCCCGGTTGAGCGGGTCCGTCGTCGTCGTCGGGTCCGCGTCCGGGATGAACACGTCCAGGTCCGTGTCCGTGCCCTGCGGCTCGGTGATGCCCAGCTCCGTGCCGTCCTGCAGCCCGTCGCCGTCCGTGTCCGCCTTGTTCGGGTCGGTCTCGCCCGGGTCGACGATGCCGTCGTGGTTCTTGTCCTCGTTGCCGTCGAGCACGCCGTCGTCATCCGAGTCGTCGTCCAGCGGGTCCGTCCCGCCGACGTTGACCTCGATGCCGTCGGAGATGCCGTCGCCGTCCGTGTCCGCGTTGTTCGGGTCCGTGCCGCGAGCAATCTCGTCCGCGTCCGTCAGGCCGTCGCCATCCGAGTCCAGGCCGATGGTCCACGTGAAGCTCGCCGGCGTGGGGTCCACGTCGCCGTCCGCGTCCACCGCGCGCACCTGGAAGGTGTGCTCCCCGTCCGCCAGGTTCGTGTACTGGGTGGGGCTGGTGCAGGGGGTGAAGGCGCCGCCGTCGATGGAGCACTCGAACGTCGCGTTCGGGTCGGCCAACACGGTCTCGAAGCTGAAGTCCGCGGTGGCGCTGCCGGAGCTCGCGGGCGGGCTCGCGGTGATGCGCGTGTCAGGCACCGTGTCCACCGTGAAGCTGTGGGTGTCCGTGGCGGTGTTGCCGTTGGCGTCCTCCGCCGTGGCCGTCACCGAGTGGGGCCCGTCGGCCAGCGGCGTCGACACGGGCACCGACCAGGTGCCGTCCACACCGACCGTCACCGTGCCCACCGTGGTGCCGTCCACCACGACCGTCACCGTGGCGCCCGGCTCACCCGTGCCCGAGTAGGTCACCGTACCCGTGGTGAGCACCGCGCCCTCGGCGGGCGTGGTGATGGCCACCGACGTCTCCGCGTCCACCGTGAAGGTGTTGGTGTCCGTCGCGGTGTTGCCCTGCGCGTCCTCCGCCGTGGCCGTCACCGTGTGCGAGCCGTCCGCCAGCGGCGTGGCCACCGGCAGCGACCAGGTGCCGCCCGCGCCCACCGTCGCCGTGCCGACGACGGTGCCGTCGACCGTGACGGTCACCGTGGCGCCGACCTCGCCCGTACCGGAGTACGTGACGACGCCGTTGTCGAGCACCGCGCCCTCCGCGGGCGTGGTGATTTCGACCAGGGTGCTCGTGTCCACCGTGAAGGTGTGCGTGTCCGTGGCGGTGTTGCCGTCCTCGTCCTCGGCCGTGGCCGTCACCGTGTGCGAGCCATCCGCCAGCGTCGCGGCGACCGGCACCGACCAGGTGCCGCCCGCGCTCACCGTCACCGTGCCCACCGTATTGCCGTCCACCACCACCGTCACCGTGGCGCCCGGCTCGCCCGTACCGGAGTACGTGACGACGCCGTTGTCGAGCACCGCGCCCTCCGCGGGCGTGGTGATGGCCACCGTGGTGGCGGTGTTCACCGTGAAGGTGTGCGTGTCCGTCGCGGTGTGGCCGTGCTCATCCTCCGCGGTGACCGACACCGTGTGCGAACCATCCGCCAGCGACGAGTTGCCCGGGACGCTCCAGCTGCCGTCCGGCCCCGCCGTCACCGTGCCGACGACGGTGCCATCCACCGTCACCGTCACCTCGGCGCCCGGCTCGGCCGTGCCCGTGTACGTCACCTCGGCGGTGTTCACCACCGCGCCCTCGGCGGGCGTGGTGATGGCCACGCGGGTGCTCGTGTCCACCGTGAAGGTGTTCGAGTCCGTCGCGGTGTGGCCCTGCGCGTCCTCGGCCGTGGCCGTCACCGTGTGCGGGCCGTCGTTGAGCGAGGAGTTGCCCGGGATGCTCCAGCTGCCGTCCGGACCCGCCGTCACCGTGCCCACCGTGTTGCCGTCCACGCTCACCGTCACCGTGGCGCCCGGCTCGGCCGTGCCGGAGTACGTCACCGTGCCCGTGGTGAGCACCGCGCCCTCGGCGGGCGTCGTCACCGCCACGTTGGTACCCGTGTCCACCGTGAAGGTGTTCGAATCCGTCGCCGTGTTGCCGCTCGTGTCCGTCGCCGTGACGCTCACCGTGTGCGAGCCGTCATCCAGCGGCGTGGCCACGGGCAGCGACCAACTGCCGTCCGGACCCGCCGTCACCGTGTCGATGACAGTGCCGTCGACCGTGACGGTCACCGTGGCGCCCGGCTCGGCCGTACCCGAGTACGTCACCACGGGGTTGGTCAGCACCGCCCCCTCGGCCGGCGTCGTCACCGCCACCGACGTCGTCGCATCCACCGTGAAGGTGTTCGTGTCCGTCGCGGTGTTGCCGTTCGTGTCCTCGGCCGTGGCCGTCACGGAGTGAGCACCATCCGTCAGCGGCGTGGCCACCGGCACCGACCACGTGCCGCCCGCGCCCACCGTCACCGTGCCGACGACAGTGCCGTCGACCGTGACGGTCACCGTGGCGCCAGGCTCGCCCGTACCCGAGTACGTCACCACCGGGTTGGTCAGCACCGCGCCCTCGGCCGGCGTCGTCACCGCGACGGACGTGCCCGTGTCCACCGTGAAGGTGTTCGTATCCGTCGCCGTGTTGCCGCTCGTGTCCGTCGCCGTGGCCGTCACCGTGTGCGGCCCGTCATCCAGCGGCGTGGCCACCGGCACGGACCACGTGCCGCCCGCGCCCACCGTCACCGTGCCGACCGTCGTGCCGTCCACCACCACCGTCACCGTCGCGCCCGGCTCACCCGTACCCGAGTACGTCACCACGGGGTTGGTCAGCACCGCGCCCTCGGCCGGCGTCGTCACCGCCACCGACGTCGTCGCATCCACCGTGAAGGTGTTCGAGTCCGTCGCCGTGTTGCCGCTCGTGTCCGTCGCCGTGGCCGTCACCGTGTGCAGCCCGTCCGCCAGCGGCGTGGCCACCGGCACCGACCACGTGCCGCCCGCGCCCACCGTCACCGTGCCCACCGTCGTGCCATCCACCACCACCGTCACCGTCGCGCCCGGCTCACCCGTACCCGAGTACGTCACCGTCGCGTTCGTCAGCACCGCGCCCTCGGCGGGCGTGGTGACAGCGACCGACGTGCCGGAGTCCACCACGAACGCGTTCGTGTCCGTGGCCGTGTTGCCGCTGACGTCCTGCGCCGTGGCGGTCACCGTGTGCGGCCCGTCCGCCAGCGGCGTGGCCACCGGCACCGACCAGGTGCCGCCCGCGCCCACCGTCACCGTGCCCACCGTCGTGCCGTCCACCACCACCGTCACCGTGGCGCCCGGCTCACCCGTACCCGAGTACGTCACCACCGGGTTCGTCAGCACCGCGCCCTCGGCGGGCGTCGTCACAGCAACGGACGTGCCCGCGTCCACCGTGAAGGTGTTCGTGTCCGTGGCGGTGTGGCCCTGCGCGTCCTCGGCCGTGGCCGTCACCGTGTGCGGACCGTCGGCCAGCGGCGCCGCCACCGGCACCGACCACGTGCCACCGGCGCTCACCGTCACCGTGCCCACCGTGGTGCCGTCCACCACCACCGTCACGGTGGCGCCCGGCTCACCCGTGCCGGAGTAGGTCACCACCGGGTTCGTCAGCACCGCACCCTCGGCCGGCGTCGTGACGGCGACCACCGTCTGCGTGTCCACCGTGAAGCTCGAGGTCGTCGCCGTGCTGGTGCGCGTCGCGTCGCGAGCCACGGCCGACAGGTTGTAGAGACCGTCCGCCAGCGTACCCGGCACCGTGAAGGTCCAGTTGCCGCCGGAGACCGGGATGTTCGTGTACGTGGTGCCGTTGATGGTCAGGTCGACCAGCGTGGCGCCGCCGGACGCCGTGCCGGTGATCTGCGTCGGAGACGCGAGGAGCACCGCGCCGTTGGCCGGCGTGGAGATGACCGGGGGAGGCAGGGCGTTCTGCACGGTGAAGGTGTTCGTGTTGCTCACCGCGCTCGTCGCGCCGTTCAGCACGGACACCGCGTTCACCGTGTGGTTGCCCACCGCCAGGTCCACGGTCGGCGTGTACGTGAAGTTGCCCAAGGCATCCGCTGGGACGGTGGCCAGCACCACGCCGTCAACAGAGATGACGACCGACGAGTTGGGCGTCGCCGTGCCGGAGATGGGAGGACGCACGCCCGTGATGGAGCCGTTGGCCGGCGTCACCACCACCGGAGCCGCCGGCGTCACGAAAGCGCCAGGGAGCGTGGTGATGACACCCACGCCGCCCGCGATGGCGCCGTAGGTCAGCCCGTCCGGAGCGCCGGCCGTGGGCTGCGTCCCCGGAAGTCCACCCGTGACGGTCGCCGTACAAGCCACGTTGGCGCCCTGGAACAGGATGCGACCACCACCGCCACCACCACCCGTGCCGTGCTCGGCGAAGGTGGTGCTGCCGCCGTTGCCGCCGTTGGCCGTGACGAGGTTGTTGTTGCAGGTCAGGTTTCCGGTGGTGCGCACGGAGACCGTGCCGCCGGAGCCACCGCCACCCGCGGCGTCGTTGGCGTCGTCCCGGGCGTTCTCGCCCGCCACACCGTTGGCAGAGACACGGCCCGTGCCCGACAGCGAGGCCGCGCGGATGTACACGATGCCACCCGCCGCGCTGCCGCCACCACCGAAGTCGTCGTTGCTGTGACCCGCACCACCACCACCGCCGAAGAGCAGAGTGCTCACGGGCGAGTAGATCATCTGGGTACCGCCGCGACCACCGACGTCACGGGAGGGAGGCTCGTCACCGCTCCACGTCCGGCCGCCCTTGCCACCCGCGCCCGCGCTGCCACCACCACCGCCGCCCGAGTTGTGGCAGATGCCACCACCGGCACCGTTGGCGATGTTGCCGTAGCCCGAGGAGCCCGCGACGAACGGGTCGGTGTTGTCGTAGGCCGACAGCACCACGCCCTCACCCTTCTGCGCGCCACCCGGATACGCCTGGTTGATGCCAGTGCAGCCGTCACCCGAGCCGTTCCAGAAGATGCCGCCGCGGAAGCCTCGGCCATCCGCGTGGATGGCGCCGTTGTTCGTCACCGCGCCAGTGGCCAGGAAGATGAGCACGCCGCCCGTGGCGCCGTCCCAAGGCGCTGCGACGATCGAGCCTGCGGCATTCACCGTCACCGTGGTGTACTCGGGGACGCGGATGACCTGGATGGGAAGAGTGCTGCTGGACGCGAAGGACACCGTGAACCCAGTCGCGAAGGAGAGGCGCGTCGCGGTCAGCGCAGTGACACGCGCGAACTCCCAACGCCCAACCGGGGCGTTCGCCGCCGTGCTCATGTCGATGGGCGTCTGGTTGCCTGAAGCCGGCGCCGTGAGCCCGGCCGGCTGGTAGACCATCACCAGGTTGCCCACCGCGAACCCGGTGGTGGACGCGACGTTGACGAAGGTCTGTCCAACTTGGACCGTCCCCGACGACACCCGGGTATAGGTGTTGATGACGGTGTTGGGGACGTTGACCGTCAGCGCCGTCGTTCCGTTACCGAGGTGGAAGCGGTCGGGCTCCGCGTGAGCCGCGGGCGCCGCCAGCGCGGCACACAGGAGCGCCAGCAGACCGACGACGGGCAAGCCAGCGCGTCCACGACGTGCCGCGACCTGCGAAGTGGGAGTTTTGGATGTGGGAGTCATAGGACCGGGGCCGCGGGGTGTAGGGACTGGCCCGTGCGGCAGTGAACGCCCATAGCAATCCAGGAGCCACACTCCGTCCACTTCCGGTCCACGCCCTGTTTCAGGGGGGTTCACTCGGACGCCCCCCTCCCTCCAGGCCCGCGGATCCGAATCACGGATCCGGATTCTGGAAACCGGATGACCCACCCCTCACGTCTCCCTCGGGCTGACCTGTCAGGACCCTGCGGGGCAGCCGCCCTGACACGTCAACGAAGGGGGCACCGCTGACGCATGCCGCCAGAAAAGCGACGAGGGGCCCTCCTTCCGGAAGAGCCCCTCGCGTTACGACAGGACGCGCGCTGCGTCCCAGGCGCTAGAAGATTTCCTCGAGCCACTCGCGCATGCGGCCCTTCACCTTCTTGTACACGTTCTCCTCGCGGATGCGGAACATGCGCCGGTCCAGGTGCTTGGCACCGTAGACGACCAGGCCCACGCCCGTGGCGTACATGGGGCTCTTCACCACGTCCACCAACCCGCCGATGCCGCGCGGCATGCCGCGACGCACGGGCAGCCCAAGCACCTCCTCGGCCAGCTCCGGCATGCCCGCCAGCAGCGTGGAGCCACCCGTAATCACCACGCCCGAAGCGAGCAGGTCCTCGTAGCCGCACTTCTGGATCTCGCGGTGCACGAGCTGGAAGATCTCCTCCACGCGCGGCTCCAGAATCTCGCAGAGGATCTGGCGGCCGAGCACGCGCGGCTGACGGCCCCCGACGCTGGGGACCTCGATGGTGTCGTCCTTGTTGATGAGCGACGCCAGCGCGCAGCCGTACTTCTGCTTGATGCGCTCGGCCTCGTGCGCGGGCGTGCGCAGGCCGATGGCGATGTCGCTGGTGAGGTTGTTGCCGCCCAGCGCAATCACCGCCGTGTGGACGATGGAGCCGCCGGAGAAGATGGCGATGTCGGTGGTGCCGCCGCCGATGTCGACGAGGCACACGCCCAGCTCCTTCTCGTCCTCGCCCAGCACCGCCTCGGCGCTCGCCAGGGGCTGCAGGACGATGTCGGAGACATTCAGGCCCGTGCGGTTGGCGCACTTGACGATGTTCTGCGCGCTGGACACGGCGCCCGTGACGATGTGGACCTTGGCCTCCAGGCGCACGCCCGCCATGCCCAGGGGCTCCTTGATGCCGCCCTGGTCATCGATGATGAACTCCTGGGGCAGCACGTGGATGACTTCCCGGTCCAGGGGGATGGCCACCGCCTTCGCCGCGTCGATGACGCGCGCGATGTCCGCCTCGCGGACCTCCTTGTCCTTCACCGCCACGATGCCCTGGGAGTTGAACCCCTTGATGTGGCCACCGGCGATGCCCGTGTAGACGTGGGAAATCTCCGCGCCCGCCATCAGCTCCGCCTCTTCGATGGCGCGGCGGATGGAGGAGACGGTCGCCTCGATGTTGACCACCACGCCCTTGCGCAACCCCTTCGACGGATGCGTCCCGATACCGATGATGTCGATACCGCTGTCGGTCAGCTCACCGACGATGGCGCAAATCTTCGTCGTGCCGATGTCGAGGCCGACAATGATCTCCCCCGACTTCTGCTTCGCCATGACAACCCTCCCAGGCCCCCCACTCTCGTGAAAGGGGCGTCCTCTTACGGCTTCGGGCTCCCGCTCCTCTCGGACGCGGGGCTCGAAATCTTCACCGCCACCCAGCCGGGCCGGGCCCGGTTATCCAGGTGAATGATCTCCGCTGCAAGCCCCCTCGCGCTCAGTTCGCGACGAACACGGGCCAACCGCTGCAGCTTGACCTCGGAATCTCCTTCGCCTAGGCGCACTTCCTGGCCGGACGCGGCCACCAGTGTCACCTCCCGCCCCTCCATCCGCACCTCGGACAGCCGCTCGGGCTTGCCCGGGGACGCGCTCGTGTAGGCCCGCGCCACCTCCAGCGCCGCCTGGAACCGCTGGCGCGCCACCTGCGGGTCCGCCACGTACCCGTCCCTGTCCACCCCCGTCACCAGCGGCAGGTCCAGCCCGTCGCCGGGCGTCACCCGCTTGAAGGGCTCGCCCTCCTCGTCCAGCACGTACAGCTCGCCCAACACCGCCAGCGCCTCCGGGACATGCTCGGACACCTGCACCGAGACCCGGTTCGGGAAGCGCCGCGTCACCTCCACCTTCTTCACCCACGGGTGCTGGCGCATCGCGCGCTCCAGCGCCCCCGTGTCCAACGTCCAGAGGTTCTGACCCTTCGTCAGCGCCGCCAGCCGCAAGAGCTCCACGCGCGAGGCGCGCTCCAGGCCGGTGAAGGACACCGCCGCCAGCTCGAAGCGGGGCGACGACAACGCCCACTTGCGCGTCTCCACCCCGCCCCACACCAACAGGCCCGTCGTCAGCGTCAGGGCCAGTACCTTCACGACGCCCGGGCCCTTCGAACGCACCGCGCTCTTCACCGCCTCATTTCGCTGGGCGGAGTCTTGACGGCGGCGGTTTTTGCTTCGTCCGAAGGCCATGGTGAGGGAACGGTGTCACGCATGCTGCGCGCGGATGGATCTCCACGCCAGTTTTTGGCAACAGCCACGTTGCTGTAGCGCGTGAAACACCCCTGAGGAAACAAGGCTCCCGCCCCAAGCGGGCCCCTGGCGAAGGGCGGCGGACCTTGATCTTCAAGCGGCTGGATTTCAAGGGGACTTTTATCAAGCCCGCGCGCGGAAGCGTCAGCGGGTGAACTCACGGCGAGAACCGGAGCTTTCGTCCCCGCCTCGAAACGCCCGCCGCCCTCCCGCGGCCCGACCGGACGGGCTCATGCGGGAGGGCGCCCCGGCCTCCTGGACTTCGGGACGATGTCCCTGCACCGGGCGGGCGGGGGAGGCCCACCCGGTGGCGGACCTCACAGCCGGGTGCTGGCCTGGAGCACGGTGACGCGGTCCTCGACGAGCTGGTGCCATGTGAGGCGGTAGGTGCCCGCCTCGAAGTCCAGCGTCGCGCTGTCGTACTGAACGCCGGTGGAGGTCTCCCCCGGAGTGGCCCCCGCGTGGAGCGGGCCGGTGCCCACCGCGTAGGACAGGGCGAGCACGCCCGCGAAGTCCCGGGGCGACGCCGCCACCGCGCCACAGCCCTTGTCGTCACAGACCATGCGGCCCGCGTTGGCGTTGGCGGGGCGGCTGCTCGCCGCGACGTGCACCCAGTTCGCGCCATCCCAGCGGAACCACGCCTTGCCCGTGTGCAGGCGCAGGCCCTGGGGGGACGGGCCCACCAGCGCATAGCCCCCCTGCCCCGGGATGCGGGTGAAGGTGTGGTTCCAGGTCTCGCCGTTGAAGGCCCGCCAGCCAATCTCGTCGGAGAGTCCCTCCACCATCATCAGCGTGTTGCCGTGGACGACGTACTGCTCGTCATCGATGTGGGCCGAGCTCCCGTAGGTGTTCTGGAAGATGCCGCCCATGCTCACCCTCGCGAGGAAGTTGATGTACCGGCGCGCGGACACCACGAGCTGGCTGCCCACCGCGTCGACATCCAGCCGGTCGATCTGCCAGTTGTTGATGGTGTCCGCGGGAAGGGTGGTCGTCGCCGCCGACCACGACAGGCCATCCGCGCTGTAGGAAGTGCGCACGTTCGCGATGCCCCACGCGACGAGGAAGCCACCACCGCTCTGGTCCACGTCCAGGTGAAGCTGGGTGGCCGTCACGCTGTCGAGCAGGACGGCGGTGCCCAACTGGTCGTCCTCGTAGCTGACCACCCGCACGTCCAGCTTCCCGTCCGTCACCGGCTGCTGAAAGGCGACGACACTGCGGCCCTCGTGGCGCGCGACACGCGGCTTGCGCGCGGGACGGGCCACGTGCACGGGCTGCCCCCAGGACGTCCCGTCGTATTCGGCGAGGAAGACGCTCCACGCCCCGGCGTCGAACTGCTCCCAGGCCGCCACGCCCCGCCCGTCTGGCAGGAAGTCGATGGAGCTCACCCCCACCGTGCCCGTGGCGGCGGGCGCCGCGAGCGGCCGGGGCTCGGCCCACTCGCCCGCCCCTTGGTACGCGCGCACGGTGAGCTGTCCGGGCGCCGCGAAGACCACGCCCTGTCCTGAGTCGATGGGAATGAACGAGGCACGGCCCGCCGTGGAGTCGCGCAGCAGGACCGCGGGTCGCCAGCCCTGGAGCGTGAGCGCTGTGCCCCACACCTGATGGTTGGCGGTGGCGCTGCCCGTCTCGGTGAGGACGAGCAGGTCGTCGCCCTGCACACGCAGGTCGCGGACGCGGCTCATCCCCGTCACCACGGTGGCCGTCACCGGCGAGGACCAGGAGCCGCCCGTCTGGTACGTGGCGCGCAGCTGGCTCGTGCTGACGCTGGCGGTCCACAGCGCCACGAAGTTGCCGTGGCTCCGCGCGACGCCCCACAACGTGCTGACCGAGTTCTCCGCGAGCCGGACCTCCGGCTGCCACGTGCTCCCCACGCGGTCCGCCGCGTACGGGAAGCCGTTCGCGTGGACGTAGACGGCGGTGATGCCCTGTCCGTCCGTGGCGAGCTTCACCGCGTCCGAGTCCGAGGTGGAGATGAGCTCCGGGGCGCTCCACTGCCGCGTGGCCCGGTCGAAGCGCGAGAACTCCGTGCCCCGGTCGCTCACCCACGCGCGGACGAAGGTGTCTCCCACGCGGAGGTAGTCGGCGTCCGCGCGGGACGAGAGGGAGCTCTGCACCCACTGGACGCCGTCGTAGGTGACGGCGACGCGGGGGTTGGCGCCCGGCGTGGAGGCAATCAGCACGGCGCCGCCGTTGTGGAGGAACGTGGGGTTCGCCCCCAGCGTGCCGGTGGCGAAGACCTCCGCCCACTGGTTGCCGGAGAGGGCGCGGATGCGATTCGACTCGACCATGAACAGGCGCCCGGCCGCGCTGAACAGGCGCCCGGTGGTGTTGGGCCCGGCGGTCGTGAGCGTCGTCCCATCGAAGGCGACCACGCGCTGGTTGATGCCCGTCGCATCCGGCCAGGAGATGGCGAAGCGGTTGTCCCAGACGGCGACCTGAGGAACCACCGCCGCCGAGGTGCTCACTCCGAGCAGCCGTGATGCACCGTAGCCGCCGCCGGAGTCGAGCGCCGCGCGCACCTGGACGCCCTCGCCGGTGTCCTCGTTCCAGACGGCCAGCGTGCCCAGGGGGCCGGTGGCGAACACCAGGCCGCCGGGCTGCCCGTGCGTGGCGCCGCTGACCTGCGTGCGCGTGTCCACCGTTCGGAGGGTGTACGTGAAGGGCGCGGCGAGCGTCTGTCCCTGGGGCGTGCGGACGTCCTTCACCGTGGCCGTGTAGACGGTGGCCGGCGCGAACGGCGGCACCGGACGGAATACGGCGGTGCGGGTGGAGGCCTCGTAGTTCACCAGGCCCGAATGCCCCGCGACCGAGAAGGTCGTGGTGTTGACGGAGGCCGGGTCCAGCGGACGGTCGAAGCTCACGCGCAGCGCGCCGTCGCGCGAGACGAAGCGCGCGTCCCCGACGGGCAGCGCGCCCGTCACCTGGGGAGGTGCGGGCTGGAGCTCCGTGACGAACCAGAATGGGTTGGAACCCATCCACGGGTAGCCGTTACCCGCGAGGTCCTCCACGTCGTCGATGGTCACCCGGTAGCGCGTCTGGTACGCGAGGGGCGAGGTCGGCGTGAAGATGGCCGCCATCCGTCGGTCATCGTAGCGCACGGTGCCGGGCACCTTGCGGACGGGCTTCGCGCCAATCTCGTCCATCTCCTCCAGATAGAAGCGCTCCACGCTCACCGTGGTGGGGCGCAGGGGCTCCGCGAAGATGCCCTCGATGGCGGCGATGCGTACGGGGACACCCGTCGCCCCGTATGCGGGGAAGGTCGATGC
The DNA here is from genome assembly GCF_020037055.1 of Myxococcus sp. AS-1-15. Lineage (NCBI taxonomy): Bacteria > Pseudomonadati > Myxococcota > Myxococcia > Myxococcales > Myxococcaceae > Myxococcus > Myxococcus sp. AS-1-15. The sequence continues at coordinate 880,357 of NZ_JAIQDF010000001.1, read as the reverse complement.
GAGGCTCGGCGCTCCGTTGTCCGCGACGATGCTCAGGGTGAACGAATAGCTGAAGCTGCTCGTGAGCGCGTTGCCCGCCAGGTCCTTCGCCTGGGTGGAGAGCGTGCCGGTGACGACGGCGCCCGGCGCGGGCAGCGGGTTCAGCCGGAAGTAGGCCGTGCGGGAGCTGGGCTCGTACGAGATGGCCCCCGTGAGCGGCGCGGCTGGTGAGTCGTCCAGCTTCTGCTCGAAGCGGAGCGTCTCCGCGTTGAGGGTCCGCGGGTCCATCTGCTCCTCGAAGGTGAGCGAGTACACGGGGTAGCCCACCGCCACGTACCGCTGCTGATGCGTGGGTCGGGTGGAGGACACCGTCGGTGCCCTCGTGTCCGTCTCCGCGCCCACGCTGAAGCGGAAGACATAGGGCCCGGGCAAGCTGTTGCCTGTCGTGGTGCGCAGCGCGGTCGCGACCGTGACCGTCACCAGCGTGTCGGCCGCGAAGGTTCGCGCGGGGACGAAGGCCAGGGAGCGCGTGGCGGCGTCATGGGTGACGGCGCCCGCAACCGCCACACCGTTCTCCGTCACAGTAAGGCTCGCGGATCCCACGGTGGTGTCGTCGAGCGCATCGACGAAGGCCACATGGATGCGCGTGTTGCGAGGCACCTGCTCCGCGTCCTGCATGGGGAGTGTGTAGTCGATGAAGCCCACGCCATCCGACGTGGGCCCGCCTCCGTCTGTCGGCTCCCCTCCTCCGTCCGGGACATGGGCATCGGGTGAACCTCCGTCAGGACTCCCCGCATCCGAGCCCGAGTCGACGACGTCCACCGGAGGGTCGTCGGACTCGGAGTCCTTGCAGGCGGTGACTCCCAGCCAGAGGGCCAGGATGAGCAGGACACTGCGCTTCCACGGAGCGTTCGCGTTCATGAGAGGTGGGGGCGCGGTGAAGAACCGACGGGCCACTTTTGCGGACCCAATCCAGCCCCTGCTCAAGAACGGATGGCGCCGAAAAAGTCGCACATTCCGTTGCATCTGCCATCACGTCTCGCCTACGCGGAGACTGAGAGTCCTGGGAAAGAGGACGCGACGACGCCTCCACTCTCACCACGGCACACAGTGGCGGACGACAGGGGTGGTCGAGGTGGACAGGTCGCGCCGAAGCGAACGTGCCGGCCGAATCGTCCGAAGTCTTCACGCGCGCGGCATGAGGGCCACGCACAGGACAGCGCGTTCCACCAAGACGTCCGGCGTCGCCACGCACACGGAGGAATGCCCACGCGCAGGCCAACTGGCGGGACCACCTCGGCTCAGTGCCCCGCATCGGCGGCAGTGACACCACCTTGTCGCCGAGCGCTCAGTGGAGAGACCACGCGCAGCCCTGTTGAAGGGCGGCCATTTCACCTCAACTTCCCCCCGCAGCAGCGCCACCGTCATGCCAACTCACGCTCGTCAAAGGGGCCAGGCGCAGCCCAGTCGAAATGCGCCACCTCGCATCAAGGCCCCGCAGCAGTGAGAGCACGCAGCACCAACGTCATGCCGCTTCGCGCTCACCACAGAGGCCACGCACAGCCCAGCGGGAGCGCGGCCACCTTGCATCCCCCCTCAGCATCGAGTGCGCGCAGTTCCACCGTCATGCCAACTCACGCTCGTCACAGGGACCAGGCGCAACCCAGCTGAAGGGAGCCACCTTGCGTCAGCGCCCCGCATCAGCGGAATCAAGCAGCGCCGCCATCGCGTCGCCGCGTGCATGAAGGAGCGCCAACGCGCAGTGCAGCTGAAGGAGCCGCCTTGCGTCAGCGCCCCGCATCAGCGAGGCGCGAGCAGCGCCGGCATCCCGAGCTGCCCCCACACAGGGGCGAGCCTCCCGCTCAGGCCTTGAGGCATGCCCCCACGAGCAGCCGCTCGCACAGCGCCGGGAAGTCGATGCCACGTCCCGCGGCAATCTTGGGCAGCAGGCTCGTAGCCGTCATGCCCGGCAGCGTGTTCGTCTCCAGCAAGAACACATCGCCACCCTCGGTGACGATGACGTCCGAGCGCGAGCCACCCGCGCAGCCCAGCGCCCGGTGCGCGCCCAGGCACACCTCGTTCACCCGCGCGTACTGCGCCTCGGGGAGCGGCGCGGGGAAGAGGTACTGCGTGCCAGTCCCCGCCTTGTATTTCGCGTCGTAGTCGTAGAACTCGCGCGCGGCGCGGACCTCGATGACCCCCAGCGCCTCGTCGTCCAGCACGCCACCCTGCACCTCGCGGCCCTTCACGAACTGCTCGACCATGAGCGTGCCCGCGTACTTCGCGGCGTCCTTCACCGCGGCATCGTACGCATCCCGCGTCTTGCAGATGTGCACGCCCACGCTGCTGCCCTCGCGGCTGGGCTTCACCACCACCGGGAAGGGGAACGGCAGCGAGTCCCCCGCGGCCAATGCGGACGCCTCGTCCTGGAACGCGCGATACGCGGGCGTGGGAATGCCATGCGCCAGGAAGATCTGCTTCGCGTACACCTTGTCCATCGCCATCGCTGACGCGAGCACACCGCTGCCCGTGTACGGGATGAACATGGACTCGAGCAGCCCCTGGAGGCTGCCGTCCTCGCCGTAGCGGCCGTGCACCGCCAGCCACGCCACGTCCACCTTCTCGGCGACGAGCCGCGCGGGCAAGTCCTTGCCCACGTCGATGTCCACCACGTCGTAGCCCAGCGAGCGCAGCGCGCCCGACACGGCCGCGCCCGTGCGCAGGGACACCTCGCGCTCGGACGACAGGCCGCCGAACAACACGCCCACGCGCTTGTGCTTCAGCTCGTCCTTCGTGAAGGCGCCGCGATTGACTGTCATGGCAGGAAGACTCCCACGCGTTTGACTTCGGGTTTCATGTCGACGCCAGTGGCATCCTTCACGCGCGTCTGCATCAGCGTGATGAGCCCCAGCACGTCCCGAGCGGTCGCCCCGCCCAGGTTGACAATCCAGTTGGCGTGCAGCGTGGAGATCTGCGCCCGCCCGAGCGTGTGCCCCTTCAGGCCCACCAGCTCGATGAGCCGCCCGGCATGGTCACCCGGCGGATTGGTGAAGACGCTGCCGAAGTTCGGCTGGCTCAACGGCTGCGTGCGCTTGCGGTACCCCAGGTCCGCGTCCATCGCGACCTTGGACGCCGCCACGTCCCCGCGCGGCAACCGGAAGCGAACCCGCGTCACCACCCCTCCAGCAGGCAGCTCCGAGTGACGGTACGCATGCGGCACCTGCGCCTTCGTCAGCCACCCCACCCCGTCCGGCGTCGCGACCTCGACGGCCTCGATGACACGGAAGGCCTCGCCGTTCTTCGTGCCCGCGTTCATCGCCACCGCGCCGCCCAGCGTCCCGGGGATGCCCGCGAGGAACTCCGCGCCCACCAGCCCCTGCGAGCGCATCACGTTCACCAGCTTCACGATGGCCGCGCCCGCCCCCAACGTGATGAGCCCACCCTCCGGCCCCACGTCGATGAGTTCCGGGAACAAGTCCCCGGGCAGCTTCACCGTGACACCCGGCACGCCGCCATCCCCCACCAGCGTGTTCGCGCCACCACCGAGGATGCTCAAGGGCGCGCCCTCGTCGCGCGCCAGCTTCAACACCTCCACCAGCGCATCGCCAGAGCGCGGCCGCACCAGCACCTCCGCCGCGCCGCCCACCCGGACGCTGATGAGCGGAGCCAGGGGCTCGCCCGCCTTCAGCTCGCAGTCCGGCACCCGCTCCAACCGGAGGGCCAGCGCCGTCTTCACGCCTGCTTCCACCATGACGCGCTAGCCCTTCGTCGGAGCCGCATGGCCGAGCAGGCCGAGCAGGTCCGGACCCACGTGGGTGATGTCACCCGCGCCCAAGGTCAGCACCAGGTCCCCCTCACGCAGCCGGGGCAGCAGCGCCGCCGGCAGGTCCGTGCGCTTGGGGACGAACGTCACGTCGCGGTGGCCGTGCGCGCGAATCGCGTCCGCCAGCGCGTCACCGGTGGCGCCCGGAATCGGCTCCTCACCGGCGGCGTAGACGTTGGTCACGAAGAGCAGGTCCGCGTCGTTGAACGCGGTGGTGAAGTCCTTGAACAAATCGTGCGTGCGCGTGTAGCGGTGCGGCTGGAAGGCCACCACCAGCCGCCGACCGAAGGCGCGCCGGGCGCCCGCGAGCGTGGCCAGCACCTCCGTGGGGTGGTGCCCGTAGTCGTCCACCACGGTGATGCCATTCGCCTCGCCCTTCACCGTGAAGCGCCGCTGCACGCCGCCGAACTCGGCCAGCGCCGTGCGCACCGTCTCCAGCGGGATGTCCATCTCCTCCGCCACCGCGATGACCGCCAGCGCGTTGAAGGCGTTGTGCGCGCCCACCATGCGCACCCGGAACTCCCCCAGCGCCTCGTCCCGGCGGAACGCCTGGAACGTGGTGGTGAACCCATCCAGGGTGATGCTCTCCAGGCGGTAGTCCGCCATGTGCGAGCTGCCGTAGGTGACGAAGCGCTTCTCGATGCGCGGCAGGAGCGCCTGGACGTTGGGGTTGTCCAGGCACAGCACGTTGAGGCCGTAGAACGGCACCCGGTTGCAGAACTCCACGAAGGCCGACTGGAGCACCTCCAGCGAGCCGTAGTGGTCCATGTGCTCCGGGTCGATGTTGGTGACGATGGAGATGGACGGGTGCAGCTTGAGGAAGCTGCCGTCGGACTCGTCCGCCTCCACCACCATCAGCTCGCTCTTGCCCAGCTTGGCGTTGGAGTCGAGCACGTTCACCTTGCCGCCCACCACCGCCGTCGGGTCCAGGCCCGCGGCGCTCAGCACCGTGGCCACCATGGACGTCGTCGTCGTCTTGCCGTGGCTGCCGGCGACGGCCACCGCGTACTTCAGCCGCATCAACTCCGCGAGCATCTCCGCGCGGGGGATGACGGGAATCTTGCGCTGGCGCGCGGTGACGACCTCGGGGTTGTCCTTGCGCACCGCCGAGGAGATGACCACCACGTCCGCCTGGACCAGGTTCTCGGCCTTGTGGCCCTCGAAGATGGTGGCGCCCATGCGCGTCAGGCGCCGGGTGATGTCGCTCTCCTTCAAGTCGCTGCCGGACACCCGGTAGCCCAGGTTGAGCAGCACCTCGGCGATGCCGCTCATGCCGATGCCGCCGATGCCCACGAAGTGCACCTGCGCGGCGTGCCGCGTCTTGAAGAGACTGGGGGGCTTGTTCCTCGTCACGACTCGCTCCTGGGCGCCTTCTTCGCTTCGGGTGTGGCGCGCTCGCGGCCACTGGGGCCCCAGGTCTGCACCATCAAATCCACGCACACGTCGGCCAGCTCCTTCGCCGCCTCCGGACGGCCCAGCAGCGCCGCCTTCTTCTCCATCCCCTTGAGCCGCTCGGGGTGCTCCTTGAGCGTGCGCAGGGTCTCCGCCAGCTTCGCGCCCGTCAGCTCCGACTCCTGGAACATCAGCGCCGCACCCGCGTCCACCAATGCCCGCGCGTTCACCGTCTGGTGGTCATCCGTCGCATGCGGGAACGGCACCAGGATGCTGGCCTTCTTGCACACCGTCAGCTCCGCCAGCGTGGTGGCGCCCGCGCGACAGATGACCAGGTCCGCCTTCGCGTACGCGCTCGACATGTCGTCGATGAACTCCACCACCTCCGCGTCGAAGCCCTTGTCCTGGTAGCCCTTGCGCACCATCTCCAGGTCGTTCTTGCCCGTCTGGTGCACGAAGCGCAGCTCGCCCTTCAGGTCCCCCAGCGAGTCGAGCGCCTCCAGCATCCGCTGGTTCAAGCCCCGCGCGCCCAGGCTGCCGCCGAAGACGAGCACCGAGAAGTGCTCGTGCGCCACGTGGCTGCGCAGGTAGTTGTCCATCAGCTTGCGGCGGATGGGGTTGCCGATGAGCTGCACCTTCTTCTCGGGGAAGAACTGGCGCGCCTCCTCGAAGGCGATGAACACCACCCGCACCACCTTGCCCAGCACCTTGTTGGTGAGGCCCGGCAGCGCGTTCTGCTCCTGGATGGCGGTGGGGATGCCCATCAGCCACGCGGCCAGCACCACCGGCCCGCTCGCGTAGCCACCCACGCCCACCACCACGTCCGGCTTCTGCCGGGCGAGGATGCGGAAGGACTCGATGAACGCCAGGGGCAGCGCGATGAGCGCCTTGAGCAGGGAGAAGAAGCCCTTGCCCTTGAGGCCCTGCACCTTCACCAGCTCCAGCGGATAGCCCTCGCGCGGCACCACCCGCGCCTCCAGGCCCCGCTCGGTGCCCACGAAGACGACCTCGTTGGCGTGGTGACGCGTCACCACCTCCTCCGCCAGGGCGATGCCCGGGAACAGATGCCCTCCCGTGCCGCCTCCCGCGATGAGCACCTTCACGCCGCCACCTCCCTCAGCTCCGAACCCGACCGGGCGCCCCTCGGCGCCCCCTGCGCGCTGGCGCTCAGCGACAACAACACGCCCGCCGCGCCCATCAGCACCACCAGCGACGAGCCGCCGTACGAGACGAACGGCAGCGTCAGCCCCTTCGTGGGCAGCAGCCCCATGGCCACGCACATGTTCACCGTGGCCTGGAAGGCGATGATGGAGGAGATGCCCAGCCCCAGGTACGTGCCGAACGACTCGCCCGCCGCCAGGCTCGCGCGCACGCCGCGCCACAGGACGATGGCGTAGAGCACCACCAGCACACCCACGCCGATGAGGCCCGTCTCCTCGCCGAGGATGGCGAAGATGAAGTCGGTGTGCGCCTCCGGCAGGAAGAAGAGCTTCTGCCGACCGTCGCCCAGGCCCAGGCCGGACACGCCGCCGGAGCCGATGGACATCAGCGACTCGGCCACCTGGTAGCCCACGTCATGCCGGTGGGCCCACGGGTCCAGGAAGGCCAGGATGCGCTTCATGCGGTACGGGCTGGACGCAATCGCCACGTAGGCCAGGGGCAGCGCGAGCAGGATGGAGCCGACCAGGTAGCTCAGCTTCGCGCCGGCGGCGAACAGCAGCACGAACAGCATGAAGACCAGCAGCACGCTGCTGCCGAAGTCGGGCTGCAGCATGCAAAGCATCACCAGGATGCCGCACAGCGCCAGGTGCGGGAGGAAGCCCACGGAGAACGTCGCCACCTTCTCGCGCTTCTTCGCCAGCGAGTACGACAGGTAGACGACCCACGCGAACTTGGCGACCTCCGCCGGCTGCAGGCTGAAGCCCGGCAGGCGAATCCAGCGGCGCGCGCCACCCGCCGTCGAGCCGATGCCGGGGATGGCCACCAGCACCAGCAGGACGATGGCCGCGAGCAGCAGCGGATACGCCCAGCGCGCCAGCTTGCGCCACCCCACCTTCATCGCCACGGCCATGGCGACCAGGCCCATGCCCGCCGCCGTCACCTGCCGCTTGAAGAAGTAGAGGCTGTCGCCGAGCTTGTCCTGCGCCAGCACCGCGCTCGCCGAGTACACCATCACCAGCCCCATCGTCACCAGGGCCAGCACCGCGCACAGGAGGATGGGGTCGAACCGCACGGGAGCGTTCGACGGAGGAGAGGTCTTCATGCCGTCACAGCGCTCCGACCAGGCGCTTGAAGCTGTCGCCCCGGTCCTCGAAGTTCTTGAACTGATCGTACGACGCACACGCGGGCGACAGCAGCACCGTGTCCCCCGCCTTCGCCAGCTCGCGCGCCTTCGCCACCGCCGCCGACAGCGTGCCGCACGCATGCACCGCCGCCTGCCCCTCGTAGGCCCGGGCGAGCAGTTCCGAATCCGCGCCGATGGTCAGCACGCCCTTCACCCTGCCCCGCCCCGCCTCCACCATGGGCGCGTACGGCGCGCCCTTGCCCTTGCCACCAGCAATCAGCCACACCCCGTCCCGGAACGCGCGCAGCGCCACCAGCACCGAGTCCACGTTGGTGGCCTTCGAGTCGTTCACCCACTCCACCCCGTCCAGCACCCGCACGCTCTCCAACCGGTGGGGCAGGCCCGGGTAGCTGTCCAGCCCCGCCTGCACCGCGTCCGCCGGCACACCGCCCAGCCGCGCCAGGAGCGCCGCCGCCATCGCGTTCTGCGCGTTGTGCGCGCCGCGCAGCGCGCGGTTGTCCAGCCGGTACGACTCGCCCAGGAACTCCAGCCGGAAGCCGCCGTCCTTCGCCACCGCGAGCCCCGCGAGCCTCGGCGCGTCCACCACCGGCCGGCCCGTGACGCTGAAGCCATACACCGGCGCGCGGGCCTGGGCCGCCAGGCCCATGACGGCCGCGTCGTCGGCGTTCACCACCGCGAAGTCGCCGTCGCGCTGGTGCTGGAAGATGCGCGCCTTGGCCTCGCCGTATTCCTGGTGGCTCGCGTACCGGTCGATGTGGTCCGGCGTGAGGTTGAGGATGGCGGCGCCGCGCGGGCGCAGGGACTGGATGCCCTCGAGCTGGAAGCTGGACAGCTCCACCACCAGCGCGTCCCAGTCCGAGGGCGTGAGCGCCGCCTCGCTGAAGGGCCGCCCCAGGTTGCCGCCCACGAAGGTGCGCCGGCCGCCCTTGGCGAACAGCTCCCCGGTGAGCGCCGTGGTGGTGCTCTTGCCGTTGGTGCCGGTGATGCCGAACAGCGGCACGGCGGTGAGCGCGCGCCACGCCAGCTCCACCTCGCCCCAGATGGGCACCCGGGCCGCGGCGGCCGCGCGCAGCTCCGGCAGCGCCAGCGGCACGCCCGGGCTCACCACCACCAGCGCCTGCGACTCCAACAGGCCCGGCGGCGCGGGCACGGTGACGAGCGCTGCCCCCAGCGCCTTCACCTCACGGGCCACGTCGCCCAGGGCTTCCTCGCTGCGAGCGTCGAGCGCCGTCACGCTCGCGCCCTGCCGACACAACAGGCGGAGCGCCGCGACGCCGCTCTTCGCCAGCCCGTACACCAACACCTTCTGCCCGGACAGCGAGAGCGACATGGGAGGCACCACCCCTTGGGGGAATCAGCGCAGCTTCAGCGACAGGAGCGCCACGCCACCACAGAGGATGGAGACGATCCAGAAACGGACGATGATCTTCGGCTCGGCCAGGCCCTTGAGCTCGAAGTGGTGGTGCACCGGCGCCATCTTGAACACACGCTTGCCGGTCATCTTGAACGAGGCCACCTGAATCATCACGCTCAGCGCCTCCGCGAAGAAGATGCCGTGGATGATGGCGGAGACCACCTCGTTCTTGGACAGCACGGCGAGTCCGCCCAGGGCCCCACCCAGCGCCAGCGAGCCGATGTCGCCCATGAACACGGAGGCCGGGTAGGTGTTGAACCACAGGAAGGAGATGCCCGCGCCGACGATGGCCGCGCAGAACACCGCCAGCTCCGCGCCGCCCTTCACCTGGAGGATGCCCAGGTACTGGTACAGCGGCGTGGCCACCAGCTTCGTGGTGCCCCCCACCGTCACCGAGTCCGCGATGCTCAGCGTGGTGCCCGCCACGTAGCAGAGCACCGCGAACGTAATCGCGGAGACGATGGTCGGCACGATGGCCAGGCCATCCAGGCCGTCGGTGAGGTTCACCGCGTTGGACGTGCCCACCACCACCACCCACGCGAACACGACGTAGAACCAGCCCAGGTCCAGGTTGAACCAGTGCGAGGGGATGAAGGGCAGGGTCAGCCGCGTGTTGATGAGCAGCGTGGGGCCGAACGAGCCGTCTGCTTGCGTCCACGTGGTGAGCAGGCCGAACACCGCCACCAGGTAGAAGAAGGTCTGCAGCACCATCTTCTTGCGGCCCGCCAGGCCCTTGGAGTTGCGCTTGGACAGCTTGAGCCAGTCGTCCAGGAAGCCGATGAAGCCGTAGCCGAAGGTGAGCAGCAGCACCACCCAGACGACGCGGCTCTTCAGGTCCGCGAACAACAGCGTGCCCGCCGCGATGCAGATGAGGATGAGCGCGCCACCCATGGTGGGCGTGCCCTTCTTCTTCTGATGCGAGTCCGGCGTGTCCTCACGCACGTTGCTCTGGCCGTGCTGCTTGAGCCTGAGCCTCGCGATGAGGCGCGGACCGATGAGCATGCCCAGGACGAGCGCGAAGACCCCGGCGGCGATGATGCGGAAGGTGGGGTAGCGCAAGAAGTTGAGGATGCGCCCCGCCTCCGTGTTCTGGATGAGCTCGTAGAGCAGGTACAGCACTAGTGGTTTCCTCCGGAGGACGTCGGGGTGCCCGTCAGCGAGGCCACCACCCGCTCCAGCCGCATGCCGCGGCTCGCCTTCACCAGCACCACGTCCTGGGGGCGCAGCCGCGGCGTCAACCACGCCACCAGCGGCTCCACCTCCGTGAAATGCGCCGCGGCCTCTGCCAGCCCCGCGCGCTTGAAGCCTTCCGCCGAGCGCGGGCCGAAGAACGCCACCAGCGCCGCCTTGCCCGACACCTGCTCGCCCAGGCGCGCGTGCTCCTCGAGCTCGCCCGGACCCAATTCCAACATGTCGCCCAGCACCGCCACCGCCCGGCCGCCCGAGGGCACCAGCGTGCCGAGCGTCTCCAGCGCCGCGTCCATGGACGCGGGGTTGGCGTTGTAGCAATCGTCGATGACCGTCACGCCGCCCTGCCCGTCCAGCACGTTGAGCCGCCGCGAGTACGGCCGCGCCGTCTCCAGCCCCCGCACGCACTCTTCCGGCGTGTAGCCCAGGGCCAGCGCCACCGCGAAGGCCGCCGTGGCGTTCTGCGCGTTGTGCGGGCCGATGAACGCCAGGCGCACCGGCCACTCGCGGCCCAGGTGACGCACCGTGGCCACCATGCCGTCGCGGCCCTTCGTCTCCACCGACACCAGCCGCACGTCCGCGCCGTCCGTCCGGCCGAACGTCAGCCGGTTCGCCGTGCTGCGCTCGGCCTGCGCGGGGATGAGCGCGTCGTCCGCGTTGACGACGATGGTGGTGCCCGGCCCCATCTCCTGGAACATCTCCCCTTCCGCGTCCGCCACGCCCTGCAGGCTGCCCAGCCCCTCCAGGTGTTCGGGCTGGACGACGGTGATGACGCCCGCGTCGGGGCGCACCACGCGGGTGAGCCGCTCGATTTCACCCGGGCGGTTCATCCCCACCTCGATGACGGCCGCCACGTGCTGGGGCTCCAGCCGGAACAGCGTCAGGGGGACACCAATCTCGTTGTTGAAGTTGCCCTCCGTCTTCAGGGCCGGCCCGCGCGTGGCCAGGATGGCGCCCACCATCTCCTTGGTGGTCGTCTTCCCGTTGGAGCCGCCCACCGCGCAGATGGGGATGCGGAAGCGCTGACGGTGGTGGCGGCCCAGGGCCCCCAACGCCATCAGCGTGTCCTCCACCTCGTACAGCACGAAGCCCTCGGGCAGCGCCGGCAGCGCGCGGCCCCTTCCCACCACCGCGCCCGCCGCGCCACCCCTGGCCGCGGCGTCCACGAAGGCGTGCGCGTCGAAGCGCTCACCCACGAGCGCCACGAACAGGCAGCCCGGGGTGAGTGCCCGCGTGTCCGTGCAGACCGCTTCGAAGGCGGTCGGTCCGGGCCCCAGGCGCCGGGTCGCCCCGGTCGCCTGCACCACCTCTTCGTCGCTGAATCGAGCTGCCATGGGGTGTGAGGGCCCGCCTCGCGCGCCTTGTCTCAGCTGGGTTTGCGGGCGGCCAGCACCGTGGCGGCCACCTGCCGGTCGTCGAACTTGTGCTTCTCCTGGCCCACCTGCTGGTAGGTCTCATGGCCCTTGCCGGCGATGAGCACCACGTCCTCCCCGGTCGCCAGGCTGATGGCCTGCTCGATGGCGGCGCGGCGGTCCGCTTCCACCAGGTAGCCCTTCTCACCGGACTTCACCTTGGCGGCGGAGATGCGGCGCAGCCCCGCCTTCTCCAGGCCCGGCGTCACCTGGGCGATGATGTCGTCCGGGTCCTCCGTGCGCGGGTTGTCGCTGGTGATGACGGCGACGTCGGCGGCCTCCGCGGCCACCTGCCCCATCAGCGGGCGCTTGCCCTTGTCCCGGTCCCCACCGCAGCCGAAGACCACGATGACGCGGCCCTTGGCCAAGGAGCGCGCCGCCTCGAGCGCGCGCTTGAGCGCGTCGTCCGTGTGCGCGTAGTCCACCAGCACCGCGGGCGCTCCGCCCGGGCCGTAGTTCTCCACGCGCTCCATGCGGCCTTCCACCGGCGTCATCCGCTCGATGCCGACCTTCACGTCGCTGCGCGAGAAGCCCGCGCCGATGCCGATGCCCACCGCCAGGAGGATGTTCTCCAGGTTGTGGGGGCCCAACAGCTTGCTCTTGAGCGCGATGTCACCCGAGGGCGTCTTCAGCGTGCCCTTGATGCCATCCAGCGAGAACGTGACGTCCGAGGCCGAGATTTCACCGCTGCCCTGACGGCTGAACTTCCACGCCATCTTCTTCTGGCCGCGCTGCTCGTTGTAGATGCGGCTGGCGTAGGTGTCGTCGCCGTTCACCACCGCGACGCCCGAGGCGGACAGGTTCTCCGCGAAGAGCTTCCGCTTGGACTGGAAGTAGTCCTCCATGTCCTTGTGGTAGTCGAGGTGGTCGCGGCTCAGGTTGCTGAAGCCCGCGGCCTTGAAGGTCAGCCCGTGCACGCGCTCCTGCGCGAGCGCGTGGCTGGAGACCTCCATCACCACCGTCTCCACGCCCGCGTCCACCATCTCCTTGAAGATGCGGTGCAGCTCCAGCGGGTCCGGCGTCGTGTTCGCCGTCGGCACCGTCTTGCCGCCGAACTTGTAGCCCAGCGTGCCGATGACACCCGTGGACACGTAGGCCGCCGCGCTCATCGCCTCCAGCAGGAAGGACGTCGTCGTCTTCCCGTTGGTGCCGGTGACGGCGAGCAACGTCAGCTTGTCGGCCGGACGGCCATGGAAGTTCGCCGCGATGAGGGCCAGCGCCTTGCGCGCGCTGCCCACCTTGAAGAAGGGCACCTGCGAGGAGGGCACCGGCTTCTCGGAGACCACCGCCACGGCTCCGCGTGACACGGCCTCCCCGATGAACTGGGCACCATCCTCCTTGGTGCCGGGAATGGCGACGAACAAGTCGCCGGGCTTCACATGCCGCGAGTCCTGGGTCACACCGGTGACGTCGACCGCGGAACGACCACCCGAGGTCTGCTCGGCACCACACCCTGCGAGGACATCCGTCAGCTTCATCTCTTCCCCTTCTTCACACGCATTGCAAGCGCGGGGCCTGGAGCAAGCGCGGCCTCATTGCCGCGTCGCCATCTCCAGCGTCACCCGGGCCCCCTTCTCCACCAGCGAGCCGGCGGCGGGGGTTTGAGACACCACACGACCACTTCCCAGTACCTGTGGCTCCAACGCCGCGGCGAGCAGCTTCACCACGGCCTCACGCCCCCCGGCCCCCTGGACGTCCGGCACACGCACCGTGCCGGGCTCAGGGCTCTCCGAGACCGCTTCCTCCAACGCCGGGCGGGCGGGCTCGACGGCCGCTCGGGCCACCGGCTTCGCCGCGACAGGCGCGGGGGACGCGGCGGCCACGGCCGTCCCGGGTGCCACCGTCCGAGACGGAGGCACGGCCAGGTGGGCCATGGCGGCGGTCGCAATTTCCTTGAAAGCAGGGGCAGCCACGAGCCCCCCGTACACGTCTGTCTTGGGTTCGTCCACCACCACGAGGATGACGATGCGAGGATCCTCGGCCGGCACCATGCCGACGAAGGAGGCGATACGCTTGTCCGAGTAGCCCCGGGCCACGGGGTCCGCCTTCTGGGCGGTGCCCGTCTTGCCCGCCACCCGGTATTCATCCATGGCCGCCCGGGGCGCGGTGCCTCCCTTGACGACCACGCTTTCGAGCATGCCCACCACCTGCCGGGCGACCTTGCTGGACACGACCCGGCGGACCTCCGTGGGACGGTTCTCCAGCAGAACCACCCCGTCCGGGTCCACCACCTTCGACACCAGGTAGGGGCGCATCATCACGCCATCGTTGGCCAGCGCACCATAGCCGGCGGCGATCTGCACCGCGGTGGCCGTCATGCCCTGACCGAAGGACTGGGTGGCCAGGGACACTTCGGCCTTCGGGAAGGGGATGACGCCCCGGCCCTCGCCGGGCAGCGACAGCCCCGTGCGCTCGGCGAAGCCGAAGGCGTGGTAGCCGGCGACCATCTTCTCGCGGCCCAGCACCTGGGCGATCTTGGCCATGCAGATGTTGGAGGACACCTGGAGGATGCCCTGCGGCGCCAGCCACCCGTAGGAGTGGGTGTCGTTGATGGTGTGGCGCCCCACACGCCAGGCGCCGTTCTCGCAGAAGAAGACGCTGTCGGGCGTAATCGCCTTCTCCTCCAGCGCGGTGGCCACCACGAAGGGCTTGGTGGTGGAGCCGGGCTCGAAGGTATCCAGCGCGGCGCGGTTGCGCATGCCGCCGCGGGAGCTGGACTCGGGCGTGTTGGGGTTGAAGCGCGGGTGGTTGGCCACCGCGAGCAATTCCCCCGTCTTGGGGTCCAGCGCCACCACCATGCCGGCGACGGCCTTGGCCTCCTCCACCGCCTTGGCCAGGGCCTTCTCGGCCACGTACTGGAGGTGGCGGTCCAAGGTCAGGGTGACGGCGGCGCCCTGGCGCTCCAGGGGGTCGGTGGCGCCCTGCACCAGCAGCTTGCGGCCCTTGGCGTCGCGGAAGCCGGACATGCGCGAGTTCTGCCCGGACAGCTCGTCCTCGAAGGCCTTCTCCAGGCCCTCCAGGCCCTTGCCGTCCATGCCGACCAGGCCCATCACGTGCGCGCCCAGTTCGCGCTGGGGATAGAAGCGCTTGGGCTCCTTGGTGAAGCCCAGGCCGGGCAGGCCCAGCGCCTTCACCGCGGCGACCTCCTGGGGCTTGGCCTGGCGCTTGACCCAGGCGAAGCGCTTGGAGCGGGCCAGGCGCGCGGCCAGCTCGTCCGCGTCCACCTTCAGGGCCTTGGCCAGCTGCTTCGAGGCCTGGCGCACGTCGGGCAGCATCGACGGGTCCACCCAGACGGAGTCCACCTCCACGCTCTGGGCGAGCGGCGTGCCGCGCCGGTCGAAGATGTCGCCGCGCCGGGCGGGAATCTCAATCTGGCGGACGTACTGGTCCTGCGCCATCCCCCGCAGCTTCTCCTGCTCGAAGACCTGCAGCTGCACGGCGCGACCGAAGGCGACTCCCAAGAGGAGCAGGAAGAGGCCGAACAAGAGCTGCACCCGCAGCTTCAGCCCCTTCGCGTTGGGCTCCGGAGCCCGGGTCGCCTTGAAGTCCCTCACCGGCCCGCGCCTCCACGGCCAGCCACGCGCACGGCGGGCTTGGGGTCCTGGGGCGCCTGGGCGGAGGCGCTGGCGCGAGAGGGCTTCTCCGCGGACAGCGACACCACCGCGCTGCCGGCGGGCATGCTCATGCCCAGCTGCTCACGCGCGACGCGCTCCAGCCGGCCGGGGGCCTTGAGCGTGGCCAGCTCCAGCTTGAGCCGGTCGTTCTCCCGCGTCAGCGAGCGGCTCTCGGCCTCCTCGCGCGACAGCCGGTAGCCCATGTCCACCACCATCACCCGGCTGGTGACGTGGAGGATGCCCACCGCCGCGAACAGGGTGAACAGCAGGACCGCGGGCAGCAGGTGCAGCAGCACGCCCGTCACCGAGACGGAGCCACGCTGGGACGACGCCTTGCTCATCGCACTTTCTCCACCACGCGCAGGTGCGCGCTCCGAGAGCGGGGGTTGACCTCCACCTCTTCCTCCGAGGCGGACACGGCCTTCTTCGTCACCACGCTGAAGTTGCCCACGCTCTGACAGACGCAGACGGGCAGGCCCGGAGGGCAGGTGCAGCGGCCCTCCAGCGCACGGAAGGCTTCCTTCACCTTCCGGTCCTCCAGCGAGTGGAAGGAGATGACGGCGGCGCGCCCGCCCACCTTGAGCAGGCCCGGCAACGCGGAGAGCAGCGCGTCCAGCGCCTCCAGCTCCTGGTTGACGGCCATGCGCAGCGCCTGGAACGTCCGGGTGGCCACGTGGATGCGGTTGGGCCACGCCTTGCGCGGCACCGCGCGCTTGACGACCTCGGCGGCCTCCAGCGTGCGCGTGGGCAGTGCGCGCTTGAGCTCGCGGGCGATGGGCCGGGCGAAGGGCTCCTCGCCGTACTCCTCGAGGATGTGCTTGAGCTCGCGCTCGTCCAGCGTGGCGATGAGCTCCGCGGCGGTGGGGCCGTCCGGGCCCATGCGCATGTCCAGCGGGCCGTCCTTGTTGAAGGAGAAGCCGCGCTCGGCCACGTCCAGCTGGGGCGAGGACACGCCCAGGTCCACGAGCACGCCGTCCACCGGCAGCAGGTCCTGGGTGACGCGGGGCAGGTCGGCGAAGTTGCCGGCGCGGCCCTGGAAGCGGGGGTTGGGGCCCAGCCGGGAGGTGGCCGCCGCCAGCGCCACCGGGTCGCGGTCCACGCCGACGACGGACGCGCCCTGGGCCAGGAGCGCCTCCGTGTGGCCACCACCCCCGAGTGTGCCGTCGATGATCACCTTGCCCGCTCCCGGTCGCAGCAGCTCCACCGCTTCACGCAGCAGGACGGTGTGGTGCTGGAATTCCAAGGCCCCCACGAGCACTCAGACGAAGGGAGCCCGCGCGAGGCCGAAGGCGGCGCGAGCGTCGTTCATGTGCGGGTAGATTTCGAAGGCGTCGTGCGCGCCGGCGGCCCGGAAGATGGCCGCCAGGTACGGCGACAGGCCCGACAGCTTCAAATCTCCACCGGTGCGGCGGAAGGCCTCGGCGCGGGCCATCAGCGGCTTGACGCCCTTGTAGTTGAGGTGGCCGACGTCGGACAGGTCCAGCACCACCTGACGCAGGCCTCGGTGCATGCGCTGGGTGAGCTCGTCGCACAGGGTCAGCAGGTCCTGCTCGCTCAGCTCGCCCTCCAGCATGAGCGTCTCCACGCGCCCGGCACCCGCCAGCGCGCTCGCCGCTCCTCGCCGCACCTCCAGAACCTGATTCATACGGTGTCACCCTCTGGGGACTTCAGCCCTCTGTCGACTTTCCGGACTACGGCTGCCGCAGCTCGGAGAGCACCTTCATCACGTCCGCGGAGGCCGCCTCCTGGCGGGCCTCTTCCTGGGCCTTCGCCCAGCCCTCGCGGCTCCAAAGCTCAATGACCTTCACCATCCCCGCCCACACCACGTCCTTCTCCAGCCCCGCGTACGTCCGGAGCGACGGCGGGATGAGCAGCCGTCCCAGCCGGTCCAGCGGGCACTCCTGGGCGCTGGCCACGTACAGGCGCATCAGCGTCTTCACCCCGGGCTCCATGGGATTTCGCCGCGCGAGGGAGGTCTCCAGCGCCTCCCACTCCCGCACCGGGTAGGCGTGCAGGCACCGGTCCAGCGCGGTCGTGACGATGAGCCGCTCGTCGTAGGCCCCCACCAGCGTCTCCCGGAGCTTCGCCGGGAGGCTGGTCCGCCCCTTCGCGTCGATCTGGTGCTCATAGACGCCTCGGAACACGGGGGGCGATCCACCTTTTCAGCCCATCAAGGGATGAAGCTCCACTCCTTCCCACTTCTTGCCACTACCGGGCGGCATTCATACGCGCCCACATGGGGGGGGTCAAGAAAGCGCAACAGGTTGGAACACGCCGCCAGTGCAACGCCGACATCCGGACAACCCGTCACACCTGGAAGGTCAGGTGTTTGGCGCGGCGCGGCGCCCTACCCGTGGCGCTGGGGTAAACTTGAGCTCCCCCCGAGAAGGGCGCAGAGTGACGGGTGCGTGAACACGAACGTGCGACTGAAGGTGGCCTACAAGAGCCCGCAGTCCCTGGTGGGGGAGTACACGCGCAGCGTGGGTCAAGGCGGCGCCACCCTCCACACGCGGCGCAGCCTGCCGCTGGGCACCCGTTTCACCTTCGAGCTGCACGCCGGAGGCGCGCTGCGGCCCGTGGAGGTGCTGGGCGAGGTGGTGCAGGTGGAGCCGCGCCCGGAGCGCGACTACCTGCTCACCGTGCGCTACGGCGCCACCGAGGACCGCTCCGCGCTGGACGCGGTGCTCCAGCGCATCTTCTCCGTGCAGGAGAAGGAGGGGCTGCGCCGCTTCCCCCGGCTGCCCTTGCACCTGCGCGCGGTGGAGGCGACGCCCCTGTCGCCGGCCTTCCTGGTGCGCGACATCTCGCGCGGCGGCGTGGGGCTGGACGTGATGGCGCCCGCCCTGCCCCGCCACGTGCGCGTGGGCACGCCGTTCCTGTTGGAGATGGACCTGACGGGCGGCGCGCTGCTGTTGCACGGCGAGGTGGTGTGGACCGCGTCCACGCCGCGCAAGAACGCCACCGAGGCGACGCCGGGCTTCGGCGCCACGTTCGGCCGGCTGCGCGCGCCCATGCAGGAGCGGCTGGACGCGCTCCTGGCCTTGAGCTCGTTGCCCCCCGCGCCGTGGAAGGCGCGGGTGAGCTTCGGCATGGACGCGGTGACGCGGATGCCGTGAGGCCCAGGGGAGGCTACTCCGCGAAGGGGTAGCCGCCGGCGGCCTCGACGGCGGTCACCACCGTCTCACGCAGGTGGGCCGGGTTGTACGGCGTGAAGACGTCCAGCGTGCGCAGGCGCGTCAGCTCCTTGTCCAGCGCGTCGCCCTCCAGCGTGGCGCACAGGGCGCGGCGGGTGCGCTCGTACACGCGCGGGGCGCTGTCGAACGCGAACAGGCGCACCAGCGCCAGCCGCACCGGGTCCACCTGCCCTCCCGCGGCCACCTGCCGGGTGCGCGTGACGAGCGAGTCCAGCGCGAACGCGTCCATCATCACGTCGGAGAGCGCGGCGAGCACCTCCTGGTGCTTCTCCAGCTCCGGGCCGAACTTCTCCGCGGCGATGCGCAGGGCGTGCAGCGCCAGGCGCTTGGTGCTCTCCGCGGCGACCTCCTCCTCCGCCAGCGCGTCCTCCGTGCGGGCGCGGGGGCGCTCCCCGCGCGACAGCTCGTCCGCGATGTTCTTCGCCACGGAGAACAGCGGCAAATCACCCTTCACCGCGCGCTTGAGGATCATGCCCGTGATGAGCATGCGGTTGATCTCGTTGGTGCCCTCGAAGATGCGGTTGACGCGCGCGTCGCGGTAGGCGCGCTCGATGGGGTACTCCTCGATGAAGCCCGCGCCACCGTGCAGTTGCACGGCGTCATCCAGCAGGTGGCCCAGGGCCTCCGAGCCGTAGACCTTCATGATGGAGGACTCGATGGCGTACTCCTCCACCGCGGCCAGCAGGTGCGCCTCGAAGTCCGGGGCACTCTTGTCCCGCGAGGCCAGGCGCGCGTCGACCAGGCCCGCGGTGCGGTAGGTCATGCTCTCCACCGCGTGGACGAGCATCGCCATGCGCGCCAGCTTCTCGCGCGACAGCGGGAAGTCGGCGATGGCCGTGCCGAACTGCTTGCGCTCCTGGGTGAAGCGCAGGGCGTTGGCCAGGTTGAGCTTCATGCTGCCGAGCACGCCCGCGCCCAGCTTCAGCCGGCCGTAGTTGAGGATGTTGAAGGCAATCTTGTGGCCTCGGCCCACCTCGCCCAGCAGGTTCTCCGCGGGCACCTTCGCGTCCTCGAAGTAGAGCGGGCACGTGGACGAGCCACGGATGCCCATCTTGTGCTCCTCGGGGCCCACGCTGAAGCCCGGGGTGTCCTTCTCCACGATGAAGCCGGTGAACTTGTCACCGTCCACCTTGGCGAAGACGACGAACACGTCCGCGAAGGCCGCGTTGGTGATGTAGAGCTTGGAGCCGTTGAGGACCCAGTGCTTGCCGTCCGGCGAGCGCACCGCCTTCGTCTTCGCGCCCAGCGCGTCGCTGCCGCTGCCCTGCTCGGTGAGCGCGTACGCCGCCACCCACTCGCCCGTGGCGAGCTTCGGCAGGTACTTCGCCTTCTGGGCCGCGTTGCCGAACCAGACGATGGGCAGCGTGCCGATGCCCACGTGCGCGCCGAACGTCACGGACCAGGAGCCGTTGAGGCCCATCGCCTCCGCGAGCAGCAGCGAGGTCGTCTTGTCCAGGCCCGTGCCGCCGTAGGCCTCGGGGATGTCCGTGCTCAGCAGGCCCAGCTCGCCCGCCTGTCGCAAGAGCTCGCGCAGCAGCGCGTTGTCCTTGTGCTCGATGCGCTCGGACTGCGGCACCACCTGCTCGCGGCTGAACTGGAGCGCGGTGCGGAAGAAGAGCCGTTGCTCCTCCGTGAAGGTCTCCGGCGTGAGGACGCGGGCAGCGCCGACCTCCTGGAACAGGAAGGCACCTCCGGTGGGGTTTTCCTTCGACGCGGCGGGCTCATTCACTGCGGCCATCCAAGACCTCCCAAGGTGAACGGAAGGAACACCCCTTCCGCCGGCGGGCACACGGCCCACCGTGCAAGCTATGAAGCGCGCCATCTTAGGGGGAGAAGCAGGCGGGCCAGCCCTTTTCTCGCTGCGGGCCTGTCCGTTCCCCGCGGCTTTCCGCACTTCGCGTCCGGTATTTCCGCGCAGCGGAACGTGCGGGGCCCCGTGCCTGTGGCGTGAGCGACAGTCACAGGGGTCCCGCAGACGTCGACACCGCTCACGATGACCACCCATGGCCCCTCACTCCAGGCCGGAGGCGCTCCGCCTCCAGGGAAGGGTGGCTGTCATGAGAACGAGCGCGAGCGTGCTGGTGGCGTTGTTCGTCGCGGGTGTCGTCACCGGGCAGCCCCAGTGGCGCCGCCGGCTGGACGGCGCGGTCGGCTTCGCGCTCGGCGTGGCCACGCACGGCAACCGCGTGGTGGCGGTCGGCACGTTCGCCAACACCTTCACCTTCGCGGCACGGGAGCACTCGTCCACCGCCAACCTCGGCATCGACCAGGACGCCTTCGTCGCCGCCTGGACACGCGACGGCGAGGAGCGCTGGGCGTGGAACTTCGCCTTCGACATCGACGCCATCGCCATGGACCTGAACGACGGCGTCACCCTCATCGGTGGCTACCAGGGCCTCAGCCCGGATACGGCGGCCCTGGGAGTTCCTGATGGCGATGCGGCGAGCGCCGCCAACGTCTACGTCGCGAAGCTCGACCGCATCCACGGCTCGTGGCGCTGGGTGCGGACCTTCCCCGGCGGACAGGACCGCGGCAGCCCCGGCTTGGATGAGGGCACCGTCGCCGTCACCCCGGATGGCAGGCCCGCGGTCATGGGACGCTTCCACGACACGCTGCGGGTCGGCTCGCGGGCGTGGACCGCGAACGGCCTGTCGGACCTGTTCCAGTTCGGCTTCGAGCCCTGAGGCTCAGCCCGCGTCCCCGGCGCGCCGAGGCGTCGGGTAGACGAGGCACAGCGTCTCGAACAGGGGCTCGCCCGGGGACGTGTACACGGCTCCGAGCGCCCTGGCCGCCTGCGCCACCTCGGTGCCGAACGAGGGCACCAGGCAGATGTCCTCGGACTGCTTGAAGCGCCCCTTCAACAGCCCCAGGCCCCGGCGCAGCATCGCGAGGTCCTGACGCCCCTCGCGCACCGGCACCGACGGGCCGTTCGCGTCCGGGCCGGGCAGCTTGCCCACGCTCGTGCTCAATTCGAACCCATCCGCGCGCTGGATGATGCGCAGCTTTCCCGGGGCCACCTCCGCCAGCCACTCGCGGAAGCCCTCCTCGTCGCGGAGGACCAACCGATAGGCGACGGGCGCGTCCGGATGCGCGAGCCACACCGAGCCCGCCGAGTCCCGCAGCACCGCGAACAGCTCCGACACCTGCGCCAGGAACGTGTCCGCGTCCGGCACGAGCAACACATCCCGGCCCTTCACCCGCGAGGCCAGGCGCGCGAGGGAGTCCAGGTTCATCGGCTCGAACGTCTCCGCGTCCACGCGCACCTGCTCACCCGCGAGCGCCATCCGCAGCGCTCCGGCGGGGAGCTTCTCGCCGTAGACCGGAGCATCGACCCGGGGCCGCGCGCCCCCGTCGTCGGCGGCGGTGGCCTGAGTCCCCGGGGTCAGCGACGGGAGCGGCTCGGGCTTCAGCGACTGCAGGGGCTGCGCGGGCTTCTCCTCACGACAGCCCGTGAGCGCGAGCCCCATGCACAAAAGGCCCCCGAGCCATCGTCGCCCCGAGACTCGCGCCGCTCGATGAATGCATCCGCGCGCCATCACCGCCCCGAACCTCACGACGTCACCCCCGCCCGCGTCCCCGAGGACACCTCCGACGACCGGCCCACCTCCCCGCCTTGAAACACTCGCATGCGACATCCCGGTGCGTCATGAATCCAGCCGCGCGTCATGACCTCAACGCAAGACGTCACGGGGGTGACGGGCTGGCCGTCGCGGGCGGCGCCTGCGCGGGCTTCGGCAGCGTGCTCGCGACACAGGCCGCGTCGGCGAGCCCCAAGCCCACGGCGTGCTCCGCCGCCTGGCGCGCGTCCTGGAAGAGCACCATGTCCGTGAAGCGCTGGGGGTCCTTCGTGCGCCCCGCGTCACGGATGTAGATGGCCTTCACGCGTCCGGGGAACTCCTCGCGAATCTGCGCGTAGACCTCCGGGTCCTTCTCACCCGAGTCCCCCACCAGCACCACCGGCTGCGGGAACTGCGTGAGCAACCGTCGGATGATGGGCTGCTTGTAGTCGGACAGCGAGCCGGGCCCCAGGTCCCGCAGGTACACGCCGAACCCCGCCGGGAAGCCGTGCCGCGTCAGGAACGACTTCACGCGCGGCAGGTACTGGACGGGCGAGCCGCTCACCAGCGCGAACGCCGAGGGCACGCCGCCCCGCAGGCACCCGTAGAGCGCCGACATGCCCGGCACCACCTCCAGCTCGTCCGCGTCCTTGAGCAGCGCCGTCTGCACCAGCTTCGTCGGCTTCGTCACCTGCGTCACCACCACCGTGTCGTCGAAGTCGGAGACGACGAGCAGCGGCGTCGCCGCCGGCACCACCTCCACCCGCGCCGACGTGGTGGCGCCCTCCACCCACGCCTCCGCCTCGAACGCCCCCACCTCGAAGGCCTTGCCCTCGGGCGGCAGGAGGTTCACCTCGAACCCACCGTCATGCCCGCTGGTGAGGGTCGCCGTCACCCCCTGGAAGCGCACCGACACCTTCGCGCCCTCCCAGTTGCGAGCCGCCAGGCGACGCACGTTGCGCGTCAACGCCGAGCTGCCGTCACCGGGCGCTTCCTTCAGCACCCGCCCCTGCAACATCACCCGCTCCGGCTGCCCCAACACCGGCGTCAGCAACACCGCGGGCGCCGCCATGACGCGGGGCGCGCAGAGAAATCCAAGCAGGACAAACCATCGAGCAAGCGTGTTCAACGGAATTTTCCCGTGTTAATGTTTACGGAGACCTTGATGATAGCTTCACGCGGTCATCGAAGGGCGTCGTGGTGGGGTAGCACATCGGCCCGGTGCGCCCAGAGGAGCCGGAAGACACGTGGAGCACCCGTCCGAAGGGCGCGATTTCGGCAAGTACACGTTGCTCGAGCGCATCGCGACGGGCGGCATGGCGGAGATCTACCGCGCCCGGATGACGGCGGTGGCGGGTGTCACCAAGCCGGTGGTCATCAAGAAGATCCTCCCCGGCTACGCGGACCAGAGCGCCTTCGTCTCCATGTTCGTCAACGAGGCGCGCATCGCGGCGGGGCTGAGCCACGGCAACATCGCGCAGGTCTTCGACTTCGGCGAGGTCGACGGCCAGTACTTCATCGCCATGGAGTGGGTGGACGGGCATCCGCTGTCGCGCGTGCTGCGCCGGGCGCGTGAGAAGGGACTGTACACGCTCCCGCAGCCGCTCGCCCTGCTGGTGACGGTGGAGGTGCTCAAGGGGCTGGCATACGCGCACACGCGCCTGGATGACCGGGGCCGGCCGCTGCACATCATCCACCGCGACGTCAGCCCGCAGAACGTGCTGCTCAGCTTCGAGGGCCAGGTGAAGCTGGTGGACTTCGGCATCGCCCGCGCGCGGATGGCGGGCGGCTACGAGTCCGACGCGGGCGACGCCAAGGGCAAGTACGCCTACTTCGCGCCGGAGCAGGCCCGGGGCCGGGAGCTGGACGCGCGCGCGGACATCTTCGCCGCGGGCACCCTGCTGTACGAGACGCTGTGCGGGCGACTGCCCTTCGAGGGCTCGGTCACCGACGTGATGCGAAAAATCGCGGTGGGCGACTTCCCCCGGCCGCGCGAGCTGGAGCCGGACATCCCGCCGGCCCTGGAGCGCATCCTCCTCACCGCGCTCGCGGTGGAGCGCGAGCAGCGCTACCCCACCGCCGAGGCCTTCGCGGAGGTCCTCACCCGCTACCTGCACACCGCCACGCCCGACGTCTCCACCAGCGCGCTGGCCCACTTCATGGGCTACCTGTTCGAGACCGAGCTGGTCGCGGACGGCCGCCCGGTGCTGCTGCCGCGCGAGTTCCTGGGGCAGATGGCCCGCTGGACGCGCCCGCTCGCCGAGCGCCGCACCCTCCGGGAGCTGCCGTCCGCGCCCCTCGAAACGCCGCTGGAGACGCCCGCCGCGCCCCGCCCGCCCGAGGGCCGCCGCGAGCGCACCACCCAGCCCATCCCCGCCGTCCCCGGCCCGTCCTCCGACGCGCCCACCGCGGAGGCCCCTCCTCCCGAGCCCGCGCCGACCACCGACGCGCCAGTGCCGCTCCGCCCTCGCGTGCCGAACGCCATGGCGCTGGGGACGCCGGTGCTCGCGGCCATGGGCGTGGCGCTGGTGGTGATGATGCTGGGGCGCAACGGCACCTTCTCCGTGGAGCTCAGCTCGTCGCCGCCGGGCGCCAACATCCGCGTGGATGGCCGCCCGCTGGACACGCTCACGCCCGCGCTCCTCACCCACCTGCCCGCGGACGCCGAGCACCTGCTGGAGGTCCACATCCCCGGCATGGTGCCCTGGAGCCAGGTGGTCCGCGCCGAGCGGGGCACCACCCTGGCCGTGCACGCGCGGCTTCGTCCTCGGATGAACACTCCGGCCGCGTCCGCCATGTCGGCCCGCGCGCACCACGCGCCCCCCGTACCGGAGATGGACTGGGCCCCGGGCGGCATCCGCCTGTCCGCGGTGAGCCACGCCTTCCGCGTCCCCGTCACCAACGCCGCCCGCGTGCAACTGGACCCGGCCCGCACGTACCTGGTGCACACCGAGGGGCGCATGTCGCTGGGCGGCCCCATGTCCGTGGAGCACGCCGGCTACTTCCTGGAGGGCGACGCGAACCTGCCCGCGCACGACTCCTTCGGCGTGCTCGGCCCCGACGAGCAGCTGGTGCGCCACGCGTCCGTGCTCCACGTCTTCGCGCTGGATGCCCGCCGGGACGACAACCGGGGCGGGCTCCAGGTGCGCATCCGCGAGCTGGGGGGAGCGAGCCTCGCGCCCTTCCGCCTGGACTCGCGCCAGCACGCGGTGAAGCTGTCACGCGCGGACCGCTTCGTGCTCCGCGCGCTGGACCCGGGCACCACGTACGACGTGGTGCTGCGCTACACCGCCGAGCCCGCCCGGACCCGCGGCCTGGGCGGAGGCCCGGTGGGCCGGGTGCTCGGCCTGGTGGGCACCGGCCCCGGTCCCGAGGGCTCACCCAGCGGCCTGGCGCTCCTGGAGGTGGGGCAGCCCACCCGACTCAGGGGGGCGTCGTGGCTCCAGCTCGCCTTCCCGGACGACAACCTGGCCGACAACACCGGCACCCTCCTCTTGGAGGTCATCCCCGTGGTCCACCCCACCGGCGGCCAGACGGCCCCCGCCGAGCACCGCCACGGCCGCACGGCGCAGTGAGCCCTGCTACAGCCGTGCAGCGGCCTGTCGCCGAAAAGTTGATCCTCCAGTCGCTCCCCCTACCCTGAGCGACAAGGAGGGCTCAACATGTTGAAGCTGGTGGCAGTGGCCGTGGTGGGAGCGGTGGTGCTCGGGACGGTGGGGCTGTCGGGCCGCGTGGACGCGCGTCCCGGGAGCAGCGAGGCGGAGCCGACGCAGGCGCAGGTGGAGGCGGCGCTGGACGCGCGGCAGAAGGAGCTGCTGGGCATCCTTTTGGAGGCTCAGCGGACGGGCGAACGCACGGCGTCGGTTCACCGGTAATCTCGTGGCGTCGAGCGCGACTCGGTGCTAAGCCCGGGCCTCCGTTTGACGTCTACCTGCCCGTGAGGGGGACATGCCTGAAGGGTCCGCGTCACTCAACCAGCTCGCGGTCGGCGACCGGGTCGTCTACCCGAATCAGGGTGTCTGCCGCGTCACCGCCATCGACACCAAGGAAGTGGCGGGACAGAAGCTCATCTTCGTCACGATGCGCCGCGAGGAGGACAACGCCCTCCTGATGGTGCCCCAGCAAAAGGTCGTGGCCATCGGTGTGCGCCGGGTCGCCAGCCCCGACGACGTGAAGAACCTCTTCGCGTTCCTGCGCTCCGACGGCGACAAGGCCGACCTGGACTGGAAGCAGCGCGCACGCACCAACCAGGAGCGCATGACCCAGGGCGGAATCCTGGGGCTCGCCGAGGTGGTCAAGGACCTCCAGGTCCTGAGCGAGCTGCGCCCCCTGCCGACCAAGGAGCGTGAGCTGTACGACAACGCCCGGCACCTGTTGGTGTCGGAGGTCGCCACCGCGCTCGGCACCGCCGAGGTCAACGCGGAGGACGCCATCGACCTGGTCCTCTTCCCGCCCGGCCGCGAGCGCCCCAAGCGCACCGCCGCCGAGTTCGCGAAGGGCGACGAGGACGACCTGGGGCTCGACGGAGACCTGCTGGGGCTCGACGGAGACCTGGACCTGCCCTCCGACGAGGAGCCGCAGTC
Source organism: Myxococcus sp. AS-1-15 (assembly GCF_020037055.1). Classification (NCBI taxonomy): domain Bacteria; kingdom Pseudomonadati; phylum Myxococcota; class Myxococcia; order Myxococcales; family Myxococcaceae; genus Myxococcus; species Myxococcus sp. AS-1-15. The sequence goes on along the minus strand of NZ_JAIQDF010000001.1, from coordinate 853,896 downwards.
CGAGTCCGACGAGGAGAGCTCCTCCGAGGAGGAGGGCGAGGAGTCGTCCGAGGAGAAGGGCGACGAGGAGTCCTCCGCGCCCAAGAAGCGCGGCCGTCCGCCCAAGGCCAAGCCCGCGGAGGCCGAGGGCGCCGAGCCCGCCGCGCCCAAGAAGCGCGGCCGTCCTCCCAAGCCGAAGCCGGAGGCGCCCCCCGAGGGCGCCGAGCCCGCCGCGCCCAAGAAGCGCGGCCGTCCTCCCAAGCCGAAGCCGCCCGAAGTGGAGGGAGCGGCGCCCGCCGCGCCCAAGAAGCGCGGCCGTCCGCCCAAGGCCAAGCCCGCCGACAGCGAGGACTGACCGCCAACACCATCCAGGGGGCCCTGACGCGGGCCCTCTTCGCGCCGAGGTGATTCCCCGTGATTCGCGTCGTGACGTTGGACCCCTTCGACGACAAGCAGCTCGCCAAGCTCAACCGCACGCTCTACACGGCGTTCGGCGTGGGCAGCGAGCACTCCGGCAGCGCCGAAATCCCCCCGGGGCTGGGCGAGCCGCTGGACGCCGAGAAGCTGCTGGACCAGGTGAAGGGCATCCGCGCCTATCAGGACGACAAGGTGCTGCTGCTCACCACGCGCAAGCTCAAGGAGCGCGAGCTGCCCAGCGGCGTGGCCCCCACCCCGGGCTTCGCGCGCCAGGGCAAGGACCGCTCCATCATCTCGCTGCAGCCGCACAAGGACCTGGAGACGGGCTTCAAGCCCGTGGCGCGGCAGGCGCTGCACCAGCTCGGCCACCTGTGGGAGCTGCACCACTGCCTGGACCCGCGGTGCTCGATGTATCCGCCCTGGACGCCGTCGTTCTCCCAGGGTGAGCCCATCTTCTGCACCTTCTGCCGGGAAAAGAGCGAGCAGAAGATTCGTCTTGCGAAGTCCTAGCCTCCCACGCGCGCTGCCCCTCCTGGAGCTGGGGGGCCTGCTGCTCGTCGCGCTCCTGTGCCTGCTCTTCCACCTGCGGCTGCCGGGCAAGCTCCCCACCGAGGAGGGCTATCGCGCGGTGGCCCGGCGGCTCCAGTCGCAGGCCCGCCCCGGTGACGCGGTGCTGCTGTTCCCCTGGTGGACGGAGCGCGCGCGCCTGTTCGTGCCTCCGGGCCTGCCCGTCTACGGCTACCTGGGCTCGGACACCGACGACCTGTCCGCGCACCCGCGCGTCTGGGTGCTGGGACAGCCGGAGCTGCCGCGCTCGGACGAGGCGGCCTTCCTGAAGGACTTCCTGCCGGAGCGCCGCGCCGTGGGTGAGCCCGAGCGCGAGGGCCCGCTGACGCTGACGCTCTACGAGAACGGGCGCCACCGGCCGCGCCGCTTCACCGCCTCTGACGTCGTCTCCCGCGCGCGCGTGTACCTGGAGTCGGACGACGGCGCGCGGCAGGCGTGCCCGTTCAGCGGCTCGGCGCACCGCTGCCCCGGCCAGGGCAATATCTACGTGGCCACCGAGTGGCACGAGGTCCTCTACGAGCCGCGCCACTGCCTGTGGATGCCCGCGCCGCCGGGAGACCAGAAGCTGGTGGCGGAGTTCGACGGCGTGCCCGGCGACGTGAGTCTCAGGCTCGAGGGCGGCATCATCTTCGAGTACGCCTTCCCCAAGGACGCGCAGCTGACGACGGCGCTGCTGGGCGTGGACGACGCGGCGAGCGGCGAGCGACTGCTGGACGTGGCGATCGCGCCGGGCCAGGAGGGCGTGAAGAAGGCCGAGGTGCGGCTGCCCCCGGGCGCGCCGCGCACGGTGAAGGTGTGGGTCCGCTCGCGCAATCCGGACCGGCGGCAGGTGTGTCTGGACGTGCTGGCGGTGGAGCCGGCGGTGGGAGTGAAGGGATGACGGGCAGGCCGGCGACCCGCGAGGAGAAGCGCTGGGCGTGGGCGCTGTGGGCCCTGGCCTTCGTGGCGCTGTGGTGGACCGAAGGCCACGTGGGCTTCACGCGCGACGAGAGCGTCTACTTCGCCGCGGCGGAGGGGTACGCGGGCTGGTTCCGCCAGCTGTTCCAGTCGCCGACGCGGGCGCTGACGGACGCGGCCATCGTCCGCGCGTGGGACTACAACCACGAGCACCCCGTCCTGATGAAGACGCTGTTCGGGCTGAGCCACCTGCTCTTCCACGACACGCTGGGGTGGATGCGCTCGGCCGCCGCGTTCCGGCTGCCGGCGTTCGCGCTGGCGGCGCTGGTGCCCGCGCTGAGCTTCCTGTTCGGCAGCGCGCTGTACGGCCGCGCCGCGGGCCTGTTCGCCGCGCTCGCGTTCATGCTGGTGCCGCGCCAGTACTTCAACGCGGAGCTGGCGTGCTTCGACGTGCCGGTGGCGGCGCTGTGGCTGCTGGTCGTGTACTGCTTCTGGCGCGCGCTGGAGGACGTGCGCTGGGGCGTGGCGTGCGGCGTGGCCTTCGGCCTGGCGCTGACGGCCAAGCACAACGCGCTGTTCCTCCCCTTCGTGCTGACGCCCTTCGCGCTGTGGCGCGCGTGGGAGGCGAGCGAGGCGGAGCCCCAGGCGCGCGGGTGGCTGCTGCGCTTCGTCGGCCTGTTCGCCTCGGTGGCGGTGCTCTACGGGCTGCTCATCCTGTCGCTGGGCGGCGGCGAGGGCTTCCAGCGGAAGTTCTTCCTGCTCAGCCCCCACACGCTGTTGTTCATGGGGCTGGCCGTCGGCGGCACGTGGCTGCTCAAGGGCGTGGAGAAGGTGAACGCGCAGGTGACGCGGGCGCTCGTCCCCATCGCGGCGATGGCGGTGCTCGGGCCCGTCATCTTCTACCTGCACTGGCCCTACCTCTGGCACCACCCGGTGGACCGCACCGCGTGGTACCTGGCCTTCCACGCCAAGCACAACCACTACGCCTGGTTCTACCTGGGCACGCTCTTGCGCGAGCCGCCCTTCCCGCTCGCGTACGTGCTGGTGAAGACGGCGCTCACGGTGCCCACCAGCCTCTTCGCGCCCATGGTGACGGGCTTCCTCGCGCTCGCGGGCCGCGGCGTGCTGGGGCAGATGGAGCGCACGCGCGCGTGGGTGCGGCCGGTGACGATGGTGGAGGCGCTGGTGGGAGTGAACGCGGTGACGTCCATCCTCATCATCAGCCACCCCCAGGTGCCGCACTTCGGCGGGGTGAAGCACTGGTTTCCGTCCATGGTGTTCCTGGGCCTGCTCGCGGGACAGGCGGTGTCGCGCGGCTCGACGGCGCTCCTGGAGCGGCTGCGCGAGAAGAAGCCCTCGGTGCCCGCGCTCGCCGTGCTCGCGCCCGTGTTCGCGGTGCTGCTGGCGCCCGCGCTGGTGTACTCGGCGCGCGTGTTCCCCTACGGGACGGCGGCGTACTCGGAGCTGGCCGGAGGGCTGCCCGGCGCGGCGACGCTGGGGATGCAGCGGCAGTTCTGGTCCAGCCACGTCACCGGCGTGCTGCCGTGGATCAACGAGCACGCGAAGCCGAACGCGCGGCTGTTCCTGCATGAGGTGCACGGCGGCTCGTTCCGCGACTACCAGCGCAACGGGATGCTCCGGCCGGACCTGCGAGCGGTGGGCAGCCCCTTCGAGGCGGACATCGTCGCGTACCAGTACCACCAGGAGTTCCGCGAGTACGAGTTCCAGACGTGGCAGGCGTTCAACACGCGCACGCCGGCGACGGGGCTGTACCTGGACGAGACGCCGCAGGTCATCGTCTACGTGCGGCCCGAGCCTCGCTGAGCCGCGACGAGGCCCCCGTGATGACCCACGGGGCCCTCGCTCACGGGTGACGCGGGCGCTACGGAGTCAGACACCCCGGGCCCGCCGAGCAATCCGAGCACCAGGCGCTGGACTCGTAGGACGATTGGCAGACGCCGTCGCCGCAGTAGCCACTGTACGGACAGTCCTCGGGACAGGACTGCGGCTCCAGCCGGAAGCACAGGCCGTTACCACAGACATCGATGAGCCCCTCCGGCTCACTTGGCCGCGCGGCCTCCGGCGCCAGACACCCCGGGCCCGCCGAGCAATCCGAGCACCAGGCGCTGGACTCGTAGGACGATTGGCAGATGCCGTCGCCGCAGTAGCCACTGTACGGACAGTCCTCGGGACAGGACTGCGGCTCCAGCCGGAAACACAGGCCGTTACCACAGACATCGATGCGGGCCTCCTGCTCCCCCAGTTCCTGCTCCAGCGGAGCCTGCGCATCCACACCACCACAGGCCGACAACACCGCGAACGACACCACGGCCATCCAGACACGAGTCCATCGCTTCATTCGACGCTCCTCGGGGTGAAGGGAAACAGTCCATCCTAACCATTGGACCAAGGACGACCGCAAACCCTCACACCCACGCCCGAAGCGCCTCCTCACCTCCAGCACAAACATCCAACCCGGATGCAAAAGCAACCCGGGAACACCCCTCACGCACTGGGCACACCTTCCCCACCCTGCTCCCCCGCGAGGAGCACCGGGAGCACATGCAGCACATCGTGCCGGTCGACCTGGCTCCACCCGCGAGTCACCGCCAGGTCGGCCAGCTCCGGTGAGGGCTCGAACGCCAGGGGGAAGCCCACCAGCGCGAGGATCTCCCCGTCGGAGAGGGAGTTGCCCATCGCGAGGGAGCGCTCCAGCGAGGCGCGGTGGAGCGACGCCAGCTCCTGGAGGATGCCCGGCTTGCCCCCGCTGCGGCCAGGCCCCTGGAGCACCTGTCCCGTATAGCGATTGCGTTGGATGGCCATCTGCGCGCCCCGGTACACGTCGATGCCCAGGTCCTCCGCGACCAGATGGACCATCTCGATAGGCCCTCCGGAGACCAGAGCCACCAGGAACCCCTCGGCCTCGAGCATCCGGAGCAGCGGCCGGACGAACCCGAACAGGTGACCTCGCGCCTGGGCCCAGACATCCTCCGCGGCGCGCTCGACGCTGGGGACCGCCACACCCGCGAAGAGCCGCTCCCAGCCCCGGTAGACATCCGCGACGGCGTCGAAGAAGTCCTGTCCGCCCACGTCATGGCGTTCGACCGCCGCCAGGAGTTCGCGCACGACCGTCCCATCACAGACACCGCGCGCCGTCAGCTCACGCACCAGCAAGGCCCCGAGCGTGTCCGGGGTGAGCGTCCCATCCAGGTCGAGCACCGCGAGCCTTCTCATACACAATCCTTCCTGTCGGGCAGGGCCCCTGTCGGAGTCCCTGGCTCCTCCACGAACCAGGACGGAGGACCTCCTCCCCTGGATGTCGGCTCGGAGCGCGGCGTGTTGCGCATCCGACGAGCAGCCCCGTCGAACACCGTCCTGGCGTCCGCGAGTCATCACCTGAGGCCTCCCAGGTGTCGCCCGGCACGATGCTGCGTCCCCTCGAGGATGGAACCCCCGTCTCCAGGGCGGGGCGGGCGACCCGGGCGCGGTGGGGACGACGTTGGCGGCCTCCGCCCCCCTGTCCACCTTCCGCGAGTCGGGCTCTCGCCCGGAGGGGGACATCCACATGCAGCTGTTCAGGCTTCCGTCGATTCTCGCCGTGTCCGCGGCGCTGTGTTTCTCGGTCGGCTGTTCCAAGCGGGGCTCGCAGTCCCAGGGCGCCGAGCCCCAGGCCAGCACGCAGCCTCCGGCCCCACCCCAGCCGCCACCTTCGATGGCGCAGGGCGCGCCGCCGCCCGACGACGCCCACGGCAAGCACCATGGCAAACACCACAAGGGCGTCTCCGAGGCCAACTGCCCCATGGCCGTCCCCGGCGCGGTGGCCCGGGCCGAGGACGTGCCCGAGGGCGTGGCGCTGGTCCTCAGCACGCCGGAGCCCACGCAGGTGGCGGAGCTGCAGCAGCGCAGCCGCCGCATGCTGCACGAGCAGGCCGCCAGCACCCAGCGCGCGCAGGAGACCTCCGTCCTGGACGAGGTGCAGCGCGAGGACCTGGGCGACAGCGACACCGAGGAGCAGTACGGCCGCGATGACAGCGGCACGGGAGGCGCCGGCATGGCGGGCGCGCCGACGATGCCCTCCAGCGCGAGCGTCCAGGACACGCCGGATGGCGTGGTCATCGTCTACACGGCGATGGACCCGTCCCAGCAGCAGCAGCTCAGCAGCGAGGTCCACCAGACGGCGAACGAGATGAAGCCCGGCCAGTGCCCGGGCATGTGAGCCGCGCCTTCTGTCAGCCCCTGCCCCCCGGCGACTTCCGGGGGCGCAGCGCGGCCAGGGCGTAGTCCACCACCGTGTCCGCGTAGGACTCGGAGAGCGGCGCGGTGCGCAAGAGCCAACGGTGGAACAGCGGGCCGAAGAACAGCTCCACGGCGACGTCCAGGTCCACGTCCCGGGCCACCTGCCCCGCCTTCTGCGCCGCGCGCAGCCGCTCCTTGGTGACCTCCAGGTTCGGCCGCAGCAGCGTGTCCACGAACTGCTTCGCCAGCGTCGGGTCCATCTGCGACTCCGCGGTGAGCGCGCGCGAGGGCACCTCGAAGCGCGGTGAGCCCAGCTCGGCGACGGTGGCCCGAATCACGCCCTTCAGGTCCGCCACCACGTCGCCCGTGTCCGGCAGCGGCGCGACGTCCCCGATGAGCGCGGCGAAGGCGTCCAGCACCAGCGCGCCCTTGGTCGGCCACCAGCGATAGATGGTCTGCTTGCCCACCCCCGCCCGCGCGGCGATGGCCTCGATGGTCAGCCGCGTGTAGCCCTGCTCCCCCACCAGCTCCACCACCGCCTTCAGGATGGCCTGGTGCGAGCGCTCACTGCGCCGCCCCGTGTCCGGCGTCTTCGCCTCACTCATGGGGCACACGCTAGCGGGGCGGTGGCGATACGCAACGTCTCGTCTTGACAACAAGCACCCCGGGCCTCATGGTGGCCAAACGAGACGGACCGTCTCGTCTCAATCCAGGAGCCCTTCCATGAAGCGACGCGCCCATATCGCGATGGTCAGCATCCCCGCGCACGGCCATGTGAACCCGAGCCTGGAGGTCTTGCGAGAGCTGGTGGCCCGGGGCCATCGCGTGAGCTACGCCAACGACGCCTCCTTCGCGGAGCCCATCGAACAGACGGGCGCGAAGCTGGTGCCCTATCCGTCGACGCTGCCGCGAGAAGGCGTCGCGGACCGGCAGTGGCCGGAGGACACGATTGGTCAGCTGGAGGTGTTCCTGAAGGACGCGAAGGAGCAGTTGCCCAGGCTGCGCGCGGCCTGGGAGCAGGACCGGCCGGACCTGTTCCTCTACGACATCGCGGGCTACACGGCGCGCATCCTCGCGGAGAACTGGGGGAAGCCCGCCCTCCAGCTCTCCCCCACGTTCGTCGCGTGGGAGGGCTACACCGAGGAGATGGCGCCGATGATGGAGGCGCTGCGCGCGGCCCCGGGTGGCGCGGACTACTACCGTCGCTTCTCCGAGTGGCTGAGGGACTGCGGCGTGGCGGAGACGGACTCCACGCTGTTCGTCGGTCTGCCGCCGCGCTCGCTCGTGCTCATCCCGCGCGCGATGCAGCCGAACGCGGACCGCGTGGACACGCGGCGCTTCACCTTCGTGGGACCGTGTCTGGACGAGCAGCGCGCCCACCAGGGGACGTGGAGCAGGCCCGCGCACGCGAAGAAGGTGCTGCTCATCTCGCTGGGGTCCACGTTCACGAACCAGCCCGCGTTCTATCGCCAGTGCATGGCGGCGTTCGGAGATTTGCCCGACTGGCACGTGGTGCTGAACATCGGTCGACATGTCCAGCGCTCGGAGCTGGGGGAGGTCCCCGCCCACTTCGAGGTGCACGCGTGGTTGCCGCAGCTCTCGGTGTTGAAGCAGTCGGATGTCTTCTTCACCCACGCGGGCATGGGCAGCACGCAGGAGGGGCTGTGGTGCGGCAAGCCGATGCTGGCCGTGCCCCAGGCCACCGACCAGTTCGCCAACGCGGACCGCATCGTCGAGCTGGGCCTCGGCTTGCGGCTGGACACGGAGCAGGCCACCGCGGCGGCGCTGCGCGAGGCGTTCCAGCGACTCACCACGGAGCCCCGCTTCGCCGAGCGGGCCGCCGCGATTCAGCGTGAGCTTCGCGACGAGGGAGGGGCGAAGCGCGCCGCGGACCTCATCGAGCAGGCGCTCGGTGGGTGAGGCGCGACGTGCTCCACCGGGCGTCGCCGTGACTCCCGACACGCGCGACGACGAGTCGTGGCAGACTTGTGGGCATGGACGCGCGGGACATCCATCCGAAGTGGGTCGTGAACCTGGTGGATGAGCCGCGGGAGCTGTACCTGTGGCTCGGCTGGTCCTCGCTGGCGGAGCTGCTCGAGGCGATGACCGAGCTGTCGACGACCCCCAACACCTACTTCCGCTTCACCTTCTCGGAGAGCACCCTCGCGAGCCTGGGTGAGCTGCTCGCGCGCGTCGAGGACTGTCATGCGACGCCGGAGCCCTACCGGGCCCACCCTCGTCAGCTCAGCGTCGAGCGGCTCGCCAGCGCGGCGAACGAGGTCCACCAGCAGGCACAGCGTCTCCAGGACAAGCTGGCCGAGCCCGGTTTCGCTCACTCGCTCGCGCTCCAGAAGGTGTTGGCTCCACGAGCCTTCCTCGATGCGTGGGCGACGATTCTCCGCCAGCTCGGCTCGGGGGGAGACGGCCCGCGACCTCCTCTCCTGGGCTGCACGGGTGACGTGGACGTGTCGCTCGAATGGGGGTGGTAGCCTCCTGCGCCACCGCCATGGAAAGCAACGCACCGTCCTCCGCGCAGCCGCTCGCCAGTGACAAGCCCGGGCTGTTCGCGCGCTTCGCTCCTGGCATCCTCGTCGCCGCCACGGGTGTCGGCGCTGGAGACCTGCTCACCGCCAGCCTCGGAGGCTCCGCGGTGGGTGTGTCCATCTTGTGGGCCGCCGCCGTGGGCTCGGTGCTCAAGGGCTTCCTCAACGAGGGCGTGGCCCGCTGGCAGCTCGCCACCGGGACCACCGTGCTGGAGGGCTGGGCCCGCCTGGGCGCGGGCCTGCGCTACGTCTTCTTCATCTACCTGCTCGGCTGGAGCTTCTTCACCGGTGGCGCCCTCATCTCCGCGTGCGGCGCGGCGGGGGACGCGCTGTGGCCCCTGGCCAGTGACCCGGAGACGTCGCGCCGGATGTGGGGCGTGATTCATTCGTTGGTGGGCCTGGCGCTCGTGGGCCTGGGCGGCTTCCGGCTCTTCGAGAAGCTGATGGCCGCCTGCATCGCGTTGATGTTCGGCGCGGTGCTCTTCACCGCGCTCGCCTCGGAGCCGGACTGGGCCGCCGCCGCGCGCGGACTCGTCGTCCCCTCGCTGCCGGACCAGGGCGCGCCCTGGGTGCTGGGGCTGCTGGGCGGCGTGGGCGGCACGGTGACGATGCTCTCCTACGGCTACTGGATTCGGGAGAAGGGGCGCGAGGGCCCGCGCGGTCTGCGCATCTGTCAGACGGACCTGGCCGTGGGCTACGCGCTCACCGGGATGTTCGGCGCCGCCATGGTCATCATCGGCTCGACGCTCCAGTTGGAGGGCACGGGCCTGCGGGTCGCCACCGTGCTCGCGACGCGGCTGGAGGCCATCATCGGGCCGGTGGGCTACTGGGTGTTCCTGGCCGGCTTCTGGGGCGCCGTGTTCTCCAGCCTGCTGGGCGTCTGGGAGGGCGTCCCCTACCTCTTCGCGGACTTCCTGCGCATCCAGCGCAGAGAGGCCCGGGGCCTCGTGGATCTGCGGACGACGCGCGCGTGGAAGCTGTATCTGGTGGCGCTCTCGCTCGTGCCCCTGCCCATGCTCTGGGCGCCGCTGCAGCGCGCACAGCTCGCGTATGCCGTGGTGGGGGCGCTGTTCATGCCACTGCTCGCCGCCACCCTTTTGTGGATGAACAACCGGCGGGACTGGGTGGGCTCGCTGCGCAACGGCTGGCTCGTCAACGCCGCGCTCGTCGCCACGCTGGTGCTGTTCGTCATCGTAGGGTTTGACGAAGCGGTCGACGCGCTGCGCAAACTGAGGATCCGCTGAGAGCGGTGCGCGCGGCGGGACACTGGAATGAACGAGGGTTCGGGCTCCGGTGTCGAAGCGCACGGATGTGCACTTACGGTCTTTGTATCGCGCGGCCTCCAGGCGGGCGGGCGACAGCCCATCCCCCGAGCATGACGCTCGGAGTAGGCTTTCGAACGCGGATGGTGGATCTTCCACGCCCCGGGAGGGACACATGAAGCGCTGGAGCATGGTGCTGGCAGTGGCGGCGATGAGCGTGGGTTGCCAGAACGGCAAGAAAGAGGACCGCGGCACACGGGCGCAGGTCCGCAAGACGGGGCCCGCGACGATGGAGGTCATCCCCTCGGCCGGACAGCTTCCGTACTGCATGCTCTACACGGTGTCGGAGAAGGGCGTCATCCGTCAGCTCACGCTGACGCGGGAGAACCGCTCCATCCGCTGCGACGCGAACAAGCCCGTCGCCAACACCAGCTTCCGCGTCCCGACACAGGAGGGGAAGGTCAAGGTCTACATCTTCTTCTCCGACGAGCGCATCCCCGCGGGCCCCGTCGCGCAGCAGCTCTACGACCTGCGCGGACAGGACCGCATCAGCGCCATGGACCTGCGGCTGCCGGGACGCGTGTTCGTGGAGACGATGGACTTCGTCCCGGAGGAAGGCACCGCGGAGATCACCGGCGCGGTGGTGGGCACCCACGGCGAGGTGACGGACTCGGGCTCCGGCGCCGCGCCGGACCAGGACCTGGGCGCCACGGTGCTCGGCGACGGAGGCACCGCAGGCGCACAGCCGGCGGCCGCGGACGAAGGGACCTGAGCCCGGCACCGAGGAGGACGCGAGACCTCCTCGACGCGTGTCGCGCGTGTCACACCGCCTGAGCGCCACGCGAGCCGGACGCAGACCGGCTCGGCGCGTATCGCTCACGTCGAGCCACACGGGCGCCTGGGCACATCACCCGAGGAGGACGCGAGACCTCCTCGAGTCACCTCCCCTGAATCACCAGGCCTCGCGGGCCATGGCCAACAGGTCGGCCTCCGTCACCTTGCGCGGGTTGCTCAGGTGCGAGGCGTCCAGGAAGCCCTTCTGCGCGATGAGCGGCAGGTCCTCCTCACGCACGCCCACGTCCCGCAGCCGCGCGGGGATGCCGATGGCCGCGTTGAGCTTGCGCACCTGCTCGATGGCGTTGCTCGCGAGCACCTCCTCGCGCGCGTTGGACGTATCGCCCATCGCCACCGCCACGCGGGCCAGCCTGGCCGTGCTCGCCGCGCGGTTGAACTCCATCACCACCGGCAGCACCACCGCGTTGGCCAGGCCGTGGTGCACGCCGGAGATGGGCGTCAGCGCATGCGCCAGCGCGTGACACGCGCCCAGGCCCTTCTGGAAGGCCATGGCCCCCTGCATCGCGGCCACCATCATGTCCGTGCGCGCCGCCAGGTTCGTCCCCTCGCGCACCGCCGTCACCAGCGAGCGGCTCACGCGGTGGATGCCGTCGATGGCCACCGCGTCCGCCAGCGGGTGGAAGCCCTGCGACAGGTACGCCTCCAGGCAGTGCGTGAAGGCGTCCATGCCCGTGGCCGCGGTGACCCCCGGAGGCAGCCCCAGCGTCAGCTCCGGGTCCACGATGGCGGCGCCCGGCAGCAGGTGCGGACTGAAGATGACCGTCTTGCGCCCCGTGTCCTCCAGCGTCACCACGCCCGAGCGCCCCACCTCCGAGCCCGTGCCCGCGGTGGTGGGAATGGCGATGAGCGGCGGCAGGTCGTCCTTCACGTACTGGTCGCCGCCCTTGGCGTCGTCGTAGCGGCTGAGCGGCGGCTCGTGCGTGGTGAGCAGTTGCACCAGCTTGCCCGCGTCCAGCGCGCTGCCTCCACCCAGGGCGATGAGCCCGTCGCAGTCGTTCTTCCGGTAGACCTCCAGGCCCGCGAAGACGTCCTTCTCCGTGGGGTTGGGCTCCACCTTGTCGAAGACCGCGCACGGCAGGCCCGCCGTCTTGAGCACCTCCAGCACGCGGGAGACCAGGCCCGCCTTCACCACGCCCGCGTCCGTCACCAGCAGCGGGCGCTTCATCTTCAGCCGCTGCGCCTGGGCGGGCAGCCGCTGGAGGGCCCCCGCGCCGAGGACGATGCGGGTGGGCCACGCCATCTCGGTGACACGGGGCTCGGTGGGGATGTCGAACGGCTTCATCTCGGGTTCCTCCCTCGGGCTCATCAGATGAGCTCCAGGTAGCGCTCCAGCTCCCAGTTGGTGACGGCGCGCTCGTACTGGCGCACCTCCCATTCGCGCGTGCGCACGAAGTGGTCCACGAAGCCCTCGCCCAGCAGCTCCCGGGCGCGCTCGCTCTGCGTCAGCAGCGTCACCGCGTCCTTGAGGTTGCGCGGCAGGGGCGCGGCCTCGTGGGACGCGTACGCGTTGGCGTTGCACGCGGGTGGCGGCTCGATTTCGTTCTCGATGCCCCACAGGCCCGCGGCCAGGCTCACCGCCATGCCGATGTACGCGTTCATGTCCGCGCCCAGCTGGCGGTACTCGATGCGCATCGCCTTGGCGCTCTCGCCGATGACGCGCACCGCGCAGGTGCGGTTCTCCAGGCCCCACGCCGCGGTGGTGGGCGCCCAGGTGTTCTCCACGCTGCGCTTGTAGCTGTTGATGGTGGGCCAGTAGAGCGCCGTCAGCTCCGGCATCAGGGCAATCTGCCCGCCGATGTAGTGCCGCATCAGCCGGCTCATCCCGTGCGGCGCGCCCTCTTCATGGAAGAGGTTGCGCTCACCCTTCGGGTCCCACAGCGACTGGTGCACGTGCCCCGAGCAGCCCGGCAGCTTCGCGTTCACCTTCGCCATGAAGCACGCGGACAGGCCCTGGCGCGCGCACAGCTCCTTCACCACCGTCTTGAAGAGCGCCGCCTTGTCCGCCGAGCGCTCCACGTCGTCATACCGGATGGCCGCCTCGAACACGCCGGGGCCCGTCTCCGTGTGGAAGCCCTCGATGTCCAGCCCGAAGCCGTTGCATCCGTCGATGAGCGAGTGCACCAGCGGCGCGTTGAGCGACGTGCGCAGCCACGAGTAGCCGAACATGCCCGGCGTCAGCGGCGTCAGCTCCTGGAAGCCCTTCTCCCGGAGCGTGTGCGGCTGCTCCTTGAAGATGAAGAACTCGTACTCGGCGCCGAAGCGCGGCAGGTAGCCCTGCTCCCGCGCACGCGCCGCGACCTTCTGCAGCAGCTGCCGCGGGCTCGCCTCGAACGGGGTGCCGTCCGGGTTGACGAAGTCCAGCAGGAACGCCGCGGTGTCCGGCTCCCACGGAATCATCCGCCCCGTGGACAGGTCCACCGTGGCGTGCGCGTCCGGGTAGCCGGTGTGCCAGCCCGTCACCTGCGTGTTGTCGAGCAGTTCGTCGCTCAAGTCCCAGCCGAAGACGACGTCACAGAAGCCCAGCCCGCTCTTGGCGGCGCTGAGGAACTTGTCCACGGAGATGTACTTGCCGCGCCAGACGCCATCGATGTCGACGGCGCCGACCTTCACCTTCTTCGCGCCGCGCTCGTCCAGCCAGCGCCGCATCGAGTCCGCGCCACCCGAGTCCCGGGGCACGGCGGCGCCGCGCACCGGCCCCCCGCGCTCCTTCGCGCGAGCCCTGCGAGCCACGGCCGGGTGCGTGAGTACCTTCGCCTTGGAACGGGTCGGCATCGGGACCTTCCTTCGTGGGGTGAGGGAATGCTCAGGTGTCCGTGGGCAGCTTCGTCCACACCGCCTTCGTCTGGAGGTAGCCCTCCAGCGCGTGGTGCGACAGGTCACGGCCCCAGCCGGACTCCTTGTAGCCGCCGAACGGCGCGGCATCGTCGAACTCGTTGAAGCAGTTGATCCACACCACGCCGCTCTTCACCTTGCGAGCCAGCGCGTGTGCCTTCGCCACGTCGCGCGTCCACAGCGACGCGGCCAGCCCGTAGAGCGTGCCGTTGGCCAGCTCCAGCGCCTGCGCGTCGTCCTTGAAGCGCATGCACGCGAGCACCGGGCCGAAGATCTCCTCCTGGGCGATCTTCATGTCCGGCTTCACGTCGCCGAAGACGGTGGGCTTCATGAAGCAGCCCTTCGCCTTGGCGCTCTCCGTGTCGCGCTCGCCGCCCGCGAGCAGCCGCGCGCCCTGCTGACGCCCGCTCTCCACGTAGCCCAGGATGGTGTCGAGCTGCTTCTGGCTCACCTGCGCGCCCATCTCCGTGGACGGGTCCAGCGGGTCACCCACGCGCAGCTTCTTCGCGCGCTCGGCGAGCCGGCCCACGAACTCGTCGTAGACGCTGTCCTGCACCAGCACGCGGCTGCCCGCGTTGCACGTCTCACCCTTGTTGCCGAAGATGCCCCAGAAGCACGCCTCCACCGCGCGGTCCATGTCGGCGTCGGCGAAGACGACCTGGGGGCTCTTGCCGCCCAACTCCAGCGTCAGCTTCTTCAGGTTGCTGCCCGCCGAGGCCTGCATCAGCCGGCGCGCGGTGCGCCCCGAGCCGGTGAACGAAATCTTGTCCACGTCCGGGTGGCGCGCGAGCGCCTCGCCCGCGGGGTCTCCGTAGCCGGGCACCACGTTGAGCACGCCGGGCGGGAAGCCCGCCTCCAGCGCGAGCGCGCCCAGCTTCATCGCCGTGAGCGGCGTCATCTCGGAGGGCTTCACCACCACGGTGCAGCCGGCGGCGAGCGCGGGGCCCAGCTTCCAGCACAGGATGCACGTGGGATAGTTCCAGGGGACAATCAGGCCCGCCACGCCCACCGGCTCCTTGAGCACGTAGGTGTGGAAGGGCCCGTCGACCGGCAGCACCTCGCCATGCACCTTGTCCGCCCAGTCCGCGAAGTACGCGAGCGTGCCGGCGCCCGGCGCCACGTCCCCACGGATGGCGTCGCGGAACGTCTTGCCGTTGTTGAGCGACTCGACGAGCGCGAACTCCTCGCGCCGCTGCCAGAGCAGGTCGGAGAGCTTTCGGATGAGCTTGCCGCGCTCACGGGCGGACATCTTGCTCCACGGGCCGGACTCGAACGCGCGCCGGGCGGCCTTCACCGCGCGGTCCACGTCCGCCGCGGTGGCGCTCGGCACGTCGCACACCTTCTCACCCGTGGCGGGGTTCACCACCGGGAAGGTGCCCCCTTCGATGGGGTCCACACCCTGTCCGTCGATGAGCAGCTGCAGGACGGGAAGCCGTGGGGAGAGGGAGCGTGCATCAATCATGGGGATTCCTCGGGGCGCACGGGGGCGTTCCAGACGGATTGGCCAGGAGCGAACACAGGTGGCACGACAGGGTAGGAATGACGTCCAGACGCGGCAACCTGCGGCGGTGAAGAACGTCTTGTTGCTGAAAGCCGGCGAGGCGGCCGTGTCCGTGCGCCTCAGTGTGGGTGATTACGAGCAGTGGTTCCTGCGCACCATTGGACTGGAGGGTCATCGCTTCGACATCCTCCCCGTGCACCGCGACGCGCCGCTTCCCCGCGACGCGCGCGCGTATGACGCGGTGATGATGACGGGCTCACCGCTGTCGGTGACGAAGCTGGAGCCCTGGATGGAGCGCGCCGCGGACTTCATGCTGAGCGCCGCCGAGGCGGGCACGCCGGTGCTCGGCGTGTGCTTCGGTCACCAGCTGCTCGCGCATGCGTACGGCGGACAGGTGGCGCGCAATCCGCGCGGCCGGGAGACGGGCACCGTGCAGGTGCGCCTCACCGAGGAGGGACGCCGGGACGCGCTGTTCGACGGCGTGCCGGAGCTCTTCGCCACCCAGGCCACGCACGAGGACATCGTCACGTGCATGCCCGAGGGCGCGCGGGTGCTCGCGGGCAACGACAACACGGCCACGCAGGCGCTCGCCTTCCGCCCCAAGGTCCGGGGCGTGCAGTTCCACCCGGAGGCGAGCCCCGAGGCGCTGCGCGCCGTCATCGACGCCCGGCGCGACGGGCTGGAGAAGGAGGCGCTGGCGCGAGGGCGCGTGCCCGGCGAGGAGGTGCCGAGGCTGCTGGCGGGCCTTGCTCCCACTCCCTTCGGGCGCCGAATCCTGATGAACTTCCTGGAGCGCTTCACCTGACCCGCTTCCCGAGGCCTCCCTTGCCGCGCATCCTCCTGTCCTTCCTGCTCGCCCTCCTCGTCACCTCCTGCTCGGATGGGAACCCGTGCGACCAGGCGCCCCGCTGTGACGAGGGGGAGGCGCTCAACTGTGAGACGGCCTGCACCGTGGGCCCCTGCTCCACCGGCCCCGTCTTCCAGCAGTGCGACCGGGGCGCCACGTGCACCGTCGTCGCCGGAGACCGGAGCGACGCGCGCTTCTATCGCTCACGGGCCGTGTGCGCGCTGAGCCTGACGGCGTGTGACCCGGCGACGGCGCCCGAGCCGGTGTGCGAGGACGGGCGCTTCGTCACCGGCTGCGGCGCGCACCGCCGGGACATCCGGGTCTTCTGCTCGCAGTCGGCGCTGTACTTCGACCAGGTGCCCGCCTGCTGCATCACCGGCCCCGGGGATGGTGGCACGGACGCGGGGACGGGGGATGGTGGGATTCCCGACGCGGGCCCGGGAGGCGCGGACGCGGGACGTTGAGCAGATAGCGTTCGCGGTTCGCGAGCGCCCCGCACCGCCTGCATCGGGTGGCGGGAATCCACAGGTTGAGCCCGGACGGCGCCTCGCGCGTCGCTCGGGTGCGCCATGAAACGTTTCCTGCCGCGCTATCGCCGGTGGAGCCGCCGGCTCAAGAGCCTCATCGGCCAGCTCCACCTGGACGCGGACGCCAACCGCATCGTCCGGAGGACGGACTTCGCCCACTGCCCCAGGCCCGTGCTGCTGCTCTATGGCTTCTTCAGCACGCGCCGGGTGTTCGAGGTCCTCGAGCAGCGGCTGCGGCGCGAGGGCTACGCCGTGTGGTCCATCCACCTGGGCGGCGCGCTGGACCGCTTCAACACGCACGGCATCGACGCGCTCGCCGAGAAGGTGCGCGAGAAGGTGGAGCGCATGTACGCGCGCTACCCGCACATGGGGCCCTTGAGCATCATCGGCCACTCGAAGGGCGGCCTCATCGGCACGTACTACGTGAAGCGCCTGGGTGGAGACCAACGGGTGCAGAACCTCGTGACGCTGGGCACGCCGCACCAGGGCTGCCCCCTGGCGTACCTGGGCTGCGCGACGCTCGGCTGGTTCAGCCGCAGCATGTGGCAGCTCACGCCCGTGTCCCCCTTCCTGCGCCAGCTCTCCACCGGCGCGTTCCCCCGGAACGTGCGGGTGACGTCGCTCTACTCACGCACGGACGAGGTGACGCCGTGGACCTCCGCGCGTCTGAAGGTCGACGGGCAGCCCAATGTCTTCAACCACGAGCTGCCCGACGCGGGCCATGGGGAGCTGCTCACGCGCAAGTCCGTCTACCAGGTCATCCGGCGCGAGCTGGCCGCGGGGTATGGCGAGCACGCCCCGGCGCTGCGCGCGCTGCCGCCCTCCGCCTCTTGAGGTAGAGAGGGGACATGCCCTCGCGGTGGGACCATCTCTTCGACCTGAAGCCCGTCACCCTCCTGGAGCACCTGGTGGAGGAGGTGGCGAAGCTGCTCGCGCAGGACCTGCAGCGCTGGCCGCCGCCGGTGCAGGAGGTGGACCTGGACACCGGAGGCCACTTCGCGCCCCTGTTCACCGAGCCCCGTCCCCGCCCCTCCCCCGCCGTCTACACGGAGGCCCTGCGGCTGACGCGCTGGGAGCTGTCCCACGAGACGGACGCGTATGACGACTACATGCGCCACCAGCGCTACCTGGAGCGCGGCCTGGGCCCCGACGACAGGCTGGCCCTGCTGTTCCTGTCGCGCTGGCTGACGGAGCAGATGCACGGGCTGGGCGAGGCCACCGAGGGGCGGGTGAAGCGCAAGCACATGCACGAGTGCCTGGACCGGCTGGAGCGGAAGCTCCGCCTCCAGCAGCCCTCCGCCTGAGCAGCCCCGCCGGTTGGACCGGGGATGGGGGAAACTTTCCGTCACCCCGGCACCCGGGCGAGCCCCTGCTTGGGGCACGAACGAGAACGTGGGCGAGCGGGCCTTGTCAGCGCGCGGGCGGTGCCATAAGCCCGAGACATGTCGCCGCAGCCCGTGGACTCTCCGCCTCCGACGCCCATCGTCGACCGTCGCCATCGCCTGTGGGTGCTGGGGGCCCTGTGGCTCGTGGTGGCCCTGGTCCTGGTGACGTTCCGCTCGGTGGTGATGCCCTTCGCGGGCGCGGCGCTCATCGCCTATCTGGTGCAGCCGCTGGTGTCGCGAATCACGCGGGTGAAGGTGGCCGGGCGGCAGGTGCCGCACTGGGTGGCCATCCTGCTCATCTACGCGGGCTTCTTCGTCGGCGTGTACCTGTTCTTCGTCGCGCTGGTGCCCCAGCTGTACCGGGAGATGGCGCGCGTGAGCCGCGACCTCATGGCGCTGGCCAACACGCTGACGCCCGAGCAGGTGCAGGTGCTCGCGCAGCGCGCGGAGACGTGGCTGAGTGCCCAGGGCATCCCCGTGGCGCTGTCCAACCGCGCGCTGGAGGGCGCGGACGCGGCCGGCGCGGGGCAGTTCAGCCTGGCGTTGGATTTGGAGCAGCTCATGGGGGACGCGGTGAAGCGCGTGGCGTCCCTGGTGCAGGAGAACCTGGGCGACATCGTCAACGTGTCGCGCCGCATCGTCGCCAGCGTGGCCGCGGGCGTCTTCATGCTGTTCTTCATCCTGATGGTGGCGGCCTTCTTCTCCATCGACGGGCAGGCCATCCGCCGCTACTGCGGCACGCTGGTGCCTCCCGAGTACGCGCAGGACGCGCGGCAGCTCGCCGAGCGCCTGGACCGCTCGCTGTCCGGCGTGGTGCGCGGCCAGGTCACCATCTGCGTCGTCAACGGCGCGCTGACCTTCGTGGGGCTCCTGCTCTTCGGCGTGAAGTTCGCGTTCCTGCTGGCGACCATCGCCACGTTCTTCAGCCTCATCCCCATCTTCGGCACCATCCTGAGCTCGGTGCCCATCGTCCTCATCGCGCTGGCGGACGGCTTCCAGAAGGGCGTGGCCATCCTCTTGTGGATCATCGGCATCCACGCGGTGGAGGCGTACTTCCTCAACCCGAAAATCATGGGCCAGGCCGCGCGCATCCACCCGGTCATCGTGGCCTTCTCGCTCATCGCGGGCGAGCGGCTCTTCGGCCTCATCGGCGCGCTCTTCGCGGTGCCCATCACCGCCATCCTCGTGGCGTGCTTCGACTACGCGCGCCTCAAGGCGCAGCCCCAGGCTGTGGTGACGCTGCCGGGCGCCGAGCCGCAGCCGGCCGTCGCCACCCCGGGGCAGCAGACGCCCGCGGCCTGAGGAAGAGGCACGGCCTCACTGACAGGCGGCGGCGCAGCGGTCTCCGCGGCAGATGGGCATGCAGCGCCCGCAGTCGATGGAGCCCTCGGGGCAGCCGCTGGTGCAGCTCACGCCGCGGCAGTTGGGCCCCTCGTCCGCGTGCGTGACGGCCGTTCCC
This sequence comes from Myxococcus sp. AS-1-15, assembly GCF_020037055.1. Lineage (NCBI taxonomy): Bacteria > Pseudomonadati > Myxococcota > Myxococcia > Myxococcales > Myxococcaceae > Myxococcus > Myxococcus sp. AS-1-15. The sequence continues at coordinate 834,589 of NZ_JAIQDF010000001.1, read as the reverse complement.
AGCCCGCAGCACGCGTCCGCGACGCAATCGTCGTCTGTGTAACAGGTGCGGCTGGACAGCACCGGCGGCGGGTCCAGCAGTGGCCCCAGGGGGTCCACATCGCATCCCACGGTTCCGAGTGTCACCCCCACGAGGAGGGGAAGCAGGCGGACGAGCATGGGACCCAACATGGGTCCTCCCCGGGCCAATGGCTACCTCTAGCGGTTCATCGAGCCGAGGAAGTCGGCGTTCGTCGCCGTCGGGCGCATGTGCTTGAGCACGAACTCCATCGCGTCGATGGGGGTGAACGGGTGCAGCACCTGGCGCAGCGCGGTGATGCGGACCAGGTCTCCGGGCCCCAGCAGCAGCTCCTCCTTGCGCGTGCCGGACTTGTTGATGTCCAGCGTGGGGAAGATGCGCTTCTCCATCAGCTTGCGGTCCAGGACGATTTCGGAGTTACCCGTGCCCTTGAACTCCTCGAAGATGACCTCGTCCATGCGGCTGCCGGTGTCGATGAGCGCGGTGCCGATGATGGTCAGCGAGCCGCCCTCCTCGATGTTGCGCGCGGCGCCGAAGAAGCGCTTGGGCTTGTGGAGCGCGTTGGCGTCCACGCCGCCGGAGAGGATCTTGCCGGACGCGGGCACCACCGTGTTGTAGGCGCGCGCGAGCCGCGTGATCGAATCCAGCAGGATGCAGACGTCGTACTTCTGCTCGACCAGGCGCTTGGCCTTGTCGATGACCATCTCCGCCACCTGCACGTGGCGCGTGGCGGGCTCGTCGAAGGTGGAGGAGACCACCTCGCCGCGCACGCTGCGCTCCATGTCCGTGACTTCCTCGGGGCGCTCGTCCACGAGCAGCACGATGAGGTAGACGTCCGGGTGGTTGCGGCTGATGGCGTGCGCGATGTTCTGCAGCAGCACCGTCTTGCCGGCCTTGGGGGGCGCCACGATGAGGCAACGCTGGCCCAGGCCGATGGGGCAGAACATGTCGATGATGCGCGTGGTCATCTCCGACGACTCGTGCTCGAGCTTGAGCTTGCGCGTCGGATACAGCGGCGTGAGGTTGTCGAACAGGATGCGCTCGCGCGCCGCGTCCGACATCGGGTCCGTGAAGTTGACCTTGTCCACCTTCTGGAGCGCGAAGAAGCGCTCGCCCTCGCGGGGCTGGCGGATGGGGCCCGTCACCGTGTCGCCGGGCCGCAGGTTGAAGCGGCGCACCTGCGACGGGGACACGTAGATGTCGTCCGGGCTGGGCTGGTAGTCGCTGTCCGCGCTGCGCAGGAAGCCGAAGCCGTCGCTGAGCAGCTCCATCACGCCCTCGGCGTGGACCTCGAAGCGCTTGTCCGCGATGCCACCCAGGAGCGCGAAGATGAGGTCCTGCTTCTTCAGCCCCTGGTAGTTCTCGATGCCCACGTCGTGGGCCATCCGGGACAGGTCCGTGATCTTCATCCGCTTCAGGTCATTGAGCTTGATGACCTGCATGGGAGCGCCGTCGCGGCTGACCTCCGTGATGGTCGGGGCCTCGGGGGCCTCCGGCGGGGGCGGCAGCGTGGCCGCGGGGGACTCGTCCTCACCGGAGATGCGCGCCTCCTGGAGGTCGTCGTCGCGGACCGGACGGGAGATCGGCGTCAGCACGGGGCGGGGCGGCTCGGCGCTCGCCTCGGCGGCGTCGCCCTCCGCCTCGGTGCCCGTGTCCTCGTCACGGCGAGGGGCGCGGCGCGAACGGGACGGCTTCTCGGCTTCCTCCCTGTCGGCGGTCTTCGCCGCCGCGCGCTTGCGACGGGGCTTGTCGTCGGCCTCGACTGGAACAGCGACGTCGGCGGCCTTCTCTCTCGAAGTACGGGCTTTGCGCATGGCTGGGAACGCTTGGGGAGGTGTGGGGTGCCCGAGGACTCGGACGCTCGATTGCCGGGGGAGATGTCCGCTCGGCCTCGGAAGCACCTTCTCCAGTGAGGAGCGACCCTTACCGGAATCCCTGGAGGGGACTGCGCGGGCGCGGGCCGATTGGTTTTGGGGAAGAGATGGCGCCGTCGAAATTCCTGCGCCAGTGAACCGCCGAGGGACGTTATTGACCCCCTCCAGGCCTGTCAAGGCATCTTGAGGGCCACCCTCCGGACTCTTCCTGATGAGCAACATGAGCCCGGCGGCGGACATTTCCCACCCGCCACGGGGCGTCGTGGCTCCCCACGCCAGGACCCGACGAGTCTCTTCGCTGGGGGTGGGCCCGCGCGGGCAGGACTGACGCCCCCCACCCCGCCCCGCACGAGGGGCATCACGCGGGCGCGCCTCACCGCCGGCATGAGGCGGGGCCTACGTGGCGGGGCGTGTGGCCCCGTGCACGCGGGGGACATGGCGGGAGGCAGTCGACGCGATGTCGGGGTGTCGCTCTAGATTGCGCGCCATGGACACGCCCTCACGCGGGGGCGTTTTGGGGTAAGGACCGCCCACCGTGGACGACTTCCAGAAAGCCGAAGCCCGAGCCCGCGAGCTCCGTCGTGAGCTGGCCCACCACAACCACCGCTACTACGTGCTCGACTCGCCGGAGATCAGCGACATCCAGTACGACACGCTGATGCGCGAGCTGCAGGGGCTGGAGGAGCAGCACCCCACCCTGCAGACGCCGGACTCGCCCACCCAGCGCGTGGGCGGCCAGGCCGCGGACGAGTTCGGCCAGGTGGTCCACCGCGTCCCCATGCTGTCGCTCGCCAACCTCTTCGAGGACGAGGGGCTGGTGGAGTTCGACGAGCGCATCCGCAAGCTGCTCGGCATCCCCGCCGTCCACTACGTCTGCGAGCCCAAGCTGGACGGGCTGGCGATCGCCCTGCGCTTCGAGAAGGGCCTCTTCGTGCAGGGCGCCACCCGCGGCGACGGCACCACGGGCGAGGACGTGACGGGCAACCTGCGCACCATCCGCAGCCTGCCCATGGAGCTCTTCCCCCAGGACGGGGTGAAGGTGCCCGAGGTGCTGGAGGTGCGCGGCGAGGTCTTCATCCGCAAGGCGGACTTCCAGAAGCTCAACGAGAAGCGCGAGGAGGAGGGCGAGCCGCTCTTCGCCAACCCGCGCAACGCGGCCGCCGGCAGCCTGCGCCAGCTGGACCCGAAGGAGACCGCGCAGCGTCCGCTCTCCGTCTACCTCTACGAGTGTGTCCCCACCGAGGGCGTGCCCGCCTTCAAGACGCACATCGAGAAGCTCGAGTACCTGAAGTCGCTGGGCCTGCCCATCAACCGCTACGTGCGCGCGGCGGGCATCGACGGGGTGCGCGCCGCCTATGACGCGTCCCTCAAGGGCCGCCACGAGCTGCCCTTCGAGGTGGACGGCATGGTGGTGAAGGTGGACGACGAGGACCAGCGCAAGCGCCTGGGCCAGGTCTCCAAGAGCCCGCGCTGGGCGGTGGCGTACAAGTTCCCGCCCGAGGAGGAGTCCACGCTGGTGCAGGACATCGGCATCCAGGTGGGCCGCACCGGCGCCCTCACGCCCGTGGCACACCTGAAGCCCGTGAAGGTGGGCGGCGTCACCGTGGCGCGCGCCACGCTGCACAACGAGGACGAGCTGCGGCGCAAGGACGTGCGCAAGGGCGACACCGTCTTCGTGCGCCGCGCGGGGGACGTGATTCCGGAGATCGTCTCCACGGTGCTCTCCAAGCGCCCCGAGGACTCCAGGCCCTTCGAGTTCCCCAAGCACTGCCCGGTGTGCGGCGCGGTGGCGGTGAAGGACGAGGACGGCGCCGTCATCCGGTGCACCGGCGCGTCCTGCCCCGCGCAGCTGGTGGAGAAGATCCGCCACTTCGCCAGCCGCATCGCCATGGACATCGAGGGCCTGGGCGACAAGCTGGCCGCGCAGCTGGTGGCCACCGGCACCGTGAAGACGTTCGCGGACCTGTACGCGCTCACCAAGCCCAAGCTGATGACGCTCGAGCGCATGGGCGACAAGAGCGCGGAGAACCTGCTGGCCTCCATCGAGCGCTCCAAGACGACCACCCAGCGCCGCTTCCTCTACGCGCTGGGCATCCGCCACGTGGGGGACGCCACCGCCAAGGCGCTCGCGGAGGCCTTCCCCCAGGTCAAGCAGCTCTTCGACGCGTCCCTGGAGGACGTCTCCCGCGTCAAGGACGTGGGCGCGGTCATGGCGCAGGTCATCCACACCTTCTTCCAGGAGCCCCAGAACCGCGAGGCCATCCTCGCGCTGCTCAACGCCGGGGTCGCACCCGCCCCGCCCCAGGTGGCCACGGGAGGCCCGTTCATTGGTAAGACGGTGGTGCTCACCGGCTCGATGACGGGTATGACGCGGGAGCAGGCGAAGGAGGAGGTCGAGCGGCGGGGTGGGAAGGTCGCCGGAAGTGTCTCGCGCAAGACCGATTTCGTGGTGGCCGGCGACGATGCGGGCAGCAAGCTGAAGAAGGCCCAGGAACTCGGGGTAAGAATCCTGGATGAGGAAGCGTTCCTCGGGCTGTTGCGAGCGGACGCCTAGAGGGTGAGGCATTCGGTTCATGAGCGGTTCCAGGCGGGTGTCCCTGCGCATCCAGGGCAAGGTGCAGGGCGTCTTCTTCCGGGAGAGCGCCCGCGTGGAGGCCTCGCGGCTGGGGCTGTCGGGCTGGGTGAGGAACCGCTCGGAGGGCTCGGTGGAGGCGGTGGCGGAGGGAGAGCCTGAGATGCTGGAGGAGTTCATCCGGTGGTGTCACCGAGGTCCCGAGCAGGCGCGCGTCACCGGCGTCGAGCGCACGGACGGCGAGGCCACCGGCGAGTACCGTCACTTCATCGTGGAGCGCACATCATGACGCCCTACGCGCTGGCATCCCTGCCGGCCATGCTGGGCATCCGGGCCGGGTCCAAGGTCTCCGTCATCAACCCGCCGCGCGGCTTCGTGCAGAAGCTCAATCCGCTGCCGGACGGGGTGGAGTTCCTCATCACCGCGCAGACGGGCCTGGATGTCATCCTCTTCTTCTCCCAGGACGCGACGGAGCTGGTGCAGCGGCTGCCCGCCCTGGCGCGCGCCATGGCCCTCACCGGGGGCATCTGGGTCTGCTGGCCCGGCGGCGAGGGCGTCAAGACGACCCTCTCCGAGGACTTCGTGCGCCAGGCGGCGCTCGACATCGGCCTGGTGGACAACAAAATCTGCACCATCGACGCCACCTGGACGGGCCTGAGGCTGGTGCGCAGGCCCCGCGGGCGGCTGGACAAGCCCGAGGGCCGCAAGCAGGCCCCCGCCCAGGCCTGAGACCTGCCAGGGAGGCACCCGGCATCTGCCCGACAGTGGATGGATGCCGTTTCTCGGCTTTACACGTGTGCCGGGGGCGTGAAAAACTCCCCGTGTTTCTGGGCGCTTGTGTGACGCTCCGCATTGGCGAAGGTCACGCCCAGTCTTGAATTTTTGACGGGTTGCGTTCCCGGATACCTCCGGGCGCGTCGGCTGCGCCGGGGCTCCAAGTCGCCCCCCCAAGGTGACCCACTGCAGGGCACCGACCGGGTGTGGAAGGAAGGAGCGGGCGGCACGCGCGTGGTGGAGGACCTCGAACGCGGTTGAAGACAAGGCTCCGCCCGGCAGGGTGCCGGTGGCAAAGCGGAGCAATTGAACTCGGAGGAGCAGGCGGTGGTCCCCTTGGCCCTCGACAGCGTGACGTGTGCCGTTCCCGGACAGACCGGGGAGGACGTCCTGACTGGAGGGCCTCCGGAGGCCGCCTCTCCTTTCGCAGCGTGCACGCAGGCGCGGCGTCTTGCCGCCTCCCGTCCGGTGAGGTCCGCCCTACCGCGCGCGCGTCCAGGATTCGTCCATGAGCAGCATCCTCGTCATCAACGCCGCGGGTCGGGAGACCCGCGTGGCGCTCGTCGAGAACGGGCACATCGCGGAGTTCTATCTCGAGCGTAAGAAGGACAAGGGCGTCGTCGGCAACATCTACAAGGGTCGCGTGGTCCGGGTGCTGCCCGGCATGCAGGCGGCCTTCGTGGACATCGGCCTGGAGAAGGCCGCGTTCCTCTACGTCAGCGACGTCGTCTACGACCCGGACTTCGCCCGGGCGCAGTTCGAGCTGACCGAGGGCGAGCACGAGGACGCGCCCGACGTTCCCACCGAGTCCGAGGCCGAGGCCGCCGAGGCCGCCGCCCGGAACGGGGGTCCGCAGCACCACCACCCCGTGGAGCACGCGGCGGAGGCGGAGGTCGAGGAGCTGTCGGCCGAGGCTCCCGCGCACCTCGAGGGCCTGCCGAAGGACACCCGCCTGGAGCTGGCGGCGAACGCGCCGTCGGTGGAGGTGGCTTCCGGGACGGAGTCCGCCGTGGCCGAGGCCGCGCCGACGACGTCCGAGGCCGCGCCGTCCGCCAGCGAGCCTTCCGTGACGGTGGTGGCCAGCGAGGTGTCGGTGTCCGTGGAGGGCGCGACGGCCTCGGTGGAGACCGCGTCCGTGGCAGTGGCGGTGCAGGAGGTCCCCTCCCCCGCGTCGGAGTCGGCCGAGGCCGCGTCCCAGGCGCCGGTGTCCGAGGACGGTGTGGCGGCGGCGCAGCAGCAGCCCGAGCCGCCGCCGGCCGCGGCCACCGCGCTGAGCGAGCTGATTCCGCCGCCCGCCGGTGAGGAGGGCGCGCTGGCCGTGGCCCGTCCCGCCGAGGTCTCCGGTGAGCGCCGCACGCCGCGCGAGGCCCGGGAGGCGCGCGAGCCGCGCGGCCGGGAGAAGGAGAAGGACAAGGGCCGTCACAAGCAGGACGAGAAGCGCCGCGACAAGCGCGATGACGACGGCAACGGCAAGGAGAAGGTCAAGCAGCGCCGGACGGACAAGATCGAGGACTTGCTCAAGGTGGGCCAGGAGGTGGTGGTCCAGATTTCCAAGGACCCCATCGGAACCAAGGGCGCGCGGCTCACCTCGCACATCTCGATTCCGGGCCGTCAGCTGGTGTTCATGCCCACGGTGGACCACGTGGGCATCAGCCGCCGCATCTCCAACGAGAAGGAGCGCCGGCGGCTGCGAGAAATCGTGGACCGGCTGCGTCCGCCCGGCACGGGCTTCATCGTGCGCACGGTGGCGGAGAACGTTCCGCAGGAGAAGCTCGAGAGCGACATCCGGTTCCTCATCGAGGTGTGGAACCAGGTGGTGCGCAAGAACGAGAAGCGGGGCGGCCCCGGTCTGTTGCATCCGGACCTGGACCTCATCCTGCGCGCCACGCGCGACTTGTTCGCGCACGACGTGGAGAAGCTCGTCGTCGACGACCGCGAGGAGTACGAGCGCATCCTGGGCTTCGTGACGGCGCAGGACCCGGCGCTGCGCGACCGGGTGGCGCTGCACGAGGGCGACGACACCGTCTTCGACGCGTACGGCATCGAGCAGGAGCTGCAGCGGGCCACCCAGCGCAAGGTGTGGCTGAAGAGCGGCGGCTACCTCATCATCGACCAGGCCGAGGCGCTCACGGCCATCGACGTCAACTCGGGACGCTACGTCGGCAAGAAGAGCCTCGAGGAGACCATCACCAAGATCAACGTCGAGGCGGCCAAGGAGATTGTGTACCAGCTCCGGCTGCGCAACATCGGCGGCATCATCATCTGCGACTTCATCGACATGGAGAAGGCGCAGAACCGGGACAAGGTCTTCAAGGCGCTGCAGGAGGCACTGGGGCGCGACAAGGCGAAGACCAACGTGCTGCGCATCTCCGAGCTGGGCCTGGTGGAGATGACGCGCAAGCGCGTGCGCGAGTCCATCGGCCGGGTGCTGCACGAGGACTGCCCGTACTGCGACGGCAACGGCTTCGTGAAGACGGCGACGACGGTGGCGTACGAGATCTTCCGGGAGATTCGCCGGGAGGCGCCGGGCTACAAGGACTCCACGCTGGTCATCAACTGCAACGCGGAGGTCGCGCGCCTGCTCCAGGGCGAGGAGCGCAACGAGCTGCGGCACCTGATGGACCGCTACAACAAGTCCATCCAGGTCAAGGCGCAGCAGAACTACCACCGCGAGCAGTACGACATCTACGGTCGCTCGGCGACGGGCCCCGAGCACAAGGTGGCCTCGTCCCCGGGCTCGGGTGACGGCGAGCTGGCGATGCAGCAGCGCAAGCCGGACAGCGGCGGCTTCGGGCGGCAGGACCAGAACCGCCGGGGCGGTGGTGGCGGCAGGGATCGCGACAGGGACCGGGGTGGCGGCGGTGGTGGTGGCGGCGGAGACCGGCGCGATGACCGCCGTGACGGCCGTCGTCCGGACCGTGGCGGAGACCGTCCTCGCGGTGAGCGCGGTGACCGGGGCGAGCGCGGTGAGCGTGGTGACCGGGCCGGTGAGCGTGGTGGCGGTGAGCGCGGTGACCGGGGCGGTGAGCGCGGTGAGCGTGGTGGCGGCGAGCGTGGTGACCGGGGCGGTGAGCGCGGCGACCGGGGTGGTGAGCGCAACGAGCGCGGTGAGCGTGCCGACCGTGGCGGTGAGCGCGGCGAACGCGGTGAGCGTGGTGACCGCGGCCCACGGGGCGAGCGCGGCGAACGCGGTGACCGTCCTCGCGGCGAACAAGGCGGCGAGCGCGGTGACCGGGGCGGCGAGCGTGGCGAGCGCGGTGGCAACCAGGGCTCCGCGGGAGGCAACGGCGGCGAGAGCAGTGGTGGCTCGACGCCTCCGGCATCGGGCCAGGGTGGCTCGGAGCCGTCGGGCGGTAGCTCGACCTGATTCCGCGAGGTGAGGCGGGGCGGCGCTTAGGTGACCGCCCTTCTCACCCAGGCATCAGCCATCCCATGGAAGCCAAGTGGAGTGGGCTCCGTAGTGGCCCACTTCCTCACCCTCGGGATTGGAACGGCAGCACCCTCCTCTGGCATCACGGACTGGAACTGCCGCCCCTTCATGGGTGCGAAGTGGTCTGGGCCCGGTGCCAGGTCCGGACCGCTGGGAGGGGCCAGCCATCAGGCTCCGCGTCACCCCAATCCTCGGCCAGGAGCCGGAAGAATCGCGCTTGTGGGAGCAGGCACCGTCGAATCACGCATGACGTCCCGTGACGGATGCGCGCGCCTCCCTCTTCTCAACGATGAGGCCTGCGTCCGGCCCTGGCTCGCACGAGGCCTCCTGGATGTCGGTCAATGTGCCGCGACAGGCGCCTATCCACGGGAGGTGGGCTGGCCCTGGAGGTACAGGTTTGGCTAGCCTTGCGACTCCATGTCGCGGAGCGTCGTCGGCTCCCGGTCTGCTTCCGCCCCGGATGACACCCACCTCCGCTCCACTCCAGCACCCTCACCATCCACCGTGCCACCGCGCGGTGCGCCAGCGCATGGGCAGGAGCGCCTGAGGTTGGCCACGCCCTCGACTCCAGCGTCGTGGTGGCGGAGCACGCGCGAGCGTGCCCGTGACTGGGCGCTGCGCGTCTGGGAACCCGTGCAGGGAACCCAGGTGGGCCGCTTCGCGACCGACACGTTCCTCGCCGCGAGGACCGTGGCCCAGGGCTTTCGCGGAGAGAACCTCCGACTCCGCGCCGCCGCGCTCACCTACATCAGCATGTTCTCGCTGGTGCCGCTGCTGACGGTGGGCCTCGTCCTGCTCAACGCGTTCCACCAGGACCGCTTCGAGGAGCGGCTGCGCTTCGTCGTGAGGGAGATGCTCGCCCCCGGCGTCCAGGAGAAGTCCGCCGCGGTGCTCAACCAGCTCCTCGAGCAGAGCAACTCCGTGGCCATCGGCAGCGTCGGCTTCCTGGCCATCCTCCTGTCCGCGGGCTCCCTGTTGCGCCACATCGACGGCGCGGTGAACGAGCTGTGGGGCATCCGCCGCCAGCGCCCCTGGGGCACCCGGTTGCTCATCTACTCGGGCCTGCTCCTGTTGGGCCCCGTCTTCCTCGCGGCCTCGCTCACCGGGACGCGGGCCGTGCGCGGCGTCCTCCAGAGCCTGCCCTTCGCCAGCGTCCTCATCGCGCTCGGCACCACCCTCATCGCCGTGGTGGGCCTGACGCTGCTCTACTTCTGGACCCCCTACGCCCATGTCCGGGTCCGCTCCGCCCTGGCGGGGGGGCTCGTCGCGGGCCTGGGTTGGATCCTGGCCAAGTCGGTGTACGCCGAGTTCGCCGCGCGCAGCTTCCGCTACAACCTGCTCTACGCCTCGCTGAGCGCCCTGCCCCTCTTCCTCGCCTGGGTCTACGTCAGCTGGCTCGTGCTCCTCTTTGGAGCGCGGCTCGCCTACGCCGTCGAGCACACCGCCTTCCGCGACTCCCTCTTCGCCTTCGGCACCCACCCACGCGCCCATGAGCTGGTCGCCTCGCGCATCGCCCAGGAGACGACGCTGACGTGGGTGGACGGAGGTCCAGCTCCCACGCCCCGGGTGCTGGCGACCCGGCTTCGCGTCCCCGAATCGCTCGTCCACGAGGTGGTCGACCGCATGGTCACCGCCGGCCTCCTGGAGCGCCTGCGCCGGGGGGGCTTGAGGCCCGCCAGGGACCCCGCCTCCCTCACCCTGGCCGACACCACCCTCGCCGTGCACGGGGTGATGATCTCCGGCGGGGCGGACACCTGGGATGGCCCCAAGGCCACCGGCTTCGAGCAGGTGGAGCACTTCTTCCAGGAGGCGGACTGCCTCGGCGTCGAGCGCCTGCGACGCACGCGCTGGACGGACCTGGTGGCGCCCCTGCGGCCTGAAGTCGCCCAGGAGGCCCCCTCGGAGCCCCCCCGAATGGCAGCCAGCGGAAATCCGTAAAGTTTCTAGGTGGTTGGGAGTCCACCCTGCTTGCAGTGCCGGCGCGTTCTGTTATGTTTTCCTGATTCGACCACGGGCCAGAGTGCCCTGTTGCGAAGGGGTCACCGGGTTTGCGGGAGCGTCCGATGCTCAAGTCCGATCTGATCAACATCCTCGTGGCCAAGCGGGGCGTGACGCAGAAGCAGGCTGAGGCCACCATCGAGACGATTTTCGAGTCGATGAAGGATGCCCTCTGTCGCGGCGAGAACATCGAGATTCGCGGCCTCGGTGCCTTCCACGTGAAGAACTACCAGGGCTACCAGGGTCGCAACCCGAAGACGGGCCAGGTCATCCCGGTGAAGCCCAAGCGGGGCCTGCTCTTCCGCACGGGCAAGGAGCTGCGCGACAGGGTCAACCGCCCCGCCCCCCAGCAGGCCCAGGCGGACCTGGCGTCCCCCGAGAGCAAGGGCCCCGGCAGCACCGGCACCGGCCTCTGACCCACCCTCACATCCCATGGGACACCGGCGACAGCCGACCGATGGGACGAATCTGCAGGGCGCCATCCAGCTCGCCGTACGTGAGCACCGCCACGTCCGGGAACGCCCCCTCGCACAGCCTGCGCAGTGACCTGCGCACATCCGGCGCGGTGAGCAGCACGGCCTTCCCGCCCGTCGCGACCTGACGCACCCCCTCCAGGATTTCCGCCACCCGCTCCGGGTCCGGCGAGAGCCCCCTGGGCCCGGCGGCCCGGAGAATCTCCTCCACCTCGGGGTCCACCAGGTAGGCATACAGCGGCCCCGTGGGCGCGAACTTGTGGCTGAGGTAGCGACGCAGGGCCTGTCGGCAGCGCTCGGCGAGCGCGGTGGCGTCCCCCTCGGTGGTGGGTGACACGAGCGCCTCCAGGATGGCCCTCAAGTCCCGGATGCTCACGCCCTCCTGGAGCAGCTTGCGCAGCACGTCCGTCAACAGCGGCAACGGCACCTTCTGGAGCGCCTCCTTCACCAGCATCGGCGCACGCGGCTCCAGCCCCTCCAGGAGGCCCTGGACATCCTGGAGCCCCAACAGCTCCGCCGCCCGGCTCCGCAGCACAACGCGCAGGTGCTCGGCGAGCAGCGCCTCGGGGCGCAGCACCTGGACCTGGGCGAGCTCCACCGGGCCGCGGCCCGACTCCGGAATCCGACTGATGCTCCTCCCCGTCGAGGGCTCCACCGCCGGCTCCGCCTTCACCTGGAGGAACGCGAGCTCGTCCGGAGGCGCCAGGGCATAGAGCACGCCCGGGGTCAGCTGCCCGCCGCCCGCGGGGACCTCGTCCACCAGGATTCGATACTCCCCCGGGGACAGATAGGCGGCCTGGGTCCTCACGCGGATGCCGGGGACACGGATGCCCAGCTCGAAGAAGAGCTCGTCCCGAACCGCGTTGAGCTGTTCATGCACGAACGCGCCCCCGGAGGACTGCGTCAGCACCGTCAGGTCCGGCGCGAGGTCCAGGGTGAGCGGGGACACACCCACGGGGAGCGCCGCGCTCATCGGCGGAGCCGCTTCCTTCCCGGAAGCCCCCGCCTTCTCGCCCGACGCCTCCGACTCGCTTGCCGCCGCCACCGGACGGGCCGCGCCGCGTGACAGGGCATACCCGAGTCCCGCCAGGGCCGCCGCCAGCACCAGGAACGTCAGGTGCGGCATGCCCGGCATCAGCGCGAGGACGCCACACAGTCCCGCGACGACCCAGAGCGTCCGGGCCTCGCCGAAGAACTGCGCGCCGATCTCCGCGCCCAGCGAGTCCTCCTCGCGCTCCGAGGCCACCCGCGTGACGACGAGCCCCGCCGCCACGGTGATGCAGAGCGAGGGTACCTGCGACACGAGCCCGTCACCGATGGCGATGAGCGCGAACGTCGCGGCCGCCTCGGAGAGCGACAGCCCTCCCTGCAACACGCCGATGAGCGAGCCACCGAGCAGGTTCACCGCGACGATGACGAGGCCCGCGATGACGTCGCCCTTCACGAACTTCATCGCGCCGTCCATCGCGCCGAACATCTGCGACTCGCGCTCCAAATCCCTCCGGCGCTTGCGGGCCTGAGCCTGGTCGATGGCCCCCGCGCGCAGGTCCGCGTCGATGGACATCTGCTTGCCTGGCATCGCGTCCAGGGTGAACCGGGCGGACACCTCCGCGACACGCTCCGCGCCCTTCGCCACCACCAGGAACTGCACCAGCGAGAGGATGGCGAACACCACGCCGCCGACCACGTAGTCCCCCTGCACCACGAACTCACCGAACGCCTGGATGACGTCGCCCGCGTGCCCCTCCGCGAGCGCCAGCCGCGTGGACGAGACATTGAGCGCCAGTCGGAACAGCGTGGTGAACAACAGCAACGTCGGGAAGGACGTCACCTTCAGCGCGTCCTTCGCTCGCAGCGCCGCCACCAGCAGCGCCACGCCCGCCGCAAGGTTCAGCGCCAGGCCCGCGTCCAGCAGCCACGCCGGCAGGGGGATGATGAGCGCGCCCAGCACGGCGGCCATCGCCACCGCGAGCACCAGGTCCGATGAGCTCTTCACCTTCGACAACCACGACGTCAGGGCCTTCATGAAGTCCGTCTCCGAGATGATTCGTCCGCGTCCCGCGCTTCCATCGCCGTGCGGAGGACGACCGCCGCCGCCTGGTACAGCTCCTCGGGGATGGGCTCCCCCAGGTCGTAGTGGATGAGGCTCCGCGCCAGCGGCACGTCCCGCACCACGGGGATGCCGAGCCGACGTGCCTCCTCGCGCAGCGCGAGCGCCTCCTCCTCACGCGCCTTCGCGACGAGGTAGGGCGCCTCGCACTCCTGGGTGTCGTAACGGAGCGCCACCGCGAGATGCGTGGGATTGACGACCACCGCGGTGGCCCGGGCCACGCCCCGAGCCGGTCCGCCCTGCGCGAGCTGCCGGTGCAACGCCTTGCGCTGTCCCTTGTGGCGCGGGTCTCCCTCGCTCTCCTTGTGCTCGCGCTTGAGCTCCTCCCGGCTCATCCGCAGCTCACGAAAGTGGCTCCGTCGGGCGAGCAGGTAGTCCCCCACTCCCAACACCACCAGCACCCAGGCCAGGGTGTGCACCAGCCCCTCGATGCGCCCCAGCAAGAGCGGCAGCCCCTCGCCGCCCGCGAGCCACGCGGTCCGCAGCACCTGCGGCCCCAGTTCCTCCACCTCGCTCCACACGAACATCGCGACCAGGGCCACCACGACCAGCGCCTTGCCCAGCTCCAGCCACGGCTTCACGCTGAACAGCCGCTTCATCCCAGCCGCGGGGCTGACACGCTCCCACTGGGGCGCCACGTGCTCGGGATTCATCTCGAACCCCACGGTGGCCACGCTGACGCCCAGCGACGCGATGAGCGCGCCGCCGAGCACGGGCCCGCTCATGCCCATGAAAATCCAGAGCCCCTCCTCCCAGGCGCCCGCCCCCTGCTGCTCGAGGAACAACCGCGACGTCCAGTCCCGCAGCCGCGCCACCTGCGGCGCCGAGCCCGCCATGAAGCCGAGCACGCCTCCCAACGTCACCGCGCTAGAGGACAACAGTCGGCTGCGCGGAATCTGACCCTTGCGGCGAGCCTCGCGCAGACGCTTCGCGGAGGGCTGCTCCGTCTTCTCCCCACTCATCGGGCCAGCTCCCCCAACACCGAGAGCGCCCCGCCCGTGGAGACGACTTCCGCCAGCAATCGCTCACACAACACGCCTGTCCCCAACCACAACACCGCGCCACCCCCCAGGATGCGCAGCGGCGCTCCCAGCTCCTGCAGGTTCAGCTGCGGCGCCGCGCGCGACGCCATCGCCAGGAAGCAATCCACCGTCAGCATCGCCGCCGCCATCGGCGCGCCCACCGCCAGGCCCGTGGCCAGCGCGCCTCCCGCGAGCACGACGACGTGCAGCGTCGCGGCCTCCGTCGGCACGAAGGCCCCCAACCCCACCACGCCGAACCCACGCACCCAGGCGCCGAACATGAGCGGCGCCACCGCGCTCGACATCACCAGCCCCAAGAGCAGCTGATGCAGCCCTTCGCCCGTGGCGGACTCGCGGCTCCCCGACACCGGCAGGCTCGCCTCCGCGGACGTGCCCCTCAACAGGTCGATGAACCTTCCCCCCATCCGCGCCGCGTCGAACGGCAGCGCGGAGACCATCCCCACCGACACGCCATAGGCCAGCTCCCGCAGCAACCAGCCCGCCAGCGTCCACGACGACGTCACCGGCGCCGGCAACTCCACGCCTCCCTCTACTCGGAGGAACAACGCCAGGGACAGCACCAGCCCCAACCGCACCGTCGGCGGCGTGGCCTGTCCACCCAGCACGGGGCACAGGAAGGCCACGGGCACGAGCCGAGCGCAGCACAGCGCCACCACGGCGGCGTCCGGCCCGAGCGCCTCCAGCGACGAGCGAACCAGCTCCAGGTTCATACCGAGACCTCCGCGATGAGCGTCAGGAGCTGGTGGGTGAAGCGCGTGAGCTGGGCGGCGATCCACGGCCCCGCGAGCACCAGGGCGAACACCGCAGCGCACAGCTTGGGTACCACCGACAGGGTGCTCTCCTGCAGCTGCGTCGTCGCCTGGAACAGCCCCGACAGGAAGCCCACCAGCAGGCTGGCCCCGACGGGCGGCAGCGACGCGAGCACCATCAACAACAAGGCCTCACGGCCCAGCGACAGCAACACGTCCTGGGTCATCGCGTCACCGGTATCCGAGGATGAGGCCGCGCGCGAGCAGCGACCAACCATCCACCGCCACGAAGAGGAGGATCTTGAAGGGCAGGCTCACCTGGCTGGGCGACAGCGTCTGCATCCCCAGCGCGAGCAACACGTTGGCGATGACCATGTCGAGCACCAGGAACGGGAGGAAGACGAGGAAGCCAATCTGGAAGGCCTCCTTCAGCTCGGTGATGACGAAGGCTGGGATGATGACGAAGAGGTCCGTCTCCTGGACCGCCTCCGCCTCCTCCGGCGGCCGCAGCTCACGCGCCAGGTCCACGAAGCGGGCCCGCTCCTCGGCGCTGCCATGCTTCACCAGGAACTCGCGCAGGGGCTCGGCCACCCGAGCGGCCGAGTCGAGAATCCGCGCACCGGAGCCGGACTCGAGCTCCTGGTAGGCGAGCTGTCCCGCGTCGTACATCCGCTCCATCACCGAGGCCATGATGTGGCCCGTCAGCACCGCCGCCAGCCCCGTCAGCACCAACGTCGGCGGCGCCTGCTGCGTCCCCATGGCCGAGCGCGCCAGCGACAACACCACCGCGATTTTCGAGAAGCTCGTCAGCATCAGCACCGCGAACGGCAAGAGCGACATCAGCGCGAGCATCCCCATCATCGACAGCGGACTGCCCGCGAAGGACTGCTGACCGAGCATCCCTTCCGGGGACGCCGCGGCGACCAACGGCACGAGCCACCCCAGTCCGCCGCTCATGACCGCATCCCCCTGCGCATCCCACGTCCCGGACGGGGCCGACGGGCCGGCGCCAGGACGAACGGAGCCGCCTGTCGCCGCTCGGGCAGCGCATGCACGTGCGCGAACGCATCCCCGAAGGTCACCAGGAAGTCGCGCCCCTCCACCTCCACCAGCGCGAGACCACACCGCGGTGACAGCCCCGCCCGGGAGACGACCTTCAAGCGCTCGAGGCCCGCCGCGCTCG
Source organism: Myxococcus sp. AS-1-15 (assembly GCF_020037055.1). Classification (NCBI taxonomy): domain Bacteria; kingdom Pseudomonadati; phylum Myxococcota; class Myxococcia; order Myxococcales; family Myxococcaceae; genus Myxococcus; species Myxococcus sp. AS-1-15. The sequence goes on along the minus strand of NZ_JAIQDF010000001.1, from coordinate 818,365 downwards.
TCCCCCTCGCCCTCCGTCTCCACCACCATCCAAGCCCCCCCAGTGCGCCCACGAGGAGCACGCACCGGGCCACCGAGACCATGGACACCCCTCCCATCGGCCCCAGCAGGGCCAGCGCGAGCACCAGGAGCGTCGCCACCTGCAAGCGAGCGCGCGGGGAGAACGAGAACCGACGGGCATTCATGGGCGCGCTCACGGCAGCAGGGCCAGGATGCGGGCACCAACCTCGCCCTCGATGTCCACCAGCTCGGCGCGCGCCACCACCCGGTCGCCCACGCGCAACAACACCGGCGTGCTCGCGTTGATGTGCAACGGCAGCACCACGCCCGACTTCAACGCCGCCAACTCCGAGAGCGGCACGAGCACCCGCGTCAGCTCCACCTCCACGTCCACGGGGAGCGGGGGCATTGCGTCGCTGCTGCGTTCATTCGAGGCCTGCATGTTCGACTCCGGGAAGGGCGCACGGACCTGCGCGCGCGTCAGACAGAAGCCCTCGGGATGGAACGTCCCCGCGAGCGAGAAGCCACGGCCCACCAGCCGTCCGTCTCCCAGGAGGCGCGCGTTCTCACGGCGCACTCCCTCGAAGACCACCACGTCCCCCACCGCGAGCGCGTCCAGCGCCTGGTTCGTGAGCGGCATGCGCCCCACCAGACACCTCAGCTCGAGCGATGCGGCGAGCACCTCGGGCGCGACACTCGCGCCGCGCTCCACCGGGTACTCCAGGAACACGCTCTGGAGCAGCGGGGCCGGCAACAACAACCGGGCCCCCGCGCTCACCTGCCCCACCGTGACACGCAGCTCCACGCCCACCAGGGGCTGCCGGCCCCGCAGCCGGGCCGTGATGTCCTCGCCCCGCATCGTCAGCGCGACCAGGCGCGGCGCCAGCACCGGATACAGCTCCGACCGGGCACGCACCGCCGAGAGCCCCACCAGCACGAGGTACGCCAGCGTCGCGTCCTCCAGACGGGACAGCTCCGTCACCACACCAGCCCTGCCACCCGCGCCCGCGATACGCTCCAGCGCCGCGATGGCCAGCGCGGGCTCCAACTCCAGCACCGCCACGCCGCCCACCGCCGACAGCTCCAACAGGACGAAGACCGCCGGCCGCATCAGCCCACCAAGCGGAGAGACCACCGCGTCCAACAACCGGGCCTCGGCCGTCACGGAGCAACCCAGCTCACGGCCGAGCGCCTCGCAGACATCCCCCAAGGCCTGGCGCCCCTGGTTCGCGACACGGGGACGCGCGGCGAGCACGAGGTGCGCCCGGCTCATCCTGCGTGCCCCCAGCCGGCGCAGTCTGCGCGGCTCGGGTGGAATCGACGGTTCGGTGTCCAGGTTCATCGAAGAAGGCTCTTGGGGGGAGTGAGACGACGCACCCCTCTCGTGCACGGCCCCCGCCAGGAGGCCGTGTCGTGAAGTCGCGGAGTTGGACGGTGTTGGAATCCGGGCTCGGGATGCCCGGTACGCAGAACAGGACGGACGTCAGCGCGTGGCTTCGCGGATGAGCCGCTCGGCCAGTGAAGTCAGCAGCGGCGGCGCCAGCGGGTCCACCGGCTCCACCACCCTCCCGGGGAACAGGGTGCGGTGATAGGGCGGCAGGCGCCGGAACACCTCCTTGCGAAGCGGCTCCGGCGCCTCCTCCATCAAGGCCTTCAACCTCGCGGCGGCGTCAGCCCGCTCACCAAACTCCAGCGCCACCTTCGCCTGCCGCCGCGCCGAGGGCATCGCCGCCAGGGTCCGCAGGTGCACCTTCGCGCGCCGCATCGCCCCCGTTCCCAGCCCCTCCAAGAGCTCCCCTGCCCGCTCCCGCCCGAGCACCCACGCCACCAGCGCGTACCGCTCCAGGGGAACCACCAGGAGCGGGCGGTGCACCGTGGCCTCCAGGTCCACGGGCGGCGGTGGCGGCGCCACGGGCACCTCCTCCTTCCGCGCCGGACGACGCACCCGCCCCACACGTGTCGCTTCCATGTCGAGTGTCCCTCCTCTCAGGCGACCTTGCGCGCCGCACCCGGCGACAACACGGGCCGCGCGGGCACGGGCGGAACCACGGGCGTCGCACTCAGCTCGCGGAAGTGCCGCATCCGCAGCGCCACCCAGACGAGGGCTCCCGACAGCCCCGTCACCAGCACGCCGAGCACCGTGAGCAGCACCCGCAGCCGCCATGGCGAGGACAGGCCCTGCGCCGCGGCCACCTCGCCCCTCGCGGGAACCTCGTCCACCAACAGCGACACCGACTCGGTGGACAGCCCCTCCACGCCTCCGGCCACGAGCGCCTTCAGGACCTCCGAGCCCTGCCGCACCCTCGCCGCCTGGCCGGGCATCACCCGCACCATCGCCGACGCCTTCGATGGCATGGGCGCGACACCCGGACGCGGCGGCGGGGGCACCACCAGATGGACTCTCGCCAGCAGCACCCCCTCCATGGACTGGAGCGTCTTCTCCAGGCCCCGCTCCAGCACGCGCACGCGGCACAGCCCCTCCTCCGTGGGCGTGCGCACCAGCCCGCTCCCACCGAAGACGTCGCAGCCCACCTCCGCCGCGGGCCTCGGCAACCCCAGCTCCGCGAGCACCCTCACCGCCTCCGTCGACTGGTCGCCCATGACTTCGATGGACCACGAGGGCTTCTTGCCCGCCTCCAGGACCTTGCGCGCCTCCACCCCTCGCTGGATGAGCACCGTCTGGAGCTCGTTCGCCTGCCGCTCATCCAGTCCGTGCTGGATGCGCTCTCGACACGCCGCCGTCCCCAGGAGCAACAGGACGGCGAGCCACCTTCGGGAAGTCGATGACATGGCGCGCTCAAACCTGCGTCTGGAGGACCTGCTTGACGCCGCCGGTCGCCTTCTCGACGACCTTGCCGGCGAGGTCGAGCTCCTGGCTCGCCCGATAGACCTGCGCCTGCAGTGACAGCAGCTCCGCCGACGAGAAGTCCCGGCCCGACTCCGCCAGCCCCAGGATGTGGTCCAGTCGCTTCTGCGCCTGCCCCACGCGCTCCACCACCTGCGCGGCCTGCTGCTCCCTCGCCGACTGGACCGAATCCACCCGCTCGCCCGCCTGCGCCCGCGCACACCCCGCCTGCGCCCGCGCCCCCGTGCCCTCGGCCCGGACCACGCCCGCGGAGGCCTCGCCCACCGGACGCGTCGCCCCCTCCACCGACACGGGAGGCCCTCCGCTCGGTCCAGGGTTCCGGGCCCCCTCCAACACCTGACCGAACCGCTCGCGCCCGGGCGCCACGGGCGACAGGCCCGGGCCCCCCACGGCGCCCACTTTGTCCACGCTCATGGCTGCCATGCCCTTTCAGCGGATGTTGTTGATGGCGGCCTTCGCCGAGTCGTGGCGGACCTTCATGATGTTGGAGACCGCGTTGTGCTCACGGCTCTCGCGCTGCATCTCGTTCTGCAGATGCAGATAGGCCGCATTGAACTTCTGGCCCTCCGCGCTGAGCTCCTTCTGCGCGTTCAACAGCTCCCACGCATCGGTGCTCCCCGACGACGTGCCTCCCGTTCCCAGCGAGGCGCTCGCCGTGGAAGCCGACGCCGTGGAGGCCGACGCCGTGGACGCGAAGTCGGACGTCTTCATGGGCGCCACCTGCGCCACCGCCAGCTTCGTGCTGGAGACCGCCGCGCTCAGGATGGCGCCGGTCGGAATCATCCCGCCCACCACGCCCGCCCCCTTGTTCACGACGGTGTGCGCCGCGTGCGCCAGCACCGTCCCGAAGTCGTTGCGCGGCGTCTGCCGAGGCAGGGTGTGGGTGGTGCTCAACAGGTACGGGCTGCGCTGACTCGGTTCCAAGCAAGACCTCCGGCGATGGGTGCCGGAAGCCCCTGTTCAGGGGCCATGCCAGGAGAAATCCCGAGCAATCCCGCCTGCCTCGGCGCCCACCGGACTCCACCCGCCGGGAAGAGCGTCCGGACGATGGGATGGGCGGACGGGACGGAAACTTGCCTCGCACGCCAGGTGCCTCAGAGTTGTCGCACCCTGTCGCACGCGGAGGAGCAGATGCAGACTTCCAATGGTGGCCCCCACATCGCCGAGCGCTTCCACCCGCGCGTCGAGGCGGACATCGCCGTGAAGGTGCTCCTGCCGGGACGCGCCGTCATGGCCCGGGCCCGCGATGTGTCCATGGCGGGCCTGTTCCTGCTGGCCCACCCGGGCGACTCGCAGCGTCAGCTCACCCTGGCCCTGCCGCTGCCGGGGGACCGCGAAATCGTCACCACCTGCACCATCCGCCGCCGCGAGGCGAACGGCGTGGCGCTGGAGTTCGGCGAGCTGGACTGGGACGACCTCATCGCCCTGGCGCGCTTCCTCCACCCACGCCTGCCCTGAAGCTCAGGCCGGCTCCGAGCGGGGCGGCGCCATGCGCAGCCGCTCCACCAGCGCCATCAGCTCCGCGCCTCGGAAGGGCTTGTGGATGTAGCCGTCCGCGCCCGCCAACGTGGCGCTCTCCATGTCCGACTTCTTCGCCTTCGCGGTGAGCATGTAGAGCGGCACCGCCGCCGTGACGGGGTCGCTCTTCAGGATGCGACACGCGGAGATGCCGTCGAGCTGCGGCAGGACGACGTCCATCAGGATGAGGTGGAAGGTGCGGCTGCGCGCCAGCTTCAGCCCCTCCAGCCCGTTGGCCGCGCACACCACGTCCACCGTGCCGTCGCTCAACATCGAGCGCACCAGCTCCCGGATGACGGGTTCATCCTCCACGAGCAGGATGTGAAAGGGTGCCTGGGACATGCCAACCATGTTTCTCCGGCGCGACGCTGGACGACTCGAGGGCGATGACTCGCGGGCGCGCCACCCCCACTTCCGGTGCCACCTGCCGCGCGCGGTATAGCCCCGCCGACACCACGCGCACCAGGGTTGCCATTCATTTGTGTGGAGCACCACGCATCCGACATGTCTGCCTGGGATTCACGGGGAAATCCGCCCTTCGTCTCCGAGCCCCGGCCGGCCGACCGCTCCCCGGGCCAGCAGGCCCTCCGCGCCACCCGCGCCCCTCGGAATTCCACCCCACCAGGTCACCTCCTGCACGCCCCTCCCTCCAAGGCTTCGGTTCTCCGTTGTCCCGGAGCGCTATGATGGGCCTGAAATGGCTGCAAAACTAGAATGTCCTGAGTGCCGAGGCACGGTGGGGCGAGACGACTTCCAGTGTGAGCACTGTGGGTTGCTCCTGGACCCGGAGCAGGCCAGCGGGGAGTACGTCGTCACCGAGCCCACCATCGTCCGGGCCATGCTCTCTCCGCCCCAGCGCACCCGGACCATGGAGCTGCCCCGGCCGCCGCCGCAGAAGCCCGCGGCCCACCACCTGGCCACCGCGCGCTTCACCATCCCCATGGATGCGCAGACGGTGCCGCGCCTGCGTGCCGGGTTGGACATCGCGCTGCAGCCGCTGCATCCCTTCGAGGCGCATATCGCGTCGTTCGTCGATGGCGTCCTCGCGGTGCCGCAGCTCGCGCTCGCGGCGCGGCTGCCCGAAATCGAGGTGAAGGTCGTCCTCAAGGGCCTGCTGGAGCGCGGCGTCGTGGAGCTGCGGCGCGAGCCGGCCCCGCCGCCCAAGCGCAGCCTCACGGCCGAGATGCCCGTGCTCGACGGCTCCGAGTTCCTGGAGCCCGAGCCGCTCGGCGCGGACGAGGAGGCGGAGCCCTTCACCCTCCGGGACGTGCAGGTCCCCACCCTCTCGGGTGAGGCTCCCCTGCCGCCGATGGCCCTGGGTGACGAGGACGACCTGACGCCCATGGCGCTCGGTGACGAGGAGCCCATCGAGGACCGTCCGACCCGACGCGACAGGCCCCTGGATACACCCTCGCATGACGCGCCCGCGAAGCCCTCGCGGGGCTTGCGTCCCGGAGCCGCGCCCCGTGGGGCCTCGAGCCCCGCTCCCGGGGAGCGCCCCCTGCCCGCGGGCCTGGCGCGACCGCCAGCCTCTCGGCCCGGCGCATTCATCGGAGCGACTCCCTCACGGCCAGGGCCCCTCGAAGGAGCGGCGCACGCGTCGCGGCCCGCCGCCCCGGCGAGCCCTGTCATCCCCTCGGATGAAGCCCCCACGCTGCGAAGCTCGCATCCACAGTTGGGTGGCGCCTCGCGCGTGGTGCACCCCGCCGCTTCCGCACAGCCCGCCCGGACGCCCCCGCCGCTCGTCACGCCCAGCGGGGCGACCACCCTGCCCGCCGTCCCCTTCCCCGGGAAGGTGGCCCCCACGCCCGTCGAGCACGCCACGCGTCCCCAGCGTCCCTCGATGCCGCTGGATGCGCCGCTCCCCGGCGCGGCCCCGAATTCGCCCGAGGACCTCCTCCAGCGCGCCGTGCGCCTGGAGCGCGCCGGACACGTGGAGCGTGCCATCGAGGTCCTCACCAAGGCCATCGACCGCGCCCCCGACGCCGCCGCGCTCCACAGCAAGCTGGCCCTCATCCTCATCCACCAGCGCAAGGACTACGCGCAGGCGGCGCGGCTGCTGGAGCGCGCCGTGGAGCTGGAGCCGGGCAACACCGTCTTCCAGCAGAACCTGCTGAAGGTGACGGCGCTCTCCGCGGCCAACGCCGGCGAGCGCAAGGACCGCAAGCCCGGCCTCCTCGCGCGGCTCACCGGCAGACGCGGCTGAACACCGCGCCGCTCAGGGTCCTCCGCCGTCCAACAACCGCTCGGCCTCCTCCAACGAGAAGGCCAGATACGCGTCGTAGCCCATCTCCCGGCTGGTCCGCTCGAAGTGCAGCGCCGCTTCCACCGAGCGCCCCACCACCCGCACCACCCGACGGAAGCCTCGCGCCTTCGCGGCCTCCATGATGCGCCGCAGGTGCACCGTCCCCTCGTAGTCCAACGACGTCACGCCCTTCAGGTCCGACAACAGGTCGAACCGCGGACGCATCCGGTCGATGGCACTCACCGCGGCATCGCCGACGCGCTGGGCCTCTTCCTTGTCGACGTCTCCCCAGATGCGCACCACCAGCCGGTTCTTGCCGACGTGGACCTCGACCTCGAACACTGGGCACCGACCTCCAAGGAAAACCCGATATCCTCTGAGTCAGTCTACTCCTGCAGGAGCACCGGCATCCAGGCTCCTTCCAGGAAGCCCTGTCGTTCAGATTTCCGCGACGCCCTCGCGCTCGGCCCAGCCCTCCAGGCCGTTGGGCAGCCGGATGCGCACGAAGCGCCCCGTCTCCTCGAGCAGGCGCACCTTCAGGCCCGCATGCACCTCGAAGATGGAGCGCGCGCCGGGCTGCGGCAGCTCCCGGGCCACCAGGGTGGGAGCCAGCACCACCGCTTCATGCACCGTGTCATCCACGTGCGCGTGCGCGGCCAGCAGCACGCCCGAGGGAAGCGCCACGGCGAACAGCAGCGCCGCCAGGATGCCCACCACCGTGCGACGCCCCGGCGCGAGAAACCGCCACACCAGCACGAGCAGCAGCGCGCCCACCCACGTGCCCAGGAAGGTCCACGCCACCACGTTGCCGTCCGTGGCCGCCGTCACGCGCGGCAGGAACTCCTCCTCCGCCGTGGCGCCCACCACCTTGTCCACCTGTCGGGCGCGGGCCACGGCCAGGTTGGCCTCCAGGTCCGGCGCGCGGCCGCCCTGCTTGCGAGCCTGCTCCAGCGCGAGCACCGCCCGGCCCAGGTCCCCGCGCGCCAGGTGCGTGGTGCCCAGGTTGTAGAGGACGTCCGCCCCACCGTGGCCTCGGGACAGGAGCTTCTCGTAGCCCTCCTGCGCGGCGGCATAGTCCTCGCGCGCGTAGGCCTCGTTGGCCTTGAGGAAGACGTCCTGCGCCTCTTCCGGCGAGTAGTAGCCGCTCACGCCCAGCCCTCCATGGCGGCGAGCGCCGCGTCCATCACCTTCTGCCGCGCCGCCGCGTCACCCCCGCCGCCGTAGCGGCCCAGGTCGCACGCCTCCAGCACGTACAGCACCTGCCCGCGTCGCTCGTCCGCCACGCCCGCCGCCTTCATGCGCTCGCCGATGACATCGCGGGTGAGGCCGATGACGGGCCCCCCCAGCCGCGCGCCCAGGAAGCCCTGCAGCGCCTTCTCCACCTCGGCGTAGAAGGCCCCGGCGTCCGCGCCCGACTGGAGCTTCTCCGCCTCCACCAGTCGCTTGCGCGCGGCCTTCGCCTGCTGACGGCTCTTGTCCGACTCGGTCCGCGTCGCCAGCCGGCCCCGCAGGCCGCCGATGAGCGCCACGCCCGCGAGCAACCCCAGCGGCGCCAGCACCATCGGGACGAAGAAGCCACGCTTCCACGGCGGCTCGGACGGCGCCACGAAGCGCGCCTGGTAGCGCACCGGCCTGAGGCCTCCCGCCGTCAGCACGTTCTTCTGCTCGTTGGCCGCGTCCGCCACGTGCGCGGAGGACGTGGGCGGCGGCGTGGGGCTGCCCGCCGCGGACTCCACCGTGAGGGTGATGGGCTCGGTGCGCGCGACCTCGTAGGAGCGGGCGCGCACGTCGAAGAAGGGGAACTCCAACGCGGGCAGCGTGAAGGTGCCCGTGCGCTGCGGCATCACCAGGTACTCCACCACGCGGCGGCCCTGCACCTTGTTGCGCTGCGGCGCCACCTTGTCCGTCGTCGTGGGGTCATAGATTTTCAGCGCGGAGGGGCCGGTGAGCTTCGGCGGGGTGACGTTCTTCACGTTGCCCGTGCCCTCCAGGATGACCTTCACCGTGACGGGCTGGCCCAGCTCCACGCGCGTCGTCGACACGTCCGTGGACAGCCGCCACGCGCCCACGTTCGCGTTGGACATGCCCGGCGGCGCACCGGGCGGCAGCGGCGCCACCTTCACCTTGAGCCCATTGGACACGCGGTGCACGCGGTGGCCCGCGAAGAGGAAGCCCGTGGTGATGTCCGCCTCCGCCGGGGAGATGGCCAGCGAGCCGGCCTTCACCGGGAAGAGCGCGCGGCGGCGCAGCAGATAGGCGCGGTACGGCACGCCATCCACCACCTTCTGCTCGCCCGACAGCTGCGTGGGGCTCTCCACCTCCTCCGTCCAGAAGCCCTCCAGCTTGGGCATGGTGACGGCGTCCACGCTGGTGAGGTCCACGCGCGAGTAGATGTAGAGCGACAGCGTCACCTGCTCGCCCACGTAGACCTGGTCCCGGTCCAGGCTCGCGCGCAGGAACAGGTCCGAGTCGCCCCGCGGGATGCTCGGCGTGTCCTCCTCCTCGTCGTTGGCGAACGGGTCCGGCAGGCGCGAGGGGAAGTTGGCGAACGGGTCCGGCAGCCGCTGCGGATTGCGGCCCGACTGCGCGGGCGCGGGCCCCAGCTTCCCCGGCATCACCACAATCTGCACGGAGTCCGTGCGGTGCGTCTTGCCCCCCGCCGTCATCTCCGCGGGCGGAATCGTCAGCTTCCCCGTCCGGTTCGCCCGGAGCACCATCACGTACTTGGTGACCTCCTGGATGTTGGCGGGGCCACCACCGGACCAGGACACCGAGCGCTGGGTGCTGCGCGAGCTGTTGAGCACCTCGAAGTCGTCCGACTGCGGCAGCCGCACCTTCGCGTCCGGGGGCGCATCCGCCGTCACCACCGTGAGGCGGAAGGTGTCCTCGCTGCCGACCTCCTGCCGGTCCACCGTCTGGTAGAACTCGAGGCCCGCCGACCACGCCGGCCCCGAGACCAGCAGGGCCAGCACGGCCAACACCACCCCGGCGCCGAAGCTACCAGTCCTTCTCATTGGGCTTCCTCTGCTTCTTCTTCTGCTGGAAACGCCAGAGCTGGAGATTCTTCTCGTTCTGCTTCATCGCATCCAGCAAGCGCTCCGCTTCCTGCTGGTCCAGGTCCGACGGGCTCACGCCCGCATCCGCGCCCGACGACTCCGAGTCGCTCTCCGACTCGCTGCCGCCATCCGCGCCGCCATCCCGCGGGTCGCCATCTCCGTCATCGCCGCCGCCATCCGCGCCGCCGTCGCTGCCGCCATCGCCCTTCTGCGGAGGCCCCTGGTCGCCGCCGTCGCCGCCATCCGCGCCGCCGTCACCCCCGCCGTCCGCGCCCCCATCGCCGCCGCCATCCGCGCCGCCGTCGCTGCCACCATCCTCCGTCCCACCGTCGGCGCCACCATCCGCGCCGCCGTCGGTGCCGCCGTCCACGGGCGCGCCGCCGTCCGCCTTGGTGCCGCCATCCTCGCCACCATCCGGGCGCCCGCCATCCGTCCCGGAGTCTCCCCCACCGTCCATTCCTCCATCCGCCGCGTTGTCCTGCGGCGGAGGAAGGTTGCGCAGCACCACCTCGTAGTTGTGCCGGGCCTGCACGTCCTGCGGGTCCAAGGTCAGCGCGCGTCGGTAGGACTTCAGCGCCTCCACCCTGTCCCCGGTCGTGGCCGCGAGGTTGCCCAGGTTGTACCAGGCCTTCTGTCGCAGGTCGGGCCGGTTGGACTCCGTCACCCCGCGGAACACCTCCTGCGCGTCCTTCACCCGGCCCAGCTTCGCCAGCGCGTCGCCCCGGTTGAAGTCCACGGTCGGGTCGTGCGGCCGCTCCTTCTTCGCCTCGTCGAAGGCCTTCAGCGCCTCCTCGTAGTTCCCCGCGAGGTACGCCTCACGCCCCTTCTGGACCATCGGGTGGTCGCGCTCCAGCGGCCCGGCGCCGAGCGCCGTCCACGGCAGCATGAGCAGCCACGCAAGCCCCAGCCACCGCGCGCTCATGGCGTCGACCTCCGGCGCGTGGATGGCAGGAGAATCATTCCCAACACGAGCAGCACCAGGCCCGGCACCGCGAAGGTCTGGAAGCGCTCGTCGTAGCGGACCGTCACGCGGCTCTCCAGCTCGCTCTTCTGCATCTGGTCGATGCGCTCCACCACCTGCCCCATGGCCACGCCGCGCGGCTGGAAGAAGAACGCGCCGCCCGTGGCCTCCGCGATGGCCGTCAGCCCCGCGCGGTCCAGGCGCGTGATCACCGTCTCGCCCGCGCCGTCCTTCTTGTAGTCCACGAACTCGCCGCGCCGGTCATACACGGGGATGGGCTCGCCGGACTCGGAGCCCACGCCCACCGTCAGCACCTGCACGCCCGCTTCCTTCAGCGCGTCGCTGGCCTCGCCCACCTCGCCCACCAGGTCCTCGCCGTCCGACAACAGCACCACCACGCGCTCCTTCGAGCCGCGGTCCGCGTTGTCCAACACCTGCTTCGCCAGCCGGAGCGCCGAGCCCACGTTGGTGCCGCCCTGGGGCATCACCTCCGGGTCCACCGCGCGCAGGAACAGCTTCACCGCCGAGTAGTCCGACGTGAGCGGCGACTGGATGAACGCATCGCCCGCGAAGACCACCAGGCCCACGCGGTCGCCCTTGAGTTCATCCAGCAGCGTCGTCAGCTCCAGCTTGGCGCGCTCCAGGCGGCTGGGCTGCACGTCGCGCGCGAGCATGGACTTGGACGCATCCAGCGCCACCACCACGTCGATGCCGCGCCGCTTGGTCAACTCGCTCTTCGTTCCACACTGCGGCTGCGCCAGCGCGAAGCCGAACAGCATGAGCCCCAGGCCGTACAGTCCGCCCTGCGTGGCCGGACGCCACACGGAGATGCCCGGCGTGAAGCGCTCGGCGTGCCGCTCATGCAGCACCGCGCGCACACGCGAGCGGCGCCGCAGGGACAGCATGAGCGCGAGCAAGCCCAACAGGGCCCCCAGCAGCACCAGGCCGAGGAACACCGGCTGGGCCAGTCCCGCCTGATAGCCGAGCACGGTGAAGCGCCAGGGTTCCACGGGCGTCACGGGAAGACCCTCAGGAAGGTGGAGCGCAGCAGCAGCTCCAGCGCGAGCAGGCCGAAGGCGGCCAGCAGGAACGGGTGGAACTCCTCGCGGTAGGTGGCGGACGCGCCGCCCTCCATCAGCTTGGAGCGCTCCAGCGAATCGAGCACCTTCTGCAGGCCGCGCCGGAGGCCCTCCGGGTCCGTCGCGCGGTAGTACTCGCCGCCCGTGCGGTCCGCGATGTCCTGCATCAGCTCGGGGTTGATGGGAATCTCCGTCTCGCGCCACACGGTGTTGCCGAACAGGTCCGTGCCCTGCGGGAAGGGCACCTTGCCGCCCTTGCCCACGAGGATGGTGTAGATGGGCACGTGGAGCGCCTGCGCCATGTTCGCCGAGTCCATGGGCGACAGCTTCCCCGCGTTGTTGTCGCCGTCGGTAATCAGCACCACCACGCGGCTCTTCGCCTCCGAGTCGCGCAGGCGGTTGAGCGACGTGGCCAGCGCGTCACCAATCGCCGTGCCGTCCTCCAGAACGCGGGTGCGCAGTTGCTTGATGACCTCCTTCAGCACGCCGTAGTCCAGCGTGAGCGGCGCCTGCGTGTACGCCGCGCCCGCGAAGACCACCAGGCCGATGCGGTCGTTCACGCGGTTGGCGAGGAACTCGGTGAGCACCTCCTTGGCCACGTGCAGGCGGTTCTGCGGACGGAAGTCGCCGGCCTCCATCGACGTGGACAGGTCCAACGCCACCACGATGTCGATGCCCTCCACCGACAAGTCGCGCACGCGCGAGTCGCGCACCTGGGGCCGGGCGATGGCGAGCACCGCTGCCGTCACCGCCACCACGCGCAAGAGCGGCAACAACGGCAGCATGTACGTGCGCAGGCCCTTGCCGCTCCTGGCGAACACGTTCGCCGCGGAGAAGCGCAGGGGCGCGCGAGCGCGACGCTCCCGCCAGGCCTGCACCAGGAGGAGCGGGACGAGCAGCAGCCCCCAGAGCGCCTCGGGGTTATTGAACGCGGGGAGCGGCGGCATTGTCGGGAGCTTGAATCGGCTGGGGCGGAACGTAGGTCTTGTCGACGAGCTCGTAGCCGAACAGGAGCGCGTCACGGCAGCTCTCGGGCGAGGCGTCCGCCCGCGCGTATTTCACCATGTCCGACTCGGACACGAAGCGCATGAGCTTGTCCTCGGGGAGGTTCGGCGGGGCCAGGCGGCGCAGCGAGGACATCAGCTCGGAGCTGGTGCACTCCAGGGCCTCGAAGCCGTAGCGCTCGCCCAGGTAGCCACGGACGATTTCGGACAGGCGGAAGTAGTGGTCCTTCACGCGGCCGCGCGCGGGCAGGTTCTCCGCCTTGAGCGTGTCCAGCGCCTTGCGCGTGCGCACGTCCAAGGGCTGCGGGGGCGGCACGTACACGTGCTTGGGGCGGTTCTTCCACCAGCGCAAGAGCGCCCACGCCAACAGGCCCGCGGCGAGCGCGCCGAGCAGCGCCAGCACCAGGCGCCACGAGCGGATGGGCACCTCCTGCGGCGGCTGGATGTCGAACAGGTCCGCGCCCTGCCCCTCCGCCTCCGGAGGCAGCGTGGACGTCACTTCAATCTGCCGACCCGGCAGCGAGTACTGGCGCGGGCCCTCCGGCGTGGCCACGTCGAACGCGAGCGCGGGCACCTGCACCGTGCCCAGCGCGAAGGCCGACATGCGCACCGCGAACGTCGTGGTGGCCGATTCCGCGCCGTCCTGTCGCTGGCGCGTCTGGTCCAGGAACTCGAAGTCCCCCGTCTCCTTGGGCACCGCCAGCTCGTAGCGGTGGTCCTTCGGATGGGTGAGCACCACGTGGTACGTGAACGGGTCGCCGATGCGCACCTGCTGCGGGTCCACGCGCACCGACACGTCCAGCGGCTGCGTCTGTTCGTGCGTGGGAGCCCCGGGCGGGCTCGCCGCGGCGGGCGCGGTCCCCTGCGGCGCCTGGGCCCCGGCCGACGACGCGAGCGTCAGCGCGCCCACGCACAGCCCCATCGCGAAGCGCGCCATCCACCGGCTCATGCCGCCATCCTCCGGGCCCGCGCGCGGAAGAACTGCGCGAGCGCCTTGCCGTGGTCGTCTCCGGCGCGCAGCTCCACGTGGTCCAGCTCCAGCTTCTTGAAGAGCTTGCGGCGCTCGTCGCGAGCGGCCTGCATGGCGCGCGCGTAACGGCCCCGCACGCGCGGGTCGCTCGTGTCCACGACGAAGCGGTCCCCCGTCTCCGGGTCCTCCATCTCCACCAGCCCCAGGCGCGGGAAGGCCTCCTCCAGCGGGTCCTCCACCACCACGGGGACCAGGTCGTGCTTGCGCCCCACCAACCGCAGCGGCTTCTCGTAGTCGCGCGCCTGGAAGTCGGAGACGAGGAAGGTGACGGCCTTCCGCTTCGCCACCTGCGTCAGGTACGTCAGCCCCGCGGACAGGTTCGTGCCCTTGCCCGCGGGCTGGAACGTGAGGATGTCGCTCACCAGCCGCAGCACGTGCGTGCGGCCCTTGCGCGGCGGCACCACCTTCTCCACCCGGTCCGAGAAGAGGATGAGCCCCACCCGGTCGTTGTTGGCGATGGCGCTGAAGGCGATCTGCGCGGCGACCTCGGCCGCGATTTCGGCCTTGGTGCGCTCCTTCGAGCCGAACTCCTTGGAGGCCGACACGTCGACCAGGAGCATCACCGTGAGCTCGCGCTCCTCGGTGAAGACCTTGACGTAGGCCTCGTTCATGCGCGCGGTGACGTTCCAATCGATGATGCGAATCTCGTCGCCGGGCTGGTACTGCCGCACCTCGGAGAAGGCCATGCCCCGGCCCTTGAAGACCGAGTGGTACTGGCCCGCGAGCATGTCGGAGACCACCTTGCGGGTGCGGATCTCCAGCTTGCGGATGCGGCGGATGAGGTCCTTGGGCAGCACGGGGCGCTCGGCGGGAGGTCAGGGCACTTCGACGCGGTCGAACACCCGCTGGATGATCTTCTCCGGCGTGAGGTCCTCGGCCTCGGCCTCGTACGTCATCGCCACGCGGTGGCGGAGCACGTCGAAGGCGATGGCCTTCACGTCCTCGGGCGTGACGAAGGCGCGGTGGCGCAGGAACGCATGCGCGCGCGCGGCCTGGGCCAGGGAGATGGTGGCGCGCGGCGAGGCGCCGAACTGGATGTAGTCGGCCAGGTCCTTGAGGCCGTACTTGCCCGGCTCGCGCGTGGCGAAGACGACGTTGAGGATGTACTCCTTCACCTTCTCGTCCATGTAGATGTGGTGGACGAGCTCGCGGGCGCGCACCAGGTGCTCCACCGCGATGACCCGCTGGGCCCGGGGCGTGGAGCCTCCGGACATGCGGTCCATGATGATCTTCTCCTCATCCCGCGTCGGGTAGCCCACCTTCACCTTGAGCATGAAGCGGTCCACCTGCGCCTCGGGCAGCGGGTAGGTGCCCTCCTGCTCGATGGGGTTCTGCGTGGCCAGCACGAGGAACGGCGAGGGCAGCCCGAAGGTCTGGTCGCCGATGGTGACCTGGCGCTCGGCCATGGCCTCCAGCAGCGCGGACTGCACCTTGGCGGGGGCGCGGTTGATTTCGTCCGCGAGGACGATGTTCGCGAAGATGGGGCCCTTGCGGACGGTGAAGTTCGCGGCCTGCTGGTTGTAGATCATCGTGCCCACGACGTCCGCGGGCAGCAGGTCGGGGGTGAACTGGATGCGCATGAACGTGGCGCTGAGCGCGTCCGCCACCGTGCGCACGGTGAGCGTCTTGGCGAGGCCGGGCACGCCCTCCAGGAGCACGTGGCCGTTGCACAACAAGCCGATGAGGATGCGCTCCAGCATGTAGCGCTGGCCGACGATGACCTTGCCGGTTTCCTGGTTGAGGACCTCGACGAAGCTGCTTTCCTGCTGCACGCGTTCGGTGAGCGCGCGGATGTCCGTGTTCATGACGCCTCGGATGAGACTGGCGGCGGGCAGCCTAGGGTTGACCGGGTATCGGGCTCAACACCGCAGAAGCCCGGGCATTCCGGTAAGTTGGGTCCCCTTGTCCCCGAGGACCGTGTCCATGGCCCCATTGTCCCCCACTTCTCGTCCCGCCTCGCGAATTTCCAGGGGCCGTGGGGGGCGACCATGAAGCGCTCGGCCTGGGCCCAGGCGCCCTCGGCGGGGCCCGTGGAGGCGGGGCTGCTGGCCCAGTTGGCCCCGGCGGTGACGTCCACGGTGCACTGGCTGCCCGGAGGGGGGGCGCTGAGGGTGCTGGAGGGGGGCCAGGGCCCCACGGTGGTGCTCCTGCACGGGCGCGGCGGGGCGGCCTCCCTGTGGTTCGCGTACCTGACGGCGCTCTCGAGGGGGCACCGGGTGCTCGCGGTGGACCTGCCCGGCTTCGGGATGTCCTCGCCGACCGAGGGGCCCGTCCGCTCTGCGGAGGAGGGAGTGGGGTTCTTCACCGCGCCCGTGGAGGCGCTGCTCGAACAGCTCGCGCCGGGGCCCGTGTCCGTGGTGGGCCACTCGCTGGGGGGACTGGTGGGGGTGGAGCTGGCGCTGCGCTCGCGCGTGCCGGTGGAGCGGCTGGTGCTGGTGGACGCGATGGGGCTGGGGCCGGACATGGCGCGCAAGGCGCGGGCCTTCTTCCGCGCGGGACCGGAGCGACTGGCGCGCTCGCTGGGGCCTTGGGCCTGGGCGCGGATGATGCCGCCCGCGCCGACGCCGCTGGGGGAGCGGCTGGGCGCGCTCGACTACGAGCTGATGTCGGCGCCGGGTGGGCACGACGAGGCGGCGCGGGCCTTCGACAGCCTGGTGCCGCTGATGGGGCCGGTGTTCCACCGTCGGGAGCGGCTCGGTGAAGTCACGGCGCCGGTGCTCCTGGTCTGGGGTGAGCGCGAGGACGTGCTGCCCCTGTCGCTCGCCGAGGAGGCTTCCCGGCGCTTTCCGAACGCGAGGCTGGTGCGCGTGGACGCGGGCCACAGTCCCCATCAGGAGCGCCCAGAGCGCGTGCTCCCCGAGCTGAAGTCGTTCCTCGCCGCGAGCGGAGCGCCGTAGCGAACCGCGCCCGCGTCGATGCCGCGGATGCCCGTGGACATCCACGACGTGGTGGGGACGAGACGCGGAGGACGCCAACGAAGCGGGCGTCCTTCGGAGATGCGGACGCGCGCGAGTATCCTCGGAGCGACGTGTGCGGCTCACGGGTCGAAGCGGATGATGCGCTCGATGCGGTACGTGCCGGCGACATCCAGGGCCTTCACGAGCATCAGGTCGCCACGCTGTCCCAGGGACAGCGACTGACGCGCGGGCTGCGTGAGCCGGACCGTATCGCCCGGCTTCGCGCCCTTGCCGGACAGCGGCACCGCGAACAGACCCGCGCCATCCACGGTCTCGACGGCGCCGAGGACTCGCAAATCTCCCAGCTCTTCAATCTTCCCCACGTGCGCGAGCACCCGCTTCTTGCCCTTGGCGCGCACGGCCCGGTTGACGGCGATGCCCACGTCGCCGGTGAAGGACCTTCCATCCGCGCCGAACAGGCCGATGCCCCGGAGCAGCAGATGCACCATGCCGGAGCTCTCGTTCTGGGGGATGGACTCGTAGCGCGAGACATCCGCCGCCTCGGCCCGGCCGCTCGCGAGCGCATCGAGCGCCGTGGCCAGCGCGACGAAGTTGAGTCGCACCAGGGGCTCGTCCGGAGGCAGTGAGGTCCACGCCCCCGTCTCGATGAGCACCGAGGGGGTCCCCCATCGCGTCATGTTGTCGCCGAAGGCCCGCGACTCGAAGCTGTCGTCGTAGCGCCCCACCTGTCCGGGCGCGAGCGTCTCCACCGCGTCGCGAATCACCGCGCAGACCTTCTTCGCGAGCAGCCGCCCGGAGTTGTCGCTCCGCGCCTTGTCGAACGCGGCCGCGAGCACGGAGATGGACGCGGGCCGGCCCGTGTCCCCCACCCCATGTCGCCAGCCCTGGTTGTGCAGGTTGAAGCCGATGAACGGCTGGATTTCGTCGCGCAGCTTCTTGAGCGTCCTTGCCTCGGGCGTCTGGAGCGCGAGCGCATCGCGGTTGATGTCGATGCCCTGCGCGTTGCGGCGCTGGAAGCGCTCGGCGCCATCCGGGTTGAGCATGGGCACCGCGTGGAGCGTGAGCGTGGAGAGCAACCTCGCCACCCAGGGCTCGTCACGGTGGGTCCTCAGGTACTCGAGCAGGTCCAACAGCGCGGTGGTCGCCGTGGGCTCGTCCCCGTGCATCTGGGACCAGAGCAGGACGTGACGCGAGCCCGTGCCCAGCGCGACATGGTGGAGCGCGCGCCCCTCCACCGAGTGCCCCACGACCTCGAGCCGGAAGAAGTCGGGTGAGCGCGCCTTCAAGTCCTTCAGGTGTCGCTCCACATCGGCGTGCCGGACGAGCGGCGCCACCGGGAGCGCCGCGAGATGGACCTGGGCCCACCGCTCCGCGAGCGCGTGGGGTTCGGGGACGGTGACGACCGGAGAGGTGGACATGGGCGAGGCCACGGGCTGCGCGGTTCGAGCGAGGGCCGGTGCGGGCACCATCCCCCAACAACAGGCGACGACACGAAGGAGACGACTGCGTCCAACCTGGAACATGGCGCGCTCCTGGCCGCGGGGCCATCAGGACTTCTGGGCGGGACGCAGCAACGTCTCGAGGAAGCGCAGGTACTTCGGGTCCTCTTGCTCGAAGATCTCCTTGTCCGCGCCCATGAAGGCCCGTGCCAGCTCGTCACCGGCGCGCCGCAGGTCGCCCAGCTCGAACTCGCACTGCCCCAGCCGCAGGTGGATGAACGGGTTGCCCAGGCCATCGGGCGCGTGCACGGCGTCCTTGAGCGCGGCGCGGGCTCGCGAGAACTCCCCCATCTGGAAGAGCATGTCACCGATGGCCGTGCAGACCCACGTGGTCGCCTCGTACTCCATCCACGGCTCGGGGATGAGCTGGAACGCGGCCTTGAAGGACCGCAGCGCCGCAGCGGGGTCGCCCTTCTCGGCGAGTTCATCCCCCTCGGCGCAGAGCGCCTGGATGCGCTCGTGGACCTCGTCCGGAATCTCGGGCATGTGCACCTCACCACGGGCGGAAGACCGCCGTGCACGGCTGCGTATACCACCCTTCCCGGTGTGCAGCGCGCTGCACAACCCGTGGGCAGGCGGCCATCCCACCGCGTGTCCCCGCGCCTCGTGCCGAGGAGAGCCCCGGTCGGGTACGACTCTTGGATAGACTCCGAGCGTGCCGAAAGACCTGCTCGAACTCGATGCGACACCCGAGCGACTGCGCGCGCTCGCCGAGGCCCGCGTCATTCCTCCCGACGCCCTGGAGCGCGCGCTCGCGCTCTCCACGGCTACACCGACGTCCGACGCGTGGCGGCGCTTCGTCTCCACCGTGCTGCTCGGCCTGGGCGCGCTGCTGGTGCTCTCCGGCGTCATCTACTTCTTCGCCTACAACTGGGCGCAGATGCACCGCTTCGCCAAGCTGGGGCTCATCGGCGTCGGCATCCTCGGCACCGCGCTGCTCGCGCGCAGGCTCGGTGACACGCTCGCGGGACAGTGCAGCCTCTTCGCCTCGTCGGTCCTCGTCGGCGCGATGCTGGCCGTCTACGGGCAGGCGTATCAGACGGGCGCGGACGCGTTCGAGCTGTTCGTCGGCTGGGCCGCGCTCATCCTGCCCTGGGTGCTCGCTGCGCGCTTCGCGCCGCTGTGGCTGCTCCTGCTCGTGCTCGTGAACACCGGCATCGTGTTGTTCCAGGACCAGGTCCTCGGCGGCGGTGACGCCTCGAAGGGCTGGCTCGCCGTGGTGCTCGGGCTGCTCAACGGCCTGGCGTGGGCCACCCACGAACACTTCGCGAACCAGGGTGTCTCCTGGCTGCAGGGCCGCTGGCTGCCCCGCGTGCTCGCGACGATGAGCGTCCTGCCCCTGCTCGCCGTCGGCACGGCGTTCATCCTCATTCCCAGGGAGGTCCGCTCCAGCGGGCTCGCCGCCCTGGTGCTGCTCCTGGGGACCTTCGCCGCGGAGTACGCGCTCCACCGGCACCTGCGCGGCGAGCTGTTCCTGCTCACCCTGGGCGCGCTCTCGGCGATGACGCTCGTGACGACGGGCCTGGGCCGCGTGGTGTTCGAGGGCACGAAGGACGAGCTGGGGCTCTTCATCCTCCCCATCTTCATCATCATCCAGGTCGCCGTCGCCGTCCGCTGGCTGCGCGCCGAGGCCCGCGCCACGGGCGCCTCCGAGGAGTCCTGACATGTCCCTGCGCCCATCCATCCAACAGGTCCTCGCGGGTCTGCGTCACGAAGGCCAGGTCGACGAGTTCGCCGAGTCCCGCGCCCGCTCCACGCTCGAGGTGCATCAGCGCACCAGCACCGCCTCGCCCTGGTTCGTGAAGGCCTTCGCCGCCTTCGGCGCCTGGTTGGCCGCGATCTTCCTGCTGAGCTTCTTCGCCTGCGTGGGACTCTGGGATGAAGAGGAGGTGTTCGCGGTCATCGGCATCGTCCTCGTCATCGCCGCCGTCGCGCTCCGGCGCACCATCCATGGCGTCTTCCTGGAGCAGCTCACGCTCGCGCTGACGCTCGCCGGCGTGGGCATGGCAGGGGTCGGGGTCGCTCAATTCGGCTCGGACAATGCCGGTGTCGGAGCCGGCCTCGTCCTCTGCCTGGTCCTGCTCTTCGTCTACCCGGACTCCACCCTGCGCTTCCTCGCCACGCTCGGCGCGGGCGCGGCGAGCCTCTATCTCCTGCTGGAGCTGGTGTCCGGGCAGGTCATGGACCTGGAACTGCTCGCGTGCACGGGACTGCTCCACTGGCTCTTCCTGCAACAGGCGAGGTTGCGGGCCGGCAAGTATGGAGACCTCGTCGGCCCCGTCAGCTTCGCGCTCGCCTGCGGCCTGCCCGCCGCGATGCTCACGCGCCTCGCGTCGTTCCTCGTCGAGACACACGAGTGGTCCCTGACGCTGCCGATGCCCCTGCTCACGCTGGGCCTCACCGCCATCACCCTCTACACCGCGTGGCACATCATGCGGGAGCACGACCTGCCCCCCTCCGGAGCCCCTGGCGCGGCCGTCTTCGCCGCGCTCACGCTCGTCGCCGTCCTCACGGTCCACACGCCCACGGTCATCTGCGCGGTGGGGCTCATGGCGCTCGGCTTCCATCGGCGCAGCAACCTGATGGTGGGAATCGCCACCGCGTTCCTGCTCGCCTCGGGCGCCTGGTACTACTACGACCTGAGCGTCACCTTGCTCGCCAAGGCGCTCGCGCTCATGGGCAGCGGGCTCATCCTGCTCGGCCTCCGGCTCTTCCTCTCACGCCGCTTCCCCCAGGCGCCGTCCCCCGTGGAGGCACGCTGATGCGCTCGCCCCTGTTCTTCGTCGGACTGCTGCTCGCGCTCGCCGTGCCACTGGGCCTCGTCGTCCAGAAGGAGCGCGTGCTCTCCACGGGCAAGGGCATCCTGCTGGAGCTCGCGCCCCGAGACCCGCGCTCGCTGATGCAGGGCGATTACATGGTGCTCGACTACGCGCTCACCCGGGAGCTCAACAACACGTACGAGAAGTTTCCCCAGGACGGCGTGCTCGTGCTGAAGCTCGACGGCGACGGCGTGGGGACGTTCGCGCGCATGGACTCGGCCGTCGTCCCCCTGGCTCCCGATGAGCACAGGCTGAGATACCGCATCAGGGACGGCCGCTTCCGACTGGGTGCGGAGTCCTTCTTCTTCCAGGAGGGCCACGCCAGGCGCTACGAGCGTGCGCGCTACGCGGAGCTGAAGACCGCCGACAACGGCGACAGCGTCCTCGCGGGCCTGCGTGACAAGGAGCGGCAGCCGCTGGGCGCCAACTCCGCTGACGACGTCGACGAGGCGACCATCACCGACACTCCCGACGAGGGCGAGGCGAACTCCGTCATCAATGCGCCCACGGACGTCGATGCTCCCACCACCATCGATGCCCCCACCACGGTCGATGCGCCTGCTCCCGTCGAAGCGCCCACCATCGACAGCCCCAGCGCGGCCGACGCTTCTACCGACGTCGACACTCCCAACGAAAAGGAGCCCACCGTCATCGAGTAGCCCTTGCGAGGATGCCTTCCGACGACGCGGCGCCTACTGTCATCGAGGAGCCCTCGCAGGGCGGCTCCTGACGACGAGGTTCCTGCGCGTCATCCAGCACCCTCTCAGCGGTGACTCCCGATAGCGCGTATCCCACTGACATCCAGCCCCCCTCGCCCGGGGTGACACGGACGACGCAGCCCACCGGCCTCAGGCTCCTCTCGCATCGAGGCGCTTGAATCCGCCGACGCGACTCCCTCCTCCAGCACCTCCCTCCGGGAGTGACACGGACGACGCAGCCCTACCGGCCTCAGGCTCCTCTCGCATCGAGGAGATTGAATCCGCCGACGTGGCTCCCTCCTCCTCCAGCCCCCCTCGCCGGGAGTGACACGGACGACGCAGCCCACCGGCCTCAGGCTCCTCTCGCATCGAGGCGCTTGAATCCGCCGACGCGACTCCCTCCTCCAGCGACCCTCCCGGGGTTGGCGCCCGCTGCCCATCATCCAGCCCCCTCTCCCCTCGGGATTGACTCCCGGGCGGGTTTCGCGCATCATCTTGTTGATTTCGATAATCAAAATCAAAATCATCGAGAAGGAGACACGCGATGCTCGGTCAGGGATGCGGCAAGAGGGTGCTCGCGCGGGGGCCATGCGCCGAGGTGACGCGTTGCACCTGCGGTCACATCCACCTGGCGATGGGGCCGGTGACGATTCGTGTCGAAGAGGAAGTGCTGCGCGCCATCGGCATGACGCTGGCGGAGGCGGTGCACAACCTGGACGAGCCCGAGCGCTCGCACGCCGACGAGGCGGAGAGCGCGCCGTCGATGCAGGCCCCGACGTTCGGCGGGTGGAAGCAGTGAGCGCCACCGGGACCTTGCGTCTGCCGCGCAACGAGCAGTCCGCGCGCGTGCGTCGACTGAGCGAGAGCGAGGCAGATGCCCTCCAGCCCGTGGCTCCCACCTCCGCGCCACTGTCCGTGCTGCTCACGGAAGGCACTGCCCGAGCGCACGAGCAGGCCGAGCGCTCCGTGTTCCTCCAGTCGCTCTTCGGCGGCTCGTGGGAAGGCGTCTACGGCCAGTACGTCCGCGCCCAGCACTACGTCAGCTACCTGCGCCAGCTCCACCTGCTCTACGCCACGTACGAGAGCGTGCTGCCCCGCGCCGCGCGCACGTCACTGACGCCCGTGCTGCTGATGCCGGAGCTGCGGCGCGCGGACGCGCTGGAGGCGGACCTGGCGTACTTCTGCGGCGAGACGCGCACGGAGACCTTCGCGTGCGTGGAGACGCGACTGCACGCCGAGCGCCTGCGCGAGGTCGCCGAGGACGCGCCGCACCTGCTCGTGGCGCACGTCTATGCGCGGTGCGTGCTGGACCTGTTCACCGCGCCGGAGCGCTCGCGCCTCGTCGCGAGCGCCTTCGAGCTCGAGGACTCCCGCGGCACGCTGTTCCACGGCTCCGCCACGCCCGACGAGCTGACCGCGCTGCGCGTGCGGCTGCACTCGCGCATCGACGGCCTGGAGCTGGAGGAGGACGAGGCGCGCGAAATCATCCAGGAGGCGCGCATGGCCTTCCGACTCCAGGCGCTCGTGTGCGACGAGCTGGCCCGGGGAGCGACGGGAATCTCCCCGCCGTCGGGCGGCTACCGGGGCGGGTTCAGCGCCTCCCAGTAGTTGGGCAGCCCGCGCAGGTGGTTGCCGCCGTCCACGTCCAGGCTCTCGCCCGTCACCCAGCCGGAGTCCTCGGAGCACAGGAACTGCACCACCCGCGCCACCTCGTCCGCCAGCGCGTGCGCGCGGCCCAGGGGCGTTCGCGCCAACAGCTCGCGGTGCATCGTCGGCCCCTCGATGAAGGCCGCGGCCTGGGGCGTGTGGGTGGCGCCCGGCGCGACGACATTCACGCGGATGTTGTGACGCCCCAGCTCCAGCGCCGCCGCGCGTGAGAGCTGCGCGAGCGCCGCCTTGGACGCGCTGTAGTGCCCCAGCCCCTCCGACACCACCGTCTGACACAGCGACGAGACATTCACGACCGCGCCCGGTTGATTCCGGGCGATGAGCGCGCGGGCGAAGGTCTTCAAGCAGAGGAAGGGGCCCTTCAGGTTCACCGCGAACAGCCGGTCCAGTTCGTCCTCGGGCAGGTCCATCAGCAGCGACAGCGACACCGTGCCCGCGTTGTTCACCAGGATGCCGGGCAGCCCCAGCTCGCGCGTGGCGCGCTCGTGGGCGCGCTCGACGTCATCCACGCGACACACGTCTCCAGCGAAAGGGACGGCGCGCGCGCGACCCTCCGCCTCGCGGTTGAGACGCTCGGCCGCCTCCACCACCTTCGTCTCCGTGCGTCCGAAAACGAGCACGTGGGTGCCCTCGCGCATGAGCCGCGAGGCGACGGCCAGACCGATTCCCTGCGCACCACCCGTGACGATGGCGCATTGAGAGAGGAGCTTCACCGTTCTCACCCCCGAGTGTCGTGTCTCTCGGAAGCTAGCAATGGCTCCTCTGCGCGAGCATTGTACCGCGGGCCACTTGGCGTCGACTCAGGCCGCCTCGTCCTCGGAGAGCAGGTCCGCGAACGGCGAGGCGTCCTCACCCAGCGCCTTGTAGAGCGCCTCCACCTTCTCCAGCTCGCGCTTGAGCGCCTTGTGGTGGTTGCGGTTCTTCACCAGGCTCTCGCGGCCCAACAGCTTGAAGCCGTCATCGCGCCCCACCTGCCGGATGGCCATGCCCAGCACCAGTCCCCGGAACGCGTCCGCCAGGTCCAGGTCCAGGGGCGCGTTGCGACGGCGCGCCTCCGCGACGAAGGCCTGCGCCGCCGCCTTCAGCGCGTCCGGCAGCGGCTTGCCGCCCGGCGCCTGCTCGTAGTCGAGCGCGCGCGCCACGTGCTTCTCGTGGAGCACCAGCTCGCCACCGGACACGGCGTGCTCCACCATGGCCAGCGTGTACGCACGGCGCACGATGTTGTCGAGCTGCCGCAGGTTGCCCGGCCACGCGCTGCCGACCAGCAGCCGCTCCGCGTCCGGCGTCACGCGCGCGCTGCCCTCGGGGGAGCGCTCGCGGTGGCGACGCTTCACCATGTACTGCGCCCAGAGCGGGATTTCGTCCTGGCGCTCCTGCAGCGCGGGCATGCGCACGGGCAGCACGTTGACGCGGTAGTAGAGGTCCTCGCGGAAGCGGCCCGCGCGCACCTCGGCGTGCAGGTCCGCGTTGGTGCCGATGATGAAGCGCACGTCCGCCTGACGCTCACCGGTGCCCTCGCCCAGCGGGCGGTAGCTGCGCGACTCCAAGAGGTGCAGCAGGCCCGCCTGCGCCTTGAGCGACAGCTTGTCGATTTCGTCGATGAACAGCGTGCCGCCGTCCGCGCGCGCCACGCTGCCGGGCGCGTCGCGCACCGCGCCCGTGAAGGCGCCCTTCTTCCAACCGAAGAGCTCCGCCATCTGGAGGTCCTCGGGCACCGTCACCAGGTCCAACGTCTCGAAGGGCTTGCCCCGACGGTTGGAGCGCTCGTGGCACCAGCGCGCCAGACGGGACTTGCCCGCGCCCGTCGCGCCGCTGATGAGGATGGTCTCGTCCTGCAGCGCGAACACCCGCAGGATGGGCAACAGCTCCGCCATGGAGCGCCCCACCACCGGCAGGTACTCGTCCACCTCCGGGGTCGCCACCGGACGCTGCGGCAGGCCGGCCAGGTACGGCGCCGCCACGTCCGCCAGCAGCTGGAGCCGCTCGCCCGACTCGCGCCAGACGAACTCCTGCCCCATGGCGGCCAGGCAGTCCGCCTCCAGGGAGATCATCCCCTCGATGCTGCCGCCCGGCGTGCGCAGGGGCAGCACGCACACGTGCGTGGCGTGGCGGCCCAGGAAGCGCTGACGGCTCTCGTTGCTGTGGAACCCCGCGAGCCCCGGGTCACCCGTCACCGGGGCGTCCGGCGCGTGCGGCTGCACCGTGCCCACGTTGACGTCGATGGACACCGCGCAGCGATGCTCCACCACCGCCCGCCACGCCGTCGCCGACGTGAAGAAGGGCGTCCCCACACTCGCATCCGTAATCTCAGTAGCGCCCACATCCAGCGCGGCCAGGCGCCGGTAGGCTTCCCCCGGGCGCAGGTGGACGATTCCGCGAAGCACGCGGGCTCGGGCTGCGTACCGACTGGACGCAACGGCGTCCTGCGCCACGGCCAACATGTGCTTGAGGGTGGTGGTCGCAGCGGTCTCGAAATCCTTCGCCCCCCGCAGCGCGCTCATGAGCTGCGGCATCTCCTCGTGCATCCACTCGCCTCCGTCCGGTGCCATCCGAGAGTACCCGCCAAGGGCCGCATCGGAGGGGAGGCAGTGTAGCGGAGATGAAGAACGCGGAAGGAGCGGCCCCTCCTTCCGCGTTCCCGAACCTCGCTGACGGCTGGGCACCCGGTTTCCCGTGGCGCCGCGTCGGAATCCCATGCGTGATTCATGCCAGACACGCATTTCACGTCTTTTCAGGGGTTTGGCTCCGAAAGGGGCCTCCAGAGGCCCGAATCCGCGTCCAACTGGTACGCAGCCGCGTCCCAACGCGACGCAGATGGGACGTGTGAGGGGGGCTCGCTATGCTTGACGCCCCTTATGACGGATTTTTCTCGGCTTCCCACGCTGCCTGGGGTGGGGGCGACCATTGGTCCGTACGAGCTGCTCGAGGTGCTCGGGCAGGGGGGCATGGGCGTCGTCTACCGGGGGCAGCATCCGGAGACGGGCGAGGCGGTGGCGGTGAAGACGGTGCGCGCGGCCTCGGAGGTTCCGCTGGCCAGCATCCGTCGGGAAATCCATGCGTTGCGCCGGCTCCGGCATCCGGGCGTGGTGCGAATCGTCGCGGAGGGCGTGACGCGGGGGCTGCCCTGGTACGCCATGGAGCTGCTCCGGGGACAGACGCTGCGGCTGGCCACGCCCGCGCCGGGGACGGGAGCGCTGGACCGCGAGCGGCTGAAGACAACGCTCAACCTGACCCGGCGGCTGTGCTCGGCGCTGGCGTTCCTGCACGGCAACGGGCTGGTGCACCGGGATCTCAAACCGGAGAACGTCTTCCTGCGTCCGGATGGGACGCCGGTGCTGGTGGACTTCGGCATCGCCGCGCGCTTCGGCGGCTCACGGGGGCGCGAGACGCTGGACGTGAGCGGCGTGGTGGTGGGCAGCGACACGTACATGGCGCCGGAGCAGCTCCGGGGCGACTACGTGGACGCGCGGGCGGACCTCTACGCCCTGGGCTGCATCCTCTACGAGCAGCTCACGGGACGGCCGCCCTTCGTCCCCGGCCGAGAGGGGCCGCTGCCCCATCAGCACCTGCACCTGACGCCCGTGCCGCCGGGCCTGCGCGTGGAGGGCGTGCCCGCGGCGCTGGACGCGTTGGTGTTGCGGCTGCTCGCCAAGCGCCCCCAGGAGCGGCCCGGGTACGCGGAGGACGTGTCGTCCGCGCTCGAGGCCCTGGGCGCGGAGCCTGGTGAGGAGGGCGCCGCCGCGGCGCCCCGGACGCCGGCCTATCTGTATCGGCCGGACCTGTCGGGACGCGGTGGTGAGCTGGGCCGGCTGCTGGCGGCGCTCGACGCGGCGTCGCGCGGACAGGGCGGCCGGGTCTTCCTCGGCGGAGAGAGCGGCGCGGGCAAGACGCGGCTGGCGCTGGAGCTGGCGGCGGAGGCGGGCTGGCGGCGCATGGCGGTGGTGACGGGCGAGTGCGTGGCCATGGGCGAGGGCGGCACGGATCTACACGCCGCGCCCCTCCAACCCCTGCGTCCGCTGCTGCTCGCGGTGGCGGACCGCTGCAACGAGCGCGGCGCGGCCGAGTCGGCGCGGCTGCTCGGTCCACGGGGCCGCGTGCTCGAGGCGTACGAGCCGTCCTTGTCGCAGCTGCCCGGTCAGCGCGAGCTGCCCGAGCCCCCTGCCCTGCCCGCGCAGGAGGCGCGCCTGCGCGTGTTGTCGGCGCTGCGCGACACGCTGTGCGCGCTGGCGGAGGCGCAGCCGCTGCTGCTGGTGCTGGATGACTTGCAGTGGGCGGACGAGCTGACGCTGAGCTTCCTGTTGGAGCTGGACGCGCGGCACCTGGCGAAGCGGCCGGTGTTGCTCGTGGGCACCTACCGGATGGACCAGATGGGGCAGGCCCTGCGCGAGGTGGTGGGCGCGTCCGACGCGGTACGAGTCGAGGTGGGCCGGCTGGACGCGAGGAGCGCGGGGCAGATGGTGCGCGGCATGCTCGCGCTGCGCGAGGTGCCCGAGCCCTTCGTCGACGCGCTGGTGCACGAGACGAGCGGCAACCCCTTCTTCATCGCGGAGTACCTGCGCGCCGCCATCGACGCGGGCCTGCTCTTCCGCGCGCCGTCCGGCGAGTGGCTCTTCGAGGCGCAAGGCAGCGCCGGCGGCCGGCCCCTGCCCCTGCCCGGCAGCATCGCCGAGCTCATCGAGCGGCGCCTGTCGGACCTGGGCGAGCACGGGCGCGCGCTGGCGGAGGTCGCCTCGGTGCTGGGGCGCGAGCTGGATGAAGAGCTGCTGCTGTCCGCCGCCGCGCTGCCGGAGGGCGCGAGCGCGGAGGCCGTGGAGGAGCTGCGGCGTCGGCAGGTGCTGGAGGAGTCCGAAGGAGGCCGGCTGCGCTTCGTGCACGACAAGCTGCGCGAGGTGGCCTACGCGCGCATCGCCGACACGCGACGACGCGTGCTGCACCATCGCTGCGCGGAGCGACTGGAGATGCAAGGCGCGACTTCACCCTCGGGCCTGACGCCGCTGGCCGCGGGGCTCGCCCACCACTGGTCCCGCGCGGGAGTGCCCGAGCGGGCCAGCGGCTGGTTCGCGCGGGCGGCGGACGCGGCGCGCGCGGCGTATGCCAATGGTGACGCCATCTCCTTCTACGAGTCCGCGCTGCGCGAGGCCGCGGCGTCCTCGGGGAACGCGCATGCGTCCGGCCCGGACGCGCCCCAGGTGGCGCTGGATGTCGTCTGGGAATCGCTGGGTGAGGTGCTCGCGCTGACCGGACGACAGCAGGCCGCGCGTCAGGCCTTCCTCCACGCCCTGGCACGGATTGAGCAGACCCAGCGTGTCCGTCGCGCCAATGTGTTGCGGAAGGTGGGCAAGTCCTTGCAGACGCACCATCAGAACGAGGAAGCGCTGCGGGTGTATGCCCAGGCCCAGGCCGAGCTGGGTCCCATGCCCGACAGCGTCTCCTCCTTGCCCGGGCAGGTGGAGGCCGCGTGGTGGCACGAGTGGGTGCAGCTGCAGGGTGAGCGCATCACCGTGCACTACTGGCTGGCCCAGCTCGACGAGATGCGGGCCCTGGTGGAGGGAGTGCGTCCGGTGATGCGGGCCCACGGCACGCCGCTGCAGCGCGCGCGGTTCTTCAACTCGCTGGTGCAGATGCAACTGCGCAGCGAACGCTATCGAGCATCGACAGAGACCGTGGCCCACGCCCGGGCCTACGCGGAAGCGGCGCTGGAGTCCGAGGGGGAAGCGGAGCACGCGGGGGCCCGGTGCGTGGTCGCCATGGTGTTGCTCTTCCATGGCGCGCTGGATGAGGCACAGAGCTGGATGGAGGAGTCCCTGCGCGGAGCCGAGCGGCAGGGGGACGTGACGTTGCAGACGCGCTGCCTCACCTACCTCACCGTCATCCTCCGCTTGAGGGAGCGGGTGGCGGAGGCGAGCGAGGCGACGGAGCGTACGCTGGAGCTGGCGACTCGCTCCGGCATGTCGGACTACCTGGGCGCGGCGCACGCCACCCGGGCCTGGGTGGCCTCGCGCGCCCGGGACCTCGTCTCGGCGAGACAGGCCGCCACGGAGTCGCTGCGGCTGTGGCAGGCGCTCTCGCTCGTGTACCCCTTCCAATGGCTCGCGCGCTGGCCCCTGCTCGCCGTGGAGCTCTCGGAAGGGGCGCTGCCCCAGGCGTTGGAGCAGGCCCGGGCGATGCTCGAGGCCCACCAGCAGCGGCAGCCGGACGTGCTCACGCAGGGATTGACGCAGGCGTTGGCGCTGGCGGACGCGGGCCGGGAGGAGGAAGCGCGGAGCGCGCTCCTCCAGGCCAGTGAGTCGGCCCGGCGGCTCTGCTATCTGTAACTGGATTGACCGCAGGTGCTTCCTTCCACCCGCCAGGGCCTCGGGGCCCGTGGCCTTGTCTCCGAGGTGCGCATGGCAGGCCCGTATGTGTATTTCTTCTTCAAGCCCGAGCGCGTCACGCTGCTGGAGGGCTTCTCCACCCAGGTCACCGTGTGGGGCGTCCCGTCGCGCAGTCCCAACCTGCCCGAGAACGTGACCAGCAAGATGAACTTCCGCATCGAGGGCAGCGACGGCTCCATCGGCCTCTCCCAGCCGGCGCCGGACGTCCTCGAGATTTCCGGACTGGATGACAACATCAAGCCCGCCACCGTCATCGCCGCGCCCAAGAACAACGACACCGAGTTCCCCCGCATCGAGGCCCGCCTGGAGTGCTCGGTGGACCAGTCGGATTTGCTCATCTACGCGCCGGACGGGAACATCTACTGGCTCAAGCCCGAGGAGTGGCAGAAGGCCCAGAAGCTGTCCCCCAAGGACAAGAGCCTGACGGGAGATCTGGAAACGCTCCTGAAGAACGAGACGGTGGTCGCCAACCTCCCGGTGCCCGCCTACGTCGCGGCGCCCACGAGCACGGCGGCCGAGAACCTGTCCGACGCCGCCGAGCCCATCACCTGCTTCCTGCTCAACCTCAACAGCATCCTCTTGAGCTACAGCCCGGGCGCGAACCTGAAGGCCGGCGAGCAGGGCCCCGTCTACCGCAATCCCGACCCCCAGCCTTGATGCGCCCTTTCACCTTCGACACCGGCAGCGCGTCCCCCGGGACGTCCAAGCAGTTCCGCCAGGGGACCCACCGGGTGATGACACCCGAGCAGACGCTGGAGCGCGTGCAACGGTTCATGCCCGTCATGGGCATCACCCGCGTCGCCAACGTCACGGGGTTGGACACGATTGGCCTCCCGGTGGTGATGGTGACGCGGCCCAACGCGCGCTCGCTGGCGGTGTCGCAGGGAAAGGGCACGAGCCTCGCCGCAGCGAAGGCGTCCGGGCTGATGGAGTCGGTGGAGGCGTACCACGCCGAGCACGTCACCCTGCCCCTGAAGCTGGCCACGTACAACGAGCTGCGCTTCCGCGCGTCCGTGGTCGACGTGGACAGGCTGCCTCGCCTGTCGGTGAGCCTGTTCCATCCCAACTGGCGCACGCTCTGGGTGGAGGGCGTGGACCTGCTGGGTTCGGGCCCGCTGTGGCTGCCCTTCGACCTGGTGCACACGGACTTCACGCTGCCGCTGCCCACGGGGAGCGGCGCGTTCCTCATGAGCAGCAATGGGCTGGCCTCCGGCAACCACGTGCTCGAGGCGATGCTGCATGGGCTGTGTGAAGTGGTGGAGCGCGACGCGACGGCGCTCTGGCAGGTGCGTGGCGAGCAGGCGCAGGCCGGCACGCGACTGAAACTCGACTCGGTGGACGACGCCGGATGTCGCCACGTGCTGGACCTCTACGAGCGCGCGGGCATGGCCGTCGGCGTCTGGGAGACGACGAGCGACATCGGAGTGCCCGCGTTCAGCTGTTACATCGTCGACCGGGAGCCCGAGCCGCTGCGCCCCGTCGCGGTGGCGGGTGGCATGGGCTGTCATCCCTCGCGAGCGGTGGCCCTGCTGCGCGCCCTGACGGAGGCCGCGCAGAGTCGACTCACGCGCATCAGCGGGGCACGAGATGACCTGCACCGCAAGGCGTACGAGGCCGCGCGCGAGGGCGTGACGGCGGAGCGACTGCGCAAGCGGCTGGCCGAGGAGCCCGCGGTGCGGGAGTTCCAACAAGCGCCCCATCACGACGCGGACACGTTCGAGGAGGACCTCGCGTGGGTGCTCGCGAAGGTGCGCTCGGTGGGCGCAAGCCAGGTGGTGGCGGTGGACCTGACGAAGCCGGAGCTGGGGCTGCCCGTCGTGCGGGTGGTGGTGCCGGGACTGGAGACGACGCACGAGGCGCCCGGATATCAGCCAGGCCCAAGGGCACGGCAGATGATGCGCGGAGACGCGCGATGAAGGTCTTCATCTTCACCGGCCCCACGCTGCGCGCCGAGGAGGCGAAGCTGGAGTTCGACGCGGTGTACCTGCCTCCCGCTCAGCAGGGCGATGTCTACCGCGCGGCGTGCGAGAAGCCGGTGGCCCTGGGCATCATCGACGGGTTCTTCGAGCACGTGCCGGCGGTCTGGCACAAGGAGCTCCTCTGGGCGATGTCAGAGGGCATCCACGTCTTCGGGGCCTCGAGCATGGGGGCGCTGCGGGCCGCGGAGCTGGCCACCTTCGGAATGGAGGGCGTGGGCTCCGTCTTCGAGGACTTCCGTCAAGGCGTGCTGGAGGACGATGACGAGGTCGCGGTGGCGCACGCGAGCGCCGAGCATGATTGGCGCCCCTTGTCCGAGGCGATGGTCAACATCCGCGCCACGCTCGCGGCGGCGCAGGCAGCGGGTGCGGTGAGCGAGCCTGTTCGCGCCTCGCTCGAGCAGCGCGCCAAGGCGCTCTTCTACGTGGAGCGCGCGTGGCCGAAGCTGCTGTCCGGATTTCCCCGCGCGGAAGCGGAGGCGCTGGAGGCCTGGCTGCCGAAGGGGCGCGTGGATGTGAAGCGCGCGGACGCGGTGGCGATGCTGCGCATGATTCGCGCGCGCGTGGAGGCGGGCCTTTCGCCCAAGGAGACCCGCTTCCCCTTCCAGCACACGGATGCGTGGGAGGAGGCGCGACGGCGCGCGGCGCGGCAGCCGCTTCGACAGACGGCACGCGCCTCGGATGGCGTGGGAATCGAGGCGCTCCTCGATGAGCTTCGCCTGCGCGGAGAGCTGAAGGACGCGCGACGGGCGAGCATGGCGCGAGCGCTCGCGGTGGAGGAGGCAAGACGGCTGGGGCGCGTCCCGGATGCAGGGGAGCTGCACGCGACGAAGGAGGCGCTGAGTCACGAGCGGCACCTCACGCCGGAGTCCTTCGAGCGGTGGAAGACGGAGCAGCACGTGGACGACGTCGCCCGGCTGCTGCGGGACGAGTCCCATGTGCGCTGGGTGGAGGCGCTCATGGAGCCGGATGTCTTGCGGCACCTGGCCGACCACCTGCGACTGACGGGCGAGTACGCCACCCTGCTGGAACGCGCGCGCGACAAGGAGCAGGTGCTCGACGCGGCGGGGCTTTCACTGCCCAAGCTGGAGGACGCGGACATCACCGAGGGCGCGCTGTGGGCCTGGTACTTCGAGGAGAACCAGGGGCGCATGGTGCCCTCGCAGTTGGAGCAGGCCGCGCGCGACGAGGGCTTCGCCGACGTGGCCTCCATGCGCAGGGCCGCGCTGCGTGAGCTTTGCTACGTCCTCACGAAGGCGGGCGCCGCGGCCTGAGAGGGATTGGACCTCCCCCCGCAAATTTTGCATGACCGGGTTCACCCAAAGCCCGTGCTAAACCCCGCGCGCGCTCGGCGGCGCGAGGGGTTTGACACAGGGGGAACATCCGATGGACGCACCCGAGGAGCAGCGCGAACCACGCAGGCCCGACTTCCTCAAACAGTGGGGGCAGATGCTGGTGGGGACCCCCATCGTCGCCATCCTGCTCATCGCCTGGCAGGACCCGCTCGTCGTCTTCGGCCACGAGCTGGCTCCTCCAGTGAAGAGCGTCCTGAGCCTCCTGCTGGTCGTCCTGGTGGCGGTGGCCTGTACCGAGGTCATCCTGCGCCTCATCGCGGTGTGGCGCGACAACCGCGCGGACGAGAATCTCACCATGATGGTCCGAGTGCTTGCATCGAAGTACTCGATGGAGGGCGCGGACCCGGAGAGGCCCATGGCCATCTGCGTCCTCGAACACCTGAAAGCGCATCACGACTTCGGCACGGTGGAATGCCCCGATTGCGGCGGGGAGGGGTGCAAGCACTGTGGCCTCACAGGGGTCCATCTCGATTACACCGAGGGCCCCTGCGGCACCGACTGCCCCCTCCGCCCCGTCGTCCCGTCCTGACGCGCTCCGTCGCCGGCTACTTCCGCGGAGCGCTCGCGCGACGCGCGACCTTCTTCCGCGCATCCGCCGAGGGCTTCTTCACCTCCACCACCGAGCCCTCCGAGGGCACCGGTTGCAGGACGAAGACCCGGTCCAACCGGCGGCTGCCTCGCTCGACGGGCGTGCTCAGGTCGTAGTCGAAGTCATACGCCGCCACCACGCGCAGGCCCGCGTTGCGGAACAACCGGTTCGCCTGCGCCGCGTCGTACGTCCGGAAGAA
The DNA here is from genome assembly GCF_020037055.1 of Myxococcus sp. AS-1-15. NCBI lineage: Bacteria > Pseudomonadati > Myxococcota > Myxococcia > Myxococcales > Myxococcaceae > Myxococcus > Myxococcus sp. AS-1-15. Next base: position 784,512 of record NZ_JAIQDF010000001.1, on the reverse strand, counting down.
CCAGGTCGTCTCGATGAGCCAGTCCTTCCCCGGCCCGGTGATGCGCAGCCGGTTGCGCATGGGCGAGCGGCGGGCTCGCCGGTCCGGCAGTCCCTCGTGCGTGTTGCAGACGACCTTGTCCTTGCCCACCTTCCCCAGCCAGCGCTCGTGCTCGGCCGACGTGCGCGCGTAGTCGGTGAGGTGGAAGCCCAGCACGTAGAGCCCCTGGGGCTTGAGCAGCCGCCGCGTCCCCTTCAGGTGCGCCAGCGCCGCCGCCTCGCTGTCCAGGTAGCGGAAGGTGGAGACCAGGTTGTGGGCGACGTCCACCTTGCCCTCCAGCGAGGGCTCGAAGAACTCCTCCATGCGCGACACGGAGAGCTTCACCTGACGGCGGCGCGCGGGCGTCAGCCGCTTGCGCGCATGCGCGAGCATCGCCTCGGAGATGTCGTAACCGGTGACCTTCAGTCCCCGGCTCGTGGCCTCGGCCACCAGGCGACCGGCGCCGCACGCGGGCTCCAGCCACTGCTTGCCCCCCGTGCCGTGCCGTTCGCTCAGCGCCTGGAGGAAGTCCACCTCTCGCACGGTGTCGGTGCCGAAGATGGCTTCGTAATACTCGGGGTGCTCGTACCAGTCAGTGCGTTTTTCCATGGGAGGCGTGCCCGCTCGGGCGCGCGCATCCTCCGGTCCTCCGGCTCGAAAGCCAAGTCAAAGCGTGCCTCGCCCTCACGAGGGCTCGTGCGTGGGTGACACCAGCGACGAGCGCTCCGACATCGCCTCGCGCAGGCGCCCCCCGAACATCCGACGCAGGAGCACCATGCCCAGCGGCAGCGGCAGCCACAGCGTGTACCCGCGCAGCAACATCACCGCGGTGAGCCCCACCTCCACCGGCACGCCCAGCGACGACAGCGTCCCCACCGCGGTGGCCTCGAACGTGCCCACGCCTCCGGGGATGATGCTCAGGGTCATCACCAGCGTCGCCAGCATGAACGCGGCGAACACGGCGGCGAAGTCCACCGGGTGCCCCACCGCCTGGAACATGCACGACAAGGTGAGCGCATCCAGCGCGAAGGTCGCGAGCTGGAACGCGCTCGCTCGGACCAACAGCCAGGTGTCCCGCACCAGCGCGGGCGACACCTGGGAGATGGACTCGAGCAGCGAGGTGAGCCCCGGGATGCGGCGTGCCCAGCGCGGCGGTCGCCACCCACCATGCCGCGTCAGCCAGAGGATGCCGAACGGCACCGCGCACGCGAGCACCGCGAAGGCCGTGGCCAGTCCGAGGAGGGCCGCGTGCAGCGACGCGCGATACCAGAGGATGAAGATGGACACCGCCACGGCCACCGCGTGCGCCAGGTAGAAGGACACCATGTCGACCAGCAGCGCGCCCGTGGCCGCCCGGGGCGGCGCGCCCTCCCGCTGCAGCCCCTTCATCACCACCACCGAGCCGCCGATGCCCGCGGTGGGCACCAGTTGGTCGAACGAGAGCTTCATCAAGGCCAGGCTCGCGGTGCGCAGCCAGGGCGCCTTCACGCCCTCCACCTCCAGCACCACCCGCCAGCATCCCGCCATCGTCAGGTACGAGAGGAACTGGAGCGCCACGCCCACCAGCAGCCACTCCGGCCTCGCGCGCTGGAGCATCTGGGCGAACTGCTTCTCCTCCCCGAAGCGCAGCACCACGAACACCGTGAAGGCGACCAGCAGCACCACGCCCGGCAACCAGCCCCACACGTTGTGTCGGCGAGAGGCGGGCTCCGACGGGTCGCGCGCGGAGCCGTCACCCGACATGGAGGCGTCCTCGTGCATGCGCGCGCACCAGCCCGCCCTAGTGAGCGGAGGCCTCCGTCGCGTCTTCCCGACGGGCCTCCGCGGCCGTCAGCAGCCGCGCGGCCATGCGCATGAAGTCGGCCTCGGTGATGATGCCCACCAGCCTGCGCTCGCGGTCCACCACGGGCAGACAGCCGAAGCGATGGTCCAGGAGCTTGTAGATGGCCTCTCGCACCGGCAGGTCCGGCCGCACCATCTCCACATCCCGTGACATGAGCCGGGTGACGGAGATGGGCTCGTGGCCGGCAGCCGCGAGCTGCCGCGACAGCGCGCGGAGCAGGTCGCGATGGCTCACCATCCCCACCAGCCGGCCGTCGCGCACCACGGGCAGGTGGCGGATGTGATGGAGCTTCAACAGGTCGTCCACTCGGACCAGGTCATCGGTCTCGTCCAGCGTGACGACATCCCGGGTCATCAGGTCGCCCACGGTGAGCATGACGTGTCCGCCTCCCCGTCGGTCCACGAGCTGCCGCACACCTCGCGTTTCTCGGGCCGACTATTCCCGAGGGTGCACCCTCGCCCCCGTTCGCGCAGCGACAGGGCGGACAGACGGGCAAGGGGCCGGCGCTGTCTCACCCTCGGGCCCGACGCTCGAAACCGGAAGTGTCAACCACGAGCGCCCGGCAGGTTGCTCACCTGGCGCTCCCGCGGCTTCCACACCGGCGACGGACATCACACCTCCGTCGCGTGGCGCCCAAGGCCTCCTGCTTGAATTCACATCCACCCTGGCGCGTCACCAGGACAGTGGAACAGCGGCAAGGCCGCCTCTGCTGGAGACACCCGCAATGGCTCTCATCCTTCTCGTCGACGATGACTCCACCCTGCTCGAGATCTACACCGAGGCCCTCCGGGGTGAGGGCTGGGAGGTGGCCTCGGCCCGCGACGGCGAGATGGCCCTCGCGCTGGCGCAGGCGCTGCCCCCGGACCTCATCCTCACCGACGTGTCGATGCCGGGGATGAACGGCCTGGAGCTGTGCCGGCACCTGCGCGCCGACGAGACGCTGTGCCACGTCCCGCGCATCGTCCACAGCAGCATGGAGCGGCTCGCGAGCCTCTCGGGCGACGTCTTCCTGAGGAAGTCCGGGGACCTCACCGAGCTGCTCGCCTGCATCACCCGGTGCCTGTCGCGGGGCTCGCTCGCGCCCACCATGCCGGCGGCGGCGGCGTGAGCGGCCACTCCACCTCGAACACCGCCTCGAGCCTCCTCGACGACAGGGAGGCTCGAGGACCTCAGTGCGCCGGGTGGCCCACCAGCCGCGCCAGCGCGAACATGAGCGCCAGGCCCACGAAGAGCGCCAACACGTTGCGTCCCGGCTGGTCCTTGCCGTGGCGGTGCACGTGCGGCAGCAGGTCCGACACGGCGATGTACAGGAACGTGCCCGCGGAGAACGCGAGCGCCTTGGGCGCCATGCTCTCGAAGCGCAGCACCGCGTCGAAGCCGAAGTAGATGAGCGCGCCCGCGGGCACCATCAGCCCGTACAGCGTGGAGAGCAGCAGGATGGAGCCCTTCGAGCGACCCTCCGTCTTCAGGATGGACGCGAGCGACAGCGCCGAGGGCACCTTGTGCGCGACAATCGCGATGAGCGCCATCAACCCCACGCCCTCCTCCACCGCCGAGCCCAGCGCGATTCCGTCGAACAGCGTGTGCGTGGACAGGCCGAGGAACGCGGTGAGCCCCAGCACCTGACCGGGCTCCGTGTGGCGGCCATGGCCGGACATGTGGTCGCCGGGCAGGTCCTCCCCCGCGTGCGCCACCAGGTAGCGCTCCAGCACCAACAAGAAGACGAAGCCCCCGGGCACCAGCGCGAAGGCCCACCAGCCTCCGCCCTCGTACGCCTCCGGGAGCATGTGGAAGAACGCCGCGCCCAACATCACGCCGGCGGCGAAGGCCAGGAAGCGGACCAACTGCGTCTGCTGCTGGTTCCACAGCACCACCAGCGCGCCCAACAGCGCGCCGATGACGACGATGAGTGAGTAGAGGGCCACCGTGGCCAGGACCGACATGGGGCGCGCACCCTACAACAAATCCGCCACGTCAGTAGTAGCGCCTCACCACCAACAGCCCGACCCGGCCCGGCTTCACGTCCACCGTGTGCTCCGACACCCTCCCGCCCCCCTCCACCCGCACCACGTGGCTCCCCGCCGACACCCGGAAGCGCGCCACCTGGAACTCCGCAGGCAGGGAAAGCCAGGAACGCAGGTCCGCCGCGTTGCCGGCGTTGAGGATGAGGAAGGCCAGCGCGCCCAGCTCCTCGCTCTTGGTCGCCGCGCCCACGCCCGCCGCCAGGCCCGCCTTCACGGCCACGCCGGCAATCTGCTTCGCCAGCATCCCGCCGATGCGCGTGTCCAGGTGCAGCCTCGCCACGTCCGCCATGGACGTCACCGTGACGGCGCGCACGTGCTGCTCGCCCAGCGTCACGCCCACCTGCGGCGCGCTGCCCCGGTCCCGGTAGACGGGCACCTCGATGAGGTTGCCGCCGTTGACGTCGCGCGACGCGGGCTGCTTCTCCGGGGAGAGCCCCGCCTCCACGACGACGACGATCTGGGCCTCGTCCCGCGCCAGCGGAGGGTGCTCGACGCCCGGGTACTTCGCCTTCAGCTCCTCGTAGAGCTGGTCGCGTCCGGTGTACTTCGCCAGTCGGAGCAGCGGCTCCGCGAGCTCGCCCAGCCGGGGCTCCAGCTCGTACGCCTTCGCATAGTCGATGTAGGCCGCGTCCCAGTCGCGCTGGTCCTCGCGGATGACGCCGCCCAGGTAGCGGGCGATGGCGAGCTGCTGGTAGGGCTTCTTCTCCTCGACGACCATCTTCTGGAGGCGCTCGTTGACCTGGCGCACCTCCACCATGGCCGCCTCGTCGTCGCCCAGCTCCGCGTAGTTGAGCGCCTGGATGACGGAGATCATCAGCTTCTCGAAGTCCTCGCCGCGGTAGGCGCGCTGGCGCTCGTTCGTCACCAGCGCTCCGGCCTCCTCGCTGACGGAGACGGCGTCGAGCTGCGCGCTGAGCTTCTCGGCCTGCTCCAGCACCGCGTTGCTCTCCGCCCACTTGCGGGCCGAGTGCAGCACCATCCCCTTGTCCAAGAGGATGAGCAGCGTGTCCTTCGCCGAGCCGTCCTTGGCCAGGGCCTCCAGTTCGGCCAGGGCGTCGTTGTAGCGCCCCGATTGATACGACTCACGGACGCCGCGCGTGCGGGACACGTAGTCCCCCGCGCAGCCGGACAACAGCAGCGCGCTCACCAGCGCGAGCGCGCCCCAACCACGGGGGCGCGCCGGAGGGTGGTGGAGAGGAATCATGAGCAGTCGAGCCTTCACCACGAGCCGGCGGCCACCGTCGACGGAGCTACCAGCTCACGCCGCGCTTCTCGAACTTCTTGCGGATCTGCTTCTCGTCCGTCCACTCGATGAGGCCGGTGCGCACGTTGCTGAGCTTCGCGGTCATCTTGTAGTACACGAGCTTGTCGCGGCCGACCTCCTGGATGATGGAGGCCAGGTCACCCGACATCAGGAAGTCCACGGACACCTGCTGCCCGGGGCCCTTCGCCGCGTTCGGGTTCACGTAGCCGGACTGCTGGTACTCGTACTCCTCCGCGATGTCCTGGCGCGCGGCCTGGTCCACCATGGCGAAGCGGCCCGTCTGCGCGAGCGCCGTCTGGATCTTGTCCCCCAGGGAGCGCATGTCGATGTGCTCGGAGGTGCTGTTCTTCAGCTTGCCCACGAGGACGATGGGCAGCGAGCCGTCCGGCCGGGGCGTGGAGAAGCGCGGCGAGGAGGCCAGCGACTCCGCCATCTTCTTGGCGATGAGCTGCAGGTCGTTCTCGTTGAACTGGTCCGACAGCATCTCGATTTCGTTCGGGTCCTCGTACGTGCCACGCGTGAAGGCACGCGGGCCACCACACGCGGCGAGCGAGGCGGCGAGGCAGGCGGTCAGAAGCAGGCGATGAATCTTCATGGTGCGGTGACTCCTAGTTCCATTCGCATTCGAAGCGGCTGCCTTCGAAGTTCCACTTGTAGGCGAGCACCGCGTCGCGACGGTAGCCGGCCGTCAGGCGACACTGGCTCATCAGCGAGGCGCGCGGATAGTCGAAGGTGTACGTCTGCGCCTTCGAGCGCTCCTGCGCGTTGAGCTGGGAGGGATGCGTGAGCGTGGGGCTGGCGCTGGCGGCCACCATCACCGAGTGCTTGCCGTACGTCTTCAGGGGCACGCGGCCGGCCAGCTGCACCCGGCGCACGGTGCGCGCCACCAGGATGTCGCTGCGGTCCACGTTCGTCTCGTGGCGGTTGCGGCGCTGCAGCAGCTCCGAGATGTTCGCCGTGAAGACGCGGGTGAGGTCCCCGTCCTCCACGAAGAAGTAGAGGAACGCCTCGCGCGCCACGCGGCTCTCCCCCGTGAAGTCCAGGGTGATGAGCAGCTCCAGCTCCCGGTTGGGCGTGATGCCGTGGCGCGACACCGCCGCCAGCACCTTCTTGTCCACGCCCGCCTTCTTCAGCTTGATGAGCCCGTCCGCGCTCGCGTCACACGCGCAGCGGCGCTCCTCAATCATCTTCACCAGGTCCGCCGGCTCGAAGCCCGCCTGGGACAGCTTGGTCAGCTCCTCGTCAGTCAGGGGCAGCTGGTCCGAGCGCTCGTAGATGCGTGGCAGGTTGTTCGGGTCCCACTGGATGATGTTGTAGGTCTGCACGTTCCCTTCGGGGAACGGCAGGGCGATTCGAGGGCTTCCATTCGCCGTGGACAGGCTGACGGGCGACTGGCTCGCCGCCAGCGCCAGGGTCGCCGCGAGGACTTGGGCAATCATGTCGGGACCTCCCCCTCTAGAAGCGATAACCCACGGCCATGCCCAACCGGTGCGTCACGCCGCCACCGCCGATGGGAATGTCCGGAGTGTAGAACAACCCGAGCGACACCCGGTCGCGCGAGCCCATGAGCACCTCCGCGCCCACCTGGGGCGAGATGCCGAAGTGCAGCTCCTCCTTGCTGCCCCGCCCGCTGCCGGACGCGTCGTCCACGTAGTCGGGCGTGTAGATGGCGCCCGCCTTCAGGCCCAGCGAGAACACCAGCGGCCAGCCCCAGCTGCGGAAGCGCGGGCCCACCATGACGTTGGTGCGGCCGCCGTCGAAGACGTAGGTGACGTTGGCGTCCAGCGCGAACCAGTCCGCGCCCCACCAGGACACCGTGGCGCCGACATAGAGCGGGGGGCCTTCGGGCGCATCCCGGGGAGGCTCCTCGGCGTTGACGGCCGCGCCCCACTCGAGCTGGAACGACACGCCCGTGCTGCTCGAACCCGAGTAGCCGCCCTTGCCATATTCGGATTCCTCGGGCCCATCCGTGCGGCCACGTTCCTGCGCGGCCGCGGTCAACGGCGCCGCCACGGCCAGCGACAGGAGGGCTCCGCACAACCTGGAATGACGCTTCATCTCGAAGACTCCCACATGCGGTAGGTGCGAAAATTCCACTGCGTCCGACGTCCGGCCCCCGCCAATATTCAAAACACCGCTCGGGCTGGCAAGCGCACCTTGGGCCCGGGCCGTTCTCTCAGGAAGCGCGAGGCCCCGGAGGGGTGGCGTCCTGGGGAGCGTCCGGCTGGGGGTCGACCTGCACGGGGGGCGCCTGCCGGGACTCGGTGCGGGTGAAGGGCAGCCACTGGGGGTGGGCCCTGAGGAAGATGACCAGCTTCTCGCGGACCAGGGCGCGCAGCTCGAAGAGCCGGTCCGGGTTGGCGGCGCTGACGAGCGCGCGGATGGTGAGCGTGCGGTCCTGGGCCTCGAGCACCACGACGGTCTGCACGCGGCCGTCCCAGAGGGCCTTGGCCTCGTGGTCGAGGATGCGCTTGAGCTCCCCGCGCAGCGCGTCCACGTCCGTGGAGTAGTCCACCTGGAGGGTGACGGCGCCGAGCAGCTCGGGGCTGACCTTGCTCCAGTTCTGGAAGGGCTTGTCCAGGAAGTAGGTGATGGGGATGACCATGCGGCGCTGGTCCCAGACGCGCAGCACCACGTACGTGAGGGTGATCTCCTCCACGGTGCCGAACTCGGTCTCCACCACCACCTGGTCGCCGATGCGCACCGGCTGGGTGATGGACAGCTGGATGCCCGCCAGCAGCGTGGCGATGGACTTCTGCGCGGCCAGACCAATCACGATGCCGGCGATACCGGCCGAGGCCAGCAGCGACACGCCGACGTTGCGCACCACCTCGAACTGCATCAGGAGCAGCGCGGCGGCCACCACGTATGTCGCCGCCTCGAAGACGGCGCGCAGCACGGCGAACTGGGTGCGCAGCGAGCGCGCCCGGGCGGGGTCGCGGCTCTCGGAATTGACCCGGTTCTGGATGAAGTCCGCGAACACCCGCAGGAAGCGCAGGATGAACCACGCCACCGCGACGATGATGAGCGAGTAGCTCACCCGGTTGAACACCGTCTGCGTGGGGCGAGGCAGGAGCAGGAAGGACGTGCCCACCGCCAGCAGCACCGCGAAGAACGGCAGCCGCAAGGGGCCCTTCCCCGCCGCCACCAGCTGGTCGTCCAGCTCGATCTGCGTCCAGCGCGCCAGCCTCAGGCCGAACGCCAGCGACACCTTCTCCAGGAGCAGCGACAGCCCCACCGAGGCGAGCAGCACCACCAGGAGGCCCAGCCACTGCCACGGCTCCAGGCCCAGCACCGTGCCGGAGAAGAAGAACGGCGGCAGCCACTCCGCCACGCGGGGGCCGTACGCCTCGAAGAGGGGGTCCACCAGCCGGACGGTGGACTCGCTGAAGACCCAGAGCAGCGCGCCGTCCTGCGTCACGCGCTGGAGCCGGACGCTCACGTTGGCCCCGTCCAGGGGGATGGTGCCCACCAGGTCGAAGCGCGGGTCGGCCGGGTCTCCCTCGGGGGCCTTGGAGAGCGCCGACAGGTCGATGGAGAGCTTGCGGTCCAGCACGAACTTGAGCCGGCGCGCCAGCTGGGCGCCGCGCTCGGGCTGCTGGGCCTTGGGGATGAAGTCCAGGTCCAGGTAGTGGGCCGCGGAGGCGTAGTCCCCCCGGTGCGCGGCGGACAGGAAGCCCTGCGCCGTGGCATGGGGCGTCTGGCGGTCCATCGCCGCGGAGGGTGGCGGCAGACCCGAGTTGAGCGCCTGGGAGGGCAGCGCCCCGAGGACGAGTCCCATCACGAGGAGGGCCATCCAGGCCCTTCCGTCTGTGTGCATCATGCGGCCCTCCTTACTCCTTTTCGGCCCCTTTGCCGGAAGAAGTCGGGGCCTGGCCCCCTGGCGGAGGGGCGCCGAGGGGGACGTCGGGGACACCACCCCTCTCACCCCGTGGGAAAGGCGTTGGTGCGCCGGCTGGGGGTAGGATAGAAACGGCGCCCAAGGAAGGTCGACGTGTCCGAGAAGCGAAGAATCCTCCTGATTGACGACAGCGAAATCACGCTCGCCATGGAGAAGGCCGTGCTGGAAGCGCGCGGCTACGAGGTCGTCGCCACCTCCACGCTGATGGAGTTCGAGAAGACGCTCCAGGCCTGGCGCCCGGACCTCATCCTCACGGACATCCACATGCCCGAGGCCAAGGGCACCGACATCTGTCGCACCCTGAAGAACGAGTACGGCACCCAGGACATCCCCATCGTCCTGTTCTCCAGCCTCCCGGACGTGGAGCTGTCCAAGCTGGCCGAGCAGGTGGGCGCCGACGGCTTCCTCTCCAAGGAGAACGGGCTGGAGGCCATGGGCGAGAAGATCGACGAGCTGGTGCAGAGCATCCTCTGGTGATTCGCATGCCGCGCCCCGTCCTGGTCGCCGCCCTCTGGGGCCTGGTGCTGGTGCTCGGAGGCTGCAGGCGCACGGACCCCGCTCCCCGCCCGCCCGAGACACCCGAGGCGGGCGCGTCCCCCACGGCCGCGGCCTCCTCGCCGGGCGCCATCCTCTTCGTCTCCGCGGACACGCAGGGCTACCTGGGCCCGTGTGGCTGCAGTGAGAACATGCGCGGTGGCATCGCCCGCGCGGCCTTCCAGGTGAGCGAGGCCCGCCGGGGCGCGCTGCCCGTGCACTATGTGGACGGCGGCAACAGTCTCTTCGGGGAGAAGACGCTCAAGCCCGGGCAGGTGCCGCAGGAGGAGCTGAAGGCGAAGGCGCTCGCGGACGCCATGCGGATGATGGGGCTGTCGGTGCGCGCCACCGGCCCGCTGGACGACACGCGCGGCGCGGCCTTCCGTCAGGGATTGGGGCTGCCCGAGGTGGCGGACGGCGCGGTGAAGCTCCTGCCCGCGGGTCCTCGCAAGGTGGGCGTGGTGGCGGCGGACTCGCCGGAGCAGTTGGTGGCGGCGAGCGCGAAGGCCCGCTCGGACGGCGCGGACTTCGTGCTGGGGTTGTTGGATGCGCCGTTGGAGGAGGCGCAGAAGGCGGCGGAGCTGCCGGGGCTCGCGGTGGATGTGCTGGTGGCCACCCGCTCCGCGTCCGAGCTGAGCGGCGAGCAGAACCGGCTGGTGAAGGCCACGGTCCCCGTGGTCGCGCCGCAGAGCAAGGGCCGCTCGCTGGTGCGCGTGGACCTGAGCTACGCGAAGGCGCCCGGGAGCTTCTCGCTCCAGAAGGGACAGGCCGACCTGGAGCGCGAGGTGGCCGCGCTGGAGCAGCGCACGGCGCTGTTGGACAAGGAGATCAACCTCCCGGGCATCGACCCGAAGCTCAAGGCGCTCAAGCAGGGCAAGCGCGACGAGCTGGTGGCGCGCAAGCAGGCGCTGGTGTCGGCGCCGCCCGCCGCGTCGCCCGACGTCAATGGCTTCACGGTGCGCTTCGTGCCGCTGGAGTCGGGGCTGCCGTCGCTGCCGGACGCGCAGGCGCTGGTGGCGCGCTACGACTCGGAGGTGGGCAAGCTGAACCTCGCGTGGGCGAAGGAGCACGGCCAGGACTGCCCCGCTCCCGCGAAGGGACAGGCGGGCTTCGTGGGCAACGAGCCGTGTCGCTCGTGCCACGAGGAGAGCTTCCCCGTCTGGGAGAAGTCCAAGCACCACCACGCGTGGGAGACGCTGGAGGAGGTGGGCAAGCAGCACCACCTCAACTGCGTGGGCTGTCACGTGACGGGCTGGGAGCAGCCGGACGGCGTGTGTCGGTTGGACAAGGTGGCGGGGCGCGAGGACGTGGGCTGCGAGAGCTGCCATGGCCCTGGCTCCGTGCACGCGGAGGAGCCGAGCGCGGACAACATCATCGCGTCACCGGGTGAAGCGCTGTGCGTCACCTGCCACAACCCGGAGAACTCGCCGCACTTCGACTTCGCGACGTACCTGCCGCGAATCCTGGGACCGGGTCACGGGAAGCCCCTGGACGCCGCGTCACCCGACAAGCCGGCGGACGAGCGGAAACCCGCGAAGCCGTAAACCCGCAGCGTTTGCCTGGCAGGCCGCACCCACGGTGGGTGCTTCATTCGGCCATACCGGGCGACTCGTTGTTTGACTGTCAAGAAAAAGGGCGAATACTTGGGGCTTCGCCTGCTTCTGGGCGCACTCTTCTTGCGACCGCATGCTGCCCTTCTGCCTCCTCGTGCTGAACCTGGCCTCGCTCCCCGCCTCGCAGGGAGTGCCGCCACCCATGCCGCCGCCTCCCGCCGGCATGCGCGTGCTCGCCGCGAGCGAGACGCCGGCGCCCGCCGCGGCTGAACCGAAGCCCGCGCCCGCGACGGCCACCACCATCGCTCCCACCGCGCAGGCGAGCATGCCAGACAGCGGCACGGCCACGCGCCCCACCGGGCTGGCGACCGAGCCGTCGCGCGCAGGCACGGCCGATTCAGCGAAGGGCGCAAAGGTCGAGGGCGCATCGCCGTCGAGCGGCTCGCCTTCCGCGACGACGGTGGCAAAGGGCACGAAGGTTGAGAGTATCTCGCCCTCTACGGGCTCGTCTTCCGCGACGGCGGCGACGGGCACGAAGGCCGAGGGTGTCTCGCCCTCCACGGGCTCGCCTTCCGCGACGGCGGCGACGGGCACGAAAGCCGAGGTCGCCTCGCCTTCTACAGGTTCGACCTCGGCGACGACCGTGGCGAAGGGCACGAAGGTCGAGGGCGCATCGAACGCTGTCGCGCCTCCCGCCGCGGGCACCGCCGACGCGGCGAAGGACGTGAAGGCCGAGGGCACCTCGGGCACGGACATGGCGAGCAAGCAGGAGCCGGTGGCTCCCGCGACCGACGCAGCGCCGGGGGATGACGAGGCCGACGAAGCGCGCGCCCTCGCAGGCGCTCCTGACGACGCGGACGAGGAGCCCGAGGCCACTCGCGAGGTCGTCGAGTCCGAGTCCGCGGAGCTGGAGGAGATGCGCGCGCTGGAGAGCGTGACGCTGGACCCCACCGCGAAGCCGAGCGCCGAGGTGATGCAGTCGCTGCGACGCCTGGGCCTCGCCAACCCGCTGCGCATGCGCATGCTGGACGCGCTCGAGGAGCCCACCTTCCGCGAGGACGACTCTCCCGAGCAGCTCCCGCTCATCACCAACCTGGCCACGTTCGACGTCCGCAGCATCCAGGACCGCTACGACATCCCGGTGGAGATGCAGCCCCTGGTCGCGCAGTACATCCAGTTCTTCCAGGGGCCCGGGCGCCGCTGGTTCCGCAAGTGGATGTCCCGCTCCGCGCGCTACCTGCCGGTGATGCAGCCCATCCTCGAGAAGCACGGGATGCCGCTGGACACCGTGTACCTGGCGATGATCGAGAGCGGCTTCTCCGCGCACGCCTACTCGTGGGCGCACGCCTCCGGGCCGTGGCAGTTCATCTCCAGCACGGGCAAGCAATACGGCCTCAAGCAGGACTTCTGGGTGGACGAGCGCAGGGACCCCCTCAAGGCGACCCACGCCGCGGCCACCTATCTCAAGGACCTCTACCGGGAGCTGGGCCACTGGTATCTGGCATGGGCCGGCTACAACACGGGCTCCGGTCGCGTGCGGCGCATGATTGACCGCCACGGCACGCGCGACTTCTGGGCGCTCTCCGAGGAGAAGGGCCTGGCGAAGGAGACCAAGCACTACGTGCCCAAGCTCATCGCCGCCGCGCTCGTCGCGAAGAACCCGTCCGCGTTCGGCTTCTCCGACGAGGAGTTCGACTACGAGCAGCCGCTGGAGTTCGACGAGGTGGAGCTCACCGACGCCACGGACCTGGACGTGGTGGCCCGCGCGGCGGGCGTGAACATCCAGGACGTGCAGGACCTGAACCCGGAGCTCAAGCGGTGGTGCACGCCCCCCGCGAGCACGAAGCACCCCTACAAGCTGCGGCTGCCCAAGGGCGCGGGCCCCCAGTTCGTCGAGGGGTTCAAGCGCATCTCCCCCGCGGAGCGGCTGACCTTCCGCGTGCACAAGGTGAAGCGCGGCGACACGCTGTCGCAAATCGCGGAGCGCTACGGCACGGCCTCCGAGGCCATCCTCCAGATGAACCGGCTCAAGAGCGCGCGCACGCTCAAGCTCGGCGCGGACCTGGTCATCCCCATCCCCGCGAGCAAGGCCGCAGGGGCCACGGGCGGTGCCATCGCGAGCAAGGTGGCCCAGGCCCGCCGCAGCGGCGTCGTGGCCCACCGCCCCGAGGACGAGGTGCCCGCCGGCACGCCCAAGGGTCCCGTGGCCGCGGGCCCGGTGAAGACGGAGACGCTCAACGGCCGCACGCGCGTGACGTACGGCGTGCAGTCCGGCGACAGCCTCTGGGTCATCGCGACCAAGTTCAACGTGTCGGTGGATGACTTGAAGAAGTGGAACAACCTGCGCCGGCGCAACCCGACGCTGCAGGTGGGCTCGCTCGTGTACGTGTGGCCCCAGGGCACGGCGCAGGTGCAGGAGCGCGCGGGCACCGTCGTGGTGGCCAGGCAGGTCGCGTCGAACGCGGGCAAGCCCGTGAGCGGCGGCAAGGTGCACGCGCTGGCCGAGGGCGAGACGCTCTGGTCCGTCGCGCAGCGCTACGGCGTCAGCGTCCAGGACATCATGCGGTGGAACAACATCAAGGACCACCGCACCATCCCCACGGGCAAGGTCCTCTCGCTGAGCGCGCCGTGAGCGCCTTCTCGACAGGGGCCTTCCGGACATGATGACGCCGGGCGAGTGAATTGCATCGGGTGGGCGCATGACTTCGCCCATTTCGCGGAACGGCGCGCTCACCCACCCCTTCCCGCCCGACACCGACCCGCTCCTCGCTCCGAGCAGCCTCGGGACACACCTTTCCCGGGCCTCCGGCAACATCGTGGAGCCAGCGCCACGGCAGGTCTCCAGCATCCCGGTAACGAGACGGCCCTCCCACGGAATCGGGACGTCTCAAATCGAAGACACCGCCGTGCGGGCCGGCGTCACGCGCGTCGACCTCACCGGGTCCACTTCACGCCAGGGCCTCCCTCCGGACCCAGTCACCCGCGCCACCCCGTGGTTCGGCGACCGCACGCGCGTGTCGGACGTCGGCGAGCTGGATGCCAACTCGCGAACAGTCGCTTCCGTCGAACCGAGGCCCACGCTCTCCGCGAGCCTGGCGGATGAGATCGCCCGCGTGGCCCCCGAGGCGACCCCTGCGATGCCGATGGCCTCCAGCATCGCAAGCGCGAAGGGCCACGTGCCACCAGAGCCGAGGCCCGTGCTCCCCCTGTCTGCGCGTCAGGATGATGCGAAAGCGCGCGCCTCGCGCGAGCTGCCCCCCGTGATGCCGATGGCCTCCAGCTTCGCAAGCGCGAAGGGCCTCGTGCCGCCCGAGCCGAGTCTCACAATCGCGCTGTCCGCGAGCCGGGGGGATGCGCAAGCTCGCGCGTCGCTGAATCTGGAGCCCACGCTCGCGCTGCCCGCGAGCCTGGCGGATGCGCAAGCCCGCGCGTCACTCGTATCCAAGGCTGGCCTCGGCGCCGTGAAGCCGGCCACCTCGTCGCGGGTTTCCCAACACGACACCACCCCGCTCGCAGGCTCGGTGAACGGCTGGGGCCTCTCCACATGGACACCCTCGCCTTCCCCGCTCGGCAACGCGCGCTTCGCCAACGTCGTACAGCTGTCGCCCGTGGCCTCCGGACAGGAGGTGCTCGGCCCGGGCTCACGCGGTGAGGGCATCCGCGCGGTGCAGGGCGCGCTGCTCGAGATGGGCTTCGCGCTGCACGGCGGCGCGGACGGACAGTTCGGTCCCCAGACGGTCCGCGCGCTGCGCAACTTCCAGGTGCACGCCAGCCGCACGCTTCCGGGCGTCAAGGTGACGGGCGCGCTGGACGCGGCCACGCTCAAGGCGCTCGACTCGCTGGCACCCGCGCCCGGTGCCCGTGGACAGTCGCGCGGGATTCCTCCCGCCGTCTACGAAGGCCAGCCCGTGCGCGTCATCGTCGCGCTGCGCGAGCACCGCACCTTCCTCTACGACGCGGAAGGGCGGCTGGTGGACATCTTCCCCAACGCCTCGGGCACCCAGGCCACGCCCACGCGCGTGGGCCTCAAGGTCGTCCGCTCACGTCTGGACCAGGCCGCCGCCGAGGCCGCCGGGGCTCGCCTCTGGAACGACAAGCACGTCTTCGGCACGCGCATCCTCGACCTGTCGTGGGCGGACGGACGCCACTCCGCCGAGGAGCTGCATGGCACCAACGCCCCCGCCCTGCTCGGCATGGACGTGTCCCATGGCTGCATCCGTCACTCGAACGAGGCCATCATCGTGCTCCACGACGCGCTGTCCGCGGGGGACCGCGTGGCCATCGTGGAGCACGTGAACGACCCGCACCTGGGCGCCGTCGCCCCGGTGCCGGTCTCCTGACCGACGAGCCGCTACCCCTCCTCGAGCAGCGCCTTGAGCTCCCGCACCCGACGGGTGATGAGGTCGCGGTCCACCGTGCGGTAGACCTCCGGGAGCAGCTCGCGGCTGGTGCACTCCTGCACCGCCACCAGGTTCTGCAGCTCGATTTCCAGCGGGTAGCTGGGCGGCACGAAGTCCGCGAGCACCGCGACCAGGTCCTCCTTGGACACGGCCTCGCGCCCCTCGGCCAGCGCGCGGAACTTCGAGCGCACCATGACGGCCTCGATGTCCGCGCCGCTGAAGGCGCGCACGCCCTCCGGAATCAGCTTGGAGTAGGACTCGATGCCCTCCACGGACACGCCCGTCTTCTTGGACATGGCCTGGAACAGCTCGTCGCGCTCCGCGTCCGTCTGCGGATAGAAGAGCGCCAGGTGCTCCTCGGCGCGCCCCTGCCGCTTCAGGTCGATGGGCAGCAGGTCCGGCCGCGCCGTCATCAGGAACCAGACGATTTTTCCGCGGTACTGCGTGTTGCCCATGAAGGAGGCAATCGAGCCGAACACGCGGCTGCTCGTCCCCGAGTCCCCGCCCGAGTCGCGGTTGCCCAGGAACGTGTCCGCCTCGTCGATCATCACCGCCACCGGCCACAGGGCCTTGAGCAGGTTGAAGATCTTCTCCAGGTTGGCCTCAGTGACGCCCTGCCACTGGCTGCGGAAGTTCAGGAACTTCACCACCGGGATGCCAATCTCCCCGGCGAAGCAGCTCACCATGAACGTCTTGCCCGTGCCCACGGGGCCCGACAAGAGGTAGCCCATGGGCATGACCTCCAGGCGCCCCTTCTTCAGCGCGGAGGCCGCCTGCCGCAGCATCTGCTTCGCCTTGGCGTGACCCGCCACCGCGTCCAGGGTGTGCGCCGGCTCGATGAACTCCAACAGGCCGTGGCACTCCGCCTGGATGATCTCCTTCTTCTTCTCCTTGAGGAGCTCCGCGGTGATGCGCACCTCGCGCTCCAGCGCCTCGGTGAGCACCCGGTCCAGGTTGATGCGCGACAGACCTGCCGTCATCTTCGCCAGGCCCGCGAGCGGCACGTCGGACAGCGACTGCAGCCGCTTGCCCTCCAGCTTGTAGCGCACGTACTCGAGCCGCTCCTCCTCGGTGGGCAGCGGCAATTCAATCGGCGCGACGTACGGGTTGCGGGAGATGCGCGGCGCGATGTCCGCCAGGTTCTCCGCCAGCAGCACCACGGACACGTCACCCGCGAGGAACTGCGGGTCGTGCGCCCACTTGTCCAGCGTGGCCAGCACGAAGCGGTCCTCGGAGGACAGGTGCGAAATCTCGCCGCCCGGCACCAGCGTCTCCGCGAAGTCGATGATGAGCGCCAGCGAGCGCCCCTCGCTCAGCCGCATCCGCAGGAAGTTCTCCAGAATCTGGAGCGCCCGGCCCGGGTCTCTCGGCATGACCTTGGCGTAGTCGGTGCCGTACATCGCGTCGTACCCGGACATCGTCCGCGCCAGGTCCTTCTGCGTCTCCGGCGTGGCCGAGCGGATGCCCGACGAGCGATCATAGAAGAGCACGTGGTCCCGCCCGCCGAAGAGCTCCTCGGAGAGGAACGTCTTGAGCGTGCCGAAGCCCAGCGAGTCGTCCTCCATCTTGAGCGGCTGCAGGTCCCTCACCGCTCCGTAGAGCAGGAAGGTGCTCACCGTCTTCGTGTAGTACTTGCGCGCAAGCTGCTGCGCCCAGCGGGGGAGGTCCGCCAGCGGATCTTCCTTGTGGACCTTGCGTACCTTGCTCACGGACACACGCCTCCTGTCACTCCCCACGGGAAGGGAGTCGACACACCCGCTTCCCACGAAGGGAAGCGGGGCTCGATTTCATGGAATCTAACGGCAGCGCGGCTGGCGCTTGAGCGAAACCGTCGTCGTGGCGATGGATTCTCCGGCCTGGGGCGCCGGGACCTCCACCTCCGCGTCGTTGTGGCAGCGCAGCTTCAGGGTGAGCTGGCGCTCGTTCGGCGACACCTGCACCGTGGTGGGCGTCGCCCCCAGCTCCCGGCTGCCCGCGAAGATGACCGCGCCTGCCGGCTTGGAGTCGATGCGCACCGACAGCTTGGACACCACCGGCTCCAGCTTCACCGCCACCTCGGTCGGCCCCTCACCGGACGCCGACACGCGCTTGGACGCGGACTTGTGCTGGGGGGCGCTCACCTCCACCACCCACGGGTCCGCGCCCACCGGAACGCCCTTGATGAACGCATCCGTCTGGCCCTGCTCGCGCACCACCTTGCCGTCCACCTTCACCTGGGCGTCGGCCGGCTGGGTGACGAGCACCAGCGACGCGGTGCGCACCAGGCTCTCCAGCACCACCTCCACCGGGATGACTTCCTTGCCGCTCTTGACCTCGAGCGTGCGGACGAAGGTCTTGTAGCCCTCCGCGCTGACCGTCACCATCACCTGGCCGGCCGTCACCTCGCGCAGCACCGACGTCCCCGGGCCCTCCACCGCGATGGGCTGGGTGTCCAGCAGCACCTGCACGCGGCCGCGCACCTCCGACGGAACGCGCTGCAGGTCCAGCATCACGTAGCCCTGTCCCGGACGGGACAGCGCCCAGCCAAGTCCACCGAGCACCACCAGGGCCACGAGGCTGCACACGGCGTACAGCACCCGCTTGTCCAGGCCCCGTCGGCCGAGCGCGGGCACCGCCGTCGTCGAGCGCTCCTCCTCCTCTTCCTCCTCGTGCGCCACCGGGCGCGCGGGCGGCTTGGCCACCGGAGCGCCCGCGCCGAGCATGGGAGGCGGCGAGGGAGGACGCGAGCCTCCCTGGAGCCCCTCCGTCAGCGCCTGGCGGGAGATCCCCTGCGACACGTCGGGCGGGAGCGCCGAGCGCGAGATGCCCTGCGACACGTCGGGAGGCGCCTCGCGCACGATGCGCGGCAGCGACTCTCCCCCACCCCGGCTGCCGCGGGGCGCCGACGCGGCGACCTCCGGCGGCACCAGCGTGGGCACCGTCGTCGAGGGACGGACCACCGGCGGTCCGGACGGCGACAACACCGGCATGGACGCCTGCGACAGGCGCGGAGGCTGCGGCTGGGCCTGGGGCGGCGCCACCGGCAGGACGGCCGTCTTGCCCGTGGTGGGCTCCTCCTCGTCCTCCTCCTGGGCGCGCGTCTCCAGCGGGGTGACGGTGCGGCCCACGTTGGCGCCGGGCTGCGTGGTGGGCTCCGGGCTGTCCTCGAAGACGTGGTCGCTGGAGACGAGCTGCGTGGCCTGGACCTCGTCCTCCTTCGGCGCGGGCGCGGCGGTGGCCGCCGTCAGCTTGGGCAGCGCGGCCAGCGTGGGCGAGCGGCGCACGCCCCCGGGCGACACGGCGCCCATGGTCGCGGTGGACCGGGGCTGCGGGGCCACCGGCTGCACCACGGGCACGGCCACGGGCGGGGGCGCCACGACGGGCTGTGGCGCGGCGGCCTGGGAGGGCATGCTGCTGAAGCCGGCCGCGTCCAGCGCCGCGAGCATGCCCTCGGGAGGACGGATGTCGGCGTAGTCGGACAGGCGCTGCTTCTCGCGCTCCACTTCCTCCGCGAAGGTGGACTTCATGTACTGCATGAGGTCCTTGCGGCCGAAGATGGTCTCGCTGGTGATGAGGAAGCGCTGCAGGTCGTCGCCCAGCTCGCTGGCGTACTGGTAGCGCTCGTCCACGTCCTTGGCGAGCGCGCGCATCACAATCTTCTCGAGCGTCTCCGGGATGCGCCGGTTGTACGTGGACGGCGCGGGGACCTCCGCCTTACGCACCTTCTCCAGCACGCTGAAGTCGCTGTCGCCCACGAAGAGGCGCTCGCCCGTGAGCATCTCGTAGAGGCACACGCCGATGGCGAACACGTCCGAGCGGCGGTCCAACGGCAGGCCGCGGATCTGCTCCGGGCTCATGTAGCCGAACTTGCCCTTGAGGATGCCGGCCTGCGTCTTGGTCGCCTTGCCCGCGGCCTTGGCGATGCCGAAGTCGATGACCTTGACCTCGCCCTCGAAGGACAACAAGACGTTCTGCGGCGAGATGTCGCGGTGGACGATGTTCATGTCCCGCCCCATCCCGTCCTTCTTCCGGTGGGCGTAGTCCAGGCCCTCGCACATCTTGGAGATGCAGAACGCCACCAGCGGCACCGGCGCCGGCTCCCCCTTCTTCCGACAGCGGTCGAAGATGGCCCGCATGTCCTTGCCGGGGATGTACTCCATCGAGATGAAGTAGCTGCTGGCGATCTGCCCCAGTTCGTAGATCTGCGCGATGTTGGCGTGGCTCAGCTGGACGCTGATCTTCGCCTCATCGATGAACATCGAGATGAACTCTTCGTCCTCCGCGATGTTCGGCAGGATGCGCTTGATGGCCACGAGCCGCTCGAAGCCGCTCGCGCCGAACTGCTTGCCACGCCACACCTCCGCCATGCCGCCAATGTTGATGCGGTCCAGAAGGAGGTACTTCCCAAATGGAATGGGCTGCCGCTTCGGTTGAGAGGTCGTCACGTGGGGGAGGGTCCGTTCAACGCGAGCCTAGCGATCGCCCGTCCGCAGGGTCAACCACACGGCACCTCCCACGCGCCCTCCAGGCGAGCAGGCAACAGGCGCGTAGCGGCGCGTTTTTCTCAAGGTTGGAGACTGGAGGTGCTCCCCGCGTCCGCGGCGACATCCGTGGAGGGGGCCTGGGCGTCGCGGAAGGCGGTGCCCGGCTCGGGGGCCTCCTCGCCCAGGGCGGGCTGCACGAGCAGGAAGCGTGTCTGGCCCCCGACGGAGAGCACCTCGGGGGGACCGAAGCGCGTCTCCGCGGCCAGGCCCACCAGCGTCACCCACGCGCCCTTGCGCTCGGGGGCCACGCAGTACAGGAGCGTGCCAGGGCGCACCCCTGGGGCTTCTCGTACCGGGCCCTCGCAGTCCTTTCGGACCTGGAGGGTGTACCCGGGGAGCTGCTCCCCCCGCACCAGGTAGGGCGGGCGGCCGAGCTGCTCCAGGAAGGTCTGGAGCACGCGGGGGTCCTCCACGACGGCGTCCTGGGTGGACTGCTCCTGGGCCAGCTTCTGGAAGCGCTGCAGGGCCATGGAGGCCGCGTCCGTGGGCTCGATGGGGATGCGGCTCTCGGCGAGCATCAGGTCGAAGAAGAGCGCGCCCACCAGGAGGATGGGCAGCAGGCGGTAGCCCTTGAAGTCGTCGGCCCTGCCCCGCGCGAGCCCGCCGAAGAGGGCCACGCCCACGGCGAGGGCCGCCAGCCCGAGCACCACCGCAGGCCTTACCGGCGAGGGCAGCTCGATGAGGGCGGACACGTCCGCGCTCCGGGCCCGCACGGCGTCGGCGAGGTCTCCTCCGTAGATCCAACCGAGTGCGGCCAGGCTGAGCAGGTTGCCCAACAGCGTCTTACGGGAGGGAAGCGTCATCCTGCGAGCGTCCGTGCGGGGTCGGTGGCGGCGGCGCGGCGGCTGGGGAAGTAGGCCCCCGCCAACGCGGCCAGGAGTCCCAGTACCACACCCCCGAGCACCACGGGCCAGGGGAAGGAGAAGAAGCTGTCCGGCTTGTACGGGAAGTTGGGCAGGTAGCTGGCGGCGAGCCGGTTGACGGCGAGGGACGCGGCGAGCGCCACCCCGGTGCCGATGGCGCCCCCGGCCAGCCCCACCACGGCGGCCTCGGCCAGCACGATGGCCCGGATGTCCGAGCGCGACGCGCCCACCGCCTGCATCACGCCAATCTCCTTGGCGCGAGCGCGCACCGAGGCCGACAGCGCGTGGGCGATGTTCACCGCCGCCAGGAAGCAGATGAGGATGGACAGGAGCGCCAGCGCGGACGTGGTGAGCGCCACCGCGGCGCCGGTGTTCTCCGCCATGCGCCGCTCCTGGTCATCGATTTCCAGCCCCATCCCCTTCACCGCGTCCACCAGCGCGGGCACGTGGGACGGGTCCTTGGCCACCAGCGTCACGCCCGAGTAGCTGTCCGCGTCCACGCCCGCCGCGCGGTTGAGGCGCACCGCCGTCTCCAGCGGGATGGTGATGCCGGCGAACATGGCGCGGTCGGACGCGCCCACCACCTGCGTCTGCGCGGACGTGGTGGGGCCGGTGGCGGACTGGGACACGTAGGAGCGGTTGAACTCCACCGGGAAGCCGAAGCCGACAATCATGTTCGCGGACAGCTGCGGCAGCTTGCGCGCGGGGGCGAAGGTCTTGTTGTACAGCTCCAACAGGCGCGTGGACACGAGCGCGGGGATGGGCTGGCCCTCGCCGGGGTCCTTGAACTCGCCCATCTGCACGTCGCCCTTCACGAGCGCCGGCTCCACGCCCATGGCCAGCACCTCCATGCCCATGCGCAGCTTCGTGCCGAAGAAGACGCCGTCGTAGCGCGTCACCGCGGGCACGCGCACGTTCATCTTCCGGTACGCGGACTCCACGCCGGGCAGCGCGGTGAGCCGCTCCACCGCCTCCCGGTCCAGCTTGCCGCCGCCGAGCAGCGAGCCCAGCGACACCGACGAGGGCACCACGTCCACCAGCCGCGCGTCGGTGGGGAAGATCTTCTCGCGGATGACCGCGCCCACGCCCAGGCCCAGGCCGATGAAGAACACGAGCGTGCCCACGCCCATGGCCACGCCGAAGGCGGAGAAGAACGCGCCCCGGCGCTCGCGCGCGAGGCTCAGCCGGACCAGTCGCGACAGCGCATCCAACCTCACGGGACACCTCCCGAGGCCACCTGGGACGTGGCGCGCTCCTCCACGAGCTTGCCCTCCTTGAGCCGCAGCACGCGCCGGGCGGCCGCGCTCATCCGGTCCTCGTGGGTGACGGCCAGCACGGTGAGCCCCTCTTTGTGCAGCTCGCGGAACAACTGGATGACGCCGTCACCGGTGGCCGCGTCCAGGTTGCCCGTGGGCTCGTCGCACAACAGCAGCTTCGGGCCGCCGTAGAGCGCCCGGGCGATGGCCACGCGCTGACGCTCGCCGCCGGACAGGCGCACCGGCGCGCGGTCCTTCTTCGCGCCCAGGCCCACGCGCTCCAGCAGCGCCTCCGCGCGCTTGACGGCCTCGGGCGTGCGCGGGCCGAAGTACGAGGGGAGCAGCACGTTCTCCAGCGCGGAGAGGTTGGGGATGAGGTGGAAGGACTGGAAGACGAAGCCCACGTGCGTGTTGCGGAAGCGCGCGAGCGCGGCGTCCTTCAATCCGCTGAGCGTCACGCCGCCCACCTTCACCTCGCCCCGGTAGTCGATGTCCAGGCCCCCCAACAGGTGCAGCAGCGTGGACTTGCCGCTGCCGGACGGGCCCACCACCGCGACGAAGTCCCCGTCGTCCACGTCGAGGGACATCCCGTCGAGCACCCGCACCCGGGTGCCATCGCCATCGAGGTATTCCTTGGTGACGTCTCGGGCTTGAATCACGGAGTGGCCGGCTGGGTCGTGGTGGAGGACGGAGCCGTCGGCGTGAGGCGCAGGGACAATTCGGCCTGGAGCGCGCGCTCCTTGCGCGACACGGCCAGCGTCACCGCGCGCAAATCGTCGGTGGCCTCCAGCCAGCGCACGGTGGTGGCCTTGATGGCGAAGCCGCCGATGCCCCACGCCTCCGAGGGAAGGTTCTTCACCGAGTCCGACAGGCGCCGCAAGTCGAGCACCGCGCTGAAGGCGGCGTCCTTGCCCACGTCCTTCAGGTCCGCGGCCACCTGGCCCTCCGCGGCCTTCTGGGTGAGCGCGGCGAGCGAGGCCTCCAGCTGCGACTGGGGCGAGGCCACCAGGAGCTTGCCGTTGGGCGCGAGCGCGAAGTGGGCGCCCTCCCCCGCTCGGTAGGACGTGAGGTAGACGCGCTGGCCCTTGAGGTCCGCGGCCTCCACCTTGGCGCCGAAGTCGGTGGCGAGCTGGGGCAGCCTCTCCAGCAGGCCCTTCGTGCGCTCCGGGTTCTCCAGGTCCGACAGGGCGACGAGGTTCACGAAGCGGAACGGGTTGGTGCGGCGCAGGTCCAGCGCGGGCATGCCCGAGCCCAGCTGCACCTTGGGCGACAGGGAGATGCCCAGCACCGTGCCCGGCTTGAAGTTGTCGAGCACCTCCGCCTTCACGTCGAGCCCGCTCTTCTGCACCGCGCGCGTCAGGTAGTCGCCGACGAGGTAGGGCCACACGCCGTCCAGGTGCGACGGGTCTCCCTGGAAGCGCGCGACGAGGAAGCTGTCCTGGGGCAAAAAGCCGCGCAGGTCCACGGCGTCCTTCACCGGGTCCAGCGCCGCGAGCGACGGCTTGGTGTCGGGCCACGGCGCGTCGGCGTGCAGGGTGAGGGCGCGCTCCTCGACGAGGCCGGTGAGCGTGAGGCCCTGCACCGTGCCGGCGGGCACCAGCAGGCCCGCGCCGCCGGGGAGGTACACGTGGAAGTCGCGATTGGAGGGCAGCCGCGCGAGGGACGCGGTGAGGACGGCCTCCTTCGTGAGCGACTTGTCCTCGGGCTGCGTGGCCAGGGGCCGCAGCGACGCGACGGACGGGCCCACGCCCAGGAGGGCGAACTGGCCGCCGTCGATGAAGAAGAGTCCCAGCGCGGCGGTGGCGGAACCGGGGCGGCTGAAGGTGACGAGCTTGCCGCCCGCGCCGCCTTCCTCCTTCCGCTCGGAGGCGCCCAGGCGGGTGCGCGCGAAGCCGGCGAAGGTCTCCTCGAGCTTCTGCGCGTCCTTGACGCCGACGACGGAGACGGCGCGGCTCTCACCGAGGAACGCGGCGCCGGCGCCCTTCTCCGGGGCGAGCCCGGCGGCCTCCAGGGCCTGGCGGCTGCGCAGGTCCACACCCATCTGGCGCATCACCGCGTTCACGTAGCCCTCCGCGGAGGAGAAGCTCTGCATCTGCGCGGCGAAGGAGGCGACCTTCAGGTGCTGGAAGCGCGCGAGCTTCTCTCCGAGCGCGCCGAGGTCGTGGATGACGACGGACGCCTGCGCGTCGCGTGGCAGGTAGCGCGCCGGGCCGGAGGCACTCGGGGCGACGGGGCCCTGGTCCTTGCCACAGCGCGAGCAGCCCGCGACGGCGAGCAGGAGGAGGAGGGTCGGAAACCAGGCTCGGCGGAACATGACGGCAGGACAGGACGGCTGGGCCGGAGAGTCAATGGAATCCTGTGCGGGGCGGACGTCCGGCTCCCGGCCGAGGAGGCCGTATGACGGCCAGCCAACGTCCCACGTCTGGCCGCCCCCTGTCCCGCGAGGTCCCGGTCGCCTGCCCCTCTCAGGGCGACGGGTAGCTCAGCTCCGCGATGAGGTAGCCCGGCTTGCGCTTGAAGCCGAACGGCAGGATGTGAAGCGGCTTCACCTGGATGCCCGCCGCGTCGAAGTCCACCGGGTGGACGTCGATGTAGAAGCGAGGGCGCATCTTCGTCACGTACGGCGTGGTGGTGGAGCCGCCGAGCAGGTAGCGCGCCGAGTCATCATTCGCGAGGCCATCCAGGTTCATCACGTGCTCGGGCAGCAACATCCCGAGTGAGCCGCAGCTGTAGCAGGCCACCCGCTCTCCAGGCTGGAGCGGGACGTTCTGCTTCAGCCACAGCCCCGCGCGAATCATCGTGTGCGGCCAGGACTGCGACACCGGGTCGAAGGACGTGAAGGGCTGGAGCCGCGACAGCTTGCCGTACTCCCGGGGCACCCGCGCGATGAACACGGACAGGGCCCCCGCCACCATCACCACGCCGAGGGCGAGCGTCGCGGGCCTTCCTGGAAGGGCCTTCTCGCGCCAGGACTCACGCGCGTCTTCCAGCATCGACAGCCCTCGGACACACGCGACGCCGAGCGCCACGGCGAAGAGCACCGGTGCATCGAAGACATACCAGACATAGTACGTGAGCTCGCCGGGCCGACGCGTCGCGATGAGCGAGCCCTGCGCCACGTAGGCGAAGAGCAGGCCCACCAGGAGCGCGGCCACCAGTCCAATGACCGCCGATGAGCCCCGAAGCTCCCGACGGGTCCGCCAGAGGCCCGCGATGACCAGCGCCACGAGCGTCGCCACGGCGAGGGTCATCCAGAGAGCGCCCTGGTTCGAACCGAACACCACCCGGCCCACATCTTGCTGAGGCAGGTAGAGCCGCCCCGGCATCCCCATCGCGAAGGTCAATGCGCTCTGCAAGTAGCCCCAGCCCTCCGTGGACACCACGTCCCAGGTGATGGGCAGGGAGCTGGACGCGAGGGCCTTCACTCGCGCCGAGGTGGGCAGCGGGTGACCGAACGCGAGGGTGGCATAGCCAAACCACAGCATGAGCGGGACCGTGAACGCGCCCATCAGCGCCCAGGGGCGCCGCCAGCGCAGCAGTGCCCCGAGCCCCACCAGCCCCACGATAACCAGCGACGTGGGCAACATCCGGCACAGCAGCAGCGCGGAGAGCCCCAGCCCCACCACCCAGGACATCCGGCGGCGCTCCTCGGGGGTCCGCGCATCCGTCGTGGCCGCGAGGAGCAATCCCACGAAGAACAGGGCCGTCAGGGCGTTCTCCTTGCACGTCATCGCGCTGAGCAGCACGGTGCCGCGCGTGAAATAGAAGAGCCCCGCCACGCCCGCCAGCGCGAGTTGCAGGGCCCTCAGCCATGGAGCCTTCGCGTCGGCGACTCGCATCACCAGCAACACGATGAGGAAGCTGGTGAGCACGTGCAGCCACACGCCCAGCGCCATCGCGCCACGGAAGAAGGACTCGAAGTCATCGTGGAAGAAGGCGAGCCCGGCCAGAAGCAGCTCGTACATCGGCTGGAAGCCATAGCTCGGCGAGTGCCCATCGAAGGTGAAGAAGAGCTTCGTCTTGAAGTGATACGCGGGCAGCAGGTAGTAGAAGCTGTCGTCCTGGATGGATGCCGCCAGCTCCAGGAAATCGCTATCCCTGACGCGCGCGAGGATTCGCGGCAACGCCAGGGCCATGACGAGCGCGACACTCCCCAAGGTGATGAGCACCCCGGGCTCGACGCCTCGGCGCACACGCGAGTCCTCCAGCGTGACGCCCAAACGAACGCCATCCATGTCAGTCCATTTCGCCGGCCCCGTACTCTTCAGCGCTCAATCCTGCCACAGAACAGACACCACCCCATCATTCCAAGACGCAATTCTTCACTTCACGCCCTGGGACGAACCGCGCATCCCCGCGGACGGGGACCCAATTCATTGCCAGACCCCATTCACTCGCGAACGGCCACATCCACCCTCAATGACAGGTCAATCTCTCCCATCTTGGAGAGGGCCTGGCCCTGACGCCCCTGAGGAAGGCGCGGTTTGGGGCTCCTTCACGTCAGCCCGCACGGGCCCGCTCGGGACAGATTGACGCGAGCAGGCACCTGCTCGCGGTCGAGGCTCCTCGACGGACCCCAGGGCACGGGGATTGAACAGGCGAGCGCACTCCTCTCCCAGGAGCGTCCCGCCCATGACCCTCATCGAGCTGTTGGTGATCCTCGGCATCCTCGCCGGCGCCGGAATCGGCGCCGTGCAGGGCTGGGCCCTTCATCCCCTGCTCGGCCTCGTCGGGCTCGCGCTGGGAGGCTGGCTGGGCGCCTACGTGTTGCCCCTTCTCGGCTTCGTGTTCGTCGCCGTCTTCACGTTCCTGGAGGAGGCCCCACGGTGGCTCCTCACACGAACCCGGGCACTGCGGTCATCGCGCCGGCGCACCGGGCCCGACCAGGACTGAGGCCAGGCCCCTGGACGCCCGGGCTCAGCGCACCCGCGAGCCATGCGGCAGCGGGCCGCGCGTCTCCTCGGTGAACTCCAGGAACTGCTCCATCTGCCGCACGGACTCCTCGGTGGCCTCGGCCTCCGCGCTCAGCATGGTGAGCTGGCGGTTGACCACCTCCGGGTCCCGGATGGCGATGGACTGCTCGTGCGTCAGCCGCATCATGTCCTCGATGCCGGCCAGCTGGTGGCTCACCACCTCGCGGCTCTCGCTCGCCTGCTCGAAGCGCGCCAGCCGCTTGCGCAGGATGTCCACCCGGTTCTGCTTCACGTCCTTCAACCGGGGGTTCGTCTCGCGCGCCACGTCCTCCTCCAGCTCGCGCACGTCCTTCTCCAGGTTTCCCCGATCGGAGCTGTTCAGGTACGAGCGGTACTGGTTCAGCGTGGAGATGAGCCGCAGGAACGACGTCAGGAGCGCATCCAGCCGGGGCTCGCTGTCGGACTCCAGCACCTTGCCGCCCGGCAGCTTGCGGTAGTTGGCGAGGATCTTCTCCTTGAGCCCGACCAGCTGCTGGTAGTGCTCACGCTGCGACGGCGCCAGGTCCGCCAGCAGCGAGTCCACCGCCTTGCGCGCCGCCTCCGGGTCCGAGGGCTCCCGCGAGCGGATGGCCCGCTGGAAGCGCGGCATCGACGAGAAGAGCGCCAGGTAGAGCCCCTCCAACCCCAGCGCGATGAGCGCGGGCAACGGCTCGCCCGTCACCGCCGCGGACGCCGCCGCCGTGCCCAACCCCATCAGGTTGGCGGGCATCATGAATGCGGCCTTGATGTAGTTCGGAGACTTCTTCGCCACGTCCGACCTCCCCTGCCCGGTCGCTCGGTCGCCGCTGCTTCAGGGACCGCGCGCCTCCGACACGTACTTCAACGCCCCCAGGTCCCTCGTATCCTCCGCGAGTGGCACCGGTGGTCCCTGCTTGAGCTTCTGGAAGAGCGCGGCGGCGCTCTGGTACAGCTCGTCATAGGTGACCGGCGCCTCGCCGGAAAGACCGAAGAACGCTCGATTGTCCGCCAGCGTCGCCGGCGGCGCGCTGCGGATGGCCTCCGTCGGGTCTCCCAGGTACGGCGCCACCTCCCCCAACATCCTCGCCCCCGCCGCCGGGTCCTTCAGCACCGCCTGCCCCGCGTCCAGCATCCCTCTGAGCACCCGCCGCACGGCGTCCGGGTAGCGCGCCGCGAAGTCCCCCCGCGCCACCAGCACCGTGGCCACCAGGTGCGGCGCGTCCGCCGTCGTCGCCAGCACCGCCCCACCCCTGTCCCGCGCCGCCAGCTCCACGTCGCCCCACAGCCCCACCACCGCGTCCGCGCGGCCCTCGCGTAGCGCCCGCCCCGCGTCCAGCGTGGACGGCAGGTCCACCCACTTCACGTCCGTCGTCCTCAGCCCCGCCCGAGCCAGCACCCACAGCGCGAAGTAGTGCGTGGAGCTGAACGGGTAGACGCCCACGCGCTTGCCTCGAAGGCTCGCCAAGTCCGTGACGCCCACCGCCGCGAGCGCCTCCTGCCCCCGGCTTCGCCCCACCAGCAGCAACGTGCGCGGCGCGGCGTCCCGCAGGCCCGGCGCCCAGGACGCCAGCCGGTCCACCGACAGGAAGCCCATGTCCACGCCGCCGTTCTCCGCGCCGATGGCCAGGGCCTGCCGCAGCTCCTCCTCCCGGGCGAAGAGCACCGCGCGCGCATCCAGCGCATAGGCCGTCTTCAGCACGCCCTGCGCCGCGCCCGGAGGTGCCGCCGGGTTGTCCAGCGTCGTCGCCCCGCCGGCCGCCACCAGCAGGCTCGCCGCCGAGCCGCGCGCCGTGAAGCCGATGAGCACGGGCCGAAGCGGCACCGAGGCCACGTCCGCCACCGGCGCGGACACGCCCGCGGGGAAGTCACCGGGCGACAGCCGCACCGCCTCGCGCACCGAGGGGAAGAAGCGGGCCTGGAGGGTGTCCAGATATCCCATGCGGGACGCGACCACCCAGGCCGCGCCCAGCACACACAGGAACAAGAAGAGGAAGAGACCTGGTCCGCGGTGGAGCTTCATCCGTCAGTGTCCGGGGCTCTTCCCTTCTCCATGCGCCGACACGCTACTCGACGCCGACCTTCTTGCCGATGGTCTTCCCCGTCTGCCCGCTCACGTCGGACACCGGGGCGGGGCTGTCCATCAACCCCATCTCCATCTTGAACTGCTTCACCAGCTCGTTGGCCTGGATCTTCTCGGCCTCTTCTTCAATCTGCGCGGACTGGTGGTCCACCGACTCGAGCGCCATCTGCATGCGCGCCTCGTTCACGGCGGTGCGCTCCTCCACCTTGCGCAGCATCTCGTCGTGCGTCGAGTCGATGCCGGCGACGGTGAAGGACTCCATCGTGTCGGCCACCTTGGCCTGCCACTTGGCGCGCCGCGCGTCACGGATGGCCGTCATGGCCTCCGCCGTCTTGCGGTCCTTCTCCCGCATGAACGCCTTCTTGACGTTCAGCGCCTTCTCGTACGCCAGACGCGCCGTGTTCAGCTGCGCCTCGTTGCGCTCCAGCGCTTCCTTCTCCACCTGGAGCTTCGTCGCGTACTGCGCCGCCAGGTCGTCGCGACCGGCCTGGATGGCGGCCTTCACCTTGGCCGTCAGCCCGCGCACGTCGTCCTTGTACTTGGCGTTCTCCTTCTCCAGCAGCGTCACGTTCGCCCGAACCATGGCGATGGACTCGTTCATCTTCGGGACCTGGTCGTTCAGGTCACGGATGTTCTGCTCGAGGATGAGCTCCGGATCCTCGATGGAGGAGACGAAGAAGCCCGCGAAGCTGCGCAACGCCCTCTTGAGTCTGTCCCACATATCGCTGGTCTACCTCCGTCCAGACCTACTTGCAGCCACCTTACACGAACTCCGGGGCGTGCAAGCAGCCACATCACCCCTCTGATCAGTGCTACGCGAACTCACCTAAGGCGATTGCCGACCACCCACAAGTCCACCCGCGCCTTCCCGCTCGCAAGCCCCGCGTGAGGCCCCTCGAGCCGCTATCCGGTGGGCTCCCCCGGTTGGGGGGCTTGCTCCACGGACGCGAAGCGGGAAAACCTCCCCCCGCGTGGACATCGCCCCGGGTTGGCCCCATTCCTCCTATGACGAATCGCTGGCGAGGGCGGTGGATGCCCAACGCCGGAGCATCCTGGGCACGGGAGCGGCGGTGCGGCTGGTGGGCGCGTCGCTCTTCCTGCTCGTCACCACGACGCTCTGGCTGACGGGTGGAGAGGACTGGACGCCCTACCCGCTGCTGCTCGCGCCCTACGTGGGCGTGGCCGCCGTGCTCTTCGTCGTGAGGCACCGCCCGGAGGCGAGCTGGCTGGGGGTGCTGCAGGCCCCGGTGGACGTCGCGCTGGTGTACGGCCTCCAACACCTGGCGCTGCCCATCTCCCCGTTCCCCGCGGGAGTGGCGGGCTTCAGCCTGGGCCTCTTCGCGCTGGTGGTGACGCTCAGCGGGCTCACCCTGCGCCCCATCGTCGTCTACGGCACCGCCGCGCTGTCGTCCGTGGCCCAGGCCGCGCTGATGCGCGAGGCGGGCGTGGGCTGGGGCGCGGTGCTCATCGCCGTCGTCACGCTGATGATGGTGGCCGCGGTGAAGCACTACGGCACCGGGCGGCTGCGCGTGCTCGCCGGCGCCCTCACCCGCGTGGAGGTGGACCGGGCCCTGGAGGCCCGACGCTTCCAGGAGGTGGAGGAGGCGCGGACCCTCATCGCCCGGCTGCTCGACGAGGAGCACGAGAAGAACGACGAACTGCGCGCGCTCCAGCGAGACAAGGAGCTGCTCACGCAGTTCCTCGTCCATGACCTGCGCTCGCCGCTGTCGGCCCTGACGATGACGCTGTCGTGGATGCAGCAGGAGCTGCCCCAGGGGCCCCTCAACGAGTCCGCGAACACGGGACTGGCCGTCACCGCGCGCCTGGACCGCATGATCACCGACTTGATGGACGTGTCCCGGCTGGAGCAGGGGCGACTGGCGCCGCGCAAGGTGCCGCTCGACGCGCTCCGGCTCCTGGAGGACGTGCGGCGCTCGCTGGAGAGCGTGGCCCGCGCGCGCCGGCTCACCCTGGACATCACCCTGCCCGAGGGGCTGGCCCTCCAGGGCGACGCGGACCTGCTCACGCGCGTCGTGGAGAACCTGGCCACCAATGCCCTGCGCTACGCGCCCACCGGCGGCAAGGTGCGCCTGGAGGGTGGAGCGGACGCACGCGGCCCCTGGCTGGCGGTGCGCAACGACGGCCCGCCCATCCCCGCGGACCTGCGCGACAAGCTGTTCGACAAGTACGTGCAGGGCGCCCCGGAGCGCGACAGCCGCCGGGGCTACGGCCTGGGCCTGTACTTCGCGCGGCTGGCCACCGAGGCCCACGGCGGCAGGGTGGCCGTGGAGGACACGCCGGGCTGGCCCACCTCCTTCGTGGTGCGCCTGCCCGCCTGACGTCGCCCGTCAGCCCCGGGCGCGCTGCTTCTTGCGCTTGAGGATGCGCTCCACGTTGGACTTCGCGCTGGAGAGCACCGACGCCGCGTCCAGCGTGGTCAGCACGCCGTCCTTGAGCACCGGCCGCCCGTCGATGAACACGTGGGTGACGTCGCTGGAGCGCGCCGAGTGCACCAGCGGCACCAGCACGTCCTCCGGCGTGGGCCCCGCGTGCAGGCCGCTCAGGTCCACGACGGTGATGTCCGCGCGCTTGCCGGACTCGAGCGAGCCCACCTCGTCCTCCAGCCCCAGCGCCCTGGCGCCGTGCAGCGTGGCCATCTCCAGCACGCGCATGGGCGTCATCGCCAGCGGGCCCACGCGCGGGTTGTGCATCACCGCCGCGAGCCGCATCTCGTGGAACAGGTCGAGCGTGTTGTTGCAGGGCGCGCCGTCCGCGCCCAGCGCCACCGACACCCCGGCCTCGAGCAGCTCCGGCACCTTGGCGATGCCCGACGCCAGCTTCAGGTTGGAGCCGGGGCAGTGGCACACCACCGTCTGCGTCTCGCGGAGGATCTCCTGCTCCTCGGCGGACAGCCACACGCAGTGGGCCAGCGTCACGTGCCGGCCCGTGAGCCCCACCGTGTGGAAGAAGTCGACGTTGTCGCGGCCGCCCGTGTACTGGCGCACCGCCTCCGTCTCCTTCGCGTTCTCGCTCGCGTGCGTGTGGATGCGCACGCCCTTCTCGCGCGACAGCCGGGCCACCTCCCGCAGCAGCTCCGGCGTGCACGACAACACGAAGCGCGGCGCGAAGGCGTAGCGCAGGCGTCCCTCGTGCGTGCCGTGCCACTTCTCCAAGAGCGCCAGGCTCTCGGAGAGCGAGTCGGCGGTGGACTCGCGCAGGCCCGCGGGCACGCTGGCGCCCGCGTCCATCATCGCCTTGCCGCCCACCAGCCGGAACCCCGAGTCCCGCGCGGACTCGAAGACCGAGTCGTAGTGGTGCACGCTGCCCATGTCGAGCGCCGCCGTGGAGCCCGAGCGGATGAGCTCCGCGAACGTCAGGTCCGCCGACGCGCGCATGGAGGCCGCGTCGTGGGACGCCTCGTACGGCCAGATGCGCTCGCGGAGCCAGTCGAGCAGCTCCAGCCCGTCCGCGCGGCCGCGGAACAGCGTCTGGCAGGCATGCAGGTGGCCATGGATGAGGCCGGGCAGGACCACCTTGCCCGTCACGTCCACCACGCGCCGCGTGCCCCGGGCCTTCAGGCCCCGGCCCACCTTCGCGATGCGCCCGTCCTGCACGAGCACGTCCGCGCCCGCGAGCACCTCGCGCTCGCGGTTCATCGTCACCACGGTACCGCCGGTCAGAAGCAAATCCACGGGTACTCGCGCTCTCTCTAGAGGAAGTCCTTGGTGAAGGCGTGCGGCAGCAGCTCGCCCAGGGTGTAGCGCGCCTCGACCCCGTTCGGGGAGCGGCTGCGCACGGGCAGGTTCGGCCCCGCGAACTCCGCCATCACCTGTCGGCACATGCCGCACGGGGGCACCGGCGCCTCGGGGTTGGCCACCACGGCCACCGCCACCGGCTGCTTGCGCCCCTGGGCCACGCCCGCGGCCAGGGCGTTGCGCTCGGCGCACACCGTGAGGCCGTAGGTCGCGTTCTCCACGTTGCAGCCCGCCACCACGGAGCCGTCCGCGTAGAGCACCGCCGCCCCCACGGGGAAGCGGGAGTACGGCACGTGCGCCCGCTCGCGCACCCGGGTGGCCTCCTCGTACAGCCGCTCCCAGGCAATCTCGTCCGCCATGTCGCCCTCCTCCAACAAGGTGCCGCGGGTGGACTCAGCCCGGCTCGCCGGCCAGCCGCCGGTCATCCAGGTGGCGGGCGATGGCCAGCTCCGCCTCCACCGGCAGGTCCACGAAGCGCACGTGCGCGGCGGGCCCCTGCGGGCCGTTCGTCACGTGCAGCACCTCGCCGCGGGCCTCGACCTCGTCGGGGAGGATGGGGAGCTGGAAGCGCACCTCCACCTGGGCCCCCGCCTCCAGCCCCGGCCCGTTCCAGGCGCAGCCGCCAATGGACAGGTCGCCCTCACGTGTCTCGAACTCCGTCGAGCTTCCCGCCCGGCGCACCTTCAGGCGCATGGGAATCCGGGGGGAGTCGCGCCGGTCCTCGGCCTTGTCGCTCATCGAGTCGTTCCTCTCGGCCATCGCCGTTCCAGTCCTGCCACTCATGCCCGCGTCACCGTCGGGAGCGCCCGCGGGACGGCCCGCCTCCGGAGACACCCTCTCCGGAAGGTGCGCATCCACACCCGCTCCGCTCGCATGACTGCTGGCATCCGTTGAAGTCCCGCCGGGGCAGCCCCCGGCACGCGGCGCGCTCGAGGACACGTCACGGGCCCGCCCGGCCGCGCCAGGGAAAGCCCCGTGGGGAGGTCGAAGCCCGGGTGTGGCTTCCTCTCCCAGGCCCCCCGGCGAACGGCCCTCAGCGCGTCCGTCACGTGTTCCTGATGCACCATCTGCCGCCCATCATACGCTTGCCCACCCGCCGGGGAGGCGCCGATTTTCATGGGTGACGCGGGTTTGCCCCAAGAATGTCTTGTACCGGGAGTGAGGCGCCTTGCGCCCCGCGTCGAAGCCACGGGCCCGCTCAGGGAGGGCCCCCCTGGCCCCGGGAGTCCCACCACTCCTCGCCGTAGCTGATGCAGATCTGCTCGCCGGGGTGGATGTCCCGGAGGGCGTAGAAGGTGAAGAGGTCCCGGTCCACCGCGCGGTAGTAGGCGGCGCTGGGCTCCTTGGCGTGGTTGTAGAGCATGCCGTAGCCCAGCACGAGCGCGACCCAGTCCCCCGCGGGCTGCTGCTCGCGGTCGCTCCAGCGAATCTGGAAGACGTAGTCGTCGAGCGGCGGGTGCCGGGTGTGCTTCTGCAGCACCTTGAGATAGCGACACTCCTCGATGAGCTCGCCGGCCTTGATGAATTCGTCGGTGAAGACGCCGTAGCCCCACTCGCAGGGCCGGACCTTCACACCCGGATGCAGATACAGCGCTTCGCCCGTGTTCATGCGCCCCTGCCGTTGGCGCGCGCGAAGATGCCTCTTTCCAGGGCCGAGGTGAAGACCGGAGCGAGGCTCAGGTCGGCCACGCCAGAAGCGACGTCCGGGCCACGCGCCGCAGCGACTCGCGGCTGGCCCCGGTGGCGGCCTGCACGGCCATCCCCTGCGTGACGGTGGTGAAGTAGCGCGCCAGGTCCGCGCAGTCGACGTGCGCGGGGACGTCACCCTCGCGTTGGCCCTGCTCCAGCCGCTCGCGCAGGGCCTGCTCCCCCGCCGCGCGCCGGGCGGCCAGCTCCCCCTGGATGGGCGCCGCGTCCGCCCCGCTCACCAGCGCGCCCTGCACCGTGATGCAGCCCTTGGGCTCGCGGGGCAGCGTCTGCGCGTCCGCCAGCCCCAGGAGCAGGTGCTCCACGGCCTCCCTGGCCGTGGGCTTCGCGAAGGCGTCGCGGTAGAGGCACAGGTGGCGCTCGACGTAGCGGTCCAGCGCCTTGCGGAACAGGGACTCCTTGTTGCCGAACGCCGCGTAGAGGCTGGGCCGGTTGATGCCGAGCGCCTCCGTCAGGTCCGACAGCGAGGTGCCCTCGTAGCCCTGCCGCCAGAACAGCCGCAGCGCACGGTCCAACGCCTCATCCACGTCGAAACCCCGGGGACGCCCCACTGGGGCGGCTGCCGTCTTTGGTTTCATACCGTTCGATACTAATCCCCTTGACCCGGGCCGGCCAGCGCCGCATATCTGTACCGGCCGGTACGAATCCAATGCGTGCGGCTCGCGTGTCCCGCGCGGAGCGCGCCCGGCGTGCGCCCAATTCAGTACCAATTAGTACACAACCTCATTGAAGGGATGACGAACATGTCGAAGAAGCTCGCAGGCAAGGTGGCGCTGGTGACGGGGGGTTCGCGGGGCATCGGCGCGGCGGCGGCGCGGGCGCTCGCGCGGGAGGGAGCGGACGTGGCCATCAGCTACGTGGCGTCGGCGGAGAAGGCGCAGGCGCTGGTGCGGGAGCTGGAGTCCGAGGGGGTGCGGGCGGCGGCCTTCCAGGCGGACCAGGCGGTGGCGGAGGAGGCGGCGAAGCTCATCCCGGCCGTCGCCGAGCGCTTCGGGCGGCTGGACATCCTGGTGAACAACGCGGGCGTGGCGACGCAGAGTCCCATCGACAACGCGCAGCAGGACGTGGCGGTGCTGGACCGGCAGCACCGGGTCAACGTCACCGGCGTCATCGCGGCCATCCGCGAGGCGGCGAAGGTGATGGGCGAGGGTGGGCGCATCATCACCGTGGGCTCGAGCATCACGGGCCGCGTCGGCATGCCGGGCATGGCGGACTACACGGCGACGAAGGCGGCGGTGGTGGGCTACACCAAGGGCGTGGCGAGAGACCTGGGCGCGCGCGGCATCACGGTCAACGTGGTGCAGCCGGGCTTCACGGACACGGACATGTCCGCGGGGCTGGAGCCGCACAAGCCCGCCATCAACGCGACCATCCCCCTGGGGCGCTTCGGCCGTCCCGAGGAGGTCGCCGAGAGCATCGTGTTCCTCGCCGGACCGGGCGCTTCCTACATCACCGGCGCCGTGCTCGACGTCGACGGCGGCCAGGGCGCGTAGGCACGGCGGAGTGACGAGCCTCCGTGGCGCGAGCGGTCCGAAGATGGACCACTCGGCCCAGGCACCCCACCTCGAGCGCCCGGCCTCACGCACTCGCGCGAGGCCGCGAACGCAATTCGAGGGGCGCTTCACCGCGAACGGCGCCCCTTCCCTCCTACCTACTCCACGCGCTCGCGAACCAGCGGGCGCGGCGCGGGCGCGGCATCGCCGAAGCGATAGGCCGCGAGCAGCCGCGCCTTGACGCCCTCGACGGGCGCCTCGTCGTTGTAGTGCACGCGCACCACGGGCTCGCCCTTCTTCACCGCCTCGCCCGTCTTCTTCAGCAGCGTGAAGCCCACGGCCGGGTCGATCTTGCTGTCTACCCGCTGCCGGCCCGCGCCGAGCGCCACGCCCGCCAGGCCCACGCCCTCCGTGTCGATGCCCGTCACGAAGCCATCCCGGGGCGCCACCACGTCCACCGTGGCGCGCGCCTGCGGCAAGAGCGAGTAGTCGTCGACGGAGCGCGGGTCTCCGCCCTGCGACTGGACGATCTCCTTCAACTTCCGGATGGCGCTGCCGTCCTCGACGGACTTGCGCAGCTTCTCGCGCGCCTCGTCCACGGTGGCGGCCTTCTTGCCCAGCACCAGCATCTCCGCCGTCAGCGCGTAGGTGATTTCGGTGTAGTCCTCCGGCGCCTCGCCGCGGAGCATGTCCACCGCCTCCATCACCTCCAGCGCGTTGCCCACCTTGCGGCCCAGGGGCTGGTCCATGTCCGTCAGGAGCGCCACCACCTTGCGCCCCATCTCCGCGCCCAGGCCAATCATCGTCTTCGCCAGCGTGCGGGCATCCTCGTCGCGCTTCATGAACGCGCCGCTGCCCACCTTCACGTCCAGCACCAGCGCGTCGATGCCCTCCGCCAGCTTCTTGCTCATGATGGACGAGGCAATCAGCGGGATGCAGTCCACCGTCGCCGTCACGTCACGCAGCGCGTAGAGCTTCTTGTCCGCGGGCGCCACCTGCGCCGTCTGGCCAATCAGGCAGCAGCCCACCTCGCGCACCAGCCGGCGGTACTCGGCCGTGGACAGGTTCACGTTGAAGCCCGGGATGGACTCCAGCTTGTCCAGCGTCCCGCCCGTGTGGCCCAGGCCCCGGCCCGAAATCATCGGCACCGGCACCCCGCACGCGGCCGCCAGGGGCGCCAGGCTGAGCGACACCTTGTCCCCCACGCCGCCCGTCGAGTGCTTGTCCACCTTCACGGCCGGGGTGTCGGACAGGTCCAGCACCTCGCCTGAATTGAGCATGGCCCGAGCCCAGGCCCCCAGCTCCCGGGAGTCCAGCCCCCGGAAGAAGACGGCCATGCACATGGCCGCCATCTGGTAGTCCGCCACCGTTCCCGCCGTATACGCCTGGATGAACGCGGCGATGTCCGCCGGCTCCAGCCGGCCTCCATCCCGCTTTGCCTTGATGAGCTCGTAGGGTTGCACGGGGACTGCCCATACCAGGAACGAGGCCCCCCATGCACTTCCGCGAAAGGCGCCGCCGCATCTGGTAGATAGCCAGCCATGATGCTTCGCCTCCAGGTCCTCGCCCTCACGGCCCTCCTGTGCGCCTGTACCAAGTCCAAGGAGGAGTCGCCCCCCGCGGGCGCTCCCGCCACCTCCCAGCAGGCGGCGAAGAAGCCCCTCCCCGTCGGCCTCGTCATCGACGTGGGCGGCCGGGGTGACCATTCCTTCAACGACGCCGCCCTGCGCGGCCTGGAGCTGTGGGCCGCCGGCAAGCGCTATGAGGGCGGCAAGTACGTGGACGCGGCCCCGGACGAGGTGAGCAAGTCGCTCCCCGCCCACCTGTCCTCCATCGCCGCCACCCTGAAGCCGCTGCCCATCCAGCCCGTGGTCCTCCAGAGCAAGGCCCAGGAGGACTACATCCCCAACCTCCAGTTGCTCGTGGACCGGGGCTCGCAGCTGACCATCGGCAACGGCTACCTGCTGGCCAACGCCGTGCGCACCTCCGCCCAGGAGAACCCGAAGGCGCGCTTCCTGCTCATCGACAGCCAGGTGCTCGACTCGCAGGGCAAGGCGCTGAAGCTGCCCAACGTGCGCACCGTCCTCTTCAAGGAGCACGAGGGCAGCTTCCTCGTGGGCGCGCTGGCGGGCCTGGTGACGAAGACGAACAAGGTGGGCTTCGTGGGCGGCATCGAGGTGCCCCTCATCCAGCGCTTCGAGGTGGGCTACCGCGCGGGCGTGAAGACGACGAAGCCCGAGGCCGCCCAGGCCCTGATGTCCGTCTACACCGGCAGCTTCAACGACATGGCCGCCGGCAAGCAGGTGGCCCAGGACCTCATCGCCAAGGGCGCGGACGTCATCTTCCACGCGGCCGGCTCGGACGGCATCGGCGTCATCCAGGCGGTGAAGGAGGCGCGAGCCGCGGGCAAGAGCGTCTATGCCATCGGCGTGGACTCGGACCAGTCGCACGTGGCGCCGGAGGCCATCCTCACCTCCATGCTGAAGCACACGGACCTGGTCGTGTACCAGACGGCCAAGGACCTGGTGGACGACAAGTTCACCGCCAGCGAGCAGGTGCTGGGCATCAAGGAGAACGGCGTGGCCATGGCCGAGGTGCGGGTGGACTTCCCGGGCAAGGCGGAGGCGCTCCAGAAGGTGGAGGCCTTGCGCCAGCGCATCATCTCCGGCGACATCCAGGTGCCTTCCGTCCCGGCGGACCTCGCCTCCTTCCAGGCCGCCGCGCCCTGATCTCCCTCCGGCACATCCAGAAGCGGTTCGGCGCCGTCACGGCGCTGGACGACGTGTCGCTCGACATCCGCGAGAAGGAGCTGCTCGCCGTCGTGGGCGAGAACGGCGCGGGCAAGTCCAGCCTGATGAACGTCCTCTACGGGCTCTATCACCCGGACTCGGGTGAGGTGTCCGTGGAGGGCGCGCCCGTGCGCCTCAAGAGCCCGCGCGACGCCATCGACCGGGGCATCGGAATGGTGCACCAGCACTTCATGCTCGTGCCCACGCTGACGGTGGCGGAGAACGTGGTGCTCGGCCGCGAGCCCACGCGCCGGGGCCTGTTCGATTACGAGCGCGCCGTCGCGGAGGTGTCCGAGACGTGCGCCCGCTTCGGCTTCGCGCTGGACGCCCGGGCCCGGGTGGACACGCTCACCGTCGGCTCGCAGCAGAAGGTGGAGATCGTCAAGGCGCTGCACCGGGGCGCGCGGGTGCTCATCCTCGACGAGCCCACCGCCGTGCTCACGCCCCAGGAGGCCGACGAGCTGGCGCGCGTGATGCGCGGCCTCGTCGAGCAGGGGCGCTCCGTGGTGCTCATCAGCCACAAGCTCAAGGAAGTGCTCGGCGTGGCGGACCGCATCGCCGTGATGCGCCGGGGCCGGCTGGTCTCCGAGGTGCGCCCGGCGGACACCTCCGCGAGCGCGCTCGCCGCCCTCATGGTGGGCGACACCGCGCGCGCCGCTCCGACGGACACCGCCACGCAGGCCCCCGAGACGCCCTCCACGGGCGAGGTGCTGCTCGAGGTGTCAGGGCTGCAGGCCCAGGGCGACAACGGCCGGCCCGCGCTCCAGGGCGTGGACCTCACGGTGCGCGCGGGCGAAATCGTCGGCATCGCGGGCGTGGACGGCAACGGCCAGCGCGAGCTGGCGGAGGTGCTCACGGGCCTGCGTCCCTTGACGTCGGGCACCGGGACGCTGCTCGGAGGGAAGCTGGCGCACCTGACGCCCGCCCAGGCGCGCGAGCGCGGCGTGGGCCACGTGCCCGAGGACCGGCTGCGCCGCGCGGTGGTGAAGGCGCTCAGCGTGGAGGAGAACATCGCGCTGGGTCGGCACAACCGGCCGCCCTTCGCCAAGGGGCCGTGGATCGACTTCGACGGACGCCGCGCGCGGGCCACGGAGCTGCTCGCCGCCTACGACGTGCGCCCGCCGGAGCCGACGCTGCCGCTGCAGGCCCTGTCCGGTGGCAA
Source organism: Myxococcus sp. AS-1-15 (assembly GCF_020037055.1). Lineage (NCBI taxonomy): Bacteria > Pseudomonadati > Myxococcota > Myxococcia > Myxococcales > Myxococcaceae > Myxococcus > Myxococcus sp. AS-1-15. The sequence goes on along the minus strand of NZ_JAIQDF010000001.1, from coordinate 744,416 downwards.
TCAGCAGAAGGTGGTGGTCGCGCGCGAGCTGGACGCGCGACCCCGCTTGCTGGTGGTGGTGCAGCCCACGCGAGGCCTGGACATCGGCGCGGTGGCCCAGGTGCACACGAGGCTTCGCGAGGCCCGGGCCCAGGGCACCGGCGTGGTGCTGGTGTCGTTGGACCTGGAAGAGGTGCTGGCGCTGGCGGACCGCGTCTACGTGCTCTTCGAGGGGCGCGTGACGGGCCAGTTCACCCGGCCCGAGTACGACGAGCAGGAGCTGGGACGTCGCATGCTGGGAGCGGAGCCGGGCCATGGGTGAGCGCACGCGGCAGGCCCTGCCGTCGGTGCTGTCGGTGTTGTTGTCGCTGGGGGTGTGCTGGCTGCTCATCGCCTTCACGCGCGACGAGGGCGGCCTCGCCACGGCCACCGCGGCGTACCTCCAGATGCTCTGGGGCGGCGTGGGCGACTGGCCCCGGTTCCTCATCGAGGACGCGCCGGCCACCGTGCTCACGCGTCCGCTGGGCGAGGCGGCCATGAAGGCCGCGCTGCTCACCTTCACCGGGCTGTCGGTGGCGGTGGCCTTCAAGGTGGGCCTGTTCAACATCGGCGCGCAGGGGCAGATGCTGCTGGGCGCGCTCGCGGCCGCGGTGGTGGGCGCGCACGTGGCGCTGCCCAGCGTGCTGCACATCCCCGCGGCGCTCGTGGGCGCGGCGCTCGCCGGGGCCGCGTGGGCGGGCATCGCCGCCCTGCTGCGGCTCTACCGGGGCGTGCACGAGGTCATCTCCACCATCATGCTCAACTGGGTGGCGCTGCGGCTGGTCGACAACTGGCTCGTCGTGGGCCCGCTGCGCGGCACCGCGGAGGCCGGCGCCTCCATCACCGGCACCGCCGAAATCCACCCCACCGCGGCGCTGCCGCGCCTGCTGGGTGACGCCTCGCGACTGAACCTGGGCTTCGTGCTGGCCACCCTCGCCGCGGTGGCGGTGTGGGCGTGGCTGACGCGCACGCGCTCGGGCTTCGAGACGCGCGCGGTGGGACTGGGCGACGAGGCCGCGCGCGCCGCCGGCATCCCCGTGGCGCGACGGGCGGGACTCGCCATGGCGCTGGCCGGCGCGCTGTCGGGCCTGGCCGGCGCGGTGCTGGTGCTGGGCACCGAGGGCCGCTACCCGGGCACGCTCGGCGCGCCCTACGGCTTCGACGGCATCGCCATCGCGCTCATCGGAAACAACCATCCGCTGGGCGTGGGCGCCGCGGCGCTGTTCTTCGGCGTGCTGCGCGCGGGCGGCACGCGCATGCAGTTGCTCGACGTGCACAAGAGCTTCCCCGAGCTCATCCAGGGCCTCGCGCTGCTCTTCGTCGCAGGCCGCCTCATCTGGCTGGCCGTGCTGCGCCGGCGCGCCGCGCCCGCCCCCGTCGCCTCGCCCGCCGCGCCCACCGCGCAGGTGCCCCATGCTTGAGGTCCTCCATCGGCTGCTGTTCGCCACGCTGGACGCCGCTCCGGCGCTCGTCTTCGCCGCGCTGGGCGCGGTGCTCTCCGAGCGCGCGGGCGTGGTGGCCGTCGGCGTCGAGGGCATGATGCGCGTGGGCGCCTTCTGCGCCGCCGTCGCCGCGCTCGTCATGCCCACGCCCCTGGCCGTCGTCATGGGCATGCTCGCGGGCGCGGGGCTCGCGGCGGTGCACGGCTTCCTGTGCATCCGCTGGCGCTCGGACCAGGTGGTGTCCGGCATCGCCCTCAACCTGGTGGCCCTGGCCGGCGGCACCTTCCTCCTGGAGACGCACTTCGGCCCCAACGGCACGCCCTCCATCCAGCAGCTCTCCACGTGGGAGCTGCCGGGGCTGTCCTCGGTGCCCGTGCTGGGCGCGCTCTCCGGCCACGCCGCGCCCACGTACCTGGCGCTGCTGCTCCCCGTGCTCCTGCAGCTCGTCCTGACACGCACGCCGCTGGGCCTGCGCCTGCGCGCCGTGGGCGACAAGCCCCACGCGGTCGCCACGCTGGGCCTGTCCGTCCCCGCGCTCAGGTGGGGCGCGGTGCTGGGCGGCGGACTGCTCGCAGGCCTGGGCGGCGCGGTGCTCTCCACCACCGTGTTGGACCGCTTCGAGCAGCACACCCCCGCGGGCCTGGGCTTCATGGCCCTGGCCGCCATGGTCTTCGGACGCTGGACGCCGCTGGGCGCCTTCCTCGCCGCCGCCTTCTTCGCTTTCGGCAACGCGCTCCGGATCGGCCTCGCCTCCAGCGCCCCGGGCCTCCTGGACGTCGTGCCCCAGGGCGTCCTGCTCGCCCTGCCCTACGTCCTCACCCTCGTGGTCCTCACGCTCCAGGGACAGCGAAACAGCACCCCCGCCGCACTCGGCGTCCCATACGAGCAGGAGTCCCGCTGAGCCTCGAATACCCAGGCGGTGTCCTTCTGCACCCGGGTATGAAATGATTCTTGGTCATGGGTGACACCCAGGTGTCGGGTGGCTGACGTCGGCTCCTTCGGGCAATGGAGGAAGCCGACACTCCAACCCCCTGCCGTTACTGGGGTGATCTCCGGGTTTCTCCGGGATTGAGACACAGAGCGTCGACGCACGGTCCGGCACGCGACTGGCATGTAGCCCAGGTGTCGGGCCGCGCCGGGATGGAGGAGGCCACCGGGGGGAGGTTTCATCCATTCAGACGCAAGGTTCGTAGGGACTCCTTGTGAACCCCGGGCCCGGTCGGCCCGGTCAACACGGCGGGGGTGGGTGATGCTGGAGACGACGGGAACGACCGAGACGTATCGCCCCCGCGTGTTGGCGGTGGACGTGGAGTCAGAGGGCATGGAGCGGCTGTGCTCCATCCTGGCCCCGGCGGGCTATGACGTGCTGCCGGCGGGCGGGGCACAGGCCCATCAGCCCGCGGACCTGGTGCTCCTGGACGTGGAGCGGCCGGGGACGGACGGGCTCGCGGCCTATCGCCGGCTCCAGGCGGAGCTGGGCGGGCCGCCGGTGCCGGTGCTGATGCTGACGCGGCGGGCGGACCGCCAGACGCGGCGTCAGGTGCTGGAGGCCGGGGTGGATGATCTGCTCACCACCGAGCCGCTGGACCCGCTGGAGCTGAAGGTCCGCGTGCACACGCTCCTGGAGCTCAAGGCGCACCGCGAGCGCGGTGGCCAGCGGGCCGAGGAGCTGCTGGACCCGCGCACCCGCTGGGTGGAGATGGAGCGACTGGCGCGCGTGGGCACGCTGGCGGCGGACGTGGCGCAGAACCTGGGCCACATCGGCGAGGGCCTGCAGCGGGCGCTGGGGCACGTGCGCGAGCGCGCGGTGCAGGGCCTGCCGCCGGACGCCGAGGAGCTCAAGAAGCTGGGCGTGGCGGGCGAGCAGATGCGGCTGTACGGCCAGCACCTGCTGTCGCTGGGCCCCACCAACCCCAAGGACATCCAGCGCTTCGACCTGCGGGAGCTGGTCCCCGCGGTGGTGGAGCGCCTGCGGGACAACGGCCGGCTGCTCACCGCCGAGGTGACGGTGGTGCTGCCCGAGGACCCCATCGCGGTGGTGTTCAACCGCCGTCAGCTGGAGCAGGTGCTGGTGGAGCTGCTCGCCAACGCGGCCGAGGCGGTGGAGTGCGTGATGGACCGCCCGCGCCGCATCCACGTGGGCGTGGAGATGCCGGACATGTTCGGCGACTTCGGCCCGCGCCTCTTCGTGAAGGACACGGGCATCGGCATCTTCGAGGACGAGCTGCAGGCCGTCTTCGAGCCCTACTACACGACGAAGCCGCCGGAGAAGGGCGCCGGCCTGGGCCTCACCGTGGCGCGCGCCCTGGTGGAGTCCATGGGCGGCAAGCTCACGGTGCAGAGCCGGGTCAACTTGGGCAGCACCTTCACGGTGGAGCTGCCCGAGCAGACGTCCTCCTGGTAGCCGCGCCTAGAAGCGGTAGGCGATGCCGAAGAGGGCCTCCATGGCGAACTCGCTCTCGTCCCAGTCGGGGATGAGGGCGGGCCCCATGCGCAGGTTGAAGGACACGGCCAGCTTGCTGTCGATGAAGTACTCCAGGCCGCCGCCCACCAGGATGGGGATGACGGGGCCGATGCTCCGGCCGAAGTACACGTGGAAGGGCATGTCCAGGCCCACGTTCACCATCAGCGCGCTGCTGACGGGGATGCCCACCACGAAGGCCACCGGCAGCGCCAGGCCCACGTCCGTGTCGCCGTCATCGAAGTAGAACAGCGGCCCGGGCTGGAAGGTGAGCGCGAAGGAGACGTTGTTCGCCTTCGCCAGCTCCACGCGCAGCCAGCCCTGCAGCTTGATGCCGGGAGAGGTGTGGCGCACCCAGCCCTCACGGCCCCAGTTGAAGCTGAACTTGCCGCCGATATCGACCTTCTCCGACGTGCCGTGGAGCACGCCCAGGGTGAGGCCCGGCCAGCCAATCTGCCCCGAGAAGGCCGTGTTGCCCCGCCCCAGGGTGTCGGCGGCGAGGATGGACCAGCCCTGCCCACGCGCCAGCGCGGTGCCGGGGAGGGCCAGGAGACAAGCGAGGAGGAGTCCAGGGACGAGGCGCTTCACACGATGCCTTTCGGTGAGGGGCCGCGGCGACTGCGCGCGGCCAGGGGTGTGGAGTTGAGGAGTGATTCAGGACTCAGGTGGGTTGGCCCCGCTCACGGGCCAGGGCCACGAAGGCGTCGATGAAGGCGGTCAGCCGGGACTCGGCGCGCGCGCGGGCCTGGGCCAGGGGCTCGCCCGCGGCGGGCGTCTCCTTGCGCTCGAAGTAGTATTTGATTTTGGGCTCGGTGCCGGACGGACGCAGGGTGACGCGGCCGCCGCCCTCCAGCTCCAGCGCGAGCACATTGGACGGAGGCAGGCCGTTGACGCCGCGCTGGTAGTCGAGCACCGCGCGCACCGCCTCGCCACCGATGTGCGAGGGAGGCCGGGCCCGGAACGCGTCCATGATGCCGCGGATGGCCTGCGCGCCGGCAGCGCCCGGCAGCGTGACGTTGCGCTGGGCGCCGACGTAGAGGCCGTGCTTGCGCTGAATCTCCTCCAGGTACCCGAGCACCGTGGTGCCCCGGGCCTCGCACCACGCGGCCAGGTCCGCCATGACGAGCGCCGCGCCGACACCGTCCTTGTCGCGCGTCACGGTGCCGGCGGTGTAGCCGAGCGCCTCCTCGTAGCCGAAGACGAACTGCGTGCCCTCCGCATGCTCGCGCTCCAGGGCGCGGTTGGCGATCCACTTGAAGCCCGTGAGCACCTCGTCATAGGCCGCGTCCAGCGAGCGGGCGATGTCGCCCAGCTGCGTGGAGGAGACGATGGTGGTGACGACATGCGGCCGGGCGCGCTTGGTCCCCTGGGTCAGGAGATAATGCCCCAGCAGCACGCCCACCTCGTTGCCGGTGAGCATCCGCAGGCCGCCCGTGGACTCGCGCGCCATGACGGCCAGCCGGTCCGCGTCCGGGTCATTGGCGAGCACCAAGTCCGCCTTCACGCGCTCGGCGGTGGCGCGCGACAGGTCCATGGCGCCGGGCTCCTCCGGGTTGGGGAAGCGCACCGTGGGGAAGCGCCCGTCCGGCTGCTGCTGCTCGGCCACCGGGGTGAAGCGCGGGAAGCCCGCGTCGCGAAGGGCCCGCTCCGCCCAGACGCCGCCCACGCCGTGCATCGCCGTGTAGACGATGGACAGCGTCGACGAGCCCTTCTTGTGCACGCGCAGGCCCAGGATGGCACGCAGGTACTCATCCCCCATCGAGTCCGGCAGGTCGCGCCACAGGCCCTGCTTGCGCGCGGCGTCCGGCGCGAGCAGCGGCACCCGGTTGGCGGGCTCCACCTTCGCGATGGCCACGGCGATGCCCGTGTCGTGCGGGGGGATGATTTGAGCGCCGTTGCCCCAGTACACCTTGTAACCGTTGTACTCGGGTGGATTGTGGCTGGCCGTCACCATGATGGCGGCCGCGGCGTTGAGGTTCAGGCACGCGTACGCGGTGAGCGGCGTGGGCACGGGCTCGGGGAAGACGTGCGCGGGGATGCCCTCGGCGGCGAGCACGGAGGCGGTGTCCTCGGCCAGCTCCGCGCTCAGCCGGCGCGCGTCCCGTCCCACCACCACGCCCCGGGTGGCGACGTCCGGCACCTGCGCCTTGAGGTAGCGCGCCAAGCCCGCGGTGGTGCGGCGCACCACGGCGCGGTTCATCCGGTTGGGACCGGCGCCCAGCACGCCGCGCAGGCCCGCGGTGCCGAACTCCAGGTCCCCCACGAAGCGGTCCGCCAGCTCCGCCTCGTCATTGGCGGCGAGCAGCCGCGCCAGCTCCTCGGCGGTGGTGGGGTCCGGGTCCGCCAGGCGCCACGCCTCTGCCCGCTCTCTCAATCCGCTGTCGCTCATGGAGCCTCGTTGCCTCGTGTCTCGAAAGAGGGCGCACGCGACGTCGTGCCCGGGCGCCTGTGGGGTTTCAGGAGTAGTCGGTGAGCTTGCGGCGGGTGGCGCGGCCCTTGGGGCCGTCCTTGCCGCCCTGGCACGTGACGCACAGCTCGGCGTAGGGCATGGCCCTGAGGCGACCGAGCGGAATCTCGTCGCCGCACTCCTCGCAGTCCCCGAAGGAGTCCGGCTCGTCGCGCAGCTTGCCCAGCGCCTTGAGCACGCGGGCCAGCACGCCGTCCATGTTCCGGTTCCGGTTGGAGGCGATGGCCTGCATCATCTCGTTGAGGGGCTGCTCGTCCTCGTCGCCGCCGATGCGCGCATCGTCGGTGCGGTTGGGCTCTATCTTCGCCGGCACCTTCTCCGTCAGCTCGGAGTGCAGCGCCAGCAGCAGGGCCTTGAGTTCGTCTCGCTGTTTCGCGTTCATCGAGGGCCCGCCGGTTCAGTACTTCGCGGTGGAGACCTGCCCGTTGACGATGGCCACCGACGCGGACGCGCCCAGTCGGTTGGCGCCCGCGCGCAGCATCTTCAGCGCGTCCTCGGAGGAGCGGATGCCGCCGGAGGCCTTCACGCCGACGCCCTCGCCCACCGTCAGTCGCATCAGCGCCACGTCCTCCACCGTCGCCCCGCCCGAGCCGAAGCCGGTGGAGGTCTTCACGAAGGCGGCGCCCGCGGACTTCGACAGCAGGCAGCCGAAGACCTTCTCCTCGTCCGTGAGCAGCGACGTCTCGAGGATGACCTTCACCGGCACCGGACGGCACGCGTCCACCACCGCGCGGATGTCCTGGAACACGAGCGCGTGCTCGCGCGCCTTGAGCGCGCCGACGTTGAGCACCATGTCGATTTCACGCGCGCCGGCGCGGATGGCCTCGCGCGCCTCGAAGGCCTTGGCCGAGGAGAGGCTGGCGCCCAGAGGGAAGCCCACCACGGCGATGGGCACCGTCCTGGAGCCGGCGAGCACCTTCGCCGCGGTGGCCACCTGCGCGCTGTTCACGCACACCGTGGCGAAGCCGTGCTCACGCGCCTCGCGGGCCACCTTCGCCACGTCCTCGGCGCGGGCCTCGGGCTTGAGCAGCGTGTGGTCGATGTACGGCGCCAGGTCCGCGGCCGAGCGGATGGAGGCCGGGTCCACGGGGGCCGTGGCGGGCGGAGCGAGGTCGACAGGGAACTCGCCGGGCGAGTCCTCCCGGGTGGCCGTCCACTCGGACACGTGGCGGCGGACCTGGTCGGCGAGCTCCTCGACGAACTTGGAGAGGTCCTTGGAGTCGGACATGGCGGCCCCTTAGCCCACTTCGCGGTCCTCGGGAAGCGCTCGGGAGAGTCGTTCGTTTCCCGCGCACACCTGACGTGCCGAGGGTGGGAGCGTGGCGGTAGAGTCCCCTTCGTGATGTCCCGTCTCCGCTGGTTCCGTCTCCTCGCCCTCCTGCTCGCCGCGCTGCCAGGTCTCGCCGCGGGCCTGCCCTCCCCCTTCACCGCGACGTCCGACAAGCCGCTGACGGTCCACTTCCTCGACGTGGGCCAGGGCGACGCGGCCCTCGTCATCTCGCCCACGGGCAAGACGGTGCTCATCGACGGCGGCCCGCCCGAGGCGCGCGAGCGGCTCAACAAGCGCCTGCGCGAGCTGGTGAACGGGCCGCTGGACCTGGTCATCCTCACGCACCCGCACCTGGACCACCTGGGTGGGCTCGCGCAGACCTTGCGCACGATTGGGGCCCGGCGGTTCATGGACCCCGGCTTCGACCACCCCAGCGAGGCGTACCGCGACCTGCTGGAGGTCGTCGGGGACACGGTGGGCCAGGTGATGAACCCGGAGCCGGGCCCCTCGTCCCCCAACGGGCTGCTCACCATCGGCCTGGGCGAGGGCGTCTCGCTCACCGTGCTCTGGCCTCGCGCGCCGAAGGAGCCCTTCCTCGTCGGGACGCGTTCGGATGCGAACTCCAACTCCATCGTCGCGAAGCTGACGTATGGGAAGACGGCGTTCCTGCTCGTCGGCGACGCGGAGCCGGACACGGAGGGGATGCTGCTCAAGAAGGGGCTGGACCTGAGCACCACCGTGCTGAAGGTGGCGCACCACGGAGGCCGTCACTCCTCCACCGCCGCGTTCCTCGCCGCCGCGAAGCCCCAGGCCGCCGTCATCTCCTGCGGGGCGAAGAACGACTATGGCCACCCAGCATCGGAGACGCTGGAGCGCCTGGGCGCGGTGGGCGCGCACGTGCTGCGCACGGACCGGGACGGCGAGGTGGTGGCGGCCAGCGACGGCAACACCGTCACGCTGCGCACCCACGGAGGCGACGGCGCCATGGTGGTGGTGTCCGGCGGCCAGGGGCTCGCTCCCTCCGTCCCCGTCCTGGTGCCGCCCCCGGCGCCCGAGACGAAACGTCCGGGGGCCGGTGCGCGACAATCCCGCGACGACACAGGTGGAGCCTCGCCCCGAGGCGGCTCCGAGGGCCAGGAGCGCTACATCGGCCTCAAGGGCAGCAAGGTATTCCACCGCGAGACGTGCTCCACCCTGAAGCGTTCCAAGTCGGAGCGCACCGTGTACCCGAACCGCGAAGCCGCCCTGCGCGAGCGTCGCCCCTCCGAGGATTGCCATCCATGAGTTCGCGCCTACTCGCCCTGCTGGGCACCCTGCTCGTCCTGGGGGCCTGCAAGGAGCCCGCGCCGGACCCCGCCGCCCGAGCCCCGGAGGCCCGGCGCTACTTCGGCGCGGCCCCGGACGGGAAGCTGCGCGTCTACTTCTTCGACGTGGGCCAGGGGGACGCGGCGCTCATCGTGGCGCCCAACGGCACCACGGTGCTGGTGGACTCGGGTCCTGAGAGCGCCTCCCGGCACCTGGTGAACCGCCTGCCGGAGCTGCTCACCAAGCCCCTGGACCTGGTGGTCCTCACGCATCCCCACGTGGACCACCACGGCGCGCTGGACGCGGTGCTGCGCCGGGTGGGGGCCCGCCAGTTGATGGAGCCGCAGCTGCCCACCGCGCCGCCGGACTACGACGCGCTGCTCACGAAGCTCGGTGAGCGCCGGGTGCAGGTCGTCTCCCCCGCGCCGCCCACGTCCACGCCCAACGCGCCCCAGCGCATCAACCTGGGGGACGGCGTGTCGCTGACCATCCTGTGGCCGCGCGCGCCCAGCGAGCCGCTGCTGGACGCGCCCTCGGCCGCGCTGGAGGTCAACTCCATCGTCATGCGCCTGTCGTACGGCGAGACGTCGGTGCTGTTCACCGGTGACGCGCTCGCGCAGACGGAGGAGTATCTGCTCGCGCGCGAGGTGCCAGTGCAGTCCACGCTGCTCAAGGTGGGGGCGCACGGGCTCGACACCGCCACCACGGCGGCGTTCCTCACGCGCGTGGGGGCTCGCGCCGCCGTCATCTCCGTGGGCGCGGGCAATGCGTTCAAGGCGCCGGCGCCCGCGACGTTGGAGCGCCTCAAGGCCGCGCACCTGGAGGTGTTCCGCACCGACGAGCACGGCGAGGTGCAGGTGGTCAGCGACGGCAAGTCGTTGGTCATCTCTCCGCAGCGGCTCAAGCAGGGCACGCCCAGCGACATGCGCTACACGCTGGTGGGCCAGGGCCCCACGCCGCTCCCGGACTTCTGGGCCGGCAAGCCCCTGTTCGAGAAGAAGCCCGTCGTCGAAGCGGCGCCCGTCGAGCCGGTGAAGGCGACCGAGGCTCCAGCGGCTCCGCCCAAGGAGGAGCGCAACAACAAGAAGTACAAGGGGCCGTACCACGCGAGCCGCAAGCGCGACAAATTCCACATCCCCGACTGCGACGGCGCGCGGAAGATCCACGCCGAGAACCTCATCATCTACAAGACGCGCGAGGAGGCCATTCGTGAGCGGCGGCCCGCGCAGGACTGCAACCCGTGAAGAAGAAACCCACCCAGTCGCGGGCCACCCTGGACCGCATCGAAGATGAGGTCGCAGTGCTCATCGTGGACGGGCAAGAGGTGACCAGGCCCCTCGCCTCGCTCCCCGAGGGCGCGCGTGAAGGCGACGTCATCCACCTGGAGACAATGACGGTGGACCCGGAGGCCACCGAGGCGCTGCGCGAGGAGGTGCGCGCGGCGCGCGAGCGGGCGAAGAAGGGCAAGACGCCGCCACCGGGCGACTTCGACCTCTGAGCGGGGCGTGGCGCGCCTCAGCGCCCGCGGCGCGCTGGGCCTCGGCATCACCGAGGTCCACCCTCCAGCGAGCGCCTGAGCCTCGCACGCGGGGCGACGCGAGGCTCGCAGGTGGACTCCCCCGCGCCGCCGCCGAGCACCCCTCTCCAGGGTCGCTTTGGAGGGCGACGGGCCCGGCGGAGACCTCAGGTGACGGCTTCGTGCCGCTCGGTGACCCCCTGGTACTGATAGGCGCCGCCGTCATACGGAGTGACGGCGTCGTCGGCCTTCTTGGTGCAAGCCGCGGCGGTGGGGTCGAAGGCCTGGTACTGCCCCTTGTCGTCCTTGAACTCCACCCACGCATGGTCGCCCTGGGCCGTCTTGCCGAAGACGACGCGCGCATCCACGCCGGCCTTCTCGAAGCGCTGCTCGGCCTCGATGGCCATGTCCACGCAGACCCCGGACTTGCTCGCGTCGAAGTTGCTGGCGTTCTTCATGGCGGCGTCCCACGTCTTGCCACCCGAGTAGTCGTACTTCCAGGACGTGGCCTCCTTCGCGATGTCCTGGGCCACCGCGTCCGCGCTCTTGCCCGAGGATGGACGCTTCGCGTCCTGAGCCTGCACGGGAGCCGGAGCCGGCGCGGGCTGGGGCGGCCTGGCCTTGGCCGGCTCGAAGCTGTCGCGGCTCCAGTTCTGCTGGAAGCTCCGCGACTCGGTGGGCTTCGGGCACGAGCCCTTCCCACCGTCGCCCTTCAGCAGGGACTCCTTCGTCAGGCCCAGCTTCTTCAGCAGCGCGGCGAACTCCTGGGGTTGCTTCGCGGAGTCCACCGTCTTCACCGCCGAGCCATCCGGGTTGACGACCTTCACCACGACACTTTGCGGAGCCTGAGCGGCCTCGGGCAGGCGCTTCGCACAGGAGGGGGAGGTCGGACGCGACAGGGAGGAGATCGCCATGGGACAGGGCCTCTCGGAGCCAAGGGGATGCCCGTCCCCTAAGCACCGCGTGTGCCAGTCCCCGTGCGACCTGGTATGGGCGCCAAGCTCCCGTACTTCCTGGGCCCATGGACAGGCCTTCGGTCCGTGGAGGCCCGCGTTGCTGGTGACAGCCGTTGGCGGGGTGATGTCCGGAGGCATCACCCCGCGCGCTCGTCACCGGCCTTGGCCAGGAGTGCGCGCACCCAAGGGGCGAGGACGCCCGTGCTCCCGTTCGACGACTGCGGCTCGAAGCCCGTGGCCTCCTCCGACACGAGGAGGCCACCCAGGCCGAGCCGGACGCGCTACCGACCGGAGAGGACCAGCGGAATCTCCAGCTCGATGTCCTCGCCGGAGAAGCTGGAGAACGTCATGCGCCGGGCGCGCTCACGGATGCACGAGCCCACCGCGTTCGCGTTGGCGTTGAGCTCCTTGCGGTCGAACTTCGCCTCCTTCACCGCGCCGGACGTGCCCACCGTGGCGGTGAGCGTCGCCTTGCCGCCCTTGTAGGACGGGTTGCGCTTGAGCTCCTGCTCCACGCAGTCGCGGAACGAGGTCTGCGCCTGCTCCACAACGCGCTCCACCTCTTCGTCCGACGGCCCACCGACGTCCTCCGAGTCCGCCGCCGCGACCTCCGCCCCCTCGCGAACCTCCGGGGCGACGTCCTTCTTCTCCGCGTCGTTGTAGACGGCCTGCACCTGCTCCTGCGTCGGAGCCGCAGCCGCTCCTTCCGCGCCCGGCGTGGGCTCGGCGGCCTTCGGCTCCGCCGCCTTGGGCTCGGTGGGGACCGGCGCGGCCTGAGGCGGCGCCTTCGGAATCGGAGCGACCGGAGGCGGCGTGTTGCCCAGGAGCTTGTCGCGCAGCGCGCCCACACCCGCGCCGGTGAAGACGGACTGCTCCACCGCCTGCCCCTGCGCATCCACCGTGGTGACCTTCAGCGGCATCACCCCGAGCGCCTCCGACAACACGTAGGCGACGACCAGCGGCAGCAGGAGCACCAGCAGCACGACGGCGACGTACTTCATCGGCGAGTTGCGCCGCGTCACCCCTGCCTTCTTGGCCACCTGGCGCGTGTTCTCGCGAGGATCACGCTTCGCGGGCGCCTGGGTCTCCTCACCGCCTTCCTCGCCCTGCGAGTCGTCGTACGGATTGCCGCCCTGCGCCTCGTCCTGCTCTCCACCCTTCTCGGGCAGATCCAGGTCGGAGAACAGCTCGTTGAGCGGCGCGGCGGTCGCGGCTGGCGCGGCGCCCTTGCGACCCACGGGCTGCGGCTGGTTCCGGGGGTCCGGCTCGCCGAAGTACGTCGTGTCCGGATCCTCCTCCGGCACCCACTGGCGCGCCGACTGAGGCTCCTCCGGCTCGGGCTGCTGGAAGGCCTGCGGCTCCGGCTCCTGAGGGAACTGGGGCTCCGGCTCGGAGAAGACCGGATGCTGCGGCTCCGGCTCGCGGCGAGCGGGCGCGGGCTTCGCGGCGGCGCGCGCGGGCGGCTCCGCCACGGGAGGCGGCGGGGGCGGCGGAGGAGGCTCCGGCGCGGGCGGGGGAACGAACAGACCGGCGAGCTCCGGCACGTCCGCGCCGCGCTTCCAGTCCGCCATGCCCTGCTGCCAGAAGAAGCTCCGGCCGCTGATGGTGCCCGTGGCGATGAGCTCGCGCAGGGCACCCTCGTCCAGCGGGCCCTCCTGCTTGTTCTTCACCATCACGAACCAGGGCGAGCCCGTGGCGCGCAAGGGCGCGGCCCTGGTGGGCTCATCGTCCCAGGGCGTCTGGAGCGCCGCGGGCGGCGCCTTGGCCACCGGTGGCGCGGAGGCCACCGGCGCGGGGACGCTGACGGACGGGTCGGCCAGGGAGCGCTCTTGCGCCCTGAGCCGCTCCACGTCCGCGAGCGACACCACGCGGGTGCTCTCTTCTTCGGCGGGTCCTTCGACGGTGATGACGTTCTGGCAGTTCTTGCAACGGACCTTGACCGTCTTGCCGCGGACTTTTTCGTCCGCAATGGAGTACCGCTTCTGGCAATTGTCGCAGGTGAAGTTCAAGGGGAGCGTCCGGCTCGCGGGGGGAAAACGAGGTCCCGGATGCTACCGCTAGAAATCTCCCGCGCAAACCAATCGGTTGACTCCGCCGTGCGGCCCAACTATGGAGCCCGCCTCTGCCCCTGTCTTCTCTCGCCTTATTCAGAAGGTGGCGAATGCCGGCGAAGGACCTCGGTTCAAAGTTCGTTTGCTTCAAGTGTCAGACGAAGTTCTACGACATGAAGAAGCCTGACCCGCTGTGCCCGAAGTGCGGCGCGGACCAACGGGAAAGCCCCGCACTGAAGCCTCAGCCCGAGGGACGCCGTGGCCGCCTGGCCGCCGCTCCCAAGGTCATCGAGCCCGAGCCCGAGGAGCCAGCAGCCGCGAGCGAGGAAGAGGAGGAGGATCTCGACTCGTTCGACGACGACGAGAGCGCGGCCGCCGAGCCCGACGACGACGACACCTGATTCAGGGGTGTGCGGGCTTCCTGGCGAGCGCCAGGAGGCCTGCGAGCCTCGGACGTCCTCACGAGGCGGCTTGTGTCCACCCGGTGCGCCCTTCGCGGGGCGCGTGCCGGGCCTGCTTCACGACCGACGTGCTTCCGCTCAGGTCCCCGATGCCAGCGCCAGCTCCGTGAGCGCGCGGCGGATCTGCTCGTAGAGGCCGGGTCCCATCTCCTGCATCCCCACCGGCCGCGGCTCCTTGCGGGGCGCTTCCAGGGTCTGCATCGGGCTCGTCAGTGTGGTGCGCTTCTTGGGCTGCATCGTCATGCCCCCCTCTCGTGTTGAAACCCAGCAGCAGCGTAGCAATTTTCCCGTCGCAGCGGAAATGAAATCCGGACGCACACGCCGCACCTCCTAGTACGTGCTGGGGCGAAAACCTTCCGCCCTTTCGCCAAGAAAGTTGGAAACGGCCGGCGCGGGCTACTGCTGGAGGTCCGTGACGGCCCAGTCCTGCTCCACCTGGACGCGCTCGCCCGCGCGGACATTCACGGTCTTCTCGGCCTGGGGCAGCCGCTCGTGCCAGAAGACGAGGGTGTGGGCGCCCTCGGGGACCTCCAGCCGGAAGCGGCCGTCCGGGGAGGTGGTGGCGAAGTACGGGTGGTCGAACGTCCGCACCACGGCCCGCATCCACGGGTGGATGTCGCAGCGGATGGGGACGACGCCGGGCTCCTCGGGCAGCGGCTTGCGCGTGCTCATCCCCTCCAGGGGCATGGCCACGTTGAAGAAGGAGCGCTTGGTGCTGGAGGACGCGCGCACGTTGTGGACGAGCGGATCCGAGTTGCGCAGGGTGAGCTGGCCGCCAGCGCGCGCGGCGAGGACGGGTGGCTCATAGATGCACTTCTTCTGGTCCAGCACGGGCTCGGCGGGCGGCTGGGCCGGTGCGGGCAAAGCGCTCGCCGACTTCAGGGACACCACCGTGTAGGCCAGCGCTCCCTCGCTCCCCACGACGAGGGAGCGGTCCTCCGTCTGCTCGCCGCACACGGACACCACGGTGCCGCTGGTGGGCGACGAGGTGGGAGGCGGCGGGGTGCCGGTGAGCCGGACGCGCCCCTCGATGACGCCCCACTTCACGTCGGCCGCGGGGCGCGCGGGCGCGGGGGCCTGCGCCTGAGGGGCCGCGGGCACGGACGGGGGCGGCGAGGAGGACTCGCGGCAGGCGAAGGCGAGCGCGAACAGGGGCAGCGAGCGGAGAAAGATGGCGCGGAGCACGTGTTCCCGTCTAACGGGTGCGTGAAGCTCTTTCAAATGGTGGATGGCGCCCCGAGCGCCCGGGGGATGACTCTGGGTCGATTTGGGCGTTGGACCCCCATCATCCTTGTTGGTACAAGAGCGCGCGGCCGTACACGGTGCGGCTCTGTGGGAGGCAGCAACTTTGCGGGAGAAATTGAAGGCGCTGGCGGAGCTTCAGAATGTGGACCTGGAGGTCGCATCGCTCCGGAAGGCCGCGGACATCCACCCCCGTCAGATTGCCGAGTTGGAGCGGGAGCTGGGGGTGGCTCGCAGCGCCATCGAGGCCGAGCGCGCACGGGTCGCCGACATGGAGCGGCAGAAGACCCAGGTCGAGCAGAACATCACGGACGAGAAGGACAAGGTGAAGAAGTGGGAGGCGCGCCTGGCAGAACAGCGCTCCACCCGCGAGTACTCCGCCCTGGCCCGTGAAATCGACATCGCCAAGAAGGCCAATCTGACGATGGCCGAGGAGCAGGTGGAGCTGACGAAGCAGCTCGGCCAGGCTCGCGAGGCGCTCAAGGGCAAGGAGGCGGAGTTCGCTACGAAGCAGCAGGGCCTGTCCGCGAGGATGGGTGAGCTGCGCGGCAAGCTGGGCGAGTCCGAGGCGCAGGTGAAGGCGCTCGAGGGCCGCCGCGCGGGTGTCGCGGAGGGCGTCGACTCGACGCTGCTGCGGCGCTACGAGGTGGTGCGCAAGAAGAAGCTGCCCGCGCTGGTCGGCGTGGTGGCCGGCACCTGCCAGGGCTGCAACATGAACGTGCCCCCGCAGCTCTACAACCAGCTGCGCACCTCGCTCGGCACGGACATCTGCCCGTCCTGCAACCGCATCATCTACGCGGTGGAAGCGCTCCAGGAAACGCCCGCGGCGGCGAAGTAGGCCGCACGGATGCCCGCGCCGTCGCTGGTCGACATCCTCCGCCACATCGCGCGCGAGGAGCCGCTCTCGTCGACGGTGCGCGCCTTCCGCGGCCTCACGCGGGAGCACCTGGGTCAGCTCCTCGACGAGGCCGCCACCCGCCTGGACCCGTCCCCGCCGCTCGGGGACGAGGTGGCGCGGGCGCCCGCCGAGGCGCTGTCCCCTCCCCCACCCTCCGAGCCCTTGCCCCGCGTGCGCGTCTATTCGGACGGCGCCGCCAGGGGCAACCCGGGGCCCGCGGGCGCGGGGGCGGTGGTGACGGACGCCGAGGGACACGTGGTCGCCCGGCTGGGCCGATTCCTCGGCACGCAGACGAACAACCACGCCGAGTACATGGGGCTGCTGCTGGGCCTGAAGCACGCGAAGGCGCTGGGCGCGCGCGAGGTGGACGTCTACGCGGACAGCGAGCTGCTCATCCGGCAGTTGGGCGGGCAGTACCAGGTGAAGAGCGCCACGCTGCGGCCGCTGTTCGACGAGGCCAAGAAGCTCCTGTCGGGCTTCACCCGCGTGAAGCTGCACCACATCCCGCGCGCGAAGAACGCGGACGCGGACGCCATGAGCAACCGGGCCATCGACGAGCGGATGTAGACTCTTCGGATGGCGCTCGAGCTACGGGCCTCCCACGGCCACTCGCTTCGGCTGGACATCGTCGGCTACCAGTTCCCGGATGGAACCGTCGACAGCCTGAACTGGCTGCTCATCCGCTTCACCGTCCAGGTGCCAGGACAGGAGCCCTGGACCAAGGTGGACCCCAGTCTGGAGACAGGGGAACTGCTCTCACTGGCGCGCTGGTTCGAGAACATGGGCACCGTCGACATGCGGGGCCCTCGGCCCGCCTATCACTTCCTCGAGCCCAACCTCTCCTTCTCCCTCGTGCCGGTGAAGGGCGGGAAGCGGCGGCTGCGCGTCCACTTCGATGCCGAGTCACGGCCGCCCTGGGCGCCCCCACGTGGCCAGGGCGCGCACAGCACGGCCTGGGTCGAGTTCCCCCTCGAGGAGGTGGACCCGAAGGCCATGGCACGGTGGGCCCACGAGGAGCACGCCCGCTTCCCTGCCCGGGAGCCCCCCTGGGATTGAGCCTCGCGGCCCGGAGTGGACCGCCCTCCCGGGCCTGTTGTAAGGGGCAGGAGTCGGAGTGGTCCAGATGAACGCCGGCCACTGCAATCCTGGGTGGCGGGAGGAAAGTCCGGGCTCCAGAGGGCAGGGTGCTGGCTAACGGCCAGTCGAGGCGACTCGCAGGAAAGTGCCACAGAAAACAGACCGCCCGCTCCGCGAGGGGCGGGTAAGGGTGAAACGGTGCGGTAAGAGCGCACCGCGTCCGGGGTGACTCGGACGGCTCGGTAAACCCCACCTGGAGCAAGAGCCAATAGGAGCGCGTCCCCGCTGTCCGGGGGACAGGGGTTGCCCGCCCCATGCGTTCGGGTTGCTCGCTGATGAGGCCCCTGGGCAACCAGGGCCCTAGATGAATGTTCATCGCCCGTCCCGAAAGGGGCGGGAACAGAACCCGGCTTACGGCCCACTCCGACGCTTTTCCCTCACCGCGCCACGGGCACCTGCGCGACCAGCAGGCGGTTCTTCCCGTCGTTGCGCACCGCGTCCGGGTTGGTCAGCGTCAGGCGCGTGTCCGTGCGGGGGTCCCACAGCCCCAGCCAGATGTTGAGCGCCTTCGGGTTGGCGTCCGCGGGGAGGTAGATGGAGAACTCGTCCTTCACCGTCTCGCCCGGCTTCCACTGGGACGTGGGCAGCATGCCGTTGGCCGGCTTGTGGTCCAGGTTCATCCGCTCCATGCGGCCGCCCGCGTCCTCGACGTGGACGAAGATGAGGTAGTCCTCATCGATGGCCTGGAGCACCTTGAAGTAGAGGGTGACCTGGGCGCGCTCGCCGGGCGTCAGCCGCCCGGGTTGCACGGTGGCCGCCACCAGCTCCACCTTGCCTCCCAGGTTCGCGCCGTTGCGCACGGAGAGCGCCGGAACCTGCGTCACCGTGGCGGCCTTGCGCTGCTCGGCGCTGGCGCCACCGGGAGCCTCGACGATGCAGGCGCTGGCCAGCAGGAGAACCGACGGGAGCACGACAGTGGGGAGCTTGAGGCGCATGGCCCGCTGTTTCTACTCGGCCGGGGGCGCTGCATCCACCG
The DNA here is from genome assembly GCF_020037055.1 of Myxococcus sp. AS-1-15. Lineage (NCBI taxonomy): Bacteria > Pseudomonadati > Myxococcota > Myxococcia > Myxococcales > Myxococcaceae > Myxococcus > Myxococcus sp. AS-1-15. The sequence continues at coordinate 726,216 of NZ_JAIQDF010000001.1, read as the reverse complement.
GCGTGTTGGTGTATGCGGAGCCGCGCACATGAAGACCCCCAATGCCCTCGACGCCCTGACCGCGCAGGTGCCGCCCGCCCCCTCCCCCGCCCCCACCCCGGGCGGGGAAACCACCCAGCCCGGGACGGGCGTGCCCCCCTCGGACGGCCTCACCACGGGCGACGTGGTGGGCATCAGCGGGGCGGCCCTCTTCGCCCTGCTGATGGTGCTGGCGGCCCGCAAGCTCTTCTTCAAGAAGCGCGCGCCCGAGCCGGGCAAGAAGCCCGGCGTCCCCGTCCCGGAGAAGCCCGCGCTTCCCGCCGAGCGGCCGGAGCTGCGCGTCGAGCTGCCCCCCTCGGAGAAGGAGGCCGCCCGGCTGCGCGAGGTGGACGAGGCCCACGCCCGCGCCCAGGAGCTGGCCCGCCAGCGCGAGGAGCTGAGCCGCGCGGCCCGGACCACCACGGACGCCGGCGAGCGCGCCCGCCTGGAGGAGCAGGCCCGCGCCCTCAAGGAGCGAGAGGAGGAGGAGAAGCGCGTCGAGTACCGCGCGAAGAAGTCCGCCGACGACGAGGCCCGCGAGCGGCGCAAGCGTGAGCAGGCCGAGGCCCAGCGACTCCTGGAGGAGGAGCGGGCCCGCGAGGCCGCCGCCGTCGAGGAGGCCCGCCGCGCCGAGGAGGCCGCCGCCCGCGCCAAGGTGGACGCGGAGGCCGGCCGCACGCTGGCCCAGGGCCTGGACAAGACCAAGAGCCAGGGCTTCATGGCCCGCCTCAACGGGCTGTTCGGCTCGCAGCGCCAGGTGGACGAGTCCGTGCTGGCGGAGCTGGAGGAGATTCTCTTCACCGCGGACATCGGCGTGCGCACCGCGAGCACGCTGGTGGACGTGGCGCGCGAGAAGCTCAAGCGCAGCGAGCTGAAGGACTCCGAGCGCATCAAGGACCTCATCCGCACGGAGGTGGCGCGCATCGTCGACCTGCCGGTGCCGCGCTCGCTGGAGGGCGGCGGTCCGCCTCACGTCGTCATGGTGGTGGGCGTCAACGGCGCGGGGAAGACGACGACCATCGGCAAGCTGGCCGCGAAGCTCACCGGCGAGGGCAAGAAGGTGGTGCTGGCCGCGGGCGACACGTTCCGCGCGGCGGCCACCGAGCAGCTCGACGTGTGGGCCGAGCGCGCCAAGGCGCAGCTGGTGAAGGGCGCCGAGGGCGGAGACCCGGGCTCGGTCATCTTCGACGCCATCAAGAAGGCCCAGGCCGAGGGCGCCGACGTCGTCATCGCCGACACGGCGGGCCGGCTCCACACCAAGGCGCCGCTCATGGAGGAGCTCAAGAAGGTCAAGCGCGTGATGGACAAGGCCATGCCCGGCACGCCGCACGAGGTGCTGCTGGTGCTCGACTCCACCAACGGCCAGAACGCCATCCAGCAGGCCAAGCAGTTCCACGAGGCCGTGGGCGTCACAGCCATCGCCCTGACGAAGCTCGACGGCACCGCCAAGGGCGGCGTCATCATCGGCATCTGCGACGAGCTGAAGCTGCCCGTGGTCTGGGTGGGCGTGGGCGAGAAGGTCGCCGACCTGCGCCGCTTCGAGCCGCGCGAGTTCGTCCAGGCGCTCTTCGACTGAAGCGCCCTGCCCTCACTGTCCCAACAGTGAGGGCAGCAGTTGCTCAAGCAGCTCCTTGGCCTGGGCGTCCAGCGCATCCGCGTCCAGGCCGCTGCCCGCCCCCAGCGTGTCCATCACCGAGTCCAGGTTGGGCAGGCCCAGGTCATCGTCACCGCGGGCCTCCTGCCACCATCGCACGCGCAGCCGCTCGAGCGCCTTGCCGTTGCCGGGGCTCGCCTTGGCGAGCTCCTTGGTGAAGCACTCCTTGCACGTCCACTTGAAGCGGTACGTGTCCACGTAGGAGCGCAGGCCCTGGAAGAAGGCCGCGTCGCCCACCAGCTTGCGCGACGCGTGGTGCAGCAGCGGTGCCTTGCCGTACACCAGCGCGCCGTACTCCATCTCCCCATCGAACGCGCCCGTGGGCCGGTCCGCCCGCGCGTCCTCGCCGCCCGACATCCGGTACATGTGGTACGGCGCCACCAGCGCTTCCTTGCGCATCGACTCGGCGGCCTTCTTGCCGTGCTTCCACTCGATGTAGAGCAGCGCCGCGTACTGCGCCAGGGACTCGTCCACCACGGGCGCGTTGATGGGGTCCGAGCCCACCAGCCCCGCGAAGTACTGGTGCGCCACCTCGTGCGCGACGGTGAACTCCAGCGTGCGCTCCAGCGTCTCGCCCATCTGCGCCATCGGTGCCCCCGCGCCCAACGGGCCCAGCGCCTCCATCACTTCCTTCAGTTGCTCCAGATCCACGTGGCCCGCCACCATCTCGAGCGGGTCCACCACGCCGCGGTACAGCGACGTCGCCACGGTGATGAGGCCGGGGAACTCCATCCCGCCCGCCCCTCCGGACAACGGCGCCTCCACCACCCGGAAGTGCGTGTACGGCAAGGGCCCCAGGCGCTTCTCGAACTCCGCCAGCGCGGACGTGGCGTACTTGAGCACGCGCTCGCCCACGTCCTGGTTGCGCGCGGCGTAGTGGCTCTCCACCGTGACGCCGTTCACCGTGGCCGTGGACACCGCGTAGCCCTTCGACACGAGGATGGGGAAGTCGCGCACCGCGCCCGCGGCGAAGGCGTAGCGCACCCGGCCGTCACGCTCCGGCACCTCGCCCATGGCCGCGCCGGTGGCGTGCACCACCCAGCCCGACGGCACGGTGATGGACGCGAGCACATGCGCCGGCGCGTACAGCGCCAGATCTCCAATGCCCTGCGGCCCCGCCCACGGCTGCCCCTTGTCGTCCAGCGGCGGCACCTGGGGCACCACACCCACCAGGCTGACGAAGTCCTCCGTGATGGAGAAGGCGCCATGGTCTCCAGGGCCCTTCTTCCCGCCACCGGCGCCGGCCAGCAGCCCGCCCCCGCCCTTCTCCCCCCGAGGCACCACCGCGCGCACGGCGACGTCCAGCACCACCGCCATGCCCACGGGCATGGGCTCCGCGAGGCGGTGGCGATACAGCGTGGGCTCCGGCTGCTCCAGGACGATGGGCGCGGTGTTCATCCGCGCGTCGGACAACACCACCCGCTTGCCACCCAGGGCGTTGGGCGTCAGCCGCAGGTAGAGTTCCTTGATGGGCTGCTCACGCGCCAGCACCTCCACCTGCACCCGCCCGGTGGCTTCGCGCGTCTCGGGGTTCACGTCGAGTTGCACCCGGTAGCGCGGCAGTTCCTCCAGGGGGCCCAGCGCCTTCGCGGCGCGCTCGCGCTCGGCGGGCTTGAGGTGCTGGAGGCTCAGCGCCACCTCCGGAGGGATGTCCGCCCGGGCCGGCTGTCCGAGGAGCAGGCACCACGACAGCAGGCTGAGCAGGGCTGGGCGCATGAAGCGCATGCTAATTGACCCGGGCCACCACGGCTCGTCTAGCCTTGCGGGACATGCACTCTCGAACGCTCCTGCTGGCCGCCACCCTGGGGTGGATGGCGTGCGCGCGCAACGTCCCCGCGCCCACCGCCGCCCCGACGACTCCCCGCTCCGTCCGCCTGGTCGTGGACACGCCGCCCCAGGAGACGGAGACCCTGGACAAGGTGCGCGAGGACGTGGAGGTGGACACGGACGAGGGCGAGCGCACGCCCCGCGTCGTCACCTTCGGCGAGACGCCCGTGCTCCAGCGCGACGGCATGCGCGCGCGGCTATACGGGGACGCGAAGGGCACGCTCGGCATCAGCGTGGACAACTTCCTGCTGTTCGAGGTGACCGACGCCAAGGGACAGGTGAAGCGCCGCGCCGTCGTGGGCTTCACCGAGAGCGTCCACCTGGGCAACGAGCAGGTGGACAACGTGGGGCGCCGCGCCTTCACCTTCGAGCCGGGAGAGGTGGACCTCACGGAGTTCCTGCCGGAGTCCGAGCCCTTCAAGGTGCGCACCACCGTGCTGGACACCTGGGGCGTGGGACGCGTGTCGGACGTGTACCTGGTCCTCTCCGCGCCCGAGCCCCGCGCCGTCGAGGACGACCTGCGCGGGGAGTGAGACGGAACCTCCGGGGCCGCGCCACCCATCCGAGGGGACCCGGCCTTTCGGGAGGCTAGAAGCGCAGCCCGCCCACGGGCGCCAGCTTCTGCGCGCCACCGTTGCCGCGCACCGGGCGGATGCCGCCCCCCAGCACGATGTCGCAGGGGCCGTTGTTGCAGGCCGTCCCGAGGTTGGGGGGCTTGATGCCCGGCTCCTTCGTCGCCATCACCGCGCCCACGGTGCCCGCGGCCACGACGGCGCCCACGCCGGCCCAGACGTACCAACGGCCGTACCAGGGCTTGCTGGAGCCCTCCAGCTCGGCGTCCGGCGACTTCTCGTTGAAGGCCAGGGCCGGGTTGTAGTCATCCCCCTGCGACGTGGAGGACGGGTCCAGCACGGGGTTGGCGGGCACGTCCTCGCGCGGCGTGTTGCTCGCCACCGCGGTGTCCACCAGGGGCCGCATCTTGCCCACCAGCTCGTAGTTGGTGCCGGCCAGCACGTTGATGCGCTGGATGTCGGGGCGGAAGCCCTCCGCGCGGAACTCGATTTCGCGCGAGCCGGGCTTGAGCAGGATGTCGCTCAGAGGCACCGTGCCCACCTCGACGTCGTCCACCAGGACCTTGGTGCCGGCCACATCGGAGATGGCCCGCGCGAAGCCCATGGTGGCCACCAGCGCGACCTTCACGTCCTGCGTCGAGCCCTCCTTGACGGTGAACCGGCGCGAGTAGTCCTCGTAGCCGGCCTTGCGCACCACGAGCAGGTGGTCGCCGGGCGCCACGGGCACCGTCATGGGCGTGGCCGACAGCGCGCCCGCGTCGCGGCCATCCAGCGTCAGCCGCGCGCCCCGGACACCCCCGGCGATGACGACGGCGAGCTCCGTCTTCACCGGCGCCAGGGGCGCCAGCAGGCTGTCATCCGGTGGCGGGAGGTTCTTCTTCTTCGAGCCCTTCGCGGTGGCGGCGGGCCTGGCGGCCTTCGGCGGCTTCTTCGCCGTCGCCTTCTCCGCCTTCTTCTTCTTCACCACCTTCGGCTTGGCCGGCTTCTTCGTCGCCGACTTCGACGGCGTGAGTGGAGCGAGCAGGTCGTCGGCCTGAGCGAGCGCGGAGGACGGTGCCGCCAGGACGGCCACCAGCGAAAAGAGGACGAGGCGTCGAATGCTCATGACGGTCCGAAGGTTAGAGAGTCGTCCAAGGGGAATCAAACGAAGTCCCGCTCGCACGTCCATTCAGCCAATATCCGCGCCCCATGCACCGCGCCCTGCCATCGCTGGCCCTCGGCTTCAGTGTCCTCTGCCTCACGGCGTGCCCCGCCAAGGCGCCTCCCACCCTGGAGACGCGCTCCCCACCTCCACCGCCCATCCGTGTGCCGCCCGGCTGTGAGAGCAGCCAGGCGGGCGAGTACCGCCACGAGGAGAACCCCGCGTTCCGCTACCGGGGCGAGGAGGACGCGGGCACGCTGACGCTGGCCGTGGTGCGCGCGCTCGCGGACACGGATGCGGGCACCCCGGGCGCCGACTCGAGCGGGGCGACCATCGTCCTGCAGCGCACACCGGGCGGCTTCGTCGGGGAGACGCGCGCCACGGGCTTCACGGGCTCGGGCGCTCCCTGCCCCGTCGTGTTCCCCACGGAGCTGGTGGCATGCGACGACGCGGGCCTCACGCTGCGCGCGGTGGCCAGCACGTCCATCGACGAGGGCTGCCAGCCCTCCCGCACCGGACCTCCGCCGGTGCGCCTCAAGCAGGTGCTGCTGCGGGAGACGCCGGACGCGGGTCCCTGAAGGTCCCCGGCGCCCGGCTTCGCGTCACGCCCCGGAAGACCTCCCGGGGCGCGCACGGCTTGACCTCAGGCGGCGCGGCGCGCCTGCTCCTCGGCCGCGTTGACGGCGGGAGCGGCGTCGCTGAGCTTCACGCGGCCCGCGAACCCCTGCATCAGGCTGGAGACGCCCACGTACAGGAAGCCCGCCTGGAACAGGATGATGAAGGGCAGCGACGTGTAGATGCGCGCGTCGATGGCGAACCACAGCGCCCCGGTGAAGTACGCCGCGAAGAGCAGCTCCACCACCGGCATCAGCGTCTTGCTGCCGCGGTACGCCTTCTTCACCGCGACGACCTTCTTGCCCTCGGCGCCCGTCTTCGGCGTGCGGGCGAAGCCCGACTGCTGGTTGAGCAGCGCCTCCGCCACGGCCTTGGCGTTGTTGATGGCCAGGCCGATGCCCAGGCTCATCAGGAACGGCAGGTACTTCACCCGCTCCCAGCCCTTCACGCCCCGCTCGCGCTGCGCGGCCACGTAGAAGAAGCACACGCTCGCCGTGGCGGACACGAAGAAGGGCAGGTCCAGGAACAGCGTGCCGTACAGGCCGTGCTGGAAGCGCACCACCATGCTGATGGGCATCAGCACCGACAGCAGCACCATCAACAGATAAGCCATGTTGTTGGTGAGGTGGAAGAACGCCTCGCGCTTGACCACCAGCGGCAGGTCGCTCTTGAGGATGGTGGGCAGGAGCTTCTTCGCCGTCTGGATGGAGCCCTTGGCCCAGCGGTGCTGCTGGCTCTTGAAGGCGTTCATGTCCACCGGCACCTCGGCCGGGGAGATGACCTCCGGGAGGAACACGAACTGCCAGCCCTTGAGCTGGGCGCGGTAGCTCAGGTCCAGGTCCTCGGTCAGCGTGTCGTGCTGCCAGCCGCCCGCGTCCGCGATGGTGCCCCGGCGCCAGATGCCGGCGGTGCCGTTGAAGTTGAAGAAGCAGCCGGAGCGGTTGCGCGCCGTGTGCTCGATGATGAAGTGGCCGTCCAGGAAGATGCTCTGGGCCTGCGTGAGGATGGAGAACTCACGGTTGAGGTGGCCCCAGCGCACCTGCACCATGCCCACCTTCGCGTCGGAGAAGAACGGCACCGTGCGCAGCAGGAAGTCGGGGCTCGGCACGAAGTCGGCGTCGAACACGGCGACGAACTCGCCGCGCGCGGACTTCAGGCCGTTCTCCAGCGCGCCCGCCTTGAAGCCCTCGCGGTTGACGCGGTGGATGTAGACGATGTCATGGCCCTTCTGGCGGTGACGCTCCACGCACGCCCGGGCGATGCCACACGTCTCGTCCGTCGAGTCGTCGAGGACCTGGATCTCCAGGAGGTCGCGCGGGTAGTCGATGCGGCACACCGACTCCACCAGGCGCTCCACCACGTACATCTCGTTGAAGATGGGCAGCTGGATGGTGACGCGAGGCAGCTCCTTCAAGGAGCCCTTGGGCGTCGGCAGCTTGAACTTGTGCCGGTAGTACAGGAACGCCATCCGGTACCTGTGCGAGCCGTAGACCGCCAGCACGCACAGGACGCTGAAATAGACGCCCAGGAAGATGATCTCGACGGTGGTCATCGGTGACGCTCAGCCCCTCCCGCACGGCCCCCGTGGCCCGCGGTCCTTCCATACGCGGCGGCTCCGGAATCCCGTCCTCACGCCGACCGCCGCCTCCTGGGTCCGCTGAGCCCCCGCCCCGTATGTGCCCGAAAAGACAAGGGTTTGACCTTCCGGGACTGATCGCGCCGGACAATAGGGAGGCGTCAAGGACGTGTCAAATTATTCCCCGAATTTGAACGTTCTGTTCAGGTCCATCGTGACCCACCGCGTCGGAGCGGGTCACGAGGGCCTGGAGGAACGCCCTGGGGAGCCGGGCAGGCGGCCTGGGGCTGTCGGGGCGTCGCTTCAGCTGACGGCGCGGCGGGGCTCGTCGACGACGGGAGCGGGGGTGACTTCGGGCGCGTCCAGGATACCCGCCTCGTCGCGCGTCGCGAGCGCCAGGATGCGCTCGACGAGCTCCGGGAAGTCCAGGCCCGCGTGGCCGGCAATCTTGGACAGGAGGCTGGTGGGGGTGAAGCCGGGCAGCGTGTTGACCTCCAGCACCACGTCGTTGTCGGTGTCCGAGCACAGCAGGTCCACCCGCGCGTAGCCCCGGCAGCCCAGGGCGCGGTACGCGGCGAGCGCCAGCGCCTCCACGTTGGCCACCCGCGTGGCGGACAGCCGGGGCGGCAGGAAGTAGCGGGCGCCCCCCTTGTACTTGGCCTCGAAGTCGAAGCCCTCGCGCGGCGTGGCCACCTCGCAGCTGCCCAGCACCGCGTCACCGAGGATGCCCACCGTCACCTCGCGCCCGGACACGAAGCGCTCCACCAGCGCCTCGCCCCCGAAGCGGCACGCCTGCGCCACCGCCTGGGCGAGCTCCTGGGGCTCGCGCACCACGCCCAGGCCCACCGAGGAGCCGCCACAGGCGGGCTTCACCACGCAGGGGAAGCCCAAATCACCATGCAGCTCCGGGGCGCGCGCAGCGTCGTCGCGGCCCACGCGGTACCCCTGGGGCGTGGGGAGGTTGTGCAGCCGGAAGAGCTTCTTGGCGAAGGGCTTGTTCATCGCCAGCGCGGACGCCAGGACGCCCGAGCCCGTGTACGGCAGCTCCAGCAGCTCCAGCAGGCCCTGCACGCGGCCGTCCTCGCCCATGCGCCCGTGCAGCGCGATGAAGGCCACGTCCAGCTCGGCGGCCCGCAGCGCGCGGTCCAGGCCCGGCCCCGCGAATATCCGGGTGACGTGGTGGCCGCGGGACTCGAGCGCCGCCACCACGGCCTCCCCGCTCTTGAGCGAAATCTCCCGCTCCTCACCCCACCCGCCCATCAGCACTCCGACGCGCTTGCCCATGTCGATGAAACCCTCCGTGGGTTCACGACAGAGCACGGCGGATGCCAACCCCACCCCGAGGGGTGGGACACAGGCGGCCAGGCCACGCTTCCCGAGTGGAGACGCGGGGTTGCGAGGACCAGGGGGCGGCCAGGCGGGCGTGTCCGCGGGGACGCGGCGCGGCAGCCCGGCCACGGGGCGCCAGGAGCTGTAGGAACTACCGCCCCTCGCGCCCGCGACTACAAGCCGCCGTCACCGGTTCCCGCGTCCACGGGGCCGGGGCCCGGGACAGGGCCGGCGTCACCACCCGCGTCCGGGGTGCCTGAGTCGGTGCCGGCATCCGTGGTGCCCGCGTCGGTGCCACCATCGGAGGGCCGAGGGGTGTCGTCCGCGGTGCAACTGCCGTCCTTGCAGACGTAGTTCTCCAGGCACTGGTTGCGGTCATCGCAGGGCTGACCCTCCTCGTCGAAGTCGACCAGGAGGCTGCACGCGGACAGGCCCAGGGAGAGGGCCGCCATGGGGATGAGCAAACGAAGGGGACGTCGCATGGCTAGTAATTCCGGAGATCGTCTTCGTCGATGGACGGCCGCTTCTTCTTCTCTTCTTCCTCGCGCTTGCGCTTCTCCTCTTCGTCGCGCTTGCGCTTGGCCTCCGCATCGGCCTCCTCCTGCTTGCGGCGTTCCTCCAGCTCACGGCGCTGGCGCTCGACCTCCTCGCGGCGCTTCTTGAGCTCCTCCTCGCGCTGGGCGGCGTCCTCGTCGCGCGAGCGCTTCGTGTCGCGCGCGGGGGGCGGCGCCGGAGCCGGCTCGGTGGCCTGGGGCGCGGGCGTCGTCTTGGCCGGCGCGGGCGTCGTCGTCTTCGACGGGGGCGGAGGCATGGGGAGCGGCTCGCTCACGGGCCGGGTGCCCTTGGGCGGAGGCGGCATGTCCAGGGACTCGCTCTTGGAGGGCGCGGCCTTGGACGGCGGAGGCGTGGCCCGCGAACGGGAGGGCGTGGCCGCGGCCTTGGAGGAGGAGGAGGACGAAGAGCTGCTTCCACCGCCGGCGAAGGCGAAGTAGCTGCCCAGACCCGCGGAGACCAGACCCGTCACCAGGCCGATGTCGGCCACCAGTGCGTACGTCTTGCCCGTGTCCTTGAAGTCCTTGGCGCGGGGGCTCGTCTGGGGCGCGCGGCGGAAGTCATCCTCCTTCGAGGAGGCCTCCATGCCGAAGTAGATGCCGCCCGCCAACAGCGCGACACCCGTGGCCATCAGCACGTAGCCCATCGTCTTGCGGTTGCTGCTGCCGCCGCTCGAGAAGTGCGTCACCGGCTTGTTGCCCGCGAGCCTCGCCGTGTCCGCGCCCACCAGCGAGGACAGGAACGTGTCGGAGCCCGTCGCCATGGCCTCGCCCACGGGCACCGAGCCCACGGCGTAGCCCAGGTTGTGGCCGTCCGTGACGTCCAGCCGCAGGCCCGTCACCTGCACGGGCGCCGTGCCCGTGCCGCCCTGGACCAGCAGCGCCAGCACCTGGGACACACCGGCCAGCGCGCCCAGCTCGCGCAGGGCCATGTCCCGCTCGACACCGTCGGGCTTGCGCACGACGCGCTCGGTGATGGCCTGCAGCGCGCGCTGCGAAGCCGAGGGCCGCAGCGTGAGCGACGTCTCCCCTTCGCGGGCGCGGCGCTGCTCGAGCTCGTAGCCCGGCGCCATCACCGTCACGAAGTGGTCCGCCGCCGTCAGGCCCTGGAGCGACACGGGCGACACGCCCCGGAACTGGCCGTCCACGTACACCTGCGCGGGCACGGGCTCGGTGCGCACCGTCAGCGCGACGGTGGAGCCGGCGAGCGCCGCCTTGCGCTCCTTGTCCACGAAGGCCATCTCGTCGGGCGGGAAGAAGTTGGACGAGAACTGCGCCCGCGGGTCCACCGCGAGCACCGCGCGAATCTCCAGCTGCGCGGCGGCGTTCTCGCCGTTGGCCACCTGCGAGGCAGCCTTCATCACCCGGGCGCGGACGAAGTCGCCGAAGCCGCGCGACAGGTCTCCCGCCTCGAACGCCTTGGCGGCCACGTCGAAGCGCTCGAGCGCCTTCTGCGTGTCCAGTTCGTCGTACGCCGCCTGGCCGTCCTTCATGGCCTGGGTGCCCTCGGCGGCCTTCGCCTCGCGCTCGGCCCTGCCCTGCGCGTCCAGCGCCTCCGACAGGCGCACCAGCTCCAGCCGGCCCGAGCGCGCCACGGACTGCTCGGCCCAGTACGCCAGCCGCGCCGCCTCCGTGCGCGCCGTGGCATCGAGCGGGATGGCCACCACCGTCACCGAGGACGGAGAGGCGGAGGGGACTGCTCGGGGCGTCAGCCTGAGGGGGAGGCTCGACTGCGCGGCGGCGGGGCCCACTGCCAGCATGCCCACCAACCACCCGCTGAGGGCCGCGTGCATCGCGCGATTGCTCGAAGGTCGCATCACTCGTTCACCTTTGTCCGCCCGCCATCAAACGGAGGTCGCGGCGAAAAGCAAGGGGGAAGCAGTGTCTTCAGCGACCCTCGGCGCGCGCCGGAGGCCGTCCACCAGGGGCCGCAAGCCCGTTGAGGTACTCGAGCGCGACCTTCAGCGGCGGGTCCTTCAGCGGCGCGGCGACGTCCCAGGGCACCAGGTTCTCCGGAGGGCCCTTGAGCGTGGACGGCTGGGACGAGGCCTCCTCCGAGCCCTCCGCGCGGAAGTGACGCTGCAGGTCCTTCTCGCGCGGCGCCTCGCGTCCGGGCTTTCCACCCGCCTCGTCCGGGACGACGTAGTCGGGGGTGATGCCGCGCTCCTGGATGCTGCGGCCCTTGGGTGTGTAGTAGCGGGCAATCGTCAGCTTCAGGCCGGAGCCGTCCTCCAGCTCGATGACCGTCTGCACGCTGCCCTTGCCGAACGTCGGCGTGCCGATGAGCGTGGCGCGGCCATGGTCCTGGAGCGCGCCGGCGACGATTTCCGACGCGGACGCGCTGCCCGCGTTGACCAGCACGACGACGGGGTAGTTCTTCTCCGTGTCGCGGTCCTTGCTGCGCTCCTCGGTGGAGTTGCGCCCGTCGCGCCCCCGGGTGGAGACGATGGGCAGGTTGCCCGGCAGGAAGCGGTCGCTCACCGCCACCGCCTGGTCCAACAGGCCCCCGGGGTTGTTGCGCAGGTCCAGCACCAGCCCGCGCAGCTCCTTGCCGCCGTTGAGGCCGCGCAGCCGGTCCAGCTCCTTGCGCAGGTACTGGTCCGTGCGCTCCTGGAAGTTCTTCACCTTGACGTGGCCGATGCCTCCGTAGAGCGCGCCCTCCACCGACACGATGCGGATGTGGTCCCGGATGATGGCGATCTCTCGCGGCGCGGTGAAACCCTGACGCTGGATGGTGAGCAGGACGCGGCCACCGGCGGGCCCTCGCATCTTCTGCATCGCGCGGCCCACGTCCATGCCCCGCGTGCTCTCACCATCGATGCCCACCAGCTCGTCGCCCGCCTTGAGGCCCGCGCGCGCCGCCGGCGTGTCGTCGATGGGCGCCACGACGATGATGCGGTCGTTCTTGCGCGCGATTTCGATGCCCAGGCCGCCCCACTCGCCCGAGGTGTCGATCTTCATCTCCCGGAACACGTCGGGCGGCATGAAGACGGTGTGCGGGTCCAGCGTGTCGAGCATCCCCTGGATGGCGCCGTAGACCAGCCGCTCGCGGTCGGGCGGCTCCACGTAGTTGTTCTCCACGTAGGAGAGCACGCGCGCGAAGGTCTCCAGTTGGCGATAGGTGGCGTCGTCCTTCTCCGCCCGCTCCGCCTTCCCCGGAGGTCTGCTCCCGCCCGCGTCCTTCTTCTCCTGTGCGGCCGAGGGCTCGGACACGAGGAGGAGCGCGGCCAGCGCCGCGCGCCATGGCTGGGAGAGACGCATCACGACGGTACGTCCTTTCGCGGAAGACAGCTCGAAGGGCGTCCCAGTCTATACCCGGCCCTCAGAGGCCCGACGCATCCGCGAAGCGCACCAGGTGCGACACCAGCTCGTCCGGACGCTCCATCTGCGGCACGTGGCCGAAGCCCTGCACCACCTTCACCTGCGCGTGGGCCGGCAGGTGGGAGCGGAACCAGTCCAGCGAGCGCGAGGGCAACAGCCGCTCGCTGCCGCCCCACAGGAACAGCACCGGCATGGACAGCTTGCCCACCGCCTCCGGCGAGAGGCTCAGCCGCGACTCGAGCGCCTCGGCGGTGAGGGCCTTCACCGTGGGCGTGTCGTAGAAGCGCCGCAGCTCGGTGGCCAGGAGCAGCGCCGGCAGCGGGGCCTGATGGAACAGGCGCCGGGTGAAGGCGCGCGCCTCCGCGGGCGTGCCCACCTTGAACGCGTTGAGCAGCGCGGTGCTCTCCTCCAGCGGCAGTTCCGCGCCCGCCGGGGCCACCAGCGCCAGCGCGCGCACCCACTGGGGAGACTCGGCCGCCAGGTTCACCGACATGGCGCCGCCCAGCGAGTTGCCCACCACGTACGCGGGCGCCTTCACCTCCTGCTCGACGAAGGCGCGCAGCACCTCGAACTGGTTGCGCACGCACACCTGGCCGCCGCAGTACTGCACGGAGAAGCCATGGCCCGGCAGGTCCGGCGCCACCACGCGCGAGAAGCGCTTCGACAGGCCGAAGAACGTGCGCCCGAAGCCGTTCGCCGAGCCGCCCAGCCCGTGCACCAGCACCACCGGCGGCCCCTTCCCCTGCCCCTTCAGCGAGTAGAAGTGCACCGACTGTCCGCCGACGTCGACTGTCGAGGACTGGACACCCCGGGCCACCAGCACCCGTCGCACCGCCTTCTGCATTCCGCCCATGAGGTCCATGCGCCTGCTCGCTCCTCTCGTGCCGAAATCCCTTCACCCAGGATAACAAGCCCGCCTCAAGCGTGCCGCAATGCGTCAGGGCGTCGGGGCCAGCCAGGGTGCGGGGTCGACGGCCTGCCCGGCCTTGCGGACCTCGAAGTAGAGGTACGAGCCCTTGAGCGAGCCGGTGTCCCCCACCTCGCCCACCGGCTCACCGGCGACGACGGGGGCGCCCACCTCCGGGGTGACGGAGGACAGGTGGGCCATGAGGGTGTGGTAGCCGTCCCCGTGGTCGAGGATGAGCAGGTTGCCGTAGCCGCGCAGCGAGCCGGCATAGACGACGGTGCCATCGGCCACGGCGATGACGGGCGTGCCGGAGGCGGCGCGGATGTCGAGCCCCTTCTGCACGGTGACGGTGTTGAAGCGCGGGTTGACGACCTTGCCGAAGCCCACCTCGACGATGCCTCGCGTGGGCGAGGGCAGCTTGCCCTTGAGCGCGCCGAAGCCGTGCGTGGCGGGCGCCTCCTTCAGCTCGCGCACCACCTGGGAGAGCTCCGCGTCCGCCTGCTCCAGCTCCTTCACCGCGCGGCGCGCCAGCTCCGCCTCACCCGCGAGCGAGCCCACCACCTCCTCGAGCGCCTCGTGCTGCGCGCGCGCCAGCCGCTCCTGCTCCTGGAGGAAGGCCACGCGCGCGGCGAGCGAGGTCTGCAGCCGCTTGAGCTCCAGCGTGGACTGGCGCTGCAGGTGAGCCACGCGCTGCACGCCGCGCAGCAGGTCCAGGTCTCCGGCCATGCTCGCCTCCAACGCGCGGGCGCGCCACACCAGCGCGGAGAAGTCCTCGGCGGACAGCAGCACCTCCAGCGGGCGGCGGCGCATGACGCGGTAGAGGGTGCGCAGCCGCGGGGACAGCCGGCGCAGTTGCACGCGCAGGGCCTCGCGCAGCAACACCTCTTCACGCTCGGCCAGGATGACGCGCTTGCGGAACACGGCCAGGTCCGCCTCCAGCGCGCGCACGCGGCGCCGCGAGAAGGCGACCATCTCCTCCATCAGCTCCAGGCCCTCGAGCACGGTGAGCTTCTTGGCCTCCACCAGCGCCAGCGTCGCGCGCTGCGCGGCCAGCTTCTCGCGCAGCGCGGACTGCTCCGCCTCCTCCAGCTTCTGTGCGCGCGCGGGGAGGCCGAGGAGCGCCAGGCCGAGCGCGAGGACGAGGACGCGGCTCATACGCGCAGGAAGCGGCCCACCGCCACGAAGCTGCCGCCCAGCCCCAGGCCACAGCCCGCGCCCACCAGCTCCAGCACCAGGCGCGGCTCCACCCACGGCGCCGCCACGCCCGGCCCCAGCAGGAAGGCGAACAGCGAGCCCAGCGTGGGCCCCACCAGCTTGCCGAAGGCCCACAGCCCCAACAGCGCCACGCCCGCGCCGAGCAGCCCCTGCAGCAGCCCCTCCAGCAGGAAGGGCGCCTTGACGAAGCGGTCCGTGGCGCCGACCAGCTTCTGGATTTCAATCTCCTCGCGCCGCGAATAGATGGCGAGCTGGAGCGTGGCCGCGACGATGACGACGGTGGCGCCCAGCACCACCACGAAGGCCACCATCGCCCCGAAGCTCAGCGCGCGCGCAATCGCCGTGAGCCGCTCCACGGCCTGCTCGCCGTAGTCCACGCCGGACACGCCGGGCAGCTGTCGCAGCTCCTTCGCCAGGGCCTGGAGCGCCTCGGGCGTGCGCTGCGCGGGCGGCACGCGCAGCTCCAGCGCCGCGGGCAGCGGGTTCTCCGGCAGCTCCGACAAGGCCTCGCCCAAATCACCCAGCTCGGTGCGCAGCCTCGCCAGCGCCGCGTCCGGCGGCACCAGCGTCACCTGCCCCTGGCTGAGCGCCTCCACGCGGGCGCGCACGCCGTGCGCCTCGTCCTGGCCCAGCTCCGGCGCCAGGTACACCGTCACCTCCACCTCGCCGCCCAGGGACGCCAGGAGGTTGTCGAGCACCCGGGCGCCGCCGCGCGCCAGCCCCGCGGAGAACAGGGCAATCGCGATGGTCGTCACGGCGATGAAGTGCACGAAGGGCGAGTGCTTGAGCCCCACCGCCGCCGAGCGCCAGAAGTACCGCGTCTTCGCCAGCGCGCTCATACCACCATCCGCCGCGCCGCCTTGACGCCGTCCTCGTCGGAGACAATCTGCCCGCGCTCCAGGCGCACGGTGCGCTTCTGGTAGCGCGCGAGCAGCGTGGCGTCGTGCGTGGCCACCACCACCGTGGTGCCCCGGATGTTCACCTGCGTGAGCAGGTCCATGATTTCGACGGTGAGCGCCGGGTCCAGGTTGCCGGTGGGCTCGTCCGCCAGGAGGATGGTCGGGTCGTTCACGAGCGCGCGCGCGATGACCACGCGCTGCTGCTCTCCACCCGACAGGCGCAGGGGGAACGAGTCCGCCTTGTGCTCCAGCCCCACCAGCTTGAGCATCCGCCGCACCTTGTCGCGCGCCTGCGCGCGCGGCACGCCCAGCACGTCCAGCGTGAAGGACACGTTGTCCTCCACGGTGCGGTGCGGCAGCAGCTTGAAGTCCTGGAACACCACGCCGATGTTGCGGCGCAGGTAGGGGACGGCGGACTCGCGGATGCGGGCGATGTTGCGGCCGCCCACCAGAATCTGCCCCTTGGTGGCCTTCTCCGCGCAGAAGATGAGCTTGAGCAGCGTCGTCTTGCCCGCGCCCGAGGGGCCCGTGAGGAAGAGGAACTCGCCCTTCTCCACGCTGAGGTTGATGTCCGAGAGCACCGGCGGATCGCCGGGATACGCCTTGTAGACGTGGAAGAATTGAATCATGGCGCGGCGCGGGAGGACGCCAACCTACCACGGCCGGGCGCGGGCGACCCACGCACGCCCGGCGGGAGGACCGGCTTTCCCCTCCCACCCCCGGCACCACCTGTGCGACGGTCCCACGCCATATGGGTGAGCAGGCCGCGCGCGGCGCGACGACGGGACAGTGGGTGGGACGTGTCGCGGGCCCCCTGGCCGCTGGCCTCATCTACGGGGTTCCCTCCGGTCTGCACACCCTGCCCGGCCTGGACCACCGCCCCGCCGCCGCCGCCGCCGTGGCCGCGTGGATGGCCCTCTGGTGGTTCACCGAGGCCGTCCCCATGGCCTGGACGGCCGTGCTCCCGGTGGTGCTCTTCCCGGTGCTCGGCGTGTTCGACACGGACAGCGTCGCGGTGGCTGCGGGCCGCTCCGTGCTGCCCTTCCTGGACCCGTACATCTTCCTCTTCATGGGCGGCATGGCGCTGGGCGCCGGCATGGAGCAGTGGGGCCTGCACCGCAGAATCGCCCTGCTCATCATGCGCGCGGTGGGCACCGGCCCCCAGCGGCTCTTGTTCGGCATGCTCGCGGCCACCGCCGCCGTGTCGCTCTGGATTTCCAACACCGCCACCGCGGTGATGATGGTGCCCATCGGCATGGCGCTGCTCGCCCAGCTGCGCGCGTCGGAGGGCCGCCCGCTGGAGCACTTCGGCGCGGCGCTGATGCTCGCGGTGGCCTACGGCTCCAACCTCGGCGGCATCGGCACCAAGATTGGCAGCCCCACCAACTCCGTCTTCGCCGGCGTGGTGTCGCGGCGGCTGGGCACGGACGTGGGCTTCGTCGAGTACATGGTCGCCGCCCTCCCCTTCGTCCTCCTCTTCCTGCCCGTGGCGTGGGCGGTCTTGTGGAGATGGGCCCGGCAGGACAGGATGGGCCCGGGCCAGGGCGGAGACGTCATCGCCCGGGAGCTCGAGCAGCTGGGCCCCATGTCCCGCGGGGAGCGCACCGTGGGCGTCGTCTTCCTCGTGGCCGCGGTGCTGTGGATTTTCGGCGACCCGCTGCGCGCGCTGCTCGCGCCGGGGGTGGCCCGCGCCTTCGACGGCTTCAAGCTGGGCGGCAAGCACTACGAGGCCGCGGTGGCCATCGTGGGCGCCGTGACGCTGGTGGTGCTGGGCCGGCTGTCGGTGGCCGCGCTGCGCCGGGTGCCCTGGGACACGCTGCTCCTGCTCGGCGGAGGCTTCGCGCTGGCGGCGGGCATCGAGGCCAGCGGGCTTGCCTCGTGGATGACCTCGCGCCTGTCGGAGCTGGAGTCACTGCCGGGGCTGGTCCAATACGGCACGGTGGCCAGCGCCACCATCCTGCTGTCGGCCATCGCCTCCAACACCGCCACGACGAACGTCATGCTGAACGTGCTGCCCGCCTCGCGGCCCTTGTTGGCGGTGAGCACCTTCGCGGCCTCGTGCGACTTCGCCCTGCCCGCGGGCACGCCGCCCAACGCCATCGTCTTCGGCAGCGGCGTGGTGCGCCTGCCGGTGATGATGCGCACGGGCATCCTGCTGGACGTCCTCGCCGCGCTGCTGCTCACGGTCTACGGCGCCACCTGGGTCCGGTGGGTGCTGCCCTAGCGATGCGGGAGGAGGTGTCGACTGGAGGACAGTCGACGCGCCCGGGGCCACGAGGCCACCGGGGCGACGAACGGCGGGGGGCTACTGCTCGCCCTCTCCCGCCAGGTAGCTGAGGATGACCTCGTCGAGGCTCTTCTCGGAGATGAGGTCCTCGCCGAAGAGGGTCTCCACGCCGACCTCGTTGATCTTCGGCTTCTCCTTGAGGGCCCGAGCGGCGGCGACCTCCGGAGGCAACACGGGCGCGACAGGCGCGACGGGCACCACCACCGGCTTGGGGGCCATCGGCTGGCCGGTCTGCAGCTTCGCCTGGGCCTGGTCGGCCTCGGAGGCGAGCTGACCGGGCTGGTACGACCGGACGGCGGACTCGTAGTTGTCGTACACGCCGTTGATGAGGTTTCGCAGCATCTCCTTGTGCTGCTCCTCCATCAACTCGCGGACGACCTCCGCCAGGCTCTCCGCGTTGAGGATGTCCGAGTAGGACGTCTTCTTCGACGCGAGGATGTTCCCGCCCACGAACAGGTGGGTGATGATGTGGGGATTGTTGACGCCCGAGTCCTCGGTCTGGACGTGGTAGACCTTCCCCTTGTGCTTGATGTTGTGGTTGAAGCCGGTGACGGCCTTCTCGAAGGTTTTCGTCATTGCCGAGTGGGCGGACCGTACCAGCCGCTTCCCCACGTCGCAAGGTAAGCCTCGCCCCCGCATGTCCGTCCCGCGCGCCTGCCCGCCGGGCATGACGCAAAAGCTGCGGCGGGAGCCCGCCTGCCTTGCGACCCGGCCTTCGAGTGCGCCCGAGACTCCGGTCCGTTGAAAAGCCAAAAGCGGCTGGGGTACGTACAGGCTATGGGTGTGGTGCTCCACGACACCCCCGGCCCAGGGACGCCACGGATGAAGAAGACGAACGAGATCAAGAACAAGGTCCGCCTGCAGGACGCCCAGGTCCTGGCCGAGGGCTACTCCCCCGCCATCCGCGCCATGGAGATTGGCGCCATCGTCAGCTTCGTGGCGCTGGAGCTCCTCCTGGTCTACCGGCTCTACAACAACCCGCACGGTGGACCGTGGCTGCTGCTCGGCGCGGTGCTGCTGGGCTACCTGGCCGCGGACTTCGTCTCCGGCTTCGTGCACTGGATGGGGGACACGTGGGGCTCCACGGAGATGCCCATCCTCGGCAAGGCGCTCATCCGCCCCTTCCGCGAGCACCACGTCGACGAGAAGGCCATCACCCGCCACGACTTCGTGGAGACCAACGGCAACAACTGCCTCATCTCGCTGCCGGTGGCCGTGGCCGCGGTGAGCATGCCGCTGTCCAGCTCCGGCTGGGTGTTCGTGTCCAGCTTCCTGGGCGCGATGATCTTCTGGGTGATGGCGACCAACCAGTTCCACAAGTGGTCGCACATGGACGCGCCGCCGGCCCTCATCGGCTTCCTGCAGCGCATCCACCTCATCCTGCCGCCGGCCCACCACCAGATCCACCACACGGCGCCCTTCAACAAGTACTACTGCATCACCGTGGGCTGGCTGAACTGGCCGCTCAACCTGGTGTCCTTCTTCCCGCTGATGGAGCGGCTCATCACCCGCGTCACCGGGCTGGTGCCGCGCGAGGACGACATCGGCGACGAGGCCGCCCGCGCGCTCGTGGAGGCCGAGGGCGCCGCCGAGCCCCCCGTCGTCCAGGCCGCCAAGGAGCTGCTCACCAAGGCCACCACGACGGAGGAGGCCGCGCCCGCCACCGTCACCACCCGCCCCTCCGCCTGAGCACGCTGGGCCCGGAGCCGGGCCCACGCCGTCAGAACTTCAGGTCCACCTGCTCGGCGTGGGTGATGGGGCGGCCCAAGAAGCGCGCCCCCACCTCCATGAAGCGCTCGGGCACGTCGGTGACGAAGTAGTCGTGAGAAGGCGGCTTCTCCCCCGTCGCGGGCGCCAGCAGCCCCTTCTGCTCCAGCAGCGCCGCGACGGCCTGTGCGGTGGCCTCCGCCGAGTCCACCAGCGCGACGTCCGGGCCCACCACCTCCGCGATGACGCCCTTGAGCAGCGGATAGTGCGTGCAGCCCAGCACCAGCGTGTCCACGCCGTCCCGGGCGAAGTCCCCCAGGTACTCGCGCGCCGTCAGCAGCGGCACGTCCCCGGTGGTCCACCCCTCCTCCGCCAGCGGCACGAAGAGCGGACAGGCGCGGGCCTTCACCCGCACCCGCGGCCCACCGGCCTCCAGGGCCCGCTGGTAGGCGCCGGAGCGGATGGTGCCCGGCGTGCCGATGACGCCCACCCCACCGCCCCGCGTGCGCGCCAGGGCCGTGGAGGCGCCCGGCTGGATGACGCCCACCACCGGCACCGGCAGCGAGGCCTCCAGCGCGGGCAGCGCGGCGGCGGAGGCCGTGTTGCAGGCCACCACCAGCAGCTTGATGCCGCGCTCCAGCAGGAACTCCGCGTTCTTCAGCGAGTAGCGCGTCACCACCTCGCCGGACTTGGTGCCGTAGGGCACGCGCGCGGTGTCGCCCAGGTACACCGTGCTCTCGTGGGGGAGGCGGGCCATCAGGGCCTTGAGGACCGTGAGCCCGCCGATGCCGGAGTCGAATACGCCGATGGGATTGTGGCTGCCTTGCCGCATGTCCCGTGTCCCTATCACGTTTGATGCCAGCGACAGGGCCCACCCCCGCAAGCACGAAGGGCCGAGGCACCTGGCCCCGGCCCTTCTGTTCACCCCGCGAACGGGTGGGTTCGACTAGTTGGGGAACAGCGACACCAGCAGGGCATTGTTCGGGCCCGGGAAGGAGTGGCCCACCACGTCCACGGTGACGCTGTTGGCGACCGAGCGGTACTCGACGCCGTTGTTGGCCCGGGCGAACATCTCCACCTGGTAGCGGCCCGGACGCAGGAACTCGAAGACCACCGGCGCGTCGTTGCAGCCGTGCACGTCACCGACGATGCCGTACACCAGCTCTCCGGTGAAGACGTCGCGGAAGTTGATGGCCACGTCGTTGATGCCCGCCTGAGAGCAGCTCAGCGCGGAGCCACCGGCGCGCAGCTCCCACTTGATGGACGCGCCGCCAATCACCCACAGCGAGGCCAGCACGTTCGCCGAGCCACCCGACGGCACCGAGAACGAACCGGTGTAGTAGTACCAGGGGTTGTTCTGGGCATCGACCGCCACCAGCTGCAGGTCGTGGTTGCCCGCGCCCAGGTTGGTGTTGGTGATGGTGGCCCCCGCGCTGCCCGCCGAGCAGGAGAAGCGCTCCCACGGCCCGCCGTCGATGCGGATCTCCACGTGCGTCACCCCCGCCTGGCTGCAGTTGAAGCGGCTCGGCCCGTCCTGGAACTCCCAGCCCAGCGTCACGCCGGTGGCGGTGGAGCGCATGGAGCCGATGTACGAGGTCGGCGCGCCATAGTGCGTGGTCAGCCGGCCGTTGTGCTCGTAGACGGCGCGCAGCCGGGAGTCGAGCGCGACCATGATGACGTTGTGCTCCCCCGGGTCCACGTACAGCGACTTGATGGCGTTGCCGTTGCTGCCGGCCTCACAGTCGAAGCGGCCCCACTCGCTGTTGTCGATGCGCACGTCCACGTAGCGCACGCCGGCCGAGTTGCAGCTCGCGTTCCCCGGGAACTGCCACTCGAGGTACGCGTAGGACGGCGGGACGCCCGGCGGCAGCAAGTCGATCTCCACCGTCTGGTCGCCGTTGATGCGGAAGGTGCCGCTGCCCTCGTACAGCACCTCGTTGACGTAGCTGACCGCCTCCAACTGGAAGCTGTAGGTGCCCGGCTGGAAGCGGTGCAGGACGATGCCGTCGAAGCCATTGGCGCGGCACGGGTAGCGGCCATCGTTCTCCAGGCGCTCGCCCGGGATGTAGATGTTCACGCCCCGGACATCCGGGTCCTCGTCGCAGCGCAGGCCCGCGAGGGTCCAACGGAACGTCACGTCACCTTCGTAGGCGGGCTCGTCGTGGATGATACAGCCGGAGGAGACCGCCGCCAGGCAGAGGAATGCAACCAGCAGTCGGGAGTTCATGGGGGGCAACCTGTCTTGGGGTGATGAGGTGTTCGGCCCGTTTCAGTCACCTCGGACGACCCCTCCCGGGAATTATTCACCGGCACGGCCAATCCACTTCAAGCAGCCGGGCTTGCCCCGTTTGTTTGACCCAGTTGTAGCGGAGTGTTACGCGCTCCACCCCATGACGCCCCACCTGCCCCTGGCGCTCGGCGCCATGAACTACGTGGAGATCATCCGCGACGCGTCCTTCATCGAGCTGGCCGTGCTGCTGCTCCTGATGGGCGTCTCCGTGGCCTCCTGGGCCCTCATCGCGATGAAGGCCACCCAGCTCGCCAAGGCTCGCGCACAGTCTCTCACCTTCCTCGACACCTTCTGGAAGGCCTCCCGGCTGGAGGCCATCTACCAGACAGCCCAGAAGCTGGACGCCTCGCCGCTCTCCAAGGTCTTCTGTGCGGGCTACGAGGAGCTGACCAAGCTGGCGCAGGCCAAGGAAGGCGGCGCCGAGGGCGCCATGGCGGAGCGGCTGGGCGGAATCGAGAACGTGGAGCGCGCGCTGATGCGGGCGTCCACGTCGCAAATCACCGAGCTGGAAGCGCGCGTGTCGTTCCTGGGCACGGTGGGCGCGGCGTCGCCCTTCGTCGGCCTGTTCGGCACGGTCATCGGCATCCTGAGCGCGTTCAACCAGATTGCCGAGCAGGGCAACGCGACCTTGGCCACGGTGGCGGCGCCGGTGGGCAACGCGCTGTTCGCCACGGCGGCGGGCCTGTTCGCGGCGATTCCGGCCGTGGTCGCCTACAACTCGTTCGTCAGCCGCATCAAGGTGTTCGACACGGAGATGTCCAACTTCTCCGCGGACTTCCTCAACATCATCAAGCGTCACTTCTTCCGGTAGGCGGACCTCGACCATGGGCATGGGCGGAGGCAATCGCGGCGGTGGCCGCACCACGATGAGCGAGATCAACGTCACGCCCATGGTGGACGTGATGCTGGTGCTGCTCATCATCTTCATGGTGACCGCGCCCCTCATCCAGCAGGGCGTGAAGGTGAACCTGCCGGAGACCAAGGCGGCCCCGGTGGAGGCGACCGAGAAGAAGGTCGTGCTCTCCATCGACGCGGGCAAGAAGGTCTACATCGGCGACGCGGAGGTGGCGCTCGAGGAGCTGGAGGCGAAGCTTGCCGCCAACGCCAAGGTGCAGGCCGACAAGGAGGTCTTCCTCCACGCCGACCGGGACGTGCCCTACGGCACCGTCGTGGAGGTGATGGCGGCCGCCCAGCGCGCGGGCATCAACAACGTGGGGATGATCACGGACCCTTCCACGGGCTCCAAGACGTCCAACACGCAGTCGACCTCGAAGAAGCCCAAGGAGGCGAAGCGCTAGCCCATGCACTCCGCGGTGAGCCACAGCCTGCTCCTCAGCAAGAGCTCACGGGTGTCGCCGTTCATCATCGCGTCGGTGGTGGGGCACGTGGCCCTGCTGTTGGCGGGGATGCTGTACGCCCACCTCAACGCCGGGCCCAAGGTGGACCTCACCGCGCAGCCCATCCGCGCCACGCTGGTGCGCCAGGGCAAGCCGCGCGACTCCAAGCTGCTGCCGCGCAAGGAAGCCCTGCCGCCGCCGCCCAAGCAGGTGGACGCGCCCAAGCCCGCGCCCGAGGCGCCGCCCGCGCCCTCCTCCGCCGCCGTCGCGGTGCCCATCCCCGGCGTCAAGCCGGAGCCCTCGTCCGCGCCGAAGCCCACGCCGGTGAAGGGTGAGAAGGACGGCGAGGACCGGCGCAAGCGGCTGTTCGGCGCGTTCGACAAGACGGCCAAGGCGTCCGAGGAGGAGCCCGAGGGCGCCGAGGACGGCGACCCGGACGGCGACTCGGCCACCGCCGAGGGCGAGCGCTACTTCGGCCTCCTGCAGGCGCAGGTGCGCCGCAACTACAGCGTCGCGGACACGATTCCGGAGTCCGAGCGACTGCACCTCAAGGCCCTCGTGGCGCTGCGGCTGGGGCGCGCGGGCGAGGTGCTGGACGTGAGCCTCACCAAGCCCAGCGGCAATGATTTGTTCGACTCGGCGGTCGTCGCCGCCGTGCGCAAGGCCTCACCCTTCTCGCCTCCTCCCGACCA
This sequence comes from Myxococcus sp. AS-1-15, assembly GCF_020037055.1. Taxonomy (NCBI): domain Bacteria; kingdom Pseudomonadati; phylum Myxococcota; class Myxococcia; order Myxococcales; family Myxococcaceae; genus Myxococcus; species Myxococcus sp. AS-1-15. Next base: position 702,278 of record NZ_JAIQDF010000001.1, on the reverse strand, counting down.
CCTCCGAGACGCGCTGCAGAAGAACGGCGTCAACCTGATGTTCAACGCCCTATGAAAGCCCTGCTCCTCTCCCTCCTCCTCGTCCCGCTGGCGGCCTTCGCCCAGACGCCGACCATCGAAATCTCCGGCGCCAACTTCCGCCCGCTGCCGGTGGCGGTGGCCGCGCCCCTCACCCAGAACGAGGGCGCCAAGGGCGCGGCGAACGCCTTCGACACCGCCTTCACCTTCGACCTCACCGCGTCCGGCATCCTCCAGGTGCTGGACCGCAAGAGCTTCACGGCCGACCCCAAGGAGGGCATGGCCGCGGGCACCATCACCTTCAGCCGCTGGGCGGACGTGGGCGCCGAGGCGCTGGTGAAGGTCTCGCTGGCGGACGACGCCGGCACGCTGCGCGGAGAGCTGCGCCTGTACAACGTGGGCACCGGCCGCGAGGACCTCAAGGTGACCAAGGACGCGCCGGTGAAGAACCCGTCGCTCTTGGCCCACCGGCTGGCGGACGCGCTCTACCGGCACTTCACCCGCGAGCCCAGCCCCTTCCTGTCGCGCATCACCTACGTGAAGAAGGCCGGCAACAACCGCGACATCGCCGTGGCGGACTGGGACGGCGGCAACGCCGTGACGCTCACCAAGGGCGGCATCAACATCCTGCCCTCGCTGAGCCAGGACGGCGCGCAGGTGGCCTATACGTCGTACCGCAAGAACCGGCCGGACCTCTGGGTGCAGCGCCCGGGTGGCGATGCGCGCATGGTGGTCTCCGACGGACAGATGATCACCGGCGGCGCGTTCTCCCCGGACGGCAAGCGCCTGGCGTACTCGCAGGCCGAGGGTGAGAGCGCTCAAATCTACGTGGCCAACGCGGACGGCTCCGGCGCCAAGGCCGTCACCGACACGCCCTACGGCCTGAACACCAGCCCCACCTGGTCTCCCGACGGCAAGCGCATCGCCTTCGTGTCCAACCGCGGTGGCAGTCCGCAGATCTACATCATGGGCGCGGACGGCTCGGGCGTGCGGCGGCTCACCTTCCAGGGCAACTACAACCAGACGCCGGACTGGTCTCCTCGCGGCGACCTCATCGTCTTCACCGCGCGCGACGAGCGCAACGCGTTCGACCTGTTCACCATCCACGTCGAGACGGGCAAGGTCACGCGCCTGACGCAGGACCAGGGCAACAACGAGGAGCCCGCGTTCTCCCCCAACGGCCGGCTGGTGCTGTTCTCCTCCACGCGCGCGGGCGGCACGCAGCTGTTCGTGATGACGGCGGACGGCAACAACCAGCTGCCCCTGCGGGCGGAGAAGGGCACGCTGTTGACGCCCGACTGGGCGCCGCTCGCGGACAGCCAGCCGTAGGACTCGCGGAGCGTTGACAGGGGGCGCGTGCTCGGGTGCAGTCCCCGCGCATGAGCGCCTCCCTCCGTTCCCACTGGGGATTGGATCCCCAGGTCCGCTTCCTCAATCACGGTTCCTACGGTGCGTGCCCCACCGCCGTGCTCCAGAAGCAGTCGGAGCTGCGCGCGCGGATGGAGGCGGAGCCCGTCCGCTTCCTGCACCGTGAAATCGAGCCCCTGCTGGACGAGGCCCGCGGCGTGCTCGCGGACTTCCTCGACGCGGACACCGAGGACGTGTCCTTCGTCACCAACGCCACCAGCGGTGTCACCACGGTGCTGCGCTCGCTGCGCTTCCAGCCCGGCGACGAGCTGCTCACCACGGACCACGAATACAACGCGAGCCGCAACGCGCTGGACTTCGTCGCCGAGCACGGCGGCGCCAAGGTGGTGGTCGCGAAGCTGCCGTGGCCGGTGACGTCCGCTCGGTCCATCGTGGACACGGTGCTCGCGCACGTGACGCCACGCACGCGGCTGTTCCTCGTGGACCATGTCTCCAGCCAGACGGCGCTGGTGATGCCGCTGGCGAGGCTCGTCTCGGAGCTGCGCGCGCGCGGCGTGGAGACGCTGGTCGACGGCGCGCATGGGCCGGGACAGGTGCCGCTGTCGCTGCGCTCGCTGGGCGCTGGCTACTACACGGGCAACTGCCACAAGTGGCTGTGCGCGCCCAAGGGCGCCGCGTTCCTGCACGTGCGCAGGGATTTGCAGCAGGGCCTGACGCCGCTGGCGGTGAGCCATGGGCGCAACTCGCCCCGCACGGACCGCTCCCGCTACCGGCTGTTGTTCGACTGGACGGGGACGCATGACCCGTCCGCCGTGCTCTGCGTCCCGGAGGCACTGCGCGTGGTGGGTGGCCTGCTACCCGGCGGCTGGCCCGAGGTGATGGCGGCCAACCGGAGCAAGGCCCTGGCCGCGCGGGCCCTCCTGTGCGAGCGGCTGAAGGTCTCCCCCGCCTGCCCCGAGGACATGGTGGGCAGCATGGCGGTGGTGACGCTGCCACCGGGCTACCCGTTGGAGCCCGAAGCTCCGCTCTACCTGGACCCGCTCCACCTGCGCCTGTTCGACGAGCACCGCATCGAGGTGCCCATCGTCGCGTGGCCCCGGCCGCCCGAGCGGCACGTGCGACTGTCCGCGCAGCTCTACAACACCCCGGACGAGTACGCCGCGCTGGCAGACGCTTTGGAAGCGCTGCCGCGTTGAGTAGGCTGGATACACATATGCCGCGATTCGCCACCATCGACATCGGTACCAACTCCGTGCTGTTGCTGGTCGCGGAGCGCACCGGGGACGGCCGCTTCGAAGCCGTCCTCGAGCGCGCTGAAATCACCCGCCTGGGACGCGGCGTGGACGCCACCCGCCGCCTGTCTGCCGAGGGCATGGAGGCCACGCTGTCGGTGCTCGAGGCCTTCGCGCGCGAGGCGCGTGAGCAGGGCGCGCAGGACATCGCGGTGTCGGCCACCAGCGCCGCGCGCGACGCGGTGAACGGCGCGGAGTTCCTCGAGGCCGCGAAGACGCGCGCGGGCGTCACGGTGGAGATCATCTCAGGGCAGCTCGAAGCGGAGCTGTCGTTCGCCGCGGTGAGCTCGGACTTCTCGGGCGAGGCGGCCGGGCCCTTGCTGGTGTTGGACATCGGCGGAGGCTCCACCGAGTTCATCTACGGCAACCCCGCGGGCCACGTGGACTTCCGTCACAGCTTCGACGTGGGCGCGGTGCGGCTCACCGAGCGCTTCGTGCGTTCGGACCCGATGTCCGCCGAGGACCGCGCGCGCATCCAGGCGCACCTGCGCGACACGTTCAAGGCGCTGCCGCCTCCACCTCCCGCCTCGGTGCTGGTGGGCGTGGCGGGCACGGTGACCACGGTGTACGCGGTGAAGCACGCCATCGACCCGTACGACGCGGCGCGGGTGCACGGCGGCACGCTGTCGGTGGGCGAATTGAGCGCGCTGGTGGACCAGCTGTGCCAGCAGCCTCTCGAGGAGCGGCGCACGCTGCCGGGCATGCAGCCCAAGCGCGCGGACGTCATCCCCGCGGGTGCGCTCATCCTGCTGGAGGCGGTGAAGGCGCTGGGGCTGGATGGCTGCCGGGTGAGTGACCGGGGCTTGAGGTGGGGACTGCTCGCGCACCGCTTCGGCGCGGGGGCCTCCCGTTCATGAGCGCGCCCTCCGTGAGCGTCTCTCCTCCCCCGTCTCCGTCGTCCCCCTCGCCCGCCACCACGCCCGTGGCCCCGGCGGCGAACGCCGGCTACGCGCTGCTCATCCTCACGCTCATCAACCTGGTCAACTACCTCGACCGATACATCGTCGCGGTGGCGCTGCCGGGCATCCAGCAGGAGTTCGGCATCAACGACACCCAGTCGGGCCTGCTGGGCACCATGTTCATCGTGGTGTTCATGCTGGCCTCGCCGCTGGGCGGCTTCCTCGGTGACCGGTATCCCCGCAAGTTCCTGGTGGCAGGTGGCGTGTTGTTGTGGAGCCTCGCCACGGGGGCCAGCGGGCTCGCGACGTCGTTCATCGCGCTGCTCGTCGCGCGGGCGGTGATTGGCATCGGCGAGGCGGGCTATGGCGCGGTGGCACCGAGCATCATCTCGGACCTGTACCCTCGCGACCGGCGCACGCGGATGCTGGCGCTCTTCTACATCGCCATCCCCGTGGGCGCGGCCGCGGGCTACGGCCTGGGCGGGTGGCTGACGCAGAAGTACTCGTGGCACGTGGCCTTCTTCGCCGGAGGCGTGCCGGGCCTGATTCTGGGCGCGATGGCTTTCTTCATGCCGGAGCCGAAGCGCGGCGCCATGGACGGCCCGGACGCGGAGGTGAAGCTGCCCTTCATGGTGGGTTTGAAGGGGCTGGGACGCAACGCGGCCTTCTGGGCGGTGACGGCGGGCTACACGCTGATGACGTTCTCCATCGGCGGCCTGGGCTTCTGGATGCCGACGTACCTGGTGCGCGAGCGCGCGATGTCGGCGGACAGCTCCGGGTTCCTCTTCGGCGCGATTACGGCGGTGGCGGGCCTGTTGGGCACCGTGGCCGGCGGGTGGCTGGGCGACAAGCTGGACCGCAAGCGCGAGGGCGGTGGCCTGTGGATGTCGGGCATCGGCCTCCTGCTCGCGGCGCCGTGCATGTACCTGGCCGTGCACCTGAAGGACGTGGGGCCCACGTTCGCGGCCATCGGCGCCGCGCAGTTCCTCATCTTCCTCAACAGCGGTCCCATCAACGCGGCCATCGTCAACTGCGTGCCGCCCGCGTTCCGCGCCTTCGCCATGGGGCTCAACGTGCTGTGCATCCACCTGCTCGGGGATGCGATTTCGCCCACGCTCATCGGCAACATCGCCGACGCGTCCAACCTGCGCACCGCCATCGCGGTGAATGCCCTGCCCGTGCTGCTCGGCGGACTGGCGCTGCTCGTCGGCGCGAGGTTGTTCCGGGACGCCGTTCCCCGGGAGCGCGCTACCGCCTGACGGCGGCGTCCACCTTCGGCCGGTATTCGTCCGCCAGTCGCTCCACCTCGGTCGCCAGCCGCTCGCCATCCGCGAGCAGCAGCGCCTTGAGGCGCGCGCGGTTGCCCAGCATGAAGAACACGTCCACGTCCCGGCGCAGCACATCCGAGCGCTCGGAGAAGTAGAGCGTGAAGAGGGCCAGCGGCGGTACCGCGACGAAGGTGAAGAGCGCGAGGAGCGCGCCCCCCAGCACGCCCGCCGTCACGGTGAGCCCTGCCCACCAGACGAGCATCACGACGAAGCCCGTGAGGAACTTCACCGTGGCCTGCACGTCGAGCTCCGCCTTGCGGCTGGCGGCCCGAGGCACCTGGTACGGCAGCCAGAACAGCACGAGCCCCAGCACGAACAGCGGCAGCCCGAACACCAGCGCGAGCAGGTTCTTCACGATGAACGACGTGACGTTGCCCGGCCGGTAGACGAGCGCCAGGTCCGACGGCCCCGTCGCGTGCACCAGGTCCAGCCGGCGCTTGAAGGACGTGAGCTGCGCGCGCAGGTCCTCGAAGCGCTCCGGCTCCTGCGTGCGGAAGAGCTGCACGCCACGAGCCCACAGACGCAGTCGCTCCGCATCCAGCGCCCCGCCCTGCTTGAAGGCGAAGAGCTGCTCGGCCAGCTGAATCAACGGCAGGTCCGCCCACTGCTCCAGGTTGAGTGTCACCGCGCGCAGCCCCTCGGCGATGCGCTCCGTCAGCGCGCGCACCGAGTCCTGCTCCGAAGCGGCGTCCGCGGGCTGGAACGCCGTGGCGTCGATGGCGGGCCCCACGTCGATGAGGACCTCGCTGCGGAACACATGCTTCTCCGCGTACGTCAGCCCCACGGGGACGATGCGCACGGGCGCCCCCTCTCGGACGGCGCTCAGCGCGATGCGCGAGGCGCCCGTCTTCAGCTCAGCGAGCCCCGGCTCCGAGTGGCTCTTTCCCTCCGGAAAGATGGTGATGGCGCGCCCCTGCACGAGCGCGCCCTTGGCCGCGTCGAGCGTGCCCTCGTTGCCGCCCATCTTCGTCGGGTCGTCCTGCTTGCGATACACCGGCAGCGCATCGAGCCCCTTCAGCAGCCAGCCGATGACGGGCATGCGGAAAAGCGGCGCCTTCGCGAGGAACGTCACCTTGCGGCGCGTGAGGATGAAGACGAGCCCGGGGTCGATGAGTCCATTGGGGTGGTTGCCCACGAAGAGCACGGGCCCCTCGGGCTCGGCGCCGGAGGCATTCACCCTCACCCGGTAGAACAGGCGCAGACACACCGCCACCACGGCACGGACACAGGCGTAGAACACGCCGGGGACTGTACCTCACGCGGCGCGGACGGCGCTCACGGGTACTTGTCCACCACCAGGATGACGCCCGTGTTGTCCTGCACCACGGAGAACCCCTTCATAGGGCTCGGGTAGGCAATCAACCCCTCGCCATCGCGGTCCCACCTCGCGTCGAGCAGGATTCCGCAGAACGGCACGGACATGGCGCCGCTCTCCGGCAGGAAGACGCGGTCATAGCGGCCGAACACGCGGTGCTTCGTCACATAGAGCCGCCCGCCAATGCGAGCGCCGGGAAGCACCTTCTCCCCTTCGTCCCGGGGCAGCGCGATGACGAAGCTGTAGTTGTAACGCGCCGGTCCCGGGTGGTCCTGGATGGCATCCACGATGACGGGGAGCTTGTCGCCAGGCTTGAGCCCCAGCCGCTCCATCTGCACCAGCGCGCCCTTCGGACACGTCCCCTCCGGCGGCATCCACTTGGGGCGCTCCGGCGCGTCGGTGACGTCCTGCGCGTGGCGGCACCCCGCGCCCCAGAGGCCCGTCAGCAGCAGCGCCATCCACCCCGTGGACCTGAGCCTCATCAGAACGTCCCGATGCTGAAGTGGAACTGCGTGCGCGCCTCGTTCACTTCCTCGTCCGGGTCCAGGTTGAAGCCCACGTCGAACGCGAGGGGGCCCACCGGCGTCATGTACCGCAGGCCCATGCCCGCCGCGTAGCGCAGCCGCTCCAAATCCAGCCGAGTCCTGTCCAGCCACAGGTTGCCCGCCTCGAAGAACAGGCCCAGGTCCAACGACGTCAGCGCAGGCAGCCGCAGCTCCGCCTTGCCCAAGGTGAAGAGCTCACCGCCCTGGCTCGCCGGCACCTGCCCCGCGAGCACCGCCTTCAGCTCGCCCGAGCACCCCGTCGGGCTGATGAGCGAGCGACAGTCGCGCAGCCGCTGATGCAGCGCCTCACGCACGTCCTCGGGCAGAACGCCGTCCTCGCGGAAGCCGCGCAGGCTCGACGAGCCGCCCAGGTAGAACAGCTTCGAGCCGATGGGCTGTGCGCCCATCTCCATCGGGACGATGGTGCCCGCGCGCGCCGACAGCGCGAGGCTCGCTCGACGCCCGAGCGGGATGTAGCCACTCAAGCTGCTCGCCAGCTTCAGACCGTTGATGGGGAACGCAGGCACGGCGTTGCCCGCGACATCCGTGGGGCTCACGCTGATGCCACGCGTGAGCTCCGCGCTGCTGATGAGCACCAGCCCACGCCGGGGGTTCGTCGCGTCGTCACGGAAGTCGAGCGTGATTGCGGGCCGCAGCGAGTGCAGCACGAAGTCGCCGAACGGATAGCGCAGCCGCTCCTGGTCCGCGCGGTTGAGCAGCTCCAGCACGCCGGCGCGCGAGCGCAGCCGGTTGTTCTCCACTTCGTACGACAGCGAGACGTTGAACCAGGACGCCACCGCCCAGTCCAACGCCGCCGCCGCCGCGAGCCGCGAGGACACGTACGAGGGCCGGTGCACACGCTCGGCGATCAGGTCCAGTCGCGCGCCCACCTCGAACGGCAGCAGGAAGTACAGCCGAGGCTGCGAGAGCGCGAGGTTGCCACGGCCACCCAGTCCGCTCAGTCCCTGGAGCTCCACGTCACAGCCCGCCGAGGCCGCGCCGCCCGACTGCTCACACGCAATCCGCCGGTCCGCCGACAATGCCTCCGCGCTCCAGCCCGCGTAGTTCACCTTGCCGCGCGCCAGCAGGCTCAGGCCCAGTCCATCCAGGTTGCGGTACGCCGTGTCCAAGGTGATTCGAGGACCGTCGACCAGGAAGTAGCCGCCGGACACCTGGCCATCGAGGCGAGGGCGCTCGTGCACCGTCACCACCACGTCCTTGGACGCCTCGCGCCGCGTGGGGTCCGCGAGCGTCACGTCCACCTGACGGAACAAGCCCAGCCGCGCGAGCCTGCGCTGACCCTCGGTGAGCGAGTCCATGGCCAGCGGCTGCCCCTCCTCCAGGTTCAGGTTGGCCATGATGAGGTCCGGGTCCGTGCGCGTCAGGCCCTGCACCAGCACCTTGCCCACCTTCACCTGCGGCCCCGTGTCCGCGTTGAACACCACCGTCGCGACCTGGTCGCCCTCCTCCAGCGAGGACTTCGTCGTGACGCGGGCGAAGAGGTAGCCCTGCGTGCCCAGCCCGCGCTCCAGCGCCACGCGCGCCGCCTCCACCGCCTCGAAGCTCAGCGGTAGGCCCTCGTGCACCCCCATGCCCGAGGCCGTCGCGCGCGCGGCCTTTGTGTCCGGGAACCCGTCGGGGACGACCTGCTTCACGCGCGTCTGGGGCCCCTCCACCACGTCGAAGTCCGCCGCCGCCGTGCGCGTGCGAGCATCCACCGTCAGCCCCCGGAGCGTCACCACCACCGACAAGAAGCCCCGCTCACGGTACTGCTCCATCATCGACTCCGTGGCCTCCAGCCACGCGTCCTCGACGTACACCGTGGCCGGGTCCGGCACCGGCTCCGTGGCGCCAGGCCCGCGGCCGTGACGACCCTCGACGTCCAGCGGGTCGTCCTGGAGCCGCAGGTCCAGCTCCGGCTGGAGCTCCCCGGCGCGGATGCGCTCCGCCAGCACCTCTCTCAGAGTGCCCGAGCCCAGCGACGCGTTGCCATGGAAGCGGACCTCGCTGACGCGCAGGGGCTGGCCCTCGTCCACGTCGAAGGCCAGCACCGCCACCTCACCATCCGGCCGCAGCACCTCGCGCGGACGCACGCGCGCGTCGTGGAACCCCCGGTGCCGGTAGAACGACTCCACCCGCCGCGCCAGCCGTCCGGCCACCACCTCGTCGAGCGGCTCGGCCACGTCGTACGCCAGCACCCGCTCCAGCACCTCGGCCGTGAAGCGGTGGTTGCCATGGAAGCGCACGCTGTAGCGAGGCCCCGCCGACAGCGGCACCGACACCGACGCGGCGCTCCCCTCCACCAGCACCGCGGGCGCGCCCACCTGCGCGCGCCAGTGCCCCGCCTCGCGCAACACCGTGCGCAGCTGGTCCAACCCCGCGTCCAGCCGCACGCGGTCGAACACCTCACCGGGGCGCATCGCGAGCGCCGCCAGCAAGCGGGGCAGCGGCAGGCCCGGGCTGCCGGAGAAGTTCACCTGTCGAACCAGCGTCGGCTGCCCCTCGGTGACGTGCAGCGACACCTGGATGCCCAGGGGCAGCGGCTCCTGCGTGGCCGTCACGCGCACGGAGTCGTAGCCCTTGCGCTGATATGCCTGGAGCACACCGGACACGGCGCCCTCCAGTTCCTCCTGGTCCAGCGGGCCGCCCTCCAGCAGGCCGCTGGCGTCGAGCAGCTCCCCGTCCGTCAGCACCTGGTTCCCGTCGAAGCGAAGCCGCGCCAACCGCGACACGGGCGTGAGCTGGAACACCAGTCGCACCCCGCCGCGCACCTCCTCCGCGCGCGCCACCACGTCCGAGAACCGCCCCGTGGCCCACAGTCGCTCCACCGAGCGGCGCACCAACGAGGGCATCAGCGACTGGCCCTTGCGCACCGCCACCAGTCCGCTGAGCCCCTCGGCGTCCTCGCCTCCGCGCAGGTGCAGCTCCACGGCCACCACGTTCTGACCGGCGGCGCGAGCCTCGGGCGCCTGGGCGCGCGCGGAGGCCGAGGCCAGGACGCACAGCCAGAGCCCCATCGCCACCGCGGCGCGGGTTACTCGACCTCCCAGCTGAGCTTCAGCTCGAGCCCGAGGTTGCCAAACGAGGCTTCGCTGTTCTCGTTGTCCCACTGGGCCTGCGCGGAAAGTCTGTCGTCGAAGCGGTACTCGGCACGCGCCCGCGTTCCGCGCCCACTCACCGGTTGAGTCATCCCGATTTTAAGCTGCTCGCTGAGGAACTTCGACTCCAGTTGCGCGGTGGGCTCCGCTTGTCGGGTGGCGTCATTGTAGGTGGTGGATATCTGGAGGGACAAATCCCTCAGCACCGGATTGCTGGGGAGAAACCGCTGGACCTGCCGGTCCAGACCCGACGCGTTGAAGAGGGCCTCGGCCGCCAGCCCGGCTCCGGCCGACGCCGCGGTGTCCCGGTCCGACGAGGTGAACCCCAGGGTGAGCAGGGAGACGATGTCCCCTTCCACCAGCGCGGGCTCCGACGAGAGGAGGATCTGCGGGTCCGTGGGCTTGCCGAAGGCGTGCAGCTTCACCAGGAACTCACGCACCTGCGTCTGGGCCTGGACCTCGAAGACGGGCTCCAGGCTGTTGGCGTCCTGGAACTCCAGCTGCCCCTGGCTGATGGTGAACGGGTTGTTGCGGAAGAACGCCTGGCTGCCCTCGGCCAGCTCCACCCGCCCCAAGAGGCCCGGCCGCAGGTCCGTCCCCGTCAGCCGCACGTCCCCGAGCATCCGCGCCTTGGCCAGGTTGTTGTCCACGCGCACGTCCCCGAAGTGGACGTTCACATCCCAGATGACCCACGGCTTCAACGCCTCGCCCAGGGCCGCCGACGGCGAGGGCGCCTGCACCGGGGCGCGCTTCTGCATCGACTTCAGCAGCGCCTCCACGTCCAGCGCCTTCTGGTAGCGCATCTTGACGATGTCGATGCCGCCCGTGACGGTGAAGCCCTTGGGCGGCCCCACCACCTGGAGCAGCCCGGAGAACGTCGCCGGCAGGTCCTCGGTGAGCCGGTAGGGCACCTCGTCCAGTTGCACCGTGAGTCCCAACCGCTGAGGCAGGAAGCGCGACAGCCGCACGTCACCGCGCGCGGACACCTTGCCCTCGTTGACCAGGCCCCGCAGGTGTTCCAGCAACATGCGCTGGCCCGTCAGCTCCACGCGCCCGGACATGCCCCGGACGTTGATGGGCAGATCCCGCATCGCCACGCGCAGGTCCAACAGCTCCGCGCTGCCCACCACCGAGGGTGCCTCCAGCGTCCCCGTGGCCTCCGCGTCCACGGTGAGCCGCCCCATGGAGCGCTCCACCATCGACGGCAGCAGTGACTCCAACAGGCGCAGGTCCCCACCTCCGCGCAGCGTCAGGCCGATGCCGCCGCGCGTGGTCATCCAGCCGCCCATGTTCAGGTCCACGTACGGCCCGAGGAAGCGGAACGGCTGCACCTCCAGCCGCCCCTTCTCGAAGGCGAGCGAGATGGGGGCCGTGTTCTCCGCGCGCACGTCGTCACGCGACAGCACCAGACGGTCCACCGTCGCGCGCACCTGCGCGGCCTGGGGCTCCATCAGCGGCCCCTTCGCCGTGAGCGAGCCGGACACCTGGCCGGACACGCCCGCCCACAGCGGCTCCGCCGGCAGCAGCGTGCGAATCTCCGGCAGCGCCAGCGTGAGCGAGGCGTCGTAGGGCCACGTGTCCTGCACCTTCATCTTCACGCGGCCGCTGGCGTCCTGGAAGGGCCGGCCCCAGACCTCGAAGTCCTTGCCCACCAGTCGCCCGGTGAGGTCCATGGCGCCCAGGTTGCGACCATCCAGCGCGATGTGCGGCGACTTCAGCGTGACGTCCACCACGGGGATGTCGGACGTGCCGGAAACGACGCCGTCCATCACCATCGTCCCCGTGAGCCCCATGCGCCCGGCCAGCTCCGGCCCCACCGTCTCCCCGAGCGACAGCCCGTCCCCGCCGAAGCGATAGTCCAGCCCGCCCGCGAACAGCAGCGTGCCCTCCGCCCAGGTGCGGCCCAGCGGGCCCTTGAGCTCCGTGCGCTCGAGCACCATGGCCTTGCCGTCCACGAAGCGCAGCCGCGCCGAGCCGTCCCCCAGGCGCCGCCCGTAGTACGCGGTGTCCTTCACGTCGAAGGCCACCAGCCCCTCCAGCTTCTCGATGGGGCTGTCCACCTCCACGCGCCCGGACGCCGTGCCGCCCAGCGTGCCCTGCATCACCGCCAGCGACGGCGTCAGGCCCGCCACCACGTCGACCAGGTCCTCGGTGCGCCCCTGCGGGACGTTCACCTCGAGCTTCAGGTTGAGCAGCCGACCGAAGCCCACCGCCGCCTTGCCGTAGTACTGCGTGCGCCCCTTCTGTCCCGTGAACGAGGGGAAGGCCAGCACCCCATCCGAGTAGCCCAGCTTCCCCTGCAGCACGCCCAGGTTGAAGCCCCAGAAGACGAAGTCGCGGAACGACAGGCCCGACTCCACCTTCACCTCGGAGACCGGCCCCGTAATCGAGTACGTCGCGTTGCCGCGCCCCGCCCACTTCAGTCCGGCGATGTGGCCGAAGTCCGACAGGTCCACCTCGCCCTGACCGTGGATATCCAACCCCAGGCCATTGCCGATGAGCAGCCCCACGTCGGCCTGCACGCGCGAGCGGCCCACCTCCGCCTGGACGTGGTTGAAGGACACGCGGTCGGTCTGCAGCCGCACCTGCGCTTGCGCCCGCCCCTTGTCGAACTCCAGGATGTGGATGCCCTCGCTGGCGGGGGCGTCATAGGCGCGCGTGGCCAGCCGGAAGCGGCCCGTGCGCAAGTCCAGCGGCCCGGACAGCGAGAAGCGCGGCAGCAGGTTGCCGGAGAGCTGCGCCTCGAGCGACGCGGGGAAGTCCACCCACGAGCCCTTCACCCCCGCCTTGTCGAGGATGCGCGCCAGCGACGCATCCTCCGTCTTCAGGCTCACCTCCAGCGGCAGCAGCGGCGTCAGCAGCAGCTTGCCCGTGGCGCGCACCCGCCCCATCCCCACCGGCACCACCACCTCCTCCAGCCGCACCTCGTCGCCCGCGTAGGACAGCCGCGCGGAGATGTTGGCGGGTCCGAAGCGCTCGTAGCCCAGCCCATTGCCGGACAGCTCCAGCGACACCGCGGGAGACTCGGGCTTGCCGGCGATGGACACGCGGCTCCACAGGTGGCCCGTCGCCGGCTTCGGCAACAGCTTCGCCTGCGACAGCGTGCGCAGCGGCAGGAAGATCTGCGCGTCCAGCGCCAGGTGCGGCTGGCAGAGCGAATCCACCCGTCCGGACACCGTGGTGCTGATGTCATCCAGTGACACCTCCGCGCGCTCCAGCTCCAGCAGTGCCTCGTCCGGGTCCACCGCACCGGCGATGGCCAGCCGCTGCAGCGCCAGCTCCTGGCCTCCGGGCCCCAGGCGCACGAGTCCCCGGCGTGCCTCCACGTCCAGCTCGATGACGCCCCAGCGCTCCGCCCAGCGAACATCCAGGTCCGCCACCTCCACGCGGCGCCCCTCGGGCAGCGCCACGCGCACCTCGGCGCCGACGATGTCCAGCTTCGCCACCCGCACCCGCTCCAGCGGGTCCAGGAAGCAGCCCTCCGACTTCGTCTCGGGGCGCTCGCGAGGCTGGGACACGTCCAGCGACAGCCGCGGACGCACCGCGCGCACCGAGGCGAACGTCAGCCTGCCGGAGAGGGGGCGCAAAAAGCCGAACTGCACCTCCGCCAGGTCCGCCGCCAACAGCGGCGTGTCCGCGCCCGGCAGGAAGAGCGAGAAGCCGTGCACCAGCACGCGCGAGCCGAGCGGGTCCAACTCACAGCGGCCGATGCCCACGTCCAGGCCGAGCACGTCCGGCAGGTGTCGCCGCGCCACCGTGCAGGCCACCTCCCACGTGGCGGGCATGCGCAACGCGAGGACACTCCCCGAGATGACGAGGAGCACGAGCAGCAGCGCTCGAAGCGCACCGTTGCGGCTCTGTGTGGCCAAAGCCCCTAGAGCTTACCCAGCCCTTCGAGGTAGCGGTCTATCTCCGCGAGGTCGAGCTTGTTGTTGGCCGCTCGGGGCAGGTTCGTGGCGGGCACGCTCGCCCGCTCGGCTGCTCCAGGAGCGGCCGAGTTGATGCCCTGCAGGCCCAGGTTCTTCCCGATGCGGTTCACCAGGTCCGCGGACACGGTGTCCGCCCGGGCCAGGAAGGCCTCGAAGAGCGCGTTGTCGCACAGCGTGTTGATGACACGCGGCGAGCCGGACGAGTGCTCGTGCACGGCCAGCAGCGCCTCGGGCGAGAACGGCATGCGCGGGCAGCCGGCGAGCCGCAGGCGGTGCTTGATGTACGCCTCGGTGGACTCCGCCGTGAAGGGCTCGAGCTTGTAGCGCATGGCCACGCGCTGCGCGAGCGGCGGGTCCAGCTTCAGGTTCTTCTCGATCTCCGGCAGGCCGAAGAACACGAAGGAGATGAGCTTGCGCTCCGGCACTTCCAGGTTGAGCAGCCCGCGGAACTCCTCCATCAGCTCCCGCGTCTCCAGCATCTGCGCCTCGTCGATGAGGACGACGGCCTTCTTGCCGGACTCGTAGATCTGCAGGAGCCGCTGGTAGAGCTGCGACAGGAGCGCGAGCTTCTCCTGCGCGGGGTTCTCCACGCCCAGCTGCAGCGCGATTCGGCGCAACAGCCAGTTGGCGGTGATGCCCGAGTGGATGATGACGAGCAGCGCGGCCTCGTACTCGGACTCGGGAAGCGAGTCGAGCATGCGGCGCGCCAGCGTCGTCTTCCCCGCGCCGATGTCGCCGACGAGGATGGACAGGCCCTTCATGTAGCTGACGGCATGCATCAGCCGGGTGAGCGCCTGCGAGTGCTGAGCCGAGTTGTAATAGAAGCGGCTCACCGGAGCGTTGGAGAAGGGCTCCTGGGTGAGGTCGAAGAAATCGAGGTAGGTCGTCATGGGCTCGCCGGACCTCGGGGGCAACTACACGTAACCGACCTTGCGCGCCTTGGGCGCGCCGGCGGCCGGCACGGGGGGATTGGCCACGGCCGCGGCTGCACCGCCGCCAGGGCTCTTCGTGCCGTTGGTGGTGGCGACGGGCGCGGGCATGGGGAGGGGGTCGTCTTCCGGTGACGTGCTGGCGGACAGTCGGGACACCTGCGAGCTCACGTCGCGGTACTTCGCGTCCATCGCCGCCACGCGCTGGTAGTGGTGCAGCGCCTTGCCCGGCTCGCCGCTCGCCTCCCAGGCCTGGGCCAGCTCGAAGCCCAGCGCCTTGGCGGCCTCGCCCGTGGCGTGGGGACTGGCGAGCCCCTCGCGGAAGGTGGCCACCGCGGACGCGCCGTCACCGCGCAGCAGGTGCAGCATGCCCATCATCGTGAGGCAGTCGAGCTCGCGCTTGGAGCCCATGGAGCCCTGACGCGCCACCTCGAACTCGTGGAGCGCGTCGTCCAGCAGGCCCATCTCCTTGTAGGCGATGCCCAGGTCGTAGTGCGTGTCCACGTCCTCGGGCTTCACCACCTTGGCCAGGCCCTTCTTGAACTCGGAGAACACCTCCTCCACCGAGTACTGGAAGTCCTCTTCCGCCGCGGGCGCCGCCGCCGTGTCGTCGCCCAGGTTGTCGATTTCGCCGGCCAGCTCCGCCGCCAGGTCGAACGCGTCGCGCTCCCCCGCCGGCTCCGTCACCGGAAGCACGGTGGGCACCGACACGGGCTCGGGCGGCTCCTCTTCCGGCGGCACGCCGCCGCTGGCCTCGAGCGCCTCCAGGCGCTCCATCAGCTCCGTGGCGCGCGCGTGGCCCGGGAAGGCGATGCTCACCGTCTCGAGGATTTCACGCGCCTCTTCCAGCAGGCCCTGGTCCAGGAAGAACGCGGCCTCGTCGCACTCCTCCGCGGCGGGCTCCTCCTCCGGCTCGCTGACGCTGTCGTCGGCGAGCTCGGCTGCGGCCTCCTCCTGAGGCTCCTCCACGGGCGAGCCGAAGTCCTGGGGCTCCTCCTCCACCGAGCCGAAGTCGGTCTCCGGCAGGGACTCGGGTTCGTCGAGGGGCGCGTCGTCCATCGCCACGATGGCGTGCGAGGCGGTGGGCTCCTCCTCCTCGAAGTCGCCCAGCGACGGCATGTCGGAGCCCGCGGGCTCCTCGAGGTCGTCGAGCATCGACGCGTCCAGCGGCGCGATGCCCACGCGCGTGGGGACCTCGTCCACGTCGAGCGAGGCCTCCTCGACGAGCGTCGCCTGCTTGCGCGTGTCGGGCGCGGCGTCCTGGAGGAGCTGACGGGTGGGCGCGCGCACCATCGTCGGCGGCGGCGCGTCGTCATCGTCGCCCAGCGACATGGCCGCCATCGTGGACGTGGCCTCGTCGTCCGAGTCGCCCAGCGAGTAGCTCCCGTCGTCGGAGAGCGGCCCGTCCAGGTCGGCCGACTCGACGAGCGGCTCGTCGTCCGTGGACGCGAGGCCGGGCTCGTCCGTGAGCACCATCCCGTCGTCGCCGGACACCAGCAGCTCGTCCTCGGCAGCCGCCGCCAGGTCCTCCGGCGCGGGGGAGTCGTAGACGTCGTGCTCGCCCGAGGTGATGGCCTCGCCGACGAGCGCCTCCTCGCTGACGACGGTGGCGTCGTGCTCGTCGTCGATGACCTCGTCGGAGTCGCTCGAGGGCAGCGTGGCCAGCGCCAGCTCGTCCCCCGGAGGATGCAGCAGCGCGTCCTCGGGCGGCGGCGCGACGAGCACCTCGTCGTCGCTGGAGTCCACCAGGATGGCGTCCTCGCCCACCGACTCCACCACCGTCGCGGACGGAGAGGCCGTCACCGGGCCCTCCACGCGCAGCACCGACAGGAACGCCGGCACCTCCGGGTGCGCGGGGTTCTGCTGGAGGATGGTCGCCAGGTACGGCTGCGCGCGCGTCGAGTCCGCGGCGCGCGTGCACAGGCGCAGCACGTTCAACAGCTGCTCGCCCGCCTGCGCCGTGTTCCCCGAAGCGACGTAGATTTGATACGCCTTCTCGTGCGCGTCCAGGTTCTCCGGGTCAACGGAGAAGACCTTGCGCAGGTGCTCCAGCGCTTTGTCGTGGAGCCCGTACTTCACGTAGACGTCCGTCTCCGTGAGCAGCTTCGCCAGCTGCTCGCGCGCCATCCCCGCCTGCGAGGGGGGCGGCGCCGCGACGGGCGCGGGCTGCGGCTGGGCCGCGGGCTGAGGCGCGGCGCGGGCGGCCGGCTGGGGCGCGGAGGGCTGCTGGGGCTGCGGCGCCGCCACGGGCTGTGGCTGCGCGGGAGCCGGCGCCGGCGCGCGGCGCGCGAGCAGCTCCGGGTCCTGCGGATCCAACACTTCAATCTGCGTCCAGACCGCCTCGGCCTCGGTGAGACGGCCGCGCTCCTGGTGGATCTTCGCCAGCTCCTTGTAGACGGACACCGTCTTGGAGGTCTGCCCCAGCCCCTGGAACGCCTGGGCCAGGAGCGACAGCGTCTCCACGTCGCGGCCATCCGCCTTGAAGCACACCTGCAGCTTCGCGAGCGCGCGCTTCTGGTCGCCGCGCTGCAGGTACGAGGTCGCCAGCTCCTTGGCGAGCGGCAGGTTGTCCGGCTCGAGCGTGGACAGGCGCTCGGCCACGCGGGCCCAGTCGTCGCCGCGGCCGTTGCGCTTGAGGTACTCGGCGGCGCGCTTGAACTCCTGCACCGCCTCGCGCGACATGTTCTCGCGCGCGTACAGCTCCGCGAGCTTGATCTTCGACGCCACGTTCTCCGGGTCGAGGTCCACCATCTTCTTCAAGGTGTCGAGCGACGACTTGGTGTCGCCCGCCTTGTCGTAGTGGTTCGCCACGATCTGGAAGTAGGCCATCGCCTCCGACATCAGCCCGAGCTGCTGGTGCAGCTCCGCCAGCTTGAGGTTCACCTCGAGCAGGTTCGGGTTGAGCTTGAGGACCTGCTTGTAGAGGGCGACGGCCTTGAGGAAGAAGCCGTCCGAGGAGTAGCTCTCCGCGACCTTGGTGAAGAAGTGCGCCGCCTGGGCGTTGTCGTTCTTCTTCTGGTACAGCTCCCCCATCTTCTGGAGCACCCGGATGTCCTTCGGGTCGACCTCCAGGACCTTCTGATACTCCTTGATGGCCTTGTCGTACGCGCCCTTCGCGACCAGCTTCGCGGCGGCTTCGATGATCTTGTTCTTGTCCATCGAGCGTGGGCTTCCGGCGAGCCGAAACCCCTTGGAACTTCGCGGGTTTCTATCTTCAAAAGGGGGAGAGTCGGAGGCTAACGGAATCCTCCGACGCGGGTCAAGAAACAGCCCGGCTCCCCCCGGGGCCAGCTCACCTGCTTGCACACCCGCCCATTAGACGGACGCGCCACGTAGGCGGACGTGCGCTACGGCGTCTCTTCCACGGCTTTCTTGAGTCGACGGGAACCCGTCTCACTCGCGAGCAGTCGCTCCACGAAGCGCGTGTCGTAGTTGCCCTCCTGGAAGGACTCCTCGCCGAGCGCCGCGCGGTGGAACGGGATGTTGGTGCGGATGCCTTCCACCACGTACTCGCCGAGCGCGCGCTGCATGCGGCGGATGGCCGTCTCACGGTCCTCCGCGTGCACGATGAGCTTGGCCAGCAGGCTGTCGTAGTACGGCAGCACCGTGTAGTTCTCGTAGGCCCCCGAGTCCACGCGCACCCCATAGCCACCCGGGACGCTGTAGCCCGTAATCTTGCCGGGCCACGGCGCGAAGGTGATGGGGTCCTCGGCGTTGACGCGGCACTCGATGGCGTGCCCGCGGATCTGGATGTCCTCCTGCTTGAAGCGCAGGGGGTGGCCGTAGGCCATGCGGATCTGCTCACGGACCAGGTCCACGCCCGTGACGAGCTCCGTCACCGGGTGCTCCACCTGGATGCGCGTGTTCATCTCCATGAAGTAGAACTCGCCGCGCTCGTCGAGCAGGTACTCGATGGTGCCGACGTTGTTGTAGCGCAGCTTGCGCATCGCCTCGACGGACACCCGGCCCATCCGCTCGCGCAGCTCCGGCGTGAGCGCCGGGGACGGGGCCTCCTCGATGAGCTTCTGGTGCCGCCGCTGCACCGAGCACTCGCGCTCGTTGAGGTGGATGATGTTGCCGTGCTCGTCCGCGACGATCTGGATTTCGATGTGGCGCGGCTTCTCCACGTACCGCTCGATGTAGAGGTCGCCGTTGTTGAAGGACGCCACCGCCTCCGCCTGCGCGGTGGAGAACGCCTGCGCCAGCGCGCTCGGCTCGCGGACGATCTTCATCCCCTTGCCGCCGCCACCCGCGGCCGCCTTGAGGATGACGGGGAAGCCAATCTGACGGGCGAACTCCTCCGCCTCGCGCGGGTCCTTCACGGTGCCGGGGCTGCCGGGGAGCAGCGGCATGCCCGCCTCCCGCGCCGCCTGCCGGGCCCGCACCTTGTTGCCCATCATCCGCAGCATCTCAGGGCGCGGACCGATGAAGCGAATCTTGCAGTTCTCGCAGACCTCGGCGAACTCGGCGTTCTCCGACAGGAAGCCGTAGCCCGGGTGGATGGCGTCCGCGCGGGTGATTTCGGCGGCGGACAAGAGCTGCGGGACGTTGAGGTAGCTCTCCTTGGACGACGGAGGGCCGATGCAGACGGCCTCGTCCGCGAAGCGCACGTGGAGGGCGTTGGCGTCCGCCGTGGAGTGCACCGCCACGGTGGCGATGCCCAGCTCCCGACAGGCGCGGATGACCCGCAGGGCAATCTCCCCGCGGTTGGCGATCAGCACCTTCTTGAACACGGGGGTGTCTCCTGGAACGGTCGGCGTGGGAGCGCGCCCATCATGGGGCGAGGGGCGCGCCCGCCAGCGTCAGGCCGGCTCGATGCGGAACAGGGACTGGCCGAACTCCACCGGCCGCCCGTTCTCCACGAGGATCTCCACCACGCGGCCGGAGACCTCGGACTCGATTTCGTTCATCAACTTCATCGCCTCGATGATGCAGAGCACCTGGCCCTTCTTCACCACGGTGCCCACGTCAACGAAGGCCGGCTGGTCCGGCGCCGGCGTCCGGTAGAACGTGCCGACGAAGGGGCTGGTCACCACGTGGCCGGGCTTCTCCGGGGCCTTCTCAGCCGCGGGGGCCGGGGCGGCCACGGACGCGGCGGCAGGGGCGGACGACACGGGGCGGGGCGCGGGCGCCGCGTACTCCACCGCCGGGCCCACCGGGACGGCCGACGGGGCCGCGTGGTGGACGATGGTCGTCTCCGGGGCGTGGCCGCGGCGGATGAAGAGCTTCTCCTCCCCGCGCTTCCACACCAGCCTCGTCACGTCCGAGGCCTCCAGGATGTTGACGATTTCCCGCAGGGCCTCCACGTCCAGCGACGTGTTGCCCGCGTTGGCCGCGTTCGCCGGAGCGGACGCGCTGGCGGGCACGGAGGCCCGGGTCGACTTGCGCTTGGTTGCCATGCTCGCGTCCCCTCCCTCGGGCGTCCTGGGCTAGCCCGCGGTGGCCACGCGGGTCAGGTACTTGCCACCGTCGCGCGTGTCGATCTTGAGGACATCACCCTCGTTGATGAACAGGGGGACGTTGACCTCGAAGCCGGTCTCCAGCGTGGCGGGCTTCAGCGCGCCGGACACCGTGTCACCGCGCACGCCCGGGTCGCACTTGATGACCTTCAGGTCCACCGAGTTCGGCAGCGTGACGCTGATGGCCTTCCCGTTCCAGAACAGGATGGTCGCGTCGGTGTTCTCCTTCAGGAAGTTCTTCGCGTCGCCGAGCGCCTTCTCGCTGATGAAGGTCTGCTCGAAGTCGCGCTTGTCCATGAAGTAGTAGTCCTCGCCCTGGACATACAGGTACTGCATGTCCTTCTCTTCGATGTCGGGGCGGCCCACCTTCTCACCGGACTTCAGCGTCGGCTGCAGGACGCGGCCCGTGGTGAGGCTGCGGATCTTGGTGCGGACGAAGGCGGAACCCTTGCCGGGCTTCACGTGCTGGAACTCGACGATGACGAACGGCTCACCGTCGATTTCGATCTTCATACCGTTGTGAAACTCGGACGTATCGATGACACCGGCCATGGGGACCGACTCCTTCAGACTCGAAAATACGGAAGCTTGAAAAGTCGGGGGTGTCTAGCCCATGCCCCCTCCCATGGGAAGGGGAAAGCTGCGGAGCGCCGCGTCGTCCGGACGACTGCTTTACAGAGGGCGCGGCTAGAGCTCCGCGCTCACCTTGGGGGCCGTCACGCGAAGCACATAGCGGCCCTTGCCGTAGTTGCCATCCGCGCGCAGGGCGAGCACGAGGAAGTACTCCGGGGACACCAAGCGCATCAGCGTGAGGACCTTGTCGCTGTTGACGCTGACCTCGCTCACCGCGCCCGTCTTGAGCGTCTCCGCGGCGTGGCGCAGCTGCGTGAGGAGGTTGGCGTACTCCACCCAGGCCCCGCCCAGGTCCAGTTCGCCCGCCTCCTCGCGCTGGTAGGTGTCCACGGAGATGCCGTCGAAGCCCATCACGCTGCAGGCGAGGGCTCCGTCCACCTGGTTGACGACTGACTCGAGGTGCGTGCGAAAGGACATGGGCTCGTGGGGGGTTCCTGGGTGGAGCGGGACGGCGCTTACGGCTACGGAACGGGGATGTCCTCGCACTCCGGCACGATGCCGTTGTGGCCACGCAGGTCGCAGTTCGCGGTCGGCGCGGCGAATTGCTGCCCCGCCGAGCAGCCGTACCCCGAGCGACCGACCGTGAGCGGGAAGGTGAACTCGTTCGCTTCCACCTTGTTGTTGGCGGCTGTGTGACCCTTGAACTTGATGGTGATCAACGTATCGACGATGGCGCCACCCAACGTCGCGGCATCGAGCGCCTCCTGAGCCTCGCGCGTCAGCAGGTTGAGGAGCATGCTGCTCCCCTCGCCCCCTTCGAAGCCGCCGAACAGCCGCACATTGGCGTCCTCGATGCCGAGGTCCGGCTCCGTCTGATACGACACGTCCATCGACGTGATGAAGACGACCTGGGAGCCCGGGCTCGACACCTGACCGCCCTCGCCGACGAGGATCTCCGTGCCGATGCGGTTCGAGGTGACGATGAGCCCCAGCCGGTAGTTCGAGGCCAGGGTCATGTCCAACGAGCCCCGGAGGATGGCCTCGTCCTCCGGAATCGAGCAGTCGTCTTCAGGCAAGGCGGCGTGGAGGACCTGCAGCTGAGGAACGTCGTCGACACAAGACACCGAGCCGAACGCCAGCAGCGCGGCGAGATAGATGGGCTTCATGAGCGTACTCTCTCCTCGGAGAAGAGGCGCGATGCCTTACAGGCTCTGCGCAATGGTCTGCCGGTTGAGGATGCGGGGCGTGATGAAGATGAGCAGCTCCTGGCGCTCATCCGTGTCGTTCGTCTGCCGGAAGAAGAACCCGAGGACCGGAATCTTCGAGAGGAACGGCACCGAGTTGGTCCGCGTGGAGCCACGACGCACGTAGATGCCGCCGATGACCGTGGTGTCCCCGTCCTTCACCAGCACCTGGGTGACGGCCTCCTTGCGCTGGATGGAGGGCTGACCGTTGGCGCCCGTGTTGGCGGGGTCCGGCTGGTTGTTGGAGGCGTTGATGGCCATCAGGATGCTGCCGTCCTGGGTGATGTGCGGCGTCACCTCCAGCGACAGACGCGCTTCCACGAAGGTCGTGTTCACACCGGCCGCGGACGTCTGGCTGAACGGGATGGACACACCCTGGCTGATGCGAGCGGTGTTGTTGTCCAGCGTCGTCACGCGGGGAGCGGAGATGGTCTTGATGGTTCCCTCGGTCTCCGCGGCGGACAGGCGCAGGTTGAGTTGCAGCGCGCCACCGGCCGAGCCGAAGACGAAGCCCAGCGCACCACCGACGTTCTCACCCACCGGCGCCGGCAGGTTCACCGCGAAGTTCGGCACGGCCGGGACACCCTGGGCACCGACGCTCGGCGAACCGCCCGTCACGGCGACGTTGTTCGGGAAGATGAGGCCGGTCGAGTTGCCCGTGGCGGCGGCGGCCCGGGCCTGACCACCCCACTGCACGCCGAGCTGCCGGCTGAAGGTCGTGCTCGCCTCGACGATGCGGCTCTCGATGAGCACCTGCGGCGTCTGCGTGTCCAGGCTGCGCACCAGCGAGCGGGCCTTCTCCGTGTTGGAGCGCACGTCCTTGACGATGAGCACGTTGGTGCGCGTGTCCACCGTCACCGTGCCGCGCTCGCTCAGGACGTCCTTCACGCGGGCGGACATGTCGGAGGCCACCGCGTAGTTCACCGGGATGAGGTTGACCAGCAGGTCCTCCTGCTGCTGGAGCGACTTCTTGCGCTCCTGGCGCAGCCGGGCCTCCTCCTCCAGCGTCTTGAGCGGGGCGATGCGGATGATGTTGCCGAACTCCTCCTTGCCCAGCTGCTTGGTGCGCAGGATGAGGTCCAGCGCCTGGTCCCAGGGCACGTTGCGCAGGCGGATGGTGACCCGGCCGCTCACGTCGTCCGCGACGACCACGTTCTTCTTCGAGATCTCCGCGATGACGCGCAGGAGGTTCTGGATGTCGATGTCCTTGAACTCGAAGGACACGCGCTTGCCACGGTAGCGGGCCTGCTGCGGCGCGCCCTCGGCGGCGTAGGCGGGCGCCTCGGCGGTGAAGCCGGCGGTGCGCTGCGCGACCGACACCTCGTCCGTCTTCACGCCCTTGACGTCCAGGCGCCACGACAGGGTGTTGCCGCTCTGGCTGACCTTCTCCTCGATGGCGCCGTCGGCGGCGA
This sequence comes from Myxococcus sp. AS-1-15, assembly GCF_020037055.1. Lineage (NCBI taxonomy): Bacteria > Pseudomonadati > Myxococcota > Myxococcia > Myxococcales > Myxococcaceae > Myxococcus > Myxococcus sp. AS-1-15. The sequence goes on along the minus strand of NZ_JAIQDF010000001.1, from coordinate 678,869 downwards.
CCACCACGCGCACCTTGCGGCCCTCACCGGGGACGCTGAAGGCGCTGATCATCTTCACCGGCGTCTCCAGCGCGCTGGTGTCCAGGCTGCGCTCGAGCTTCTTGGGCAGCCGGGCGTTGTCCAGCGTCAGCACCGCGCTGCGGGGGTCCGGACGGTCCACCTTCCAGCCCGCGGTGCCGGACAGCTTCAGCACCACGCGGCCACCCGCCCCACCCTCCTGGAACGACAGGTCCTTGACCTCGACCACGGACGCGGTGGCCGGAGCCTCCACGACCACGGGGGCCGGACGCAGGGGCTCCACCTCGGCGACCGAGGCGATGACCTCTTGCGGCGCGGGCGACGGCGCGGCCTTGCGGGCCACCGCGCCACCGAGCACCACCTCGAGGCCCTTGTCCGCGCGGTCCACGCGGTAGGCGGGCATCTTGCCGCGCACGTCGAGCACCAGCCGGACCTTGTCCGAGTGGGCGCCCACGCGCACTTCCTTCAGGGTCGCGCCATTGATGCGGGGCGCGCGGGCCGCCAGGCCCACCCCGTACAGGTCCACCGCGAGCCGCGGCGGGTCCGCCAGCTCCAGCACCTCGTAGCGCGCGATGTCGCCGTCCGCGCGGATGCGCAGGGTGTCATCGGCGTAGGCGAGCTGGGTGATGCGCTGGGCGGGCTGCGCCACCTCGCGCTCGTCGGCCTCGGCGGCGACGACGTTCTCGGGCAGCGCGGGCTTCGCGGCCGCCTCCTGCTTCACGGGGGCCTCCGCGACGACGGCGGGCTTCACGTCGGCTGCGGGCGCGGGCGTCGTCGGGGCGGCGGGGGCCGTCGCGACGGTCGCGGGCGCGGCGGGCTTCGCCTCGGGGGCGGAGGCCGCTCCATCCACTGAGATGACCACGCGGTTGCCGTCCGCGCGCACGTCGTACTGGGACGCCTTGTCGAGCGCCAGCAGCACCCGGCCGACGCTCGCGCGCTCGTCCGAGAACTGCGACGCCACGACGCCGGACACCGGTCCGGAGCCGTCATGGTGGCCCTTGATACCCGTCGCATCCGCCGACGAGAGGTCCACCACCAACCGCTCCGGCCCACTGAGCCGGAAGACGGTGAAGGTGGGGGGCCGGGTTCCGGTCACCACCACCTGGGCGCCCGAGCCGGTACGGGACACATCCAGGTCCCGAAGCGTATTCAGTTCGGCGCCGCTACTGCTGGCGCCCGCAAGGACGACCGCGAATGCAGTCGCCAACATCCACTTGCCCCTCGTCACAGCGCTCCTCTCGAGCATGCGTCCCCTCACCAAGTTGGAAGCGGGCTGCCGCCCGCGGGCGCGCCACGGGGGCGCTACTCCCCGTAGTTTTTGCCCGTCATTAAATTGTAGCTCGGGTCCTGCCGATCATCGGGCTTGAGCTGCAGGGTCACCGGATTCTTGATGATCTCTCCGTTGCCCGAGAACACCTCGGTCACCGTCAGCGAATCACGGAGGATCTGCGTGACCTTGCCGCCCTGGCGCCCCACGCGGGTGTTGCGGCGCACGATGTGGCCTCGACCCAGCGGGTCTTCGACCATGGCAAGTGGATTGGCGTCGCCCGTGACGACCGCGACCAGCTTGAGCTGGTCCAGATCGAACGCGCACAGCGGCTCCGTGCAGGTGGGCGCCGCGATGTTGGGGTTCACCGGCCCCAGCTCTTCCAGCGGGCTGCGGAACGGGTCGCGCTTGCCCACCGGGTTGTACGAGTAGACGTACGGCGCAGCCGCCGCGGCCTCGACCGCGGCGGGGGCCGTCTCCGCCGGCGCGGCGGGGGCGGCCGGCGCGGGAGCCGCCGCCACCGGCGGAGGAGGCGGGGGCGCGTCCTCGCAGGCGGCGAGCGTCAGCGCGAGCGCGGCGGTCGTCATGGTGGCCTTGAACATCTTCATCCTCAATCCCCTTGTCGCCCTACTTCCGGGACGGATCAAGTTTCTAGTTCTTCTGGGTCTCGACGAACCGGAAGGTCGTCGCCAGGAAGCTGCTCTGAAGGACGACCTTCTCGTTCTTCAGCGTCGGCTGCCCCAGGTTGATGTTGTTGACGTTCACGATGCGGCGCATGTTCGCCATCTCCTGCAGGAACATGGCGATCTCGTGGTAGTTGCCGCTCACCGTCATGCGGATGGGGATGCGGGCGAAGAACTCGCCGCCACCCACGTACTCGCGGTCGGGCTGCACCAGGGAGATCTCCAGGCCGCTCTTCTTGCCGATGTCGTTGATCTGCGCGAGCAGCTCCTCGACGTCCTTCTTCTCCGGCAGCTCCGTGAGGGCCTCGGCGAGCTTCTGCTCCAGCACGTCCATCTCGCGCCGGCGCTCGTTGAGGTTCTGGGCGATCTCGCTCTTCTCGGCCAGCTCCAGGTCCAGCGTGCGCCGCTCACCCAGCTGCGCCTCGATTTGCGTTTCGGTCGGCTCGATGAGCAGGAAGTAGTTGGCGGCGGTCATCAGGATGATGATCGCGGCGAGGCCACCGAACTTGACGCCCGGGGACGCCTTGACGAATTGGTCCAGGTACTTGTCCATGGTGGGGCCTCGGTCAGATGGCGTAGTTCGCGGTGAGGGTGATCTTGAAGTCGACCAGGGCGGGCATGCCCACGGAGCCGGCGACCGCCTTGGTCTGCACCGCGCTGGTCAGGTCGATGTTGGTGAAGAACGGGGTGATCTGCCCGGCCGGGAACTCCTCGATGGTGGCCTCCGCCGTGAGCAGCTCCACGCGGGACGTCTTCGCGTCACGACGCTGGTCCACCAGGCGCCCCATGCCCTTGGGCGTCCACACCACGCCGTTCAAGCCGCGCATGAACTCGGCGACCTCGTCGTGGCTGACGGCCGAGCCATCGATGGACACCGCGCTGGCGGCCTCGACGAAGCCCTTCACCCAGACCTTCTTGGGGGTGGCGGACGCGAGCGCGTCCATCATCCGGACCGGGCCGTTGCGCCCCTTGCGCAGCGAGTCGAGCACCGCGAGCTTCTTCTCGACCTCCGCCTTGCGAGCGTTGATGTTCTTCACCTCGCCGATGACCTTCTCCAGCTCGGCGATCTTCGCGCGCGTCTGGGCGATGCCCTGGGCGTTGCGCTGGTATTCGGAATCACGGTCGTCGTACCAGAAGTAGTTGCCCACGGCGGCGCCGATGAGCGCCAGCGCGAAGAGGACCAGGACTTGCCGGCCCTTCTGCTGGGTCTGGACCTTCCGGACGGGAAGCAGGTTGATGCGAATCATCATGTGCGTCGTCTCCAGGAGGTGGACAGGTCAGGCCAGCTTGTCGCCCGGACGCCGGAGCGCCAGTCCCACGGCCACCGCGGCCATGGGCGCCACGTCCATGATGAACGCGGGGTCGAACTTGCGGTTGTCCACTTCAATCTTGCGGAACGGGTTGAGGATCTCCACCGGCACGCCGGTGCGCGCTTCAATCGTCTTGAACAGGGCCGGAATCTTCGCCGTGCCACCCGACAGGTAGACCTTGGTGAAGTTCGAGTCCGCCGCCGTGCCCGCGTAGAAGTCCAGCGAGCGCTGGATTTCGCCGGCCACCTGCTCGGCCACGCTGGAGAGCACGCGCTCGACATCCTGGGGCACCACGGCATCCGCGTCCGCGCGGTTGCCGCCGATCTTCAGCGCCTCGGCCTCCTCGTAGGAGACGTTGAGCTGCTTCTGGATCTCTTCGGTGAACTGGTTGCCACCGATGGTGACGTCGCGGGTGAAGACCGTGACGCCGTTGGCGATGATGTTGATGTTCACCACCGAGGCGCCCGCGTTGATGAGGACCACGGTCTCCTTCTCGGGGAGGTCGTAGTTGACGGAGAACATGTTCTGGACGGCGAAGGCGTCCACGTCCACCACCACCGGCGCGAGGCCCGCCTCGGAGACCACGGTGGTGTAGTCGTTGATCATGTCCTTCTTGGCGGCCACCAGCAGCACGTCCATCTGCCCGGTGGCGTCGTTGCCGCCGCCGTCGAGGATCTGCGTGTCGATGTTCACGTCCTTCACATCGAACGGGATGTACTGCTCGGCCTCCCACTGGATGCTCTCCTCGAGCTCCTCCTGGGACATGCGCGGCATCTGAATCTTCTTGATGATGACCGAGTGGCCGGACACGCCGATGGCGACGTCCTTGCCCTTCACCTTCAGCTCGGACATCAGCTCCTGCACCGCCTGCACGATGGCGGTGGAGTTCATCAGCGCTCCATCGACGATGGCCTCCGGAGGCAGCGGCTTCATGCCGAAGCTCTGCAACGCGAAGCCGACCTCGCCGCGCTTGCGCTGCTCCTTGAGCAGGATCATCTTGATGGAGGTCGATCCGATGTCCAGACCGAGTGCCAGTTTGCCCTTCGCCATTCTTGACTCCGTCGAGAGGCGGCCAGCGTAGCACTGGCCGTCAACCCCACCTAAAAAGTGCCCGGAGCCCGCCTGCTCTCCGTTCGGCCGGGACCCCTGCGTTCTTGCTGCGCCAGGCCCCCACCACGGTCGCGGAGGCCCGATTTTCCGGCCTCGGACGCATTTGGTCAAATGGGGACGGCACACCCCACCCGGTCATCCCCGCTCCGCCTCGGCGTCCGGGTCGATGCCGTACTCCTTGATCTTGTACAGCAACGCCCGGTGGCTGATGTCCAGCACCTCGGCCGCCCGGGTGCGGTTTCCCTTCGTCCGACGAAGCGCCGCCCGGATGTAGGACTCCTCGAGGTCCCGGATGGCCCGTTTGAGCGACAGGTCACTACCGACCTGTTGCACTCCGCCATCCCCCGCCGTGGCCGGTCCGGGTGTGGGGGCGGCCCACAGCCTTTCGGGCAGGTTGGCCGGGAGGATGTGCGGGCCATCCGCCAGGAGCACCGCGCGCTCCATGGCGTTCTCCAGCTCGCGCACGTTGCCCGGCCACGCGTAGGCGGACATCAGCGCCTCGGCCTCCGGGGACAGCCCCTCCACGGGGGGCTCCCGGTTGAGCTCGCGGTTGAAGCGATGGAGGAACGCGCTCGCCAGGAGCGGCACGTCCTCGCGGCGTTCGCGCAGGGGAGGTATCCGCACGTTCACCACGTTGAGCCGGTAGTAGAGGTCCTCGCGGAACTCCCCCTTCTCCACCAGCTTGCCCAGGTCGCGCAGCGTGGCCGCCACCACCCGCACGTCCACCTTCTCCACCCGACTCTCGCCGACGGGGCGTATCTCGCCCTCCTGCAGCACGCGCAAGAGCTTCACCTGCGCGGGCAGCGGCAGCTCGCCCACCTCGTCCAGGAAGAGCGTGCCGCCATCGGCCTCCGCGAACAGGCCGCGCTTGGCGGTGCGCGCGTCGGTGAAGGCGCCCTTGGCGTGGCCGAACAGCTCGCTCTCCAGCAGGCCACCGGGGATGGCGCCGCAGTTGACGGCGACGAAGGGCAGCGGCGCGCGGGGGCTCTTCGCATGCAGCTCCCGGGCGATGAGTTCCTTGCCCGTGCCGCTCTCGCCGCTGATGAGCACCGTGGTGTCCACGGGCGCCAGCCTCGCCACCTGCCGGAGCACCGCCTGCAAGGGAGCGCTAGAGCCGAGGATGTGCCCCTGGGGCAGCGACGGCAGCCCCGACTGCTTCAGGCGCTTGTTCTCGCGCAGCAGCCGCTCGCGCTCCTCGGCCTTGCGCAGGACGAAGACGATCTCCTCGGGCTTGAAGGGCTTCTGGACGTAGTCGTAGGCGCCCGCGGACACCGCCTCCAGCGCCTGCTCCTGCGAGCCGTAGGCGCTCATCACCACCACGGTGAGCCCCGGGTGCGCGGCCTGGGCCTCGCGCAAGAGCGTGAGGCCGTCCTTGCGAGGCATGCGCACGTCACACAGCAGGACGTCGTAGTCGCGAGCGGCCAGCTCCCGCAGGGCCTCCTCTCCATCCGCGACGGCGCGCACCTCGTACTTCCGGTCGGTGAGCACCAACGTGAGGATGTGGCGGATGGAGGGCTCGTCGTCGGCGACGAGGATGGAGCGGAACAGGGACATGGCGACCTTCCCTCCATCATCCCCCAGAGTCGCGGGAGGAGATAGCTTCTGGCCCGCTCACACGGCGGGCAGGGCCACGGTGAAGCGCGCGCCACCCTCGGGGAGGTTCTCCGCGCCCAGTCGCCCGCCCATCACCTGCGCGAGTCGCAGCGACACCGCGAGTCCCAGGCCCGTGCCCTGGCGCCCCTTGGTCGTGAAGAAGGGCTCGAACAGCCGGGGCATCACGTCCTGCGGGACTCCCGGCCCCTGGTCCGTCACCATCACCCGCGCCTCGCCCGCCTCCAGCCGGGTGGTGACGCTGACGCTGCCCTGCCCTCCCATGGCCTGCGCGGCGTTGAGCAGCAGGTTGATGAGGATCTGCGACAAGGGCCCCGGCTCCGCGCGGGCCAGCACCCCCGGCTCGAGCGACAGCTCCACCGAGACGCCCGCCAGCTCCGGCGCGGCCCGCACCAGCCGCACGCACGTCTCCACCACCGAGCCGACATCCACGGGTCCCGGAGAGGCCGTCTCGGGACGCCCCAGGTCGAGCAGCCCCCGGACGATGCGGTCGATGCGCTGCACCTCGTGGTCGATGCGCTCCAGGTAGTCCTTCAGCTCCGCCGAGGGCGCCTTCATTCGCGCCAGGGACAGGTAGCCCAGGATGCCCGCGAGCGGATTGCCCACCTCGTGCGCCACGCCCGCTGCCAGCCGTCCCACGGTGGCGAGTCGCTCGGAGGTCACCAACTCCGTCTGCGCGCGGGTCAGCCGCGTGTTCGCCTCGCGCAGGGACTCCATCTGGGAGCGCGTGAGGGACTGCTCCTGGCGCAGCGCATCCGCCAGCCGCTGCAGCGCGCGCTGCATGCGCGACAGCAGCGGGCCGCCCTGCGTGGGCGACAGGTGCGGGTCGGGCTCCAGGCGACCGAGCTGCTCCACCATCTCCTCGGCCGAACGCAGCGGGCGCCCCACCGTCAGATACAGAATCCCGTAGGCCAGCAGCGTGAGCGCCACCAGGTCCAGCCCGAGCGCCAGCGGCAGGAAGCCTCGCACCTGCGACAGCACCTCCGCGTCCGGCGTGCCCGGGCGGGCCAGCCGCCGCCCCAGGTCCAGGAGCCGGATGAGGACGGGCTGCAGTGACAGCCAGGACAGGCCGGTGCAGAGCGAGGCCAGCAGGAACGCCACGCTGGCGATGCGCCACTTCATCGCGTGCCCGCGCGGCTCACGGCGCGCCTCCCAGGAGCAGCGCGATGTCCATGGGCAGCACCCGCGCCAGCCAAGGACCGAGCAACATCACCTCCAGCCCCGCGAGCGCGAGCCACGGTCCGAAGGGGATGTTGGTGGGGCCAGGCACCCACTCCTCCTCCTCGCCCGTCTCCTCGTCCACGGGTGCGTCGGGAATCGGCTGGACGAGCAGGCACCAGGGAACCAGGAGCAGCCGCTTCCACAGCGGAATGCCGGGCCGGGTGAACTCCCACGTCATGGTGGGCTCAGGCTCCTCTTCCGGTCCCGCCTCGGATACGCGCGCGCCGCCCGCCGGGTGCGCGGCCATCCCTGGCAGCGACACATCATCCGACGAGGGCAGCGTGACGCCGCTCGAGGTCGATGTCGACGCGACGCCCGACGCCCCATCACCAGCCGGAGACGCATCCGCGGCCGGCGCGGGCCCCGGCCCCGTCGGAGAAGGTTGCGCGTCCGGAGCAGGCGGTTGCGCCGCGGGCCCCGCGCGTCCCGTGAGGGCGAGCAGCGCGACCCCCACCACCGCGCCCTGGAGCGAGGACAGGAAGAGGATGCCGAGCAGCGCCCGCCAGGAGAGGAACGCACCGAGCAGCGCGACGAGGAACTTGTCTCCGCCGCCCAGCGCCTCCTTCTTGAAGACCTTCCAGCCGATGTACTCCATCAGGCGGAACACGAGGAAGCCGAGCACCGCGCCCACGGTCGCGTCCACCACCGCGTCCGCGCCGCGAGGCACTGCCAGCAACAGCCCCGCGGCGATGCCCGGCACCGTCAGCGAGAACGGCAGTATCCAGTGCGCCAGGTCGATGAAGGTGAGCGGTATCAACAGCGACACCAGCACCAGCGCGGGGAACAGCTCGTACGTCCACCCGAAGCGGCGCAGGCACGCGAGGAACAGGAGCCCCGTGAGCAGCTCCACGAGCACGTAGCGCGGCGAGATGGGCGCGTGACAGGAACGACACCGTCCCCTCAGCGCGAGCCACGAGAGCACGGGGATGTTCTCGTACCAGGAGAGCACGTACCTGCACCGGGGACAGCGCGAGCCGGGCCGGACGATGCTCAGTCCTTCGGGGACACGCGCGATGACGACATTGAGGAAGCTGCCGATACACAGGCCGAGGACCAGGAGGAAGGCGCTGAAGAGAGGCCCGGCCCAGCCCGGCAGGAGGGAGAAGTCCGTCACGGAGCCCGGCATCCTAGCGTCGCGCCCGGAGAGGTCAGCCCCCTGGATCGACGATTTCCGTCAGAAGCAGTGACAAAATTTGGCAACCTGGCGCCCTGCCTGACGGGGAGCGCGGCCCGACCTCGTGGGAAATCCTCAGGTTGGGGTGACTGTTGGCCATGGCACCCTTCGTGCTAAGAATCCGGGCAGTCGTTCAACCCCCCTCTGCACCTGCGGAGCACTCCCGACATGCTGAACCGTCTCCTGAAGAAGAAGGGTGGCTTCACCCTCATCGAGCTGATGATCGTCGTCGCCATCATCGGCATCCTGGCCGCCATCGCCATCCCGAACTTCATCCGCTTCCAGGCCAAGTCCAAGCAGTCCGAGGCGAAGACCAACCTGAAGGCCATCTTCACGGCCCAGAAGGCGTACTTCGGCGAGAAGGACAAGTACGTCTCCGACTTCAAGGTCGTCGGCTTCGACCCGGAGCCCGGCAACCGCTTCAGCTACGGCATCAACGCCGCCTGCAACGAGGCGAAGGCCGTGACGGACCGCAACTACGCGGGTGGCTGCATCGGCCAGGACCTGGCCCGCTTCACCGAGACCCCGACGGTCGGCGCCCAGCCCCTGACGGCCGGCGTGTCGGGCACCTGCCCGAACTGTGACTTCTCCGCCGTCGCCGTGGGCAACGTCGACAACGACAAGAACGCCGACACGTGGGGCATCACGTCCCTGGCCACCTCGGCCACCACCCTGCAGGGCACCTGCGGCATCGACAGCAACAAGATCGGTGGCGGCGAGCCCGGCAACGCCTACAACGACGTGAGCTGCTAATCACGGGTCCGCCCTGGATTGACCAGGGTCTCATGCGGTACGAACGGGGCGCCCGAGCAGAACGGGTGCCCCGTCTCCGTTTCAAGGAATGATGCGCAAGCTGCCTCCCGTGCTCATGACCGCCGGCCTGCTCCTGGTGGTCCTCCTCGCTGGCCCCCCCCGCGCTCCGCTCTACCTGGGAGACCGCCCGGTGCTGCCGCGCGCCGGTTTCCTCAAGGCGTTGTTCAAGGCGCAGCTCGGGCTCGTCGCCGACTACTTCTGGATCCTGACCATCAACCGCGTCGGCACCGCCCGGAAGATCTCCGAGTACCGCGACATCTACTATTACGCGGACCTCACCACGGACCTCGACCCCCGATTCGCCAAGGTCTACACCTTCGCGGGCATCACCATCCCCATCCATCTGGGCCGCGAGGAGTACGCCAACGTCGAGGAGTCCTCGCGCATCCTCCGCAAGGGCATGGTCAACACGCCCGAGGACAAGCGCATCCACTTCCAGCTCGCCTACAACCTGATGTTCTTCGAGCGGAAGTACCGTGAGGCCGCGGCCATCATCGAGGAGCTCGCCAAGGAGCCGGGCGCGCCGGAGTGGTACTCGGGCCTGGCCACCCGGTTGTATGCGCAGTCGGGCGACTTCGACACGAGCCTCGGATTGGCGCAGGCCCTGCGCGACGGCGCGGAGGACGACGAGACGCGCGCCTATTACGAGCGCCGTGTGAATGAAATCCTCCAGGAACGGCTGCTCCAACAGCTCGACGCCGCCATCCAGCGCCACCAGCAGCGAGAAGGCCGCCTGCCCGCCTCATTGGAGGCGCTCGTGTCCTCAGGCGACCTGAGGGAGCTGCCCGCCGACCCCCTGGGCGGAAAGCTCTTCCTGGGGGAGGACGGCCGCAGCTATTCCACGGCCGCGCGGTTCCGGCTGGAGATCATCTACGACGAGAAGACCGAGGACGGAGACCGCCTCGTTCCCAAGCCCCTGGACTCGAAGAACCATGACGCTCAACCCCGCTGACGCGCCTCCCATCCAGGTTCGAGGACTATCGAAGACCTACAAGGTAGGCTTCTGGTTCAACAAGACGGTTCGCGCCCTCCAAGGACTGGACCTCGAGGTGGGCGCCGGGCAGATCTACGGCCTGCTCGGCCCCAACGGCGCCGGCAAATCCACGACCATCAAGATCCTCATGAACCTGGTGCGCCCCAGCGGCGGCACGGCGCTGTTGTATGGACAGCCCGTGGACCAGGCGGCGACGCGGCGGATGGTGGGCTTCCTCCCGGAGAACCCCTCGCCGTACGAGTACCTGACGGGACGCGAGTTCGTGACGCTCGCCGGACAGCTGTGTGGCATGGGTGGCCACGAGTTGGACCTGCGGGTGAAAGAGGTGCTCGGCGCGGTGGAGATGGGCCACGCGGAGAAGCTGCAGATCCGCCGCTACTCGAAGGGCATGGTCCAGCGCGTGGCGCTCGCGCAGGCGCTGGTGTCGAAGCCGAAGATGCTCATCCTCGACGAGCCCACGAGCGGCCTGGACCCGGTGGGCCGCCGGCAGATGCGAGACCTCATCCTCGCCGAGCGCGACCGGGGTACCACCGTGCTCTTCTGCAGCCACATCATCCCGGACGTCGAGGCACTCTGCGACAGGCTCGCGGTGCTCGTGGGGGGCCGCCGCGTGCGCGAGGGCAGCGTGCAGCAGTTGCTCTCCGCGCAGGTGCCCTCCGTCGAAGTCGTGGTCGAGGGATTGAAGATGGACCAGGTGAAGAACCTGGGCGTGACGCTGGAGTCCGCTCAAGCCCTGGATGGGCGCGTGATGCTGCAGGTCGCCGACGCGGACAGCCAGCGACTCCTGGGACAAGTGCTCGCGGCGGGAGGTCGGGTCAACAGCCTCCAGGCGGCGAAGTTCTCGCTGGAGCAGCTCTTCATGGATGCCCTGAAGGATTCCGGACGGGCGACGAGCGTCGGCGGGGAGATCAACACATGAGCGCGTTCGGCGCGATGGTCTGGAACGGCTTCCGCGAGGCGCGCCGCAACCGCGTCACGGTGGTGGTGGGCGCCTTCGCCGCGGTGGTGTTGCTGTCCTCGACGCTGGTGACGGAGGTGACGGTCGCCACGTTCGATCGGGTGCTCACCGACTTCGGACTGGGGATGATGAGCCTCATCCTCGTCTTCCTCACCATCTTCCTGTCGAGCGGCCTCTTGAGCCGGGAAATCGAGCGGCGCACCATCTTCCTGGTGGTGAGCAAGCCGGTGTCCCGCTCGCAGTTCCTGCTGGCGCGGCTCGCGGGCAACATGCTGACGCTCGCCGTGCTGATGGCGGCGATGATGCTCATCTTCCTGAGCCAACTGGTGATGTTCCAGGCCAGCGTCAATGCCACCCAGGCCCTCGCGGTGGTGGGGCTCTGGTTCGAGCTGCTCGTGCTCACCAGCGCGGGCATCCTCTTCTCCAGCTTCGCGGGCCCCGCCGTGTCGGCCATCGCCACCACGGGCATCTACTTCGCGGGCCACCTGGCCAACGACCTTTTCGACATCGCGCAGCGGCTGGACGATGGCCCCGTGAAGACGGGTGCCACCATGCTCTACTACCTGCTGCCGAACCTGGAGAGGATGAACTTCCGTCCCCAGGCCACCTATGCCCTGCCCGTGGACGCCTCCACGTTCTTCTCTGGCATCGGTTACGGGTTGGGCTGGGCCGCGCTGTTCACCGCCGCCGCCATCTTCATCTTCGAGCGGCGCGACTTCCGCTGAAGCGCCGGTGGCACAGGGGGGCGGCAGGCGAGCCCCCTTCGTGCATCACCGCGTCGCACCCGCCGCCAGTCGCGCCTGCCTGAGTCCCTCTCGCGCCGGCGCCGAGTCTGGCCGCAGACGCAGGGCCTCCTCCAAGGGAGCCACCGCCTCGCCCGCGCGTCCCAACCGAAGCAGCGTGCGCCCCAGTTCCAGATGCGAGTCGGCGCGCCGGGGCGAGAGCTTCAGCGCCGCCCGGAAGCGCTCCACCGCCTCCTCCAGCCGCTCCGCCTTGCGCAGGGCGAGCCCCAGGTTGTGGAGGACGACGGGCTCCTTGGGGCGCATCGCGTGGACCCGCTCGAGCTGCGGGATGGCCAGGTCCATGCGCCCCAGCAGGGCGTACGCGACGGCCAGGTCGCTCTGCGGCTGGTACAGCTGAGGCAGCGACTCCACCGCCACCCGCAGGTGGGGAATCGCGTCCTCCACGCGGCGCGCCTTGAGATAGGACGCCCCCAGGTAGGCGTGGATGCTGGGCTGGTCCGGCGTCTTGGAGAGGGTGTCCTCCCACAGCGAGATGTCATCGCGCCACGCGGGCACCCGCGCCAGCGTCAACGCGGCGAAGACCACCACCACGCCTCCCGCCGCGAGCCCCAGCGCCCTCGCCTGCCCTGGCCAGCGCTCGAGGAGCCACTTCACCGTCACGGCCACCAGCAGGCAGAAGCCCACGGAGGGCAGGTAGAGGAAGCGCTCGGCGTAGGCCTCCACGCCCCTGAGTTGCATGAGCAATACGGGCAGCAACGGCGTCAGCAGCCAGACAGCCCCGGCGAAGGTGGCCCGGGACGCGCGCCACGAGCGCCACGACACCACCGCCAGACCCAGGAGAAGGACGCCGCCCAGCACCACCTCCCAGGCCAAGGGAGGCACTCGCGAGGGAATCGTCACCACGAGCGGATGGGGCCAGAAGAGCTTCGCGCCCAGCTTCCCCACCAACGCCAGCATGTGCAGCGGGTAGAGGCCCGCTCCCCCTCCCTCGGCATGCACCGGCAGGGACAAGCCGACCGCGTTGAGCCGCAACACCGCGTACCCCAACGCGCCCAGGCCCAGCGGCGCATAGCGACGTGCCCATCCCCGGAGCCCCGGGGGCGACACGACGACCCCCGTCGCCCTGTCGGTGGCCCACAGCACGACGGGGAACACCACCGCTACCTCCTTGAAGAGCAGCGCCGCGCCCCACAGGAGCCCCGCGCCCACGCCTCGGCTCCAGGTGGAAGGCCCGGCGACCCTCTGCCGGACCGCGAGCAGCACCAGGAGGGTCGCCGCCACGTCCATGCAGCCACTCACCCACGCCACCGACTCGGTATGCACGGGGTGCACGGCGAACAGGAGCGCCCCCGCCAACGCGGCCCACTCCGCCGCCCCCGCCGAGTCCGCGTCCTGCGTCTTCAAGCATGTACGGAACAGCCGGAGGACCAGCACGCTGACGCCGGCGTGCAGCAGCATCAGCACCAGGTGGAAGCCCCACGCCTGCAGCCCGAAGACCGAGCGCTGCGCGAAGAGGAGCACGTGCGCCAACGGCCGGAAGTAGGCCCCCGCGGGCCCCCGCGCCTCCGTGGGCGGCACCCCGTCCTCCGAGGGGAACAATGGGTGGAGGAACGCGTTGCCCAGCTCCGTCCAGGAGCGCAACCAGGGGTTCTCCACCACGAGCTGGAGGTCGTCGTAGACGAGCCCGTTGCGAAGCGTCCCCGCATACACCGCCAGCGCCACGACGAAGACCAAGAGGGACCGAGGATGGGGTCGAAGCAGGCCGGGATGCACAGCGGGGTTGTCCATGGCGGTGCTCAGGAGCGATGGGCGGGCTGGCGGCACAGGTTCTTCAGTGCCGCTCAATGAGGCGCCCTGTCCGCGGCGGGCACAGGCGCGGCGGCCGGGGTGTCATCGGGGATGGGCTCCAACCGGAAGGGCTCCGGAGCCTTGCCGGGCAGCAGCCTGAAGAAGCGTCGGTCCGGGAAGCGTGAGCGCAGCTTGCGCGCGAAGCCCTCGCCATCCCGCAGGATGATGAGGTCCGACGCGTAGCTCGGATGGGGAGGCGCCCACTCCAGCACGAAGCTCCCCACCTTGCGGAAGGCGGGGACCTGACTCCACGCCACCGCGTACTGCGGCGCCAGGACCACCGCGCGCCCCAGGCCCGCGTCGTTCAGGAACGACTCCATCGTCTCGTGGATGCGGGCCTGCTCGCGCAGGGCCAGCGCATTGCGTGCATCGAAGATTCCCAGCCCCACCACCAGCGCGCCCAACATCCCCGCCATGAGCGTGGCGGGCGGCAGTTGCGCTCGGCGAGCCACATCCACCAGTCGCTTCAAGCCATGCACGGCCACCAAGGCCAGACCCGGCGCACATTCGGAGTAGTGGATGGGGCCCACGGAGTGGATGCCATGGTTGTCGTGGAAGAGGGCCAGTCCCAGCAGGGCGAGCACCGACGACAACAGCAGCTTCGTCAGCCGGTCCCACGCGGCCCCCACCCCCACCAGCAACAGCCCCACCGGCCCCAGGAACCACACCGCCAGCATCAACGTGTTGTAGCTGGTGTTCGCGCCGAAGCGCTCCAGCATCGAGCTGTCGTTCTGCGTGAGCTTCGCGGGGAATGTGTACATGGAGACGCGCGCGGGCAGCAGCGCATCCCCCGTCACCGCGTGATTGAAGGCGAGGAACGCCACCAACGCCGGCATCCACCCCAGCACGAGCCCGCCCAGGCACGCGCCCACCGGCAGCTCCCGGCGCACCAGCCGCCACAGCACCCACAGATAGAAGGGCGCCAGGAAGAAGAGCGTCTCGAACGGCCGGCACAGGAAGGACACGCCGCTCATCAACCCCAGCCCCAGCCACCAGCGCCCGCCCCTCTCCTCCGCCAGGACGAAGAACACCACCGCCACGGACAGGGCCGCGCGCGACAACAGGTGCGCGTGAGAGGTCATCGACAACAGCGCGGACATGGGCGACAGCAACACCAGCAGCGCGCCCACCGCGCCCCACGCGGGCCCCAGCCGGCGCGTCGCCACCCAGGCCACCGCCACCGCGGGCACCGCCGCCGCCAGCGAGAAGATGAGCGAGCCGGTGCCCGTCAACTCTCCCAGGGCCCACGCCACCTGCAACCCCAGCCATTCGAAGCTGGAGCCCATCCCATCCTTCACATACAGGTAGAGCGTGGGGAAGGCCTCCAGCGGGTCCGTCAGTTCCACCAGGAACCTGCCGCTGGCGAGCACCTGCCCTCCGAAGCGCGCCGCCTGCTCGTCGTCCGTCACCGGGCGGTCCAACAGGAAGACGAAGCGCCCGATGCGTGCCGCCAGGAAGGCGACCACGCCCACCAGCACGCCTCCGGTCAGCCGCTCCCGCGCGTCGAGGGAGTCCAGCCGCTTCCACAGGCGGACAGCGGACGGCGCGACCCACGGAATCAGGGCCAGACCCAACAGCACCCCGCCCGGCACCAGCAGCAGCGCATGTCCGAGCCACTGGTAGAGCTCGCCCGATGAGCTCGCGCTGAAGGGCATCCGAAAGGAGATGCTCAGGCCCGGGGCCGTGCGGCCCAGCCCGAAGAAGGCGGCCACCAGGAAGCAGCCCAGGGCTGCCTGGGTCACCGAGGTCCATCCCGTCCTGCCACGAACCGAGGTCATCGACTCCGTGGGGTAGCACACCCCTCGTCCGGCGGGCAAAGCCACGCGCATGCACGCGCGCAGGGCCAGCCGGCGGTCAGCGGTCCGCTCCAGGTGCCCGCTTCCGCCAGCCCCAGATGGCCTCGGGTGCCTCGGGCCCCAGGTGGAAGAGGACATCCAGCACCGTCACCGCGTGCTCGAACGGGGGATGGACCTGCGGGTACTCGGGGTACCCACCGTAGTCCTTGTAGGTGAGCTGGATGCCCGCCGCGTCGAAGTCCTCCTGTCGCAGGTAGGAGCGCGCGGCGGGGCCGGAGACGTAGTGCGTGGCGCCCGCCTGCTTCAGCAGGTCGAGGATGCGCTCCTGCTTCGCTCCAGCGAGCGTCCACTCACGCGAGTCACGAAAGCGCACCTGGAGCCCCAGGCACTCCCGGGCGATGTGGCGCACCAGGAACTGGTTCAGCTCCGACAGATGCGTCCACTTGCGAGCCAGGTACACGTCGCGGAGGAACGGCGCGTAGCGTTCGAAGTGCGGCGTACGCGCGTACTGGTGGCGCAGCGTCTCCCAGTGCTTGCGCGCCCACGCGTCGTCTTCGATGCGCGCCTCGCAGATGAGCCGGTCCGTGCTGGAGCCCACGGGAACGGTCAGCCACACCGGCCCCGTCGGCGTCTTGACGCGGTTGCGATTGCGCCAGTCGCGGTGGGTGTACTGCACGTCATCGTAGAAGATGAACGTGTCCACATCGTGGAGGATGTCGAAGTAGCCCTTCCAGGGCAGGTAGTTGGACTGGATGATGGCGACGGTGTGCCGGGGCCCTAGCACCGGAAATCCCTCACGGCGGTGAGCACCGTGGCCTGTTCCTGCTCCGTCATGGTGCTGAAGAAGGGCAGCCGCACCAGTCGGTCGCTGATGGACTCCGTCACCGGGCAGTCCCCCGCCTGTCCCCCGAACGTCCGCCCCATGTCCGACACGTGCAACGGCAGGTAGTGGAACACGGCGTTGATGCCCTGCTGGCGCAGCTGCTGGATGAAGCGCGTGCGGACCTCCAGCGACGGCATCAAGAGGTAATACATGTGATAGGCCTGCTCGCACTCGGCCGGGACATGGGGCTGGCTCACCCCCTGGGCCGCGGCCCAGCCAGCGAGCTCCCGGTGGTACGTCTCCCACAAGGCCCGGCGACGCGACTGGATGCGCTCGTGCTCGAGGAGCTGGCCGTAGAGGAAGGCCGCCAGCAGGTCCGACATGACGTAGCTGGAGCCGACGTCCACCCAGGTGTACTTGTCCACCATGCCCCGGAAGAAGCGGCTGCGGTTGGTGCCCTTCTCGCGGATGATTTCCGCGCGCTCGACATGGCGCGGGTCATTGACGAGCAGCGCGCCGCCCTCGCCGCAGCTCACGTTCTTCGTCTCGTGGAAGCTGAGCGTGGAGAAGCTGCCGAAGGTCCCCAGCGCGCGCCCTCGGTAGCGTCCGAAGAGGCCATGCGCGTTGTCCTCCACCACGGCCACGCCCCGGCGCCCCGCGATTTCCAGGAGGGTGTCCATCTCACAGCCCACCCCCGCGTAGTGGACGGGGACGATGAGGCGCGTGCGCTCGGTGATGAGTGACTCCACCTTGCGCTCGTCCAGGTTCAGCGTGTCGGGCCGGATGTCCGCGAACACCGGCCGCGCGCCCCGCAGCACGAAGGCGTTCGCGGTGGAGACGAAGGTGAAGGACGGAACGATGACCTCGTCACCGGGCTTCAAATCGAGCAGCAGTCCCGCCATCTCCAGCGCGTGCGTGCAGGACGTGGTCAACAGGGCCCGCCCCACACCCAGCGTCTGCTCCAGCAGCGCATGGCATTTGCGGGTGAACCCGCCGTCTCCCATCAGGTGGCTGTTGGCCAGCGCCTGCTCGATGAACTTCGCCTCGTCGCCGAGCATCTGCAGCCGATTGAAGGGGATGGTCATGGGACTCACGGGAAGCCGTTCGGGGGCCCCAGGCTACAGCAGCCTCCCGGGCTCCGGGAGGCGCTGGGAGCATGTGGCCCCCCAACCGGAGGGACGCGCGCCGAGCAGGCGACCCCACTCCTCCCACGACATGCCCCGGGAACGCGGTAGGCTCCACGCGTGCGGCTCGCCCCGCCCGCCCCTCCGCATGACCTCCCCCGCCGTCGACATCTCCGTGGTCATCCCCTGCTTCCGCGGGGAGTCATCCCTCCCCGAGCTGTGCGCGCGCCTGACCCGCTCGCTCGAGGCACGGGGCACCCCCTTCGAAATCATCCTGGTCGACGACAGCGCCCGCCCGGCGCTGTGGGCCGTCATCGAGGGGCTGGCCCAGGCGGACTCACGCGTCAGCGGCGTTCGACTGATGCGCAACTTCGGACAGCACAACGCCACCGTGTGCGGCTTCCGGCACGCCCGGGGGCGCTGGGTGGTGACGCTCGACGAGGACCTGCAGAACCCGCCCGAGGAGATTGGCGCGCTCCTGGCGCGCGCCGAGCAGACCGGCGCCGACGTCGTCTATGGAATCCCTCGCGCCAGGCAGGGACCGGGATGGCGCTCGCTCGCCTCGCGCCTCATCATGGTCATCCCGCGCAAGGTGATGCGGGTGTCGTTCGACATCTCCGCCTTCCGCCTCATCTCCGGCCGCGTCGCGGCCGAGGTCGCCCGGAGCGAACGCCACGACATCATCCTGGACATCTACCTGTCCTGGGTGACGGACCGCATCAGCGCCACCGAGGTGCGGCACGAGCACCCGGAGGGCCTGCGCAGCTCGTACACGCTCGGTCGACTGGTGACGGTGTTCTTCAACCTGCTCTTCAACTACGCCACCTTCCCGCTGCGGCTCGCCTCGGTCGGAGGGTTCTGCCTGTCGGTGGTGTCCGCGCTCGCAGGGGCGCTGGTCGTCTTCTCCAAGTACACCGGCTACATCACCGTGCCCGGCTGGGCCTCGCTGGCGGTGGCGGTGCTGTTCTCGTCGGGCGTGACGCTGCTGGGCGTGGGCATCCTGTCCGAGTACGTGGCGCGCATCTTCCTGCAGATCAACCAGAAGCCCCAGGCGGTCGTGCGACAGACGACCGCCGTCACGCTGCGCGCCGTCGCGGAGCCGACGCCCGAGCCCCATCGACAGGAATCCCTCCATGGACATCGCTGAGGAGCAACGCGCCTTCTACGGGGCGCTGCTGGACCAGTACGGGGACGACCCGCGCGCGTTGTCCCACCGCGACCAGGCCACGCAATACGAGCGCTTCCACCGGCTGGCGCGCGTCTTCGAGCACGAGCAAGGCCCGTTCTCCGTCCACGAAATCGGATGCGGCATGGGGCACTTCGGCGAGTTCCTGGAGCGGCACCACCCCGGGGCCCTGTACTCTGGCAGCGACGTCCACCCCTCCTTCGCCGAGGCGTGTGCCCGCAAGTTCCCCCAGGGCGGCTTCCACACCCGGGACATCGTCGCCAGCCTGCCTCCGGAGCGCTACGACTTCCTGACGCTGTCGGGGACCTTCAACGTCCGGCTGTCGGCCACGCCCGAGGCGTGGCGAGGCTTCGTCCAGGGCATGCTGCGCGCGATGTACGCGATGTGCACGCGCGGCTTCGCGGTGAACTTCCTCACCACGTTCCACGACCCGGAGTACACGCGGGCGGAGCTGCACTACGAGCCCCCCGGCGCGCTCCTGGACTTCGTGGTGGGACAGCTCAGCCGGTTCTGGGAGCTGGATGCCGCGGGCCCCCTCTACGAGTACACCCTGCGCGTGTACCGGCCCGAGCACGTTCGCGCGCGCCACGCGGACCCGGCCTTCACGCGCTACTTCAAGCCCGCCTCGCCATGAGCCTCTCGTCCTCTCCGGCCCCCCGTCCCTCGCAGCCGCCCCGCATCGCGGTGGTGGGAGCGGGCCCCGCGGGCCTCACGGCCGGCTATGTCCTGGCGAAGGCCGGAGCCCGGGTCGAGGTCCACGAGGGCAGTCGGTTCATCGGTGGGCTGTCGCGCACGCTGGACCTGTGGAACCAGCGCGTGGACCTGGGGCCCCATCGCTTCCACACGCAGGACGCGCGCATCGACGCGCTCTGGAAGGGCGTCGTCGGCGAGGACTGGTCCACCGTGGCGTCCCACCCCGGCGTGTTCCGCGCGGACGGGCAGGTGTTGCGCTATCCGCTTCAGGTCGCGGACGTGGTGCGCAAGGTGGGCTTCACCGAGTCCGTCCGGTGCGTGCTCGACTTCGGACGACAACAACTGCGTCCGCTCCCGGAGGTGAGGACCTTCGAGGACTGGCTGGTGCAGCACTTCGGCCGCCGCGTCTACGAGCAGTTCTTCCGTGACTACAACGAGAAGTTCTTCGGGCGCCCCTGCTCGCAGGTGGACGCGAGCGTGTCGGGCGCCGCCAGCAAGGACGCCTCGCTCATCGACACCGTCATCAATGCCCTGCGCATGCGTGTGGCCAATGCCCGGGCGAGCGCCGTCAAGCAGGTCACCGAGCAGTTCCCCTATCCCCAGCGCGGCACCGGCGAGGTGTACGAGCGCATGGCCCACGCCATCCGCGCCAGTGGTGGCGAAGTGTTCCTCGACAGCCGGGTGGAGGCGCTCCAGGTCGAGGGGCGCCGGGTGACGGGGCTGCGCTCCACCCAGGGACCTCGGGACTACGACTACGTCATCTCCAGCGCGCCGCTCGTGCCGCTCGTGGCGCAGCTGCCCTCCGCATCTCCGGAGGTCCAACGCGCGCTGAGCGACGCGCGCGACGTGCTCACCTTCCGCAGCGCGCTGCTGGTGTACCTGGAAGTCCACGGGACGGGCCTGTTCCCCGAGTCCTGGCTGGAGATGCACACGCGCGCCGTCCGGGCCTGCCGCGTCACCAACTTCCGCAACTGGGTGCCCGGGCTCCATGGCGCGGAGCGCTCCACCATCCTCTGCGTGGAGTACTGGTGTGCTCAGGACGAGGCGCTCTGGAGCGAGACGGACGAGAACCTGGCGCGACTCGCCCGGACGGAGCTGGAGTCCGTGGGCCTGCTCGGCAAGGCCCCCGTGGGGCGCTTCCATGTGGTGCGGCTGCCGCGCTGCTATCCCGTGTACCAGCCGGGCTATCAGCGCGTCCTCCAGCCCCTCCAGGAGCACCTCTCGAGCTTCGAGCGCCTGAGTTCCATCGGCCGGGGCGGCCGCTTCTCGTACAACAGCCAGGACGCCAACTGGCGCATGGGACTGGAGGCCGCGGACGAAGCCCGGGCCACCCTGGGCTTCTAGACGCTCACCCGCGTCCCGTCGGCTCCTCCAGCTCATCCGTGAGGCCGTGCTTCGCCAGCCGGTAGCGGAACGAGCGGAACGACAGCCCGAGCAGTTCCGCGGCGCGCGTCTTCACGCCGCCCGCCTGCTTCAGTGCCGCCAGCAGGTAGCGCCGCTCGCTGTCGTCCAGGTGGCGCTCCAGGTTGAAGCCCGTGCCCAGCGACGGCTCGCCCGGCTCGCCCGGGCGTGACATCGGCTCCGACTCGCCGCGCACCGCGGGCGGCAGCGTGGACGGGCCCAGCAGGTCCGTGTCCGACAGGGTCGCCGCGCGCTCCACCATGTTCTGCAACTGGCGCACGTTGCCGGGGAACGCGTAGCGCTCCAGCAGGTCCAACGTCTCCTGCGCGAAGCGCAGCGCCGGACGCCCCAGCTCCTCCGCCATCCTCGACAGGAAGTGGCTCGCGAGCAGCGAGATGTCCCCCGCGCGCTCACGCAGGGGCGGCAGCTCGAGCGTAATCACGTTGAGCCGGTAGAAGAGGTCCTCGCGGAAGCGGCCCGCCTTCACCTCCGCCTCCAGCCGCCGGTTGGTCGCCGCGATGACGCGCGCCTGGAAGGGCACCTCCGCCGCGCTGCCCACCGGCTTCACCTTGCGCTCCTGCAACACGCGCAGGAGCTTCACCTGCGTGGCCAGCGGCATCTCCCCCACTTCGTCCAACATCACGGTGCCCTCGCCCGCGGACACCAGCAGCCCCGAGCGCTCGTGCAACGCCCCCGTGAAAGCGCCCTTCACGTGGCCGAACAGCTCGCTCTCCAGCGTGCCCTCGTTGAGCGCCGCGCAGTTGAAGGGCAGGAACGGCTGCGCCGCCCGGCTGCCTCGCATGTGGATGGCCCGCGCCACCAGCTCCTTGCCCGTGCCGCTCTCCCCCGTCACCAGCACCGTGCTGCGCCCCGGCGCCACCTTCTCCACCAGCGACCACACCGCCTGCATCCGGGCGCTCTGCCCCACCGCCATGCCCAGCCCGGGCAACAACCGCGCGCGCAGGGTGGTGTTCTCCTGTCGCAAGAGGCGCTTCTCCAGCGCCTTCTGCACCAGGAGCCGCAGCTCGTCGTTGTCGAAGGGCTTGCAGATGTAGTCGTACGCGCCCTCGCGCATCGCCTCCACCGCGGCGGCGGGCGAGCCGAAGGCCGTAATCAGCACGACCTCCGGCGGCTCCTTGCGCGCGCGCGCCGTGCGCAGCACGTCCAGCCCGCTGCCCGTCCCCAGCTTCATGTCGGAGATGACCAGGTCCACGCCATCCCGCGCGAGCACCTCGCACGCGGGCTTCACCCCGGGCACGCTCGTCACCACATAGCCCTCGCGGTGCAGCAGCAGCTCCAGGTACTCACGCATGGACAGCTCGTCGTCCACGATGAGGACATGGCCTCGGAAGGCGCCTTCTTGGGCTTGAATGGTCGTCACAGCGGCAACCCCACGACGAACTCCGTTCCCTCGGCCGGGTCCGAGCGCACGCGGATGGAGCCCCCATGCGCGCGGACGATGGAATGCGCGGTCGACAGCCCCAGCCCCGTGCCCCCATCCCGCGTGGTGAAGAAGGGCTCGAACAGGTGTCCCATCATCTCCTCCGTGATGCTCCCCGCCGAGTCCCACACCCGAATCTGCGCTTCCTTCTCACTCCTGGCCAATCCCACCTTCACCTCACCCCTGGGCCCCGCGGCCTGGAAGCCGTTGCGCACCAGGTTGATGAGCACCTGACGCAGCTGGTCCGGGTCCACCGCGGCCATCAGCGGCTCGCGCGCGGACACTTCCACCCGCACGTCCCGGGCCAGCGGGTCCGCGCGCAGCATGTCCACCGTCTCCGTCAGGAGTGAATCCAGCGGCACCTCCCGCCGCACCGGCTCCGGAGGCCGCGCGAAGCGAAGGAAGTCCTCCACCAGTCGCCCCAGCCGGTCCGACTCGCGCACCAGGATGTTGGTGAGCTTCTGCACCACCACGTCGCTCGAGCGCTCCTGCGCGAGCAGCTGCGCCGAGCCCCGCATCGCCGCCAGCGGATTGCGCAGCTCGTGCGCCAGCTGCGCGGAGAGCGTCCCCAGGCTCGCCAGCCGGTCCGAGCGCTCCAGGTCCTCCTCCATCCTGCGCAGCTCCGTCAGGTCCTGGAACACGATGAGCAGCGCGCCCGACTCGCCCTCCAGCGGCGTCACCGACAGCCCGAGGATGCGCCGGCGGCCATGCTCGGCGCCCACCACCAGCTCGCCTCGCGACGAGCGCGGCGCCAGCACCGCCACCCCCGGCAGGAGCGCCTCCAACGGCTGGCCCACGCCTTCGACGCCCTCCACCTGGAGGATGGCGCGCGCGGCGGCGTTGACGAAGGTGACGCGGCGCTGCGAGTCGCAGGTGATGAGCCCCGAAGGCATGGAGGAGAGGATCTGCTGCTGCAGCCCACCCAACCGGCGCAGGTCCGCCTCGCGCGCCGACAGCGCACCGCCCGTGGCGGACAGCTGCCGCGACAGGTAGCCCGCCAGCACCGCGATGAGCCCCAGCGCCAGCAGGTTGCTGCCCAGCACGAACAGGCCGCGGCTGGACAACACCGGCCCCAGCGGCGCCGCGTCCGTCAGCCGCAGCACCACCACCAGCGAGGAGAACGACACCGCGCCCGCCGCCGCCACCCACAGCGCGCCGCGCCAGTCCAGCACCACCGCGGCGCCGATGACGGCCAGGCTGTAGAGGAACGTGAGCGGCGAGTCGGAGCCACCACTCAGGTAGACGAGGCCCGTGGCGATGACCACGTCGCCCAGCACCTGGACCCACGCGTCCAGCCGCCCCGCCCTCTCGCGCCGCAGGCGGATGCCCACCACCACCGTGGACGCATAGGCCGCGATGATGACGCCCAGGGACAGCGAGTCCGCCCGGCTCGGCTCCTCGAGGGGCTGAATCAGCAGGCGCCCCACGGTGATGACGAGCGACAGGCTCGCCGCCACCGTGCGGAACAACACCAGCCAGACCAGGCGCACGCGGAGCCTCTCGGCCTCGTCCGCGCGCACGCTAGAGACGACGGAGCTACTTGATGGCACCGGCAATGGAGAAGATGGGCAGGTACATGGCGATGAGGAAGCCGCCGACCACGCCGCCGAGGAACACCATCAGGATGGGTTCGATCATCGCCGTCAGCGCGCCGACGGCGGTGTCCACCTCGTCGTCGTAGAAGTCGGCGATCTTGTTGAGCATGGTGTCCATGGCGCCCGTCGCTTCACCGACGCCAATCATCTGCACCACCATGGAGGGGAACACCTTCGTCTCGAGCAGGGGACCGGCGATGTTCTTGCCCTCGGCGATCTTCCCACGCACGTAGTAGATGGCCTCTTCCACCGTCTTGTTGCCGGCCGTCTTCGCCGTCACGTCCAGCGCGTCGAGGATGGGCACGCCGGAGGAGATCATCGTGCCCAGGGTGCGCGTGAAGCGCGCCACGGCCACCTTGCGCAGCACGGGCCCGAACAGCGGCATCTTCAGGAACACCTTGTCCCAGAACTTGCGCCCCTTGGGCTGCTTGTAGCTCCAGGAGAAGGACACCACCACCACGGTGATGGAGGCGACCACGTGGAACCAGTACGCCTCCGCCCATGCGGACAGGTCCACCACGAACTGGGTGGGGGCCGGCAGCGCCGAGCCGAAGTCCGCGAACATGGCGGCGAACACCGGCGTCACCTTGAGGAGCAGCAGCGCCGTCACGCCGATGGCCACCAGGATGACGATGGCCGGGTAGGTCATCGCGCCCTTGACCTTGCGCTTGAGCTTCTCGCTCTTCTCGCGGTAGGCCGCGAGCCGGTTGAGGATGGTGTCGAGGATACCGCCGACCTCGCCGGCCGCGCACAGCTGGACGTAGAGCTCGTCGAAGACCTTCGGGTGCTCCTTGAGCGCGTCGGCGAAGGTGCTGCCCTGCTCCACCTTGCCCTTGATGGCCAGCAGCACCTTCTTGAAGGCCGGGTTGTCCATCTGGCTGGCGAGGATGTCCAAGCACTGCACCAGCGGCAGACCCGCGTCGATCATCGTCGCGAACTGACGGGTGAAGACGAGGATGTCCTTGCCCGTCACACCGCCCATGCCCGGCAGGGTGATGTCGCCGTCGAGCGCGCTCTTCTTGCGCACCTTGACGGGGTTGAGACCCAGGGACTTCAGACGGGCGTTGACGGCCTCGGAGTCCGAGGCCTCCATCTCACCCTTCTTGGTCTCACCGCTCTTGGTCTTCGCCTCCCAGAGGAACTGGGCGGTGTTCTTCTTGGAAGCTGACTTCTGGACTGCCTGTGCTGCCATGAGCTCGACCTCCGCGGACGCGCGCGCGAGTCTAACCGCTGAATCTCAAAACCAGGAACTAACGACCCGCCGCTCCGCCGGCCGGCCGCTGGGCACCCGGCACCGCCCCGCCCGTGGCCAGGATGTTGCGCAGCTCCTCCGGGTCGCTGGAGCGACCGAAGGCCTCGTCCTGCGAGATGACCCGCCGGAGCAGCAGCGCCGCCAGGGCCTGGTTGAAGGTCTGCATGCCGTACTTGGCCTGTCCCACCTGCATGGACGAGTAGATCTGATGGACCTTGTCCTCGCGGATGAGGTTCCGGATGGCGGGGTTGGGCACCATGACCTCCAGCGCCAGCACGCGTCCCGGAGCGCCCGCCTTGGACACCAGGGCCTGGCTCATCACGCCCTCCAGCACGAAGGACAGCTGGGCGCGCACCTGCGGCTGCTGGTACGGCGGGAACACGTCCAGCACGCGGTTGATGGTCTGCACCGCGCTGTTGGTGTGCAGCGTCGCGTAGCAGATGTGACCCGTCTCCGCGATGGTGAGCGCCGCCTCGATGGTCTCCAGGTCGCGGAGCTCACCGACCAGCACCACGTCCGGGTCCTGGCGGAGGATGTACTTGAGGGCCGTCTTGAAGTTGCGGGTGTCCGCGCCCACCTCGCGCTGGTTGACCAGGCAGTTCTTGTGCGGGTGCAGGTACTCGATGGGGTCCTCGATGGTCATGATGTGCTCATGACGCTCGGTGTTGATCTTGTCGATCATCGAGGCCAGCGTGGTGGACTTGCCCGAGCCCGTGGGGCCCGTCACCAGGATGAGGCCGCGGGGCTTCTTCACCAGCTCCGCGACGATGGGCGGCAGGCCCAGCTCCTGGAAGGTCAAAATCTTGAACGGAATGGTGCGGAACGCGCCGGCCACCGCGCCGCGCTGCATGAAGATGTTGGCGCGGAAGCGCGACAGCCCCTTCACGCCGAAGGACAGGTCCAGCTCGTTGTCCTCCTCGAACTTGTGCTTCTGGGCGTCCGTGAGGATGGAGTAGCAGAGCTGCTTGGTCTCCACGGGCGTCAGCGGCGCCGTCTTCAAGGGGACGAGCTCGCCGTCCACACGCAGCTGGGGCGGGGAGCCGGTGGTGATGTGGAGGTCGGAAGCGCCCTTCTCGACCATCGCCTTGAGGAGCTGGTGCAGGTTGGCCACGGTGGGGGTGTCCTTCGAATCAGTCTGGGGGAGGAAGTGACTAGAAGCGGTCCGGGGCGGTGTTGCCCACGACTTCTTCCAGGGTGGTCGCGCCGTCCATCACCTTCTTGAGGCCGCTCATGCGCAGGCTGCTCATGCCCAGGCGGATGGCCTCCTGCTTGAGCTCGGAGGCGGACGCGCCGTTGATGACCAGCTCCTTGAGGCCGTCCCAGAAGGGCATGACCTCGTAGATGGCCACGCGGCCCCGGTAGCCACGGTCGTTGCAGTCGCGGCAGCCGACCTTCTCGTACAGGGTGAAGGTGCCCATCTTGTCCGGGGGGATGCCGGCGTCGATGAGGGCCTGCTCGTCCACCTTGTCCGCGGGCTTCTTGCAGGCCGGGCACAGCCGGCGCGCCAGACGCTGGGCGAGGATGAGGTTGAGCGAGGCGGTCACCAGGAACGGCTCGATGCCCATGTTGAGCAGGCGGCTGACCGTGCCCGGGGCGTCGTTGGTGTGCAGCGTGGAGAGCACCAGGTGGCCGGTGAGGGCCGCCTTCACGCCGATCTCCGCCGTCTCGAAGTCGCGGATCTCACCAATCATGATGATGTCCGGGTCCTGGCGGAGGAACGAGCGCAGCGCGGCCGCGAAGTTCAGGCCGATGTCGTCGTGCATCTGCACCTGGTTGATGCCGGCGAAGTTGAACTCGACCGGGTCCTCCGCGGTGGAGATGTTGGTGCCCACGTCGTTGAGGCTGGAGAGCGCCGAGTACAGCGTCGTCGTCTTGCCCGAGCCCGTGGGGCCCGTCACCAGCACCATGCCGTAGGGCCGGTCGATGGCCTCCTTGAACCACGCGAGCGGCTGCGGGTCGAAGCCCAGCTTGGTCATGTCCAGCTGGAGGTTGCTCTTGTCGAGCAGACGCATCACGACCTTCTCGCCGAAGAGCGTGGGACACACGCTCACGCGGAAGTCCATCTCCTTGCCGCCGCCCATCTTGATCTTGATGCGGCCGTCCTGCGGCAGGCGCCGCTCGGAGATGTCCAGCGAGGCCATGATCTTCAGACGCGAGGTGATCGCGTTGCGAAGCTTCATGGGCGGCCGCATCACCTCGTACATCACGCCGTCGATGCGGAAGCGGACCCGGAAGTCCTTCTCGTACGGCTCGATGTGGATGTCGGACGCGCGCTTCTTGATGGCGTCCATCAGGATGAGGTTCACCAGCTTGACGACGGGCGCGTCATCCGCGGCCTTCGCCATCTCGTCGATGTTCTCCGTCTCCTCCTTCGCCAGCTCGATGTCGTCGCCGACGTCGCCGACGATCTCCTCCATCGAGGGGCCCTTCTCCGCGTAGTAGCGCTCGATCGCCTCGCGGATGGAGACCTCCGAGGCCACCACCGTCTCGATGTTGTAGCCGGTGAGGAACTTCAGGTCGTCCACGGCGAAGATGTTGGACGGGTCGCACATGGCCACGATCAGCGACGGGCCCGCGCGGTTGACCGGAATCACCAGGTGCTTCTCGGCCACTTCCTTGGGCACGAGCTTGATGATGTCCGGGTCGATGTCGAAGTCCTTCAGGTTGATGGCCGGCACGCCGTACTGCTTGGAGAGGAAGTCGGTGAGCTTCGACTCCTCGATGGCGCCCGTCTTGATGAGCGCGGTGCCGATGCGCGTGCCGCTCTTCTGCTGCTCTTCCTGGGCCTTGCGAAGCTGCTGGACGGAGATGAGGTTCTCGCGGACCAGCAGTTCACCCAATCGACCGGACATTCGTGAAGCCTCTTCCTTGTGGCAAAGAAGGACGAAGCGGGCGGGGGCCCACCTCGCTCCAGGGGAGACGCGGGCGTTGCCTCGGGGCCCCACAGCACCTTTGGCACGGTTCCTGACTGCGAATTAGAGGGGAGCCGCTCACATCCGTCAAGGCGCCCCCTCGGGCCGCCGGATCCGCCAACCCGTTGAACACTCACGGGAAAAATGCGGGGCTCAGGCGCCGGTCCTGGCAATCACCGTGCGAGCGGCCTCGACATCCCGCTTGATCTGCCCCGTCAGCTCCGCCACGGAGCCGAAGCGCTGCTCGGGGCGCAGCCGCTCCAGGAACTGCACCCGCAGCTCGCGGCCGTAGATGTCCCCGGAGAAATCCAGGAGGTGCGCCTCGATGGTGACCTCGGTGCCGCCGAAGGTGGGCTTGATGCCGATGTTCGCCGCGCCCCCGTGCCACGCGCCCTCCGCATCCTTGAGGAAGCGCACCCGGATGGCGTAGACGCCCGGCGCCGGCCGCAGCTCGTTCTGCGTGTCCACGTTGGCCGTGGGAAAGCCGATGGTGCGCCCGCGACCCGCCCCCGCCACCACGGTGCCGTCCAGATCGAACGGGCGGCCGAGCAGGCGGCACGCCGCGGACACCCGGCCCTCCAGGATGTACTCGCGCACCCGCGACGACGAGGCGACGACGCCGTCCACCGTGACGGGCGTCACCACGTGCACCCGGGCGCCCCGGCGGCCCGCGGCCTCGCGCAGCGTGTCCACCGTGCCCGCGCGCGCGGCGCCATAGGTGAAGTCGCTGCCCACCACCACGTGCGAGACGCCCAGCCTGTCGAAGAGCGTGGCCTCGAAGTCGCCGGGCCCCGTGCGGGCATAGTCGCGCGAGAAGGCCTGCACCACGGAGGCCTCCAGCCCACAGGCGGCGAGCAGCTCCAGGCGCCGGGGCAAGAGCGTGATGAGCTTGGGCGCCAGGTCCGGCTGGAGCACCTTGCCCGGGTGGGGGTTGAAGGTGAACGCCGCCGGGGACGCGTGCTTGCGCGCCTCCGCGAACAGGGCCTGGTGGCCCACGTGCACGCCGTCGAAGTTGCCCAGAGCCAGCGCCCGGCCCTCGAGCGCCCGGCCCGCCTCCGCCACCGAGTGGAAGACCTTCATGCCCCCCCTATACCAGTGTTTTTCCCTGGCCAGACCCCGCTTGGCCGTGGTTGGAGCGCCTGGAACATGCCCCGCCCTCGCCTGCTGCCAGACCCCGTCGGACTCCACCTCGTCGAAATGGCCACCCCTCCCGACTGGGACGCCGAGTTCGGCTTCGCGGGCCCCCTGGAGCTCGAAATCGGCTCCGGCGCCGGCGGCCACGCCCTGGAGTACTGCCGCCGAAATCCCCAGGTGCGCTTCGTCGCCTTCGAGTGGCGCAAGAAGTACGCCCGCGACACCCAGGACCGCGCCGCCAAGGCCGAGATGAAGAACCTGCGCGTCGTCGAGTCCGACGCCCGCTTCGTCGTGCCCCGCATCTTCGCGGACAACTCCCTGGCCGCCATCCACCTCCAGTTCCCCGACCCCTGGTGGAAGCGCTCCCACGCCAAGCGCGCCGTCGTCCAACCCGACTTCGCGAAGCTCCTGCTCGCGAAGCTCGTCCCCGGCGGCCTCTTCGACATGCGCACCGACGTCCAGGACCGCGCCGTCAACATGCTCTCCATCCTGGAATCCGTGGGATTCCACAACCCCTTGGGTTCCGGCGTTTTCCATCCGTATGACCCGGAGGAGGTGCCCTCCACGCGGGAGCGGCGGTACCTGTCGTCGGGGGAGCCGGTGTACCGGGCGCGGCTGCGCAAACCGCTCTGAGCGCATGAAGTGACGGGCACTTGCCGTCCCCCTTGGCTTCGGTGGGGACGGCGGGTGAGAATCAGAGCCATTCTGGCAGCGCGGGATGATTGCACTGGGGGCGCAACCGCATGGCGGACGGCGAGAGGAAGAAGACGCAGGAGGTCGCGCGTCGGGCGGGGACAGGCGGGGAGCTCAGTGGGCGGACGGTGCTCATCGTCGACGACGACCCGGCGCATGTGGCGCACGTGCGCGAGGGGCTGGCGCCGCGGGGCTACGTGTTCAAGGAGGCGCACGACGGGACACAGGCCCTGTCGGCCATCCGCGAGTCGCGGCCGGACCTCATCCTGATGGACGTGGAGATGCCGGGGCTGGGCGGCGTGGAGGTGTGCCGCATCATCAAGGCGAACGCGGGGGAGGACGGGTTCGGCTTCATCCCGGTGATTCTGATGACGGCGCGCCAGGCGGCCGGGAAGGTGGAGGGGCTGGAGCTGGGCGCGGACGACTACCTGGTGAAGCCCTTCGACATGCTGGAGCTGTCGGCGCGGGTGAAGTCGATGCTGCGGCTCAAGGTGCTCCAGGACGCGCTGGTGGAGAAGAACCGGGAGCTGGACCGGGCCAACAAGGAGCTGGCCAAGAAGCGCGAGGAGCTGCTCGCCCTGTCGCGCACGGACGGGCTGACGGGGCTGTACAACCGGCGCTGCTTCGAGGAGCGGCTGAGCGAGGAGTTCGCGCGCTCCAGGCGCTACCAGTCGCCCCTGTCGCTGGTGATGCTGGACATCGACCACTTCAAGCGCATCAACGACACCTTCGGCCACGTCTTCGGGGACCAGGTGCTCAAGGCGGTGGCCCAGACGACGCGCGCCCGGCTGCGCGAGGTGGACATGCTGGCGCGCTATGGCGGAGAGGAGTTCATCGCGCTCCTGCCGGAGACGGCGCCCCAGGACGCTCTCAAGGTGTGCGAGCGCGTGCGCGAGGCCATCGCGGCGCTGGGCGTGGAGCACGTGGGCGCGGACGGAAGGACACAGCAGGTGCGACTGACGGCGTCGCTGGGCGTGGCGACGGTGCCCTCCCCGGATTTGGAGACGGCGGAGGCGCTCTTGCGCGCGGCGGACGCGGGGCTCTACGCGGCCAAGGGAGCGGGGCGAAACCGTGTCCAGCAACACGTTCCGTGACACTGCCTCACCAGAGGCTTTCCCCCGGCGCTGGTTTGACCTAAACCCCACTCCCATGCGCCTGACCGCGACGACGCCCTGGTTGCTGGCCCTGCTCCTGGTGGGCATGGGCGGCTGCAACCAGCCCCGCTTCGGCACACCGCAGGACGCCTATACCTCCTTCCACCGGCTGGTGAAGCGCGGTGAGCTGCGTCAGGCCTGGGGCGCGTTGTCCCAGCCGACGCAGGCGGCCCTCCAGAAGAGGGCGCAGGCGGTGAGCGATGCCTCCGGTGGCGCGGTGAAGGCCGAGCCCCTGGGCCTGTTCTTCGCGAATGTCCCCCCTCCTCCGGATGTTACGGAGGTCTCCCTGGTCCGGGAGGCGGGCGACGAGGCGACCGTGCTCGTGCGCTCGTCAGGCAGCACCCATGAGGTCCGGATGGTCCGGGAGCCGTCTGGGTGGAAAGTGGACCTCTCAGCCTCCCTCCAGCCGTGAAGCCGGGCATGCCCGGGCTCCTCGCATCAGGTAACGTACGACTGTGAACGATCGGAAGACACGGCGGGTCATCCCCGCGGTCGAAGTCATCCGGCGGCCGGCCTCGACGCCCGGCAGCGCTGGGCAGAGTCCGTCCCCCTCGGACTCCCCTGCGCCCACGCCGCGCCCCACGCCCCGCCCCACCACGGCGGGTCCGGCGGCCCCCGTCGCGCCCCGTCCCGCGGGCGTGGCGCCCACGCCCCGTCCCGCCACTCCGGCGGCGGCCGCCCCGGCGAGCCCCGCCGCGCCAGCCCCCTCGCCCGCGCCGCGTCCTTCGGTGCCGGTGGCCTCCAGCGCTCCCCGCCCCTCGGGCGTGGCGCCGGGCGCCCGGCCGATGGCGCCTCGCTCGCCTGGAGGGCCCGGTGGCCCGGGTGGACGTCCGGGCGGCTTCGGTGGCCGTCCCGGGGGCTTCCGCTCCTCGGCGCCCCGGCCCCCGCCCACGCCCGAGCAGATCCTCGCGCTCGCGCAGCGCGAGCACGTTCCGGCGCGCATCGCCAAGGGTGAGCTGGAAGGCAAGATGAAGTGCCGCATCTGGCGCAAGCTGCACGCCGAGGAGGCCAAGCGCTTCGACCAGGTCTACGAGCTGATGGGCCAGACGCCGGGGCTGTCGCTGGGGGACGCGTTCGGCGTGCTCCAGAGCGGCATGACGGTGGCGGAGTTCATGGCGCGCAAGGAGCGCACCCAGCGCAAGGCGGCCATCAAGCAGGCGCGCGGCGAGGTGGACAACGCCGTCGTCGCCGAGCTGCTCTCGGGCCTCATCGCCGGCAAGACGGAGGTCTCCATGGTGCTGGCGGAGCGCTCGCTCCTGGACACGCTGGTCGCCGAGGAGCCCATCGCCTTCACGCTGGAGCGCACCGGGCGGCTGGAGAAGCTGCAGGTGGTGCTGCTGGCGCGGCGCGGGGAGTGGGAGCGGCTGCTGCCCGGCCTGGAGCGCGACGCGAAGCTCACCCAGAAGCCCGCGACGGTGGCCCGTCAGCCGGACAAGCGGCCGTACTCGGACCCGCGCGCGTTCCTGGACCACCTGGGCCAGCAGGTGAAGCTGGTGCTGCGCAACGGCATCACACTCCAACTGCCGCTGATGCACGTGGGCCGCTTCGACCTGCTGTTGGGCGAGACGGGCCACGAGGTGTTCGTCCCGCTCCACGCGCTGCTGCGCTTCGAGCCGGTCGCCGCGAGCGCTCCCGCCACCGAGGCCTGAAGCCGAGGCCGCGGAATTTCGCGGGGGCGCCGCCCCTTCCTCCATCTTTCGCCGAGCGAGGCACCCACTCCATGCGCCCCTTCATCTCCCGCATCATCAAGCCCTGGCTCGCGCTGGCCGCGACGGCCGCCATGGTGGGCGCCACCCAGCAGGGCTGCACCAAGGACACCCCGCCCGCCGCCGCCGCGGCCCCCGCGCCCACCGTCCCGGAGAAGCGGGAGAACGGCGTGCGCGTGGTGGAGCTGACGGTGACGGAGAAGGGCTACGAGCCCAGCCCCGTGCAGCTCAAGAAGGACGAGCCGGTGAAGCTGGTGGTGACGCGCAAGACGGACCAGACGTGCGCGACGGAAGTCGTGATGGACGACTACGGCATCAACACCGCGCTGCCGCTGGGCCAGCCGGTGGACATCACCTTCACGCCCAAGACGTCCGGCAAGCTGGTGTACGGCTGCGCCATGGGGAAGATGATTTCCGGCGTTTTCCTGGTGGAGTGAAGACGTAGGCCGAAATCTGGGCACCGCGCCGGGGAGGAGTAGTGTGCCGACCCTGCATGGGCGGCGCGGCGGAGCTCTTCACGCGGCATGTCTTCCTCGACCTCGAGACCACGGGGTTGGATCCACGTGCCGACGAAATCATCGAGCTGGGGTGTCTGTTCTTCGAGAACGGGCGCGAGGTGGACCGCTTCGCGCGGCTGTACTCGGCGTCCAAGCCCCTGCCCCTCACGATTCGTCGGCTCACGGGCCTGACGGACGCGGACCTGGAGGGCCGGCCGCGCTTCGGCGTGGACCTGGAGGACCTCAAGGCGCGGCTGACGGGCTGGACGGTGGTGGCGCACAACGCCTCGTTCGAGAAGGGCTTCCTGCCGGACCTGTTGGGCTCCATTCGCGCGCCGGTGCTCGATTCGTGCGAGCTGATGCACTACCTGCACCCGGAGCTGCCCAGCCACTCGCTGGAGTCGCTCTTGCGCTGGGCGGGGCTGGGCATCCGCCAGCCGCACCGCGCGGTGTCCGACTGCGAGGCGGTGTACGCGGTGCTCGTGCAGACGATGGAGCGCTGCATCAGCGACGGGCGCGGCGAGGACCTCGCGGACCTCGTGGCCACACTGGACCCTCGGGCGGCGCGGCGGCTGGGCTCCGCTGACGTCCTCGAGGAGGGCGCGTTCGATTACGACGAGTGGCCGCTGCTGGAGCTGCTGTCGCGACTGAACGCGGCCTGCCGGGCGAGGCCCACGCCGCTCGCGCTCGAGACGCAAGGCGGCTTCCTGCGCGGACGACCGGAGCGGCGTCGCGCGGCGGGCGTGCCCGCAGTCGCGGAGCCCGAGGCCGAGACGCCGGTGGTGCCGGTGCGGGCCGACGAGGTGTCCGCGATTCTGGGTGCGGGCGGTGCGCTGGAGCAGCGCGAGGAAGGCTTCCGCAGCCGGCCCGCGCAGCTCGACATGGCGCAGGCGGTGGCGCGCGCGTTGTCGGACGGGGAGCAGGTGGCGGTGGAGGCGGGCACGGGCACGGGCAAGTCGCTCGCGTACCTGACGCCCGCGGCCCTCTTCGCCGCGCGCAACGGGCGCAAGGTCGGCGTGGCGCCGCACACCAAGACGCTGCAGGACCAGTTGCTGGAGAAGGACCTGCCGCGCCTGCACCGCGCGCTGGGGGGCACGTTCGGCTACGCGCTGCTCAAGGGCCAGTCGAACTACCTGTGCCGCCGCCGCGCGCTGGAGGCCACGCGCGTGGAGCCGGGCATGGGGCACAACGCCCGCGCCCCTCGCGCGTACCTGCGCGCGTACCTGCGCCGCAGCGTCGAGGGAGACCTGGACCGGCTGAGCCACTGGTTCCGCGAGCGCTTCCCGGTGCTGATGGGGTTGATGCCGGCGGTGCGCTCCGAGGCGGCGACGACGCTGGGCGACAAGTGCCCGCATCACCACCGGTGCTTCTACCACTCGGCGGTGGCCCAGGCGCGCGAGGCGGACGTGCTGGTCATCAACCAGTCACTCGCCTTCGCGTGGCCCGCGCGCTACCCGAAGCTCGAGCACCTGATTCTCGACGAGGCGCACGAGGTGGAGGATGTGGCCACCACGGCGCTCACCGTGGAACTGTCGGACCTGGCCTTCCACCGGCTCACCGAGCGGCTGCACGGACGAGACGGACGACACGGCCTGTTCGCCGAGCTGCGGCGCGCGCTGTCCGCCTCCCGGCGCGAGGAGTCCCGCGCGCTGATGGGTCAGGTGGAGGACGCGCTGCGCCGGCTGATGGACGAGGCGCGGGACCTGGGCGCGCGGGTGACGGAGCTGTGTGAGCCCTCGGCGACGGCGGCCGGAGAGGACCCGGACGAGGGCGCCTATGCCCCGGAGCTGCGCGTGACGGAGGCCGTGCGCGCGCTGCCCGCGTGGACGCCGGTGCGAGAGGGGCTGGAGCTGGTGCGCGGCGCGCTGCAGGCGCTGCACACGCTGCTCGCGGTGCGCGTGCTGGAGGCCCTGCCGGAGCTGGCGGCGCGGATGCCGGCGCTGGAGCGCGAGCTGTCCGGCGCGACGACGGAGCTGGGGGAGCTATCGACGCTGGCCACGGAGCTGTCGGGTGAGGCGGCAGCGGGGCGGTGCTACTCGGCCACGGCCGAGCCCCGGCGTCAGCGCTGGAGCGTGGGCGCGCAGCCGGTGGACGTGTCCTTCCACGTGTCGCGCGACTTCGCCGCGAACAAGCGCGCGCTGGTGCTCACCTCCGCCACGCTGGGCCCGAGCAACGGGAGCGGCACGCCCTTCGTGTTGAAGCGCCTGGGGCTGGATGGCCGGGGCGACAAGCCCGCGCCCCGGTTGTTGCGCGCGCCCTCACCCTTCCAACTGCACGAGCAGGCGCTCGTCGTGCTCGTCACGGACGCGCCGCGCGCGCACGAGGAACCCTTCGTCGACTGGGCCGCGACGCGCATCTCCGGCCTCGCGCAGACGATGGGCGGGCGGCTGTTGGGGCTGTTCGCGTCCACGCGGCGCATGGAGCGCGTGGGCGCGGAGGCTCGCAACCGGCTGGAGCCGCTGGGCATCGAGGTGCTGCGGCAGTCCCGAGGCCACGGCCGCTCCCTGGCGGCGCGGCAGGAGCGCGACACGGGCACGGTGCTCTTGGGCACGAAGAGCTTCTGGCAGGGCGTGGACATCCCCGGGCGCGGCGTTGGGTGCGTCTTCATCGACAAGCTCCCGCTGGAGCCCGCGCTGCGTCCGCTGGTCGCCGCGCGCGAGGAGCCGCTGGCCCGCGCGGGGGGCGAGTATCAGGGATTCCTCCAGTACCGGCTGCCGCGCGCGCTGCTCCTGCTCCGGCAGGGCGTGGGGCGGCTCATCCGCTCCACCACGGACCGGGGCGTCGTCATCATCGCGGACCCGGGGCACCCCAGCTACCGCGCGTACCTGATGAACGCCCTGGAGGGCTACCGCGTGGAGGCGCTGCCGTGGGCGCAGGCGCGCCTGCGCATCCACGGCGTGCTCAAGCAGACGGGGCTCCTCGTGGACTCACCCGCTCCGCGCTGAACAAGGCTCACGCGCCCAGGCGCGCTCGGAAGCGGGACTCCAGCGCGCGCAGCTCGCCTGACGCCCCGCCACGCTGAGCGCGGCTCAAGCGTCCAGGCGCGCTCGGAAGCGGGACTCCAGCGCGCGCAGCTCGCCGAGCGACTCGCCCGACGCCCCGCTCCGCTCCGCGACCTCCAGCGCCTTCGCCAAGGCCCGCGCGTCCTCTTCGCTCTGCTCGCGCAGCCGCTGCATCATCGTCCGCGTCGCGTCGAACAAATCCTTCAGCTCGTCACCATCGCGCAGGCCATACGACGGGGGACGCAGCTTGCCCTCCGCCACCTCCCCCACCATGCGCCGGATGCGCAGCAGCGGACCCGCCACCCGGTGCGTCACGACGATGGTGCCCAGCGCCACCACGGCGATGAAGGCCAGGAGGAACGCGCCCAGCACCCACCACGTCGCGCGCTGGCGCCACTCGAGCTCCGCGCGCTGCGCGACGATGGCCGCGCGCTCCTGCTCGTAGGCCGCGTCGATGGTCTGCGCCTTCTCCCGGAAGGCGGCCTCGAACGCCGGGTCATCCATGCGCGCGAGCAGCTCGTTGGAGAGCGTGGCGCTGGACAGCTCCCGGCTCACCTCCGCGGCCTTCGAGCGCGCCTCCACCGCCGTCGCCGTCTCCTGCATCAGCGCCCGCGCCGAGCGCACCAGGAACACGCCCAAGAGCGCCGACAGCACCAGCGTCACGCCGACGATGTACGCGGTCAGCTTGAGCTGGAAGCTCGTATCCAGCAGGAAGTTGCGCCAGCGCCGCTTGGGGGCCGCCTGCTGCGCCGTGCTGCTCGTCGTCATGTGTCGTTGCTCCACTCGAAGGTTTCGGCGGCGTCCTCCACGGCGCGGGGGACCAGCGCCTTGAGGAGGTCCGCGGGCTGCGCGCCCCCGGCCTTCACGTCCACCTGCCCCAGCAGGGACAGGTCCGGGTAGGTCATGCAGACGATGGCCACCCGCAGGCCCCCACCCTCCATGGGGTGGACCTCCGGGGTGATGCGAAATCCCCGCACGCCCAGCTTCTTCAGCGCGCCCTTGGCCTGCGCCTTGGTCTCCTTGGCGGGCGCCAGCACCGCCCCCCGGCGCACCAGCCGCGAGCGCAGCCGTGCCTCGGTGGCCTTCACCAGCTCCGGCGGCAGCGAGCGCGTCAGGTCCTTCATCCCCTCCATGGCGATGTACAGCCGGGCCGGACGCGCCTGGTACTCCTTCAGCGCGCTCACCGCCTCGCGCACCGCCGCCTGCACCGCCGCGTCCGCCTCGTCCTTGTGGGCCTCCAGGCAGGGCAGCGCGGAGGACTCCAGCAGCTTCGCCAGCGACTTGGCGACGGCGGCGCGCACCAGCTCGCTTGCGTCCTTGAGGCCGGGGCACAGCACGGCCACGGCCTCCGGGTCCTCGGTGGCGCCCAGCACGAGCGCCGCCTGGGAGCGGGAGCGAGGGTCCTTGCCCTGCTGGAGCTGGCGCCCCAGGAACGCAAGACGGGTATCCCCCTGGGCGAGGGTCGCGCCGGGCGCGAGGAGGAGCAGGAGCAGGGAGAGAGCGGGCAGCCGCATGGCGGGGGAGGGCGACTCGCAGTGTAGCGCCGTGTGCCCGGTGACGAACAGTTGCCTGGAGGGCGGGCCGTTCACACCCACCTCCCCTCCCCTCGTAGGCGTCGTGGATCCGACCTGGGGCCATCCTGGGGTAACGTGCGCCCGGTCCAGGAGGGCATGCCCGGTGTCATTCGCTTCCCGGTTGGAAGGTCTGCTGCAGCAAGTGGGATTGAGCGGCGTGGTGGAGGAGGTGCGCACGCGCCTGGGCTACGCGCGCCCGAATCCTCCCCCCGCCCACAACGGCCATGGCGCGCCCCGCCCCATCGAGCGCAGGGAGTCTCCGGTCGCCCCCGCGCCCCCCGGCGCCCCCGAGCCCACGCGCGTCGAGCGCACCCCGCGCCCGCGCCCCATCATCGAGGAGCCACCAGCCCCCGCCGCCGAGGTCGCGGCCGAGGAGCCCGCGCCCCCGACGAAGGCCGCGAAGGCGCGAAAGGCCAAGGTGACGAAGAGCGCGAAGGGCGCCCCCAAGGCTCCCGCGCCGAAGCCGGGCAAGAGCAGCCCCGCCCGGAGCAAGCCCCGCGCGAAGAAGCGCGAGAGCCCGGCCGCGGCCGCATCGCCCACCGCGGACGCGGGACAGGCGGTGGACCGGTTGATGGCGGCGCTGCGGACGCATCCGCGTCACGAGGAGCTCGCCTCCGCGGGCAAGCTGAAGGACCAGCTCGTGCGCTCACTGATTCCGCTCTACCTGGCGCGCGCCGCGGAGCTGGACATGGAGGTGACGTCGGGGACGACGTCGCGCTTCTGGGGCGAGCTGGGCGTCACCTACGCGGCCCCTAACGCGGCCAAGGCCCTGAGGCTGCACGCCGGGTACGCCCAGGACACCAAGAAGGGCAAGGCCATCACCGCCAAGGGCGTGCAGTACGTCGAGGACGCGCTCAAGCGCCTGCGCGACGGCGAGGCCTCCTGAGCCCCCTTGGCCACCGGGGCGAGTGTCGGACCGGTGGCACTTGGAGGTCCAAGGGGGCGTGGTGAGGTTGGCTGGCGGACGCTCGCGGGCCCCTGGCCAACGAGCAACTGGCCGGGACGCGGGCTCCCCCTAGATTGGCGCGGAGCCATGGCTTCGACGCGCCCGTCCTCCTGGATGCCCCCTCCGACGCCCGCTGCCTCCCACTCCGGGATGGCGTCCTGGGCCGAGGAGCGCCTTGAGGCCCGGCCGTCGTCGGGCCGCCGGGGGACGGGACGGGGTGGGACATGGGTCCGACGGCGCTGACCTTCTACCGGGCCGCGAGGCGGCTTCGCACGCTGGGTGTCCCGATGCTGCCAGGCATGGTGGCCGCGGTGGGCGACCGACTCCTGCACAGCCACGTGGACATCGACGCGCGGCTGCATGCCTCGGTGGGACTGGGCTACGGCGGCGTGGGCGTGGTGGTGGCCCCCGGCGTGGAGGTGGGCGAGGGCAGCTTCCTGTCCCAGAACGTCAGCGTGGAGCCGCAGGTGGGTGTGCCCGGCGTGCCGCGCATCGGCCGCAACGTCTACGTGGGCGTGGGGGCTCAAATCATCGGCCCCGTCACCGTGGGGGACGGCGCAGTGATTGGCGCGGGCGCCCTGGTGACGGCGGACGTGCCGCCCCTGGCCGTGGTGGCGGGCATGCCCGCCCGGGTGGTGAAGGTGAAGCAGACGATGTCACACGGGCACTGACGCGGGGCCTTCCGGGAGACGGCCCCTGTCCGGTGTCCCCTCCCCCACCGGCCATCCAGGCGGCTCGGGGGTTGTCGGAGTCTCGTCGGTCGGGGCGTCCACCCCTCCATGCAAACTCCAAGAACTCCTGCGCGGCCCACTCTTGTGGCATATACCCACACCATGCCTTCCGCCCTGACCGCCTCCGAGATTCGAGAGGCGTTCCTCAAGTTCTTCGAGGAGCGTGGACACCGCCGCGTCCCGTCCTCCTCGCTGGTGCCCGCCAACGACCCGACGCTGCTGTTCACCAACGCGGGCATGGTGCAGTTCAAGGATGTCTTCACGGGCCGCGAGCGCCGTGACTACAGCCGCGCCACGACGTCGCAGAAGTGCGTGCGCGCCGGCGGCAAGCACAACGACCTCGACAACGTGGGCTACACGGCGCGCCACCACACGTTCTTCGAGATGCTCGGCAACTTCTCCTTCGGCGACTACTTCAAGGCGGACGCGATTGCGTACGGCTGGGAGTTCGTGACGAAGACGCTCGGCCTTCCCCCCGCGCGGCTGGCCATCACCGTGTTCAACGGCGAGGGCGGCATCCCGTGGGACGAAGAGGCGTTCGAGCTGTGGGCGAAGCAGGGCGTCGCCCGTGAGCGCATCTACAAGCTCGGCCTGAAGGACAACTTCTGGTCCATGGGCGAGACGGGCCCGTGCGGCCCCTGCTCTGAAATCCACTTCCACCAGGGCGACGACATCCCCTGTGTCGAGGAGGCGGCGGGCAAGAAGTGTCAGGGCGTCGCGTGTGACTGTGACCGGTGGCTCGAAATCTGGAACCTCGTGTTCATGCAGTTCGAGCGCAAGGAGAAGGACGCGCCGCTGATTCCGCTGCCCAAGCCGTCCATCGACACGGGCGCGGGCCTGGAGCGCATCGCCTCCGTCGTGCAGGGCAAGCGCTCCAACTACGACACCGACCTGTTCCAGAGCATCATCGCCAAGGTGGTGGAGGTCTCCGGCAAGCCGTACTCGCAGGAGACGGGCGCCTCCCACCGCGTCATTGCGGACCACGCGCGCGCGGCGGCGTTCCTCATCGCCGACGGCGTGCAGCCCTCCAACGAGGGTCGCGGCTACGTCCTGCGCCGCATCATGCGCCGCGCCATCCGCCACGGCACGCTCCTGGGCCTGGAGCAGGTCTACTTCTTCTTCAAGATCGTGGACCGGGTCATCGAGCTGATGGGTGACGCGTATCCGGAGCTGCGCGACAGCCGCCCCTTCATCCTCAAGGTGGCCGAGCACGAGGAGGAGAGCTTCCGGCACACGCTCAGCCGCGGCATGAAGATGATCGAAGAGAGCGTCTCCCGGCTGAAGCAGTCCGGCGAGAAGCTCATGTCCGGCAAGGACGTGTTCCTGCTGCATGGCACCTACGGCTTCCCGTGGGATTTGACGCAGATCATCCTGCGTGAGCATGGGCTGGACGCGGACATCCCCGGCTTCGAGGAGGAGCTGAGGAAGGAGCGTGAGCTCAACGAGGGCGGCAAGCTCACCAAGGACAAGGCCATCGGCGACGTCTACCTCAAGCTCATCGAGAAGCTCGGGCCCTCGGAGTTCCTGGGCTACGAGGGCGAGGGCCACGAGGGCGAGGGCAGCATCCGCGCGCTGATTCGCGACGGCGTGGAGGCGGTCCAGGCGTCCCAGGGCGACAAGGTGGAGCTGGTGCTGGACCGGACGCCGTTCTACGGCGAGTCCGGCGGCCAGCTGGGCGACACCGGCAACATCGTGGGCCACGGCGGCAAGGCGAAGGCCAAGGTGCTGGACGCGCAGCGCCCGGTGCAGGGGCTCATCGTCCACACGGTGGAAATCACCGAGGGCACCTTCAAGGTCGGCGACATGGTGCAGGCGGCGGTGGACGTGGAGCGGCGCAAGGCCATCCGCGCGAACCACTCCGCGACGCACCTGCTGCACAAGGCGCTCAAGCTGGTGCTGGGCGAGCACGTGAAGCAGGCGGGCTCCGTCGTGGCGGCGGACTTCCTGCGCTTCGACTTCTCGCACTTCGGTCCGATGACGACCGAGGAGTCGGAGAAGGTCGAGGACCTGGTCAACGGCTGGATTCGCGACAACGCGGCGGCGCAGACGCGCGTCATGACGCTGGAGGACGCGAAGAAGTCCGGCGCGGTGGCGATGTTCGGTGAGAAGTACGGCGAGACGGTGCGCGTCGTCACCGTGCACCCGGAGTCCACCGAGCTTTGCGGCGGCACGCACGTCAAGCGCAGCGGCGACATCGGCCTGTTCAAGATTTCGAGCGAGAGCGGCGTGGCGTCCGGCGTGCGGCGCATCATCGCGCTGACGGGCGTGGGCGCGTTCCAGCACGTGCGCGAGCAGGAGCATGAGCTGCGCAAGGTGGCGGAGCTGCTCAAGACGTCGCCCAAGGACGTCGTCAAGCGCGTGGAGGCGACGCAGAAGCGCGTGAAGGAGCTCGAGCGCAAGGTGGAGGAGGTCTCCGTCAAGGCGCAGACGGCGGGCAGCAAGGACCTGCTGGAGCAGGCGCGCGACGTCAACGGCATGAAGGTGCTGGCCACGCGCGTGGACCCGGCGGACGACAAGGTGTTCCGCGGCATGGCGGACCAGCTGCGAGACCGCATCCAGTCGGGCGTGGTGGCCATCGGTGGTGAGAAGGACGGCCGGGCCATCATCCTCGTCGCGGTGACGAAGGACGTGGTGGCCAAGGGCATCAGCGCGGGTGAGCTGGTCCGGGAGATGGCCAAGGAGGTCGGCGGCAAGGGCGGTGGCAAGCCCGACATGGCGCAGGCCGGCGGCCCGGACTCGGCGAAGCTGCCCGCCGCGCTCGACAAGCTGTACGAGCTGGTGAAGGGAGCTGGCGCCGCGTGAGCCCTCGTGTCCGCCTGGCCCTGGTGTCGGTGACGCAGCTCCTGGCCGTGGCCCTCCTGTCGGGGGGCTGCACGAAGGAGGAGCCTGCGTCCGGGGCCCTGGGCACGGCGGACGAGCGCACGCTGCAGAAGCTGCGTCAGGAGGTGGACCGGGTGAACCAGGGCGGCCGTCCCACGCCCGGTCCCGAGTCGACTCGGGGAGACCCGAACGCGCAGCTCGCGGGGCTCGCCGCGGGGTTGGACGATGCGGCGCCCCGGCGGCTGGAGCTGCCGGAGTCGAATGCCACGGTGCACGTGGACACGGTGGCGGTGAAGCTCACGGGCCTGGAGTCCTCGCACTCGGTGAAGGGCTCGGGGAAGCTGAGCATGACGACGGAGGAGCTGTTCCTCCGGGTGCAGTTGGTGACGCAGAACGTGGGTCCCGCGCCGGTGACGATGGATTGGGATGCGGCGCGGGTGGTGGGCGCGCGGGAAGCGACGTATGGGATTGCCCGGGATGCGCAGGTGCTCGCGGGGACGCGTCCGCTGCGCCGCACGTGGGCGCTCGAGGAGCGCTCGGACGTCATCCTCATGTTCGAGCTGCCCCCGCCGGCCCTGAAGGAAGGTGACCTCCAGCTGGTCATCCCGGGGACGGGGGGAGAGGTGCGGATCCCCCTGCGATGAGCGGGCTTGTTCCCAAGCTGCTTCCGCTGCGCATCCGTCTTCCGTACGGCACGGAGGAGGAGTTCATCGACAAGTATGGCTCGAACGTGGCGCGCGGCGGCGTGTTCATCGCCACGCGCGCGCTGAAGCCCGAGGGGACGGGGCTCGCGTTCGAGTTCGTGCTGGCGGATGGGAGCCGGCTGTTGCGCGGCGAGGGCGTGGTGGTGAAGGCGCAGGTGGAGTCGGGCGCGGGGCGCTCCGGCATGACGGTGCGCTTCGTGAAGCTGGACGCGGCGAGCAAGGCGCTCGTCGACCGCGTCGTCGCGCGGAAGGGGCCGCCCGAGCCCGCGCCGCATCAACTGGTTCCCGGGTTGGTGCGCAAGGGACGGCCCACGCCGGCACCCGCGGCACCGCCGGTGAGTCCCGGGGGCTCGAACTCCGAGGCGGCCCGGCCTGGTCCGTCCGAACTGGGTGAGCGGGCGTCGGACGCGGAGGCTGCGCCTCCCGCGCCTGGGTACGAGGCTCCGCGCGATTTCGGTTCGGAGGCGGAGTCGCGGGCCGCTGACGTCGAGGCTCCACGTGATGCGGCCTCGGAAGCCGCGTCACCGTCCGCGGGATTTGAAGCATCGCGCGCGGAGCCTGAGCATGAGGCCGTGGCCCGGCATGACGAAGGTTCTGGGACAGGGCCCGTCACTTCGGAATCGACGACGGCGGGCACGGCTGACAATCAGGCGGAGCCGGCACACGCGCAGGTGGATGCGAGCACCGCTCCGCCTCCCGATGCATCCGTGGGCGATACCGGGCTCGACTTCGACATCACCGCGAGCCTGTTCGGTCCCGATGACGACGAGCCCGCCGATGCTTCCGGCCCCCCTGGAGCGCGGCCGCTGACGGCGGAGTCGCTGGGGACGACGGCCTCGCCA
The DNA here is from genome assembly GCF_020037055.1 of Myxococcus sp. AS-1-15. Lineage (NCBI taxonomy): Bacteria > Pseudomonadati > Myxococcota > Myxococcia > Myxococcales > Myxococcaceae > Myxococcus > Myxococcus sp. AS-1-15. The sequence goes on along the minus strand of NZ_JAIQDF010000001.1, from coordinate 635,093 downwards.
GAATCGCGGTCGACTCTCACGGCTGAGGCGCTCTTCGGCGACGACTTCGACGCGCGGGACACCCCGCCTTCATCGCCGACCGCGGAGCCCGCTGAGACAGCGGAACCTGAGACGAGTGCCGATTCAGACTTCATCTCGGAAGCACGGTCCGAGTCGACGCAGCGGCCATCGACTCCTGCCTCGACGGCGAATGATGCGTCTCGCTTCGAGGCCGTGACGGACGGTTCGGAGCCTTCGACGACTTCGGCTACCGGCGTCGAGGCATCAACGAGCCCCGATGCTGCGGACACGTTGGGCACAGCTCCAACGAGCGATGCCGGGGCCATCCAGTCAGTCGACCCGACGACCTCTTCGGGGCACGGCACCAAAGGCGTCACCCTCGCCGTAGCATCCGCATCCACGGGCACGACAGAACCCACTCCGTCGACCCAGACCACCGATTCGGTGGAGTCCAGCACCGCGAATGTCTCCAGTGGCCCAGAAGTGCCCCTCAACACGTCCGTGGCCACGGGCAGCACGACAGAATCCAGTTCGTCGACGCCCAGCCTCACGAACATCACCAGGGCCGACGAGGTGTCCTCCATCACGGGCACGACCGAGTCGGCCTCGTCGACACAGCCCACTGAATCGACCACCGTCGGCGCGGCTGGCGTGCCTGCCACTGAGGGAACGACCGAATCGGCGTCGTCGACACAGCCTGTGTCGAACTTCTTCAATGAACCGGAAGTAACGGCATCTACGAGCACGACCGAGTCGGCCGCGGCAGCGCCGACCACTGCATCGACCAGCATCGGTGCAGCGGACGTGACCGCCACCGCAGGAACGCCTGAGTCGGCTTCGGCAACACAGCCCACTCCATCGACCAGCATCGATGCTGCAGGCGTAACCGCATCGACGGGCTCGACTGAGTCGGCTTCGACGACACAGCCCACTCCATCGACTAGCATCGATGCTGCAGGCGTAACCGCATCGACGGGCTCGACTGAGTCGGCTTCGACGACACAGCCCACTCCATCGACCAGCATCGATGCTGCAGGCGTAACCGCATCGACAGGCACGACCGCGTCGGCTTCGACGACCCTGCCCACAGCGCCGAGCGGCATCGGTGCGGTAGGCGTGATCACCACCGCGGACACGACCGAGTCGGCTTCGACACTGCCCACAGCGCCGAGCAGCTTCGATGCAGCAGACGCGACCACCACGGCGACCACGCCTGAGTTGGCCTCGTCGACACAGCCCACTGAATCGACTGGCGTCGGCGCGGAAGGCGTGACGGCATCCACGAGCCCGACCGATTCGACCCCGACAACACAGTCCACTGCATCGAGCAGCCTCGATGCAGCAGGCGCGACGGCATCCACGGGCACATCCGAGTCAGCCTCGTCGACACAGCCCACTGCGTCGATCAGCGACGGTGCGGCAGACACCGAGGGCACGACCGAGTCAGCTTCGTCGACACAGCCCACTGGATCGACCGGCGTAGGTACCGCAGACGTGACCGCCACGGCTGTCACCACCGAGTCGGCCTCGTCGACACAGTCCACTGCATCGACCAGCGTCGGTGCGGCAGACACTGAGGGCACGACAGATTCGGCCCCGTCGACACAGTCCACTGCCTCAACCAGCGTCGGTACGACAGACGCGACCGCCACCACGGGCACGACAGAACCGGGTCAGTCGGCACACGCCACCGCTGCACCGCCCAACAGTACCGGTGCCGCAGGTACGTCCGTCACCACCGCCCCCACTCCCGCGACACGTCCCAACACCGAAGCGCGGGCCGCGCCCAGCGACGCCCCGACTCCTCCACAAGATGCCGACACCGCGCGCAATCGCCGCCGCGCGCTGCTCGACGTTCCCGTCTCCGCGCCCACCACCTCCCCCTCGCTCCCCGAGGTCGTCCTCGGCATCGACCTGGGCACCTCTCACGCGCGCGTCGCCGTCTTCCACGACGGCATCGCCCAGCTCGTCCCGCTCCCGGGCACCGACGGCCACGAGCTCCCCGCCCTCGTCGCCGTGGACGGCAACGAAGAGCTGCTCGTCGGCCCCGCCGCACAGGTCGAGGCCACTCGCGCCCCACGTCGCGCCGCGCCCGGGCTCATGCGACTGCTCGGCCTGCGCGCACGCTCGCCCCGCCTGCGCACCCTTGCCCCGCAGCTCCCCTTCCCCGTCGCCGCGGACCCGAGCGGGGATGCCTCCGTGGAGCTCGGGGGACGCCTCGTCGCCCCCACGCTCGTCACCGCGCTCCTCCTGCGCGAGCTGAAGCACGCCGCGTCGACGTTCGTCGGCCGCAAGGCCACTCGCGCCGTCATCTGCGCCCCCACCCACTTCACCGACCGACAGCGCGCCGCCCTGCGTGACGCGGCCACCATGGCCGGACTCGATGCCCAGCGCATCCTCACCGCTCCCGCCGCCGCGGCCCTCGCCCACGGTCACAGCAAGGGCCTGGCTCGCAAGCGCGTGCTCGTCGTGGACCTCGGTGGCGGCGGGCTCGGCGTGTGCGTCGTCCAGGTCACCGGCGACGACCTCGAGGTCATCACCACCGGCGGAGACCCCACCGTGGGCGGCCTCGACTTCGACGCCCGCATCGCCGAGGCCCTCGCCAGCGACCTCGCGGCCCAGGGCATCCCCCGCCCCGAGCACCCGCTCGACTGGGGCCCCCTGCGCAGCGCCGCCGAGTCCGCCAAGATGGCCCTCACCGAGAAGGACCAGGTGGACGTCTGCCTGCCCTCGGGAAGCGTCCCCCCGCTCAGCCGCGAGCGCATGGAGGCCCTCACCGCGGACCTCGCCCAGCGCGTGACGTCCGTCGTGCGCGAGGTCCTCGACTCCAACGCCCTCTCGCCTCAGGGACTCGACGCCGTGCTCCTCGTGGGTGGCCAGGGCCGCACGCCCCTCGTCCGCCGCCGCCTGGAGGAGAGCCTCGGCGTCCCCGTGCGCGACGACGTGGACGCGCGCGGCGCCGTGGCCCTGGGCGCGGCCCTGCTCGGCCACGGAATCGTGCTCGCCGAGGGCGGCAAGCCCGCCGCCTCCGTCTCCGAGGTCCTCTCCGCCCCCATCGGCGTCGCCGAGCGCGGAGGCACCCAGCGCCGCGTGCTCGAGCGCACGACGCGACTGCCCGCGGGCAAGACCCTCGTCATCCCCGTGCCCGCGCCCGGCCCGCTGGAGCTCGCCCTCTTCCAGGGCACCGCGCCGCTCGTCGCGGAGAACGAATACCTCGGCCGCCTCTCGCTCAACGTCGAACGCCCGGGTGAGGTGGAGCTGCACTTCGCGCTCACCGCCGACGCCGCCCTGTCCCTCGAGGCCACGCTGCCAGGCGTGCGCCGCCAGCCTGTCTCCCTCGCCCTGGAGGACCTGGACGACGCGGGGCGCGAGGCGCTCGTCGCCCGCTCGCCGCTGGTGGGCGAGCCCGAGGCGCGTCCCAGTGGCCTTCTCTCCGGGCTGAAGAAGCTCTTCGGCCGCCGCTGAGCGCCCCTTCGTCCGGCTCCTGTCGGACCTTCCGAACCACCGCCGCTCCAGTGGCCTCTCTCTGTAGCCGACTCAACGGATGCCCAGCTTTCCGCTGACCGGATTTACGAGGAGGTAGTCGATGCGACGTTCGATGGTGGGAGGAGTCGCCGTGGCGACCGTGGCGCTGGCGAGCCCCGCGTTCGCGATTGAGGCCCAGAAGGTGGCGGGGGCCCTGGACGTGAGGCAGCAGCCCGAGGTCGGCCTCGACGTGCGATTGGGCCTGGGCAGCTTCACGGGGGACCTGGGCGAAGACGTGGGCGTGGGCCCCCTCTTCAGCATCAACGCCGACGCCCAGGCCTGGAAGTACGTGGGAATCGAAGTCGGCTACGAGCTGCAGCGCATGCCCGTCGACTCGCGGCGCATCGACGATGAGGACGCGGGCCTGTGGCGCAACAACCTGGGCCTGATGGCCAAGGCGGGCCCGCTCATCGACGAGAAGTGGCGGCCCTTCGTCGGCGCCGGCGTGGGCCTGAGCTACGTGGACCCCTCCGACGGCGCGGATGGCGTCTACGACAGCGACTGGATGACCGAGCTCCCGCTCGCCGCCGGCGTGGACTACCGCCTGGGCAGCGTCCTCTTCGCGGGCGCCCGGGCCACCTACCGCCTGCTGGGCGGCGAGAACATGGTGGACCGCCCCGGCACCACCAGCGCCGCCAAGGGCAGCCTCTTCAACGCCAACCTCACCCTGGGCGGCCGCTTCTAGCCCGTCCGCTCACACCGTGCGCAGCGCGAGCACCGTCTCGGGGCGTGGGTCCTTCTCCCACGCCTCGAGCAGCTCCGCCGCCGGCGAGCGCTTCGACGCGGCGACCTCCGCGAGCGGCTCCAACAGCGGCGCATCCGCCGCGTCCAGCCGATTCAGGCCCCGCCGGGCGATGCCCACCATCTCCTCCGCGAGCCGGTACAGCTCGCGCGCGCCCAGCCGCCCCGCCAGGCCCTCGCGCCGGGCCGTGTCGTGGAAGGCCAGGTGCTCCACGTACGTGAGCTTGGGCAACAGCCGCTCCGCCTCGTCCAGCGCCGTGGCGTCGTACAGGATGCCGCGCCACAGGGCCGCCAGCGCGCCCGTCATCGCCGCGCTGCCGCAGTCCGCGCCACGCACCTCGACGACCTTCTTCAGCCGCACCTCGGGGAAGAGCGTGGAGAGATGGTCCGTCCAGTCCGCCAGGTCCGGCGGCTTGCCCTCGAAGCCCTGCTCCATCAGCTGTCGGAAGGTGAGCTTCGGGTGCAGGTACTGCCCCTGGCGGCGCAGGAAGAGCAGCGGCGCGTCCAGCGCCCACTCGACATAGGCCCGGTAGGAGAAGGAGCCGTCGAAGAACGCCGGCAGGTAGCCGCAGCGCGTCGGGTCCACCTCATCCCAGACGCGATTGCGGAAGGACAGATAGCCGGAGGGCCTTCCGTCCACGAGCGGGCTGTTGGCGTACAGCGCGTTCATGATGGGGGACAGCCGGGCCACCACCACCGTCTTGCGGACACAGTCCGCCTCATCCTTCCAGTCGAGCGACACCTGTCCGGTGGCGGTCATCAACATCATGTTCAGCGCCAGCCGGCCGCGCTCCGGCAGGGTGCGCCGCATCACCAGGTAGCGGCTCTTGGGCATCCACGGCTGGGTGAACGTGGTCCCCGTGGGCCGGTAGCCCAGGGTGACGAGCCGCAGCCCCAATTCCCCCGCCGCCGCCTTCACCTGCTTGAGGTGGGCCAGGTTCTCCGCGTGCGCCTCGCGCGCGGTGTGGAAGGGGCTGCCGGACAGCTCGAACTGGCCGCCGGGCTCCAGGGAGATGGTGGCCTCGCCGCGCTCGCGCTGCAGGGCGATGACGGGGGAGTCGGGCGTCTCCCGGAACGGGACGTAGCCGTCGGGGGCCAGCCGGTTCAGGAGCGCGCCCACCCCGGAGTCACCCTCGTAGGGGACCGGCTCGGACGAGCCCACGGGGTAGAGGAGCTTCTCGTGCTCGAGCCCCAGGCGCAGCTCGCCCTGGGGTTTCTCGGCGGCGCGAAATCCCGACACCAGCATATCGACGGAGGTGATGGGCTCGGAGGCGGCTCGCTTGAGGTCGAGTGACATGGGCGCGCCCTATATAACGGGGACCTCCGGACCCGCTGTCGATTCGCGCACTGGCCCGCCATGAGCCCTCCCTCTCCCATCCCCACTGTGTCCCCCCAGCCGCGCCTGTCCGATTTCTTCCAGGGCCTGGGACTGCTCGGCCGAGCCGCGGGCCTCATCCTGCGCTCCCGCCGCCTCTTCGCCCTGTCCGCCCTGTGCGCCGTCGTCACCGCCATCGCCCTGGTGGGCCTGGCGTGGCTGCTGTACCACTACGCCCCCCTGGCCCTGGGCTCCGTCTGGACCCAGCCCGAGTCCTGGTACGGCCGGGGCGCCTGGTACACGGTCCTGGTGCTCGCGGGGCTGGTGCTCTGGGTGGTGGGCGCCAACATCGTCCCGCCCCTGCTGCTCGCGCCCCTGCAGGACCCGCTGTCGGAGGCCACCGAGGCCCTCTGTGGAGGAAACGACGGCCCGCCCTTCACCCTGGCCGGCTTCGTGCGGGGCATCACCACGGGCCTGTTGCACACGCTCGCCCGGCTCTTCTTCCTGCTCGCCGGGCTGACGCTCCTGCTGCCCCTGCACCTCATCCCCGGGGTGGGCAGCGTGCTGTGGACGGTGCTGGGGGCCCTGTGGACCATGACCTGGATGGCGGGCGAGTTCCTGGCCGCCCCCATGACGCGCCACCTGTACCCCTTCGCCGAGGTGCGCCGGATGCTCCGCCAGCGCCGCGCCCTCTGCCTGGGCCTGGGGGCGGGCGTCTACCTCCTGCTCTGGGTGCCGATCCTCAATACGTTCTTCCTCCCGGTGGCCATCGTCGCGGGCACCCTCCTCTACCGGGGGTTCCTGAAGGCGGGCCTCCTGCCGCCCCCTCCCGGGGCCAGCCGGGGGGCGCTGCCCTGAAATAAACGCCTCCACCGGCTGTCGGAGCCAGCAGGGCGGGAACGCAGTGCCCGCCAGGGACGTTCTGCCTCTTCAGCGGAGAGTCGACGCCTTGAAGCACCAGAAAGCCGTGATTAGGCTTGCCCGGCCGCTTCAATGCCCAGCTACCGTTTCAAGGGTTCGGATTTTCTAGGCATTTCACGTCACACCCCGGAGTGCCGCACGGTGCTCCAGCTTGGATGAATCACATGCCGCGTTTTCTCCGCCGCATCTCCGCCGTAGCCGTGCTCCTCGGAGCATGGGCCCTCGTGGGCAGCCATCGCGCGCCGATACCGCTGATGATGGGCGCGGCGGAGGCCGGGCAGGGGCAGGGCACCTGGGACGGCAGCCTGCCCTCCGCCAAGGGCGAGAAGGCGCCTCATGACCTCAACAGCCTTCGCGTGCTGACCAAGGTCATCCTCTACGTGAAGGAGAACTACGTCGACCCCAAGCGCATCAAGCCGAAGGAGATGATGATCTCCTCGCTCGAGTACGTGGAGAAGAGCGTCCCGGACGTGCTGGTGGACGGCAACCCGGAGACGGGCAAGCTGGCGGTCAACGTCAACGGCAAGTCGCGCGAGTTCGACATCGCGCACGTCGACTCGCTGTGGAAGATGTCGTTCGCGCTCAAGGACGTCTTCGATTTCCTGTCGAAGAACATGCGCCCCATCGAGGACACGCGCGACATCGAGTACGCGGCCGTCAACGGCATGCTGTCCACCCTGGATCCGCACTCGGTGCTGCTGCGCCCGGAGCTGTACCGGGAGATGAAGCTGTCCACCAAGGGCGAGTTCGGCGGCCTGGGCTTCGTCATCCAGATGCGCGAGGGCAACCTCACCGTCGTCAAGGTGCTGCCCAAGACGCCCGCGCACCGCGCCGGCATCCAGAAGGATGACCGCATCAAGAAGATTGGCGAGGAGTCCACCGTCAACATGGACCTCAACGAGGCCGTGTCCAAGCTGCGCGGCCCGGTGGACAGCCGCATCACCATCACCGTGGAGCGCGACGGCTGGGAGAAGCCGCGCGTGATGACGGTGGCGCGCGCCATGATCTCCATCGAGAGCGTGCAGCACAAGATGCTCTCCGGGAACGTCGGCTACATCCGGCTGAAGAACTTCCAGGGCAACACCACGCGCGACCTGGAGGCGGCGCTGGGCGAGCTGCGCAAGCAGGCGGACACCAAGGGCGGCTTCAAGGGCCTGGTGCTCGATTTGCGCGGCAACCCGGGCGGGCTCCTGGAGCAGGCCATCCAGGTGTCGGACACGTTCCTGTCGAGCGGCACCATCGTCGCGACGGTGGGCCTGTCGGACAAGCTGCGCGAGGAGAAGCGCGCGCGTCCCACGGAGGGCGAGGACGCCTACCCCATCGCGGTGCTGGTGAACGCGGGCAGCGCGTCGGCGTCCGAAATCGTGGCGGGCGCGCTCAAGAACCTGAACCGCGGCGTCATCATCGGCCGGCAGACGTTCGGCAAGGGCAGCGTGCAGGTGCTGTACGACTTCCCGGACGACAGCGCGCTGAAGCTGACCATCGCGAAGTACCTGACGCCCGGCGACGTCTCCATCCAGGAGGTCGGCATCGTCCCGGACATCCAGCTGGTGCCCACCCGCGTCACCGACGAGCGCGTGGACGTGTTCGCGTCGCGCCGCTCCATGGGCGAGGCGGACCTGGACCAGCACTTCGGCAACCCGGACTCCACCACCGTCGCCAAGAAGCGCGAGGACGTGCTGGACCGCGAGAAGCCGCGCGAGAGCCTCAAGTACCTGAAGGTGGACCCCAAGCAGCAGGAGAAGCTGGCCGCCGCCGCCAAGGAGGAGCCCAAGCCCAAGGCCGCCGCCACCGAGAAGGTGGACAAGAAGCCCCACGGCGAGAACGACCCGCTGCTGGACGTGGCGGGCCAGGGCGAGGACCTGGACGACCAGCTCGACGCGGAGTCCCAGGATGAGATCAAGGAGGACTTCGAGGTGCAGTTCGCGCGCGACTACGTGCTGCGCGCGCCGGCCACCACCCGCCAGAAGATGCTGGAGCAGGGCAAGTCCTTCATCGAGCAGAAGCGCCGCGAGGAGGAGACGCGCATCAACAACGCCATCGCCGCGCTGGGGGTGGACTGGAGCGCCGGTCCCACGCCGAAGAACGTGCAGCTGACCGGCACGCTGACGCCGTCCCCGGACGCGAAGATCATGGCCGGCGAGCTGCTGGAGATGGTGGTGACGGCGGAGAACAAGGGCGGCGAGCCGCTCAAGCGCGTTCGCGCCTGGACCGAGAGCGACAACGCGTTCCTGGACCGCCGCGAGTTCATCTTCGGCGCGCTCAACCCGGGCGAGAAGAAGTCCTGGAAGGTGAAGGTGCGCCTGCCCAAGGACCTGACCAGCCGCCGCGACGACGTGACGGTGCGCTTCTTCGACGACCAGGGCGCGCTGCCGGAGACGCGCGTGTCGGAGCTGAACTTCGCCGAGCTGCCGCGTCCGTCCTTCGCGTTCAACTGGCAGGTCATCGACGACTGCGCCGCCTGCAACGGCGACGGCGTGGTGCAGCGCGGTGAGTCGGTGGCGGTGCTGCTGGACGTGACGAACGTGGGTCCGGGCACGGCGCTGGACTCGTTCACGCAGATCAAGAACGGCGGCGACGCGAACATCTTCATCGAGAAGGGCCGCTTCAAACTCGGCGAGCTGAAGTCGGGTGAGACGAAGTCCGCGCGCTTCCAGGTGGAGGTGAAGAAGGGCTACAAGGGCGACACCTTCCCGCTGAAGCTGGCCATCATCGACGAGCCCCTCGAGGAGTTCGTGATGGAGAAGATGGAGCTGCCGGTGAAGGACGCGGCGGTGGCCACGATGGAGCCCAGGAAGGGCTCGGTGCGCATCGCGGAGAAGGTGGAGCTGTTCGGCTCGCCGGTGGAGAACGCCCGCCCGGTGGCGAAGCTGAACGCCGCCGCGGTGCTGCCGGTGGAGGCCTCGACGAAGGGCTTCCTGCGCGTGGAGCTGGAGAAGAACCGCTTCGCCTTCGTGCGCGCCCAGGATGCTCGCGAGGTGAAGGCCGGCAAGCCCGTGGCGCCCAAGATGGCCTGGACGACGACGCGCCGTCCGCCGGACATCAAGCTGGACGCGGACCCGTCCTCGGGCGGCCTGGTGGCCAACGGGGAGAAGTTCACCCTGTCCGGCGTGGTGACGGACCCCAACGGCCTGTTGGACGTCTACGTGCTGGTGAATGACCAGAAGGTCTTCTTCAAGGGCGTGGACCCGGCCAAGGGCGAGCCCAACACGTTGAAGTTCTCCACCGAGTTCACGCTCAAGGAGGGCAACAACAACGTGCTGGTGGTGGCGCGCGAGAGCACCGACTTCGCCAGCCGCCGCACCCTGGTCATCCGCCGCCGTCCGGCGGAGGTCGCCCAGACGGTGCCCGCGCCGGGTCAGCCGGCCGGGACGGTGAAGCCTCGGCAGCAGTAGTCCTCCGGCCCACGGGCCGGACGCAGCCTTCCGGGCGGTCCGTTCCGCCAGTCCTCCTCACGGAGACTGGCGGGAGGGGCCGCCCGTTTTGTTGACGCTCCTCGCGAGCAGGCGTTAGCGTCCGACGCCGTGGGGCGCCCCCGGCCGGCGGGTGCTCGGGAGGCGGTGACTCGAATGCGGACGTTCAGTCGGTGGCTCGCCCTGGCGGCGTGTGTCTCGGGAGCGACCGCGTACGCGGACCAGAACGACCTGCGCATCTCCGAGTTCGGGGACCCGACGACGGCGAACTCCTCCGCCAACGCGGACTTCCAGGCCTTCGCGCGCATCATGGGCGCCGCCATCACCTCGGCGAACCTGATGCCGCCGGAGACGACGGGGCACTCGGCCTGGGCCATCAACGCGGAGCTGTCCGTGGTGTCGCTTCCGGACAGCGTGCGCATCCCCACCGAGAACCCGGAGCAGCCCTCCACGGTGCTCATCCCCTCCTTCCACGTGCGCAAGGGCCTGCCCTTCTCGCTGGAGCTGGGTGGGCGCGTGGGCTGGGTGGAGAAGAGCAGCCAGGTGGTGGCCACCGGCGAGGTGAAGTGGGCCGTCAACGAGGGCTTCACGTGGCTGCCGGACGTGGGCGTGCGCGGCCACGTCACCAAGCTGTTCGGCACCAGGGACTTGAGCCTCACGGTGATGGGCCTGGACCTGGGCGTGGGCAAGCAGTTCCCCCTGGGCGGCATGGTGACGCTGACGCCCTACGGCGGTCTGGACCTGGGCTTCGTGGGCGCCACCAGCAGCCGCATCGACTTCCAGCCGAACCGCTCCTACGAGGACTCCACCGGGAACGACTCACGCGCGGCGCTGGAGGGTACGGCGCCGTACCGGAAGGTGTCCTTCGGCGACAACGTGAACCAGCGCTTCTACGGCGGCGTGCGCTTCATCGGCGGCGTGCTGCAGTTGGGCGCGGAGCTGTCGATCACCCGCACGGGCAGCGTCGAGGACCCGGGCGCGAGCGAGGACCGGGGCCTGCCGGGTGTCTTCGCGTTCAGCACCACGCTGGGCCTGGACTTCTGAGCGGCGCCCTCAGGCCGCGGCGCGCAGGGCTTCGCGCACCGCGCCCGGCCTGTTGGTGATGAGGTAGCTGACGCCCATGCGCTCGAGCTCGCTCGCGCGGGCGGCGTCATCCACGGTCCACGCGGCCACGCGCAGCCCCGCGGCTCGCCAGGTGGCCACCCGCTCCGGCGTGCAGTCCACGTGGTACGGGTGCACCGAGTGCGAGGACACCAGCGGGCTCACCGCGTAGGCCTGCACGCCCCAGCGCCGGTCCGGGTCGATGAGGTAGCCCCGGCGCAGCTCGGGCGCGACGGCGAGCAGTCGGAAGAGGCACAGCGGGTTGAAGCTGGAGATGACCACGCGCTCGGCCATGTCCAGGTCGCGCACGAGCCGGGCCACCTTGCGCGCCAGGCCGTCGTCATCGAAGCGCTCGCACTTGAGCTCGATGTTGACGATGAACTGTGGGGGCAGTGACAGCAGCACCTCCTCCAGCAGGGGAATGCGGGCCGGAGCGAAGCCGAGGGGTGAGCCCACGTCGGCCTTCTGGAGCTTCCACCAGGGGGTGGTGCGCACCTCCCAGGGCAGGCGGGCCAGGCGCTCCAGGCGCTCGTCGTGACAGACGACGACCTCGCCCGAGCCGCACACCATGGCGTCCAGCTCCACGCCGTCGGCGCCCTGACGGGCGGCCTCGGTGAAGGCTTCCAGGGTGTTCTCGGGGGCGTCGGCGGAGGCGCCTCGGTGGGCAAGCAGGAGCATGGGCGCAGTGTGCGACGGAAGCGGCCGCCGCGTGCAGCCGAAGTGCGGGCAGGCGTCCACGGCTGGACGCGCGGCTTGCCTCCCCCGCCCCTTTGCTGCACTGTGCCCTCATCATGGGCCTCGGCCTCGGAGAATTCATCGTCCTCGGCTTCATCCTGCTGGTGGTCTTCTCGGCCGCCCGGATGGGTCAGCTCGGCAACGCGGTGGGCAAGTTCGTCTACTCGTTCCGCAAGGCGTCCAAGGGCGAGGACCTCATCGACGCCAAGTCGCTGCCGTCCTCACGTCGGGGCTCCACCGACGCCGAGTACACCGAGCAGGACGCCCCGCGCCGCCGCTAGGTCGGCCGCCCCTCCCCGCTGCTTCTCGACTGTCCGCGCGGGCCCGCGCCGTCGTGTCCAACGTGGGTTCCCGGCGCTCGGGGCCTCGTGAAGCGGAAGGCGCCTCGATTCAGTCCGGACCGTGGTGCCCGATGCGAGTTCCGGGGACTTCCGTCGCGCGAGGGCTCGCGGGGCGGAGGGACTCGGGGCCCTCGGCCAGGAGCCGGGAGGCCTGCTCGCGCAGCGAGGCGTGCACGGCGTTGTCCGAGATGAGCTCGCGCAGGTCCCCCGTGTTGAGCAGCGGGACGATTTTCGCGCCCACCTCGGGAGGCAGGTACGGGTTGAAGACGAGCGCCCGGCGCACCGCGTGGCGCACGGACCAGCGCGGGGACCTCCAGATTTCGAGCAGCGGCTCGGGACGCGCGGGACGGCGCGCGGCCACGCGCACCACCAGCTCCTCGGTGAGGCGGGGGTTGATGAGGACGTTGCGCAGGACGGAGGGGTTGCTCACCGTGGCCAGGCGCGACAGCGTGTCCGGATCCCTCGTCAGTCGGGCCTGCTGCTTGAGGTGCCCGAGCGACTGCGAGAAGGCGTTGGCGTCCGCGCGCGCCGCGGCATCGGGGTTCATCTCGCGCTTCGCGGGGCCCTGCGCGAACAGGTCCGCCACGGTGTCGAGCGACTGCACATGCGCGAGCCTGCGCAGCGCGCCCACGTGGGGGATGTGCTCGGCCTCCTGCGCGAGCGCGGCCATGAAGTCGGACAGCACGCAGGTGGCGGGCTCCCAGCCCTGACGGGCCAGGGAGATGAGGTGCCCTACCAGTTCATTCGCGTCGAGCGGGTCTCCGCGCGACAGCTCCCTCGCGGCCGCCTTGCGACGCACCGACGCACCGCCACCGAGCGCGTGGAGGAATCGGGCGACGTTGCGAGCTTCCTCCAGCGAGGGCATGGCGGCTCACTCCGTGGGCTTGGCCTGGGCCGGCGCGGTGGGCTCGGCGGGAGGAGGAGTGGCCGCAGCGGGCGCGGGGACGGCCTCCACCGTGACTTCGAGGCGGAAGCCATCGAGGGCGGCCGGGTACTCGTGGAAGACGAGCAGGAAGGGCGCCCTGGCGCCGGGGGCCACGGAGACGGCGGAGGAGTCCATGCGTTGGCGCAGGGCCTGGGCCGACTCGGTGTTGCCCACCGCGAAGAGTTCCTCGGGCGTGGCCACCGAGCCCGCGAGGCCCTCGACGGAGCGCACGCGCTGGTTCCCATCGAAGAGGGCGCCGCGCACGCGCAGGTGCGTCGCCGAGCCGGTGCGGTTCTCCGCGTCCCCTCGGATGAAGAAGAGCGGCTTGCCGGACTGCGTCTCGTACAGGCCGTTGGACACGTCGAGAGCCACCAGCGGCGTGGGCGCGGGGACGACGAGTGAGCGCAGGCGCTCGGGAGAGAGGACGGAGAAGTCCACCCGGCCCTCGTGCAGGTAGACCCAGCCCAGCGCGCCCAGACCCACCACGAGGGCGGCGGCGACCACCAGGTTGACGAACAGGGCCGTCACCTTGCGCGCGCGACTGGGCGGGCGGGCCTGGGGGATTCCGACGTCCTCGGGCCGGGCCGTGGGCTTGGCCACGGAGACCACGGGCGCGGAGGACATGCTCGGGTCCAGCTCCAGCACCTCGCGCTGCCCCACCCCGCTCCCCACGCGTCCCAGGGTGACGCCTCCACCCTGGCCCGCGTCCACGGGAGGCACGTCGTCCAGGAGCGAGCCCAACGAACCGCCGTGCGAGCCATCGTGGTCGAGAGCGCCTGGTGACACGTCACCGAACAGCGCCGCGCGCCCGGTGTCCGAGGCCTCGAGCCCCGCGTGCTCGCCGAAGGCCTCGCCACCGTCCGAGTTCAGGTCGAACAGGTCCTGCGCGCCGGGAGGCGACGAAGGGGGATGTCCCGGTGACGCGGCGGTGGGCGAATGGCCTGGGTGCGTCGCGTCACCCAGGTCGAGGGAAGCAAACGGGTCTGCGGCCGAGGAAGGACGCCCCGGGAGCGTCGCGTCGCTCGGGGCGAGGAAGGGGTCCACGGGAGCAGGAGCAGCAGGTGGACGGCTCGGCTGCGTCGCATCGCGCGGGTTGAGCGGCGCGGCCCCGCGAGCAGCCGCGGCGGGAGGCTGCCCGGCTTGCGTCGCATCACTCGGATTGAGCGGCGCGCCGCCTCCACGAGCAGCCGAGGCGGGAGGCTGCCCGGCCTGCGTCGCATCATTCGGATTGAGTGGCGCGGCACCCCCGCGAGCAGCCGAGGCGGGAGGCCGTCCGGCCTGCGTCGCATCACTCGAGTTGAGCGGCGCGGCCCCGCGAGCAACCGTGGCGGGAGGCCGTCCGGCCTGCGTCGCATCACTCGGATTGAGCGGCGCGCCTCCTGCGCGAGCGGGCGCCGGGGGCGGACGCCCGGCCTGCGTCGCTTCGTTCGGAGCCAGGGCCGCGAAGAGCTCCACGCGACCAGGAGCAGCAGGCGGACGACCCGACTGCGTCGCGTCGCTCGAGTCAAGGGCCGCGAACGGGTCCGGCGGCTGCCCCGCCTGCGTCGCATCACCCAGGTCGAGCGAAGCGAACGGGTCCGCCGGAGAAGCCGGAGGTCGACCCGCCTGCGTTACATCCAGGTCGAGCGAGGCGAACGGATCCGACGGTGGAGCCGGAGGACGCCCCGGAAGCGTCGCCTCCTCGGGCGCCGTGAACGGCGAGGCACCCGCCGCCCCATGCGCGGGGGGCCGCCCTGCCGCTGGCGCACCAGCACGCGGGGCGCCAGGTGCCCCCGCCTGAGGAGCCCGAGGAGGCGGCTGCCCCGTCACGCCACGAGGAGCAGCGTTCTGCCCCGCCACCGGAGCACTCGCCGGAGCGAACGGAGGCGGCGCCGACATCGTCGTGTCGTCGATGTCGATAGACGCGAACGGGTCATCCTCGGCCGCGGGAGGAGCGGCGGTCCGAGGCGCAGGCAGCGCGTCATCGATGTCGATGGACGCGAACGGATCCGCATCGACCGGAGGCGCGGGAGGCTTCGCGCCAGGCCCCACGGGCGCAGGCAACGCACCGAACGGATCCGCCCCACCCACCGCCCCAACGGGCGCGGCGAGGAAATCAGCGAACGGGTCCGCGCCTCGCGACGCGGCGCTTCCCGCCCCGGGAGGCGGAGGCGGCGCGGTGCGGGCTGGCGCCCCCCGAGGCGCCGCGACTCCCGGAGGCTGCCGGGACGCGATTCCGGGCAGGGGCACGGGCCCCGATTGCCGCGATGCGGCGGCCTCATCGACCGGCGGAGGCACCGCGCCACCGTACAAGCCCGAGGAAGTGTCGACTGGCGGACGAACGGGCTGCGCGGCCCCGGGCAGTGGAACCGCGCCAGCGTTGCGCACCGCGGCGACGCCAGGAGCCCCGGCCACGGGAGGGCCCGAGGACTGCGCCGGCGGCAGCGGGATGGGACCCACGCGGGTGGGCTCGCGGAAGACGCCGTCCTCCGTGTCGAGGTCCCCATCCATGCTGTTCCACGAGCCACCCCCAGGGGGGCCCGCGGGGGCTGTTCGCGTCGCCGCGACGCCCTGGGCGAAGAAGCCGGGCCGCGTGATTTCAACGCCTTTGGGGTCGGCAGCGGCCCCGAAGGCGGCGAAGGGGTCGGCCTGCCCGGCCGACGAGGAAGGCGAGGACGCACCGGCATCCTCCCCGCCTGATTCACGGGTGACGCGGAACGTGTTCTGACATTTGGTGCAGCGGACCTTGACCCCCTTCTCGGTCACCTTCTCGTCGGGGATCTTGAACCGCGTCTGGCACCGCGCGCACTTGACGATCATTCAGCAGGCCTGGGGCAGGCACGAGTATAGAGGCACCGGGCGGGTCCGGCGAGACGGGTTCTCGCTGCTTGCTCGCCTCCAACCCCTCTGGTACGAGGTTCGCCCCTGCGAGACTCAGGCATGGAAGCTGGCTTGGAGTCGAGCCCAAAAGGGGCGGAGAAACCGATGAGCGAGGCCGAGCAAGCAGGCGCTCCCAGCAGCAAGGAGCCGAAGATCATCAAGCGGTACACGAACCGGAAGCTCTACGACACCGTGGAGAGCCGGTACGTCACCCTCGATGAGATCGCCGCGATGATCAAGGAGGGCACCGAGGTGCGGATTGTCGACAACCGCACGAAAGAAGACCTGACCTCGGTCACCCTCGCGCAAATCATCTTCGAGGAGGAGAAGAAGAAGAACCAGATGCCGCTGTCGGTGCTGCGGGAGATCATCCGCCACCCCGGCGAGTCCATCTCGGGCTTCATCCAGAAGGAGGTCAGCCCTCGCGTCGCCTCCATCCGCGAGGAGGCCGAGTCCCGCCTCGACAAGCTCCTGCGCCGCGAAGAGGCCGTGAAGGCCGGCCTGGAGGTTCCTCCCGAGGAGCCCCAGCAGGCCGCGGACGCCAACCTGCCCGCCGGTGGCCTGTCCCCCGCCGACCTGCTCAAGGCCAGCCAGCGTGCCTTCGAGGACTGGCAGAAGAAGATCGACGAGCGCGTGAAGCACGTCGTCGAGAACCTCACCGGCAACCTCCCCGCCCTGGGCCGCGACATGCAGTCGCTCACCCAGCGCCTCGAGGAGCTGGAGAAGAAGCTCGAGCAGCTCGAGCAGTCCAAGAAGTCCGAGTAGCCGTCAGGCCCTGGGCGCCGCCCGCTTCCGCTTCCGGGGAGCGGGCCCGCCGTGAATCTCCGAGGCGATGGCCGCCAGCATCTGCGCGCCCCGGCTGCGGGGCGCGTACTCGAAGATGGTCTTCCCGTGGCTCTGGGCCTCGTCCACCTTCACGTCGTAGCCCAGCGGCGTCGTGGCGAGTGACTCCGGGAAGTACGCCCTGAGCCGCTCCAGGATGGCCGTGGCCAGCGCCGTCTTGCGGTACAGCGTGGGCACCACCTTGGTGACGCTCAGGTCCGAGCGGCCCTCGGCCTCGCCCACCTGCCGCACCGTGTCCGCCACCTCGGCGCAGCCATCCAGCGCCAGGTACGTCAGCGCCACCGGCACCACCACCTCCGTCGCGGCCACCAGGATGTTGCGCGTGGTGAGCCCCATGGACGGCGGCGAGTCGAAGACGACGGCGTCGTAGCCCGCGTCCTTCGCCGCCTCCAGGCGGTCCGCCAGCCGGTGCGAGCGCCGCGCGTGGGACGCCACCACCACCGGGAAGTCCGCCATCTCCTTGTACGAGGGCAGCACGTCCAGGCCGGCCACGGCCGACGGCCGCACCACGTCCGCCAGGGCGACGGTGTCGTCGGTCAGCAGGTGGAAGACGTTGCGAGGAAGCGTGCGCACGTCCAGGCCGAGCGCCTTGCTCGCATGGCCCTGCGTGTCCAGGTCCGCCAGCAGCACGCGCAGGCCGCGCTCCCTGACGAGCCAGGCGGCGGTGTTCACCGCCAGCGTCGTCTTGCAGGTGCCGCCCTTCTCGTTGATGAAGGCGATGCGCCGCATGGTGGCCTCGGGCTCCCCCGGACCTGTCCGGGTGCTTACTTCTTCGACGGCGCCTTCTGCGCCACCAGGGTGTCCACCTTGCTCTCCACCGACGCCAAGAGCCGCTCCAGGTCATCCACCTTCGAGCGCAGCTGCTCCAGGTCCGCCGTGGAAGGCAGGTTCATGGCCGACAGCGCCGAGCGCAGCGCGCTGTCCAGCGTGCCCTTGGCCGACAGCGAGCGCGACACCAGCGTCTGCACCGCCGCCACGAACTTCTCGTTGGAGAGCAGCTGCTGCGCCAGCTTGCCGACGCGCTCCTCGCCCGTCTCCACGAGCTTCTTCATCACCGGGTTGTTCTTCAGCATGGGACGCCTGGTTTTCACCCGCCCGGTGGAACCCCACCGTCGGGACGTCGGGAAAAAGACGCCGCACTCTGCGAGGGGGCAACGCGACGTGTCAAGCAAGGCAACAACCCCGGGCCAAACGCGTTGACTCCTGGAGACTCGATTCCTACGGTTCGCCGCTCGCTTATGGCAGGGCTCCTGGACAAGCGGTTGTGGGTGGTCTCCGGCAAGGGCGGCGTGGGCAAGAGCACCGTCGCCGCGGCGCTCGCCCTGCGCTCGGCGCGCGCAGGGCGTCGGACGCTGGTGTGCGAGGTGAACACGCAGGAGCGCATCAGCCGCTTCCTCGAGCACCCTCCCGCCGGCCCCGAGGTGAAGCTGTTGGAGGAGAACCTCTGGGCCGTGGACGTGCGCCCGCAGGAGGCCATGCGCGAGTACGGGCTGATGGTCCTGCGCTTCGAGGCCCTCTACAAGACGGTCTTCGAGAACAAGCTGGTGCGCTACTTCCTGCGCTTCGTGCCGTCCCTGCAGGAGCTCGTCCTGCTGGGGAAGATCATGTACCACCTGCAGGAGAAGCTGCCGGACGGGCGCTGGCGCTTCGACACCATCGTCCTGGACGCGCCCGCCACCGGCCACGCCATCTCCTTCCTGAGCGTGCCCCAGGTGCTCGTGCAGACGGTGCCCCCGGGCCCCATGTCGCGCGAGGCCCAGAAGATGCGCGACCTGCTGGTGGACCCCTCCGTGACGGCCGCCATCCTGGTGGCGCTCCCGGAGGAGATGCCGGTGAACGAGGCGCTGGAGCTGCACGCCGCGCTCACGGACCGGGTGAACCTCCGCACGCACGCGGCGGTGCTCAACCAGGCCATCCCCGAGCGCTTCACGGAGGCCGATTTGGAGGCCCTGGCGGGCCACCCCGAATTGCACCACGTGGCCCAGGCGCACCATGACCGCGCGGCGCTGACGGTGCTCGCGGGCACCAAGCTGGAGCGCAACCTTCACACGCCGGTGTTCAACATCCCCCGGCTGTTCCTCCCCGCCTTCGGGCGGGACGCCATCGAGCAGGTCATGGGTCACCTCGAAACACTGGTGATGGGGGAGCGGTGAGCACCACGGCCCTCGCGCCCGCGCTCGCGAACAAGCGCGTCCTCATCTGTGTCGGCTCCGGCGGTGTCGGGAAGACGACGGTGGCCGCCACCCTGGCCCTGCGCGCGGCGGTGGAGGGCCGTCAGAGCCTGGTGTGCACCATCGACCCGGCGAAGCGGCTGGCCAACTCGCTGGGCCTGTCCGCGCTCGGCAACGCGGAGACGCAGGTGCCGGCCTCCGCGCTGCAGCCGCTGGGCGTCACGCCGCGCGCGGCGCTGTACGCGATGATGCTGGACATGAAGCAGACGTGGGATGACCTCATCACCCGCGTCGCGCCTCCGGAGCAGCGCGAGCGCATCCTCGCCAATCGCTTCTACCAGTCGCTCTCCACGGCCCTGGCGGGCAGCCAGGAATACATCGCCATGGAGAAGGTGTGGGAGCTGCGCCGCAAGGGCGAGTACGAGCTCGTCGTGCTGGACACGCCACCCACCGCGCACGCGCTGGACTTCCTGGACGCGCCCAACCGCGTGCTGGACTTCCTGGACAACGAGGCGGCGAAGTGGCTGCTGGCGCCCGCGCTGAAGGCGGGCAAGCTGGGCCTGTCGCTCTTCAACCGCAGCGGCTACGTGCTGCGCGCGCTGTCCAAGTTCACCGGCACGGAGATGCTCCAGGAGCTCTCCAGCTTCATGCTGTCCCTGTCGGGCATGAACGAGGGCTTCCGCGAGCGGGCGCGCGGCGTGCGCTCGCTCCTGGAGGACAAGACGACGGGCTTCGTGCTCGTGACCAGCCCCCACCCCGAGCGCATGGACGAGGCCATCCACTTCAACAGCCTCCTCAAGCAGCACCGCATGGAGGTGGTGTCCCTGGTGGTGAACCGCGTGCACCCGCTGCCCACCGAGGCCATGTGGGCGGACGCGGCCACGCTGACGCCCACCCGCCGCGCCAAGGTGGAGGAGACGCTGCGCGAGCTCCAGGTCCTGGCCGAGCAGGACCAGAAGGGCATCGCCCAGTTGCAGGCCGCCTGCCCGGGCATCCCCCTCATCCGGGTGCCGCGTTTCGGGCTGGACGTCCACGACATCACCAGCCTGTGGCAGACCGGACGCTACCTGCTGGGAGACGACACCTTCTGAGCGGGCCCGGGCTCACCCCTCGTCGCGGCCAGCAGCCGCCCGGGGGCCGGACAGGCGGGACGGCGGCGCGCGCGCCCCGGACGCATTAAACTGGGCGCGCCCACCCTCGGCGGTGGGAACTCCAGGGCACGGCGCGTTGTCCGGAGACGGCAGGGCCAGGAGGACGCATTCCGTGACGCGGAACGAGCGAACGTACATGTCGGTCAGTCGCTGGGGCTGGGTGTTGGCGCTGGGCCTGGGTGTCGCCGGATGTCGGACGACGGGCGCGGCGGGCAGTTCGGACACCGCCCAGGTGGTCCCGGCCAAGCAGGAGATTGAGTTCGACGCGGTGACGGTGACCGCGGACCTGGAGCTGGACAAGCTCAACGACGAGGAGCTCTTCGCCGGGGGCACGTCCGCCTTCGCGGCCAACGACTTCAAGCAGGCGGCGCGCTTCTTCGGGCGGCTGGTGGACTTCCACCCGAAGAGCCAGCACCGTCGCGCGGCGCTCTACAACGCGGGGCTCGCCCACCAGCGCCTCAAGGAGTGGGAGGAGGCGTGGCTGCGCTTCTCCGAGCTGGCGGACGCGAAGGCGGGCCAGGGGGACGCGCTGGACGCGTCCTTCCGCGTGGCGGAGACGCAGTACCACCTGGAGCGCTACGACGAGGCCGTGGCCCTTCTGGCCACGCTCGCCGCGCGCGAGGACATCCCGGTCAACCGCCGCATCGAGGCGCGCGTGCAGCAGGGCGTGTGTGAGCTGGAGGCGGGCCGCACCGACGCCGCCGAGGCCACGCTGCGCAAGGCCCTGTCCGCCTACGAGGCCCTGTCCGACAAGGACGAGGTGGACGACTACTTCCCCGCGCAGGCGCACTTCTTCGTGGGAGAGCTGTACCGGCTGGACTACGAGGACGTGAAGCTGGACCCCTCCAAGGGCGCGGACAAGCTGGCCGAGGACCTCAACTACAAGGCGGAGCTGCTGCTCTCCTCGCAGGGCCACTACCTGCGCTCCATCCGCGTGGGCAACGGCTACTGGGCCACCGCGTCGGGCTCACGCATCGGCGCGATGTACGAGGACCTCTACGCGCAGATGGTGAGCTCGCCCGCCCCCGCGGAGCTCAACGCGGAAGAGGCCGTCGTCTACCGGCAGGAGCTGCGAAAGAAGATTCGCGTGCTGCTCACCAAGTCCATCAACATCTACGAGCGCACCCTGGAGACGGCCGAGCGCATCGGCTCGCAGAGCAGCTTCGTGGACCGCACGCGCGAGAGCCTCGCCAAGGTGAAGGCCCTGCTGCTGGCGGACGCGGAGGGCGAGCCCCTTCCCGAGCCTCCCGCGTCGAAGGACGAGCCCCACACGTGAGCCGCGGCTGAAGTCGCCCGGAGGCCGCCCCACTGGGCAGCCCCGGGCCGGGCGGCGTAGCCTGGGGCCCTGCCATGGAGCCCCTCTTCACGCCCGAGCAGCTCGCGGAGATTCACGCCTACCACCTGCCCCACTACATCCGCGCGGCGGTGAACCCCTTCGCACGGTTCGCCCTGCTGGCGCTGATGTTGGGCGTGCTGGTGCGGCCCTTCTTCCGCATGGCCACGGCGGCCGCTGCGGGGCTGGAGCGCCGCTTCGGCATCCTGCGCACCGCGCCCGTCAGCCGCGCCTTCTTCAGCGCCATGGACCGGCTGTGGGGTGAGTCCGGCTGGGGCGCGGCCGTCCTCTTCGCGCTGATGACGGACCTGTTCGTGAAGCTGGTCTACGCCCCCGTGGACATCTGGTTCGCGTACACGCTGGAGCACCAGCACGGCATGTCCAACTACACCCCGGCCGCCTTCGCCCGGGACATGCTCAAGGGACACCTGCTGGGCGGGTTCGCCATCGCCGCGCTCGTCATCGGCCTGTATGGACTGGCCCGTCGCACGCGCCACTGGTGGTGGGTGCTGGGCGTGCCCGTGGCCCTGCTGATGCTCGTCTCCTCCGCGCTGGACACGTACCGGGGCCGGCTCTACTTCGAGCAGGAGCCGCTGCCCCCGGGGCCTTTGCGCACGCGGATGACGGCGCTGATGGCCCAGGCAAACATCACCTTCTCCGACGTGCTGGTGGAGAAGACCTCCGTGGCCTCGCGGCGCATCCAGGCGTACTTCGCGGGCCAGGGCCCCACGCGCGCCATCGTCCTCAACGACGTCATCCTCCAGGAACTCTCCGAGGACGAGGTGCTCGCGGCCGTGGCCCACGAGGCCGGCCATGTGCAGGAGCAGAAGTGGCCGGGCCGCATCGCCTCCTCCCTGGCTGTCGTCGCGCTCCTCTTCGCCATCGACCGGATGCTGCGCGTCGCGGCGGCGCGGAGCTGGTTCGGCACCTCGCGCTTCGCGGACATCCGCACCCTGCCGCTGCTCTCGCTGCTCCTGTCGCTCGTGCTGCTGCTGGGCGCGCCCATCGCCGGAGCCTTCTCCCGCGAGCGCGAGCGCACGGCGGACCGCTTCGCCCTCAACCTCACCCACGACGTCGACGCGTTCCGCCGAATGCTGGTGAAGGCCGCGCGCGTCAACAAGATGGACCCCGACCCTCCGCGCTGGGTCGTCCTCAAGGGCATGAGCCATCCCCCCGTGGGCGAGCGCCTGGCCGACCTGCCCGCGCCCTGACGTGAAAAAGCGGCCGGCAGGTGGGCTCTCCCCTTCCCCTCCCCTCTCCACCCGAGCCCACCCGCCGACAGCCGCCGCCGGGCCACTCCCCCGAGCGCCAGCGGCACTTCCTCCCCCCCACGCCACCCAGCTACGGCTGCTGGGCGTCCTGCTTGAGCTTCTCCACCGCGACCAGCGTGATGGCCTTCACCAGCGCCCGCGCCCTGCGCCCCGCCGCCGTCTCACCGTGCGGGTCCACCTCCACCGCCTTCGACAGGTCCGTGAAGCCCTGCCGCTCCCCCTTGCGCAGGTACAGCTCCCCCCGGTTCGCCAGCGCCACCGGATGCCCCGCGTCCCGCGCCAGCGCCGCGCTGAACTCCGCGATGGCCTCCTCCAGCCGCCCGAGCTTCTGGTACACGGTGCCCAGCGCCGCGTGAGCGCCCGCGTCCCGAGGATTCCCGGCCACCAGCCCCTCGAAGAGGATGCGCGCCTCCTCCAGCCGCCCCGCGGCCGCCAGGTCACACCCCACCTGCGCAATCGCCTTCGCCTCCTCGAAGGTCATCCCCTCCACCTCCGCCCACGTCGCCTCGCCCCGCGCGAAGGACCGCATCCTGTGCACCGCCCCGGTCTCCATCCGCATGCCCTCGACTCCCTCGTGTTTGATGACGCGGCCCATGGACTCAGGCTCCGCGCAGGTTGGAGATGGCCGTCTTCGCCATCTCGTTGAACTTGGCGGACATGTTGCTCATCAGGTCGAACATGGCCTTGCGCTTCTCCAGCAGCCGCTGCAGCCGCAGCTCCAGCTCGCGCATGTCCCCGTCGAGCTTCGCCGCCTTCTTCTTGTCCACGTCCGTGGTGCCCAGCGTCGCGCGGTCCTCGCCCGCGGTCGCCATCTGCTCCATCACCTCCATGATTTCGGTGTCCGTGTCGCTGGAGATGGCGCCGAGGATCGCCTGCACCTTGTCCTCGATGCTCATGCGCGGGTTGTCGACGATGCCGCGAACACTCGAGCTCGCCTTGCTCGGCGTGTTCGTCTTCACGTCCTTCGACTGCTCCAGCTCCGCCTTCACATCCAACCAGCCGATGATGCCGTCGCGCCCGTCGATGCCCGCCGCCATCTCCAGCCGGTCGAAGTACTCCGGGTGGTCCTTGAAGAACTGCGCGGCCTTCTTCAGCGTCGAGGACGCTCCCTGATTGTTCAGCAGCGCCAGCATGTCCGCGCGAGTCACGCGGTCATCCTTCACGCCCGACGCCGTGTCGAACGTCCCCCAGTTGTCGCGCAGCACCGCCACCGCCTCGAGGTACTCGCGGAAGTCCGGGTCCTTCGACGTGGGCGGCTTGCCGCCCCCCACCGGCCCCGCGCCGCCCGAGCCATTCGAACCACCCGTGCCACCGGTGCCTCCCGTACCGCCCGTGCCACCTCCGGTCCCCGGTGACGGATTGCCCGGCGGGGTGGGACGCGGCCCCGGGGACGGCCCACCGGTGGTGGGCGGAGGCGTCGTGCCGGGCGGGCAGTCCTCCTGCTTGGGCGGGGACACCGGCGGCGCCGTCGGCCGGCCATAACGGGCGAACTCCTCCCCCACCCGCTTGAGCTCCGCGCGGACGCCCGACAGCTTGATGCGGTCGTCGTTGTAGATGCTCCCCAGGACCGGCATCAGCGACGAGAGCAGCCCCCGCGAGTCCACCCGCTCGAACAGCGCCGCGTTCTGCGTGAGGAACCGGGCCGCGTCGCGAAGCTGCGGGGACAGGCTGGCGTCGTTGGCCGCGCGCCGCAGCTCCTCCTTCGACAGCGAGCCGGACTTCTTCCCGTCCGCGAGGTCCAGCTGCTCGAAGTTCGCCTCCAGCACCTTCAGCGCGGCCTCGTACTCCAGCATCTTCGGGTCCAACGCGCTGGTGCTCGCGGGCAGCAGCGGGGCATAGCCCTGGGTCTTCCCGGCGGCCCCCGCCGAGGTCGCGTACTCCGTCTTCGCCGCCGGGTTCTTCTTCAGCTCCTCCGCCACGCCCGCCACGCCCGTCCCCGCCTGCAGCACGTTGCCCGTCATGACGCCCGTGGCGGCCTTGATGGAGCTGGAGACGAGCGGAGAGAGAGTCCCCGCGTCCCCCGCCCCCTCCATCGCCGTGCCCTCCGGGCGGGCCAGCAGGTTCGTCGCGCTCTTCAAGAAGTCCACCATGAGTCCTCCCACGCGGCGGGTTGATGGAGTGCCGCGCGATGACTCGTGGGGGTTGCAGCGACGGTGCCGGCAGGCGGCCCGGCGACCACGCGAGCGAATTCCGTCGGTTAGCCGGACTGACAACCCGGGCACGTCCCCGTCAACGGACGGCGCGGTCCGTGAGGGAGGATGCGGTTAAGTTGCGCCACGCATGCGAACCCTGGGTTTGGACTTCGGAACCAAGACCATCGGCGTGGCAGTCTCGGATGGCCTGGGCCTCACCGCCCAGGGCGTCACCACCATTCGCCGCACGTCCCTCAAGGCGGACCTGGCCGCCCTCGGCGCCCTGGCGCGCGAGCACGAGGCGGACCGCTTCGTCCTCGGCCTGCCGCTCAACATGGACGGCTCGGAGGGCCCCCGCGCGGAGGCCTCGCGCAAGTTCGCGGACGCCCTGACGCAGGCGCTCGGCATCCCGGTGGAGCTCTGGGACGAGCGGCTGTCCACCGTGGCCGCCACGCGCACGCTCCTGGAAGCGGACGTCAGCCGCGCCCGCCGCAAGGAGGTCATCGACCAGGTGGCCGCCCAGTTCATCCTCCAGGGCTGGCTGGACGCGCGCCGCCCCAGGGACACCGACTACCACCCGGACGACTACGACGACGACGAGCCCGGACACTCCGGGTGACGCCGGGCGGCTACGGCCGGCGCCGGTAGACGTGCAGCGGAGCGGTGAAGCCGTCCAGCTCCTCGTAGGCGACGCCGTCCAACGTCAGCGTGCGCCCCTCCAGCCTCACCCCGGGGTCCTTCGCCAGCGAGCCCTGGTCGAAGCGCACCAGCACCTCCGGCCGTGCCTCCCCCAGGAGCTTGCGGAAGGTGTCCCAACGCACGCGCGCGATGCGCTCCTCGGGCAGCCCGGAGAAGAAGGCCACCTGCAGGTCCATGTAGTTGGGGTCCGTATCCAGCGCGAGCGCCCCGCCCTTCTCGGCCACCTCCGCCTTCACGAAGTCCGCCACGCGCATCACCGGCACGGGGTTGGTCGACGTGGGGCTCACCGGCCGCAGCGACGTCTGCAGGCGCCCGTCGTCGCGGAACGTGTACAGGCCCAGCGCCACCGGCAGCACCACCGCGAGCAGCGCGGACACCCCCGCCACCGCCTTGCGCGCGCCCTCGCCGCGCGAGCCCATCAGCGCCCAGAAGCCGAACGCGACGAACACCGGCACCACCGCCAGCTGCGTCACCGTGAAGCGCCCCAGCGGCACGAAGTTGAGCAGCACCACCGCGCGGAACGTGAAGTACGCCGCGGGCACCGCCGCCGCCGCCACCAGCCAGCGCGTGTCCGGCCGCGCCTTCCACGCCTTCACCATGCCCCACAGACCGAGCAGCCCCACGCCCGGCGTCAGGGTGAAGAGCGCCACGCCCGGCCAGAAGAACAGCTGCTGCGCGCGCCAGCCGATGGCCGCCCCCGAGCCCGCCGAGGAGAGCACCCAGTCCCGGTGGAAGTCCTCCACCGCCTTCACCGGGTAGAACGGGTCGCCGTGCATCAGCTCGTTGCCCTGCATCCACAACAGGGGGAACGGCAGGCACGCCAGGCCGAAGCCCACCGCGCGCGTCACCGCCGCCACCTTGTCCTGGCTGCTGAAGAACAGCCCCAGGCACAACAGCGGGATGTACATCCACGCGTCGTAGCGCAGCGCGCACGCCAGGTTGAGCATCAGCGCGGCCTGGAACAGCGGCGCGAAGCGGTTCTCGTCCACCCCCTCCGCGTAGAACGCGAACGCGGCCAGCATGAAGAACAGCGACACCGCCTCGCTGCCCGCGGTGGTGGAGAACTGCAGGTGCATGCCCCACGCGCTGAACACCAGCGCTGCCACCACGCCCGCACGCCAGTCGAACAGCCGCCGCGTCAGCGCGAACAACGGCACCACCGACAGCACGCCGAACAGCAGGCTCACCACGCGCCCGGCCACCTCCCGGTCGAACACCGACAGCGCGATGCCCACCAGGTACAGGTGCAGCGGCCCGAACTGGTACGCGCCATCACCGTACGCGGTGATGAGGTGCGGGGCGCGCAGCCACCGCTCCGCCAGCTCCGTGCGCACCACCGCGTCGCCGTACAGGTTCTCGTTCACGAAGAAGACGAGCAGCCGGGGCACCAGCGCCACCGCCAACAGCACTCCGATGAGGAGGCGCGTGCTCGGCTCGGGCGCGGGGGACGGGACCGCCGCGAGACTCGGCACGGAGGACGGAGGGTGGGAGACAGAGGTAGGTGCGGTCGCCATGACGCGCGGCAGGATACGCAGGCACGGCCCAAAGCCAAGCCGGCGACCCCGTCTTCTCCAGCCTCCCCGCAGCCGACTTCACCCTCAGCGAACCGCGCGCCGGAGCGAGCACACCGCCGCCCTCGCGCGCCCCGGAGGCACAGCGGGCCCGAGCCAACGTGTACCGCGTGGCGAATGTATCACCCTTCGGTGCAGGCACGCCCGCCTGGCTGCTGTCAGGGATGTCTTGGCGCCCCTCACCTGCACCGCCGACATGTGGAAGGAACACAGACGCCGCCCCACAGCCAGCCAACAGTCCGCCTCCGGCAAGGCCGTCAGGCGTTCAATACCCCTCGCGTTCCGGGGGGGCACCTACCCCGTTGCACGCGCCGCCCTATAATCACCCTTGCCTCTTCACCCCGTGGAGGGGGCGCGCCTGTTCCGGCGTCCTGCCCCTGACACGAGCGTAACGCGCGGTCCCATTCCGCGGCGGGGTCCCGAATTGGCTGCAGGGCTGTCGTGCCTGGGACCTCGGCGGGATGGTTGTGGAATGGCAATCCAGCCCTCCAGGTTCACCATTCTGGCCCCCTAGGGCGCGAGTGCCTCGCACCCCAGGCCGGCTTCCGAGGGAGAGACATGAGGGACGCTGAGAAGGGTTCGTGGGTCTCCAAAATCGCCGCGCTCCAGGACGCGAAGACCTACGCGGAGCTCAACTGGGAAGGCAACTTCGAGGAGTACCTCGAAATCGTCCGGAAGAACCCCAAGGTGACACGCACCGCCTTCCAGAGGATCTACGACATGATCCTCAGCCACGGGAAGACGGAGTACATCGACAACAAGAAGAAGCTCATCCGCTACCACTTCTTCAGCGACGAGAAGTTCGGCGGCAAGGACGCCATCTTCGGCCTGGATGTGCCGCTGATGAAGCTGGTGAACGTCTTCAAGTCCGCCGCCCAGGGCTACGGCACCGAGAAACGCGTCATCCTGCTGCACGGCCCCGTGGGCTCGTCCAAGTCCACCATCGCGCGGCTGCTCAAGAAGGGCACCGAGGACTACTCGAAGACGCCCGAGGGCGCCGCGTACACCTTCTCCTGGACCACCGACAAGAAGCTGCCGGACGGAACCGTCGTGAAGGAGAAGATGAAGTGCCCCATGAACGAGGAGCCGCTCAACCTGGTTCCCCGCGAGTGGCGCGCCAAGGTCTACCAGGAGCTGTCGCCGCCGGACTCCGGCTACACCATCCCGGACGGCTCGGAGCTGTGCCCCGCCTGCCGCTTCGTCTTCAAGGACCTGATGACCCAGTACCACGGTGACTTCGCGCGGGTGATGGACCACGTGCGCGTCAACCGCCTGGTCTTCAGCGAGAAGGACCGCGTGGGCATCGGCACCTTCCAGCCCAAGGACGAGAAGAACCAGGACTCCACCGAGCTCACCGGTGACATCAACTACCGGAAGATCGCCGAGTACGGCTCGGACTCCGACCCGCGCGCGTTCAACTTCGACGGCGAGTTCAACATCGCCAACCGCGGCATCATCGAGTTCGTCGAGGTGCTCAAGCTGGACGTCGCCTTCCTCTACGACCTGCTCGGCGCGTCGCAGGAGCACAAAATCAAGCCGAAGAAGTTCCCGCAGACGGACATCGACGAGGTCATCCTCGGCCACACCAACGAGCCCGAGTACAAGAAGCTCGAGAACAACGAGTTCATGGAGGCCCTGCGCGACCGCACGGTGAAGATCGACGTGCCGTACATCACCAAGCTCGCCGAGGAGGTGAAGATCTACGAGAAGGACTTCAACTCCCGCGCCATCAAGGGCAAGCACATCGCGCCGCACACGCTGGAGATGGCGGCCATGTGGGCGGTGCTCACGCGCCTGGAGGAGCCCAAGAAGCACAACCTGTCGCTCCTGCAGAAGCTCAAGCTCTACAACGGCAAGACGCTCCCCAACTTCACCGAGGACAACATCAAGGAGCTGCGCAAGGAGAGCATCCGCGAGGGCCTGGAGGGCATCTCCCCGCGCTACATCCAGGATAAAATCTCCAACGCGCTGGTGAGCGACAAGGGCGAGGGCTGCATCAACCCCTTCATGGTCCTCAACGAGCTGGAGGCGGGCCTCAAGACGCACTCGCTCATCAACAACGAGGACGCGCGCAAGCGGATGAAGGAGCTGCTCACCTCCGTGAAGCAGGAGTACGAGGACATCGTCAAGAACGAGGTCCAGCGCGCCATCAGCGCCGACGAGGACGCCATCGGCAAACTGTGCGGCAACTACATCGACAACATCAAGGCCTACACCCAGAAGGAGAAGGTCAAGAACAAGTACACCGGCCTCTACGAGGAGCCGGACGAGCGGCTGATGCGGGCCATCGAAGAGAAGATCGACATCCCCGACAGCCGCAAGGACGACTTCCGGCGCGAAATCATGAACTACATCGGCGCGCTGGCGGTGGAGGGGAAGACCTTCAACTACCGGACCAACGAGCGGCTGCACAAGGCGCTCGAGCTGAAGCTGTTCGAGGACCAGAAGGACAGCATCAAGCTCAAGAACCTCGTCTCCTCCGTCGTGGACAAGGAGACCCAGGAGAAGATCGACCTGGTGAAGGACCGGATGATGAAGAACTACGGCTACTGCGAGATCTGCTCCACCGACGTGTTGAACTTCGTGGCGAGCATCTTCGCCCGCGGCGACGCGAAGGAGTAACCACCTCAGGAGAAGGGCGAGCCGTCGTGACCTTGAAGATCCACCAGGACCACTCCCGCTTCAAACAGATCGTCCGCGGGAAGATCAAAGCCAACCTGCGCAAGTACGTGCAGAAGGGCGAGATGATTGGGAAGAAGGGCAAGGATGCCATCAGCATCCCCATCCCCTTCATCGACATCCCCCGCTTCAAGTACGGCCACAAGGAGCAGGGCGGCGTCGGACAGGGTGACGGCGAGGTGGGCCAGCAGCTCGGCCCCGGGGCGGTGGAGCCCGGGGACGGGCACCAGGCCGGCCAGGGTGAGGGAGACCACGCCCTGGAGGTGGATGTCACGCTCGAGGAGCTGGCGCAGATACTGGGCGAGGAGCTGCAGCTGCCCCACATCGAGCGGCGCCAGAACGAGAAGATCATCACCCAGAAGATTCGCTACACCGGCATCAACACCACCGGCCCCGAATCCCTGCGCCACTTCAAGCGCACCTTCAAGCAGGCCCTGCGCAGACAAATCGCCGCCGGCACCTACGACGCCGCCAGGCCCGTCATCATCCCCACCCGCGAGGACCGCCGCTACCGCAGCTACAAGCTGCAGGACCTCCCGGAGACCAACGCCGTCATCATCTACATGATGGACGTGTCCGGCTCCATGGGTGACGAGCAGAAGGAGATCGTCCGCATCGAGAGCTTCTGGCTCGATACGTGGCTGCGCCACCAATACAAGGGCCTGGAGGCGCGCTACATCATCCACGACGCGGTGGCGCGCGAGGTGGACCGCGACACGTTCTTCCATACCCGCGAGTCCGGCGGGACGATGATCTCCAGCGCCTACAAGCTCTGCCGCGACATCATCCTGGCCGACTACCCGAAGAGCGCCTGGAACGTCTATCCGTTCCACTTCAGCGACGGGGACAACTGGAGCGCGGACGACACGCGCCAGTGCATCGAGATGCTGCGCAACGACGTGCTGCCCAACGTCAACCAGTTCGCCTACGGACAGGTGGAGTCCCCCTACGGCAGCGGTCAGTTCATCAAGGACCTTCGCGAGGCGGTGGGTGACACCCCCAACGTCGCGCTCAGCGAAATCGCGGACAAGGACGCCATCTACGCGTCCATCAAGGACTTCCTCGGCAAGGGACGCTGAAGAGCCAGCGCCCCCACCTGTCCTCCGGAGAGACTTCCCGATGCCCAAGAGCCTTACGCCCCGTCTCGCCGCGCTGAGGGATGAGATCCACGGCTACGCGAAGGAGTTCGGACTCGACTTCTTCGACACCGTCTTCGAGATGGTGTCCTACGACGAGATGAACATGGTCGCCGCCTACGGCGGCTTCCCCACCCGCTACCCGCACTGGCGCTGGGGCATGGAGTACGAGCAGCTCTCCAAGGGCTACGAGTACGGCCTGAGCAAGATCTACGAGCTCGTCATCAACAACGACCCCTGCTACGCGTACTTGATGGAGAGCAACCCGGAGGTGGACCAGAAGCTGGTCATGGCCCACGTCTACGGTCACTGCGACTTCTTCAAGAACAACTTCTCCTTCCGCCACACCAACCGGCGGATGATCGACGAGATGGCCAACCACGCCACGCGGGTGCGCCGCTGGGTGGACAAGATCGGCGTGGAGAAGGTCGAGGACTTCATCGACCGGACCCTGAGCCTGGAGAACCTCATCGACCAGCACTCGCCCCACATCCGGCGCAACCCGGACCCCAGGCGCGCCGAGGACGAGCTCAAGTCCAACGAGCGCGTGGAGGGCTTCAAGGTCGGCCGCGAGTACATGCGCGGCTACATCAACCCGTCCGAGTTCCTCGACTCTCAGCGCAAGAAGGTGGAGGACGAGAAGCAGCGGGCCAAGAAGTTCCCCGAGCGCCCCCAGCGCGACGTGCTGCTCTTCCTCCTGGAGGAAGCGCCGCTGGAGCCGTGGGAGTCGGACATCCTGGCCATCCTCCGCGAGGAGGCCTACTACTTCGCGCCCCAGGGCCAGACCAAGATCATGAACGAGGGGTGGGCCAGCTACTGGCACTCCACCATCATGACCCGCAGGGCGCTGCGCGACGACGAAATCATCGACTACGCGGACCACCACTCCGGCACCATGGGGACGCGCCCCGGCGCCATCAATCCCTACAAGCTGGGCATCGAGCTGTGGCGGGACATCGAGGAGCGCTGGAACAAGGGCCGCTTCGGCAAGGAGTGGGACGAGTGTGATGACCTGCGCGCCCGCCGCAACTGGGACAAGAAGCTGGGCGCCGGACGCGAGAAGATCTTCGAGGTCCGCAAGCACTACAACGACATCACCTTCATCGACACGTTCCTGACGCCCGAGTTCGCGATGGAGCAGAAGCTCTTCGTGTATGGCTTCAACGACAAGCGCAACTCGTGGGAGATCCTCGACCGCGAGTTCCGCAAGGTGAAGAGCAAGCTGTTGCAGGGGCTCACCAACTTCGGCCAGCCCATCATCGAGGTGGTGGACGGCAACCACGAGAACCGCGGGGAGCTGTTGCTCGCGCACAAGCACGACGGCCAGGACCTCAAGGGTGACTACGCCCGCGAGACGCTGCGCAACCTCCAGTCCCTGTGGCGCCGCCCCGTCAACATCATCACCCGCTACGACAACAAGGGCGTGATGCTGCGCTTCGACGGGACGAACCAGACGGAGAAGAAGGTGGAGCTGTAGCGCCCCAAGCAGCCGGAGACCCGCTCACGGGCGGGTCTCCGCGATGGCGGCGGACCGCACGGGCGCGAAGCCTGCGGCCGGCCCCTGCGACACCAGACGCTCCAGCGCGGTGCACAGCGCATCCACGCGGCCGAAGCGCGCGGACGGGTCCTCCTCCAGACAGCGCTCGACGGCCTCCGCGAAGTCCAGGTCGATTCCCGGCACCAGGTCCACCAGCGGCACCAGCGCGGCCGCCACCCGGCCCGCCTCCAGGTCCGCACCGGAGGCGCGCACATGCGGGACACGCCCCGTGCACAGCTCGTACACGAGCAGCCCCAGGGCATACAAATCACTCTGCGGCGTGGCCGGCGCCCCCAGGCGCACCTCGGGCGCCATGTAGCGCGGCGTGCCGACGACGCCCGGCACGGCCCACGGCTTCGAGCGGTCCGTCCCCACGAAGGCCGCGAGCCCGAAGTCGAGCAGCTTGATGCTGCCATCCGCGTCCAGGATGGCGTTGCCCGGCTTCACGTCCCGGTGGAGCACCCCGCGCTGATGCGCGGCCCTCAAGCCCCGCGAAAGCCCCAGCGCGATGTCCAGCACGTACCGCCACGGCAGGGGCGGCGCCAGCTCCGCCAGGCTCTTGCCGTCCACGTACTCGTACACCAGATACGGCCGCCCCTCGACCTGCCCCGCCCGGAACACGGTGACGACGTTGGGGTGCTTGATGCGGGCGATGGCGCGCGCCTCGATGGCGAAGCTGTCCAACGTGCTGGTGTCCGGCTCCAGCGCGACGCTCAGCTTGAGCGCGACGAGCCGGTCCAACGACGTGTCATGCGCCAGGTACACCGCGCCCATGCCCCCCCGCCCCAACAGCCGCACCAGGTGGAACTCGTCCAGCACCCCGGGCGGCACCCAGGTCCGCGCCACCGTGGGCCCCCAGGCAGGCGCGGGCGCGTCCACGCTCCCCGTCTGGCTGCGCATGACGGCGACCAGCAGTTCCCGACACGCGGGGCACTCGGCGGCGTGGCGATGGACGCGCCCCCTCGCCGCGCCGTCCAGCCGCTCCTCGACGAGCGCCACCACGTCTTCCTCGCACAGGCAGCCGGATGTAAGGATTTGACACCCCCCTGTATGCCCCCGGTCAGAGCCTCTCACAAAACGGACTTCATCCGGTAAAGCGAGAAACTCTCCCCTTTCATGCCCAAAGACGACCTTCACTCAGATTAACCCGCACTCAGAGTAAGTCAGGCTCCATCGGTTATAATGGCGGCATGGAGGAGGGGGGCTTGGCATTCGCACCGTTATTCCTGGCGCATGCGGGCGTCCCGCCGGAGGACGTCACGCCCGAGGTGTTGGAGCCGTGGCTGTCACGGCTCTGGAACGAAGGCCGGGAGCACTGGCCGGACATCCCGTTGGGCGCCGAGAGCTTCATGCGACACCTGGCCCTCCACCTCCCGCGCCTGGCGCCGGGCGAGGACTGGGGGACGGCGCTGGAGCGGCTCGAGGCCGGCGACCTCTATCTGGCGTGCGGCTGCGTGCAGGGACTGGGCACGGCGCTCGCCGCCTTCGAGCGGCACCACATGGCCAGCGTGCCGACGGTGCTCGCGCACATGCGGCTGCCGGCGGCGATGGTGGACGAGGTGCGTCAGCAGGTCCGTGAGCGGCTGCTGGTGCGCACCGCCGCCGCGCCCCGCATCGCCGAGTACTCCGGCCGGGGCACCCTGGCCAACTGGGTGCGGGTGGTGGCCCTGCGCACGGCCCTGAGCCTGCTGCGCAAGTCCCAGGAGCCCTGCCCGTCGAGCGACACCGTCCTGGAGCTGCTGCCCACGCCCGCGCCCGACCCCGAGCTGGAGGCCATCCAACGCCGGTACCACGACGCGTTCCGGAAGGCCTTGGAGGACGCCTTCGCCATCCTCCCCGGAGAGCACCGCTACCTGCTGCGCCTCCACTTCGTGGACCGCCTCTCCACCCCGAAGCTCGGCACCCTCTTCGGCGTCAACCAGTCCACCGTCTCGCGCTGGCTGCACAGCGCCCAGCAGGCCGTGCACGACGAGACGCGGCGCCTGCTCAAGGAACGCCTGGACCTCTCCTCCCAGGAGTTCACCAGCGTCCTGCGCAGCGTGGAGAGCCATCTGCATCTCAGCCTCACGCGCATCCTCGATGAAACAATTCACCCAAAGTGAATATCGAGAATTGATGCATAGGTTGATTCGGGCGTGCGTCTTCAAGACGCGAACGTCGCTCGGGCCCGCCTGGGGCTCGCGCTCACGCCATCCACGTCCACGCCTCCCCCCGCGGTAGCGGAAGCCCTCCGCCGCCGCGGACATCCCCCGTCCATCCCGAGAGGCCCCGTGTCGGCGCGGGCGTCGCTCGGCCCACCCAGACCGAGACACCATGCGGCCCCTGCCCCGACGTGCCCATCCCTTGCTTGGAATGAAGCTTGAGGCCCTGCCCTTGTTGGGGGCGCTCGTCCTGGGATTCATCGCCTGCGAGGAGCGCCCGCCCCAGGGCGCCTCCGCCCAGGGGCCCGGTTCGGCTCCGAAGCTGGCGCCGTTGGGCCGCGCCCCCGAGGCGCGGCGCGTCCCCGACGAGTACATCGTCGTCTTCTCCGAGGGCATCACGGGGCAGGCCATCGACTCGGCTGTGGGCCGGGTGGCGCGCGCGGGCGGCATCAATCAGGTGCGGCACCGCTACCAGCTCATCCCCGGGTTCGCGGCGCGCCTGGACAGCGCCCAGGTGGAGCGGCTGCGCGCCGAGCCGGGCGTGGCCCTCATCGAGGAGGACCAGCAGGTCACCCTCAGCGCCACGGTGCCCAGCCCCGCGGACGGCATCGACCGGGTGGACCAGCGCCAGGGGCGCGACGGCCAGTACAACGACTTCGACAACACGGGCGCCGGGGTGCACGTGTACGTGCTCGACACGGGGCTCAACACGGAGCACTCGGAGTTCACCGGACGGGTGGGCTCGTCACAGAGCTTCGTGCCGGATGGCCGGGGCATCGAGGACTGCCACGGCCATGGCACCCATGTGGCCAGCACCGCCGTGGGCACGCTCTATGGCATGGCCAAGGAGGCCACCGTGCACCCGGTGCGGGTGCTGCGGTGCAACGGCCTGGGGACCTGGGGGGCCATCATCGCGGGCATGGACTTCGTGCGCGCCGACTGTCCCCGGCAGGACGGGCCCTGCGTCGCGAACGTGAGCATCACCGGGCCGCTGTACGTGCCGGCGAACCTGGCCGCCGCGGCGCTGGTCAACGCGGGCATCCCGGTGGTGGTGGCCGCGGGCAATGACGACCTGAACGCCTGCACCCAGTCCCCCGCGAGCGAGCCCCTGGTCATCACCGTGGGCGCCGTCGACGACGCGGACGTCCGGGCGACGTTCTCCAACTGGGGCCCGTGCGTGGACATCTTCGCGCCGGGGGTGAGCATCCTCGGCGCCTGGATGGGCGACGCGGTGGCGAGCGTCGTCGACGAGGGCACGTCCATGGCCAGCCCCCACGTCGCCGGCGCGGTGGCGCAATACCTGGGCACCCACCGCACCGCCACGCCCGCGCAAATCGTCGCCAACCTGCGCGACTCCGCCACGCTCGAGTGCGTGGAGGACCTGAAGGGCTCGCCCGACTCGCTGCTCTTCAGCGACCTGACGCAGGGCAACGGCTTCTGCGTGGGCGAAGCCAACAGCTGCGTGGGCCTGTGCGGCGTGGGCGCGGAGGGCTGCTTCTGCGACCCGAGCTGCCTGGAGTTCAACGACTGCTGCCCCGACTTCCAGCAAGTCTGCATGTGAGAGCCGTTCCAAGCGGAGGAGGAAACACCATGTCACGAGCACGTCGTTTTCTGGTGATGGGTAGCACCGCCTGCCTGGCCCTGCTGTCGGGCTGCACCTCCAGTCCCCACGAGCAGCAGGTGGCGGACTTCGGCCGCACGCTGCGCGGGCTCGGCGACGCCACCCGGCTGAGCCAGGCCGAGTGGACCACGTACCGGGCGGACGAGGCCTACCTGCATTCCATCGCCAAGCCGGACGTGCGCGTCCGGTTGAACCTGGCGGACCCGGCCCAGTACCGCTTCGCGAAGGCGCGCCTGAAGCTGGCGGGCAAGACGCCGGAGAACTCGCCGTACCTGTTCGAGGCGCTGGCCGCGCGCCAGAAGGAGCACGTGTCGCGGGGCTTCGCGCCGGGCCAGCTGTCGTCGGAGGACGCCGGGCTGGCGACGTCCGCCGAGCGCAAGGAGATGCACGCCATCGAGTCGGCCAACGCGGGTGAGACCACGCGCGAGGAGAACGACGGGCAGGGCGTGTCCACGTCCACCTTCCCGGGCGGCACGTACTACACGTACACGGACACCAACTTCACCGACCAGACGGGCCACCCGCTCACCCAGCTCGCCTGGGCGGAGGAGTACGACCAGGGCACCAACCTCACCGTCCCGACCACCGCGAACCTGGGGCTCACCCAGCTGGGCCGCTACCGGGTCTCCTCGTACAAGGTCGAGGACTCCGTCGAGGGGTTCAAGGACTCGTACCTCTACTCGGAGTTCGGCTCGCCGCCGGGCACCACCTCCACGCGCCCCACGTACTCCGCGCTCACCGTCCAGGCGCCCGTGGACACGGTGCTCAACGACAACCTCATCTCCGTGTGCCTCAACCGCACGTGGACCCAGGACTGCGACTACGACCTGACCGGCACCCCGCAGGCCATCAAGCTGCCCCTCAAGGGGCAGCTGTCGCTCACCTCCGCGCCCCACACCTTCGACCAGGCGAAGATCAACCAGTTCAAGGCGGACCTGGCCCTGGGGACGCCGACGTATGAGGTGGGCCACCTCAAGCTCATCCTCACCAACGCGGGCGGCGGCTGCGACGTGACGGACGGCAACCTCATCGAGGCGAGGATGGGGCAGTTCTGGGACCGCGCCTCCCTCAGCGCCGACAAGAAGACCTTCTCCTGGGATTTGACGGGCGCCCACGCGGCCTTCTTCGACGACGGCTGCCGCCAGGTGCAGGACGAGGTGAAGCTCACGTTGAAGATCGTCCTGCCCGTCGTCGGGACGGGCGGCGCCACGTACCAGTCCTCCGTGACGCTGAGCAACGACCGCGCCGTGCCGCGCCCGGACTACACCTTCAAGAAGATCACCGTCACCAACAGCTGCCTGGCGGCGGGGACGCAGATCGCGCTGGCCGAGGGCAAGGTGGCGCCCGTGGAGTCGCTCAAGGCCGGCGACAAGGTGAAGAACCCGCACCAGCCCACGCTCACCGTCATGGACACGGCCGTGGGCACCGAGACGGTGCCCATGGTGCGCATCCGCAGCGCGGCGGGCCACAGCCTGTTGATGACGGAGATGCACCCCATCCAGGTCCTGGCGCGCGGCATGGTGCAGGCCCGCGCCCTCAAGCAGGGCGACGTGGTGATGACCCAGGCGGGCCCCAGCAGGCTCGTCGAGGTCAGCCGCGAGCCGTACGCCGGCAAGGTGTACAACGTGAAGGTCGGCTCGGACGCGGAGAAGCTCGCGCTCGCCCAGGACCAGACGGTGGTCTACGCCAACGGCTTCGTCGTGGGTGACGGGCAGATCCAGCAGAAGTACGAGTCCATCGCCCAGACGCAGAAGAGCGCCGACGTGCTGGCCTCGCTGCCGTCCCGGTGGCACCGCGACTACAAGCTGGCCGCCCGGCGCCAGTAGCCGCCCAGCAGCGAGGGCGCGGCCCCGAAGGCCTCCGCGCCCCTCGCCCGACGTCATCACCCTTCCAGACCGCCGGCCATCCAGTGGAAGTCCGCTGGATGGCCGTGCCCGTTGCCGCCCCGCCGTTCGCCTCCCGCCGCCCCAGACCTCGGAGTGAACCTGATGCAGCCTCGCAACGTCCCCCTGCTCCCGCTCGTCCTCGCGCTGGCCCTGGCATGTGGCGACGCCAGCCCTCCCGAAGCCTCACCGCCCCAACAGCAATCCCAAGCGACGCTCCGGGAGGAGGCGCAGCGCGCGGAGCGGCGGCGCATCGCGAGCCGCCAGGTCGTGCAACCCGCGGCCCAGCTCGCGCAGGCCACCGCGCCCGACCTGGCCGCGGCGCTGGACATCCCCGCGGGCATGCTGGTGAGCAGCCAGCTCACCGCGCCCGCGCCCGACCAGACGACGAAGGTCATGTCCAACTACGGCATCATCACCCCGCGCAAGGGCCCCTCGCTCATCGTGCTGGGCACCGGCTACGTCAATGACCGCGCCCGGCTGCCCGAGCCCGGCACCGACTTCGCCCCCGAGGGGGCCGAGGGGGACGTCGTCACCCTGCGGCTCACCCTGAACGTGCCCGCGGGCATGACGCGGCTGTCGTTCGACTACCGCTTCCTGAGCGCCGAGTCGCCCGACTTCGTGGGCAGCGAGTACAACGACCAGTTCACCGCGCACGTGCAGGACGCGCAGGGCACGCGCCTGGCCGAGCAGACCTCGGTCAACAGCGCGCACTTCTTCGACGCCTCCGCCACGCGCGCCAAGGACACCCAGTTCGACGTGCTGCTCGCGGACGACCCCTCGGGCGTGGACTTCTTCCCGGCGACCTACCCGGACGGCATCCAGCTCTTCCCGGACGCGGGCATCACCGACTTCAAGACGGTCAACGTGGCCATCGCCGGCGGCGGGCCGGTGACGCTCGTCTTCGAGATCCGCGACCTGGGCGACGGCATCCTGGACTCCAGCGTGGTCATCGACAACGTGAGCATCTCCAGCCTGGAGAAGATCGACCCCAACCCCATCCTCATCGACCCGCTGCTGCGCAAGGTGGAGACCAACCCGGGCCGGCTCGCCACGCTGGGCACGCCCGCCAGCGGCGTCGCCGCCGACGGCGTCAGCGTCATCCTGCTGCGCGCGCGGCTGCCGGGCCCCGGCACCCTGCGCTTCAAGCTGGGCGACACGCACCTGCCCGCCAACGGAGGGCTCAGCCTGGTGGGCTCCTCGGACGCCCCCACCAACGTCATCGACGCGACCGCCCAGCAGGTCGCGACCAACCAGTACTACGCCTTCGCGCTCTACACCGCGCCCGAGGACTTCATCCGCCCGGGCCAGGAGACCGCCGACAGGCTGCTCAAGAAGCGCGCCGTGACGCTCTCCACCCTCTACACCCCGGCCAATGGGACGCCCTTCCCGGACACCCACGAAATCGAGGTGGTCCGTCCGCCCATCGTGGCCATCCATGACCTGTGGTCCGACTGCCAGTACTGGGAGTGGCACGCGGGAATCTCCTCCAACATCCTGTTCGACGTGACGTGCGCCGACTACTCGACGACCAGCTCGGAGAGCATCGACTCGGAGGCGAACCGCGCCGCGCTCGGCAAGGCCATCCGGGAGGCGCTGCTGGAGATGCGCCTGCGCTACATCGCCGTCACCCAGGTGGACGCGCTCGCCCACGGCATGGGCGGCATCATGGCGCGCAGGTTCGCCGCGAGGAGCGACTACCTGCGCGCCGACAACTTCAACAAGGGAGACCTCAACCGGCTCATCCTGCTGAACACGCCCCACGCGGGCAGCGCCATCGCCAAGGCCATCGTCGACACCCGCAACCACATGAAGGGGACGGCCAGCTACCAGGTCGCCTGGGACGAGCTGAAGCTGGAGATGCTCCGGGACTTCAACGTCTCGCTCGAGGTGAACTCGGGCACCACGTCCTTCGAGGACCTGCAGCCGGGCAACCCCCTGCTCACCTCCGTGGGCGTGACGAACGTGCCCACCCACGTGCTGGTGAGCCTCAACGGGAAGAACATCGAGCGTCCCCAGGGACAGGGCATGCTCTTCGACCACATCAAGGTCCTCTACACCAACATGGAGGCGTACCACCCGCTGGTGGACAAGCTCACGCCCCCCGCGAACTGGAACCTCATCATGCGCGCGAAGACCTCGCGCAACCCGCAGCAGGCCGCGCAGCCCAGCCGGCTGTTCTGCGACAAGGACTACGACATGTTCGCCTCGGAGGCGGACCAGCGCGGAGGCGCGCCCACCACCGCCACGACGTCCTTCGCCATGGACGCGAGCGTGCCGGACCTCGAGCACTTCAAGACGCCCTCCAACACCAGCTACTACGCGAGCATCGTCAACCTGCTCAACAGCCCCGTGGCCAGTGACAGCTTCGCCCCGTCCCTCCCCGCCCCCGTCGCGGCCACCAACTGCCCGCCGCCGGACGCGGGAGGCGGCGGCGCGTGGATGCCCGACGACGAGCAGCTCGCGCCGGAAGAGGAGCCGCTGCCCGTCATCACCGGGTGGGAGCGCCCCTCGCCCCTGCTGGCCTCCGGCGGGATGCGCATCGTGTCCCCCGCGCCCGGCACGGCGGTGAGCCCCGGGAGCACCCTCACCGTGGTGACCGAGGGCACCGGCGGCTTCGCGCCCCACCTGGTCTATGTCTCGAGCACCGACAAGGCGGTCGTCATCCCCGAGGCGCCCTTCACCACCACGTTCCAGGTGCCACCCCACGCCATCGGCACGGTGCAGCTGGTCGCCACGGGCATCGACGACGCGCGCCAGCGCAGGTCGTCGCCGCCCGTGTCCCTGCAGGTCGTCTCCTCCGCGCAGCTCAACCTCATCTCCGTGCTCAACGGCGATGGCGTCCTGCACGGGGTGGGCTCCACGCGCAACCTGGTGGTGACGGGCCTCTACAACGACGGAATCAAGCGCGACATCACCTCCCAGGCGGTGGGGACGGTGTACTCGTCATCGAACGAGGCCATCGCCACGGTGTCGACCGCGGGCGTCGTCACCGCGCAGGGGCCTGGCATCGCCACCATCGTCATCCGCAACGGGCCGGCCGTCACCAGCATCTCCGTCACCGTCGTGGAGCAGCGCGTGGAGCACTGCATCCAGGTCCGCCTGGCTGACTACAACCTCCTCGTCGCGGAGGACTACCGACAGGGCAATGACGTGGCGGGCCGCGTCGCCGCCGGCGGCAGCATCTTCCTCAAGGACTTCCGCGTGGGCTGGAACCTGCCCGACACCGACACCGACAACCTCCTGGTCGCCGGGAGGGACCTGAACCTGAACAACGGCACCGTCTGGGGTCACGCCCGGTTCGGCGACCGCTACCTGCCCGCGGGCACCCTCACCTTCCCGCGCGGCTCGGTCACCCGCGGCACGCCCATCCCCTTCACCGACGTCCTCGGCTCGCTGCGCAAGCTCTCCGCGGACCTGGCCGCCCTGCCCCAGCAGGGCACCACCACCCTCGAGCCCTGGGGTGGAATCTTCCTGCGGGGCACCCACCCCAAGGTGAATGTCTTCCACGTCCAGGCCAGCGCCATCGCCAGCGCGGCGCTGCTCACCATCGAAGCCCCCGCCACCTCGCTCGTCGTCATCAACGTCCGAGGCACCTCCCCCCTGTTCACCAACTTCGGACATGTCTTCGCCGGCGGCATCGACGAGCACGGCGTGCTCTTCAACCTCCCGGAGGCCACCACGCTCACCGCGTTTGACTATGGCTTCTACGGAACAGTCCTTGCACCCCATGCCCACGTCTCCTTCAGTGATGGAGCCTGGGTGGGCGGCCTCTACGCGCGCTCGATGACAGGCAATGCGGTTGGCCATCTGGGCCAGCTGCGGGATAGTGATATCTGTCGATGAAGGCTTCGGGTCCCCTCGCGGGGACTCGCGCGACATTTCGTGGGGGGTCAAGTGCCCAAGCGTCCAGGGAGCGGTGTCTCCGTCGTGGTACTGGCCCTCGCCTGCTGGGGCGGGTGCGCGGTGGAGCCCCCCACGCCAGGCCCCGTCGACTCGCGCTCGCGGGCCGACGGGGCGGCGGAAAAACCTCACATCGTGACAGTGCTGTCGCGGGACGAGGCGCGGGGCCACCCCACGGTGGTGTGGGCCGGGCAGCGTGGCGCGGCGCCAGGCCTGCGTGTCCATGACACCCCGGAGGCCGCGGCCCGCGTCTATCTGGAACAACAAGCGTCACTGTATGGTTTGAGTGCCGCTGATCTGGCGTCGGTGTATGTCCATCGGGTCCACGACACGGGCCGGGGCGGCATCATCGTGTTCTTCCGCCAGCGGGTGGCGGGCCTGGAGGTGGGGCGCACCGAGCTGAAGGTGCTGCTGGACCGGGGGCTGGAGCTGGTGGGGCTCACGGGGAACCTGCACGGCGGCGTGGCGGCGATGCACGCGGACGCGACGCGGCTGACGCGGGGCGGAGGCTTCACGCTGCCCGCGTCCGAGGCGGTGCTGCGGGCCCTGGGGGATGTGCATGGGCTGTCGCTGGTGGGCGAGGTGGTGGCCGCCGGCTTCGCGCACGCGGACGCGCCCCGCTTCGACCTGGCGCCCGGCGGCACGCTCCAACGCGCGGGCCTGCGGCTGGTGGAGCCCGCGCGCGTCACGCGGCTGTACTTCCCCTCCGGGGGCCGGCTGGTGCCCGCCTACGCCGTGGACGCGCTCTCCACGCGGGCCGGGGACGCCCCCGCGCGCGGCTTCCTGCACGTGCTCGACGCGGCCACGGGCCAGGTGCTGCTGCGCGAGGACCGGGTGGCGCAGGACGCCTATTCGTATCGCGTCTGGGCGGATGCGGACGGCACGCCCGCGGACAACCCCCACGAGGACTACTCGCCGCACCGCACGGGCAACCCCGAGACGGCCGAGCCCGGCTTCGTCGCGCCCCGACAGCTCACGCACGAGGGGCGGGTGCACGCGCAGTCGGGTCGCGTGTTCCCGTGGCTCCCCCAGGGCGCCACGACCACCTGGGGCAACAACGTCCACGCCTACGCGGACCACTTCGACCCGGATGGCTACACCGAGGGCCAGGACCGACGCGCGCAGGTGACGCCCGGCACGCGCGACTTCCCCCACGTCTACGACCCGGAAGCCGCGCCCCTCGACAGCGTGGAGCAGGTGTCCGCCTCGGTGGTGCAACTGTTCTACACCACCAACTGGCTGCACGATTACTTCTACGACTCGGGCTTCGACGAGGCGGCGGGCAACGCACAGGACGTGAGTCACGCTCCGGGAGGGCTGGGGGGAGACCCCGTGCTGGCCGAGGCGCAGAACCTGGGCCCGGACGCGCAGGCGCGAAACCTGGCCAGCGCGTACGTGCCCCGGGACGGGCTGTCGCCCCGGTTGGAGTTCTCGCTCTGGGACACGGAGGAGGCGCGCGCGTTCACCGTGGGCGGTACGCGCTACGTCACGGGCAAGGCCGAGTTCGGCCCGCAGCGCATCCAGCAGTCCCAGCATCCGCTGGCCCTGGCGGAGGACGGCACGGGCGCGGGCACCGACGCGTGCGAGCCGCTCCAGAACGACGTCACCGGGGCCATCGTCCTGGCGGACCGGGGCGGCTGCATCTACGAGCTCAAGGCGGTGAACGCGGAGAACGCGGGGGCCGCCGGGCTGGTCGTCATCAACCATGTCCCCGGCGAGCCGCCTCCGGAGATGCTCGACGTGGACGCGACGCTCACCACGGGCCTGGCCACGCTCTCCATCACGCTCGAGGACGGCCTGGCGCTCAAGGAGCTGCTGTCGCGCGGCTCGCTGACCGGCGCCATGACGCGCGCGCCCGTGCCCCTGCGCGACGCCTCGCTGGACAACACCATCGTCGCCCACGAGTGGGGGCACATCCTGTCCCGCCGCCTGACGCTCTGCGCGGAGCCGCAGTGCCGGGCCATGGGCGAGGGCTGGAGCGACTTCCTGGCCCTGCTCATGATGGTGCGGGAGACGGACGCGCCCCAGGGCACGTACGCGGTGGGCGCCCATGCGGCGCAGGCCTTCGGCCAGAGCACGTACTTCGGGGTGCGTCGCACGCCCTACTCCACGAACCTCGACCTCAACGGGCTGCGGCTGCGCCACATCGCCAACGACGCGGGCCTGCCCGACCAGGACTATCTGCGCGACAACGGCCTGGAGAACGCGCAGATGCACAACGCGGGCGAGGTCTGGGCCACCCTGCTCTTCGAGGCCTACCAGGCGCTGCTCGACGAGGGGCGCAAGAACGCCCGCCCCTTCGCGGAGACGCGGCGTCGCATGGCGGACTACGTCGTGGACGCGCTGCAGCTCGCGCCCGCGGACGCCACCTTCACCGAGCAGCGGGACGCGCTGCTGATGGCGGCCCGGGCCCGTGGGCGGCGGGACGACCTGGAGGCGATGGCCCGGGCCTTCGCGCGACGGGGCGCTGGCACGTGCGCGGTCTCCCCGCCCCGGGACTCCACCGAGCACAACGCGGTGGTGGAGGACGGCGAGGCCCACTCGGACCTCC
This sequence comes from Myxococcus sp. AS-1-15, assembly GCF_020037055.1. Classification (NCBI taxonomy): domain Bacteria; kingdom Pseudomonadati; phylum Myxococcota; class Myxococcia; order Myxococcales; family Myxococcaceae; genus Myxococcus; species Myxococcus sp. AS-1-15. The sequence continues at coordinate 590,595 of NZ_JAIQDF010000001.1, read as the reverse complement.
GGTTGGCGGCCGTGCGCATCGTGGACGGGCGGCGCTCGTGCGACGCGGACGGCGTGCTCGACGCCTCGGAAGAGGGGCTCGTTCGCGTGGAGGTCCAGAACCACGGGCCCCTCCCCGCGCAGCGCGCGACGGTGCGGGTGGTCAGCGACGACGCGCTGCTGACGTTCCCCCGGGGGGCCTCCTTCACCGTGGCCGAGGTCGCGGCCTTCGGCACGGGCGTGGTCGAGGTCCCCATCGCGCTCGCCGCGTCGCTGTCGTCGGCGCGAAGCGCCAGCTACCGCGTCACCCTGGAGAGCAGCGAGGCGTGTCAGCGAAGCGTCGAGCAGGCCCACTCCGTGCTGCTCCACTATGACCTGGCGCCCGCCATGACCGACACGGTCGAGGGCCTGCGCACGACGTGGACCTCCACCGTGCTGGGCGGCACCGAGGAGCAGCGCTGGCGCGTCGTCCCCTCACCGCTCGACGCCCGGGACCAGGTCTGGTTCGCGCCGGACGTCTACGAGTTCTCCGACACGGCGCTGCAGACGCCCGTGCTGAGCATCCCCTCGGGGAACACGTTCGTCCTGTCGTTCGACCATCGGCATGGGTTCGACTTCCGGCACAACCCGGGGCCGAACACCTTCGACTACTGGAACGGCGGCGTCATCGAGCTCACCGAGGTGGTGGCGAACCAGCCGGACGACTGGAAGGACGTCACCGCCTGGGTGACGCCGGGCTACACCGGCACGCTCGACACCCGGACCGGGAACAGTCTGGGTGGCCGTCCCGCCTACGCCGCGAGGAACCCGCGCTGGCCGCAGCGGGAGCGCGTCACGCTGGACTTCGGCACCGCGCTGCAGGGCAAGACGGTGAAGCTGCGCTTCCGCGCGGCCTCGTCGCTCGTCTTCCGGGCCCACGGCTGGGAGGTCGACAACATCACCGTGCAGGGCACGGCCACGCCCCCCTTCCTCGAGCGCGTCGCGGAGTCCACCGCCCCCTGCCGTCCGCTCGCCGAGGCGGGCGTGGACCAGCGCGTGATTGCCGACGCCACGGTGACACTCGATGGCTCGGGCAGCTCGGACCGGGGCTCGGTGCCGCTCGCGTTCTCCTGGCGGCAGGTGGGCGGCGCCGCCGTGGCGCTGCGCGACGCGGACACGGCGGCCCCCAGCTTCACCGCCCCGGACGTGGGACCGGAGCAGGAGCTCCAGCTCGACTTCGAGCTGACCGTCCGCGTGGCCGATGTCGCCGCCACGGACAGGGTGACCGTCACCGTGAGGCCCAAGCCGACGGACCCGGACGCGGGCACTCCGGACGCGGGCACCCCGGACGCGGGCACCCCGGACGCGGGCACGCCAGATGCCGGTCCTCCCCCACCCGACGCGGGTGAGGAGCCGGATGGGGGCCCCCCCTTCGAGCCGCCCCAGCGCCCCGGGATGCACAGCTGCGCCTCGGCGGGAGGGGGCGCGCCCCTGGGCCTCGTGGGCGCGCTGATGCTCCTCGCGGCCCGTCGCCGACGGCCGGCCTGAGGCCCCGCTTCCCGAAGCAGCCGAGCAGCCGAGCGCGGGATTTCCCGAGCCGTCGATTGGGCAGGGGCGGGGGTGTCCACTACACTCGCGCCCGCCCCATGCGATTCTCCCCCCTCTGTGCCCTGGCCGCCCTGCTGGCGGTGACCTCCTCGGAGGCCGCTGTCCGGTATGAAATCAAGAACCGCCGCATCGAACCGCGCCAGACGCTGGCGGGCGCGCTGCACGAGGCGCAGTTGCCGGACGCGCAGGTGACGGCCGTCATCTCCGCGCTCGAGGGCGTGTTCGACTTCCGCCGCTCCCGCGTGGGGGACCAGTTCCGCATCGTCCTGCGCGACGGGGAGCTGGACTTCTTCGACTACCGCCAGAGCCTCGTGGACGAGTGGCAGGTGCGCCGCGACGGCGAGAAGTTCGTCGGCAGCAAGCGCGCGATCGAGGTGGAGAAGCAGGTGTCGGTGGTGTCGCTCGAAATCCAGACGTCGCTCTACGAGGCGGCGGTGGACTCGGGCGAGGACCCGGCCATCGGCATGGTGCTGGCGGACGTGTTCGCCTGGGACATCGACTTCTACCGCGACGTGCGCAAGGGCGACACGGCGAAGGCGCTGGTGGAGAAGTTCGTCTCCAAGGGCCGCGTGCTGCGCTACGGCGAGGTGCTCGCCGCGCAGTACCAGGGGGGCCTGGTCGGCCCCAAGAAGGTCTACCGGTACGTGCTGCCGGACGGCCAGCCCAACTACTTCCAGGAGGACGGCGCCAGCGCGAAGAAGACCTTCCTCAAGAGCCCGCTGAAGTACGCGCACGTCACCAGCAAGTTCGGCTCGCGCTTCCACCCGGTGCTCCAGTACCTGAAGAACCACAACGGCGTGGACTACGGCACGCCCATCGGCACGCCGGTGTGGGCGGTGGCGGACGGCACCGTGACGCAGGCCGGGTGGGCCGGCGCCGCGGGCAACATGGTGGTGCTGCGCCACGCCAACGGCTTCGAGACCCAGTACATGCACCTGTCCAAGCTGGGCGAGGGCGTGCGCGTGGGGGCCCGCGTCAGCCAGAAGCAGGTCATCGCCTACTCGGGCAACACCGGCCGCTCCACCGGGCCGCACCTGCACTTCGGCATGAAGCGCGGCGGCAGCTACACCAACCCGCTCAACCAGCAGTTCCCCCGCGCGGACCCGCTGCCCAAGCAGCTGCTCCCGGACTTCCTCGCCAAGGCGCAGGAGCTGGCCTCGCAGATGGAGGCCGTCTCCGTGGCCGCCGTCGCGGGGCAGGCCCCGGCCGCGCCCTGAGGCGGTACCGGCGGGCTACGACTCCCAGGTGATGTCGTAGTCCGCCGCGAAGTAGCCGTGGGGCGTGCCCACGACGCGGCCGTTGCACTGGATGGCCTTGAGGGCCTCCTGCAGCACGCCCTCGTGGAACTGCACCGGCTGCATGTCGCCCTGGAAGGACAGGCGCACGTGGCGCTCGTGCAACACGCTGTATTCCCGGCGCCCGTAGCTGACCAGGGTGGAGTAGGCCGTGGGCGCGTTGGACAACAGGCGCTTGGGGTCCCCCTTGCCAATCAGCCGCGTGAGCGTCTGGCCCACCGTGGAGGAGAAGAACCCGGTGACGGCCGCGGCGCCGCACGCGCGCACCGCGTCCTCCTGCGTGGGGTAGCGCCCCGCCCGCTCCAGCGCCTCCGACGTGGCGTACAGCAACCGGATGGCGTCCACCGCGGAGTAGGAGAAGAAGTCCACCGGTGAGCGCTTGAAGAGCGGCTCGCGCAGGCGCGCGGCGGAGTCCGGGCCCAGCTGCCGCTCGGCGAGCATCAACACCGCGTTGAAGATGAGGCCGCGGACCGTGTCTTCCGGCCGCACCAGCGCCAAGCGCTGGTCCAAGTCATTCTTCGGGAAGGCCATGAGCGTTGATTTCTACATCAAACGGCGCCCCGGAGGGCGGCCCTTCCACGAGGGCCGTGTGGGAAAGCGAGCGGATGGGCGCGCGTGTCACATCGTCCCTGGACGTCCCAGGTCCTTGCCAGGGAGCATCCTCCCCCTCCCTGGCTCCGCGCTTTCCGCATGTGCCGGGCCTTCCGGCTGCGCTACCCTGACCGCCCTCTGCGTTCGTTGCATCCCACTCGACGACACACCTCGGATGGAGACCTCTCGCGACATGGCCTCTCCCGCCTCTTCCTCCTCGCAGCGCCCCGCCGCCCCGTCCACGTCCACGTCGGACGATGGGGGCCGCACCGGGCGCGACGCTTCGTCCATGCGCCGCTCGTTCCTGGACCACGTGCGCTACTCGCGCGGGAAGAACTACGAGACGTCCACCGCGCATGACCGCTTCATGGCGCTGTCGCTGGCGGTGCGTGACAGGCTGGCGGACCGCTGGGTGCGCACGGCCCGCACGTACTACGAGAAGGACGCCAAGCGCGCCTACTACCTGTCCGCGGAGTACCTGCTGGGTCGGGCGCTGGGCAACAACCTGCTGAACCTGGGCATGCACGACGCGGCCGCCGAGGCCATGCGGGAGGTGGGGGTGGACCTCACCAACCTGCTGGAGATGGAGCCGGACGCGGGCCTGGGCAACGGCGGCCTGGGGCGGCTGGCGGCGTGCTTCCTGGACTCGCTGGCGACGCTCGGCTACCCCGGCATGGGGTACGGCATCCGCTACGAGTTCGGCATCTTCACGCAGGACATCGTGGACGGCTACCAGGTGGAGCGCGCCGACGAGTGGCTGAAGTTCGGCAACCCGTGGGAGATCGTGCGGCCGGAGAAGGCGGTGCCGGTGCGCTTCTTCGGGCGCGTGGAGCACCACCAGGGGCCGGACGGCAAGCCGGTGGCGCGCTGGGTGGGCGGCAAGACGGTGGTGGGCGTGCCGTACGACACGCCCATCGCGGGCTACCACAACGACACGGTGAACACGCTGCGACTGTGGCAGGCGCGGGCGTCCGAGGAGTTCGACCTGCTGCTCTTCAACGCGGGCGACTACGAGCGCTCCGTGGTGGAGAAGAACGACTCGGAGGTCATCTCCAAGGTCCTCTACCCCAATGACGCGTTCCAGGCGGGCAAGGAGCTGCGGCTCAAGCAGCAGTACTTCTTCGTCGCGTGCTCCATCGCGGACATCGTCCGGCGCTACCTGAAGAACCACACCGACTTCAGGGACTTCCCGAAGAAGGCGGCCATCCAGCTCAACGACACGCACCCGGCCATCGGCGTGGCGGAGCTGATGCGCGTGCTGGTGGACGAGAAGCGGCTGGGCTGGGAGGAGGCCTGGTCGATTACGCAGGCGGTGTTCGGATACACCAACCACACGCTGCTGGCGGAGGCGATGGAGAAGTGGCCGGCGACGCTGTTCGAGCGGCTGCTGCCGCGCCACCTGGAGCTCATCTACGAAATCAACCAGCGCTTCCTGCGCCAGGTGCAGATCCGCTACCCCTATGACCAGGAGAAGCTGCGGCGGATGAGCCTGGTGGAGGAGGGGCCGGAGAAGAAGATTCGCATGGCCCACCTGGCGGTGGTGGGCAGCCACAGCATCAACGGCGTCGCGGCGCTGCACACGGACCTGTTGCGCCGGGACGTGCTGCCGGACTTCGCGGCGATGTACCCGGAGCGTTTCAACAACAAGACCAACGGCGTGACGCCGCGCCGGTGGCTGGCGTGGTGCAACCCGCGCCTGTCCAAGCTGATCACCTCCCGCATCGGCGAGGGCTGGGCCACCAACCTGGACAAGCTGCGCGAGCTGGAGCCGCACGCGGAGGACCCCGCGTTCCGCAAGGCGTTCCGCGAGGTGAAGCGCGCCAACAAGGAGGACCTGTCCAGGCACATCCAGGACCTCCGCTCGGTGCGGCTCAACCCGGAGGCCATCTTCGACGTGCAGATCAAGCGCCTGCACGAGTACAAGCGCCAGCTGTTGGACGCGGTGCACATCGTCGCGCTGTGGATGCGGGCGCGCAGGGACCCGGGCACCATCATCCACCCGCGCGCGTTCCTGTTCGGCGCCAAGGCGGCGCCGGGCTACCACCTGGCCAAGCTGACCATCCGGCTCATCAACGGCATCGCCGAGGTGGTCAACAGCGACGCGGGGACGACGGGGCTGCAGGTCGTCTTCGCGCCCAACTACCGGGTGAGCCTGGCCGAGCGCATCATCCCGGCCGCGGACGTGTCCGAGCAGATTTCGACGGCGGGCATGGAGGCGTCCGGCACGGGCAACATGAAGCTGATGCTCAACGGCGCGCTGACGCTGGGCACGCTGGACGGCGCCAACGTGGAGATTCGCGAGGCGGTGGGCGACGAGAACTTCTTCCTCTTCGGCCTCACCGCGGACGAGGTCATCGCCAGGAAGCGCGCCGGCTACCGGCCGCGCGATGAGTACGAGAAGAACCTGGAGCTGCGCGAGGCGCTGGACCTCATCTCCACCGGCTTCTTCTCCCCGGAGGACCGCAGCCTCTACAAGCCCCTGGTGGACAGCCTCCTGGAGGAGGATCGCTACCTGGTGCTGGCGGACTTCGCGTCCTACGCGGCCAAGCAGGACGAGGTGGTGCGCGCCTACCAGGACGCGGACACCTGGGCGCGCAAGTGCATCATCAACGTCGCCCGCGCCGGCATCTTCTCCTCCGACCGCACCATCAAGCAGTACGCGGAGGAGATCTGGCGCATCCAGCAGACCCCCGTCGAGCCGTAGTCACGGGTGTCCGCCCCGCCCCGCCGCTCGAGTGACGGGACGGGGCCCCGCGCTCCCCCTCCATCCTGGGAGGGGTGAGCGGGACGGTCCCGGCGTCGACACGGCGCGACAGAAGTCAACGCACCAGGACGGCGCGTCGCGCAATCACAGACAACGCAGTGCACCACAGAACGTCCGTCTCGTCCGGCGGGGCTGACGCGGCGCGATGTATTGACTCGCGAATCAACCCTGGTGCACTGATACGCCCGGAGTTCGGGACTCGCCTGGTCGTGGGGAAGGTCTGGGCCGTACCGGTGGGGGCCTTCGCAGTGTCCGAAGGCTGGCGTCCCGGTTCCGGGTCCGACGTGCATCGGTTGCAGCAGGCAATCCTCACCAGCAAGGAGTCCCCATGAAGCAACAGCCGCCGCTGTTCCTGGCAGTCCTGGCCGTGGGTGTACTGGGCGTGGCCGCACCCGCCCTCGCCGCGGAGAAGACGACGTACCCCGTGGTGTTCGCGCACGGGCTGGGCGGGTTCGACGACATCCTCGGGTACGACTACTGGGGTGACGACTACGGCGTGTTCGTGGGCGACCCGTGCGACGAGTTCCTGGAGGTGAGCTGCAACGGGGACCTGAACAGCAAGCAGAAGGCGTTCGCCGCCGCGGTGCAGCCGCTGCAGAGCTCCGACGTGCGCGGCCTGGACCTGGCCAACGACGTGGAGGGCTACATGGCCTCCACGGGCTCGGCCTACGTGAACCTGGTGGGCCACTCGCAGGGCGGCATCGACGCGCGCAAGGCGGCGAAGGTGCTGCGCGAGCGCAAGGGCTACACGGCGGTGAAGGCGCTGGTGAGCGTGTCCTCGCCGCACCGGGGCTCGCCGGTGGCGAAGTACGTCCTGGAACTGGGCCCGGGCGTCACCAGTGTGCTGGACGCGCTGTTCCGCATCTACGGTGACGTCGTCTACGGGCCGGGCAATGACGGCTACGCGGCGCTCAAGGCGCTCATCTACAACGACGCGGACGCGAACGACGGCAAGACGACGGGCGCCAAGGCCTTCAACGTGGCCAACCCCATCAACGCCTCGTACGCGGCGCACTACGCCTCGCTGGTGACGGCGCAGAGCGGCCTGAGCGTCAACCCGGCGCTGTGGCTGGTGCGTCAGTTCTTCTTCGACATCGACGGGGACGGCGCGTGCGCGGACGACTGCGACAACGACGGCGCCGCCGGCAAGGGTGACGGCATCCGCAACGAGCAGGACGACGACGGCCTGGTCGGCATCAACTCGCAGCAGATGGGCTACCGCCTGCGCTACACGGAGCGCCTGGGCGCGGACCTGGTCGCGCAGGACTCGGCGCTGGGCTACGTCAGCAACATCAACGCCCCCAGCGCGCTCCAGCAGACCTCCATGTCCAGCGTCATCAACCAGGACCACGTGGACGTCATCGGCATCGGCCCCGACACGTTCAGCGAGATGGAGTTCTACGCGGCCATCATCGACTACATCGCCAAGGTCGACTGACGCGCCGCACACCGGGAGGCCGCGGTGCAGGGCCTCCCGGTTCCCCACGCCCTGCCCGGAGACATGGCCATGCGACGGAGCTTGAAGGTCTTGCTGGTGGGCGCGGGGGTGCTGCTCCTCGCGGGGCTCGGGGTGACGCTCCTGCGGGAGGACGCGCTGGAGGCGACGCCCGTGCAGCCGCCGGGTGTATCCGTCGCGGGCGTGGCACCCACGGTGCCGGGCGGCGCGGTGCCTCCTGTGACGACGAGCGTCGCACGGCCCTCCCCCACTCCGGTGCCGGAGCCCACGGACACGGAGCTGGAGGAGCTGGCCGCGTCGCTCAAGCAGCGCTACGGGAAGAATCTGAGCGAGCCGCACGCGCAGATACGCCTCGTCGAGGACCTGATGCGCTTCTTCCAGCAGCGCTATCCGGACCGCTGGCGGGAGGAGCTGCTGGCCTTCCTGAAGGCGCACTTCCCGGAGCACTACGACGCGCTGGCGGCGATGCTGCGCAACCGCGAGGACTACGAGAAGTGGGTCCGCGACAATGACCACTACCTCAAGGGCCTGAGCGAGCAGGAGCGGCGGGCGGCCATCCGCGACGCGCGCAACCGGCTGTTCGGCAAGGACGTGGCGGACCGCATCTGGGCGGCGGAGCTGAAGAACCAGGCCATCGGCGACACGCTGCGCTCGCTCGACTCGCTCCAGGGCAAGAGCGTGGAGGAGAAGCTCTCCACCTTCAAGCAGCGGCTCCAGGAGGTGCACGGGGAGCAGCTCGGGGCCGTGCTCGAGCGGCACCAGCAGGAGCTGATGAACCGCTTCCTCGACGTGTCCTCGGTGCAGACCGATTTGGGCGCCATGTCCGCGGAGGAGCGCTCGCGCAACCTGCGCGCCATCCGTCGGGAGCTGGGATTGGACGAAGAGGCGCTGAAGCGCTGGGACACGCTGGACCAGAGTCGCGATGCGCGGTGGGACGCGGGCATGAAGTACATGGCGGAGCGTCAGACGCTCGCGAAGGAGCTCTCCGGTGAGGAGCTGGAGGCGCGCCTCGTCGAAATCCGCTCGCGCTACTTCGGCGCCGAGGCGGAGAGCATCGGCCAGGAGGAGGCCAGCGGCTTCTTCCGCTTCGAGCGCCCTCGTCGGTGGGGACGCAACTGAGGGTCAGAGCGGAGTCTCGCCACCGACGCCCGCCACGGGGGGCTCCACGGGCAGGGGCAGCGGGCGTCAGCGGTAGTGCGTGGCAATCCAGTCGCCGTCGATGCACTGGATGGAGATGTCCAGGTCGTACACGGCCTTCAGGATGTCGGGACGCATGATGTCCTGGGGGCGTCCCTGGAAGGCCACCTTGCCGTCGCGCATGGCGATGAGGTGGTCCGAGTAGCAGGACGCGAAGTTGAGGTCGTGCAGCACCATGACGATGCTCTTCTTCAGCGAATCCACCGCGGTGCGCAGCTGCTTCATCATCGCCACCGAGTGCTTCAAGTCCAGGCCGTTGAGCGGCTCGTCCAGCAGCACATGGTCCGTGTCCTGGCACAACACCATGGCCACGAAGGCACGCTGGCGCTGGCCTCCGGACAGCTCGTCCAGAAACCGCTCGGAGAGCGTCTCCAGGCCCATGTGCTGGATGGCCCGCTCCACGTGCTCGCGGTCCACCACCGTGGGCCGGCCCTTCGAGTGTGGATAGCGGCCGAACGTCACCAGCTCCCGCACCGTGAGCCGCGACGTCAGGTGGTTGTCCTGGCGCAGGATGGCCAGCTTCCGGGCGAGCACGTCCCCCGGCGTGGTGCGCACATCCAGCCCGTCCACCAGCACCACGCCCGAGGACATGGGCATCACCCGGCTGATCATCGACAGCAGCGTGGACTTGCCCGCGCCGTTGGGCCCGATGATGGAGGTGATTCCGCCCACGGGCAGCGTCAGCGTCACGTCATCGACGACGAGCGAGCCGCCGTAGCGCTTGGTGACGTTCCTGGCCTCGATCATACCGGCGCCCTCCTCATCAACATCCCGATGAACACCAGCCCGCCCACGAAGTCGATGATGACGCGGGGGCTGGTGTTGAACGCGAAGACCTGCTCCAGCACGAACTGCCCAGCCACCAGACACACCCCCGCGATGAGCGCCGCGGCGGGCAGCACCAGCGCGTGACGGTATGTGCGCACCAGCGTGTGGGCCAGGTTGGAGACCAGCAGGCCGAAGAACGTGACGGGCCCCACCAGCGCGCTCGACACCGACACCAGGATGGCCACCAGCACCAGGATGATGGCCGCCGTGCGCTGGTGGTCCACGCCCAGGTTGATGGCCGTCTCCCGCCCCAGCACCAGCACGTCGAACGTCTTGAGCATCCGCAAGCCCACCACGGACACGCCCAGCGTCAGCGCGAAGGCGACGACGAGCAGCTCCTGGTCCGGGTTGTTGAAGCTCGCGAAGAAGCGGTCCTGGAGGAAGATGAACTCGTTGGGGTCGATGAGCCGCTGCAGGAAGGACGCGAGGCTGCGGAAGAGCACGCCCAGCACCACGCCCGTCAGCAGCACCAGGTGCAGGCTGCGCCCTCCCCCACCGAAGAGCCCCCAGAACAGGACGGCCGAGAAGGCCACCATGATGAGGACCTCCACGCCGAACCGCAGCCTCGGGTCCAGGCTCGACGCCTTGCCGGAGCCCAGGAAGTAGAGCAGGCACGTCTGGATGAAGACGTAGAGGTTGTCGAACCCGAGGATGGCGGGCGTCAGCACCCGGTTGCCCGACACCGTCTGGAACAGCACCGTGGAGACCGCGATGGCGTAGCCCACCAGCAGCGCCGTCGCCAGCTTGCGCCCGCGAAAGGGCAGCACGAAGTCCCACTGGCCGCTCGCGCCAAAGAGCAGGAACAGCACGGCCACGCCCACCATCACCCCGCCCAGGATGAACAGCGTGCGCTCCGGGCGCCGCTCCACCATCAGGCTCTCAACCGACACGGGCGTCCCGCCTCAACAGCACGGAGAGGAAGAGCACGCTGCCCAGCACCCCGGCGATGGTGGCCCCCGGGATTTCATACGGGAAGCGCACCACCCGGCCGAGGATGTCGCACAGGAGCACGAAGCCCGCGCCCCCCACCGCCACCCAGGGAATCGCCTTCCGCGCGTTGTCCCCCGTGAACAGGCTGACCAGGTTGGGGACCAGCAGGCCCAGGAACGGCACCATGCCCACCGTGACGACCACCATGGCGGTGACGAGCGAGACGATGAGCAGCCCCAGCCCCATGATGCGCGTGTAGTTCATCCCCAGGTTGGTGGTGAACGACTCGCCCATGCCCGCGACGGTGAAGCGGTCCGCCGCGACATACGCGCAGCACGTCAGCCCCAAGGTCAGCCAGAGCAATTCGTAGCGCCCGCGCAGGATGGTGGAGAAGTCCCCCGTCTTCCACGCGTTGACCGACTGGAGCAGGTCCAACCGGTACGCATAGAAGGTCGTGACGGAGTCGAAGACGCTGCCCAGCACCAGCCCCACCAGCGGGACGATGAGCACCGAGCGCAGCGGAATCCGGCGCAGGATGAGCAGGAACAGCGCGGTGCCCCCCATCGCGAACAGGGCCGCCACCAGCATCTTGCCCACCACGGGGAGCTGCGGCGCCAGGACGGCGGCGACCATCAACCCCAGGCTGGCGGACTCGGCGGAGCCGGCGGTGGAGGGCTCCACGAAGCGGTTGCGCACGAGCATCTGCAACAGCAGCCCCGCCACGCCCAGCGACGTGCCCACCAGCATCACCGCCAGCAGCCGGGGGATGCGGCTGATGACCAGCAGTTGGAGCGCCTGTTCGTCGGCGCTCGGCGTGACGAGCGCATGCCACGACACGTCGCCGACGCCGATGAGCAGGCTGCCCAGCGCCAGGAGGAGGATGACGATGCCGGCGACGAAGAGGCGCATCAGGGAGCGGGCGTGGCGTACGCCTGGGCCACCTGGTCTCGCAGCAGGCCCACCGCCTGGATGCCACCGCCGATGAGGTACGCGTTGAGCGGGTCCAGGTAGACGACCTGCCCCTTCGTCCAGGCCGTCGTCTGGCGCACCAGCTCGTTGTCGAGCACCTGCTTCGCCCCGCCCTGCTGCCCCATGCTCGCGTCGCGGTCGATGACGAAGAGCCAGTCCGGGTTCTTCTCGCGGATGAACTCCGAGCCGATGGCCTCGCCGTGCAGCGACGCCTTGAGCCCGTCCGCGGCCACGGGCACGCCGAAGTCCTCGTGCACCACGCCGAAGCGCGAGCCCGGCCCATAGGCGCTGATGCGGCCACCGGTGACGAGCACCACCAGGCCCTTGCCCCGGCTGGCCGTCGTCTCCTTCAGCTTCGCGAGCGACTGGCGCAGGCCATCCACCAGCTCGCGCGCCTTCTCCTCCTTGCCGAAGATGCGCGCGAGCAGCTCGGTGTTGGCGACCACGGTGTCGATGTAGCGCGCGCCGCCCATGGGCACGTCCACCGTGGGGGCGATGCGCGACAGGCTGTCGTACTTCGCGCTGGAGCGGCCGCCGGTGATGATGAGCTCCGGGCGCACGGCGTTGATGGCCTCGTAGTTCGGCTCGAACAGCGTGCCGATGCGCGGGTACTTCGCGTCCGCGAACGGGGCCAGGTGCAGCGGGAACTGGTCCCCCGCCACGCCCACCACCGCGTCCACGCCCAGCGCCTGGAGGATGTCCAGGGCCGCCAGGTCGAACACCACCACCCGCCGCGGATTCAAGGGGACCACCGACTCCCCTTGCGCATGCTGGATGGTGACGGTGGCCGCCTTCGCGCCGGACGCGGGCTCCACCGCCGGCGCCGTGACGACCTCCGCCGGGGGCTGCTGGAGCTTCACCACCACGCCGATGACGGCCAGCATGGCCACGACACCGAGAATCGCGAAGGGAAGGAACGAACGCTTGTCAGAAGTGCTCACGGTTTCATCCAGCCGGTGCGCTCGCATGTGAACGCAAGAGGTCGCTCGGGAAGCGCGGCCCCACATACCAGCCTGGGCGTGAAGTCGCACTATTTGATTGTGCGACTCATTATCATTATCGCGCACAACGCGTCAAACGAAGCTCCGGCGAGGGGTGCGTGCGCGGAAACGAGAATGGGGTGCCCCATCAGCGGAGCACCCCACCCGTCAGCCCGGCGTCACGCTCACGCGGCCTTGTTCAGCCAGGCCTCGTAGGCGGTGTAGTCGTAGTCGCGGCCCAGGAAGGCATGGACCAGCCGGGCCGCGTCGTCGGAGCCACCCGGCTCCAGCACCGCGCGGCGGTAGGCCTTCGCGGGCTCCGGAGACAGCAGGCCCTGCTTCTGGAACACCGTGAAGAGGTCCTTCGCGATGACCAGCGACCACATATACGTGTAGTAGTTCGACGAGTACCCCTCCAGGTGCCCGAAGGACAGGTGGAAGTACGTCCCCTCCACGTAGGGGAACGGCGTGTACTTGCCCTGCAGCTCGCGCACGAGCGCGGTGGCGTCCAGGCCCTTCGGCTCCCGCCGGTAAATCTCCAGGCTGAGCGCCGCGTAGAACATCTGCTGGCGCACCCACAGGCCCTTGCCGAACTCCTCCGCGCGGCGCATCCGCGTCACCAGCTCCGCGGGCAGCGGCTCGCCCGTCTGATAGTGCTTCGCGAAGGTCTGCAGGCTCGGCGCGTCGCGCGCCCACTCCTCCAGCATCTGCGACGGCGCCTCCACGAAGTCCCACTCCGTGCGCACGCCCGACACGCCGGCCCAGCGCGTGTGGCCACCGAAGATGTGGTGCAAGAGGTGGCCGAACTCGTGGAGGAACGTCTCCACGTCGTCATGCTGGAGCAGCGCGGGCTCGGCGCCGGGCTTGGGGAAGTTGCACATCAGCACGCCCTCGGGCAGCCGGCGTCCGGCCTTGCCGCTGGTGAGGGTGAACTGGGCCGCGTGCTTGTACTTGTCCGCGCGCGGGTGCATGTCCAGGTAGAAGCGCCCCTTGACGGCGCCGTCCTCCAGCACGTCGTAGGCCTCCACGTCCGGGTGCCACACCGTGGCGTCGGTGATGCGCCGGTAGGTGACGCCGAACATCTTCGCCGTCAAATCCAACATGCCCTGCTTCACGCGCGAGTACTCGAAGTACGGACGCACCGCCTGCGAGTCGAACGCGTACTGCTCCGCCTTGATGCGGTCCTCCAGGTAGGCCTGGTCCCACGGGTCCACGCGCGCCGCGTCCGGCACGTCGCGGCGCTTGCGCTCGAGCAGCAGCGCGTAGTCCCGCTGCATCCGCGCGCCGGACGCCTGGGAAATCCGCTCGATGAAGTCCGCGGCGGCCTGCTCGTCGCGAATCATCTTGTCCTCGGTCGCGAAGGCCGCCCAGTTGCGGAAGCCCAGGAGCGTCGCCAGCTCGTGGCGGCGGGCCACCATGCGCTCGAGCACGTCGGTGTTGCTCGGGTGGCCGCGCAGCCGGAAGGCGCGCCACATCTGCTCGCGGGCCTTGGCGTCGCGCGAGTACGTCATGAACGGGATGATGTCCGGGTAGTCGGTGGTGATGACCACCTGTCCGTCGGCGCCCGGCGGATGCGCGCGGACGTAGTCTTCCGGCAGGCCGTCCAGCGCCGCGGGCGGCAGGGACACGGTGCGCGTGTCCTGGAGCATGTTGCGGCTGAACTCCTGGCCAATCTTCACCAGCTCGTCGTTGAGCGCCTTCACGCGCGCGCGGGTGGCGTCGTCGCGGTCCACGCCGGAGCGGCGGAAGTCGCGCAGCACCTTCTCCACCCACTTGCGCGTCTGCGCGTCCTGGCCGGACACATCCAGCGAGGCGAGGACGTCATAGACGCCCCGGTCCATGCGGATGTCGGTGGCGAGCGTCTCCAGCTCCTGCTCCGCGGCCTCGGCGGCGTCGCGCATGGCGGCCTCCGGGTGAGAGTGCCGGGCGACGCTCGCGCGGGCAGCCGCGTCGTCGAGCGAGGCCATGGCCTCGTCGTAGAGCTCCAGCACCTGGACCACGTCGTAGGGGGCCTTGAGGCCCTTGAGGCGGGCGATGCCGGCGCGCGTGGCCTCCATGGCGGCCTCTCCGGAGCGCCGGAACTCGGCGGGCGGACAGGTGATGAGGCGGACAGCGTCGGTGACGGGCGTTTCAGACACGGGCTGCTCTCCTGAGCGTGCTGACGGGTTTCACCCACGCTCCTCGCGTTCTTCCGAGGAGCGACGGAAGGATGCGGGGCAAAGGTAATCCGCCCGCCGCTCACGAGCAGCAGCCTTTCACGGCCGGACGGCACGCTGGCCGACAGTGGGCCGCCCCCACCCCACCCCGGGAGGGCACGTGGGCCCTCCCCGGCTGTCGGCTGGACTACCGACGAGGGGGCGTCCGGACCGGCAGCGCCGGAGACGGCGGGGCGTCCAGCACGTTCACCTCCTGGGACGCGGTCAGCGCCGGGTCCTCGGTGTCCTCGGCCAGGACGGTCATGGTGTCCGACTCGGAGAACGTCACGCTGAAGACGTGCACGCCCGCGCTGGCCTCGGTGAAGGTGAAGGGGGCCGGGAGGGTGGCCCCCGGGTCCTGGGCCACTCGCACCTCCACGGTGCCCCGGTAGCCCGAGGCCGGGTTCTCGTACGCATCCTGGAGCGTCACCGTGACGTCGACCGGCTGACCTACCGTGGGCATCGGTGTCGCGACCGACAGGAGCATCGACACCGCCGGCCCTGGCGTCACCTCCGCCTGGACCTCGACCGACAGCCCGCCCCCCGCCTCCGACACGGTGAGGGTGTGCGTGCCCGTGCTCTTCAGGGCCGCGGTGAAGGTGAGCTGCCCCGCGTTCGGGGCCGCGAAGTCGAGCGTCAAGGGGAACTCAGCCTGCGCATCACTCGACTCGAGCTCCACGATGCCCATGTAGTCGGTGACGACGTTGTCGAACGCATCCCTCATGCTGAGGGTGAGCACGTGCTCGGAGCCCGCCTCCACCTCGGCGGGGAGCCCCTCGAGCGTCAAGTGGTGGGGTACCCCGCTTGTGACCTGCGCCTCGACCGAGCCGGTGAGCTGCGAGGGGCCCGTGGCCGTCACGCGCTGCAGGCCCGTGGTGACCAGCACCACCGGACTGCCGAAGACGTGCACGCCCTCGTCCTGTGTCGTGAAGGTGTGGCTCGCGGGGAGCACCGCGTCCGGGTCCGTGGAGGTGAGCGCCACGGCGCCCGTGAAGTTCCGCACGGGGTTGCCGAACGCGTCCACCACCGTCACCGTCACCGCGGACTCGTCTCCCGCGGTGACGGTGGAGGCGAGCCCCGTGAGCACCAGCTCGGCGGGCGCGGCCGCGTCGATGTCGAACTCCTCGCTCTGCACGGTCAGCCCGTTCGCGGTGGCGACGAAGCGGTACGTGCCCGCCTCCTCGAGGACCAGGTTCGTGAAGCGCGCCACGCCGGCCACCGCGGAGACCTGCACCGGCTCGAAGTCCGCGCCGCCGACGAGCGACAGCGTGACGGGCAGCGTGGACGCGGTGACGACGTCGCCCTGCGGATTCAGGAGGGAGACGACCACCTCCGCCAGCGGCTGCCCCGCGGTGCCCGACGCGGGCTGCGGGGTGAAGGCCACCTGCGTCACGTCGTTGCTCTGCGTCTGGAAGGCCAGGCTGTTGGAGAGCGTGGTGTTGCCGCGGTTGTCCGTCACGCGCAGCGCCGCGTGGTAGGTCTGCTGCGGCGTCAGGTCCCCGATGGTCGCGGACTCGGCGGTTCCAGGCTCCGCGGGAGCCCCCACACCGCCCACGGGCGTGGCCCCGTCGAAGTCCGCGGCGGTGACGATGGGCGACATCGAGTAGCGCAGCGACTGCGCCGTGGCCCGGCCCAGGAGGCCATCGTCTCCGACGGCGGTCCACGTCAGCGTCACCGAGTCGGTGCCCGGCGTCCCGAGCGCGAGCGTGGGCTGCGCCGGCGGGAGGTCATCGATGATGGAGAGCGTCTGGCTCCGGGCCTGCGCGAGCCCGCTCGCCGTGGCGAGCAGGTGATGGTCGCCATCCGAGTCCACGCGCAGGCCGGTGAAGCGGGCCACGCCGTCCACCGGCGCCAGCTGGGTGACGCCCACGAGCGGGATGCCCTCCTCCAGCGCCAGCGTCACCTGGGGGGCGCCCACCAGCGCGACGTTGCCGTGGGCATCGTGGAGCTCCACCGTCACTTGCGACAGCTCGCCGCGCACGGAGGCCGCGGGAGGCGCGCGGGTGATGGCGAGCACCGACGCGGCGCCGGCCACCACGCCCACCGTCCGCCGCGTGCTGAGCACCGCCACGTCCACGTCGCGCACGGTGAGCTGGTGGCTGCCCGCGCGGTTCAGCGTGATGCCGGTGAAGGTGAAGCGGCCCATGTCCTGTGGGGTGAAGGCATGGGACGGGGGCAGCGAGGCCGAGTCATCCGTGGCGAGCAGCCCGAGCGTGCCCCGGTAGGTCGTGACCACGTTGCCGGAGGCATCGCGCACCGTCACCTGCGCGGAGCGCTGCGTGCCGGCGACGGCGACGGCCTCGAGCCCCTCGACCTCCAGGGATGCGGGCACCCCCGGGAGCACGTTGAACGAGTCCAGGATGGCGTCCGCCACCCCCGGAGCGCTCGCCACCAGCCTGCGTCCCACCACCGCCTTGCGGACCAGCAGGTCGTCGAACCGCGCGACGCCGTTCACCGGCGTCACGGTGAGCGTCCCCTCCAGGACCGCGCCCTCGGGGTTGACGGGGAGCGACAGCGTCACGGGGGACGTGGCATCCGCGACGAGCCGTCCGTCCTCGTCCACGAAGCGGACTCCCAATGTCGGAAGCCGCGCGCCCGCCGAGCCATCCACCACGGACGTGGAGAACTCCAGTCGCGTGGCCACCGATGAGACGAAGGTGAAGGTGGGCTGGGACACGAGCACCACCGAGCCGCCCTCGGCCGCGACGGAGGCCGTCACCCGCTTGACGCCGCCGCGCGTGGAGACCACGAAGCCGACCGCCACCCCCGCTGCATCCGTCCGGCCCGGCTGCGTCACCACGTTGCCCTCACCCGACACCGCCACCGCCACGGTGCGGCCGGCCATGGGCGCGCCGTCCTCGTCCTTCACGAAGACGGTGATTTCGCCCCGGTCCTCACCATTCGCGACGAGCTGCCACGCCGGCGTCAGGAGGACCGTGGAGGCGACGGCGTCCGGCAGCAGCGGCGGGGGCGCGAACTGCTGGGGCGGTGAGTCCTCGCCACAACCGAGCAACAGACCGAGGCACAGCAGGACCCACCCGAGGAGCCGGGGTGACGGACGAAGGCTGACGGACATGCGGTTCTCCGGAACGCGAGCGGCCCCCCCCAGGGAAGGTACCGCTCGCGTCGCCTTCTATCAGACCTACCCCCGAAGACGTACCCGCGCGGGGCTACATGCCCAGGGCGCCCATCAGCGCGGCGCCGCCCAGCAGGGACTGGCCGCCGTCACAGACCATGATGGAGCCGGTGATGTAGGACGCGGCATCCGACGACAGGAAGAGCGCCAGGCGCGCGATGTCCGCCTTGGTGCCGAAGCGCTGCAGCGGCAGCAGCTGCGCGAGCTTCTGGGTGCCCTCCTCGCTGGGGGCGAGGCGCCGCATGCCCTCGGTGTCCTCGATGGGGCCAGGCGTGATGGCGTTGACGCGCACACCGGCGCCGCCCCACTCGAGCGCCAGCACGCGGGTGAGCATGTCCACGCCCGCCTTGGCGGCGCAGACGTGGGCCTGCATGGCCATGGGCAGGTAGGCCTGGGGCGCGGAGATGTTGATGACGGAGGCGCCGGGCTTGCGCAGGTGCTCGAAGCCCGCGCGGCACAGGTTGAAGGTGCCCAGCACGTCGATGTCCATCACGGCCTTGAAGCCGTTGGAGGACATGCCCAGGGCGGGCGCGGGGAAGTTGCCGGCGGCGCCACAGATGAGGATGTCCAGCTCGCCGTACGCGTCGCGCACCGTCTGGAGCGCCTTCTCCACGGAGGCGTAGTCACGCACGTCCGCGGGCACGCCCATCGCGGTGCCGTGGGCCTGCAGGCCCTTCACCGCGCCCTCGAGCTTCTCCACGTTGCGGCCATTGATGGCCACCTTGGCCCCGGCCTTCACGAACGCCTCGGCGATGCCGAGGTTGATGCCGCTGCTGCCGCCCGAGATGAAGGCCACCTTGCCCGCGAGCAGCCCGTCCTTGAAAACGCCATCCGCCATGACTCGTCTCCTGTGGAAGCAACCGGGCGGCGACTTGACCAGAACCTGCCGCACCGCGTCCACGAGCGATTGAGGACGGACGCGGGCAGAGGCCCTCTGTGTTAGAGGTCCCGACATGCGCCGTCGTCCTGAAATCCTCGCTCCCGCTGGTGACCTCGACTCCATGAAGGCCGCGCTGGCCAGCGGCGCGGACGCCATCTATTTCGGCCTGGACGAGGGCTTCAACGCCCGCGCCCGAGCGGAGAACTTCTCGCTCGCCCGCCTGCCGGAGACGCTGGCGATGGTGCACCGCGCGGGCGCCCGGGCGTACCTGACCTTGAACACGCTGGTGTTCGAGCCGGAGCTGCCGGTGGTGGAGGACATCCTGCGGCGCGTGGCCGCGGCGGGCGTGGACGCGCTCATCGTGCAGGACCCGGCGGTGGCGCTGGTGGCGCGCGCGGTGTGTCCGCAGATGGAGGTGCATGCCTCCACGCAGATGACGATTTCGAGCGCGGAGGGCGCGCGCTTCGCCCGGGGCCTGGGCGCCACGCGCGTGGTGGTGCCGCGCGAGCTGTCGGTGGCGGAGATTGCGCGGCTGGCGTCGGAGACGGACATCGAGCTGGAGGTCTTCATCCACGGCGCGCTGTGCATGTCGTGGAGCGGCCAGTGCCTCACCAGCGAGGCGTGGGGTGGACGCTCGGCGAACCGGGGACAGTGCGCGCAGTCGTGCCGGCTGCCGTACGACCTGGTGGTGGACGGGGAGACGAAGGACTTGGGCGACGTGCGCTACCTGCTCAGCCCCAAGGACCTCGCGGGCGTCATGGCGGTGCCGAAGCTGGTCGAGGTCGGCGTGCACTCGCTGAAGATTGAAGGTCGGCAGAAGGGGCCGCAGTACGTGGCCACGGCGGTGCGGGGCTATCGGCGCTGGGTGGATGGAGTCGCCGCGGGACAGGGCGACACGGGCGCGCTGCGCAAGGACCTGGCCGACATGACGCTGTCGTACAGCCGGGGCTTTTCGCACGGGTTCTTCGCGGGCTCGGACCACCAGACGCTGGTGGAGGGGCGTTTCCCCAAGCACCGCGGTGCGTTCCTGGGCGTGGTGGAGTCGGTGCACGGCCGGGACGTGCGCGTCGTGGAGGACCCGAAGGGGCGTCCGTGGACGGGCGGGCTGGGCGCGGACTCGAGGGCCGGGGCGCCGCAGGGCAAGGTGTCGTCTCCGCTGGAGACGGAGGCGCCCGTGGCCGCCGAGCTGTCACCGCGTCCGGGCATGGGCGTGGTGTTCGACGACGGGCATCCCGAGGACAAGCACGAGGCCGGTGGGCCGCTGTTCCGCGTGGAGCGCAAGGGGCACGGGTGGGTGCTGGGCTTCGGCAACCCCGGGCCGGACATGTCGCGCGTCGCGGTGGGGCAGCGCGTCTGGGTGACGAGTGATCCCGCGCTGGTGAAGCAGACGGAGGAGCTGCTCGCGCAGGGGGAGCCCGAGGGGCGTGTGCCGCTGACGCTCACGGTGTCGGGCTCGGCGGGGACGCCGCTGGTGGTGACGGGCACGGCGCGCGGTGGGCATGTGGCCACGGCGTCGAGCACGACGCCGCTCGCGCAGGCGCGGGCGGGAGGACTGGACGCGGCGCTGCTGAAGGACAAGCTGGCGGCGCTGGGTGGGACACCGTTCCATCTGGCGGAGATAGAGGTGTCCGCGCTGGCGCCGGGGCTGCATCTGCCGGTGTCGGAAATCAAGGCGCTGCGGCGCTCGCTGGTGACGGAGCTGACGGAGTCGGTGTCCCGGGGCCTTCCGCGCACGGTGCGCGAGTCGTCCGTGCTTGACGAGGTGCGGGGCTCGGCGCGAGCGCGGGTCGTCGCCCGGTCGGTCGTCGAGGGCGCGCGGCTGTTGCCGCTGTGCCGGACGGACGAGCAGTTGGAGGCGGTGATTGCCGCGGGGCTGCCCGAGGTGGAGCTGGACTGGATGGAGCTGGTGGGGCTCCAGCGCGCGGTGGAGCGGGCGAAGGCGGCGGGGCTGAAGGTGACGATTGCGACGGTGCGGGTGCAGAAGCCCGGAGAGGAGGGCTACGACGCGCGCATCGCGAAGCTCAAGCCGGACGCGGTGCTGGCGCGGCACTGGGGCGCGATGATGCACTTCCTGGAGCGGCCGTTCGCGCCGGGCGAGACGCGGCCCGCGCTGCACGGGGACTTCTCGCTCAACGTGACCAACTCCGTGACGGCGCTGCACCTGTTGGGGTTGGGGTTGGACACGCTGACGTTCGCGCACGACCTGGACGCGGTGCAGCTGGGGGCGATGCTGGAGCACCTGCCCGCCGAGCGCTTCGCGGTGACGGTGCACCACCACATCTCGACGTTCCACACCGAGCACTGCGTGTATTCGCACACGCTGTCGCACGGGCGTGACTACCGCAGCTGTGGGCGGCCGTGTGAGAAGCACCGGCTGTCGCTGCGCGACCACAAGGGCCTGGAGCACCCGGTGGTGGTGGACGTGGGGTGTCGGAACACGGTGTTCAACGCGCAGGCGCAGAGCGCGGCGTCGCTGGTGCCCTCACTGCTGGCCCGTGGGGTGCGGCGCTTCCGCGTGGAGTTCGTGCGGGAGTCGCGCGAGGAGGCCACGCGGGTGCTGGGCGCGTATCAGGAGCTGCTCGCGGGAAGAATCTCCCCGGCGGAGACGGTGCGGCGCGCGGCCGTGCACGAGCAGTTCGGGGTGACGAAGGGGACGATGAAGGTGTTGAACCCCACGTTCACCGTGCAGCGCTGAGGGTCAGGGCTCCTCTTCGGGTTGGGTGACGGTGTCGCGGCACAGGCGCAGCACGGCGTGGAAGACCTCGTCGATGGAGCCGGTGTGGAGACCGTCGTGCTCGGCCCATGCGCGTCGGGTGTCGAGCATGGAGGCTTCCCGCTCGGCGTCGGGGAACGGGAGCCCGTGTTCGGACTTCACGCGGGCCGCGTCCTGGACGAGTCGAGCGCGGCGCGCGAGCAGTGAGACCAGCTCACGGTCGACCTGGTCGATGCGCTGGCGCACGTCGAGCAGGGCGGGAGGCGCGGTGGGGCTGCGCACGGCCTTCGCGGAGGCCTCGAGTCCCTGGTGGAGTTCGGTGAGGGCCGCGAGCAGCTCCGCGCGAGCCTCGCGGGCGTAGGGGTTCTCCGACTGCACGACGTTGAAGAGGTGGGGCACCTCGGTGCGTGCGTACTCCTCCAATCGGGCCACGGGTTGGAAGCTGGGCGGCGCGAAGGGGATGCCCTTCCCCACTCCGGCCTTCACGAGCCCGTGCGCGAGGAAGAACGTGAGCACATGCGTGCGAGCCATCAGCGCGTCGTGTGCCTCGGGAGTCATCTCCGTCACTTCACAGCCGAGCCGCTCGAACAGCGCGCGGGCCCGCTGTGCGGCCTCGGGGTGTAGCGAGTTGGGACACACCACGGTGCGCCGGGCGTCACCGCGCGCGAGGCTCGCGGGGCCAAAGAGCGGATGCGTGCCCACCCACGGGATGTCGCGTCCCAGGACGGAGGCAAGCGCCTGCACGGGGCTCACCTTCACGCTGCCCACGTCGATGACGAGCTGGGTGGGGGACAGCAAGGGGCGCAGCGAGGTCAGCGCGTCGTGCATGGCGGTGACGGGCATCGCCAGCACGAGCAGCGAGGAGCGAGTGGCCAGTTCCGCGAGCGAGCCGGCCTGGAGCTTGGGAGGGACTTCATCGAGCTTCGGGTCATGGACGCGGTGGGGGATGTCCGCGTCCGCGAGCAGCCCCGAGAGGGCGCGACCGAAGCGCCCATAGCCCAGCAAGCCAACCGTCTCCGTCATTCCGAGGGACTCCCGAGACTTGGACGTCGGTGGACTCAGCGGCCCAGGAACCTGGCGGGGCGGCGCTCGGCGAAGGCGGAGAAGGCCTCGGCGAGGTCGTGGGACTGGAGGAAGGCGGAGTTCCACACGGCGACGTAGCGCAGGCCGTCGGCGGTGGACTTGTCGGCGCAGTACTCCATGACCTGCTTGGCGCCCTGGACGACGAGGGGCGGATTGTCGGCGATGCGGCGCGCGGTGGCACGGGCCTGGGTGAGCATCTCCTCCGCGGAGGGGAACACCTCGTTGACGAGGCCCATGCGAAGGGCGCGCTCGGCGTCCACGTCGCCGCCGGTATAGGCGAGCTCGCGGGTGTGGCCCTCGCCGATGATGCGAGGCAGGCGCTGGAGAGCGCCCAGGTCCGCGACGATGCCGACCTTCACCTCGCGAAGGGAGAACTTCGCGTCGCGCGAGCAGTAGCGGAAGTCGCACGCGGCGATGAGGTCCATGCCTCCGCCGATGCACCAGCCGTGCACGGCGGCGATGAAGGGCTTGCGACAGCGGGCGACTCCCTCGGTGGCCTGCTGCATGTCGCCGATGAGCTTGAGCAGCCGGGTGCGCTCCAGGGCGAGGTTGTTGTCGCCGGTGAGCAGCGGCCCCAGGGACTCCATCATGCCCATGAGGTCCAGGCCGTAGGTGAAGTGGTCGCCGTTGCCACGGACGAGCACCACACGGACGGAGTCATCGTCATCGAGTGCGCGGATGGCCTCCGGCATCTCCCGCCAGAAGTCCGGGCCCATGGCATTGCCACGCCCAGGGCCCAGCAGAACCACCTCGGCGACTCCATCCGCCTTCTCGATGCGCAGCGACTTGTACGTGGCGTCCATCACGACCTCCCGCGAGAGTGAGCGCACCGTACCTCACCCACGCGAAAGCGGCGCGTGACAGCGCCCCTTCATCAGCCGAACTCGACCACCTTCATCCCGAACAGTCGGTCCACGGCGAGCAGCAGGTCGTCATGCACCTGGACCTTCAGGGACGTGTTCCCGATGAGCGCCTCCGCTTCACCAGGGAACAGCACGCTGACGGCCACGGGCGTGGCCCCCGCGTACTTCTTCGCCAGCTCGTTGAGCTTCGCCACCCGGTCCTCCGTCAGCAGGTCCGCCGGCACCCGCAGCTCCAGCCGCTTGGTGCGCTTCTCCCGGACCTCCTTCAGGCTCTGGATGTTGTCGACGATGAGCTCCGGCGTGGGCGAGTCCTCGTCACGCTGGCTGATCTGCACCGTCCCCGTCACAAGAATCGGGTCGTCCGACTTCAGCAGGTGCTCCCAGTTCTCGAACCCCGGCTTGGGCCCCTGCTTCGTCCACTTGCCATTGCTCCCCATCACGCTGCGCGTCCCCTCCTTGCCCGGGAAGCACACCAGCTCGATGGAGCCCGACAGGTCTTCAATCGTCACCCACGCCATGCGCTTGCCCGTCTTCGTGGGCCGCTCGCGCAGCACCGTGACGACGCCCGCCACCGTGAGCTTGTCGTCCTTGCGCGCGCGCTGCACCGCGGTAATCGGCTTCGCGTAGCGCTTGAGCTCCTTGTCGTACTGATGCAGCGGATGGCCCGACACGTAGAAGCCGATGGCCTCCTTCTCCAGCGCCAGCCGCTCCTTCTCCGACCACTCCTCCACCACCACGTAGTCGTCCTTCAGCCCCGCCCCGCCCGACGCCGGCCCCGCCAGCATCCCGAACAACGAGCTCTGCCCCGCCGCCTTGTCCTTCTGGCTGGCCGAGCCCCGGTTCATCGCCTTCTCGATGGTGTCGAAGATCTGCCGACGCGGCCGCTTCTCGAAGTCGAACGAGCCCGCCTTCACCAGCGCCTCGAGCACCTTGCGGTTCACCTTGCGGCTGTCCACCCGCTCGCAGAAGTCGAACAGGCTCTTGAAGTGCCCGTCCTTGCGCGCGTCCAGGATGGACTCGATGGCGCCCTCGCCCACGCCCTTGATGGCGCCCAGCCCGAAGCGGATCTTCCCGTCCACCGCGCCGAACTGCAGGTCCGACTGGTTCACGTCCGGCGGCAACACCTGCAGGCCCGACTCGCGCGCCTCGCCGATGTGCTTCACCACCTTGTCCGTGTTGTCCTTCTCGCTGGAGAGAAGGGCCGCCATGAACTCGCACGGGTAATGGGCCTTCAGCCAAGCCGTGTGAATCGTGACGAGGCCGTACGCCGCCGAGTGGCTCTTGTTGAAGCCGTACTCGGCGAACTTCTCCATCAGGTCGAAGATTTCGCCGGCGACCTTCAGGTCGACGCTGTTCTTCGCGCACCCCTCGAGGAAGCCGGCGCGCTCGGCCTGCATGACCTCGGCCTTCTTCTTGCCCATGGCGCGGCGAAGCAGGTCCGCGCGGCCCAGGGTGTAGCCACCCAGGACCTGCGAGATCTGCATCACCTGCTCCTGGTACACGATGACGCCGTACGTGTCCTTGAGCACCGGCTCCAGCGCGGGGTGCGGATACGACACCTTCTCGCGGCCGTGCTTGCGGTTGATGAAGACGTCCACCATGCCGGAGTCCAGCGGACCCGGGCGGTAGAGGGCGCCGGCGGCGATGACGTCTTCGAAGCAGGACGGCTTGAGCTTCACCACCATTTCCGTGAAGCCGCTGGACTCCATCTGGAAGACGCCGGCCGTGTCGCCCTTGGCCATCAGCTCCCAGACCTTGTCGTCGTTGAGCGGAATCTCGTGCCGGGGGATGTCCTTGCCGTGGTTGCGCTTGACCAGGTCCAGCGCGTGCTGAATCACCGTGAGCGTCTTCAGGCCGAGGAAGTCGAACTTCACCAGCCCCGCCGCCTCCACCTCGTCCTTGGCGAACTGGGTGATGAGCGTCTTCTCACCCGGCGGCTGGTAGACGGGCACGAACTCCCACAGGGGCTTGTCGGCGATGACCACGCCGGCCGCGTGCATGCCGGGCTGGCGGTGCAGTCCCTCCAGCGCGAGCGCGATTTCCAGCACGTCCTTCGTCGTGACGGGCTTGCCCTCCACCTCGCCGATGTTGCTGGGCTTCTCCATCATCTCCTTGAGGCGAGGCTCCATCTCGATGGCCTCCTTCAAGGTGATGTTGAGCACCTCCGGCACCAGCTTCGCGATGCGATCTCCCTCGCTGAACGGCAGCGCGAACACGCGGCACACGTCGCGCAGCACGCTCTTGGCCTTCAGCGAGCCGAAGGTGATGATCTGCCCCACGTTCATCTCGCCGTACTTGCGGCCGACGTACTGGATGACCTCGTCGCGCCGGTCCTGGCAGAAGTCGATATCGAAGTCGGGCATCGACACGCGCTCCGGATTCAGGAAGCGCTCGAACAGGAGGTTGTACGGGATGGGGTCCACGTCGGTGATGCGCAGCGCGTACGCCACCAGGCTGCCGGCGCCAGAGCCACGGCCCGGGCCCACGGGGATGCCCATCTTCTTCGCCCAGTTGATGAAGTCCTGGACGATGAGGAAGTAGCCGCTGAACCCCATCTTCTGGATGACGCCAATCTCCAGCGACAGGCGCGCCTGGTACTGCTCGCGGTCGATGGGGTAGGTCACCGTGGCCGCCAGCTCGTTGAAGCGCTCGCGCAGGCCCTCGTAGGCCAGCTCCGCCATGAAGCTGTCCGGCGTGTGGCTGTCGGGCACCTTGAAGGTGGGCAGCATGGGCTTGCCCAGCTTGAGCTCCAGGTTGCACTGCTCGGCGATGCGCTGGGTGTTGTGGACCGCCTCGGGCGTGTCCTTGAAGAACTCCAGCATCTCCGTGGGGCTGGTGACGTAGAGCTTGTCGGTGGCGTGCTTCAGGCGCTTGTTGTCCGCCAGCGTCTTGCCGCTGGCGATGCACATGAGCAGCTCGTGTGCGCGCGCGTCCTCGCGCTTGATGTAGTGCGCGTCCGCGGTGGCGCACAGCGGGATGTCCAGGTCCCGCGACAGCTGCATCAGGTTCTCGTTGGCCTTGTCCTGCTCGGGCATCCCGTTGGACTGCACCTCCAGGAAGAAGTGCCCGGGCTCGAAGATGTCCTTGTACTCCTGGGCCGCGCGGCGGGCGTGGTCCATGTCCCCGCGGAAGCACGCGCTCGTCACCTCGCCGCCCAGGCACGCCGTCAGCGCGAACAGGCCCTTGCTGTGGTCGGCGAGCACCTTCTTGTCGATGCGCGGGTGGTAGTAGAAGCCCTGCATGTACGCCGTGGATGACAGGTAGCGCAGGTTGGCGTAGCCCTCCGCGTTCTTCGCCACGAGGATGAGGTGGTGGGAGACCTTCTCCGAGCGGTCCTCACGCCCCTTGGGACCGGCGACGTACGCCTCCATGCCGAGGATGGGCTTGATGCCCGCGTCCTTCGCCTTCTTGTAGAAGTCGATGGCGCCGAACATGTTGCCGTGGTCCGTCACGGCGACACTCGTCATCCCCTTCTCCTTCACCGTCTTGATGAGGTCCTTCATCCGGATGGCCCCATCGAGCAGTGAGTACAGGGTGTGAAGGTGCAGGTGGGTAAAGGACATGGTGAGGCGAACAGTATGGCCCTCGCCCCCTGCTCGCCAGTCCAGTGTGCGCCCCGCGCGCGAGGGGCCCTGGAGGCCGGAAAATCGGCCTCTTGCGCCGTCGTGTCCCCGTCGGAAAATGGCGGCCCGGGGCCCTCGGAGAACTTGACTCCGCGCGCCTCCCCACCCGGCGTCCAGGCGAGCACGTCCGGGGCGGAACTCCGGGGGCGCACGGGCCTTCATGTTTCTTCACGCCCGGTACAAGCGCGCCCAAAACCCGGCCGGCACATTGGGCAGCGTCGCCAGTACGGCGCAGCCACCCGGGGCCGCTTTCGGCGCGCCCCTTTGCCGGAGAGAAGACCATGATGAAGAAGCTCGCCATCGCCAGTTCCGCCGTCGTCGCCGTCGTGCTGCTCAGCGGCTTCGCCTTTCGCGGAGGGCACCACGGCTGGGGCCACAACCCCGAGCGCATCAAGCAGGTGGTGACGTGGAAGCTCAACGACAAGCTGGATGACCTGGACGCGACGGAGGCCCAGCGTCAGTCCATCCACGCGGTGAAGGACCGCATGCTCGAGCAGGGCGCGAAGCTGGCCGAGGAGCAGCGCGGGGTGCGCTCGGAAGTGGTGGGCCAGCTGGAGTCCGCCACGCCCGACGCGAAGCGGCTGCACGCGCTGGTGGACGAGCGCATCGAGGCCCTGCGCGCGTTCGCCCACCAGGCGACGGACGCCGCGTTGGAGGTGCACGGCACGCTCACGCCCGAGCAGCGCAAGGCGCTGGCCACGGAGTTCCGCGAGCGCACCGGCCTGGAGTGAGGAGCCGCGTCCCCCACTCAACGGCCTTCGTCTGCCCGCGGGTAGGAATGGGTAGGCGACGAGGCGCGCCGCGCATAGGTTGGGAGCGTGAGATACCGGTACACCGACTACGCGCAACGCATCCGCTCCTTCGAGAACCTCGGTGAAGTGGCCGAATACGGACACGTCATCGAGGGCGGGCAGACCTACCCGCTCTTCCGCATCACCGTGCCCGGTGAGCGTTGGCTGGTCATCACCTCCGGCTTCCATGGTGAGGAGCCCGCGGGTCCGCTCACGCTGGCCGAGCGCCTGCCGGAGGTGGTGGCCTACGCGAAGGAGCGCGGCGTGGGGCTGCGCGTGTATCCGTGCATCAACCCCTCCGGCTTCGAGGACGGCACCCGCTACAACCGCAGCGGGGAGAAGCCGAACAACGACTTCATGCGCTACGAGGTGGCGCCGGGCGAGTGGCGCGGAGAGCTGAACCCCGGCCAGGCGCACCTGCGCTGGGCGCTCTACGACGGCGGGCCCAAGGAGACGCGGGCGGTGCGCGCGGACCTGGCGCGCTGGCCCGCGCCGAACGCCGCGCTGGACATCCACCAGGACAACTACCTGGGCGGCGCCGCGACATATGCGTACGTCTTCGGGGACAAGGCCGCGTACCTGCCGCTCGTCGACGCCGCGTCGAAGCACGCCACGGTGATTCGCAACCAGAAGGTGGACGAGAACAACTTCACCGATGACGCGGGCCTCATCTGGTACCACGACGGCAGCGTGACGGACTGGTACATGCGCCAGGGCGTGCCGTACACGGCGGCGCTGGAGACCACCACGCCCACGAGCCTGGACGCGTGCCACCAGGTGAACCTGGCCTGGATCCGGGGCTTCATCGACCTGGCCGCGCGCAAGGAGCGCTGACCGACGCGACGTGCGGCGTGACATGCTGGCTCGCCGGTCCGTTCCCTGCGGGTCGCGCGAGGAGGCTGTCACCGTGCAACGTCTGGAGCGCCGTCCGCTGGGGATGACGGGCCTGAAGGTGTCCGCGCTGGGGCTGGGCGCGGGGCCCTTGGGGAGCGCGGAGCTGGAGGACCGGGCGGTGGAGGCACTGCTGCTCGGCGCGCTGGACGCGGGGGTGAACCTCATCGACACGGCGCCGAGCTACGGCGCGTCCGAGGAGCGCATCGGCCGGTTCCTCGGTGCGCGCCGGGGCGACGTCGTCCTGTCCACCAAGTGTGGCTACGGCGTGCCGGGGGTGGAGGACTGGACGCCCGAGTGCATCACGCGAGGCGTGGACCAGGCGCTGCGGCGGCTGCGGACGGACTACGTCGACGTGATGCACCTGCACTCGTGTCCCGAGGAGGTGCTGCGGCGCACGGAGCTGGTGGATGCCCTGCGGCGCGCGGTCGCCCAGGGCAAGGTGCGCGTGGCGGCGTACTCGGGGGACAACGCCGCGCTCCAGGTGGCGCTGTCCAACGGGGCGTTCGGCTGCGTGCAGACCTCCGTGAATGTGTTCGACCAGCGGGCGCTGGAGGTGGCGGTGCCGCGCGCGGCGGGGATGGGCGTGGGCGTCATCGCCAAGCGGCCCCTGGGCAACACCGCGTGGCGCCATGACACGCGGCCCCAGGCGCACGACGTGGGGCAATACTGGGACAGGATGCGGGCGATGCACGTGGACCTGGGCGGGCTCGAGTGGGATGAGCTGGCGCTGCGCTTCGCGGCCCATGCGCCCGGGGTGAGCGCGTGCATCGTCGGCA
Organism: Myxococcus sp. AS-1-15; assembly: GCF_020037055.1. NCBI lineage: Bacteria > Pseudomonadati > Myxococcota > Myxococcia > Myxococcales > Myxococcaceae > Myxococcus > Myxococcus sp. AS-1-15. The sequence continues at coordinate 561,066 of NZ_JAIQDF010000001.1, read as the reverse complement.
CCACCCAGGCGTCACGGCTGCGGCGCAACCTGGACATCCTGTCCAGGGGGCCGCTTGCCGAGTCACAGGTCGCCGGGCTGCGCGGGGTGTTCCGCCGCCATGACCAGGGATGGGACGGGGTGATTTGAGCGCCCCACCCCTGTCACGGGTCAGCGTCGCCGTCTCGTCGAGAGGCTCCGCTGAAGCAGGACCATGACGCCGAGCACGGTCAGCACTCCGGATGACGTGGCCCGACCGGGGGTCGCCCCACAGCCGAAGGACTCCTCGGCATCGCTCAGGGCCTCGGTGGACTCGTCACTCACGGACGCCGTGACGCCAGCCCTCACCTGGTGATTCAGGACGCGGAAGTCACTGTCCGCGATGAGGGTCCGGACGGAGGCGCGGCCGAGGTCGTCGATGGGCGGCGCCCCCGTGCGGAAGACAAACCGGTTCGCAATCTGCACCTCACTGCCTCCAGGCGGCCGCACCCAGACGCTGTAGCGACGCGCGGGCAGGTCCGCGAGGATGCGCACGTGGTACGTGCGGCCATTGACATACGGCACCCGGCTGAGTGACGCATACGCGCCTGCATTGCGCACGTCGAAGTACCCCTCCAGGTTCATGCGCACCGTCATGTTCAGCGAGGCGTAGTCCGTCACCGAGGTGGAGCTGTCCGTGTAGCCGATGGTTCCATCCTGCCGGGAGGCGAGCGGCGTCACGTCGAACTCGATGGTGCGCACGCCGGTGTTGCCACTGCCCAGCCGGTGCTGGCTCTCGAAGAAGGAGAGCTTCGAGTACCAGGGGTACGGAGGGTTGGGATTGAAGCGCAGCACCGCCTCCAGGAAGTAGTAGTCGCCGTAGATGAGGCTGACGTCGACCTCCTGGTTCGCGGGCAGGTGCCCCACGCCATGCAGCAGCAGTCCCGGGCTGTTGGTGCCCTGCGCGAAGTACGCGGGAGACACCAGGGTGTCGAGCGTGCGCAGGGCGGCGTCGCGGTAGCGCGTCTTGCGCGCGGCATCCGTCTCCAGCTGACTCAGCTCCAGCAGCGCCGAGGCGACGATGGCCGCTGCGGAGGAGTCCTTCTGCGTTCCTGGCGCATCGAAGTCCCACTTGGGCACCATGTCCGTCGGCACGCGCGACAGGTACCAGTCCGTCACCTTCCGCGCGGCGGCAAGCATCCGAGAGTCTCCCGTGTATCGGTACACCATGGTGTACCCATGGATGAGCCACGCGTGGCCGCGGGCCCAGGTGGAGTTGGTGGAGTACCCCTGGAAGGTGCCCTTGGAGCGGATGGCGCCGGTGGCGGCGTTGTAGTCCACATAGTGGAACGAGCTGCCATCCGGGCGCACCGCGTCTCGCAGCGTGGTGAGCGCATGATTGACGGCCATGGTGCGCAGCTCCGCGCGCCCGCCGTTCGCCGAGGCCCACAGGAGCAGCTCCAGGTTCATCATCGTGTCCGTGACGAGCGGCACGTCCCACGCGGAGTTCCAGTCACAACAGTCGATGATGCCGATGCGCGTGTTGTAGCGGGCCGCCAGGGACTCGGCGGAGGTCAGCAGCACGTTGCGGTAGTAGGCGTCTCCGGTGAGCCGGTAGGCATTGCCGAAGCTGAGGAACATCTTGAAGCCCAGGTCATGCGTCTTCCGGTTCGTCTTCTGCACCTCCAGGGGCCGCGTCCATCGGTCGGCCTTGCTCTGCCACGAGGGCTCCAGCCCCACCTGGTAGAGCTGCCACAGGCCGCCTGGGAAGAAGCCCTGCGTCCACGCGACCTCGTCCGTGTTGGCCACCGTCGTCCACGTCCCATCCGCGCGTGAGGCCTTCGGAGAGCGCGTCTCGTTCGGCATGGCGGCCGCGGACTTCCGAAGCTGCGTCCGCGCGAACCCCACCACCTTCAGCGCGTCCGCGTCATTGAACGCACGGGCCCCACTTCCGCCCAGGAGCAACACCAACCCCAACACCTTCCATGTCCAGGATGCCAACGCCCTCATGCCCCCTCCCCTCACCTGCGGCCAAGGTGGTCGCGAGCGCATCCGGAAGCCAGGGCGCCCAGCACGCGGGGCACTGAACGACGAGGGGAATGTGAAGCGCCGTTCGCGGCCCTCCTTCTCGAGGGCATGACAGATGCCCCTCGTACCATGCCAACCCATGCGAACCCTGCACGCCCCTCTGGTTGCGTTGGTCCTCGCGTCCTTCTCAGGCTGCACCACCCTCGGCAAGCCACCCATGCAGCAGGCCTGGGACGCAGCCGAGGTGGAATGCCACACACCCGAGGAAGACCAATGCGTCTCCCTCCTGTGTCTGGGCGAAGCCTGCGGCTTCTACCCCTGCGAACGCGCTCCCGGAGACATCGAGCTGGCGCGCTTCCCTCCGGCGCGTCCACCTGCGGCGAGCGCGGCTCCAGGCAGAGGGCCCAGGCGGAACTGGGGCGGAGCCCAACAACTCCCAGCAGGCGCGGTCATGGTCTTCCCGAACTGGAATGGCGCACCAGCGACGGTCATTCCGCCTTCACGCCAGCTCACTCCGGGGCGATGGGAGAAGCACCACATCTTCCCCCAGGCCCGAGACCTCGCCGACTGGTTCGAGCAACAAGGCGTCAAGATTCACAGCTACACGATGCCCATTCCCCTTCACGTGCACAGGCGAATCCATGACGGCACGGGGCGAGGTGGAGCCTGGAACGATGCGTGGCGTGACTTCATCCGAACCTCTCCCAGGGCAAGTCCCGAGGAGATCTTCCGGCATGCGGGAGAGCTGATTCATCGATTCGACCTCATCGGAGGTCCCATCCAGCCCTACTATTCCCGCCCAGGAGCCTAGGCACGCATGAGCCGTTACTTCTTGTTGGGCGAGGACAGGGCGGCCACCGCGAAGCACGGCGGGGAAGTCGATGCGACGCATCGGTGGCGACTTCCCGGAGTGAAGTGCCCTGCGTGCGGCGCCACCTGGAGCGACGTGGGGCATGACCATCCCTCCGTCGACCTCTCGGGCCTCGCCGAGCACCGCGCATTCGAGCGACCTCGACCGGAACCTCTCGCCGAGCTCAACCGACTGCGCGAGCTGGTGCGTCCCTTGTTACCTCCCCAAGCGGAGCTTCCACCCGGCACGCACTTCGGCCCGCTGGTGGGTCAGGCCTTCGGCGCCTTCGGTCCACTGGCCTGGGTCGGAGGAATCAGACTCCTCCTCCGGTCGGAGGTCCTGGAACAACTTCGCGCCGCCGGAGTCCGTGGACTCGTCGGCTGCCGCACCGAGCTCCGACACCGGCAGAAGAACCCCCCCGAGCTGCTGGAGCTTCAGCTTCGACCGACAGGCCGGCTGCACCCGAGCAGCCTCCCCGCGGACACGCCTCCGGCCTGCGCAACCTGCGGACGCCAGTCCTTCCGCTGGCCCGATGCGCCCATCCTGGAGGCAGCCACCCTCCCCACCGAGGCGGACCTGTTCCGGTTGGGCGACTTCGCCACGATGGTCATCTGCACGGAGCGGTTTCGCGATGCAGTGAGCCAACTCGCCCTGGAGGGCCTCACCTTCCGCGCGCTGCCGACGCGGTAGACGCTGTCCCTACCGGCCCGACGTCAGCACGCGCGACCAGAGCATCAACAAATCCCTGACCACGGGGCCCTCGGGCACCTCCGCCACGGGCGGCACGTCCACTTGAACTCCGTGGGACGCCAGCCGCGTGAACGGATTGTCCGGGTCCTCGGTCTTCAACGGCACCGCCGGGTCCGCCGGCCGGAAGCCGAACTGGAGCGCCCGCTCCTGCACCGGCCGGCTGTGCAGATAGCGCAGCCACTCCAGCGCCGCGTCCTTCTGCGCGGGCGTCACCCAGTCCCCCTGCAGCACCGCCGCCGGGTGGTCGCTCCACAACGTGAGCGCGGGATACGACACCTTCAGCTCACCCCACCGCCCCTGCGCCTGCGACACCTGCGCAATCGCCAGGTTCTCGTACACCACCGCGATGTCGTAGCGCGAAGGCCCGAAGCGGACCATGTCCGCCATGAAGGTCCCCGTCGAGGCCTCGAAGCGCGTCACCCCCCGCTCCAACGCCTTCATCCAATCCTGGTACCCCGGGTCCAGCAGGTCTTCCACCGTGAGCCCACCCCGCTTGCCGTAGTACTCCAGCGTCGCGAGCAGCAACGCCTGCAGCCCCGAGTTCGAGCGCGTCGGGTCCGTGTGGCCCAGCTTCACCAACCCCCACTCCCCCTTGCCCCCAATCGCCGGCCAGCCCCGAGGGCTCGTCACCGCCTTCTGGAGGACCTTCCACGACACCGCGCCGCCACCACTCGCCTTGCGCAGCACCTCCGCCCGGTCCGCCCACACCACGAACACCAACGGCGTTATCACCAGCGGACGCGGCGCCTGCTCACCGGCCTCCGCGAACAACGGCCGACGCGTGGCGTCCGTCGCCCAGTCCGACGCGAGCATCCGCAACACCGCGCTGTCCGCCGGGCTCCACACCGTGGGCTGCTCGCGGCCCTCCAGGATGGCCTGCGCGGCCTCCAGCGAGCCTCGCCCCACCAACGTCAGACGGATGGACGGGTTCGCGCGCTCGAAGTCCCGCGCCGCCGCCTCCACCCAGTCCTTCTTCTCCGTGCTGTAGAGGAAGGTGACGTCCACCACCTTGCCCGGCCTCGAGGGCCGGGACACCGAGGTGGGCAGCGGCGTCCCCGCCTCCGGGACCTCCGTCGACCGGGGCCCCCGCTCCGAGGTCAGGTACAGAACCCCACCCAGCGCGGCGATGAAGCCGACGACGATGAGAACCCTGGGTGTCATGTGCCGCCGCGTCCCCCATCCAGCATGTCGCGCCTCAGGCCTCCAGCCGGGAGAGTCGTCCCGCCAGCGGCGTCTCGCTTCCCGCACTCACGCCCTTGACCCACTCGGACAGCGAGCCGCCGGACTCGGACAGCTTCTTCTCCACGTGCGGCCGCAACTGATTCCAGCGCTTCGCCCAGCCCTCCTCGGAGGCGCTGCCCTTGAACCCGGGGCGCTCCGCCAACAGCAGCCCCAGCCGCAGCGCCAGCTCCGGCTCGCCCAGCGAGTCCGCGCGGCGCACCATGCCCAGCTCGCCCGACTCCGGCGCGGACTTCCACAGCGCCACCGCGCGGCTGAAGGCGGCCACGTCCAGCTCGCTCAACAACCCCAGCGCGTGGCGCAGCGGCAAGCGCCCCTCCTTCGGAGTCGCCACCACGCGCTTCATCAGCGCCTCGAAGACGGGGGCCAGCTGCGCGTGCGCGGCCGGGTCCACGCCGCCCAGGGCCCTGAGCGCCCTGCGCGCGCGACGGGCGCGAGAGGTGACCTCCCAGCTGCGCCAGCCCAGGCGGGCGCGGAGCCCCGCGAGCGCCTCGGCGGCGGCGTCCAGCGTCGCCTGCGTCGGCGTGGCCACGGGCACGCGGCGCGGCAGCGGCGTCTGCTTCGGCGCGGCGGCAGGCGCGGCCACGGCGACGGCGGGAGCGCCCCCTTCCGTCACCTCCTGGTAGCCCTCGCGCACCTTCTCTGCGACCTTCTTGTCGTACTCCTTCTGCGCGCTCGCGGCGTCGGCGAAGGCCTTCTCCTTGCGCTGCCCGGCGGTGCCGATGCGGCCGAAGGTGACGATGAAGACGTTGCCCTGAACCTCCGGCTGCCAGAACTTGGAGCTGGTTCCCTCGACGAACTCGAACCTACGCATGGCCCATCCTCCCGGTGCACTGGCCGCCCACAAGGCTACCGCACACGCACCCGGCGCGCCTCAGGCGGCCTGTGACGATTTCTCCTGGAACGCCGCCTCCATCTCCTTCAGTCCCATGGCGCGCGGCATCCGCCCCTCGTAGCCCAGCTCCTGGCGGGCCTTCTCGTCGCTCACCGTCACCTCGCGGCCGATGAGCAGCACCTCGGTGCGGCTGAGCGGCGGCCGGCCCGGAAGCCCGAAGGTCCCCCACGCGAGGTCCGCCACCGTGGCCACCACCGCCGCCAGGCCATACGGAATCGTGCTCGTGCCCGGGTCCACGCCCTGCGTCTTGAGCATCGCGGTGACGAAGTCCCGGAACACCACGGGCTCCCCGTCCGTGAGGAAGTACGCCTCGCCGCCCCGCCCCTTCTCCGCGGCCAGCAGCATGCCCTCCACGCAGTTGACCACGTGGCAGGTGGAGCTCAGGTAGCGCCCGTCTCCCACCCACTTGAAGCGTTTGGTGCGCACCGCGTCCACCATCTGCGGCAGCACCGACGTGTCGCCGAGCCCCCACACCAACCGGGGCCGCACCGCCACGGTGGTGAAGTCCGCCGAGTTCACGCTCAGCACCCGGCGCTCGGACTCGTTCTTGGTGGACGGGTAGTCGCCGATGGGGCGCTCGGGGAGCGGCCAGGACTCGTTGGCCTTCACCAGGGGCGTGCCGTCCGCGAGCACCGCCTCCGTGCTGACGTGCACGAAGCGCCGCACCCCTGCTGCGCGCGCGGCCTCCAGGACACGCTCCGTGCCGCGCACGTTGGCCTCGTAGTACTCCGCGCGAGGGGCCCACGACTTCACCAGCGCGGCCGAGTGGAAGACGGTGTCGCAGCCCTGCATGCCGCGCGCGAGGACGTCCACGTCGGACAGGTCGCCCTCGAAGGGCTCGCCTCCGGCGGCCGCCACGGTGGACATGGCGACGGGCGAGCGCGCCAGGGCACGCGCCGGCTCGCCGCGCGACTTGAGCGCCGCCAGGAGATACCTGCCCACGAAACCGGAACCGCCGGTGACGAACGCCCGCATGGACCGCTCCTCCACGAATGAGGTCCCGGGCTCCTACCACCTCCTGCCCTCGGGGCGGTAGCCACCCGGGCCCCTGGCGGGCCTGCCGTGTCAGAACATGTCGCGCAGGGACGGCTGGGGGCCGCCGAACAGGGCCATCGCCGAGCGCACCGAGGCGTCATCCGCCTCCACGAGCCCCACCGAGCGCAGCGCGGCCGCGGACTGGAAGCCCGTGTACAGCGTCGCGAGCTGGCGGATGTCCAGCTTCAGCCGGCCCTCGCCTCCGCGCGTCACGCGGCCCACGCCGTCCTGGACGTCGAGCACGAAGCGACCGCGGTTCTCCTCGAACAGCTCGTCGGCCACCTCGAGGTGCAGCGAGCCGGACAGCCCCGGCGTCCAGCCTCGCGACTCGAGCGCGCGCCGCACGTCGAGCACGCGCGCCATCCAGTGCATGTAGACCTTCACGGTGTACGACTGCTCGCGAAGGAGCAGGAGGAACGGGTCGTCCGGGCCGCCGTACCAGACGACCTCCGTGCCCAGGGAGTGGTGGTCACCGAGGAAGCGCAGGAGCCGGCGCGCCGCCGCCGGGGTGCTGGCGACCAGGTCGGTCAGGGCCAGTTCCTGGCGCAAATCCTTGAGGGGCCTGCGCGCGAGGTAGACATAGCCCTCGATGCCGGAGGCGCCCTCGACGAGATAGCCGTGGACCTGCTCGGAGCGGGGGTTTCGCACGCGGGTCCACGAGAACTCGCTGCGGTCCAACCAGCCCGGGCGGAGGCTCGCCTCGCGGTTGTAGCAGGCGGAGATGGCGGCCTCATCGCGCGGCTCGATGGCGCGGAGTGACAGCGTGCGCTCGCCCATCTCGAGCGCGGCCATCTGCACGCGGATCTCATAGCGGGCTCCAGCCTGTTCGTAGCCGGCGCGCCGGTAGAGCGGCTGGGTGGCGGGGTACAGGATGGACAGCGCGGCACCGGAGGCACGGGCCTCCTGGACCAGCCGGGTCATCAGGCGACTGGCGGTGCCCTGTCCGCGGTGGACAGGGGAGACACCCACGCCGCCCACGCCGACGACGGGCACGCTGCGTCCGCCGAACCACTGTCCCTTGCGGATGGAGACCAGGGTGCCGGCGACCTTGCCACCTTCGCGCAGCAGTCGGAGGTCGTTGGAGTCCAGGCGCTGTCGCCACGCGGCGCAGTCCGCGGGCGTCATGGCATAGGCATGCATCAAGATGTCCGACACGGCGGAGATTTCCTGCTCGTCTCTCGGCGGTCCAAAGTCGTCCGACGTCGCTTCCACGTCTGATGTCCTCCTGCCGGGCACATCCGCGAGCCCACGCGGCATCCTACCGGCGGTCCACCTCCTGCTCACGAAACTGGCGCGAGGCGGCTGACGCTGGCGGTAGCATGGGGTTCCCCCCCCGAAAGGACGTCGCCTTGCGATTCGGCGCCTGCGCCGTGGTTGTGCTGCTCCTGTCGGCCTGCGCGACGTCGGCACCTGAGCCTCGGGAGCGCACGTCCCGGAGCCCACGGCTCGCCAATCTCCAGCGAGCGGCCTCGCTGCCGTGGATGGACCAGGACCGGTGCGCCGTTCGCGAAGCCTCCCAGCCGTGGCCCCTGCTCGCGGAGCGGTGCTATCGGGCCCTTGACCATGACCGGCTCGAGTTCCGTGACACCACGGGGAGATGCTCGGTGGCCTCCACTGGCGCCGCCGCCGTGGCGCTCGGACTCTGTGTCCTGGCGGCTCCCGAAATCATCGTGGGCACCATCATCGTCCTGGGTGTCGTGGTGGTCGCCGCGGCCATTCACGATGCACTGGAGGTGCATGAGCTACGACACCGCTACGCCGAGGAAGCGGGAGATACCTCCGGAACGACGCAGACGCTCGGAGCAGCAGAAGGCAACCGGAAGCCTGAGCGGGCCCCCGAGGAGCAGGGCGCACAACCGCCTGTGCCACCTCTGCCCGTGGGCCGCTCGCGCCATCCCCACTGCGAGCCCGTTCCCGTGCCACGTGCCTCCAAGGATGTGGCCCACAATGCCTGTGCCGACAGCTTCCCACCCAATCGGTACCCCGGCATGGACGTGAGCGTGAACGGGATTCGCTTCGATGCACTGCAAGTCGGCGCGCGCGTGCTGTGGGAAATCAAGACCCACCGCTTCGACACATACAATGGCTTCATCCAGGAGCAGGAGCTCGCGAAGGAACTCGTGCAACTGAGCAAGGAGCGAGACACGGCCATCGACTGTGGATACGACTTTGTCGTCGGCGTGAGCACCGAGGCACACCGGGACGCGCTGCTCAAACAGGAATCCAACTTCACGATCGTCGTCACGGGATGCCAGAGATGACCCCGCAGAGCCCTCTCGTCCTCAATGTCTACGCGCCGGCGCTCACAGGTGCCGACCCACGGCCGCTCGCCACCGTCCAGGGGCTGGAGCACGCCTTGCCCGGCTTGCGCTTGGATCGGACGGTCACCGAAAGCCGACGGCTCGCCGCTCTGCCTCAACGCGATGAGTGGTTGACCGAAGCGGGCATGCGCGGCGAGTTCCCGTTCGTCTGCAACGGCGACGAGCGTCACCCGGTCATCATTTCGGGACGCCTCCGCTCAGCGAACGTGAGCCCGGGGAGGCGGCCACAACTCCAGGTCCATGCGAAGCTGCCGCTGGATGCGACGGTTGCCACTGCCGCATCAGCCGTGCTCGAAGCCGTGGCCGAGGGCGTACAAGCCTTCTGGGGTCATGCGACACCGGATGACGCCACACTGGACATCGCGTTCCAGACAGCCCCCACACGGGAGGGACCACCCGCGCCTCGCCGGGGACTGCCTGCCCTGAAGCTCTTCCAGCACATCCGTCTGCCCGAGATTCCCTATCACCTGGGATGGTTGAACTACTGGTCCGCGGACGCCGTGCGAGCCCTCGGATTCCCGGACCCTTCGCTCGACGCCGAGTTGCTGTCGCGAGCGCGTCGTACGGAGTCGGGCGGGTGGCTCGTGCAACTCACCGAGACTCCGCTCGACCTGGACAGCCCCGCCCACCTGGAGACGCTCCTGCGAACCTACGAGCGCTTCCCGGAGATAGGCGGACGCGTGTCACGCTGACTCCGCCTCACGTCCCGACGCGCTTCATCTTCGCGTAGAAGGACGGCGCCAGCAGGTACGCGAACGTCGCGTCGCCGAACCCCAGCAGGTCTCCGTCCCGCAGGTGCATCTCCCCCCCGGACTCCACCTCCTGGGCGTTCACGAACGTGCCGTTGCTCGACTTGAGGTCCACCAGCGTGCACCCCGCGGACGGTCCCCACCAGCACAGCTTCGCGTGACGCTTGGACACCGAGGGCTCGTTGACCACCAGGTCGCAGTCCGGCTGCCGCCCCACCGTGAGCACGTCCTGTCCGCCCACCGGCGGCAGCGTCGCCACCGTGAGCGCGTCGAAGTGCAGCCACAGCGCCACCTGCTGTCGCTCCAGGCTGGGGATGTCCCGCGCCATCGTCGTGCGCGCCGCGCCCATCTTCAGCGCCAGCTGCGCCATCACCGGACTGGGCGGCTTCTGCACCAACACGAACGGCCCCACCTGCTTGCAGAAGAAGGCCTCGGTCAGCCGCGAGCTCAACGCACGCAACTCCTGAACCGTCATCATCGCGACTCCCCCAGCGCTCTCACGCGCGCGATTCTGCGGGCACCCCCGTCACGCGTCGAGTCTTCTCGTCACCGAATCCTCCCACCCCTCCCCCAACGCCTTGAGCCGCAGGGGCACATCCAGCCGATGCGCGAGCCAGTGCCCCAGGTGCTCCACCGGCCTCCGGTCCACCGTGTCCCGCATCAACTCGAACGAGCCGTCGGCCGACCTCAGCCACAGCGAGAACACGATGTCCCCTCCGTCCTCCGAATCCTGACGGCGCCGCGTCACCTCGAGCCGCTCCACCGGATAGCGCACCGCGTGAATGCGTCCCAGCCCTCGCGACCTGCGCACCAGCGCCCCTGGACGCACCTCCCAGGCATTGACGCCTCGCAGCGTCCACAACGCGAACCGCAGCATCCACGCCGCCAGCCCTCCCAGCACCCCCATCAGCAACAAGGCCACGACGCTCGTCCCGTCGAAGAGCTGCCGCCAGCCCAGGAGCAGCATCGACAGCAGCAACACCATCCCCAACACCCCCTGCACCCAGGCCCAGCGGACCCGGGTCGTCCGAGCCGGCAGGACCCAGACACCTCCCTCCACGGCCACCACCTCCCGCCCCATCGGCGCGACGTGCCTCAGCTCCGAGACGGGCCCACCCAACCCCGACACCTCCCGCATCCGCGCCCACAGCGCTTGATGCTGCTCCGCCGTTCCCCCCTGGGACAAAGCCACCTCTTCTCCCGTGTGCCGCAGCCCCATCACCGCCTGGCCTTCACGTCGGAGATACACATCCACGAGCCCGGAGAAGTCGATCCGCGTGGACCGCCCCCACGGACCGACCATCGAGCGGCGCGTCACCCCTCGCGGGTCCACCGTCACCTCCTCCCGCACGAACATCGCCCACAGCAGCCCCACCTGCGCCACGAGGCCCACCGGAACCCAGACGCACAACCACAGCGCCAGGAACAGCACCGCCAGCACCGCGCCCCAGCTCGACGTGAAGCCTTGCGGCGCATCGACCGCCAGCGGGACGGACCTCAGCAGCGCGAGCACCAGCTTCCCGAGCGCCGCGCCGGGCACCACCACCCCCGCCAACCACCCCACCGTCCAGAACACCCAGCCGAGCCCCATCATCACCCGTGAGTGCGCGGAGGGCCCGAACCTCGCCCGCCAGACCTCGCCTTCCTGGGTGAGCCACGTCACGCGATGCCTCCTGATGAGCCTCCGTGTGCCCCGGTCACAAAGGCCCGTGCCCACGATGAAAAGTCTGTCACCCCGCTGTCACGTCCGCGACGACGAAGCGCGTTCATGCCTCCTCGTCGGACTCCTGGCCGTAGCGCTCGTCCCGCGTGGTGAGGATGTGGCGATAGGGCACCACGCGCACCAGCTCCGCCACCGTGGTGATGCCCGCGTCCACCTTGTCCAGCGCGTCCTCCACCAGCGTGCGCAGCCCATGAGCCCGCGCGTGCCGACGCAGGTGCACCGTGGGCTCGCCCCGGGCGATGAGGTCCTGCAGGTCCGGGTCCACCACCAGGAGCTCGAAGATGCCCAGACGCCCCTTGTAGCCCGTGTGGTTGCACGCGGCGCAGCCCTGCCCCACCTGCGTGCGCACGCCGTTCAACAGCCGCCCCAGCAGCTTCGACTGCTCGTCCGTGGGCCGCATGTCCACGGTGCACTGCGCGCAGATGCGCCGCACCAGTCGCTGCGTCAGCACCGCCAGCAGCGAGTCCGCCACGTCCACGTCGTCGAGCCCCAGGCCACGCAGGCGCGCCACCGCGCCCACCGCGTCCGCCGTGTGCAGCGTGCCCAGCACCACGTGCCCCGTGGCCGCGGCCGTCAGCGCCATGCTGCCCGTCTCCAGATCACGCACCTCGCCCACCAGCATCACGTTGGGGTCCTGGCGCAAGAGCGCGCGCAGCAACGTCGCGTACGGCATCTGCGGCGTCACCTGCTTCTGGTTCACCTTGGGGACGTAGTACTCGATGGGGTCCTCGGCGGTGACGATCTTCTTCAGCCCGTCGTTCAGCTGCGCCAGCGCCGAGTACAACGTCGTCGTCTTCCCGCTGCCCGTGGGCCCGGTGACGAGCACCAGTCCCTCCGGATTCGCCAGCAGTTGCAGGAAGACGGCCTGCATCGCGGGAGACATGCCCAGCTGCGCCACCGGCACCAGCCCCACGCTCGCGTCGAGGATGCGGATGACGACGTCCTCCCCCGCGGGGCTCGGCACCACGCTGACGCGGAAGTCCACCACCTTGCGCCCCTCGGGCCGCTCGACGAGCGCGCGCAGCCGCCCATCCTGGGGGCGCCGGCGCTCCGTGATGTCCAGTCCCGCCAGCACCTTCACCCGGCTGACGACGCCCGGCAGCGAGCGCGGGTCGATGTCCGTGTACGACTGGTGGAGGATGCCGTCGATGCGATAGCGCAGGTCCACGTCGTCGAAGTAGCTCTCCACGTGGATGTCGGAGGCCTTCAACTCCACGGCGCTCACCAGCACGTGCTCCACCAGCTCCACCGTGGTGGGCGGATTCGACATGCGCGTGCCGGGCGTCAGCACCACGTCCGCGGTGACACGCGGCCCCGCGCCGAAGCCCACCTCCAGCGCGGACTCGATTTCATACGGGTTGAGCCGCACCACGCGCAGCGGCCGGCGCAGGAACTCGGTGATGAGCTCCAGGACGGAGGGCTGGTCGGGGTTCGTCATGCCCACCGTCACCGGCGCGCCGTCAGCCTGGGGGTCCACCTTGTCCAGCACCGCGACCTGGTTGCGACGACAGAAGGACTCGGGCAGCCGGCGGAGCGAGGCACGGTCCAGGGTGAACTGCGCGAGCTCGGCGAACTGAGAGGGGGTGTCCTCGGCCATGTCCCGTCCGGCTTAGCAGCCTCGTCCCGGGGAGCGCCATCCTCTGGCGTCCCTACTCCTCGAGCTCTCGCTTGAACCGCACGCCGAGGCGCGGCGCCAGCCAATCGCCCAGGTGCTCCATGCGCGAGCGCTGCGAGCCGGCCTGGGACAGCTCCATCTGGCCCGAGCCCGTGCGAATCCACAGCGAGAACACCTCCCACGTGCTCCCGTCATGTTCGCTCTCGGTCCGTCGCAGCTCGAGCCACTTCACCTGATGACGCACGCGCTCGGGAGTCCCCAGGCCATGCCAGACACGCTCCAGTGAACCCGGGCGCAGCTCCCACTCCCATCGCGCCTGGAGCGCGGGCAGCGCGTTCAGCCCCGCCCAGATTGCCGCGGCCACGAGCACCACCGCGAGCAGCGTGTCCTCCACCGTGAGCCCATCGATGGACTGACGCCAGCCCACCATCGCCGCCGAGGACATCAGCAGGAGCGCCACCCCGCCGCGGACCCAGGCCTTCTGTGCCACATCCCCCCGGTCGTCGCGCAGCACCACGACGCCATCCGGGAGCGTCAGGGTCTCCTTCCCCCGGGGCACGCTCTTCTCGGGCTCCAGCGGCGTGGGCCCCAGCTCCGAGAGCGTGCACAGCATCTTCCACAGCGCATCGTGCTCCGACGACAGCCCCAGTGAAGCCAGCCGGACCACGCGGCCCGAGTGCAGTTGCAGCTCGACGCCGCCGATGGGCTTCGGCACGGCCGCCACCTCCGTGAACGGCAGGTAGCACCGCTCGCTGCCAGGGCCGTTCCACCGCCTCCACGTCACCCCTCGGGTGTCCATCGAGACCTGGTCCTCGCCCCAGAGCGAGCGCAGGAAGAAGCGCCCCACGCGGACGCCCACCACCAGCCACACCGTGAGGAAGGCGATGAGCGCCAGGCCTCCGAGCACCAGCCCCACCGCCTGGACGTTGCGCATGTCCGAACGGAGGCCCATCGGCGCGGGGTCGAACGACACCCGAAGCACCTCGACGAGGAGGTCCAGCCCCAGCTTCAGGCCCCCCAGCCCCACCGCGCACCAGACCAGCAGCATGACGCCATGGAGCGCGCGACGCTGAGGGTCCGCCTTCAGTCGCGTCTGCCAGACCGGTACCGCCCTCGCTTCGGCCATCCTGTGCTTCCCCCTCGATGCGCGACGAGCACGCGCTGCCTCCTCAGGCACTCGGGCCTCGTGAGGAAAGCGTGTCACCGCATTGTCACCCACCCGCCGTCGCGCTGCTATCCTCGGCCGCCATGAAGCGCCCCACGGAGCCGGACGCGCCCGCGATGCCGTCGCTGCTCGTCTTCGCCATCGCGGTGCTGCTCTTCGGCTCGCCGCTCCGGCGTCTGTGGTTGGCGGAGGACGCGCCCGGCTACCTGCCCTTCGTCGTCTGGCTGGGCGTCATCGCCCTGGGCGGTTGGGCCGCGTACCGGGGCGGTGGCCATGACGCTTGAGCTGGGCTCGCTCGTCGCCGCGTCCGTCGTCTACCTGCTCGTGCTGTTCCTCGTCGCCTACGCGGCGGAGCGGGGCCTCATCTCCTCGCGCATCACCCAGCACCCGCTGGTGTACGCGCTCGCCCTGGGCGTCTACGCCACGTCCTGGTCCTACTTCGGCAGCGTGGGCTACGCGGCCCGGCACGGCTACCGCTACCTGGGCATCTACCTGGGCGTCACCCTGGCGTGCCTGCTCGTGCCCGTGCTGTGGCGCCCGCTCCTGCGACTGACGCGTGAGCTGCAGCTCACCTCGCTCGCGGACCTGCTCGCCTTCCGCTACCCGGGACAGACGACGGGCACGGCGGTGACGCTGTTCATGCTGGCCGGCAGCCTCCCCTATCTCGCGCTCCAGGTGCGCGCGGTGGTGGAGTCCGCGAAGGTGCTCAGCCCGTCGGCCTCGCCCACGCTCGTCGGCATGGGCTTCTGCGCGGTGCTCGTCGTCTTCTCCGTCCTCTTCGGCGCGCGCCACCTCACCCCGCGCGAGCGACACGAAGGGCTGATGCTGGCCATCGCCTTCGAGTCCGCCGTGAAGGCGGTGGCGCTCGTCGCCGTGGGCGCGTGGGCGGTGTCGCAGGTGTTCGGCGGCGTGGACGGATTGTGGACGTGGCTGGAGGCGCATCCGGAGGCGGTGGAGCAATTGCAGCGCCCCGCGCGCGAGACGTCGTGGGCGCCCCTGCTGGTGCTCTCGTGCGCGGCGGCGTTCCTCACCCCGCGCAGCTACCACGTCGCCTTCACCGAGGCGCCCGAGAAGGACGCGCTGTCCACCGCGACGTGGGCCTTCCCGCTGGTGCTGCTGGTGATGAACCTCGCGGTCCCCGTGGTGCTGTGGAGCGGCGAGGCGCTGGGGCTGCCCTGGCCCGCGGACTTCCACCTGCTCGCGGTGCCCGCCTCGCGCGGCGCGACGGGACTGGCGCTGGTGGCCTTCCTGGGGGGCGTGTCCGCCTCCAGCGCCATGGTCATCGTCACCACGCTGGCCCTGGCGCCCATGTGCCTGACGCACCTGGTGCTGCCCCTGGGCTACGCGCGCGGCCAGCCGCACCTGTACGGCTGGCTGCTCTGGGCGCGGCGGCTGCTCATCGCGCTCATCATCCTGGCGGGCTACGGCTTCTACCGCCTGCTCGACACGCGGGGGATGGGGCTGGTGGACCTGGGCCTCGTGTCCTTCGTCGCGGTGGCGCAGTTCGCGCCCGGCGTGCTGGGGCTGCTCTTCTGGAAGCGGGCCACGCGCGCGGGGCTGCTCGCGGGCCTGGGCGCGGGCGCGGCGCTGTGGATGGTGACGCTGGTGGTGCCGCTGTGGGCCTCGCCGGGCGTGGTGGCGTGGACCCACCGCGTCTCGGCGCTGCTCGGCTTTCCGAGCGACGAGCCGTGGGGCTTCTCCACCTTCGCGTCGCTGACGCTCAACACGCTCGCCTTCGTGGGCGTGTCCCTGGTCACCCGACAATCGCAGGCGGAGACCGAGGCCGCGCGGGCGTGCACGCGGGAAGGCCCCGGGCTCGTGTCCGGCGGCGTGGAGGCCGGCTCGCCGCGTGAGTTCCGCGAGCGACTGGCACCCCTGCTCGGCGAGGAGGCCGCGTCGGCGGAGGTGGACCGCGCGCTGGAGTCGCTCGACATGTCCCCGGACGAGCGGCGCCCCTCCGAGCTGCGCCGCCTGCGCGACGGCGTGGAGCGGAACCTCTCGGGCCTGTTGGGTCCGGTGCTCGCGAGGCTCACGGTGGCGGAGGCGCTGCGGCTGGAGCCCGGCACCCGCGCGGCGCTGGCCGAGCAGCTGCGCTTCGTGGAGGAGCGCCTGCGCGACGCGCGCGGCATGCAGGGCCCGGTGCGCGCGGTGGAGGCGGTGCGGCGCTACCTCAATCGCATCCTCGAGGACCTGCCCCTGGGGGTGTGCACCGTGGGGCCCGACGGTGAGGTGGTCATCTGGAACGCCGCGCTGGAGCGGCTGTCCGGGGTGCGCGAGCACGCCTCGCGAGGCCACCCGCTGGCGGACCTCCCCGCGCCCTGGGGCTCGCTGTTGTCCGCCTTCTCGGCCGGCGCGGAGGCCGACACCGAGACGCGCGTCGTCGTGAATGGCGCCGAGCGCACGCTGCGGCTGCACCGCTCCCGACTGACACCCGACGAGGAGGGCGGCGGCACGTCCGAGGGCATGGCGCTGCTCGTGGAGGACCTGACGGAGAAGAAGGCCGTGGACGCGAAGCTCGCGCACCAGGACCGGCTGGCCTCGCTGGGCCGCGTGGCGGCGGGCGTGGCGCACGAGATTGGCAATCCCCTCACGGCCATCGCCAGCCTCACGCAGAACCTCAAGTACGAGCTGGACGACGCGGAGGCGGTGAAGGAGCGCACCGCGCTCATCCTCCAGCAGTGCCGACGCATCGACGCCATCGTCCGGGCGCTGGTGGGCTTCAGCCACGCCGGCACCGTGGGCGGCGAGGCTCGCCCCTTCGCGCGCGTGGAGGTGGGGCCGCTCCTGGCGGAGGCGCTCCAGCTCGCGCGGATGGCGCGCTCGGCGACGCGCTCCCGCGGGGTGAGCTTCGAGCACCGCGGCGCCGAGGGGCTGGTGGTGCTGGGCGACGCGCAGCGGCTGGAGCAGGTGCTCGTCAACCTGCTCACCAACGCGGTGGATGCCTCGCCCGAGGGTGGGCGCGTGGAGCTGGAGGCGCAGGCCCAGGAGGGCCGCGTGCACCTGCGCGTGCTGGACCGGGGACACGGCATCTCCTCGGAGCTCACCCAGCGCGTCTTCGAGCCCTTCTTCACGACGAAGCAGCCGGGCGAGGGCACGGGCCTGGGGCTCGCGTTGGTGGCGGGCATCGTGCGCGAGCACGGCGGCACCATCCAGGTGGACAACCGGCCCGGGGGAGGGACTAGCGTGACGGTGAGCCTGCCCGACGCGCGAAGCCACCCGCCCCCCGCGCGTCCCGTCCCGGGAGCCACCCTGTGAGCCGCATCCTGGTCATCGAGGACGAGCCCATCATCCGCACGGAGCTGCGCCGGCTGCTCGTGCGCGCCGGGCACGACGTGTCCGAGGCGGGCGCGGTGCAGGAGGCCGCGAGCGACTACGCGCTCGACTCCTTCGACCTGGTGCTGTCGGACCTGCGGCTGCCGGGCGCGCCGGGCACGGACGTCATCGCGCTGTGTCCCGGGGTGCCGGTGCTCATCATGACCAGCTACGCCACGGTGAAGTCCGCGGTGGACGCGATGAAGCTGGGCGCGGTGGACTACATCGCCAAGCCGTTCGACCACGACGAGCTGCTCCTCCAGGTGGAGCGCGTGCTGCGCGAGGGCAAGCTCACGCGGCAGAACGCGGCCCTCAAGCGCGAGGTGGAGCAGTCCTACTCGGTGAGCGGGATGGTGGGCGGCTCCGCGGCGATGCGCGACGTCTTCGAGCGCCTGCGCAAGGTGGCCCCCTCCCCCGCCACCGTGCTGGTGCTCGGGGAGTCCGGCACGGGCAAGGAGCTGGTGGCGCGCGCCCTCCACGCGCAGAGCCCTCGCGCGGACGGCCCCCTCATCTCCGTCAACTGCGCGGCCATCCCCGAGGGCCTCCTGGAGAGCGAGCTGTTCGGCCACGAGAAGGGAGCCTTCACCGGCGCGCTCACCGCGCACGCGGGCCTGGTGGAGGCCGCGCACGGCGGCACGCTCTTCCTGGACGAGGTGGGCGAATTGCCCGCGCCCGCGCAGGCGCGCCTGTTGCGCATGCTCCAGGACGGAGAGGTGCGGCGGGTGGGCTCCACGCGGCCTCGCAAGGTGGACGTGCGCATCGTCGCCGCCACGCATCGGGACTTGCCCCGCCGCGTGCAGGAGGGCGCATTTCGCCAGGACCTCTACTTCCGGCTGCGCGTGGTGGAGATCCGCCTGCCGCCCCTGCGCGAGCGCGGCGAGGACCTGCCCGTGCTGGCGAAGTACCTCCTGGAGAAGGCGTGCCGCAGAATCGGCCGCCCGCCCGCGACGCTGTCCCCCGAGTCCCTCCAGGCCCTGATGACGCACCCGTGGCCCGGCAACGTGCGCGAATTGGAGAACGCCCTGGAGCGCGCCGTCATCCTCTCCGAGGGCCCCGTCATCACCCCGGACCTGCTCGCGCTGGAGCTGCCCGGTGGCGAGCTGCTCGACGCCGCCGAGCCCGCCGAGCCGGAGCCCGAGGAGACGGGCGGCGGCTCCATGGAGGAGTACTTCCGCCGCTTCGTGCTCGAGAACCAGGAGCACATGGGCGAGACGGAGCTGGCCAGGCGTCTGGGCATCAGCCGCAAGGCCCTGTGGGAGAAGCGCCAGAAGCTCGGCCTCCCTCGCACCCGCGCATGACGCACCGCCGCGCCGTCCTCGACGCGACAGGTCGCTTGCGCACGATTCGTTACGACGCATTGCGCGATTCGTTACCGAGGTAACGCACACGTCACCTTCCGTAACACCCTGACGCGCCGAGCCAACCTGCAACGTCCCGAATCTTGTCGGAGGCGGGGTTGGCCGGAGTGTTGCTCAAGGAGGGTGCATGCCCCCCTCCCCCCTGCGCTCGTCGCCGCTCCTGGTCGCGCTCGCCGTGGTCCTCCTCCCGCTGGGCTCCGCAATCGCAGGCAAGATAACCATCAACGACGAAGCGAACCTCAACATCAACCTGCTGCTCCAATCGCAGGCACAGGTCATCAAGGACGGGGCGCCCAGCGGGGGCGTGGGCACGGACTTCTTCATCCGCCGGGTGCGGCTGCTCGTCTATGGCAACGTGACGAAGCGCCTGTCCTTCTTCATGGAGACGGACCAGCCCAACTTCGGCAAGGACAACAACTACAACGTCGACTTCTTCGTCCAGGACGCGTTCGTGTCCTACGAGTTCGCGGACAAGCTCTGGGTGGACGTGGGCATGCTCATCGCCCCGTTCTCGCGCCACAACCTCCAGGGCGCCATCGCGCTCAACTCGGTGGACTACCACTCGAGCGTCATCCGCTTCACCGCGGGGGTGGGGAAGATATGGCGGGACATGGGCGTGCAGCTGCGCGGCTTCGCGGGGCCGGTGGGCTTTCGCGCCGCCATCATGAACGGCGCCGAGGGCACCAAGCGCGAGGACGCGCCCGCCGTCAACCCGGATGACCTGCCGCGCGGCGTGGCGATGGTGCGCTGGAACTTCCTCACCCGCGAGGAGGACCTCTTCTTCCAGGGCATCTACTTCACCGACAAGCCGCACCTGTCCGTGGGCGTGGGCGCGGACTACCAGCCCTCCGCCATCGCCACCGCGTCGGGCGTGCACGACTCGGTGGCCTTCTCCGCGGACACCTTCCTGGACTGGCCCATGGGCCATGACCAGGAGCTGGTGTTCCAGACGGGCGTGTTCCACTACCGCCAGGGCATGGACAACCCGCAGAGCGGCACGGGCGTCCAGGCGGAGCTGGGCTACCGCATCGCCAAGGTGGAGCCCCTGGTGTCCGTCGAGTACTTCAACTCGCGCGTCACGAACCAGGACTCGCTCATCTTCCGGCCCGGCTTCAACGTCTGGTTCCAGAAGCACACGTTCAACCTGAGGACCGAGGTCGCCATCGCGCGCGTGGGCGACCTGTCCAACGCGGACACCGGCGTCACCGGCACCGCGCAGCTCCAGTTCTTCTACTGACCCCCTGCCCGTCGAGGACCCCCGATGACTGCCCAGAAGGATTCGTTCGTCGCGCCCAAGGAGCACTTCTCCCGCCAGGCGCACGTGAAGAGCATCGACGAGTACCGCGCCCTCCACGAGAAGAGCCTGCGCGAGCCCGAGGCGTTCTGGGGCGAGCAGGCCCAAAGGCTCACCTGGTTCCACCCGCCGGAGGCCATCCGCGAGGTGGACGCGGAGCAGGTGGACTTCTCCTGGTTCAGCGGCGGCAAGCTCAACGTGGCCTACAACTGCGTGGACCGCCACGCGCGCGAGCGCCCCGGCAAGGCCGCCATCATCTGGGCGAAGAACGAGCCGGGCGAGTACGAGACCATCACCTTCCGCGACCTGCAGCACCACGTGGGACGCGTGGCCAACGTGCTCAAGGCCCACGGCGTGAAGAAGGGCGACCGCGTCTGCATCTACCTGCCGATGATTCCGGAGCTGGCGTACACCATGCTGGCGTGCGCGCGCATCGGCGCGGTGCACTCGGTGGTGTTCGCGGGCTTCTCGTCGGAGTCCTTGCGCGAGCGCATCCTGGACTCGGGCGCGAGGGTGCTGGTCACCGCGAACGAGGGGCCTCGCGGTCCCAAGAGCGTGCCCACCAAGGCCATCGCCGACGAGGCGGTGGAGGGGCTCACCCAGGTGTCCTCCGTGCTGGTGGTGCGCCGCACCTCGCGCGAGGTGCCCATGGTGGAGGGCCGTGATTCATGGCTGGACCAGGAGATGTCGCGCCACCGCGGCGTGTGTCCGGCCGAGTGGATGGACGCGGAGGACCCGCTCTTCATCCTCTACACCTCCGGCTCCACCGGGAAGCCCAAGGGGGTGCTGCACACCACGGGCGGCTACCTGGTGTACGCGGCGACGACGCACCACTACGTCTTCGACGTGCGCCCCGACGACGTGCACTTCTGCACCGCGGACCTGGGCTGGGTGACGGGCCACAGCTACCTCCTGTACGGCCCGCTCACCAACGGCACCACCACCGTGCTCTTCGAGTCCACGCCGTCCTATCCGGACTCCGGCCGGCTCTGGCAGGTGGTGGACGACGTGAAGGCCACCGTCCTCTACACCGCGCCCACCGCGCTGCGCGCGCTCATCAAGGAGGGCGACGGCTTCGTGAAGAGGTCCTCGCGCAGGTCGCTGCGGCTGCTCGGCAGCGTGGGCGAGCCCATCAACCCGGAGGTATGGCGCTGGTACCACGACGTGGTGGGCGAGGGCCGCTGCCCTATCATCGACACGTGGTGGCAGACGGAGACGGGCGGCATCCTCATCTCCCCGCTGCCGGGCGCGACGCCGTGCAAGCCGGGGAGCGCCACCCTGCCCTTCTTCGGTGTGGAGCCGGTGCTGCTGGACGACGAGGGCCGCGTCATCGAGGGCAACGGCGTCAGCGGCAACCTGTGCCTGGCGCGCTCGTGGCCGGGGCAGGCGCGCACGCTGTACGGCCACCACCAGCGCTTCGTGGAGACGTACTACTCGCGCTTCCCCAACCTGTACTTCACCGGCGACGGCTGCCGGCGCGACGAGGACGGCTACTACTGGATTACGGGCCGCGTGGACGACGTGCTCAACGTGTCCGGCCACCGGCTGGGGACGGCGGAGGTGGAGAGCGCGCTGGTGGCGCACGAGGCCGTGGCCGAGGCCGCCGTGGTGGGCTTCCCCCACGACATCAAGGGCACCGGCGTGTGCGCCTTCGTCACCGTGAAGCCCGACTGGCAGGAGACCTCCAGCGAGCAGATGGTGGGCGCGCTCAAGGAGCAGGTGCGTCACGTCATCGGCCCCATCGCCACGCCGGACCGCGTCGTGGTGGTCAACGGCCTGCCCAAGACGCGCTCGGGCAAGATCCTGCGGCGCATGTTGCGCAAGATTGCGTCGGGCGAGACGGAGAACCTGGGTGACTCCACCACCCTGGCGGACCCGACGGTGCTGGACGAATTGCTCACCAAGGCCACGCCCGTGCAGGCGCGGCGCTGATTCCCACCCCTACCCAGGAGCTCAAGCGATGTCCTCCCCATCCCAAGAAGAGGCGTTGGAAAGACTCGCGGCCGCGCGCTGGCGGGTGGCCGCCGTCCTCACCGTGGCCACGCTGGTGGCCTACTTCGGCTTCATCCTGCTGGTGGCCTTCAACAAGCCGTTGATGGGCCAGCAGCTCGTCCCCGGTCTGTCGGTGGGCATCCTCCTGGGCGCGCTCGTCATCGTGACGGCCTGGGCACTGACGGGCATCTACATGATCTGGGCGAACGGCAAGTACGACCGGGCCCTGCGCGAACTGCGTCGTTGAGAGGAGAATCCGCATGAATCCCCCTTCGGCAACGGGCACGCAGCTGGGCCAGCCCAACTCCACGGCCATCCTCTTCTTCCTGCTCTTCGTGGGCGTCACCCTGGCAATCACGTACTGGGCGGCGCGCAAGACGAAGACGACGTCCGAGTTCTTCGCGGCGGGCGGCGGGGTGAGCGCGCTGCAGAACGGCTTCGCGCTGGCGGGCGACTACATGAGCGCCGCCAGCTTCCTGGGCATCGCGGGCCTGGTCGCCATGTCGGGCTTCGACGGCCTCATCTACTCGGTGGGCTGGCTGGTGGGCTGGCCGGTGGTGACGTTCCTCATCGCCGAGCCCCTGCGCAACCTGGGCAAGTACACCTTCGCGGACGTCGTGGCGTACCGGCTCAAGCAGACGCCGGTGCGGCTGGCCGCGGCGCTGGGCACGCTCACGGTGGTGAGCTTCTACCTGATTGCGCAGATGGTGGGCGCCGGCAACCTCATCCACCTGCTCTTCGGGCTGTCCTACGAGGTCGCCGTCGTCATCGTCGGCGCGGTGATGATCCTCTACGTGCTCTTCGGCGGGATGATCGCCACCACGTGGGTGCAGATCGTGAAGGCGGTGCTGCTGCTGGCGGGCGCGTCCGCGCTGGCGCTGGCGGTGCTCTACAAGTTCGGCTTCAGCCCGCTGGCGCTCTTCAGCGAGGCCACCCGCCAGTACGGGGAGAAGACGCTGGCGCCGGGCACGCTGGTGAGCAACCCGCTGGAGACGATTTCGCTGGGCCTGGCGCTGATGTTCGGCACCGCGGGCCTGCCGCACATCCTGATGCGCTTCTACACGGTGCCGGACGCGAAGGCCGCGCGCAGCAGCGTGTTCTATGCCACGGGCCTCATCGGGTACTTCTACCTGGTGACGTTCATCCTCGGCTTCGGCGCGTCGGTGCTGGTGGGCCGGCAGGCGATCACGAGCGTGGACAAGGGCGGCAACATGGCGGCGCCCATGCTCGCCGAAGTCGTGGGGGGCACGGGCTTCCTGGGCTTCATCTCCGCGGTGGCCTTCGCCACCATCCTCGCGGTGGTCGCGGGCCTGACGCTGTCCGGCGCGGCGGCGCTGTCCCATGACTTGTGGTCCAGCGTGGTGCGCAAGGGCCAGGCCCCCGAGCACGAGCAGCTCAAGGTGGCGCGGCTGGCGAGCCTGTTGCTGGGCGTGCTCGCCATCATCCTGGGCGTGGCCTTCAAGGGACAGAACGTGGCCTTCATGGTGGGGCTGGCGTTCGCGATTGCCGCGAGCGCCAACTTCCCCGCGCTGCTGTTGTCCATGGCGTGGAAGAAGTTCACCACCTACGGCGCGGTGGCGAGCATGTTGACGGGCTCGTTCAGCGCGGTGGTGCTCATCTTCCTGTCGCCCACCGTACAAGTGGACCTGCTCAAGAACACGAGCGCCCTGTTCCCGCTGAAGAATCCAGGCATCATCACCATGCCATTGGCTTTCATCGTGGGGGTGCTCGTGTCGCTGATGTTCCCGGAGCGCGAGTCCAGCGAGCGCTTCGCCGAGGTGAAGCACCGCATGCACATGGGCGCGGGCAGGCCCTTGGGGGCGGCGCCCGAGGCCGCGGCGGCCTCGGTGGAACACACAGGTCGGACACCGACTCCCACGCCCAGCAAGGCTTGATGCCATCGAGATAGCCCTCCTCCGTCACTGCTCCTGGGGAGGAGGGCGGGGGTGGGCGCCGGGCCTCCAAGGGGCCCGGGGCCCGCCCCTCTTGCTCAATCCCTGACAGCAGACACGCTGGAGCGCTGCTCCCGCTGGCGCGTGCGCGCGGTGCAGACGGCGCTTGTGCGCGGGCACGTCGATGCCCGACGGGCGCGCGGCCTCCTCCGCGGACAGGCCCTCCAAGCCCCGGAGGCGCAGCGCCTGCCGGTCCGACGCGGACAGTGTCCCGGGCGCATCCCAAAGCACCGCCCCCGACTCACGCGCGTGCGCCACGCCGTCGAGCGCGGGCCCGGAGGAGACCACCGGCCGCCCCTGATTCACGCGCGTGCGCCACGCCGTCGAGCACAGGCCCGGAGGAGACCACCGGCCGCCCCTGATTCACGCGTGCGCCACGTCGTCGAGCGCGGGCTCGGGGAGACCACCGGCCGCCCCCGATTCGCGCGTGCGCCACGTCGTCGAGCACGGGCTCGGGGAGACCACCGGCCACCCCTGAGTCACACGCGTGCGCCACGTCGTCGAGCGCCGGCTCAGGGAGACCATCGGCCGCGCCTGATTCACGCGCGTGCGCCACGTCGTCGAGCGCCGGCTCAGGGAGACCACCTGCCGCGCCACGGGCGCATCGAGCGACACGCGAGCCCCTTCCGCGCGCCTCCTTCCGGCGCTCCCGTGAGCAGTCAGCGCGCGCCACCGGGTAGAGCCATGTCGACAGCCGCGCCTGCTCCCGGAACGCCGTCACCAGCGTTTCCTGGAGCAGGTCCCTGGAGCCGCACAGGCGCAGCAGCCCGAAGCCGTGCACCGAGGGGAGGCTCATCGGGCGAGCAGCGCCTCCCGGTCCCCCCGCGTCGCCGCGGAGACGAGCACCGCGTCGCCGCGCCCCTTCGCCCTTCGTCTCACCACCGCGGCCCTGTCCTCTCCGCGCGTCGAGGCCCCGAGGGAGCCCGCGCGCCATGCCCGCCGGCCTGGGAGAACCCACCCGCCTCAACACGGGCCCCTGGGTGCTTTTCCCGGGGGCGGGCTCTCACATCCTGACCGGCGGCGTGCCACGCTCCTGAGCCGGTCGCACCCGCTTGCCTCGATTCTCTTCCTCGTCAGGTGCCTGCATCGATGAACACGTTCCTCCTTCCGCTCCTGGGCGGTGTCCTGCTGGGCCTGGGCGCGGCCCTCCTGCTCCTCTTCAACGGCCGCATCGCCGGCATCAGCGGCATCGCCGGTGGGCTCTGGGCGCCCGCGTCGGGTGACACCGGGTGGCGCGTAGCCTTCATCGGTGGGCTGATGCTGGGCGGCTTGGTGCTCGCGGCCGTGCGGCCGGAGGTGCTCGGCGCGCCGGTGCTCACTGGGGTGGCCACCCCGCTCATCGCCGGGCTGTGCGTGGGCTTCGGCACGCGGCTGGGCAGCGGCTGCACCAGCGGCCACGGCGTGTGTGGCCTGGCGCGGGGCTCCAAGCGCTCGCTGGTGGCCACGCTGACGTTCATGGCGGCGGGCGCGGCCACCGTCTTCGTCACCCGGCATCTCGTGGGAGGTGCGTCATGAAGCAGGCCCTCACGGCGGGCGCCGCGGGGCTGCTCTTCGCGCTGGGGCTGGGCTTGGGCGGCATGACGGACCCGGCGAAGGTGGTGGGTTTCCTCGACGTGGCGGGCGCTTGGGACCCCAGCCTCGCCTTCGTCATGGCGGGCGCGCTGGGCGCGTACGCGCTGGCGCGCGGGCTCATCCTCCGCCGCGCGGCCCCTGTGCTGGCGGACGCCTTCCCGAAGGCGCCCTCCGCCTCGGTGGATGGACGCCTGGTGGCGGGCGCGGTGCTCTTCGGCGTGGGCTGGGGCTTGTCGGGCTACTGCCCGGGACCGGCCCTGGTGGTGTTGCCGGTGGGCGGACTGACGGTGGCGCTCTTCGTGGTGGGGATGGTGGCCGGTATGGGCGTGTTCCGCGCCCTGGTGAAGCAACCTGGGTGAGCAGGCCCATCACACACAACCCCCACGGGTGTACGGTGCGGGCTGAAGTCACGCATTGCGGGGCGCCAAATCTCAGACTTCCGGGCATGTGAAGTGATTGGGACATCACATCCGGACATTTGAGTGCATTTGCAAAGCTTTGAGTGGATCACCGCGAGGGGCGGGGGTGGCTAGGATGACTCCTCAATGCCACGCGCCGCGAATAGGTTGCTGGACGTCGACGAAGAGAAGCTCGTCCACCAGTTCCCCGGAATCGACCGCAAGGCGGTGGGGGCGTTCTTCACGCCCGCGCCCCTGGTGGAACGCACGCTATCGCTCGCGATGGCGCACCTGGGAGCAGGGCCGCTCACGGTGATTGACCCGGCTTGTGGAGCCGGGGCCTTCCTGTCGGCGGCCTCGAAGCTCTGGCCCGGAGCCCGCCTGTGCGGCCTGGAGCTGGACCCGGCCGTGGCCCGGCTGTGTCAGGCCCGCGTCCCCGAGGCGGACGTAAAGGAGGGCGACACGCTGCGAGGCGGGCTGGAGCCCATGCTCGCCGCCACGCCGCCCGAGCACCGCGAGCTGTGGGTGGGCAATCCGCCCTACAACGGCACCTCGCCGGTGCTGAAGGACGCGGGCGCGTACGCGAAGCTGCGTGCCTTGTTGCCGCTGGCGCTGCCGCCGGGCACCAGCCTGCGCGACGACTTCGCCTTCTTCCTGCTCGTCGCCGCGCACCGGCTGTCCACGCGGCCCGGCGTGCTCGCCTTCATCACGCCCGCGAGCCTGCTGGACGCGTTCCTCTACGCGCCCTTGCGCCAGTCGCTCTTGCGCATGTTGACGCTGCGCGAGGTGGTGGACCTGGGGCCGGGCGCCTTCGCCGGCACGCAGGTGCGCACGTGCATCACCGTGTGGTCCTCGCTGCCGGGCCACGTGGACCCGCCGCGCTTCGAGCGCCGGGGGGCGTGGCAGCACTTCACCCCCGAGGCGCCCGAGTGGCGGCTGGCGCCCACGACGCCGGAGGCGAGCGCGCTGGACGCGCGGTGGAGCGCGGAGGGCGAGCCGCTCACCACGCTCGTCCCCGTGAGCCTGCCCGGGGTGAAGACGCGCTTCGACGAGCTCCTGGTGGACGCGGACCCGGAGCGGCTGCTCGCGCGCATCCGCGCCTTCGCGGCGTCCTCGCTGGACGACCTGCCGGACTTCGCGCGGGTGCATGGGCTGTCCGAGGAGCTGCTCCCGAAGCTGCGCGCGCTGAAGGTGGGCCCCGCGCTGGAGGTGGACGCCAGGCACCTGCGGCCCTTCTTCCGGTATGGCGGCGCTCGGCACCGGGGCACGCTGCCTCCAGAGACGCGGGCGTACTGCTACCTGGACCGGCGGCTGATTCCGCGCGGAGACCACCGGCTGCGCGGGCCGTACGACCCGCACGTGGGCGCGGTGAAGCTGCTCTTCAACGTGCGAGAGCTGCCCCTGTCCGCGGCGCTGCTGCAGGAGGAGGGCTGCGTCCACGACCACCGGCACGCGCGCTTCGCGCCGCTGTTCGTTCCCAAGCGGCTGCGCGACGAGGGCCTGCGCGTGACGCGCTCGTCCGCGTCCGCCGAGGAGCTGGGGCCGCTGGTGCCCAACCTGTCGCCGCGAGGCCTCGAGTGGGCGGAGACGCTGGGAGGTCCTGAGGAGGCCTTCAAGGCCATCGTGCGATTCCTCAACGGCCCCGAGGTTCAGCGCACCTGGGCGCCGGCCTTCGGCGCTTCACGCGTGGTGCCGGTGCCGCTGGTAGTGCCGCCCATCGGACAGGAGTGAGGAGGCGGTGGGCGGCCCGCATGGTTTCCCTGCGGGCTGCGCGGACAACCGCTAGTGTCCACCTTCGCTGAGCAGCATTTCCCCTCTGGAGGAGGACCCCGACCCATGAAGATTCGCGCGCTGCTGACCGCCACCGTTCTCACCGCCGCCGCGCCCGCGCTGGCCCAGGCCCCCGCGGCGACGCCCCCCGCGCCCGCCCAGGCCGCCCCCGCCGCCGCGGCGCCGGCGAAGAAGGAGGCGCCCAAGGGCGAGACGGCGAAGGCGACGGTGAAGGACGCGCAGGGCAAGGACGTGGGCGAAATCACCTTCGAGCAGGCCAAGCAGGGCGTCCTCATCAAGGGCACGCTGCACGACCTGCCCCCCGGCCAGCACGCCTTCCACATCCACGAGACGGGCAAGTGCGAGGCGCCGGAGTTCAAGACGGCCGGCGCGCACTTCAACCCGACGAAGAAGGCGCACGGGATGATGGCCCACAAGGGCAAGCACCTGGGCGACCTGCCCAACCTCTACGTGGGCCAGGACGGCAAGGTGCAGTTCGACACGTTCGCCCAGGGCGGGCTGACGGTGAAGTCGCTGTTCGACAAGGACGGCTCGGCCGTCGTCGTCCACGTCAAGGAGGACGACTACGCCACGGACCCGACCGGTGACGCTGGCGGTCGCCTGGCGTGCGGCGTGGTGGAGAAGCAGTAGCGGCCCGATTCACCCGGTGACGCGCCCGTCTGGCATTGCTGGCCGGACGGGCGAGTCCCAGAGCGGCCCCTCTTCAGGGCACGGGCTTCGCGACGGCGTCAGGCGCCTTCTTCACGGGCGTGAAGCGCAGGTCCTGGAAGTCGAAGCTGAAGTCGGTGAGCGGTGAGACGGGCTGCATGCGCATCTCCCCCACCGCGCCGTCGGGCTTGAGCGAGAAGGACACGAACGCGTCCGCGTTGAGCGAGCGGTCCTTCCAGCGCGCGACGAAGGTGTCGTATTGCCAGTGCTCCACCTCACCCACGAGGCCCGGCGTCCGGCTGAAGCGCAGCACCAGCTTGTCCGCCTCCCGCGTCAGCGTCACGTCGCCGTACCAAGCGTCGCGGAACGTGCCGGTGTACGCGTCGAGCGGGAGCGACGGCTTGCTCTGGGCGTTGCGGCTGCCGCGGAGCCCCGCCACCTGGGCCTCCGCCTTGGCGCGCTTCGCGTCGTCATCCGCCTTGAACGCGGCCACCCAGTCCGTGGCGGGCCCGCCCATGAACGCGTCCAGCACCGTCCACATCGGCGCCTCGATGGCCCCGCGCTCCTCCTGGTTCGTCAGCACCGCGACGCCCAGGTTCAGCTCCGGCACCAGCATCACCCGGGAGTAGTAGCCCGGCAGCGCGCCGCCGTGGCCCACCAGCTTGTGGCCCTTGTAGTCGCGCAAGGACCAGCCCAGCGCGTACGCGGCGAAGTTCGCGCGCAGCCCGGCGAGCGGCTTGGACGGCTCGGTGACGTTCATCACCGTCTGCGCCGCCCACATCTCCTTCGACTGCGCCTCGCTGAACAGCCGCTTCTTGCCGTCCGTCCCCGGAATCACGCCCAAGGCCAGCTGCGTCATCATCCACTTGGACAGGTCGTTGACGCTGGAGTTGATGGCCGCCGCGGGCGCGTTGTTCTCGAAGCCCATGGGCGAGATGGCCTTGAGCACCCCGTCCGCCTTCGCGTGCGGCGTGGCCACGTTGCCGCTCACGCGCAACGCCTTGAAGAGCGTGCTGCTGTCGCGCATGCCCACCGGCACGAAGATGCGCTCACGCACGAAGTCGCGCCAGTGACGGCCGCTCACCTTCTCGATGACCTTGCCCGCCACGAGGTAGAGGATGTTGTCGTACGCGTACTTGCTGCGGAAGCTCGACGCCGGGGGGAGGTGGCGCAGCTTCGAGACAATCTCGTCCTCGGTGAACGTCGACTGCGGGAAGTAGAGCAAGTCCCCCGCGCCCAGCCCCAGCCCGCTGCGGTGCACGAGCAGGTCGCGAATCGTCAGCTCGCGCGTGACGTACGCATCGTGCATCTGGAACGACGGCAGGTGGTCCACCACGCGGTCATCCCACTGCAGCTTGCCCTCCTCGACGAGCATGGCCAGCGCCGCCGCCGTGAAGGCCTTGCTGTTGGACGCGATGCCGAACAGCGTGTCCGCCGTCACCGGCGTCTTGTCCCCGAGCTTGCGCACGCCATAGCCCTTGGACAGCACCACCTTGCCGTCCTTCACCACGGCCACGGCGATGCCGGGCACGTCGAAGGTCTTCATCGCCTTCTCGAGGGTGGCGTCGAAGTCGGCGGGCAGCGACTGCGCGAAGGCCGGGGACAGCGGAAGGACGACGAGGAGTAGCGCGAGGACGTGACGCAAGAAGGGCTCCAGGCAGGGGCTCGAAGTCCCCTCTCTACCGCACCTGGCGAACACGCCCCAGCCGCCCTTGTTCCGGGCCCGTGCGTCAGACGTAGCCGAAGCGGCGCCGCGCGAACCACTCCGCGCCGAGCAGCCCGATGAGGGCCACCAGGTAGTACCAGCGGTCCCACAGCGGCTGGTCCTTGGCGCGGCCCACCTCCACCACGGGCGGGTCCAACAGCGGAACATCCGGCAGGCTCTCCTGGGGCAGCTTGTACGCCTTGCCGCCCGTCACCTTGGCCACCTGCTCCATCAGCTCCGGCCGCACCGACGCGTCCGACAGCTCCGGGCCCACGGCGCGCACCGCCACCGCGTCCTCGCCCTGGCCCAGCTCCGTGTCGCCCTTCTTCGCCGTGGCGAGGAGCTTGTAGGGGCCCGGCTCCGGCGGCGCGAACTCCAGCCGCACCACGCCGTCCGGCCCCGTCGCCCCCGTCTGCACCGCCACCGGCTTCTGCGCGGCCACGGAGAACAGCTCCACGCGCACCTGCGCGTCCTGCGCCGGCTGGTAGTCCGCGCTGCGCGCCTGCACCACCACCGCCACCGGACGCCCCGGCTCCACCGAGGGCGGGTCCGCCGTCACCTTCAGCGTCGTCAGGTCCGGGTCCCTCACCAGCCAGCGCAGCGCGTTGCCCCAGAAGCGGTCATACGCGCGGCTGGGCGAGCCATCCCGGTGCGCCGCGAAGGCCCAGTACCACGACGCATCCGTGGCCATCACCAGCGCGCGCCCCCGGCCGTAATCCCACACGGCGACGAGCGGCGCGTTCTTCCCGTCCGAGGTGAGATGCGGATGCTCCAGCAACACGGTGGCGCCCTGCCGCGCGCGCGTCAGGTTG
The DNA here is from genome assembly GCF_020037055.1 of Myxococcus sp. AS-1-15. Classification (NCBI taxonomy): domain Bacteria; kingdom Pseudomonadati; phylum Myxococcota; class Myxococcia; order Myxococcales; family Myxococcaceae; genus Myxococcus; species Myxococcus sp. AS-1-15. The sequence continues at coordinate 529,905 of NZ_JAIQDF010000001.1, read as the reverse complement.
ATGCCGGGGATGGGCGGCAGCTCGCCCCACGCGGCCTCGGTGCTGGAGGCGCCGGTGCCGATGGCCGTCACCGGGTGGCGCAGGCCCTCCGGCGTCAGGCGCGCGGTGAACGCGTCCAGGTTGGCGGGGCCCGCGGCGGCCACGGGCAGCGCGTCCATCAGCGTGGGCATGGTGGCGCGGCCCTCGCCCAGCACGCTGTCGCCGCCAATCATCACGAAGGCGCCGCCGTTGTGGATGTAGCGCTCCAGGTTGCGCTCGTACTCGGCGATGGACAGCGACGGGTCCGAGTGCCCGAAGTTCTGGAAGATGACGACGTCGAAGGTGTCCAGCTTCGTGTCGAAGATCTCCTCCATGGGGAACGGGATGAGCGACAGCTCCCGGTCGTTCGACGTCCCCGGGTCGTCCGACAGCGTGCGCAGGATGTAGAACGAGATGAGGTCCACGTTCGCGTCCTGCTTGAGCAGCCCGCGCAGGTAGCGCTCGTCCCACGAGGGGCGGCCCACCACCAGCAGCACGCGCACCCGGTCCCGGATGACCTTCAGCGTGAAGGAGCGGCTGTTGTTGTCCGCCACCGCCTCGTCCGGGAAGGTGGGCACCGACACCGTGTAGACGAAGCGGCCCGTCTGGTCCGGCGTGAAGGTGAAGGACACCGGCTTCACGTCGTCGTTCGTCTCCAGGCGCACCGTCTTGGTGGCCACCGTCTTGCCCTCCTGGCTGAGGACGACGGGAATCTCCTTGCCCCGGAAGCCCTTGCCGTGGATCTCCGCCTCCACCGTGAGCGAGTTGCGCACGAAGGCGAAGTCATCGACCTTGAGGCCTTCAATCGCCAGGTCCTTGAGCGCCTCCTGGCCCACGGTGAAGGTGGACACCGGCACGCCCAGGTCCGCGAGCGCCGCGCGCGCGCGGCCCACCACGCCCGCCTTCAGCTCCGCGTTGTCCGCGCCGTCGCTGAACAGCAGCACGCCGGACAGCTTGCGAGCGCCCTGCCCCGCCCCCGCCGACGCACGCAGCGCGGCGAGCAGGTCCGTGGTGCCCGCCCGGGGCGGCTCCTTGGCGAGCGACGCGGGCGTCACCGGCGAAAGCTCCGGGTCCACGCCGTACATCTCCACCGTGAAGCGGTCCTGCAGCGCCGCGAACGCCGGGCCCGCCTTCTCCAGGAACGCGGCCACCTGCGCGTTGCGCGTGGGCCCGCCCGGCTCGGTGGGAAAGCCCATGGACGCCGAGCGGTCCACCAGCACCGCCACCCGGTTCTTCATCCGCGCGACCTGGAGGTGACGGATGCCAGGCTCCAGCAGGAAGAAGAGCGCGGCCACGCCCGCGCCCACGCGCAGGGCCCACAAGAGGATGCGACGGCCACGCGCGGGCTCGCGGCGCACGCCCCAGGCCGCCAGCCCCACGCCCAACAGCAGCCCGAGCGCGAGGAACACCAGCGCCCACGAGGGCAGCGGAGAGAGGCTGACGAGCTTCCAGGCGTTGAAGGTGGGGGAGTTCATCCAGGCTCTTGAGGTGAGGCCCTTCGCGTCAGCGCCGCTTGTTGAGGATGAGCTGCAGGTGGACCGCGTCGTCCTTGTAGTCCAGGCAGAGCGCGTACATGCAGACGTTGATGCCCAGGCGCACCGCCAGCTCGCGCTGCGGCTCGCCGCCGGGGCTCACGTCGAACTCGTAGTCGCCCGTCTCGTTGCGGCTCCACGCCCCCGCCACGTCGTTCTGCGAGTACAGCACCGCGGCGCGCTTGCCCAGGTTGGCCGCCAGGAGCTGCGGCTTGTTGAGCAGCCGCCCGGGCGCCGCGTCCAGCATGAAGAAGGACTTGAACACCACGTGCGTGGAGGGCACCTCGGTGAGCGGGCTCTGCGGCAGCACGCGCCGCATCTCCCGGCGGAAGCTGGCGTCGAAGCCGTCCCCGTCGCTGCCGTCGTTGGCGTCCGCCAGCATGAAGCCGCCGTACGTCAGGTAGCGGCGCAGGTTGGTCACCTCCGCCTCGCTGAGCGCGGGGAACGCGCCGTCGCCGCCGAAGTACAGGAAGGGGTACTCGAAGAGGTCGGGGCTGCTCAGCGCGAACGGGCGCGCGTCCGGCACCACCTCCACCGAGGTGCGCCGCTGCAGCTCCCACGCAATCCGACGCAGGCCCGACAGCCGCCCGTCCCAGCGGCCGCCGTGCTTCGCCACCGCGGGGATGAAGCGGTTCTTCTCACCGAAGGCGCGCGCACGCCCAGACAGCAGCGGGACGAGCGCGGAGGTGCCGAGCAGGAGGTTTCGTCGGGTCAGGCGCCGCGCGGACATAGAGCGCATCTATATACCGTCGACGGGTGCTCGCATTCCCCGGTATACAGCGGGCCCATGGCGAAAGGCGGACAGACGCCCGAGCCGCCCGGCGCCCCCGAGGTCCGCGCGGCCTGGGCCCTCAAGGAGGCCGGTGACGTCGCCGGGGCCCGACGCCAGGCCGAGCGTCTGTTGGCGAGCAATCCCGCCCCCCAGGACCGCGCCCAGGCCGAGGAGCTCTTGCGCCGCACGTCCACGCCCCGGGCCCTCTACGGCTTCGCGGCCCTGGGCGCCGCCGTCTTCGTGGTGCTGCTGCTGTTGGCGCTGAAGCGCTACGCTTAAGCTACATCGTCGGCGCCCGCGCCCCTCGGGGGCGGCTCGAGCCGCGCCGCAATGCGAAGGAGTCGGAGTCATGGAAGGCCTCCTCCAGGCACTCAGGGCCTATCAGGAGTTCAATCCGTCGGGCTGGGTCGCCATCTACCGGCTCCTGCCGATGTGGGCGGGCATCGTCTGCTGTGTCCTCGGGGTGACGCTGCTCCTGGTCGGCGGAGGCCCCCGGGTGTTCCGGGTGCTCGCCGGTCCCATCGGCGCGCTGCTCGGGCTGGTGTGGACGGGCGCGGTGGCCGTGAAGCTGGGCCTGCCGGACCTGGACCCCAGGGCGCCGTCCATCGCCGCGGGGGTGCTGCTGGTGCTGGGCTTCCTCTTCCCGCCCGCCATCACCTTCGTGGGCCTGGGCGTGCCGCTGGGCCTGGTGGCCGGGCAGATCGCCGGCCCGCAGGACTTCCTGCTCGGCTTCGCGCCGGGGTTCATCATCGGCGGGCTGGTGGGCGCGCTCCTGCACCGGGTGGTCAGCGCGCTCGTCGCCTCCGCGGCGGGCGGGTGGGTGCTCGTCATCGGCGCGCTGGCGGCGCTGCACCAGTTCGGCAGCCTGGTGGAGGCGGTGGCGAGCCGCCCCTGGGGCGTCATCGTCGCGGCGGGCATGTTCGCCATCGCGGGCTCCGTCTACCAGCTGGCCATGCGCCCCTCCCCCGAGGAGGCCGACAAGCAGCGCGCGGAGAAGGAGCGCGTGAAGCTGCGGCAGGCGGAGCAACGGGCGCTCGAGAAACGTTGGGGGGTCAAGTAGCCGGCCTCCCCCGGTCGTCGGCCGTGCTTTACCTCCACCCGGGTGGCGCGTAGATTCCGCCGCCTTTCCCCCCGGAAAACCCCCGAAGGATTGATGGGCCAGGCCAGGCGCAAGGAGAAGGAGAAGCAGGAGTCCCCCCCGGAGCCATCCCCCGGGCAGGAGCCCCTGGCTCAGGGAGCCTGGGTGAAGCCCGAGGGACTGTCGCGCCGGGGCTGGGCCGTGCTCGTCGGCCTCATCCTCGTCATCCAGTTCCCCCTCATCCACTACGTCCTCTTCCGCGGTGACGCGGAGGTGACGGCGACAATCCCCTACACCCAGGACTTCAGCGACCCGGGCGTGGTGAAGCGCGACTTCTTCACCACGGGCGGCTACTGGCGGGTGATTCAGGGCGAGCTGCTGGCGCCGGGGGTGAAGAACAACCCGCTGTGGCTGCAGGCGCCGCTGCCGGACGACGTGGCGGTGGAGCTGGACGTGCGCTCGGAGCTGCCCGAGGGCGACATCCGGGTGGAGCTCTTCGGCAACGGCGTGGACCCGGCTTCCGGCTACGTGCTGATGCAGGGCGGCCAGAACAACTCCGTGTCGGCCATCGCCCGGCTGGACTTGAACGCGCCCACGCTGGACGCGCTCCAGCGCCGCGCGCAGCGCAAGGCGGAGTCGTCGGGCGCCGCCGCGGACCTGGCTTCCGTGTTCAAGGACGACACCCGGGTGAAGGTGGAGGCGCGGGGCACGCCGGTGCAGGCGGGCCGCACGTACCACTGGCGCATCGAGCGCCGGGGCACGCTCTTGCGCTGGTCCATCGACGGGGAGCTGTTCCTGGAGCTGGATGACCCGCGCCCGCTCAAGGGGCCGGGGCACGACCGGCTGGGCCTGTCCGGCTTCGAGTCGCAGATCTTCTGGGACAACCTGCGCGTGGACGCGCCGGACCGGCTGCCCGCCAAGGTCGCGGCCGCGACGCCGGCCATCCCCCCGGGTCCGTACGCGGACGACTTCGAGCGCGACACGCTCGGCGACGCGTGGAACGTCACCAACCCCACCGCGACGCGCATCGTCGACGGCGCGCTGGTGGTGGAGCAGCTCCACAACCGCCCCGTGTGGCTCAAGCGCCCTTTGCCCCGCGACGCGGTCATCGAGTTCGACGCATGGACGGACAGCCCGCAGGGCGACATCAAGGTGGAGGCCTGGGGCGACGGCCGCTCGTTCTACGCGGGTGATTTGCGGCTGCAGTACACCGCCACCGGCTACGTGTTCATCTTCGGCGGCTGGAAGAACACCCAGTCCGCCATCGCCCGCAGGAGCGAGCACACGCCCGACCGCGTCACGCGGGATGGGGCCGCGGTGGTGCCGGGCAAGCGCCACCACTTCAAGCTGACCCGCCGCGGTGACACCCTCGCCTGGGAGCTGGACGGCCAGCCGTTCCTGACCCTCAAAGACGCCACGCCCCTCGAGGGCTCGCGCAACCAGTACTTCGGGTTCTCGGGCTGGCAGACCCGCGTCCACTTCGACAATTTGAAGATTGAGCCGCTCGCCCCCTAGCGGCCCAAGGAAAGTCACACCGTGCGCAGAGTTGGCATCTTCGGCTGGGGCGTCGTCGCCCCCCGGTCCAGGAACATCGAGGCGTTCGAGAGGAACCTCGCGTCCTCCGAGAGCTGGCTGTCCCCCTTCAACGGCTTCGGGCCGGACAACTTCCTGGTCGGTACGCCGGACTTCCAGCTGGCGGACTACAAGCCGTGGATCGACGAGCGCTTCCCCGCCAACCGCTTCTCCCAGCTGGAGCGGAAGATGGGGCAGCCGACGCAGTTCGCCATCGGCGCGTTCATCCAGTCGCTCGCGCAGAACCCGGGCCTGGAGCAGGAGCTGCAAGCCCTGGGGCCCCGCGCGCACGTGTACGTGGGCACGGGCCTGGGGGACCTGCCCACCATCCAATCCATCTCGCTGGATTTGTACCGCGCCCAGCGCCGGTGGGACCGCTTCTGGTCCGCGCCCGAGCGCAACGCGGTGCTGCGCCAGTGGCTGGAGACGCGCGAGCCCGCCGAGGGCGTGCCGCCCGAGCCGTCCACGGTGGACGAGGGCGTGCGCGACGAGGCCGAGGACGCGTGGTGGCACTACTGGACGGGCCGCTCCACGGAGCTGCGCGAGTACCTGGCGGAGCTGCGCGACATCGAGGCCATCGGCGTGCCGGACGGCGCGGACGTGGAGTCCGCGAAGCTGGCCGTCATCAAGGAGAAGCGCACGCGCAACGGCCGGCTGCAGAAGAAGTGGAACGCGCCCGAGCCGCCCTGGAACGCCGTGTCCTCCAACGTGCTGTGGAACATCCACAACACGCCCGCCTCGCAGATTTCGATGCTCGGCCGCATCACCGGCATGACGTTCGCGCCGGTGGCCGCGTGCTCGTCGTTCGGCTACGGGCTGAAGCTGGCGATGAACGCCCTGCAGCTGGGTGAGGCGAAGGCCGTCGTCATGGGCATGACGGACGCGGCGCCCAACCCGCTCGTCGTGGGCGGCTTCTACAACGCGCGCGTCATCTCCGCGGACGCGGCCATCTCCAAGCCCCTCACCGCCCTGCGCGGCACGCACATCGCGGGCGGCGCGGTGGTCTGGGTGCTGGGCGACTACGACTACTTCACGGCCAAGGGCTTCAAGCCCCTGGGCATGGAGCCCGTCTCCGTGGGCGTCACCGCGGACGCGGACCACATCATCACCCCGTCCAAGGAGGGCCCCACGCTGGCCATCCGCGAGGCGCTGGCCCAGGCGGGCTGCGGCCCCGCCGACGTGGGCAGCTGGGACCTGCACGCCACCGCGACGCCGGGGGACTACCTGGAGGTCCAGAACCTGCGCGACGTGATGCCGGAGTCGGTGCTCATCACCGCGCGCAAGGGCACCTTCGGCCACGGCATGTCCGCGGGCGGCGGCTGGGAGCTGACGGCGCAGTACCTGGGCTACGGGCGCGGGCAGGTGTTCCCCACGCCGCTGAAGAAGACGGAGCTCAACCAGCAGATTTCGCGCGTCCACGGCCGCTTCGTCTTCGACGAGGCCCAGGCCGCGCCCGAAGGCTGCGCGGGCAAGCTGTCCATGGGCGTGGGCGGCATCAACGCCTGCGTCATCTCCCGCCCCTGGAAGAAGTGACGCGCCGGGCGGCGCTGGGAGGGCCCCTGGTTCAGGGGTACTCGAGCGCCGCCTGCTGCGCCAGCCGGCCGGCCGCGTCGGGCTCGATGCGCCGCAAGAGCTCCAGCTCCAGCTCCAAGTCCCTCGCGTAGCTCTGCTGCGTGGGCAGCACGCCGGTGGTGTTGGCGTTGGCGCGCGCCACGGCCTGCTCCTCCTGCGCGCGGGCGGAGCCTCCCTGGGCGATTCGCTGCTCCACGTTGCCCCCGCCGATGGCCTGCGACATCCGGTTGCCGCGCATCACCCGGAGGATGCTGCCGCCGTTGGGCAGCGTGTGGCCCTCAATCAGGAAGCGCGAGGACGACGTGGGCCCCAGCGTGCCGCCCCCCGCGTCGCGCCACTCCGTCTCCAGCACGTAGCGGCCCGGCATCTCCTTCCAGGAGTAGCCCTCCTTCTGGAGGTGCGCCTTCACCTCCGGCCACAGGTCCGGCAGCGTGCGCTGGTAGACATGGCTGGCCGCCTTGTCGCGCTGGTAGTTCTCCCGGAGCGAGCGGGAGCACCCCGCCAGCAGGCACAGCACGACGACGAGCAGACTGCGCATGGAGCAACCTCCGACCCGCGGAGACGGGGGCGCCCAGCATAACGCCCCCACCTCTCCACCGGGCAGCCCCCCGCCCGGGCCGGTCCGTCAGCTCTTGGGCGTGGCCACCAGGTCGAAGTCCGGGATGTGTTCGCGCATGAACTCCCGCATCCGCGCAATCAGGGCGGCCTCAATCTGACGGGCGCGCTCGCGGCTGACGCCGTACTTGTCGCCGATGTCCTGCAGCGTCAGGGGCTCGTCGGAGGTGAGGCGGTTCTCGAAGATGAAGCGCTCCTTGCCCTCCAGCGTCCGGGAGAACTCGGCGAGCTTCTCGCGGAACAGGGCCTTGAGCTGCTCGGCGCCCAGCCGCTCGTCGGCGGGCACCGCGCCCGACGGCAGGTAGCGGTCCGCGCGCGTGGCCCGCGAGCCCTCGTCGTCCCCGCCCAGCGGCGCGTCGATGGACACCTCGTCGTGCCCCAGCCGCTGGTCCATCTCCATCACGTCCTGCTCGGAGACGTTGAGCCGCTCCGCCAGCAGCTTGGGGCTCGCCTCGAAGCCCTGGGCGATGAGCTTCTCCTGCTCCTGGCGCAGCTTGAAGAAGAGCTTGCGCTGGGCCTCGGTGGTCCCCAGCTTCACCATCTTCCAGTTGTCCATGATGTAGCGGAGGATGTACGCGCGTATCCACCAGGCCGCGTAGCTGGAGAGCTTCACGCCCCGCTCCGGGTCGTACTTCTTCACCGCCTGCATCAGCCCGATGTTCCCCTCCTGCACCAGATCCAGCAGGGACAGGGGGTTGCGGTGGTACTCGTGGGCCAGCTTCACCACCAGCCGCAGGTTGGAGGCCACCAGCCGGTACGCCGTCCTGACGTCCCCCGTCTCGCGGTAGTGCCGCGACAGGGCCAGCTCCTCCTCGCGCGTCAAAAGGGGGTGGCGCGTCACCTCGGCCATGTAGGCCTGCAGCGGGTCCCGGTTGGACAGCCCCGACTCGCTCGCCCGGACCAGGGCCTGGGCGGGCGCGGGCCGGGGAGCGGCCTCCTCCTCGGGCTCCACGTCGGTCAGCTCGGCCTCGTCCGGCTCCAGGGAATCCGGGTCTGGGGAGGCCTCCACCCCGGTGTCCTCGACCTCGGCGTCGACGGTATCCGCCCTGGCGGGGGCGCTCGCGGGCGCCCGCTTCGCCCGGCGTCCGGGCGACGTTCCTTTGGTTCTCTTCCCTCCACTCGCCATCGGCTCTCCATACCCCAAAGTGCCGCGATTGTTGCCAGAGGGTAATGCAGGGGCTATGCCCCTGCTTGATGAGCGACATCCAAGAGCCCACCGCGCCGGGCAGCCCGGCCACTGACGAAGCCCCGACGCGTCCCGCCGAATACATCGCGGACATCGGCTTCGACGACATGAATCTGTCCGAGCCCCTCCGCCGCGCGCTGGCGGAGCGCGGCTACACCCACCCCACCCCTGTCCAGGCGCGCGCCTTCCGGCCCGCCATCGAGGGAAAGGACCTGATTGTCCGCAGCAAGACGGGCACGGGGAAGACGGCCGCGTTCGGCCTGCCGCTGCTGGAGAAGATTCCCGCGGATGAGAAGCGCGTGCGCGCGCTCATCCTCTGCCCCACGCGCGAGCTGGCGCTGCAGGTGGCGGAGGAGCTGACGCTCCTGGCCAAGTACAAGGGCGTGAAGGTGGCGGCCATCTACGGCGGCGCCTCCATGAAGCAGCAGGAGGACGCGCTCGAGGAGGGCACGCCCATCATCGTGGGCACGCCCGGCCGCGTGTTCGACCACATCAACCGCGGCAACCTGAAGCTGGACGGGTGCGACCACGCGGTGCTGGACGAAGCCGACGAGATGCTCAACCAGGGCTTCTACGAGGAGGTCACCCGCATCCTCGACCGCCTCCCGAAGTCGCGCCAGGTGCTGCTCTTCAGCGCCACCGTCCCCACGGACATCCAGAACCTCATCGCCCGGTACACGACGAACGCGGAGACGCTCTTGCTCTCCGGCGACGTCTTCACCGTGGAGCACATCCACCACGTCCGCTACGACGTGTCGGACGCCTTCCCCAAGCCGCGCAACCTCATCTACATCCTGGAGAAGGAGGAGCCGCCCAACGCCATCATCTTCTGCAACACGCGGGATGACACGGCGCTGGTGACGGCGGTGCTCAACCGCAACGGCTTCGACGCGGAGCTGCTCAACGGAGACCTGCCGCAGAAGGAGCGCGAGCGGGTGATGGGCAAGGTCAAGCGCGGCGAGGTGGCCTTCATGGTCGCCACGGACATCGCGGCGCGCGGCATCGACATCTCCGGGCTGGAGTACGTCATCAACTACTCGCTGCCCGAGGACCCGGCCGTCTACCTGCACCGCGTGGGCCGCACCGGCCGCATCGGCAACAAGGGCACGGCCATCAACCTCTTCTCCGGGCGCGAGCTGGCCACGTACACCGCGCTGGAGAAGAAGTACGGCATCAAGTTCGACAAGCAGGAGATGCCCGCCCCCGAGGAGGCGATGCGCCTTTGGACCGAGCGCCACGTGCGCGAAATCCAGGAGGCCGCCGGCGGCTCGATTTTCGAGGGCTTCCTGCCCCTGGCCGCGCAGTTGAAGAACCGCCCCAACGCGGATGACCTGGTCGCGTTCCTGCTCAAGTACTTCTTCAGCCACCTGCGCATGGAGAAGCTGCAGGCGGCCCAGGAGACGGAGCGCCGCGAGCCCGCGCCCGAGCGCAAGTCCAGCGGCGGCGAGGGCCGTCGTCGGGACCGCGAGGAGCGCGGTGGCCGGGGCGAGCGTCGTGAGCGCGAGGACCGTCGCGAGCGCGGTGAGAAGCCCATGGCGCGTCCGGAGCATCCGGACCGCGAGCGCCGTCCGCGCCGCGACGAGCCCCGGCGGGAGCGTGACTCCGGCCGTGGCGGCGCCGCCGCGCTGGAGGCGGGCCCCGGCGAGGCGAAGCTGTGGGTGAACCTGGGGACCGCGGATGGCCTGGGGCCGGGCAGCATCGCCACGGCGCTGGAGGACGCGGGCGCGCCCCTGGGGAAGGTGGTGCGCGCGGAGCTGCGCCCCACGTTCGCGTACGTCTTCGTCGCGGAGGAGGACAGCGCGGCGTTCGAGACGCTCAACGGCAAGCAGCACGGGACGAAGACGCTGCGCGTGGAGAAGAGCAAGCCGCGCACCGAGCGTGAGCCCGGCACCCGTCCGCCCCCGTCCCCGGACGCGGGCCCCGGCGAGGTGAAGCTGTGGACCAACCTGGGCATGGACGACGGGATGGACGAGGCGAAGCTGCCCGCCGCCCTGGAGGCCGCGGGGGCTCCCGCCGGCAAGGTGCTCAAGGCGCTGCTGCGCCCCACCTACGGCTACGCGTACGTGGCCGAGGCGGACGCGGCGGGCTTCGAGGCGCTCAACGGAAAGCAGCACGGCGAGAAGGTGCTGAAGATTGAACGGCACCGTCCGCGCGGTTCACGCGAGGAGCGTCGCCCGCGTCACGAGGCGCTGCCGGACCTGCCGGGCCAGGTGCGCCTGTGGGTGGGCCTGGGCAAGCAGGACGGCCTGGACGAGGCGGGCGTCACCAGCGCGCTCGAGGCCGCCGGGGCTCCGGCCGGCAAGGTGGTGCGCATGGACCTGCGCCCCACGTACGCGTACGTGTTCGTCGCGGACGAGGACGCCGCGGGCTTCGAGGCGACGCACGGCAAGCAGCACGGTGAGCGCACGCTGAAGGTCGAGCGCGCTCGCAAGAAGTAGTCGCACCGCATGGGCGTCCGGCGGGCCTTCGGGCCATGCCGGACGCCATGGGCGCGGAGGGCTCGGACAGGGCCCCGCGCGTCAGTCCCAGGCGGGCCGTGCGCCAAGCCCTCCTCTCAGGGTTCCTCGGACGCGGCGGCCTTCCTGCGCCGCTCCCGGTGGTAGTGCGCGGTGCACAGGCCCCGGGCCAGCACGGGCCGCTCGCAGCCCGCTTGCGAGCACGGGACGGGCTCGGGCCGCGCGGGCCGCGTCGCCGACGGGCCGCCGCTGAACATCACCTCCGCCACCTCGAGCAGCCGGTCCACGTCCGGACGGGAGAGGTGACGGGTGCGCGCGAAGCCCTCCAGCCGGTGGCCCCCGGCGTCGTCCACGTCCTCCACCCGGAGCAGCTCCCACAGGGGCATCTCCAGCGCGGAGGCCACCTGGAGGAGCGTCTCGTAGCTGGGGCTGCGCTCCCCGCGCTCCAGCAGCGACGCGAAGGACACGGAGATGCCGCACCGGACGGCGAAGTCCTCCTGGGTGAGGCCCCGGCGCTCCCTCAGCGCGCGAATCCGTCGGGCCAGGCCCTGCAGGTGTCCGTTCACCGTGGAAGCATCCGGGGGACCGGGTGACATGGCAGTTTCCTATGGTAGCGCACCCCTTCTGTTAAGGTCTCGCGCGCGGTGCGGGCCCACCCGGGTCCACCGCCACCAGGAGCCCTGCGAATCATGAGCGCCGTCGAGGGTACCAACTACTACTTCCGCAAGGCCGCGCGGATCATGGACGTGGGAACCCCCATCGAAACGCTGCTCGCCACGCCCCTGCGCGAGGTGAAGGTCCAGGTCTCCATCGAGATGGACTCCGGGGAGATTCGCACCTTCCTCGGCTACCGCATCCAGCACGACAACAGCCGCGGCCCCATGAAGGGCGGCCTGCGCTACCACCCCGCGCTGAACCAGGACGAGTCCTCGTCGCTCGCGTCGCTGATGACGTGGAAGACGGCCGTGGTGAACGTGCCCTACGGCGGCGCCAAGGGCGGCATCGCGTGCGACCCGTCGCAGCTGAGCCTCAAGGAGCTGGAGCGGCTGACGCGCAAGTTCGTCGACCAGATCCAGGACGTCATCGGTCCCACGCGGGACATCCCCGCCCCCGACGTCAACACCAACCCCCAGGTGATGGCGTGGATCATGGACCAGTACTCGCGCTACCACGGCCACTCGCCCGCCGTCGTCACGGGCAAGCCGCTGGAGCTGTACGGCTCCAAGGGCCGCGAGGCGGCCACCGGGCGCGGCCTGTTGTACGTGTGCCGTGAAATCCTGAGGGATTTGGGCCTGCCGGTGAAGGGCACGCGCTTCGCGGTGCAGGGCTTCGGCAACGTGGGCAGCCACACCGCGCAGCTGTTGTGGGAGGACGGCGGCGTGGTGGTGGCCGTGGCGGACGTGCTGGGCGGCATCCGCAACCCCGCGGGCCTGGACATCCCGTCGCTCTTCGAGCACGTCAAGCGCACCGGCACGGTGACGGGCTTCACGGGCGGCACGGCGTGCACCAACGAGGAGGTGCTCGCGGCCGACTGCGAGGTGCTCATCCCCGCCGCGCTGGGCCACGTGCTCACCCGCGACAACGCCAACCATGTCCGCGCGCGGCTCATCATCGAGGGCGCCAACGGCCCCACCCAGCCGGAGGCGGACGAAATCTTCGAGAAGCGCGGCATCTTCGTGGTGCCGGACGTGCTCGCCAGCTCCGGCGGCGTCACGGTGAGCTACTTCGAGTGGGTGCAGAACCTCCAGCACCTGTCCTGGGAAGAGGACCGCGTCAACGCGGAGCTGGAGAAGACGATGAAGGAGGCCTACGAGCGCGTGGCGCAGATTGCCCGCTCGCGCAAGGTCTCCATGCGGACGGCGGCCTACATCCTCGCCATCGGCCGGGTGGGCAAGGCCACCGTGCTGCGCGGCATCTGATACTCCGGGCGCCCGTCCGTCCCCCGGGCGGGCGAGCCTGCCGCATCGCGGCAACGCGTCGGGGCCCCAGGTCCGGTGCAGGCTGTCCCTTCCGCCCGGGGCGCGCTTCCGCTAGACGCGCACGCTCATGGTCACCCTCCAGGACATCCTCACCGCGCGGGAGCGTCTGCGCGACGCCATCCGGCCCACGCCCTGCCCCGCCTCGGACTACTTCACCGAGCGCACCGAGTGCGGCGCGGTGTACTTCAAGCTGGAGAACCTCCAGCGCACCGGCGCCTTCAAGGAGCGCGGCGCGCTCAACAAGCTCTTGACGCTGTCGCCGGAGGAGCGCCAGCGGGGCGTCATCGCCGCGTCCGCCGGCAACCACGCGCAGGGCGTCGCGTACCACGCGCGCCGGCTGGGGGTGAAGGCCACCATCGTCATGCCGGAGCGCACGCCGCTCATCAAGGTGTCTCGCACGCGCGACGACTACGGCGCGCGCGTGGTGCTCAAGGGCACCAACTACGACGAGGCCTACGCGGAGGCGCTGCGCATCCAGCAGGCCGAGGGGCTGGTCTTCGTGCACCCCTTCAACGACCCGCACGTCATCGCGGGCCAGGGCACCATCGGCCTGGAGCTGCTCGAGCAGTGGCCGGACGTGGAGGTGGTGCTGGTGCCCATCGGCGGCGGCGGGCTCATCTCCGGCATCGCCTGCGCGCTGAAGGAGAAGAAGCCCGGCATCCAGGTCATCGGCGTGCAGACGTCCACCATCGACAGCATGAAGGCCTCCGTCGCGGCGGGGAAGCTGATGGAGCTGCCGGCGGCGGGGACCACCATCGCGGACGGCATCGCGGTGAAGCGGGTGGGCGAGCTCACCTTCGAGATGGTGCGCAGGTACGTGGACACCATCGTGTCGGTGGACGAGGAGGAGATCGCCGCCGCCATCCTCACGCTGCTCGAGCAGGAGAAGAGCGTGGTGGAGGGCGCGGGCGCGGTGGGCGTGGCCGCGGTGCTCAACGGGCACGTGCCCCAGGCGAAGGGCAAGCGCACCGCCATCATCCTGAGCGGCGGCAACATCGACATGAACGTCATCAGCCGCATCATCGAGCGGGGCCTGGTGAAGGCGGGCCGCCTGGTGCAGCTCGAGGTGCGGCTGCCGGACCGGCCCGGCATGCTCGCGCGGCTGACGACGCGCATCGCGGACCTGAGGGCCAACGTGGTGGACCTGCACCACGAGCGCGCCTTCTCCAAGGCGGGGCTGGGCGAGGCCATGGTGGAGGTGACGCTGGAGACCACGGGCCCCTCTCACATCCGCGAGCTGGAGCAGGCCCTGGAGGAGCTGGGCTGGCAGGTGGCCCGGAAGTAACGGGAGGGGGCCTTGCACGCGGCCCGAGGGGGTCGGCCATACTGGGCCCATGCGTTCCCTGCTCGTCGCGCTGCTGGTCGCCGCCACTCCGCAAACCCCCGCCCAGAAGGCGAAGGAGCTCTCCGGACAGAAGGCCTGGGAGGAGCTGTACCTGGCCTTCTCCTCCGGTGACGCGACGGCGGTGCCCCCCGAGCAGCGCGCCGGGGTGTCCGGCGCGCTCGTGAAGGGCTGCCAGGCCCTGCTGAAGGACGACGCGGTGATGGCGTACTCGCTGGGCGAGCGCGCCGTGGTGTTCCAGGAGTCCGCTCCCGCGCTGCGCTGCCTGGCGAGCGCGGCCCGGAAGACCGAGCAGCGCGCCGCGGCCGAGGCGACCCTGGTCAAGGGCGTGACGCTCTTCCCCAAGGACGGCGCCTTCCCGCTGGAGTTGGGCAAGCTGCTGCTGGAGGAGCAGGACTCGGCGGGCGCCCAGGCGGCGCTGGAGAAGGTGCCCCCGCGCAGCCGCGAGGCCGCGGAGGCGAAGAAGCTGCTCCAGCAGGCGCGGCAGCAGACGCTGCAGGAGGACTCGGCGCGGGCGGAGGCGTCGCGCATCGAGAAGAAGCTCGGGGGCTCCCCCTCCCGGGGCGCTGAGACACGGCCGGCGAGCGCCCAGGCGGGCGACGACTCCACCGTCGTGGCCCTGGAGACGCGGCCAGGGATGAGCGTGCGCACGCCGCGCGTCGGCTTCGAGTCCGGCGTGAACTCCCTGGGCATGCGCGTGCGCGCCAACAGCCGGTACGTCATCACCTACTTCAACAACGACCGGGACTTCGCCCAGCGCGCCGAGTACGAGGGCCGCATCGTCGAGATACTCGATACGGCGCACCACTTCGTCCAGAAGGTCCTGGGCGAGACGCGTGAGCAGCCCGTGACGGTCGTCCTCTACACGTCGGCGGAGTTCCGCGTCGTGTTCGGTGACAGGGTCGCCAACAGCGTCGCGGGCATCTACAAGACCAACGCCATCCACATCAACAACGCCGCCGAACTGAACAGCCAGAACAAGGCGACCATCGTCCATGAGTACGTCCATGCCGTCATGGCGGAGATCTGCGGCAGTGGTGACCTCGACACCGCCTTCCTCCCCATGTGGTTCAGCGAGGGCGTGGCCATGTTCGTGGAGTGGAAGTACCTGGACATCCCGGGCCCCACCCCGGACATGATGGAGCAGATTCACGCCCTCCTCTCCACGTCGGACGTTCGCGTCATGAGCCTCCGGTCGATGACGAAGATCCCCCCTATCCGGATGGGGAACGCGGGGATGGCGTACGACATCTCCGGACTGGGGGTTAAGGAGCTGATGCGCCGTGAGGGGGCCTACCGCCTGATGACCCTCACCCGAGCCGTATGCAGGGGCCGGGGGCAGCCCTCCTTCGAGAAGGCGTTACTGACCCACTATGGGATGACCATGGATGACCTCGAAAAAGAGGTCGAGGAGTCGGTCCAGAAGAGGTAGCGGCCGGGCAAGCTCGGTCCATTTGGTTTACCCCTCCCCGGGAGTCACCTACACTCGCAGCCCCCCCCATTTGCGCTGCGACGGTAACCGGGCAGTCCGCCGTCCGCAGCAAGGTGACGGATGTCGGACACGCGCGCGGCAATGAGAGAGTTTCGCTTCCTCGACGAGAAGCGAAAGCTGGGAAGCCTGTCTCCCGTGGAGGAGGCTCGCTGGGGTGAGCTGCGTGGGCTCCTCGGCATCCAGGATGCGCCCGCCGACGCCTCCGCGTGGCAGCAGCCGGAGGCCGCGCCCCAGGGCTACTACGGCGCCGATGGCCAGTGGTACGCCTACCCCGCCGGCTACGACCCCAACCAGGCCTATGCCCAGCAGGCCCAGGGCTACTACGGCGCCGACGGCCAGTGGTACGCCTACCCCGCCGGCTACGACCCCAACCAGGCCCAGGGCTACTACGGCGCCGATGGCCAGTGGTACGCCTACCCCGCCGGCTACGACCCCAACCAGGCCTACGCCCAGCAGGGGTACGACCCGAACCAGGCCTACGCCCAGCAGCCGTACGATCCGAACCAGGCCTACGCGCGCTACCCGCAGCAGGGCTACGACCCGAATCAGGCCTACGCGCAGCAGGGCTACGACCCGAACCAGGCCTATGCGCAGCAGGGCTACGACCCGAACCAGGCCTACGCGCAGCAGCAGGGGTATGATCCGAACCAGGCGTATGCGCAGCAGGGGTACGATCCGAACCAGGCCTATGCGCAGCAGCAGGGCTGGGCAGGGCAGGACCCGAGCGCCTACGCGCCGCAGCCCGCCGCCGAGCCGGAGAACCTGCACCTCAGCTCGGACGACATCGACATCCCGGCGCTGAGCGAGCCCGCGCCGTGGATGGCGCCCGCCGCGACGCCCGAGGTCAGCGCGCCCGCCTCTGACGCCACCTCTTTCGAGGACGTGCTGGAGGTCTCCGAGGCGGAGGTCGCGTCGGGGTCCGAGGCGGCGACGCCCGTGGAGGTTCCGACGAGCGCCGAGGATGACTTCAGCGCGCTGGGTGGCGCGGAGGAGCCCGCGGCCGCCGCGCAGGCGCCCGAGTCTTCGCTCGAGTCGTCCTTCGCCGACCTCTCCCTGGAGGTCGAGACGACGCCGGACATCGCCGAGACGCCGGTGCTGGAGGCGCAGCCCGTCGAGGAGTCCTCGCTCGAGTCCTCCGATGTGGAGGTTCCCTCGTCCGAGGTCGAGCTGCTCGATGCCTCGGCGGAGAGCGAGCCGGTGCTCGCGGAGGACCTCTCGTCGGCCCCCGTGGACGAGGCGTGGGCCTCGGCTCCGCTGGCGGTGGATCCACTCGAGTCCTCGCCGACGGAGGTCGCCGACGCGAACGACATCATCGATGTCGGCGCCATGGAGTCCGCCGAGCCCATCGCGCTCGACGCGGGTGATGTGGCGGAGGAGTTGGTGCTCGAGGCCTCGGAGGTGAGCGACGCGTCGTCCTCCACCGTGGAGCTCTCGGCTGGGGACGTCGATGCGGGCACGGCCGAGGAGATCTCGCTCGACGCCTCCGACGTCAGCGAGGTGTCCGCGTCCACGGATGACACGGCTGCCTCGACGCAGCCTGAGCCCACGCAGGAGGCGACGGACGCCGAGGTGTGGATGGCCTCCACGGCCACGCAGGCGACCTCGGGCGAGGACGGCACATCCGCGGGCGAGTCGCCCACGCTCGACGTCGCGGAGGTTGGAGCGGAGGCGGTCTCGACGACGCCGCTGCCCTTCAGCTCGAGCACGGTTCCCTCGTTGGAGCTTCGCTCCGTGCAGGTGGGACCCGACCTCCAGGCGGACACCATCGAGGTCGACACGGAGGCCGCGCCCGCGTCGCAGGATGCGTTCGACCTGAGCGGCAGCCCCGAGGAGGCCGTTCCCCTCGCGACCGCGGGAGACTTCCTGGAGCCCGGGCAGTTCACCGCCTCGGCGGAGCGCAGCCTGGACCTTCCGGCCTACGGCGGCGCGGAGGAGGACTGGAGCACGCAGTCGAGCGAGCTGGAGCCGCTGGCCAGCAGCGCGGGCATGGCGTCACAGACGACGGGCGGCGCGGAGTGGTCCTCCGGCGAGGCGCCGGCCGAGGGTGGTTCCGCGGAGTGGAGCGCGGAGGCGCAGGGCTCGGAGGTCATCGAGCTGCAGCCGGAATGGGCTTCGGCCAACGCCGAGGCCGCGCAGCCCACCTGGGACGCGACGGGAGAGCAGACGGCGGAGGCCGCATCGACCGAGTGGTCGACGTCCGAGGCACAGCCCGAGTGGAGCGCGACGAGCGAAGGCGCTTCGGCGGGCGAACTCGCGGCGACCACGTCATCGGAGTGGTCGACGGGTGAGGCGGGAGCAGAGGCCCCGGCGACCGACGCCGCGGCGGACGCGACCTCGGCCGCGTGGAGCGCGTCCGAGACGGAGCAGGCACACGACACGTCGGAGAACACCGCCGCGCAGTCCGAGTGGGCCGCCGCGGAAGAGCTTCCTGCTGACGCCGTGCAGACGGATGAGTCCGCGCCCGTGACGGAGTCGCCTGGAGCGCAGCCCGAATGGATGGCGGCCGAGGAGCTTCCCGCGGACACCGTGCAGTCGGAGTGGTCTGCGTCCTCCGCGCAAACGCCAGATACGCAGGCTGAGTGGGCGGCCACGCCGGAGATTGCTCCGGACGCGGTGCAGACCGACGGGTCTGCCTCATCGACGGAGACGCCTGCCGCGCAGCCCGAGTGGGCCGCCACGGAAGAGCTTCCCACCGATGCCGTGCAGGCTGAGTGGTCGGCCACGTCGACGGAGACGCCCGCCGCGCAGCCCGAGTGGGCCGCCACGGAAGAGCTTCCCGCCGACGCGGTGCAGTCCGAGTGGTCTTCGTCCACGACGGAGGCACCTGCCGCTCAGCCGGAGTGGGCTGCTACCGAAGAGCTTCCCGCCGATGCGGTGCAAGCCGAGTGGTCCGCCACCTCAACGGAGACTCCCGCCGCTCAGCCCGAGTGGGCCGCCACGGAAGAGCTTCCCGCCGATGCGGTGCAAGCCGAGTGGGCCGCCACGTCGACGGAGACGCCTGCCGCGCAGCCCGAGTGGGCCGCCACGGAAGAGCTTCCCGCCGACGCCGTGCAGTCCGAGTGGTCGGCCACGTCGACGGAGACTCCCGCTGCGCAGCCCGAGTGGGCCGCTACGGAAGAGCTTCCCGCCGATGCCGTGCAGGCTGAGTGGTCTGCCACGTCGACGGAGACGCCTGCCGCGCATCCCGAGTGGGCCACCACGGAAGAGCTTCCCGCCGACGCGGTGCAGGCCGAGTGGTCTGCCACGTCGACGGAGGCGCCTGCCGCGCATCCCGAGTGGGCCACCACGGAAGAGCTTCCCGCCGACGCCGTGCAGGCCGAGTGGTCTGCCACGTCGACGGAGACTCCCGCCGCTCAGTCCGAGTGGGCCGCTACGGAAGAGCTTCCCGCCGACGCCGTGCAGGCCGAGTGGTCTTCGTCCACGACGGAGGCACCTGCCGCTCAGCCGGAGTGGGCTGCTACCGAAGAGCTTCCCGCCGATGCGGTGCAAGCCGAGTGGTCCGCCACCTCAACGGAGACTCCCGCCGCTCAGCCCGAGTGGTCCGCCGCCGAAGAGCTTCCCGCCGATGCGGTGCAAGCCGAGTGGGCCGCCACCTCGACGGAGACGCCCGCCGCCCAGCCCGAGTGGGCCGCCACGGAAGAGCTTCCCGCCGACGCCGTGCAGGCCGAGTGGTCCGCCACGTCGACAGAGACTCCCGCCGCCCAGCCCGAATGGGCCGCCGCCGAAGAACTCCCTGCGGATGCGGTGCAGGCCGAATGGTCTTCGTCCTCGACGGAGACGCCTACCGCGCAGTCCGAGTGGGCCACCACGGAAGAGCTTCCCGCCGACGCCGTGCAGGCCGAGTGGTCCGCTTCCTCGACGGAGACTCCCGCCGCCCAGCCCGAGTGGGCCGCCACGGAAGAGCTTCCCGCCGACGCCGTGCAGTCCGAGTGGTCCGCGACAGAGGCGAGCGCTCCGCAGCCCGAGTGGGAGGCGACGCCGGAAGTTGCCCCGGACGCCGTGCAGGCAGAGTCATCCTCCTCGACAGGTGTAATTGCCGCGCAGCCCGAGTGGGCGACCACGCCGGAGATTGCCCCGGACGCCGTTCAGACGGAGTGGACTGCGTCATCAACGGAGACGCCTGCCGCGCAGACTGACTGGTCTGCCGCGGAAGAGCTTCCCGCGGACGCGGTGCAGGCCGAGTGGTCTTCGTCCACGGCGGAGCCCCCTGCGGCGCAGCCTGAATGGGCCGCCACGGAAGAGCTTCCCGCAGATGCAGTGCAAGCCGAGTGGTCCGCCACCTCGACGGAGACTCCCGCCGCTCAGCCCGAGTGGGCTGCCGCCGAAGAGCTCCCCGCGGATGCCGTACAGACTGACTGGTCCGCGACCTCCGCGGAGACTCCAGCCGCGCAGCCCGAGTGGGCGGCCACGTCGGAGCTTGCTCCAGACGCGGTGCAGACCGACTGGTCTGCCTCGTCGACCGCCCCGCAGCCCGAATGGGCCGCCACCGAAGAGCTTCCCGCGGATGCCGTGCAGTCCGATTGGTCCGAGACCTCCGCGGAAACTCCCGCCGCGCAGCCCGAGTGGGCGGCGACAGAAGAGCTTCCCGCTGACGCCGTGCAGACCGATTGGTCCGCATCCTCGACGGAGGCGCCTGCCGCGCAGCCCGAGTGGTCCGCCGCCGAAGAGCTTCCCGCGGATGCGGTGCAGCCCGAGTGGTCCGCCACGGAAGAGCTCCCTGCGGACGCCGTGCAGTCCGATTGGTCCGCAGCCTCGACGGAGGCTCCTGCCGCTCAGCCCCACTGGTCCGCCACCGAAGAGATTCCCGTGGACGCGGCGCAGCCCGAGTGGGCTTCCACGCCGGAGATTGCCCCAGATGCTGTGCAGACCAACTGGTCTGCCTCGTCAACTGCCGCGCAACCGGAGTGGGCCTCCACGACGGAAGAGCTTCCCGCGGACGCCGTCCAGGCCGAGTGGTCCGCCAACGCCACGGCGGCCCCCTCCGAACAGTCCCAGTGGTCCGCGACGCCGGAGATTGCGGCGGACGCCGTGCAGACCGATTGGTCCGCGTCGGCCGCAGAGCCCCCCACCGCTCAGCCTGAATGGGCTGCCACGGAAGAGCTCCCCGCCGACGCCGTCCTCTCTGAAGAGCCCACTGCTTCGACCGAGCCCCCCACGGCTCAGCCCGAGTGGTCCGCCACCGAAGAGCTCCCTGCCGACGCCGTCCAGGCCGAGTGGTCCTCGACCGACGCGCCCCACACGGCTCAGCCCGAGTGGTCCACCACCGAAGAGCTCCCGGCCGACGCCGTCCAGTCCGAGTGGTCCTCCGCCCAGGACTCGTCGACCTGGAACAACACCGCCACCGAGGAGCTGTCCAACGCGCAGGCCGAGTGGAGCGAGGCCCCGGTCGACGTGGAGCCGATGGTCGAGCTCTCCGCCACCGAGCAGCTCCCGGCCGAGCCCATCCAGGCCGAGGAGGTCTCCTGGGCCGAGGAGCAGCCCGCCGCGCCCGCCTCTTCATGGCAGGCCCAGAACGGCCACGCGTTCGGCGCCCCCGCGACGGACCTCTCCGCCTCCATCGAGGAGGAGGTCCCCGTCGAGCTCGAGCAGGAACAAGAGCAGGAGCTCGCCGAAATCGAGCTGGTGGAAGAGGCCCCCGAGCCCACGCCGACGCCCGCCACCGCCGTGGCCGCCGCGGCGATGAGCGCGGCCCTGCGCTCGCCCTACCCCGCGCGAGCCACGCCCTCCCTGGCCGCGAGCCCGCAGCCGCTCGCCGCCGTGAGGGAGCCGCTCTTCGCCGCCGCCGTGCCCCTGCACGCCGACTCCATCACCTCGTTCATCGAGGGCGAACACCGCGTCATCATCCACACCGTGGAAGGCCAGGTGAAGCGCGGCACCATCCGCGACGCGGACCTGCTCGACGAGGTCATCTCCCTGGAGCAGCAGAGCGGCTTCGCCCCGGAGCAGATTCCCGGCAAGCGCGTGAAGGCCATCTTCTTCATGCTCCCCGCCGGCGCGCGTCAGCCCCAGGCCGAGGGCCAGAAGATTCGCGTCACCTTCAACGACGGCCGCCAGGTCGCGGGCTTCTCCCAGGACTTCAAGAGCACCACCCCGGGCTTCTTCGTCGTCCCCGCCGACCAGCGCACCAACACCGCGCGCATCTTCATCTACCGCGCCAGCGTGCAGGCCGTCGCCGAGGGCTGAAGCCCTCCACGAAAGCCACACCCGAGGGGCCCCACCACCGTGGCGGCCCCTCTTTCATTTCCACGCGCGCGCCGACACGAAGCGCCCACGCACGAAACGAAGAAGGGCCCCCACACCGTGGAGGCCCTTCATTCACTTCAGTCGCTGTCGAGCGACCCGCGGACTACTTCTTCGCGGGGGCGGCGGCGTCCGCCTTCTTCGTCAGGGACAGGTCCAGGTTCACGGTGACTTCCTCACCCACCGCCACGCCGCCCGTCTCCAGCGCCGTGTTGTAGGTCAGGCCGAAGTCCTTGCGGTTCAGCTTCGTCGTGGCGGACACGCCCGTGCGGGTGTTGCCCCAGGGGTCCTTCGACTCCTTCGACGGGCCCGTGACGTCCAGGACGACCGGCTTGGTGACGCCGTGCATGGTCAGGTTGCCGGTGACCTTCAGCTTGCCCTCGCCCGCCTTCTCCACCTTCGTCGACTTGAAGGTGATGGTGGGGTACTTCGCCGTGTCGAAGAAGTCCGGCGCCTTCAGGTGCTCGTCACGCTTGGCGTTGCCCGTGTTCACCGTCGCCGCGTCGAGCGTGGCCTCCACGGTGGACTTGGTGATGTCCTTGTCGTCCAGGTTCACCGCGCCCTGCTTGATGTTGAACGAGCCCGTCACGTTCGACACCATCATGTGCTTCACGGTGAAGCCCGCGCTGGAGTGGGCCGGGTCCACGTCCCACGTGGCGGCAAAGGCGAGTGACGGCAGGGCCACCAGCAGGGCAATCGCGCTCTTCAGGGTCGTCTTCATAGGGGTGTGCTCCTCGAATGATGAACTGCGGGTTCAGGCGCGCAGCGCGAAGCTGCGCATGGACAAGGTTCCGTGATGGAAGCCCTCGAACACGGGGGTGATGCGGTCTTCGGGGAGGGCGGCTCCGAGGACGAAGTACAGCGGCAACAAATGCTCGGCCCTTGGATGCGCGAGCGTCGCATTGGGTGCATCCAACCATGATTGAAGCCCCGTGAAGTCGCGCGCCTCCAACTTGTTCGCGACCCACGTGTCGAACGACTGCGCCCACGGCTCCGGGGACGCATCCTTCTCTCGGAAATTCACCCGGCGCAGGTTGTGGACGATGCCACCACTGCCCATCAGCAGCACGCCTTCTTCACGCAGCGGCCGCAGCACCTCGCCCATCCTCGCGATGTCCGCCGCGCGCGCGCCCAGCGGCATCGACACCTGCACCACCGGCAACGTCGCGCGTGGAAACGTGTGGAGCAGCGGTACCCACGCGCCATGGTCCAACCCGCGCTCGCCGTCCGCGACGGCCTCGAGGCCCGCGGACTTCAGCCGGCCCACCACGTCCGTGGCCAGCGCGGGCGCTCCCGGCGCCGCGTAGCGAAGCTGGTACAGCGCGCTCGGAAAACCGTGGAAGTCATAGACGAGCGGCGGCCGCTCGCTGGCGGTGACGCGCACCTCGCCGGGCGTCTCCCAGTGCGCGGAGACGACGACGAGCGCCTTCGCCGTGGACACGCCCTCACCGAAGCTCTTGAGCGCCCGCGGGTACGCGTCCGTGTCCAGCGCCACCATCGGCGAGCCATGGGAGACGAAGAGCGCCGGGGCCTTCGCCTGCCCGCTCGCGGAGCCCGTGCCCAGGGCCCCCGCCACCCCGGCCGCCGCCATGCCCTGCAGCACTCCTCGCCTGTCCAAGCCGCCTCCCATGATGGCGCCTTCTACTGCAACCCCAGGACCAACGTCCCCGGGATTCCAACCCCCTGAAATGACTCCCACCCCACAACCTGTCGTGCAGGAAACATCTCAAAACGATAGAGAGAGGCATCACTTTGGAAGGAGCGGGACACCGTGGCGGGTCAATTCGAGCTGGGGCTGGGCGAGCTCTTGTCCTTCGAACCGGGGGGCGGGCTCATCCACTTCGCGGGGCAGCGGGTGCTGCTCATGGACCCGGTGGCGCTGGGACTGCTCCGCAAGGAGCTGGTGAACCTGATGGGCATGACGGCCGCGCGGGGCATCTTCACGCGGCTGGGCTACGCGCACGGCTGGCGCACGGCGGAGGCGATGAAGGGGGCGGTGCCCTGGACGGATGAGTCCCTGTGGCGCCGCGCGGGCGGGCGGCTGCACACGCTGCAGGGCCAGGTGCGGGTGGAGCGGATGGAGCGCAAGCCCGAGGAGGGCCCGGAGCCCTTCGCCGAGGCGCAGTGGCGCGACTCGTACGAGGCCGAGCAGCACCTGTTGCACCTGGGCCGCGCGGACCACCCGGTGTGCTGGAGCCTCACCGGCTTCGCGTCCGGGTACATGAGCTACGTCAACGGCCGGGAAATCTACTGCACGGAGCTGCGCTGCGTGGGCCAGGGGGACGCGGCGTGCCACATCGTCGGCCGCCCCTCGGAGGAGTGGACCACCGAGTGCAAGGAGGTGCTGCGCTTCTACGAGACGCAGTGCATGGAGGGCGTGCTCGCGCAGGTGACGGACGCGCTGAAGCAGGCGGAGCGCAAGCTGCGCGCCAAGCGCCAGTCGCTCGCGCGGGTGGGCGTGACGGAGGACCCGGCCGGCATGGTGGCGCGCGCGGAGGCCATGCAGCGGGTCATCAACCTGGGCCGCCGCGCGGCGAAGGTGGACTCCACGGTGCTCGTCACCGGCGAGAGCGGCGTGGGCAAGGAGAGAATCGCCCGCCTCATCCACGACGAGTCCACGCGCGCGCACAAGGCCTTCGTGGCCGTCAACTGCGCGGCCGTCACCGAGAGCCTCCTGGAGAGCGAGCTGTTCGGCCACGTGAAGGGCGCCTTCACCGGCGCGACCCACGACAGGCCGGGCCTCTTCGAGGCCGCGCACGGCGGCACCCTCTTCCTGGATGAAGTGGGCGAGGTGCCGGCCTCCATGCAGGCCAAGCTCTTGCGCGCGCTGCAGGAAAAGGAGGTGCGGCGCGTGGGAGAGAACACCAGCCGCAAGGTGGACGTGCGCGTGGTGGCCGCCACCAACCGCGACCTGAGCGAGGAGGTGAAGTCCGGTCGCTTCCGCCAGGACCTCTACTACCGCCTGCGCGTCATCGAGCTGCGCATCCCCCCCTTGCGCGAGCGGCGCGAGGACATCCTGCCCCTGGCCCGGCTGCTGCTCGCCGAGGCCGCGGAGCGGCTGGGCCGCAAGGTGTCGGGCCTGTCACCGGACGCGGCCGACCAGCTCCTGCGCTACGAGTGGCCCGGCAACGTGCGCGAGCTGGGCAACGCCCTGGAGCGCGCGGTGGCCCTGTGCGAGGGCAGCCGCGTGGAGCGCGAGGACCTGCCGGAGGAGGTCCGCGCCGCGCCGCCCAGCCTCATGCCCAGCGGCAACCCGCGCAGGCTCGAGGACATGGAGAAGGAGTACATCCTCGCGGTGCTGGCGCAGAACGCGGGCAACCGGGCGCGCACCGCCGAGCAGCTCGACATCGGCGTGGCCACGCTCTACCGCAAGCTCAAGCAGTACGGCCACCCGGAGGCGGCCCACTGAGCCCTTCGGCTCAGTTCAGGTACTGGTCGCGGTCCGGCTTGTCCTTGTTCCTGCCCACCACGTGCAGGTGCTTGGAGCGGTCCTTCAGCTGTCGCTGCAGCCGCCAGTGCTGCAGCTGCAGCATGAACCGCTTGGGGCTGGCGCCCTTGACGTAGGCGAACACCAGCAGCAGCGCGACGACGTGCGGCAGCTGGCTCAAGAAGCCCGCCGTCAGCACGCGCAGCACCACGAAGCCCGCGCCGATGCCGGCGAACGCGTTGCCCGACAGGGGGATGCCCCAGAAGTTCGTCTGCCCCTTGCCGATGACCAGGCCGTAGGCGACCCACAGCACCGAGCCCATCACCCAGCCGCCCTGGTAGCCCGCCGGCAGCGGCATGAAGAGCCCCACCACGCCCAGCACGAAGCCGGCGAGCGCCGTGCAGCCCACCGCCACCATCAACAGCCGCTTCGAGCCCCAGTAGCTCTCCAGCCACCCGCCGATGGACCACAAGAGCAGCGCGCCGAAGAGGATGCTGAACGGCTCGCTCTCGATGAAGGCGTAGGTGAAGGGCTGCCAGAGGAAGAGGTTGCCGAAGACGGTATTGGGCGACAGCAGCAGGAGCAGGCTGTTGCCCGCGCCCTGGTAGCGCAGCACCAGGAAGAGCACGGAGCCCGCCACCAGGCCCACCGCCAGCTTGGACGCCGTGGTCTCCAGGCCGGGGACCCCACCACCGCCACCCCGGCCGCCGAAGCTGCGCATCGGTCGCATTCATTCCTCCACTACGGGCTCGACAAGTCGACCAAAGGTGGTGGAACCCCGCCGGCTTCGCAACCCCAAACGACGAAGGGCGCCCCACCCGGTCCCGGGAGAGCGCCCTCGTACGTCGACGTCCAGCGTCGAGAACCGCCGAATCAGGCCGTCTTCGCGCGGTAGAAAATCGTGATGGTCAGACAGTGGAACTCCTTGTCCGAGGACTGGGTCACCACCTTGTCCACCACCTCGATGTTGACCAGATTCTCCTTGAGCCACTTGGTGATGTTCTCACCCATGTTCTCGCGATCACGCGCGAGCGTGGTGGAGAACACCTTGACTCCCGTGAAGCTCGTAACGCCCATTCCGACCCTCGTCTCAAGCTGAGATTCTGGACGTTTACCCCGAGACGATTCCGCTATCAAGAAACGGGCCCGATTTACCGGCCTTGAGCGGTCCTGGCGGCCCCACCCCGCCCCCGCGTGGCGCCAGGGCTCCCACCGTCACGCAGTCGACAACGGGTGGCGGCGCTGCGGGCGAGGGCCTCGCGCGGGTGGACGCCCCGCCAGGCCCCGTGTCGGGTCACGGGCGCGAGGCGGCGGCCCGGCGGTTCTGGCAGGAGACCTCGTCCTTGCAGGCCGGGCCGATGCCCTCCGGGTGGGCGGTGAGGGGCGTCTTGTCGCTCTCCTCCACGCCGCACACGACGCACTTGCGCTTGCGGTTGCGGCGCTCCGCCCGACGCTGCTCGGCGATGGCCTTGGCCCGCTCGCGGGCCGTCTTCGCATCCACCTCGTTCGTCATCTCGCGTCCCGGTTGGAAGTCGTGTTCGGGCATCAGAGCGCCTCGACCAACACGGCGATGCCCTGACCGCCCCCGATGCAGGCGGAGCCGATACCATAGCGTCCACCGCGACGCTTGAGCTCATAGACGAGCGTCGTGGTGATGCGCGCGCCGGACGCGCCCAGCGGGTGGCCCACCGCGATGGCGCCGCCGTTGACGTTGGTCTGCTCGCGCGGCAGCCCCAGCTCCTTCTCCACCGCCAGGTACTGGGGCGCGAAGGCCTCGTTCACCTCGAACAGGTCCACATCGGAGAGCTTCGCCTGCGCGCGCTCCAGCAATTGGCGGATGGCGGGCGCCGGGCCGATGCCCATCACCTTCGGGTCACACCCGGACACGCCCCAGTTCACCAGCCGGGCGATGGGCTTCAGGCCGTGCTTCTGCACGAAGCTGCCCGTCGCCATCACCATGCTGCCGGCGCCGTCGCAGATGCCGCTGGCCGCGCCCGCGTGCACCACGCCGTCCTTCTTGAAGACCTTGGGCAGCTTGCGCAGGCCCTCCACCGTGGTCTCCGGGCGGTTGTGCTCGTCCTTGGAGACGACGACGTCGCCCTTCTTCCCCTTGAGGGTGATGGGCGCGATTTCATCCTGGAAGCGGCCCGCCTCCTGCGCGGCGGCGAAGCGCTTCTGCGTGAGCACCGCGTACTCGTCCACCTGGTCCTGGGTGAGCGCGTAGTCCACCGCGAGCTGCTCGGCGGTGAGCGCCATGGGCTGGCCGGTGTAGCTGTCCGTCAGCGCCGTCCACAGCATGTCCTCCAGGCTGCCCTTGCCCAGCGGCAGGCCCCAGCGCGCGCCGCGGATGACGTGGGGCGCCTGGCTCATGGACTCGGTGCCGCCGGCCAGCACGCAGCTCGCCTGCTCGGTGAGCATCAGCTCCGCCGCGGTGACGAACGCCTGGAAGCCGGAGCCGCACAGGCGGTTGACGCCCAGGGCCGGCACGGGGACGGGCACGCCCGTCTTCAGGCCCACGTGGCGGGGCAGGTAGATGGCATCCGCGCTCGTCTGCACCACGTTGCCGTACACGACGTGCTGCACCAGCTCCGGGGACACCTTCGACTGGGCGAAAGCGGCCTTCGCGGACTCCACGGCCAGGTCGGTGGCGCTCAGGTCCTTCAGGCTGCCGCCATAGGTGCCGAACGGGGTGCGCTTGCCGGAAAGAAAGAAGATTTCCTCGGTCTTGGACACGCTCTTCATGGTGCTCGTCTACCTACTCCCAAGGGGCGCGCGGTGCACGCGCGCAGTGATGGTCCTGGCGGGGTTTCAGGCCGCGCGCCGTCCCAGGAAGGCGCTGGCGACGATGGCAAGCGCCATCACCGTCCACAACAGCCCTTGCAGGTTCTGCCGGCGGATCTCCTTCCGGCCGAGCCCGCGATACCAGGAACGTCCGGCCTCCACCCGACCTTCCCACGAGAAGTCGCTGGCGGGCGTCAGGCCCTCCATGCGGCGCAGGTGGGCGCGCAGCAGACGCTCCGGTGGAGCGTCCTCCAGTGAACCGCTCCGGTAGACGCCGGGCACATCCAGGGCGGGCCGGCGATAACCGGCGGTGATGACGAAGCCTTCCGGGGCCAGGGGGGTGAGGAAGTAGAGCCGGGGCTCGCCGTCCGCCGTCTGGTACACGGTGGCGAAGACGCGCTCGGTGGGGTGGGCCCAGTCGTAGGAGCGCGTGGCCTTCTGGAGCGGCGGCTTCTCCTCGTGGCTGCCGAGCGCCACGAAGCCCAGGGCCTGCAGGTGGATGGAGACCTGCGCCAGCTCCAGGGGCAGGTCCATCTGGTCGGCGGGCGCCTCGGGCTCCACGCGGACCGTGTGGGGGAAGAGGAACAGCACGGCGCGCCAGAAGTTGAGCGCCAGGAGGACGATGGCGAGCACGAGACCCGCGACGACGATGCCCAGCTCGGCGAGGACGTTCATTCGGTGAGCACCTGGAGACGTGGCCCGCCCCTGGGGCTTGGGCCAGCGGGGCACCCTAGCCCAAACTCCAGGTGCTTTCGCACCACCCGCGTTCAGCGTCGGGAGGCGGTCGACGGCAGGGAGCGCCAGCGCTCCAGGTCCACGCCCTTGAGCGGATCCTTGCCCTCGAGGAAGCGCTCCAGGTGGCCCAGCGAGTCGACGCCGAAGAACAGCTCACCGTCGACCCACACAGTGGGCACACCGAAGGCGCCGACTGCAATGGCCTCCTCCGTGTTGCGGCGCAGGCGGTACTTGATGTCCTGGCGGCCGGCGGCCTCGAGCAGCGCGGGGGCATCCAGGCCCGCGGCGCGGAGGGCCACGGTGACCTGCTCGGGCGACTCCACGCCCTTCCCGCCGCCCCAGGCCTCCGCGTAGAGGGCCGACACCAGCCGGGCGCGGGCCTCCAGGTCATCCACGGCGGCCGTCACGCGCAACGGGAGCAGCGGGACGAAGGGATGCGAGGGAGGGGGGCCGAAGGGCACGCCCAGCTCGTGGGCGATGCGGAAGGTGTGCTTGAAGATATAGCCGCGCTTGGCGGGGACCTCGGCGGGGCCGATGTTGCCGGTGGCGTTGAGCACGCCCGCGAGCAGCACGGGGACGGGCTCCAGCACGCGGCCATGGCGCGCGGCGAGGGCGGGCATGCGCGTCCACGCGAGGTAGGCGTAGGGGGAGAGATAGTCGAAACAGAAGCGCAGGGGCGGGAGGGCCATGCCGCGCACTCTACCCTCCTGGCGCCGGCTGTTCGCCGTGACACCTGCGCGTGACGTGAGGCGGCGTACCTTCCGGCTCCCGCGCAGCGCGGCACCACACCCCTCCAAGAGAGCATCGCGTCCCGTGCGTTGCCAGAGCGCGCAGTGCTCCCTCAGCGGTGCTGCGTTTCACGTGGGCTCGCGCGCCCGCACGTTGCCGGAGCGTTCCGTCCATGATGCGGTCACTTCACGCGAGCCGTCTCAAGCGCTCCGTCGGGACTCCGCGCTGCGCTGGAGCGCGCCACGCAGCGACGTCGCCTGGGCCAGCAGGTTCGACGCCCGCGCCTCGGTGAAGGCCGTCTCCGCCGCCGTCAGCTCCGCCACCGCCGCGTCCATCGTCATCGCCCGCTCCGCGAGCGCCAGGCGCACGTGCCCCACCTGCAACACGTTGCCCGTCAGCTCCGCCAGCGCGAGCGCGCGCTTGAGGTGCGTCAGCCCGTCCTCGCCCGGCAGCAGCGCGGCCATCGCCCGGCGCGCCAGCACCTCGTCCCAGGGATTGGCCAGCACCGGGTCCATCGACCGCGACAGCGCCGTCTGCGCCGCCTCGCGCGCCGCCTCCAGGTGGCCCTGCTCGCGCTCGAAGCGCGACTGGTAGACACGCAAGAGCGTCTCCATCCGGAGGCCACTCTCACGCGCCGCCGCCAGCGCCCGGGGCAGCGACTGGCGCACCGCCGCCGCGTCCTCGAACAGCACGTCCCGGCACGCCTGGTACGTCTGCACGTGGCACTGCAACCAGCGGTCCTCCGGCAGCACCCGCGCCAGCGCCTCGCCGCGCGCCACCACCGCCGCCACGTGCTCGTGCTCGCCGCGCTCCAGATAGTAGGGCGGCGTGAAGATGGCCAGGTTGCGCTCCATCAACCGGGGGTTGCCCAGCCGGCGCACCAGGTCACTCTTCTCCGTGAACGCCGGCACGAAGGCCGCCGCATCCCCCGTGAACGCCGCGCGCGTCACCACCGTGAACAGGTGGAAGGCCCGCACGTCCGTGAAGCCGTGCGCCTCCGCCACCGCGTAGCCATCCCGCGTCGCCTGCGCGTCCAGCGGCTCGCCGCGCAGCGCCAGGTTCATGTTCATCATGTAGCCACCCATCCCCAACGCCCACGCCAGGCGCCGAGGCAGCCGGCCCATCACCTCGCGCAGCCCGCGCAGCCGCGTGAGCTGCTCGAACTGCGCCTCCACCACCCCCGCCGAGCGGCCCGTGTACGCGCTGAGCACCGCCGGCGCCAACAACGTCGCGGCCCGGTACGGCGACACCTCCGGCTGCTCGCGCCGCACCCGCTCCAGCAACGCGTCCAAATCCTTCGTGCGCCCGACGATGGCCAGCGCCATCGCCTGGAGGATGCGCAGCTCCGCCTGCTTCCAGAAGATGTCCGCCGGCGCCACCTGCGCGTCCGCCTCGCGCTCGCGGAACAATTCCCTCAGGCGTGCCGGCCGCTCGTCCTCGGGCGCCGAGCACGCCCCGTCGAGCTGCGCGAGCGCAACCCGCCGCCCCTCCTCCAGGTCCACCGTCGACGCCCAGTGCGCGAAGAGCTTCTCCGCGAAGGCCAGCGAGCTGGGCGGGTCACTCGCGTAGCCCACCTCCACCAGCGTCACCCAGATGCGCAACAGCAGCCTGTCGCGCCCCGGGAAGTCCGGCGCGGACTCCAGCAGCGTGGAGGCCTCCTTCAAGAGCAGCGTCGCCTCCAGCAACGCCTGCGCCTCCATCGCCGCGCGCCCCGCGTCCAGCAACGGACCGATCGCCAGCTCCGGCTCCGACGAGCGCAGGTAGTGCCACCCCACCGTGCGCGTCAGGTCCGGCCGCTGCGAGTAGAGCGTCTGCAGCGCCAGCGCCACCCGCGCGTGCGCCGCGCGCCGCTCGTCCTCCGACATGCTGTCGTAGACGGCCTGGTGCACGGTGTCGTGCGTGAAGACGTACCGGCCCTCCTCCTCCTGGAGGAACTGCCGCTCCACGATTCCATCCAGCACCGCGAACAGCTCCGACTCCGGCAGGTCCGCCAGCGCCCGCACCATGGGCAGCTCCAGGCTGCGCCCCGCCGGCGCCAGCCGCCTCAAGAGCGACACCTGCTCCACCGGCGCGGAGGACAGGCGCTCGAGCACCGCCGCCTGGATGCTCGCGGGCAAGGGCCGCGTGTCCAGCCCCTCCTCCGCCGTCCAGCGTCCACCCACGCGCGTCAGCGCGCCCTCCTCCACCAGCGCGCGCAGACACTCCGTGGCGAAGAACGCGTTGCCCCCCGTCGTCTCGTGCAGCCGCGCGACGAAGCTCTCCGGCACCTCCAGGCCCGGCAGCGCCAGCCCCACCAACGTGCCCACGTGCTCGGCCCCGAGCGGCTCCAGATCCATGCGCCAGGTGAGCTTCTCGTCCACCGTCTGGAACGCCAGGCTCAGCCGGCTCAGCTCCCCCGAGCGGAACGTGCACACCACCATGCCGCGCGTGCCGTGCAGCGCGCGGATGAGCACGTTGAGCACCTCCAGCGACGCGGTGTCCGCCCAGTGCAGGTCCTCGAAGCACAGGACGAACGTCATCCGCTTGCCCAGCCCCTGCACCCACTCCGCCAGCGCGCCGAAGAACCCCAGCTTCTCCTCGCCCGGCACCTGCGCGACGCCCGAGCCCTCCGCCGACATCGCGGGCAGGAGCCTCGAGAGCCTCGGCGACAGCCGCTCCATCACCTCCGTGGGCGTGTGCGGAATCAGCGCGCGCAGCGCCTGCGCGATGGGCGTCAGCGGCGCCTGCCCCTCCGCGCGACACTGCCCCCGTCCGAACGGCAGCTCCGCCAGCTTCGCCTGCAGCTCGAACTCCTGCAGCAGCCGCGTCTTGCCCACGCCCGCCGGAGCGCCCAGCAGCACCGCGCGCGACTGGCCCCAGTCCGCCTCGGCCAGCCCGTTCATCAGCGACTCCAGCTCCGCCGCGCGCCCCACCACCTCCGGCACGTGCAGGTAGCTGGAGCGCGCCGACAGGGGCTCCTCCGGCATCGGCTCGCCGCTGGCGTGGCACAGCGCCTCCATCAGCTCGGCGGCGTCCTGGAAGCGCTCGCGCGGGTCCTTCGCCAACAGCAGGAGGATGATCTCCTCCAGCTGCGGGTCCACCGGCCCCAGCGAGGACGGCTTGGGCGGCGGCCGCGTCAGGTGCTCGGCGAGCAGCGCCGCGGGCGTGTTGCGCTTGAAGGGCAGCTTCCCCGTCACCAGGTAGTACGCCATCACCCCCAGCGAGTAGAGGTCGGCGCGCCCGTCGATGCTCGCGCCACGCTGCCACTCGGGGGCCAGGTACTCCAGCGTGCCCTTGAGCTTGCCGGGGCTCGGGGTGCCCAGCTGGTGCATCACCCCGAAGTCCATCAGCTTCACCGCGCCGGAGCGGGTGATGCGCACGTTGCTCGCCTTGATGTCGCAGTGCACGTACAGGCGCGAGTGGATGAACGCCAGCACCTGCGCCATCTGGAGGAGCACCCGGTACAGCGTGCGCGTGTCCAGCGGGGACTCGCGCGCCAGGGTGCTCAGGTCCTGCCCGTCCACCACCTCCATGGTGATGAAGCGGTTGCCGGCCTCCGTCATCCCCCAGTCGAACACCTTCAGCGTGCCGGGGTGCTGCAGCTTCTTCATCGCGAAGAACTCGTGCCGGAACATCAGCACCAGCTCCTCCGTCTTCGCCGCCGTCAGCCCCGCGGGGACCTGCATCTCCTTGAGCGCGACCTTGCGCCGCTCGTGCAGGTCCTCCGCCAGCCAGATGCGGCCCATGCCGCCCTCGCCCAAGAGGCCCTCCACCCGGTAGCGGCCCGTCACCACCATTCCGAGCTCCAACGAGCGTCGCACGCCCGCGGCGTCCCCCGGCAGGGTGACGGGCGTGCGGATGCGCTCCCCCCACGTGCTGCTCGGAGGACGGCTGCGCTCGTCCAGGACGGTTGTCTTCTCTTCGTCGCTCACGAAGGCGGGACCGGAAGGTCGGCAGAATCCAGAAGTCGATGGAATATCACGTTTCCATGTATCGGGACACGCTCCGACGACACGGAAGAAACCCCTGCCCCCCACCGCCCAGGCAGGCGGCCTGATATCCGCCAGCACTTGTCCCGCGCATCGGGACTTCGGAGGTTGAGTCGGGCAGGCGACACCCACATCCAGGCAGGTGCAACATGGCGGGCATTCCTCGAGGACCCAACGACACGCGGCCGACGCGCGGGGACTTCCAGCCGAGGAATCGCGGCGAGGTGGAGGACGCGCAGGATGAGGGCGCGCGCGACGTGAGCCGTCGGCTCGCGGACGAAGACGCCGGGGACGTGGACCCCACGCGTGACACGGACTGGGAGGCCCGCGTGGAGCGCGGGGAGGAGTGGACAAACGAGCAGGTCCCCGAGCGCGAGGCCCGCGGCGACGAGGAGCCCGACTCGGAGGTGTCCCGGCGCGGCCTGGAGAATCCCCCGCCCGAGGAGTAGGCCTCCCACGCCCGCTCGGCCTTGTACCTCCGTCCAGGGGTGGGAGCAGACCCCTTGCGACGGCGGGCGCGGTGCGGTGATGCTCGTGGTTTCGGACGGTCGTCGCCCCACGGCGCGCCGCCGGCACCGGAGGAGCCCGAGCACCGTGAAGCCCAAGGTCCTCATCGTCGAGAACTCGTGGACGATGCGCGAGACACTGCGCCTGCTGTTGTCCGGGGACTTCGACTGCACGGCGGCGTCGAGCGGCGAGGAGGGCCTGGAGAAGGCCCTGGCCCAGCCGCCAGACCTGCTCCTGTCCGACGTGAACATGGAGGGCATGGACGGGTACGAGCTGTGCCGCCGCTTCCGTCAGGAGCCCTCGCTCCAGCACATCCCCGTCGTCTTCGTCAGCGGCTTCGCGCCCCGCTCGGACAGCGACGCGAGCCTGCCCGTGCCGGATGCCTACCTGGTCAAGCCCGTGAAGCCCGCGCTGCTCATCGCCGAAATCCACGCGCTGCTGCAGCGGGGGAGCGCGCCCGTGTCGGCGGCGGCCCCCACCGCGCAGGTCGTCACCAAGGCCTGAGGTCAGCTCCCCCGGTAGGTGGAGTAGCCGAAGGGGCTGAGCAACAGCGGTACGTGGTAGTGCTCGTCGGGCGCCCCCAGCTCGAAGACGACGGACACCGACGGGTAGAAGCCCTTCACACCGAGCGAGCGGAAGTACGCGCCCGTGTCGAAGGACATCCGGTAGACGCCTGTCTCCACGCGGGCGCCCGCGGGCAGGAAGTCGCGCACGCGCCCGTCGTCGTTGGTGACGCCCCGGGCCAGCTCCTTCCAGTCGCCGTGGGCCCCCTGCAGCTCCAGGGTGATGGGAACACCGGAGGCCGGGCGGCCGCGGTGCGTGTCGAGGACATGGGTGGACAGGGTGCTCATGACGCCAGCAGCTTCTCCAATCGGATGCGGGTGATTTTCGCCTGCTCCCCGGCGGCGATGCGCAGCTCCTCGTCCGGGGCGTTGCCCAGGCGCGCGCGCAGCAGGCCGAGCATCTCCTGGGCGCTCTTGCCCGTCGCGCACACGAGGAAGATGAAGCCGAAGCGCTCCTCGTAGGCCTGGTTGCCATCGGCCAGGCCCTGGAGCACCTCCTCTCCCGCGCCGCTCACCCCGCCCTGCTCCTGCGAGGACCAATTGGCGGTGGCGGCGAACTTCGCGCGCAGCGAGGCCACGTCGCCGATGCGCGGGTGGTGCGTGAAGGCCTCTCGCCAGTCCTCCGGGCCCGTGCGGCTCCACTGCTGGGAGGCCTCGGAGAACAGGTGCTCGGCGTCGCGGAAGGGCCGCGCCTTCGTCATCGCCTCCGCCCAACGCGAGGCGCCGCAGCAGCGCTTCAGCTCCGCGCGAGCCTCGTCGGTGGACAGCGTGTTGAGTCGCTCGAGCGCGCTCACGCCGGACGTCCGTGGACGAGCAGCCGGCTGACCCCGCCGTCGGGGAAGATCTTGAGGCGCACGTGGGTGAAGGGCCCCTTCGCCTTCAGCTCGGCCTCGAAGTGGTGACGGTGGTCCGCCTGGAGCTTCGTGCGCGGCAGCAGCTCCGTCCACGCCAGGTCGTGCGCGTTGGCGAAGTCCACCAGCGGCTCGCGCAGGTAGATGCCCTCGAGTGACGCGCTCTCCGGGAAGTTGCCCTTGTAGAAGGCGGTGTCCACCTCCACACGCTCGATGGTGCCGGGCACCGCCAGCTTCACCACAATCCAGTCGAAGCCCGGCAGCAGGCGCTTGCGGCGCGTCTCCCAGCCCTCGCCCATGTTGGCCGCGCGGCCGGGCAGGATGAGGTTGTCCTTGGTGCCGAAGAACGCGTCGTTGCACGCCACCACCGTGCCGCCGTTCTCCGCCGCCGCCAGGTCCACCGCGCCCTTCTCGCGCGTCAGCCGCGCCAGGTCCGGCCGCACCTCGCCGTGCACGCGGAAGCGCGCCACGCCGCCGTCCGGGTAGATGTTGAGGCGCAGGTGCGTCCAGCGCCGCTCGTCGGCAATGGCGAAGAGGTTGCGCGTGCCGCCCTGCAGCTTGAGCTGCGGGAGGATGCGCGTCCACGCCGCGTCCACCAGCGACTCGGGGGACGGCGAGCCCTCCACCTCCAGCGCGTCCACGGAGGCGTACTCGGGGAAGTTGCCCAGGAAGTGGTTCGTGTCGATGTCCACGCCGCGAATCACGCCGGGCAGGCCGAGCTTCAGGATGCACCAGTCGTGGCCGGGCACGCGCTTGCGGCGCGACTCCCAGCCGTCCATCCACTTGCCCTGCTCGGTGTACTTGTCCGGGATGAAGACGCCTCGGCCGGGCTTGAGCAGGTTCTCCTTGCCGGCGAAGAACTCGTCACTGGCCAGCAGGGCCTGTCCGCCGACCTTCTCCGCGGCCAGGTCGATGAGCTCTGTGAAGCCGACGCGCAGCTTCCCCTCTTCGGGTGCATGCATTTTCGTGTGTTCTCCCGATGGAATGATGTCAGGCGGCGATGCGCGCCGAGGACGGACGGCGCACCCAGCTTCCCGTGGGGCGCGGGAAGGGCTGCCCGCGCTCGTAGATGGTCTCTCCGCGCAGCAGCGTGCGCTCCACCACGCCCGCGAGCGTCCTGCCCGCGTATGGCGTCAACGGATGGCGGTGCTGGAGCCGCGACGGCTCGACGGTGAAGGTGGCCTCGGGGTCGAACACCACCAGGTCCGCGTCCGCGCCCGGCACGAGCGAGCCCTTCGTCCCGCTCAGGCCCACCAGCCCGGCCGGCGCCTCGCACATCCATCGCACGAGCGACTCCAGGCCGTGGCCCCGCCTGCGCGCCTCGGTCCACACCGCCGACAGGCTGAGCTGCAGCGACGCGATGCCGCCCCAGGCCGCGCCGAAGTCACCGCGCTCCAGCAGCTTGAGCGCGGGCGTGCAGGGCGAGTGGTCCGACACCACCAGCTCGATGTCTCCGCGCGCGAGCCCCTCCCACAGCCGCTCGCGGTTCTCCGCCTCGCGGATGGGCGGCGCGCACTTGAAGTGGGTCGCGCCGTCCTCAATCTCCTCGGCGGTGAAGCTCAGG
Source organism: Myxococcus sp. AS-1-15 (assembly GCF_020037055.1). Taxonomy (NCBI): domain Bacteria; kingdom Pseudomonadati; phylum Myxococcota; class Myxococcia; order Myxococcales; family Myxococcaceae; genus Myxococcus; species Myxococcus sp. AS-1-15. The sequence goes on along the minus strand of NZ_JAIQDF010000001.1, from coordinate 492,926 downwards.
TAGTGCGGACACGTCTCCACCGAGACATCCAACCCCTCGCGCCGCGCGTCGATGAGCAAGGGCAGCGCGTCCGCCGAGGAGAGGTGGACGATGTGCACGCGGCAGCGGTGCTTTCGCGCCAGGTCCATCATCATCCGGATGGCGTCCTGCTCCCAGCTGCGCGGCCGGGACTCCAGATAGGCGCGGTACGTGCGAGCCCCCTCGGCGCGGACCTCCGGCAGCGGCGACTCCAGCTCCGCGTGCACGATGAGCGGCACGCCGCGCCGGGCGAGAATCGGCATGGCCACGTCGAGCACCGCGCGGTCCGCGGGCGGGAACTCATCCACCCCCGAGGGGCACAGGAAGCACTTGAAGCCCGCGATGCCCGCGTCGATGAGCGCCTCCAGCTCGCCCGCGTTGCCGGGAATCACACCGCCCCAGAAGCCATGGTCCACCTGGCTCGCGCCCCGGGCCGCGTCCGCCTTGAGCTTCAGCGCGTCGAGCGTGGTGGTGGGTGGCAGCGAGTTGAGCGGCATGTCCACCACGGTGGTGATGCCTCCGGCCGCCGCCGCGCGCGTGGCGGTCTCGAAGCCCTCCCACTCGGTGCGGCCGGGCTCGTTGATGTGCGCGTGGCAGTCCACCACGCCGGGCATCACCACGTGGTGGCCCACGTCCGTCACCGACAGCGCGCCGAGCGCCTCGGAGGGCCCGGCGACCTTCTCCACCTGTCCGTCCTTCACCACCACCACCGCCTCGCGCAGCCCACCGCCCGCCAACACCCGGCGGCTGCGCAGCCCGAACTCACCCCTGCTCATGGCTCGAATTCCCTCTCGTCGAAGCATTCCAGGGAGCGGAAGAACGCCTCCCGGTCATCCAGGTAGAGCTGCCGCGTCACGCCCGCCGTCAGCTTGGGCAGGCTGTACTTCATGCCGGAGATGCTCGCCCCGCCGAAGCCTAGCGAGAGCAGGCACCCGAAGGTGTAGTTGAAGATGGAGCGGAGGTACGGCGCGCGGCCCGGCTGCTTCTCCTGCAGCTCGAAGCCCGGCCCCAGGTACGGGTGGCGCAGCAGGTCCGCGTGCGACTGGCCCTCGGGCGGCGTGAAGCGGTCCTTCCAGAGCGCGATGTCCGCGTGCACGTTCGCCAGCTCCGGCCGCAGCGACAGGTCCGTCACCGTGCCGCTGCCGACGATGAGCTTGTCGAAGGTGTACTGGCCCTGCGGGGTGGTGATGCGGGCCTGCCCGTCCACCACCTCGGCGTCCAGCCACGGGCTCTGGGCGTGCAGGTGGAACTGGGGGAAGGCGCACGCGCGGCGGTACGTGTCCGCCGGGGGCAGCTGTCCCATCTCGAAGATGCGGTGGATGAAGCGCCACTTGTCCGCGTCCGGCAGGTCCGCGTGGTGCTTGAGGAAGCCGACGAACTCCGCCCATCGGTACGGGTTGATGCACGGCAGCGACTTGCGCCGGTAGAACAGGTGCACCTCGCCCGCGCCGTGCTCCAGCGCGACGGAGGCGTTGTCGAACGCGGACGCCCCCGCGCCGAGCACGCCCACCTTGCTGCCCCGCAGGGCCTCGAAGTCGATGTCCTCGCGCGTCTGCGCGTACAGCTCGCGCGGCAGGTTCGCCACGATGGATGGGACTTCCCAGCGCCCCGAGCCGTCGATGCCCGTGGCGAGCACCACCTTGCGCACGAAGAGGACCTCGGTGGCGCCGGTGCGCAGGTCCTCGATGGGCACGTGGAAGCAGTCGTCCTCCGCGCTCCAGGTCAGCGCTCCGGCGCGCGAGCGGCAGCGCACGGGGATGTTCAGCGTGCGCCGGTACCAGCCGAGGAAGTCCGCCCACAGCTCCTTGGGGATGCGCTCCAGCGACGTCCAGGCGGCCTCGCCGTACTGGGCCTCGAACCAGGACTGGAAGCTGAGGTTGGGCAGGTTGTGGTCCGGCCCGGTGAGGTGCTTGGGCGTGCGCAGCGTGTGCATGCGCGCGAAGGTCTTCCACGGCCCCGCGAGGTCCTGCTCGCCGTCGTCCACCACGAGCAGGTTCGTCACCTTCTCGCGCAAGAGCCCGAAGGCGGCGGTGAGGCCGCTCTGCCCGCCGCCGATGATGAGCACGTCCAGCACGGGCCTGCCGTCATGGGTGTGTCGCGGGAGCACCCAGGAGCGCTTCGGGTACGCCAGCCGCTCGAGGTCCTTGCGGAGCGCGTCCTCCAGGGCGGAGAGGCCGGGAGGAGGCGGCATCGCGGGGCTCGGAGGCGGGATGCGCATGGCTCCATCGTAACCGCGCGCTATGTCGCCCGGTCAATGTGCCCCCCTCCCTGGGTGTGGGCTGACGAGGGGCTCCGGAGGGAAATAGCCGGGCGCGTCAGGGGTTGACAGCGGGTGTCCAAGCGCTGACGACGGCCCGCTTCGACGCTTCCCCGGAGGAGCCGGTTGGTTATGCTCCCCCGCCCTTTTCGCTCCGTCCCGAGGTCATTCGCGTGATCAACGCCTTCCCCCGCGTCCCGGCTCCCCGCAACGAGCCCATCCTCCCCTACTCGCCCGGTTCGCCCGAGCGCCGCGAGCTCCAGGCGACGCTCAAGCGCATGAGCGGCGAGCAGATCGACATCCCGCTCATCATCGGCGGCAAGCAGGTGCGCAGCGGCAAGACGGACACGGTGCGCATGCCCCACCGGCACTCGCACGTGCTGGCCACCCTGCACGAGGCGGACGCGAGCCACGTGGAGCAGGCCATCCAGGCGGGCCTCGCGGTGAAGGAGGACTGGGCGCGGATGCCGTTCGCCTCGCGCGCGGCCATCTTCCTGCGCGCAGCCGAGCTGCTCGCCACGCGCTACCGCCCCATCATCAACGCGTCCACCATGCTGGGGCAGTCGAAGACGGCCCACCAGGCGGAGATCGACGCCGCGTGTGAGGCCATCGACTTCCTGCGCTACAACGTCCACTTCGCCGAGCAGATTCTCGCCATCCAGCCGGAGTCCTCGCCGCAGACGTGGAACATGTTGGACTACCGCCCGCTGGACGGCTTCGTGTTCGCGGTGGCTCCGTTCAACTTCACGTCCATCGCGATGAACCTGTGCACGGCGCCCGCGCTGATGGGCAACGTGGTGCTGTTCAAGCCGTCGTCCACGTCGGCGCTGAGCGCCTGGTACTTCATGGAGATGCTGCGCGAGGCGGGCCTGCCCGACGGCGTCATCAACATGCTCAACGGCGATGGGCCCACGGTGGGCAACCCCACGCTGGCCAGCCCCCATCTGGGCGGCATCCACTTCACCGGCTCCACGCCGACGTTCAACACCATGTGGAAGACGGTGGGAGAGAACATCGGCAAGTACAAGCAGTACCCCCGGCTGGTGGGTGAGACGGGTGGCAAGGACTTCATCGTGGCGCACGCGTCCGCGGCGGACGACGTGGAGGCGCTCGCGGTGGCCATCGTGCGCGGTGGCTACGAGTACCAGGGGCAGAAGTGCTCGGCGGCCAGCCGCGTGTACGTGCCCGAGTCGCTGTGGACGAAGCTCAAGCCCCGGTTGCAGGCGCTCATCGGCGACATCCGCATGGGCGACGTGACGGACTTCCGCAACTTCATGGGCGCCGTCATCGACGAGAAGTCCTTCAAGAAGGTCTCCTCGTACATCGAGCTGGCGAAGCAGGACAAGGACGCGAGCATCGTCGCGGGTGGCGAGACGGACCGGAAGGAGGGCTGGTTCGTGAAGCCCACGCTGGTGCAGTTGCAGGACCCGCGTCACCGCATCATGCGCGAGGAGGTCTTCGCGCCGCTGGTGGGCGTGCACGTGTATCCGGATTCGAAGTACGTGGAGACGCTGCGCGAGGTGGACCAGAGCGCGACGTATGCGCTGACGGGGGCCATCTTCGGGCGGGACCGGAAGGCCATCGACACGGCGATGAGCGAGCTGCGGCACGCGGCGGGCAACATCTACATCAACGACAAGCCCACGGGCGCGGTGGTGGGACAGCAGCCCTTCGGTGGCTCGCGTGCGTCGGGGACGAACGACAAGGCGGGCTCGCTGCTCAACCTCATCCGCTGGACGAGTCCTCGGACGGTGAAGGAGAACTTCGCGCCGCCGACGAAGGTGCCGTATCCGTTCATGGACAGCGACCCCCACGATGGGGGTATCTAGGCTCGCATGAGCCGAGCATTCCCGGGCATCGCGGGGCTGGAGACGTATTCGCTGAAGGGTGACGACTGCTGCGTGGAGGTCATCCCTTCACGCGGCGCGCTCGTCACGAGCTTCAAGGTGGGGGACGAGGACATCCTCTACCTCGATGAGGCCACCGTGGCGGACCCGACGAAGAACGTGCGCGGGGGAATCCCCGTGCTGTTCCCCAACGCGGGTCCGCTGCCTGGGGACACGTATCCGGCGCATGGCAAGTCCTTCAGCCTGTCGCAGCACGGCTTCGCCCGGAAGATGGCGTGGGCGGTGCGGCAGGCGGAGGACTCGTTGTTGGTGCTGGGGCTGAAGTCCAACGAGGAGACGCTGCGGGTCTATCCGTGGGAGTTCGACGCGCAGCTCACATTCTCGCTCGTGGGACGGCGGCTGACCATCGACTTCGACCTCCAGAATCCCGGGATGGAGCCCTTGCCGGTGCATCTGGGGTTCCATCCGTACTTCCGGGTGCCGGATGGGGCGAAGTCGGTGACGACGGTGGAGACGGACGCGACGCACGGCTGGGACAACCGGACGAAGCGCGAGGTGCCGTTCACCGGGTTGGATTTGACGGCGGACGAGGTGGACCTGCACCTGCGGGACCACTCGAAGCAGGAGACCCGGCTGTCGCGCGGGCCGGGCCTGCGCCCCATCCACCTGTCGTGGAGCCCTGAGTTCAAGGTGATGGTGGTGTGGACGCTGAAGGGGAAGGACTTCGTCTGCGTGGAGCCGTGGACCGCCGCGGCGGGTGCGCTCGCGACGGGCGAGGGGCTGCTGCACGTGCAGCCCGATGAGCGGCTGTCGCTCGCGTTCGATATCGAGGTGTGAGCCTTGGGGTGGCGCACTTCGGTCAGGGCAATCGGCTCCTGAACTGGAGCCAGTCCTTCAGCTCGGGGTGTTTTTCCACCACTCCGGACTCAGAGATGTGCGCCAGCGTATTGAGCGCGCTCTTCATGTACCGCAGCTTGAGAAGTGTCTGCGTCGGGATGGTGCGCCAGTCTGGGGTGGCCAGGAGCTTGGCCGCCTCGTCCATCGACATGACGATGAGGCCCTGAAACCAGCTGTAGATGACGTCCGGGTCCAGGACGGCGTCTCCCGCCCGTGAACCGAGTTCTCGAATCATCCACGCTCGCAGGCTCATCTCCGAGAGTCGGACGGAGTGGGCGTTGTCACCAGCCTCAAGTCCCGCGAGGACGCCATAGATGTGCAGGGCGACGTGAGCCCAGTCCAGGCTCCGCTCTTCCCTGGCCCGAGCAGCAGCAGTGAACGCGAAGCCCACCCAGTTGAAGCTCTCGCCCTGCACTGGCGCGCCGATGACCAGCCCGTCGAGCCATGTCCGAACCTGGGGAAGCGGCCAGCCCAGGACGGTTTGAAGTTGGGAGGTCTTCGGTTCCATGGTCGTCCTCACGGGGGGAATGTAATCCCGTGCCGCGCAAATGCCCTCCGTCCGATTTCGAGGGCGCTGTCACTCACGGCCTTCGACACCCCGTTCAGGAAATGCCCGCTCAAGGGCTCAATCCGGATCCCGAAACGGGTCGTGCCATGGACCGCGAGTTCGGCTTCGCCGGCAGCCAACACGGGCCGCCCACCACTCGCGACAGCATGCGAGATTTCGACGCCCTGCCATCTGTACGGGATGACCTGGAGCTGATTGTCCGCAGTGACCACCCACTTGATGCGCTCCTCGCTCGCGTAGCGCATGAAGTCTGGAGAATCGACGCGGACAGGCCGGACACCCAATTGCTCGGCCATCTCCAGTTCCGAGGCGAGCAGTTCTGGCATCTGATTCTCATGGAGCGGTTCCTGGGACGACCTGCCAGAACTCGTTTCGTCCTGGCCACCCTGTGTCCGAGCAGACATCGCGACCGCGTTGGGGGCGAGCCCCACCGTCAGGACGCCCTCCGCGACAGCAATGGAGCGGACTCCCCCAGACATCACCGCGGACCACTGGAAACCCGCATTGACCTCCGTCGCCAGCACCGCACGTGCGAAGCCAGGAAGCAGGGGGCCTTTCGATGCCAGGTTCGCCGCACCGCCGCCCAAAGCCGCGGTGAGGGCCATGATGAGGACACGTGCGCCATTCGCGCCCATCACCTCTCCAAAATCACGCCCTGCATCCTCCAGTCCCCGAAAAGACGTCGCACGCGCTGAATCGGCGGACAACCGCTGCCAGCCCATCACGAGGTTCGTGAATGCGTCCAAGCCGATGTACGCGATGACATAGGTCGTCAAGGCGAGGGCCACGAGCTTCGTCACCGGCTCGGGCGCCACAACAAGGAGCATGTAGGCAGCCATGGCCGAGGTGATCATCGCCTTGAGCACCAGTGGGTTGACAACCTCCTGCACTGCCTGCTGAACCCCATCCCAGACCCCGTCCCAGGCAAAGGACAAAGCCATCTTCCGGCGCACATCGGCATCCAGGAAGGTAAAGCCGTCCTCCAACAACGTGAGGCATTCGCCAGGATCATCCTGACGAGAGCACCAGGCACCGTAGTCCCTTCCACGCGAGGGGGATTCCGCCGCCCACGTAGCCCGCTGGAGTCGTGAACGGCTCGCTTCTTCGGGACGTACCGAGAAGCGCATCTCCAGGACGAGGCGGGTCATCGCACGCTGGAAGTCGCCAGGGTCTACATCAATGGGACTGACCCGCTCAGGAGGTGCGTAGAGGAGGGGCTCACCCTCCCCTGTATCCAAGCGAACCACTCGAGAGGTCGCACAGCCGAACGAGAGGCACGCCAGCAACACCGAGACCCAACGCAGCATCTTCTCGCTCCCGCAATCGAGTTCTCACGACAAGAGCAGGGGGAGAACTAGCAGCAGGGTCCGACAACCCCAGCGAAGCAGCTTGGGGGTGTCACTGGCGCGGAGTCATCCTCGGCACCCATTCTCGCATCGCAGAGGCCACGGCTTCCGGACGTTCAATCCAGGGGAAGTGCGCGGCTCCTGCCACGGTCCTGTGGAGGATGTGCGGTCCCTGGAAAGCGGCCCGTGACCACGGTGTCTGCTGGACGATGCGGTCCTCGGCGCCGCTGATGATGAGCGTGGGCAGCGTGCGCGGCCACCACGTGTGGACATACGTCTCGTCGAAGTTCCGGTCCGACCAGTCCACCGCCGCGCGGTTGTAGGGCATCCGTCGCAGCAGCTCTCGCCCCTCCGTCACGCCCTCCGGCGTGAAGTTCCACTCCGCCGACGCCACCGCGATGTCTCGCAGCCGCTCATCCGTGCGCTCGGATTCGTAGCGCCGGGTCGCCGCGTCGACCTCGGGCAGCGGATGCCGCTGGGTCATCTCGAAGAACGGCGCACGCCAGCCCGCGTCCGGCGCCGTGCTCACGAGCACGAGCCCCACCAGGAGCGACTCCAGCTCCGGCACGGACAGCAGATACATGCCTCCCGTGGAGTGCCCCAGATAGACACAGTTCGGAAGCGCCTGGGCAGCCTCGATGAGCACCCTGGGCCACACGTCATGGGGATTCGCTGGAGCCCCCGGAGGCGAGACATTGGACCCGTCTCCTGGCAGGTCCACCATCCAGCACGTCCCCGGGACATCCAGCGCGTCCGCCAGTCCGAACAGGCTCTCCACGCCAATCCCTGGCCCGCCCGGGAGGAACAGCCAGTTGAAGGCCCCCGGACGGGCACCTCGTCGCCGGAGCCGAACGCCTGATGCCGTGAAGAACTGTTCCATCGTGCTGCCTGGAGACATTGCCCGCCCCCTCCATCAGCGCGTCATCGATGCAAGAACCGTCGGACATCCGCCTCCGCGACCCCAAAGCCCGCACCCACGGCAGCGTCCTCCGACGAGTGAACCTGCGTACAATATCCCGCCGATGCGACTGCGACGATCCTCTCTTCACTCGCGCAGGGAGGAATCACCATGTCGAATCGCATGTCGTGGTTGGCTGGAGTGGGCGCATTGCTGCTCGCGATGGGCTGCGGTCCCATCGAGGATGAACGCGCCGAGATGCCCGTCCTGGACGACGCCCCCGTCGCGGACGGAACCGTCCACGCGACCGGGCTGGTGAACTGCACCAATGAATGTCGAGAAGAGTCCATCCAGTGCATCGCGGACTGCAAGCTCACGCTGACCGACCCACTCCCACTCATGATCTGTCTCAATGCCTGCGTGGGCGAGCTCGCGGACTGCAACCTGGACTGCGTGAACTGAAGAAGCCTTCATCTCCATCACACGCCGCGCCGCGGCCCCATCAACACCTTCGCCAGGGCTTGAAGCTCCGAGCGCAACCACTGACTCCGAGGCTCGCTGTCCTCGGAGCGGTGCCAGTACAAATGCAGCTCCAGTCGCGGCAGCGCGAGCGGCATGGGCAACAGGTGCAGGTCATCATCCAGCACCCCGTTGATCTCCTCCGCTCTGCGCCGCGGCATCGTCAGCAACAGGTCCGAGCCCGATACGATGCGGCACGCCGTCTCGTAGTGCCGACAACGCACCGTGACCTCCCGCTGATACCCCAGCCGGCTGAGCACCAGGTCCTCCACCGCCAGCCCCGTGCGGCGCGAGGACACCGTGACGTGCTTCGCCGCCATGTACGCCGCCACGTCCAGCCGCCTGCGCTTGCGACTCACCACGCAGAACGCATCCCGCGTGAAGGCCGTATGCCGCAGCTCCGCGCTCGTCGGCTGCTCCACGTCGATGGCCAGGTCCAACCGCCCCGAAGCCAGGTCCCGCTCCAGCCGCGTCCGCTCCAACCGCACGCTGCTGATGCGCGCCTCCGGACTCCGCTCCTGAAGCCGCGCCACCAGTCGGGGCACGATCGACGGCTCCAGCATGTCGCTCATCGCCAGGGTGAAGGTCCCCACGTCCCGCGCCGGCTCGAAACCTCGCGTGTGGTGCACCGCCTGCTGGAGCAGCGCCAGCGCCTCCCGAATCTCCGGCGCCACCCGCTCCGCCAACGGCGTCGGCGCCACGCCCCTCCCCTGCCGGACGAACAGGGGCGCCCCCAACTGCTCGCGCAGCCTCGCCAGCGCGTGGCTCACCGCGGACTGACTGAGGAACAGCACCTCCGCCGCGCGCGTCAGATTCCGCTCCCGATAGACCACGTCGAACACCCGGAAGAGGTTGAGGTCCGGGGGCCCGGGGCGCCGGGTGGAATCCTGAACTGGGCTCATGACGACACATGACCAACATTCAGTGGATTCAACAAGGGCCGGGTGCCAAGGATGAGCGCCTCTCGTGAGAGGAGGCAGCACCGTGGACTTCGAGCCGAGCGCCAGAGGCAAGGACTACCTGGAGCGCGTGAAGCAGTTCATGCGCGAGCACATCGAGCCCAACGAGGCCCGCTACTACCAGGAGGTCATGGAGGCCTCGCGCGGCGGTGACTGGAAGACCTGGCCCGTGTCCTCCGTCATGGAGGACCTCAAGGCCAAGGCCCGCGCGGCCGGCCTCTGGAACCTCTTCCTCCCCGATGAGAAGCTCGCCCCGGGCCTGTCCACGCTCGAGTACGCCCCCATCGCCGAGGAGACCGGGCGCAGCCTCATGGCCCCCGAGGTCTTCAACTGCAACGCCCCCGACACCGGCAACATGGAGGTGCTCTGGAAGTACGGCACCCCCGCCCAGCAGAAGCAGTGGCTCACCCCGCTGCTCGCCGGCGAAATCCGCTCCGTCTTCTGCATGACCGAGCCCGGCGTCGCCTCCTCCGACGCCACCAACATGGAGGCCACCGCCGTCGTCGAGAAGGACGAGGTCATCCTCAACGGCTCCAAGTGGTGGACCACCGGCCTGGGCCACCCCAAGGCGAAGATCGCCATCTTCATGGCGCGCACGCCCGACACCGGCGGAGACCGCCACCACCAGCACTCCATGGTGCTCGTGCCCCTGGACTCGCCGGGCGTGTCCATCAAGCGCATGCTCCCCGTCTTCGGCGAGTACGACGCCCCCCACGGCCACGGCGAGGTGCACTTCACCAACGTCCGCGTCCCCGTCTCCAACATCATCGGCGGCCCCGGCATGGGCTTCGAGATTGCCCAGGGCCGGCTGGGCCCCGGCCGCATCCACCACTGCATGCGCTGCATCGGCGCCTCCGAGCGGGCGCTGGAGCTGATGATTGACCGCGGGATGAACCGCACCGCCTTCGGCAAGCCCCTGCTCAACCTGGGCGGCAACCGCGAGCGCGTGGCCGAGGCCCGCATCGCCATCGACCAGGCCCGCCTGCTCACGCTCTACGCGGCGTGGAAGATGGACCAGGTGGGCGCCCTCGGCGCGATGACCGAAATCTCCGCCATCAAGGTCGTGGCCCCCAGCGTGCTCCAGCGCATCGTCGACGACGCCATCCAGATTCACGGCGGCGCGGGCGTGTCCAACGACACGGTGCTCGCGGGCTTCTTCGGCCAGGCGCGCACGCTGCGGCTCGCGGACGGCCCGGACGAGGTGCACAAGGGCGTCATCGCCCGCATCGAGCTGGCCAAGCGCGGCTTCTCCAAGAGGTGACGCACCATGGCCACCCACGCCGCCCCGAAATCCACCCTGGATTCACCCAGCTCCGTCCGCGCCGGTGAGGAGCTGAACGTCCCCGCCGTCGATGCCTGGCTCAAGAAGCAGGTACCGACGCTCGAGGGCCTGCCCACCGTGACGCAGTTCTCCGGCGGCGCGTCCAACTGGACCTACCGGCTCAAGTACCCCAAGCGCGACCTCATCCTCCGCCGCCCTCCCGCGGGCACCAAGGCGAAGTCCGCGCACGACATGTCGCGCGAGTACCGCGTGCAGAAGGCGCTCCGGCCCGCCTACCCGTTCGTGCCGGAGATGGTGGCGCTGTGCCAGGACGCGTCCGTCATCGGCGCGGACTTCTACGTCATGGAGCGCATCGAGGGCATCATCCCCCGCGCCAACATGCCGCGCGGGATGAACCTGAGCGCCGGCGAGACGCGCAAGCTGTGCGTCAACGTCATCGACAAGCTGCTGGAGCTGCACGCGGTGGATGCCCAGGCCGTCGGCCTGTCATCGCTCGGCAAGGGCGCGGGCTATCCCCGCCGCCAGGTGGAGGGCTGGTCGGACCGCTACGAGAAGGCGCGCACGTGGAACGTGCCGAGCTTCAAGTACGTGCGCGACTGGCTCAAGGACCACATCCCCGACGACATCGCCACCTGCGTCATCCACAACGACTGGCGCTTCGACAACGTGGTGCTGGACCCGGGCGAGCCCACGCAGGTCATCGGTGTGCTCGACTGGGAGATGGCCACGCTGGGCGACCCGCTGATGGATTTGGGCAGCGCGCTCGCGTACTGGGTCGAGTCGGATGACGACTTCTTCATGCGCGCCACGCGCCGTCAGCCCACGCACATGCCGGGCATGATGAGCCGCCGGGAGGTCGTCGACTACTACCTCCAGCGCTCCGGCCTGAAGCCCGCCAGCTGGACCTTCTACGAGGTCTTCGGAATCTTCCGGCTCGCCGGCATCATCCAGCAGATCTACTACCGCTATCACCACAAGCAGACGCGCAACCCGGCGTTCAAGAACTTCTGGACGCTGGTGACGTACTACGACTGGCGCTGCAAGCGGCTCATCAAGAAGGGAGGGCGGTGATGGGCGTCGTGTACCTCATCCGCCATGGACAGGCGTCCTTCGGCGCGGAGGACTACGACCAGCTCTCCGAGACCGGCTTCGTGCAGGCCCGAGTGCTCGGCGAGGCGCTCAAGACGCGGCTGCCGCGTCTCGACGCGGTGGTGGCCGGCACGCTCACCCGTCACCGGCAGACGGCGGAGACATGCCTCTCGGCCATGGGCGTGGACCTGATGCCCACGCGCAGCCCCGGCTTCAACGAGTTCGACCACGACGAGCTGGTCGTCCGCCACACGCCCCGCTACGCCAACCACGCCGCGCTGGCCGAGGACCTCGCCTCGACGCCGGAGCCGCGCCGCGCGTTCCAGGCGCTCTTCACCGAGGCCGTGGCCCGCTGGGTCGCCGGCAAGCACGACGCCGAGTACACCGAGCCCTGGCCCGTGTTCCGCGAGCGCTGCCTGCGCGCGCTCGATTCGCTCATCCACGGGCTGGGGCCATCCAAGACGGCGCTGGTGTTCACCTCGGGCGGCCCCGTCACCGCCATCTGTCAGCAGCTGCTCCAGATTCCCGACGAGCACGCGTTCCGGCTCAACTGGACGCTGGCCAACTGCGGCGTGACGAAGGTCATCTACAGTGAGCGCGGGCGCTACCTGTCCTCGCTCAACGAGCACACGCACTTCGAGGGGCCGAACCAGGCCCTCATCACCTACCGCTGAGGGAGCTTCGGGCCATGCGAAGGAACATCCTGATTACGGGCGCGAGCTCCGGACTGGGTGAGGGCATGGCCCGCGAGTTCGCGGCGCGGGGACGCAACCTCGCGCTGTGCGCTCGACGGACGGACCGGCTGGAGGCGCTGCGCGCGGAGCTGCTCTCGAAGCACCCCGGCATCCAGGTCTCCGTGCGGGAGCTGGATGTGAACGAGCACGAGCGGGTGTTCGAGGTCTTCGAGGCGTTCGCCCAGGACCTCGGCGGGCTGGACCGCATCATCATCAACGCGGGCATCGGCGTGGGGAAGCGCATCGGCACGGGCCACTTCGCCACCAACGCGAAGACGGCCCAGACGAACTTCGTGGCCGCCGTGGCCCAGTGCGAGGCGGCCGTGGGCATCCTCCGCAAGCAGGGCCACGGACACCTGGTCACCATCTCCTCGATGAGCGCCATGCGCGGGCTGCCCCGTCACCTCACCGTGTACGCGGCGACGAAGGCCGGGCTGGCCACGCTGACCGAGGGCATCCGCGCGGAGCTGCTCGGCACGCCCATCAAGGTCTCCACGATTTATCCCGGCTACATCCACACGGAGCTGAACGCGGGGGCGAAGAACCTGCCCTTCGCGGTGGACTCGGAGCGGGGCTCGCGCGCGCTGGTGAAGGCCATCGAGAAGGAGCCGTCGAGCGCCTACGTTCCCGGATGGCCGTGGGGCGTCGTCGGCTTCTTCCTGCGCAACCTGCCGCTGAAGCTCGTCGCGAAGATGTCCTGAGTCCGAGCAGGCGGCTCACCGGGGCCCGGCGTCCACGAAGACCTCGTCGAGGAACGCGCGCATCGCGGCCCAGGTCCGCCGGGCCGCGTCGGGGTGGTACTGGAGCCCGGCCTCGGGGTTGTGGAGCCCTGGGTAGGTGAAGGCGTGCATCGCGTGGCCGTGCGCGTGGAGCTGCCAGTCCGCGCCCGCCTCCGTCAGCTCGCGCGCCACCGCGAGCACGTCCTCCTTCGAGCTGGTGGGGTCCTCCCAGCCGTGCAGGATGAGGACCTTGGCCGTGATGGAGGGCTGAGGCCCGAGCCTCGGCGGCACGAGGACTCCGTGGAAGCTCACGGCGGCCTTCAGGCCCGGTACGGCGCTGCGCGCGAGGTCCAATGCGCAGAGGCCACCGAAGCAGTAGCCGATGACGACGATGCGCTCCGGGTCGACCCGCGGATGGCGCAGCGCGGCCTCGAAGCCAGCGACCAGCCGGCGACGCAGCATCGCTCGGTCCTCCATGAAGGGACCCATCAGGCGCGAGTTGTCGTCCGCGACGCCGCCTCGCACGCCCTTGCCGTACACATCCACCGCGAAGCACAGGTAGCCCAACGCGGCGAACTCCTCCGCCTTCGCGCGGATGGGCGCGTTGAGTCCATCCCAGGCATGCGCCAGGAGCACGCAGGGACGACGGCGGTCTTCCCGACGGTCCCAGGCCACGTATCCCTCACAGAGGGTCTCTCCCTCGCGATACTCCACGGGCTCTCCGTGGATGACTGCCTCCTGCCGTCCCGACATCACCGTGTCTCCTCGCTGCCTGCGAAGCGACAATCTGGAGCCGGGCGCGGCGCGGGTCTTGAACGAATGCGACATGCCCGTGGGCCCTCCGCTCACGCGAGCGGCGCCCTTGTCGCGATGATTCGCCTCCATTCCTCGCCGCGGCCCTGCCGTCGCGGGGAGGCGCGCTGGTGCGGCGCCGTGCCCGCCGGCGACGCATGGGGTCGACGTTCTTCAGGGCGCAGGCGCGCGAGCCCGCCCTTCAGAAGAAGTGCGCGAGTCCGTCGGGCGCGGCGTCTCGCGCCTGGGCGAAGTACTCGGCGAGGATGGACCACTTCCTCCGCTCGTACCGTCCCGGCGTCACGCCGAGGTAGCGACGCCACTGGCGAATCTGGTGGGCCTGGTCGCTGAACCCGTGCAGCGGGTCACCCTGCCCCGTCTGCGTCGCATGGAGGCTCGCCTGGACGCGGTCGAGCCCGAGCAGTTGCTTGGGCGTACAACCCACGTGCGCCCGGAACCACCTCTCCAGCTGTCGCGTCGACACCCCCATTCCTCGCGCCGTCGTGCTCACGCGAGAGGTCCTCGCCAACGTCGCCCAGGCCCTCTCGAGCCGCTCCAGTTCACCGCCCATCCGCATCCGCTGGAGCAGCCACGCATCCAGCCGGTCCGCGACCCGCCTGGGAGTCCCCGCCGCCGCGAGGTCGTCACAGAGCCTTCGCGCGGGCCCGTCCCCCAGCAGCCCGCCCAGCTCGATGAGGTCGTCACGGCTCTCCAACCCCGTCGAGGGAAACAGCCGCGCCAATCCCGGCGGCCGCAACATCACCATGACGAAGGAGCACCCCTCCCCGGAGCTCCAGCTGCGCGGACGACTCTGGACGCCCAGCAACGAGGCGCGCGGCGCTCCGGCCGAGAACTCACTCCCACACGGTCGGCCAAAGTTGAGCGTCAGCACCGCCGCCGCGGTGGGCGTGGTGCGGATGGGCTTGCCCTCGTACGAACCCTCCAGGTCCTCAATGAACCAATAACCGAGGACCTGCGGCGAGAGCGTGGTGTGCGGAGCCAGGGCGAGGAAGGCCATGTGACGAATCCCGGGACGACCCTACACAATGGCAGACGCGTCTCGAAGGTCGTCGACGACCCGTGTGGACTCCACCCTACGCACCGCCGACGTTGACGCCGGCGTTCGAGCCCACGCTAGACTCCCCGGCTTACGGGCTTCGCGTGACTCCGCGAGCCTTTCGAGGGGGAACACCACATGGGACTCAAGCAAGCCATCGAGAAGCTCAACACGGCGGTCGACGACCTCGTCACGTTGGAGGTCATCACCTACACCGGTCAGGTGAAGCACATCATCAACACCACCGGCGGCAAGCCCACCATCGACTGGGACAACCTGACGACGAGCTCCGTGGGAAGCGCGACGACCCAGGCCACCATCAAGCTCGTCGCCGCGACGCAGGTGAAGTTCGATGGCGACATGAAGCTCTTCCAGACCGATGAGCAGGACATCCCCCGGCTGCAGGAGCTGCTCGACCTGCATCGCAAGTCGGTGGAGACCAGCATCGCCGCGCGCAAGTCCGTCGTGGACTTCTTCGGCGACCTGCTCAAGGACATCGTCAAGAAGGGCTGAGCGACGATGCCGTCCTCTCCCGAGTCGGTCCGCATCGCGGCGCTGTTCGACGCGCCGACACGGCTCCCCGCGGCGCGAGGCGTGCCGCTGAAGGGCCGTGGGCTCGACCCGTTGGAGACCGCCATGAACCTGGAGGAGAACCTCCAGGTCCTGGAGCAGCACGCGGGGCTGGTGCCTCTGTCGGAGCTGACGCCCTCGTCGCAGGGCGCCAACTATGAGCGCTACAAGCTGGTGGTGCGCGCCGTCCGCCTGCGCCTGAGTCACCTGGGCTACGACGTGGGGGACCCCACCAGCGACAAGATGGACGCGGCGCTGCTCAAGGGCCTCAACCCGTTCCGCGTGGACATCGGGCTCGCGCCCAGCGGCGCCACCATCGAGCAGGCGACGTGGGATGCGCTCCAGGAGCTCGTCACGTTGGAGGACCCGCTCGACATCGACCGGTGGTACCCCGCCCATGGCGTGGCGAAGCCCGTGCTCCTGCGCGCCGCGCAGCTGCGGCTGACGACGCTGGGCCTGCGCGACAACGTCAAGGTCGACCCGAGCGACACGAACAACCTGCGCATCCAGCTGGCGCGCTTCCGGGCCGTGATGTTCGAGCTGGGCCTGACCGCATCCTCGAGCATCACCGAGCGGGAGACGCTGCGGCTGCTGATGTCTCACGATGAGCTGCTGGAGAAGGTGGCCCAGGGCACGCCCGAGCTGCGGAGCTTCCTCCCCGAGCGGGAGCTGGAGGAGAAGAAGCTGCCCACCGCGTCGCGGCGCTTCCTCCTGCGGCTCGCGCGCAACGAGCTGTGGCTGAACGGCTACCCGATGGGAGACATCCGCGAGCCCGTCACCGCGTCGAAGCTGCGCAAGGCGCTGGACCAGTACTGGAGGAACAGCCCGGCGCGGCCCACGTTCGAGGCGCTGGTGCTGCTGCACACCACGCAGGTGACGCCCGCGCTCTTCGAGGACTTCGTGCGCCAGCAGCGCGAGGAGGACGTGTCCCGCGACGACCTCGTGAAGTTCGTCGAGAACAACCAGGCCGAGCTCCAGGACTACTGGACGAGCGAGGTCGACAACTCGGACTTCTTCCTCTGGGACGGCATCAAGCGCACCTTCAAGTGGCTCAAGCGCCAGGTGCAGCGGCTCGGTGAGACGGTGGTGAGCATCTTCCGGTCCGTCGGGGAGTTCTTCAAGACGCTGGCGCGCAACGTGTTCCGCTCCCTCTTCCAGGTCGCCAACGACGTGCTGGGCGCGATTGGCCGCGCGGCCACCGCGTTCGCGGATGGCGTGGGCATCTTCCTGGGCGGACAGCTGCTGCCTCCCGCGCCCCGGCTGGACATGGGCTGCCGGCTCAACATGGACTGCGACACGGTGCTGTTCATCGACGCGCAGGCATCGGTGGCGGACGCGCGACAGCTGCTCGGGCGCCTGGAGCGGGTGTCGGCGGCCATCGGGCTCGCCGGGACCGTGCTGTCACTCGTCATCCGGCTGGTCAGTCGCGCCGTCTCGGGGGTCATCGGTTGGCTGCTGCTGATCGCCACCCTGGTGCAGGCCGCGCCGGAGATCATCGCCAAGGTGTCGGCGCTCGCCGCGCTGGGCTGAGCCGCGTCACGCCAGTCCGGACTGGAGGGCCTCGCCGTCCCCGTCCTCGTTGTCGGCCTCGCGGCGCAGCGTCTCCCACGCGAGCATCACCTGCTTGCGTGAGCTGCCCCACCGGTAGTCGCCGATGACGCCCGTCTTGCGCAGCACGCGGTGGCAGGGAATCAGCAACGCCACCGAGTTGTCCCCCACCGCGGAGCCCACGGCGCGCACCGCCTTGGGCCTGCCGATGGCCTTCGCCAGGTCCTCGTACGTCGCCACGTCGCCCGGCGCCACGCGCAGCAGCGCCTGCCATACCTGCACCTGGAACGGCGTCCCCTTCACCAGCACCGACAGCGGCGTGCGCTCACGCGGCGGCGTCTGGGGGAAGATGCGTCCGGCCCACGGCGCCGTCAGCTTCGTGGATTCGATGAAGCTCGCCTTCGGCCACTGCTCGCGCAGGGACTCCAGCGCCTCGACCTCCGACTCGCCCGTCAGGAAGTGCAGTCCGCAGATGCCGCGCTCGCAGACGGCGATGAGGCAGTCACCAAAGGGCGACGCGTGCACGCCATGGTGAATCGTCAGGCCGTCCCCCGCGAGCTTGAACTCCCCGGGCGTCATCGCCGTCAGCGTCACGAACAGCTCGTGCAGCCGCCCGCCTCCGGACAGCCCCACGGCGAAGGACGTGTCGAGCACGCTGCGCCGCTCGGCCAGCAGCCGGCGCGCCGAGCTGAGCGTGTGAATCTGGAGGAAGCGCTTGGGGCTGATTCCCGCCCAGCGGGTGAACAGGCGCTGGAAGTGGAAGGGACTCAGGCCCACGTGCGCGGCGACGTCGTCCAGGGAGGGCTGCTCACGCGCGTGCGCATCGAGATAGAGAATCGCCTGCTCGATTCGGGCGTAGTCGCTGTTGGCCATGTCCCGGCTCCCAATAGGTGTGTCCATCCCTGGGTATGGCCCCAGGGCCCGCGCCCTTCAACCCGGTTCTTGCGGCCATCCCCCTCCGGCGCGCAGCAAGGACCGGGTCGTCCGCCCGCTGGTGGGCGACTTACAGTGCCCCCATGCGTCTCTACGACTGCGCGGCCTCCGCCAATGGCTACAAGCTGCGCCACCTGTTGTCCTGGCTCGGCCGGCCCTATGAGCTCGTCCCCGTGGACATCTTCGCGGGCGAGAGCCACACCCCCGACTTCCTGCGCCACAAGAACCCCGCCGGACGCATCCCCGTGCTGGAGCCGGAGCCCGGACGCTTCCTCGCCGAGTCCAACGCCATCCTCCTGTTCCTCGCCGAGGACACGCCGCTGCTGCCTCGCGACGCCTTCGAGCGCGCCCAGGTCCACCAGTGGCTCTTCTTCGAACAGAACTGCGTCGAGCCCAACATCGGCACCGCGCGCTTCTGGGTGCTCACCGGGCGCGCTCGCCTGCACCCTCCCGAGGTCCTCCGCGTGCGCGTCGAGGCCGGCCGCGCCGCCCTCACCACGTTGGAGCGACACCTCCAACACGAGGACTTCCTCGTCGGCGGGCGCCCCACGGTCGCCGACATCGGGCTGTATGCCTATGCGCATCTCGCGCCCGACATGGGCCTGTCCCTGGAGGACTTCCCCGCGGTGTCCCGGTGGCTCGCGCGGGTGAAGGCCCAGCCCGGGCACATCGGTGCGCTCGCCCCGTATCCGGCGAACGCGATGGTCACCGCGCCGTGACGCGCGAGCCCGCACGGAGAATCACGCGTCGTCGCGGAATCCCATGTCGGAGGTGTGCCACATGGGGCACTCGTCCGTGGGTCGACTTGACTCGCGAGGGGTGAGCGTTTATCCGTGAGGGCCATGACGTCCTTCTTCGCCATGCGTCGAATGTCGATGACCGGTGGGCTCGCGCCCGCCTGTGTCGGCTGACGTCGCGTCCGACCCTGGCGAGCCACCGAGCCCACCCACCCGCGAGGGTCGGTGGGCTTCGTCGTTCCTGGCCCTCCCGTAGCGCCCTCGCATCACCCGCAGGAGCGCAGCGAAGCCAGCCCCGCCGTCCGTTCACTTCACACCCCACTTCCACTTCCCTCACGGGCGCACGCTCGCGCCCGCGCAGCCCCCCGTCTGTCCGGAGACATCCCTTGGCTCCCCTCACTCGCGCGACCTCGCCGCGCCTCTTCGAAGTCACCGCGCCAGAGCTGACGTTGGAAGCCGGCGCCCGCATCACCCCGCACCTGGTGCGTGGTTGGTGGTGGGGCCCGGAGGACGACCTGTCCTGGCTCCACTCCCGTGCGCACCTCCTCTCGGAGGAGGAGTCCCAGGCCACCACGCCGCGCCTCGTGCGCCGCACGCGAGAGGAGCTGCTCCACGCCGCCGAGCGTGCCCGTCATCACGGCGGAGCGCGGGCCTCGACGCGCGTCCCCACCGTGCTCCTGGTGCACGCGCTCACGGGCGACATGCGCGCGGGTGGCGAGGGCGGTTGGTGGGAGCCGCTCATCGACGCGGGCCGCGTGCTGGACCCGACGCGCATGCGGCTGCTGTGCTTCAACAACCTGGGCTCGTGCTACGGCACCACCGGTCCCGCGGATGAGGGGTTCCCCCGACGCACCGACGACTCGCGCTTCGGCCCCGCGCCCGTGCTGGCCAAGGGCGACCTGCGCCAGGACGAGCAACACCTGCCCGCCACGCTCACGCCGTGGGACCAGGCGCGAAGCATCCTCCTCGCGCTCGACGCCTTGGGCATCCAGGAGGTGGAGCTCGTCACCGGTGGCTCGCTGGGCGGGATGATTGTGCTCTGCCTCGCCGCGCTCGCGCCCGAGCGCTTCGCTCGCATGGCCCCCATCGCCGCCGCGGAGTCGGCCTCCGCGTGGGTGGTGGGACTCAACCACGTGGCCCGGCAGGCGTTGCTGCTGGACCCGGGGTTCCCCGAGTCGTCACACCGGGGCCTCGAGCTGGCGCGGCAGCTCGCCATGCTGACGTATCGCGCGGAGCCGGGATTGGACACGAACCAGCCGCGTCCCGCGACGTGGTCCTCGCGCGCGCTGCACCCGGTGCAGAGCTACCTGGAGCACCAGGGCCGCAAGCTGGAGGCGCGCTTCGACGGGCGCGCGTACCTGGCGCAGCTGGGGGCCATGGACCACCACGACCTTTCGAGAGCGCCACACGGAGGACTGGAGCGCATCCGCGCGAGCGCCCTGTGCGTGGGCATCGACCAGGACCTGCTCTTCTTCCCGCAGCACATGGAGGCGCTGGCCCAGCGACTGCGTGCCCAGGGCGTCCACGCCGAGCACGCGGAGCTGTCCAGCCCACACGGCCACGATGGCTTCCTCATCGAATGGGCGCCCCTTGCGGCACTGCTTGCCCGGGCCCTCACCCTGCCCTCGGGGCTCGCGCTCGCGCGCTCCGCGCTCATGGCTCGAGTCGCGGATGAGGACACTCGATGTACTCGCGCGTCATGAATCGAGCGGCCTCGCGCGCCGTGTCAGGGACGCCGTCCGCGCCCGGGTGATTCGCGGGCCCCGCGGACTCAGCCCGCCTTGCGCGGCCACACCGGGCCAATCTGGTCCTGGTGCGCGAAGATGGGCGGGTCCGCCTCGTTGGTGAAGGCGCGCAGGCGGCAGTACTCCGGATACGACGCCTGCACCGTCAGCACGTCCCCCGCGCGCATGACCTCGTCCCCCACCGGGTGGAGCTGCTCGTGGCCGTCGCGCAGGAGCGACAACGCCAGCCCACCGAAGCGATCTCGAATGGCGGAGATGTTCAGCCCCGGCAGGCCCTCGCGCGCCTCGAAGAGCGACACCACCATCAGGTGCTTTCCCAGATGGAACGAGTGGATGATGCGCGGGTCCATCGCCGCCAGCGCCATGGCGGGCGCGGCGAGCGACGAACTGGACAGGGCCTCCGCCTTGAACGTGTCGCGCACCTTGCCGCTCAAGTCCTCGTCGAACAGGCGGATGACCACGCGGATGTTCGGGTTCAACTTCCGCGCATCCAGCGCGATGTTGAGGTTCGCCAGGTCGTCGTCCGTGGCGCACACAATCGCGGAGGCGTGCTTCACGTTGGTGCGTGGCAGGCACAGCGGGCTGCGCGTGTCGTCGATGAGCAACGGCACGTTCTCATCCCGCAGCGCGGAGACGAAGGCCGCGTCCTCGCGCTTCTCCACGACCACCACGTCCTTGTCCATCTCCTTCAACTGCGTCACCACGCGGTAGCCCACCCGCCCCGCCCCGCACACCACGACGTGGCCCTTCATCGTCTCGGTGACCACTTCGATCCACTCCTTGTCGTTCTTGTGTCGGGCGAAGTAGAGGTAGGCGAAGCGCACCACGCCGTCCGCCACCAGGGCGATGCCCGCCGGCGGAATCACCACGTTGAGCGCCTCGATGGCCCAGTCATGCACGTACGGCAGCGACGGCTGCCCGTAGAGCAGGAAGTAGACGTGGTGCAGCGCCTCTCCGAAGGAGATGGGCACCCCGTCCGGGCCGATGTAGCGCCAGTGGAACAAGAGCGGCCCCAGCACGAACAGCCCCGCCGCCAGCACCAGCGTGGTGCGGAAGCGGCGCAGCAACGCGCGCAGGTAGCGCAGGTTGGCTCTCAGGTGTCTTCGGGAGCCGAACATGGCCTGCCGCCCCTCCTCAGGACACCGGGGTGATGCCCGTCTCCGCCGCGTTGCGCGCCCGGCGCCGCTCCACCAGCCACACCAGGAAGACGCCCAGCTCGTAGCACATCAGCATGGGGCCAGCCATCAGCGACAGGTTCACCACGTCACCGGTGGGCGTGATGATGGCCGCGGCGATGAGGCAGAAGACGAACGCGTGCCGCTGATACTTGAACAGCCAGCGCGACTGCACCACGCCCACGATGCCCAACAGCGCCATCACCAGCGGCAGCTCGAAGATGATGCCGAAGGCCAGGATGAGCAGCAGCACCAGCGACAACTGCTCGTGCATCGTCAGCATGGGCCGCGTCCACCGCTCCGCCTCGTGCCGCGCCTCGCCCGCCGACAGCTCCTTCTCCAGCTTCCACAGCCCCGACAGCTCCTCGCTGCGCGTGGGAGCCACGCCCGCCAAGAGGCTCGCCGCCTCGTCCATGGCCACCGACGCCGCCACGTAGTCCTGCTTGCCGTAGGCCGTCACCGCCGCGACCTTCTTCTCCACCGCCTGCCGCAACACCGCGCGCGACTGGACACCGTAGCCGTCCGCCGCCGCGTCCAGCAGCTTGCCCAGGCCATCCAGCCGCGACTTCAGCTCCACCGCCTGCGACGGCGAGCGCGCGGGCTCGGTCAGCTGCCCCTCACCTTCCGCGCGCAGCGACGCGCTGGTCTCCTTCGCGAGCACCCCCGCCCGCTCCGCGTCGCCCACGCGCAGGAAGCGCAGGGCGTCATCCGCGCGCAGCCTCGCCGTGTCCAGCCGCTGCTCCAGCGCGAGCGTCTCCTCCTCGTTGAGGAGGAACTTGAACATGGAGGGCAGCACCGCGAAGTAGCAGAAGCACGCGCCCAGGATGAACGCGAGCGAGCCGAACAGGACGAACGGCGCCGCGTACTTGCGCTCCTCCGGGAAGAGCCCCGGCGAGACGAAGCCCCAGATCTGCCAGAGGATGACGGGCGTGGTGAGGAACACGCCGCAGTACACGCCCACCTTCATGAGGACGTTCAGCTCCTCGATGCCGGACGTGTAGATGAGGGCGCGGTTGCCCTCCGGCAGCGCGTCCAGCACGGGCCGCATCAGCACGCCGAAGATGGGCTTGGCGAACAGCAGCGACACCAGGCCCAGCCCGAGCACGGCCAGGGTGCACTTGAGCAGCCGCGAGCGGAGCTCCGACAGGTGCTCCATCAAGCTCATCCGCAGCTCGGAGTCGGCGAGAGGCTGGGGACTCAGGGGTCAGCTCCGTTTCGGCGCGTTGCGCGCCACCGTTCCAGGCAGCGGCGCGAGTCGAGGCAGGCCATCCGCGCCCACGCTCTCGGCGGCGGCGGACGGGGAGGAAGAAGAAGCCGGCTCGGCGGGCTGCGGCTCGGGCGGCTGGAGGCCCGGCTGCGCTTCTGCGACGGGCTCGGGGACCATGGGGTGCTCGTCACCGTCCAGCCCCAGCGGGGCGCGGGCGCGAGGCGCCTCCACGGAAGGCGGCTCGGCGCCGGGCTCCCCGGGCGCGGCGGCCTGGTGCAGCCCCTCGGGCGGCAGCGCCTGGGGCGCGGGCGAGGGCGGGAAGACGGGCGTGGGACGCACCGGAGGCGGAGGCTCGCGATTCAGGTCCTGGTCCATCGTGTAGAACTCGCGCTCCACCACGTTGCGGACCTCGTCCGTCTGGCGACGGAACTCCCGCATGAACTTGCCGATGGCACGCGCCAGCTCGGGCAACCGCTGCGGCCCGAGGATGAGCAGCGCGGCCACCGCGATGAGCACCATTTCGCCTGCGCCGATGTTGAACATGTCCTGACGGCTCTCCCCGAAGCAGCCCGGTTTATCGCGCCCCAGGCCCCCTGGCGCAACCGCTCGACGCTTCCGGACGTCCGCCCGACACCGTGGCCGGGGGACGGCCGGGCCCTTTCCAAGGGCCTGAGACTACTGGTGTGGGTGCGCCTGGGGAGACAGGGGGACGGCCAGCCCCTGGGAAGCAGGCACCGCCAGGGCGCGCGCCTGCTCCCGGGAGCGCACCTGCCGCTCCACCACCCACAACATCGGCGGCAGCGCCACCGTCAGGCCCATGCACACCCAGGCCACGCGCGTCATGCCGCCCAGGGTGCCGTCCGGCAGGTCCGTCAGGAGCTGCGCGCTGAGGAAGGCCCCCACCGCGGAGGCCATGTGCTGGATGGCGGACTGGAGCGACATGAAGCGCGCGCGCACCGGGTTGTCCGGCACGCGCGAGGTCAGCGTGTTGTAGGACACGTTGCGCACGCCCATGGCCGTCATGAAGAGCACGAAGAGCAGCGGAATCGGCAGCCAGCGCGGGTAGTCCACGAAGCCCACGTAGGTCGCCACCAGCAGCAGCACCGAGCCCGCCGTCCCCAGCCTGAAGGCGCCGTAGCGGTCCACCAGCGGCCCCGCCAGCCGCAGCGTGACGAAGCTGACGATGCCGCCCACGAAGTACGGGAACCAGAGCAGGTCACGCGGGTAGCCCAGGTTCTGCTGGAGGTAGGCGGAGATGTTGGGGATGAGCACGAAGCCCGCCATCATCACCACCGCCGTCATGAGGTAGGACAGCTGCACCTCGCGGCGGCCGAGCAGCTCCAGCACGCCCACGCTCGGGGCCCGTCCGGTGGCACCCGTCAGGTGTCCGCGCATCGGCGGCAGGAAGAAGATGGCGCCCACCACCACGAGCAGGCCCAGCGCCGCGACGACGAAGAACGGCAGGCGCCAGCCGCCGTGCTCCGCCAGCTTCAGCGCCATGGGCACGCCCGCGACGGAGGCCACGGAGAACGCGCCCATCACCGCGCCCAGCGCGCGTCCGCGCCGCTCCACCGGAATCAGGTCCGCGATGATGGACAAGGACAGCGACGTGGCGGGCCCGCCGAAGATGCCCGCGGCCACCCGGGCGAGCATCAGCGTGGACAGCCCCGTGGCCAGCCCTCCCGCCGCCGTGGCCACCACCAGCCCCAGCATGGACACCGCCAGCGCCCGGCGCCGGTCATACCGGTCCAGGAAGTAGCCGCCCAACAGCCCCGCGACGCTGGCCGCCGCCGTGTACGCGCCGCCGATGGTGCCGATGTGCGACGAGGCGATGCCCAGGCCCTTGGCGAAGTCGGGCCCCAGCGGCATCACCATCACGAAGTCCAGGATGTTGACGAACTGGACCGCGCCAATCAGGAAGACCACCCAGCGCTCGGACACCTGTCGCTCTGTCGGCATGTCCTCCTGTCCTTAAGCCATTCGCGGGCCGCGCGCACGGCTAGACACGGAAACGGCGCACCTCGCCCCGGAGGATCTCCGCCTGCCGCTGGAGGTTGTCGATGGCCTCCTCCAGCTGCTTGACGGAGCGTGTCTGGTGCTCGGAGACGCCCTTGATGGTCTCCACCGCCTTGAGCACCTGCTCGCTGCCCTTGGTCTGCTCCTTCTGGGCGCGGTTCAGGTGGGTCACCATCTCGTTGATGCTCTCGATGGAGCGGGTGATCTGCTTGCTGCCGTGCGCCTGCTCCTGGCTGCTGCGCTGCACGTGGGCGGTGAGCGTCTTCATCTTCTCCGCGCTCTTCATGATCTGCTCGCCGCCCTTGGCCTGCTCGTTGGAGGCCTTCGAAATCTGCTGCACCGTCTCGCTGATGCGGTGGATGGAGGCCGTGACCTGCTTGCTGCCGCGGGCCTGCTCCACGGTGGCACGGGCGATGGCCTTCACCATCTGCGTGGACTTCTGGGTGCTGTCGTTGATCTTCCGCAGCGCCCCTTCCGCCTCGCGGCCCAGCTGCACGCCCTCCTCCACGTTGCGCGCGCCCTGGTTCATCACCACCACGGCGTTGCGGCTCTCCTCCTGGATGCTGCGGATGAGCTCGGCGATCTCCTTGGTGGACGCGCCGGTGC
The DNA here is from genome assembly GCF_020037055.1 of Myxococcus sp. AS-1-15. Lineage (NCBI taxonomy): Bacteria > Pseudomonadati > Myxococcota > Myxococcia > Myxococcales > Myxococcaceae > Myxococcus > Myxococcus sp. AS-1-15. The sequence goes on along the minus strand of NZ_JAIQDF010000001.1, from coordinate 467,407 downwards.
GCTCGGCCAGGTCCTTGATCTCCTCCGCCACCACCGCGAAGCCCTTGCCGTGGTCGCCGGCCTGCGCGGCGATGATGGCCGCGTTGAGGGCGAGCAGGTTGGTCTGCTCGGCCACGTCGTCGATGACGTTGAGGATGTTGCCAATCTCGGAGATGCGCCGGCCCAGGCTGTCGATGACGTCCGCGGCGGCGCGGCTGGAGCCCTTGATGCGGTCGATGCCGGTGAGCGTCTTGCGCAGCGCCTCCACGCCCGTCTGCGCGTCGTCGAAGACCTGCTCGGACAGGCGCGCGGTCTCCTTGGCGTTGGCCTCCACCTGACCGATGGCCGCGTCCATCTGGCTGATGGCCGAGGACGTCTCCTCCGTGGAGGCGGACAGCTCCTGGATGTTCTTGGCGACCTCCTTGATGGAGAAGGTCATCTCTTCAATCGCGCTGGTGGTCTCCTCCACGCTGGCGGCCATGGCGGTGACGTTCTCCGCCACCTCGTCGTTGGTGGCCGCCATCTCCATGATGGAGGAGCTGCTCTCCTCGGCGCTCTGGTAGAGGACCTCCACGTTCTCCGCGATGCCGCGCAAGGACGCCATCATCTCCACCATGGAGGAGGACGTCTCCTCCACGCGGGCCTGGACGGTGCTGGCGCCGGAGGACACGGTGGTGCCGGTGCGGTGGATCTGCTCGATGACGCCGGCCACCACGTCCGACACGCCGCGCACCCGGCCCAGCGTGTCGCGCCAGCTCTGGGCGATGCGGTTGAGCGCCTCGGCGAGCAGGCCCAGCTCGTCGCGCGAGCCCACGTCCACGCGGCCCGTCAGGTCCGCCTCCGCGAGCCTTCGCGCCATGGTCATCATCGCGTCCAGCGGCACCAGGATGAACGCACGCGAGATGAAGAAGGCCACCACCAGGAAGAGCGCCAGGCCGATGCCGAACGCCAGCAGCACCACGTGCCGCAGCGAGGTGACGACCTCCTCCAGCGAGCTGAAGTTCACCGCCACCAGCACGTGGGCAGGCCCCTCGTGCAGGGACACCGGACGGACGCTGGCCTTGTTGCCGTTCTCGAAGACGGCGCCGTCCAGCGTGGCGGGGTCCTTCGACGGCTGCTCGCGCAGGTTGTTGAGCAGCCACCCCTCCGCGCTGGGGGGATGCACGGCCTGCACGCGGCCATCCGGGGTGATGAGGGCGATGAGCGCGAAGTCGTCGTCGCCGCCGTGGAGCGTCTCCAGGAGGGGCGGCAGGATGGTGAGGGAGAGGTTGGCCAGGTCACGCGACGCCTGGAGCGCCTTGTCGTCGCCGTGCTTCGTCAGGCGCGTCTCCAGGAAGTCCTCCACCCGGGACGGGACGACGAAGTAGAGCGTCCCGAGGATGAGGGCGAGCACCACGGCGAAGGAGCCGAGCAGGATGCTGCGCAGGCCGGGTTTCTTGAAGCGCGGAGCCAAGGCGGGCCACTGTAGGAATGGAAACACCGGCAGGGCAAGAACCGGGGTCAGGCCCCTCGGCCGCCCCTCCCCCCGGCGGGAGCCTGACATCCCCGCGCTTGGATGCGTAAGGTCCTACCCTGATGAAGCCCACCCTGCTCCTGACCGACCCCCTCTTCCTCAAGCACGACCCGGGAGAGGGCCACCCCGAGTCCCCCGCGCGCCTGCAGCGCATCCTCGGGGTGCTCGCGAGCACCCCCGTGCGGGGCACGGTGATGGGCTCGCCGCGCTCCGCGACGAACGAGGAGCTGTTGGCGGTGCACACCCCCGCCCTGCTCGAGCGCCTGCGCCAGCTCAACGGACACACCGCGCGCATCGACGCGGACACCGTCGTGTCCCCGGACAGCGTGGACGCGGCGAGGCTGGCGGCAGGCGCGGCGGTGCAGTCCGTGGAGGCGGTGATGGCGGGCCAGGCGCGCAACGCCTTCGCGCTGGTGCGTCCGCCGGGGCACCACGCGGAGCCGGACCGCGCCATGGGCTTCTGCCTCTTCAACAACGCGGCCATCGCCGCGGAGGCCGGTCGGCGGCTGGGCGCCGAGCGGGTGCTGGTGCTCGACTGGGACGTGCACCACGGCAACGGCACGCAGGCGGCGTTCTGGGGCCGGCGTGACGTGATGTACCAGTCGGTGCACCAGTTCCCCTACTACCCGGGCACCGGCGCTTCCCCCGAGGTGGGCCAGGGCGCCGGCGAGGGCTACACCGTCAACGTGGGCCTGCCGGGCGGCAACTCGGACGCGGACTACGGGATGCTCTTCGAGGAGCTGCTGCTCCCCGTGGCCGAGGCCTTCCGTCCCCAGCTGGTGGTGGTATCCGCGGGGTTCGACCCGCATCAGCACGACCCGATTGGCGGCATGGACGTCACCGAGCGTGGCTTCGCGGCCATGTGCTCCTCGCTGCGCTCGCTCGCCGAGCAGGTCTGCGATGGCAGGCTCGTGCTGCTGCTCGAGGGCGGCTACTCGCTGGAGGGGCTGTCGCAGTCCGTGCACGCCTGCGTCGAGGTGCTCGCCGGCCGCTCCGACAGCTTCCCCACCGGCGACACGCACACCGACGCGCGGGAGGCGCTGCGTGAGAGCCGACAGGCGCTCAAGCCGTACTGGAGCGCGCTGTCCTAGTTCGCCTCGGCGGGTCTCCGGAGTCCTCCGCCTCGCGGCCCCGAGGGCTCCGGCGGCTTCGTCCGCGCCGGACGCTCACCCCGCTCCTCCGCCGAAGCGCGGGCGTCGTGGGACAGGCCGAGCATGAAGGCGAACATCAGGCCCAGCACCAGTTGCAGCGCGACCAGGAGGATGTCGAACACGCGCGCGTCGTCCCCCTGCCCCGGCACGCCGAGCAGCGCGAGGATGGCCCGCGTCCCGATGAACCCGGGCGCGAGCTGCAACAGGCCGGGCATGATGAGCGTGGATGAGAGCCGCTCGGGCATCCGTCCGTAGAGCTGACCCGCGATGCCCAGGATGAACGCGGAGACGAGTGGGCTGCCCCGGTCTCCCAGCACGCCCTTGGTGAGCTCCTGGATGCCCCACGCGAGCAGCACCGCGCCCACAATCCACGGCGTGTCGCGACGGCGCGCGGACATGCACACCGTGAGGGCCAGGCCGCCCACCGCGATGATGGGCAGCACCGCCGTGTGTGGCAGTGACTGCGCGCGGAGCTGGAGTGGCAGCGGCCCGAAGAAGCGCCACAGCGTGGCCGCGGCCATGATTCCCACCGCCAGCATCAAGAAGCGCAACAGGCCATAGGTGAGCCGTGACAGTCCCGCCTCCACGGACTCTCCCACCAGCTCCGCCGAGCCCAGCGTCACCACCATCGCGGGCACCAGCAGCGTGATGCCCCCGAAGAGCGCCCGCGCCGCGTCGAACGACGGCAGGACGAACGTCAGCCCGAACGCGAGCAGCGTGCCGAGGAACGCGCCGAGGAAGCTCTTCTGCAGGTCCACGCGCATGGAGCGCAGCGTGCCGAAGTGGATGGCTCCCGCGAGCACGCCCACGACGAGCCCCGCCACCAGCTCCCAGAGGCCGCCTCCCACGCGCACGGCCACGGCGCCGCCGTACACGCCATAGGCGAGCAGCACGAGCCACTCGGGGTGGGCGGGATGCGGCGTCATGATGCGGTCCAGTTCGGCGCGCGCGCCCGGCACGTCGAGCCGCCCGCGGGCAATCGACTCCGACAGGAGCAGGAGCCCGGCGGCCCGGCGCAGGTTCCAGTGGGGATTGAAGGGCAGCCGCTGGATGTCCACCCGGCGGGCCGCGCCGGAGCGCACCTCCGTCACCGCGAGCGTCTGCAGCGTGAAGACCTCCACCTCCAGCCCCCACGCCCTCGCCGCGCGACGCACGCGCTGCTCCACGCCGAAGGCCGGCACGTACGACAGGTGCAGCGCCCGCGCGAGGTCCAGGAGCACCGCCACCGTGGCGTCCTCGCTCGAGGGCATGTCGTCGGTTCGAGCGTCAGTCATGCGGGCACGGCCTCCCCTGGCATCGAACCATCGTCGCGGAGCGCACGCGTGCGAGGACTCCGACACCTGCCACTCGAGGTGAGCGCCCTCGCGCTGGACGAACACCCCGCCCTCCAGGGTGACTCGACGGCTCGCTCGCCGCGACGCCCTCGGGCAGGCGGAGGACTCGCGACGGCCTGAGTCCAAGGGCATCGACGCCTGGGGCGAGCCCTTCACCGTCCGCCGGGCCCCGCTCGCGTTCGACCTGCGCGCCGACCCGCTGGTGCGCTCCGAGGACGCCGTCGGCTACCAGGCCTGGCTCATCGACCACGCGTTCTACTGCGTGCCCGCGCAGCAGGCCGTGGCCCGCTTCCTCTCGATGTTCCGCGAGTTCCCTCGCGCCAGCGCCCGTCGAGCTTCTCCGTGGACCAGGTGATGGAGAAGCTGGAGCAGGCCCCGTCCGGCCTGCACTGAGGAAGTGACGAGAAGGGCCCGCGCGCTCGACCTGGCGCGGGCCCGGTTCCTCATGCGTGCGGCGAGTCCCCTTCGGCAGAGGCCGCGAAGCGGGACACGGCCCCCAGCAGTCGCTCCACGTCCACGGGCTTGCGCAGGTAGTCGTCCACGCCGAGCGCAATCACCTCGCGCGCGCTCACGCCCTGGCCGGAGATGACCACCACGGGGATGGAGGCGAGCGAGGCATCGGCGAGCTGCCGGTCCCGGAACTCCCAGCCGTTGCCGTCAGGCATCATCAGGTCCAACAGGATCACGTCCGGTCGCTCGCCTCGCCCGAGCAGCTCCAGCGCCTCGCGGCCTCCTCGGGCCAGCAGCACGCGGTGCCCCTCCAGCTCGAGCACGTCCTTGAAGGCCATCAGGATGTCCGGGTCGTCATCGACCGCCAGCACGCAGTTGAGCATGGTCGAGCCCCTCCTCCTGACTCAAGGTGAGGACGCGCGGCGCACACGTCATCACCCCCCACGCCCGGGCCTCCCCCAAAGGCCGCCGCGCGTCGGCGTGACGACACCTCGCGCCAGCCATTCCCACCAGCCGGGCGAGGCGGCGCTCCAGCGTCCGTGGACTTCTGGCGGTTCCACCGGGCGACTTGGATTTGTGTCCCCCCTTCCTCTTCAACCATGCGAGAAGCACCCTCGCGGCCACCTCACGAGGAGACACCATGGCGGAGATGAGCTACCGGACGGCGCTGGTGACGGGCGCCTCGAGCGGATTGGGACGCGGACTGGCGCTCTGGCTGGCCCGGCGGGGCCTGCGCGTCTTCGCGGCGGGCCGGCGCGTCCCCCAGTTGCAGGCCCTGGCCGCCGAGGCCCAGGCCGCGGGCGCCACGGTGGAGCCCGTGGAGCTGGACGTCTCGCGCGCGGAGCCGCTCATGGAGAAGCTGCGCGAGCTCGACTCGGAGTGCGGCGGGCTGGACCTGGTCATCGCCAACGCGGGCGTCGGCGGCGTCACGCACGGCAAGCGGCTGGAGTGGGACAAGGTCCGCTCCATCATCGACACCAACGTCACGGGCGCGGTCGCCACGCTGACGGCGGTGTTGCCGAGCATGGTGGAGCGCCGGCGCGGTCACGTGGTGGGCATCTCCAGCCTCGCGGCGCACCGGGGGCTGGCGGGACACGCGGCCTACTCGGCGTCGAAGGCGTTCCTCGCCACGTTCATGGAGAGCCTGCGCGTGGACCTGGCGGGCACCGGCGTGTGCGTCACCTGCATCTTCCCGGGCTTCGTGAAGAGCGAGATGACCGCCGCCAACCACTTCCCCATGCCCTTCCTGATGGAGACGGACGCGGCCGTGGAGCTGATGGGCTCGGCCATCCTCCGCGGTGAGACGGAGGTCTCCTTCCCGTGGCAGCTGGCCATCCCGTCCAGGCTGGCGAAGGTGCTGCCCAACCCCCTCTTCGACGCGGCCGCCCGCCGGCTGCGCTGAGGTCCCATGTCCTCGACGACTCCTCCGTCCTTCGCCCAGCGCTTCGCCCGGCTCGCCGACGAGCGCTCGCCGTTCTGCCTCGGGGTCGACCCGTCGCGGGACCTGCTCAACCGCTGGGGACTGCCCGACACCGCGCAGGGCCTGTCCGACTTCTGCGAGCGCATCGCGGAGGCCGCCGGTGACAGCGTGGCGGTGGTGAAGCCGCAGAGCGCCTTCTTCGAGCGCCACGGCCCCGCGGGCCTCCAGGTGCTCCAGAAGCTGATGAAGCGCTTCCAGGCCGCGGGCTCGCTCGCGCTGCTGGACGTGAAGCGCGGCGACATCGGCTCCACGATGGACGCGTATGCCGAGTCGGTGTTCGGCCCGGACAGCGCCTACCAGGCGGACGCGGCCACGTTCACCGCGTACCTGGGGCTGGGCGCGCTGGTGAAGACGATTGAGCGGGCGCGGGCGTCCGGCGCCTGCGCGTTCCTCGTCGTGCGCTCGTCCAACCCGGAGGGCACCTCGCTCCAGAAGTCGAAGGGCGAGGATGGACGCACGGTGGCCGAGGCGCTGGCGGACGGCCTGCGCGAGCTGAACGAGAAGGCGGGCCCGGGCGTGCTGCCCGCGGGCGCGGTGATGGGCGCCACCCTGCCCGACTCGGACCGGAGCGTCATCGAGCGGCTGGGCGGCGCGCTCCTGTTGACGCCGGGCATCGGCGCGCAGGGTGCGGGCTTCGACGACCTGAAGCGGCTGTTCGCGGGTCGCGAGGCGCAGGTCATCCCCACCGCCACGCGCTCGGTGCTCGAGGCGGGGCCGGAGGTCGGTGCGCTGCGCGCCGCGATTCTCCGCCACGTGGAGCCCGCGCGCCGCTTCCGCCGGGGCGCCTGAAACGACTCGGGCCCCGCGTCCTCCCGGAGGAGGCGCACGGGGCCCAAAGACTCGCGCGGCGGGGACGGGCGCTACTGCGCGCCCATCATGAACTGGTCCACGTCGACGGTGTTCTTGTCGGGCACGGCGTCCTTCGGCTCGGTGCCCTTCTTGAAGAACATCAGCTCGGAGTTCTTCGAGCCCGCGGGGGCGATCTTCCCCGTCTTCTTGTCGATGTGCAGCCGGACCAGGTCCATGGACTGCCACGGGTAGAACTCCGACTGCGGCCGGCCCTCCAGCGCGCGCTTCATGTAGTTGAGCCAGATGGGCAGCGCCGCGCGGCCACCCGTCTCGTAGCGGCCGAGCGGATGCGGGTTCAAGTCGTACCCCACCCACGCCACCGTCACGAGGTCGCGGGTGTACGCCGCGAACCACGCGTCGAACGAGTCGTTCGTCGTGCCCGTCTTGCCGGCCGCGGGCTTGCCCAGCCGCGTCGCCGGGCCACCGGTGCCCTGGAGCACCACGCCACGCAGGAGGTGCGTCAGGATGAAGCCCACCTCCGGGCTCATCACCTGCTCACCGGGCTCGAACAGGCGCGCGTAGCCGGCGGCCACGCGGTCCTGCAGGGGCGCCCACGCGTCGTCGAACGCGGTGTGGTCCTCCAGCGTGCGGCCCCAGCGGTCCTCCACCTTGCGCACGAAGTACGTGGGCTTCTTGCGGCCGTAGCGGTTGAACGTCGCGTACGCGTTGGCCAGGTCCACCGGATACACGCACGACGAGCCGAGCGCCGCGGAGAAGTCCATGTTCATGGGCGTGGTGATGCCGAGCTTCGTGCTCCACGCCGCCATGTTCTTCACGCCCACCGCGCCGAAGGTCTTCACCGCGGGGATGTTCATCGAGTTCACCAGCGCCGTGCGCAAGAGCACGTCCCCCACGAACTCCTCGCTGTAGTTGGCCGGCTTCCAGGACACCTTGTTGTCCGGGTCGTGCTCGACGATGGGCGAGTCGACGATGACGGTGGCCTCCGTCCAGTTGAGCTGCTCGAGCGCCGCCGAGTACACGAACGGCTTGAACGAGGAGCCCGGCTGACGGCACGCCTGGAAGGCGCGGTTGAACTCGTTGTCGTCGAAGTCGTAGCCGCCCACCATCGCCGTGAGGTACTGGCGGTGGGGGTCCACGGACACGAGCGCGCTCTGGGCCTCGGGCGTCTGCTCCAGCCGGAAGAGCTTCACGCCCTCGGCGGGGATGTCCTCGGCCAGCTTCTTGTCCCACTGCTCCTTGTCGTCGGTGAGGTCCTTCTTCGTCACGTGGCGCACCACCACGAGGTCGCCCACCGCGATGGCCTTCTTCACCGACGAAATCATCATCGCCGGGTAGTAGCCCTCCGGGTTCACCTTGCGCGCCCAGCGCATGCCCAGGAGCGGCAGCCGCGCCGTGTGGGGCCCCACCTGGATGTCCGCGCCCTTGCCGTCGTCATCAATCTTCGTGACGGCCGCCACGTACAGCCGCCCCTCCACGAGCTCGTCCTGGCCCATGGCCTTGCGCGACTTGTCGAGGAAGACCTTGAGCTCGTCGGCCGTCAGCTGCTTCACCGGCCCGCGCCAGCCCTGGCGCTTGTCGACGGACAACAGGCCCTCCATCACCGCGTCCTGCGCGGCGCGCTGACGCTCGCTGTCCATGGTGGTGAAGATCTTCAGGCCCTCCTTGAGGAGCACCGGGTTGCCGTAGCGGTCCACCACGTCCTTGCGGACCTGCTCGACGAAGTACGGGGCGAACTCGTGGAAGACGTCCTCCACGGGGAACACCTTCACCGCCTCCGCGTTGGCCGTGTCGTGCTCGGCCTGCGAAATCATGCCCTCGTTCAGCATGCGGCGCAGCACGTAGGCGCGGCGCTTCCTGGCCGCCTCCGGGCGCAGGAACGGCGAGTAGCGGCTGGGCGCCTGGGGCAGGCCCGCGATGAGCGTCATCTCCCCGAGCGTCAGGTCGCGCACGTCCTTGCGGTAGTAGTTCTCCGCCGCGCTCTGCACGCCGTAGCTGTGGTGCCCGAGGAAGACGTTGTTCAGGTAGAGGTAGAGGATCTCCTCCTTGGTCAGCGACTGCTCCAGCCGGAGCGCGAGGATGGCCTCGCGAATCTTGCGGGTGAGCGTCTTGGCCGTGGCGGACTTGTAGCCCTCGGCGGAGATGAGCACCGCCTTGGCGGTCTGCTGCGTCAGGGTGGAGCCACCCTGGATGCCGCCGGAGCGCAGGCCCAGCTTGGAGCCGATGGTCTTGAACGCCGCGCGCGAGGTGCCCAGCACGTCCACGCCGAAGTGGTCGAAGAAGCTGGAGTCCTCGCTGGCGATGAAGGCCTGGACCAGGCGCTTCGGGATGCGCTCGTAGGGCACCACCTTGCGCCGCTCGTTGTAGAACTCGCCGGCCAGCACCGCGTCGTCGGTGTAGACCTCCGTGACGATGGGCGGCCAGTACTCGTCCACCTTGGGGATGGCAGGCAGTCCGTCCGCGTACACGTAGTAGATGGCGACCAGGCCCACCGCGCCCGCCGTCGCGCCCGTCAGCGCCAGCCACCCACCCAGCTTCAGCAGCACCTTCCACCAGCGGCCCGGGGGGACCCCCTTCAGCACCAGCTTCGAGCGGCTGCGGTCAGTCGTCTTGGAGTCGGACATACGTGTTTCGAAACCTCGCGGGCTTCCAATGCCTCAGGGCAGCAGTGCGGCCCGCTTGAGCACGTCTCGGAGCTCGGGTGGGAGGGGGGCCTCCACGGCCACCTTGCCACCGCCCTCCGGGTGGGGAAATTCGATGCGCTCGGCGTGCAGGAACAACCGCTTGAGCCCCCAGCGCGCCTGCACGTCGCGGTTGAAGGCGAAGTCGCCGTACTTCTTGTCGCCGACCACGGGGTGCCCGATGGCCGCCAGGTGCCTTCTTATCTGATGGGTGCGCCCGGTCTCGATGGCGCAGGACAGGAGCGCCACCTCGCCAGACTGCTTGACGACCTTCCACCGGGTGAGGGCCTCCTGCATGTTCACCCCGCGGCGGGCCTTGGACTCGGCCGTCTGCTGGTGCTCCGACAGGGGCAGGTCGATGACGCCGGACTCCTTGGGCATCTTCCCCTTCACCAGGGTGAGGTAGCGCTTCTTGGAGAGCCCGTGGGTGAAGACCTCCGTGAAGTGCACCATCGCCGGGCGCCGCTTGGCGACCAGGATGACGCCGGAGGTCTCCCGGTCCAGCCGGTGGGCGGGGGAGGCGGTGAAGTCGTTGCGGACGGCCTTGGGCCCCAGGTAGGCGCGCACGTAGTCCACCAGCGTGCCCCCGGTGATTCCGGAGCCGGTATGGACGGCCATCCCGCTGGGCTTGTCCACCGCCATCAGCCAATCGTCCTCTCTGAGAATCACCAGCCGGCTGGGGTCCACCGGCGGGGGCGGACGGTCCACTTTCGGACGGTCCTCCCCCTTGAGCGTCTGCTCGTCGCCCCGGATGGTGAGCACGTCTCCTTCGGCGAGCAACTGCTCGGGCTGGGCGCGCTTCCCGTTCACCCGCACCTTCTTGGTGCGAATCATCTTGAACAGGTGGCTGACGGGAACGGTGGGAAGGCGCTTGCGCAGGTGCTTGTCCAGGCGCATCCCGGCGGTGTCGGTCTCGATTCGGTACTCGATCATTTGTGCTGGCGCGCGGACCAGACCATACGAATAATCCCCGGTCCATGCCGAAAGCCCCCAGTATCGAGAAGCTCCTCCAGAACGGGTCGGCCGAGTGGAACCGACTGCGCAAGGGCGGTCAGGTCCCGACCGAGCACACTGGCGCCACCTTCACGCAACTTTTCTCCGCGAACGCGGACCTGTCGGGCCTCGGGCTCGTGGGCTCCGAGTGGGAGCGGTGCGATCTGTCCAAAATCAACTTCCGGGACTCGGACCTGTCGAACGCCTATTTCCACGGCGGACGGCTGCAGGACTGTGACTTCCGGGGTGCGAACCTCGAGGGCGCGACCTTCGAGAAGCTGAAGCTCTTGCGCTGTGACTTCACGGGCGCCAAGGGTCTGGATGACCTGGAGATGGACGACGTGGACATGGACCGCGTCGTCGGTCTGGACGGTGAGGAGGCCCCGCCTCCGCCGCCTCCGCCGGCCCAGGGAATCACGGCGTTCACCCGCGAACAGCGGGAGAAGGCGCTCGGGGTGCAGGCCTCGGCGCTGCTCCAGGGTGAGCCCGCGCAGGAGGAGCTGCCGCCGTTCAAGCCGCAGGACCCGCCCGGCTCGTTGTTCTTCCGGGGCCTGAAGCGCCTGGCGATGCCGCCGTTGTGGGTGTTGGACGTGCCGGGGCTGAGGCCGCTGGTGCCGCAGCGGATGCCGCCGGGCAGCTCGCTGGAGACGCTCTACCGCGAGGCGGTGAAGACGCGGCTGGAGAACAAGAAGCCGCTGGCGGACAGCTCGGTGGTGGAGAAGGCGCAGAAGGCGCTGCACCTGGGCGCGAAGGACGCGGCGGTGGGCGCCATGTACCTGCGCGAGGTGGGCGTGGTGCCGCTGTTCCGCTTCTCCGCGGCGCAGGTGTTGAAGAAGGCGCTGCGCGAGGAGGTGGAGGTGGATGACCTGACGGGCTCCATCGACCCGCGGACGACAGGCGCGCTCCTGGAGCTGCGGCTGACGCACGAGGTGGTGGAGCACCTGCCGGTGGCGCGGCAGCGGCTGGCGGCGACGCAGCTGTACACGGCGCTCCTGGAGGCGGGCTTCAACCCGGAGAACAACTGGGACGAGGCGCTGGAGTCGAGCGAGTTCTCGATGCAGCTGGCGCGTGAGGCGACGGGCGAGGACCGTGACGCGCTGTTCGAGGGCTTCCAGGTCTTCTCGGCGCTGCCCGAGGAGGCGCGGCTGCGCCGGCTGGCGTACCTGGCCGAGTCGGTGACCAACCTGGAGCTGGTGAGCCGGCTGCCGGAGGGGATGGAGCCGTCGTGGCTGAACGGCCCGGAGACGCGCGAGTGCGACAACCGGGAGATGACGTACGTGCAGTCGCTGAAGGCGGAGGACATCCCGACCAAGGTGGCGGCGCTGGCGAAGGCGGAGCTCGGCGTGCCCGAGGGCGAGGTGCCCGAGGAGAGCGACGGGGACCTGTTCATCCACCTGCGCTGTGACGTGTGTGGCAAGGAGAAGCTCATCGTCCAATCGCCGGAGGAGTGACGGCGCGTTGCACGGTGTGAGCCCTCGGGGCCGCTGGGGTTCCCTTTTCGGGACCTGGCGGCCCCGTGGTGTTTGGGGGCTGAGCCTAGACCTCCTCGAACTGCGCGCCCGTGGCGTTCGCGCGCTCGACGGCGGTCTTGATGTCCTCCGAGACGATGAGGGCACCTTTCCATCCCCAGGTGCGGAACACCTTGGCATCGCCCACCTTCGCGGGGTCGATTCGCAGCCCCGCCACGCTCCGGTATTGACCGACCCGCTCCGGTCGCCCGTCCTCTGGCTTCCAGCGCAGTATCTCCTCCGAGGCTTCGTCATCGATGCAGCGGATGAGCTTCGTGGCCACGAGCACGACATACTGCTCCGGGCAGTCCGTGATGTCAGCGGGGAGGAGCTGCACGTCATCGGGGGCCAACTCCGCGAACAGGGTGGCCACCCTGATGTGGAGGACAGGCGTCATGGCGACGCCCGCGGCGCTGTAGTCCAACCGTCGTCCCGGCTCTCGGATGGGAAACTTCAGGTGGCCTGTGCTGCGGACAGGCCGTCCCTCAGTGAACTCCCAGATGTCCTCGAGCTCGTGGCCCGCGTCATCCAACGGGTCTCCGAGGTACCAACTCCCTCCCTTCACGTCCTCGTTGAGGCTGAAGTATCGAACCCGGTTCGCCATGGTGGAGGTCCTAGCCACGTCACCGTCGCTCAGTCAAAAGCCTGTGGACCTTCGTGCCCCGCGTCTGCGCTTCATTGGCGAGCGCGCGAAGCTCCAGCGTGAGGGCCCCCTGACAATCGACCACCTTCCGGCAGCCTCTCAATGCATCCGACAGGCGCTTGAAGACGAACGAGTGGTACGCCTCGGGATGGGGGCCCTTGTGGCCCACGACTTCGACGATGTTGTCCGGGTCTTTGAGTGTCATCCCAGCCTTCGTGAAGAGTTCCTGGAAGCGTGGCGTCCAGGGACCACCTCTCGCGAAGGATTTCTCATTCTTGTTCGTCGCGAGGTGATGACGGTGTCCCCGACTGCCAGAGCCCATCTCCTGGCTGGCCATGGCGAGGGCGTTGGGCGCGAGCGCGATGGTGAAGCCCTCGGCCGTCAAGGCGACGGACCGGACGCCACCCACTGCGGCGTACTGGAAGCCGGCTTGGGATTCCACGGCCAGCGCCGCCTGAGCCGAGCCAGGGAGTCCTCCTGACTTGGCGACGAGCCCTGCCGTGTTTCCAATGGCCGCCGTGGCCAGCATCACGAAGACGCGGGCCGCGTTCTCCCCGAGGACTTCGCCGTACAACTCCCCCGCCGCACGGAGTTGCGCGAAGGTGGTCGCTTCGTTCGCGTCTCGCACCAGGGTCAACCATCCATCCAGGAGGCGCCACACCGTGTCCACTCCCAGGTAGGCAATGGCGAGAGCTGTCAGCGTCGCGGCGGCTCCTTTCGAGAAGGGCTCGGGTAACGCCCAGAGCAGAAGGTACATCGTCGCCGCGGAGGTGACGCTGGCCATGACCGCACCGGGGTCCGTCATGTCCACCAGCGCTTCGGCGGTCTCGTCCCACACGGAGTCCATCGCGATGGCCAGAGCCAACGTGTACTTGCCATCGCTGGCCAACAGGGGACCCTCGTCCAGCAAGCGCAGGCAATCCCCAGGCTGGTCCTTCCGCTCGCACCACTGGCCATAGGCGCGCGTCAGTTCCTCGTCTGCGTAGGACGCCAGAAGGAAAGAGCCATCCCCGTCCGACTGCTGCTGGGGGATGAGCCGCGATGGACGCTGCTCGAAGCGGTACACCCCGGCGCGGGAGGGAACGCCAAAGAGGGCTCGCGCTTCCTTCATGGGGTTGTGGACGGGACGTACGTCCTGGGCGAGTTCCACCATGGCCTGCTCGAACTCGTCCTCATCGAGCTCGGCCTCCGCCGTTTCAGCACCCGGCGCCTCACGAGGCGTGACGACGGCGGAATCCTGACCGGTGTCCAGGCGCACCACTCGAGTCTTCGAGCAACCCGAGACAGCCACCAACAGCAGCAACAGCATTGCCCCGCGAAGCTTCATGGCCTGTCCTCGGAGAAGTGACCGCCCCATGGCAGTCGTGGGAACGCCGGACCACCGCTTCCGTGAAGAGTACCTGAGGGACTGAGCCGTATGGATTGACTGTGCGCGCGGTGCTCGCGCACGCTCGGGGGATGGTCGACGACGCTCGGGTGGCGGCGGTGCCCCTGGATGGTTGGTCCAGGTGGGGGCTGATGGCGCAGTTGCTGCTCGCCGTCGTCCTGTTCGCGGCGGTTCCGTATGCGATGTCGATGGTGCCCTTCGAGCGCATCTACGTCGACGGCCCCTACAACGCTCCGCACAGGGAGGACCCGATGTTCCCCGTGCGGTGGCGGCTCATCGCGCTCGGGGCCTGGGTTCCCCTCTTCTCGATGCCCTTCGCGCTCCTCGCCTGGAAGAGGAGACACATGCACCTCGGGCTCGCGTTGTTTCAAGTGAGCCTGCTGCTGTGCATCTGCGTCATCGGGTTGAGGAACTTCCCGTATTACGCGCTGGGCATCTATCGCGCCTACATGGGTGAGGCGCGCACCTGGGACTTCGACCCCGCCGGGCTGATGCATCCGTACGGCTCGGTCGGGTATGTCCCCGGCTGCGAAGCGCTGATGCTCTATCCCATCGCGCTGGTCGCGGTGCCTCGCATCGGCTATCGCCTCTTCCAGGAGCGACATCGAATCTCTCGCGCGCTCATCCTGGGCACGGCGCTGTGCCTCGCCACGACGGTGTTCGCGTTCTTCAGCACACCGCGATTCATCGACTGGTTCTTGGACTGAGCAGCCTCCCACGCCAGTCCCCAGGGGCCCCAGGCGACCAGGCGGGTGCTCTTCGCACGGTGCTCACACGAGGGCGGAGTGATGCTCAGCTTGTCCGCGACATCCGGGGAGGAGCCAGCATGCCGGCGGTCCAGCACAAGACGGTGGACGTGGATGGCCTCGAGATTTTCTACCGTGAGGCGGGCCCCGAGGACGCGCCCCTGGTGCTGCTGCCCCATGGCTATCCGTGCTCGTCCTTCCAGTTCCGCAACCTGCTGCCCGCTCTCTCGGACTCGTGGCGGCTGATTGCGCCGGACGCTCCGGGCTTCGGCTACAGCGCGACACCGTCACCCCGCAGGTTCAGCTACACGTTCGATGGATACGCGCGCTTCCTCGAGCGCTTCGTGGAGACACTGGGACTCACGCGCTACGCGCTGTACCTGCATGACTACGGCTCACAGTTCGGCTTCCGCCTCGCGCTGCGTGCACCGGAGCGCGTGGCCGCGCTCATCATCCAGAACGGCGACATCTACGAGGACCAGTTCGGCCCCAAGTACCGGATGCTGAAGGAGCAGTGGGCGAACCCCACACCGGAGGGCCGCAGGAAGCTGGTGGCCGCGGTGAGCGAGGAGGGATTCAAGGACGAGTTCATCGGCGAGATTCCCGAGCACCTCGTCGACCGCATCAGCCCGGACCTGTGGACGCTCCACTGGGCGCTGGTGCAGCGCTTCGACCGGCGCATGAACCTGGTCCACCTGCTGGAGGACCAACTTACGACGCTCGCGTGGATGCCGCGCTATCAGGCGTATCTGCGTGAGCACCGTCCACCCACGCTGATTCTATGGGGGCCCCACGACGGCTACATGCCCGAGGGCGCTGGGCGCGCGTACCTGCGCGACGTGCCGGACGCGGAGCTGCACATGCTCGACGCGGGACACTGGGCGCTGGAGACGCACCTGAACGACATCGCCTTCCACCTGCGACGCTTCCTCCAGCGCGTGCATCTGTCCCACGCGGCGAGCACGACCTGGGTCACCTGAATCGCGACCCGAGCGACCTCACGTGGGCGCCACGAGTACGAGCGTTCGTTGCTCGCACGCTCCCGTGCCGCGCGACTCCACTGACAAAGGCGTGCGCAATCTCGAGGCCGCAAGGTTCTCTCCACACGCAGCACGGCGATGAACCAGCCTCGAGAGGAAACAACCATGCGTGGAGCAGGATGGATTGTGGGCGCGATGTTGCTCGGTGCCTGCGGAGCGGAGGACGTCACCGCGAGCCCCGAGACCCCTCGGCCCGATGGGCAGCTCAGCCAGCAGACCCAGTCCCTGGACCTCCGGGACGCGGTGACCGGCAGCTTCGACACCACCGGCACGATGTACTTCACCGAGGATGGCGTGACGGAGGCGGTGGAGACCTTCGACGTCGTCAACGTCACCCCTCGCGGCGCGGCCCCTGGACTGGGGGTCTCCATCCTCTCGTTCGAGGGTTGCGAGATGCCCTCCCTCCAGACGAGCCCACGCTCCTTCCTCGTCTTCCCGAAGACGTGCACGGCCAGTCCCGCGCCGGGCTGCACCATCGTCATGGCCTTCCATGGAGGCTGGGGCTACATCAACCGCGAGGGCGACCTGGACATCTCGCTCCGCTCACTGCTCACGGGAGAATGTGGCGAGGGGCCGGTGGAGATCGACGTCGTCACGCGGCTGTCGGGCCCTCGCCTCCCTGCCTCCGCGCTCCTGGGCGCACCCGCACAGCCGCGCACGCGTGAGACCGGCATGAACGCCCTGCTCCGACACCTGTCGCGCGAGGCGCGCTGAGCCTCACGGCAACACGTACGTCACCGGCTTCGGCAGCATCACGCGGACTTCATCCCCCGCGCGGATGACGCCGGGCCGGTCCACCCAGGCCACGAGCCCCCGCTTCTCCCACGCGGCCTTCACGAAGCGGCTCGCGAGCTTCTCCTTGTCTGGATGGTGCTCGCCAATCACCTTGCCCGGCCCGATGCAGGGCTCGTTCTCCCCCTCCACCGCCAGCACCGCGTCCTCCGGGAAGAAGATGCGCGAGCCCGGTGGCAGGAACGTCAGCCGGGGGATGCCCACCAGCTCCAGGTTGGCTCCCAGCCAGGACGCCAGGACCTTCGGGATGCCGAGCGTCTGGGCCACCACCGCCAGCTCCTCCGTCGACACCAGCGACAGCTGCCGCGTGTTCCGGATGGGCGTCCCCTTCGGGTACCACGGCGTACGCACGTCCGCCGGCCGCGTGTGTCCCGCGTGCCTGTCCCCGTCGATGCCCTCGAACGTCACGCGCACTTCCGCCAGCTCGCGCGTGACGAAGGTCTTCTTCTCGGTGCACACCAGGACTCGGACCGCGCGGCCGAAGAGCTGCGGAGACGGAGGCATGCCCCTCTTCTACTCCGCTCCCCTACCGCTTCACAGCAACGCGAGCTGCTGCGGCTTGCCCCCGAGTGGCCGGGCATCCACCCCGTCGTCCCGCAGCGCCTGCGCCAGTTCCTCCGCGAAGCCGAAGCACGTAATCACCTCGCTCGCCCCCGTCGCCTTCACGTACGCCTTCAACGACGGGAAGTCCGCGTGGTCCGACACCGGGAACGCCACGTCCGCGCCGTAGCGCCGCGCCGCCCCCGGGTCCATCGCCCACCCCGTCAACACCGCCGTCCCCCGAGGCCACAGGTGCGCCAGCGCCCCACCTCGCGCCTGATGCGGCGGGAAGAACAGCACCTCGCCCGGCTCCACCGTCCCCGTGTAGCAGCGCAGGTTTTCAATCGGCACCCCCAGCTCCCCGTAGAGCCGGGCCACCTCGTAGATGGACGGGTGCGCCACCAGCGAGAACCCGCGGCCCGCGAGGAACTTCATCGACTCCTGGCTCTTGCCCAGCGGATACCCGAGCACCACCGGCACCGCGCCCCGCTCGAGCTGCCGACGCACCCACGCCTCCACCTGCCCCATCACCTCGTCACGCGGCGGGAAGCGATAGCGCGGATGCCCGAAGGTCGACTCGATGACCAGCGTGTCGCACTCGGCCACCTCCGTCGCCTCGGCCGTCAACGACGGCACCACGTTCAAGTCCCCCGTGTAGACCACGCGCCGACCATCCGAGCGGATGACGCGCAGTTGCGCGCTGCCCAGGATGTGCCCCGCTGGCAGCAGCTCCAACACCAACGGCCCCAGCTCGAACGGCCGACGGTACGGCGCGGCCAGGGGCGCGCTCACCGGCCCCAGCCGATGCTCCATGAAGCGCAGCGTCGCCGCCGTGGCGATGGTGCGCTCATGCCGGGCGATGTGGTCCGAATGCCCATGGCTCACGAAGCACAACGGCGACTTGCGCTTCGCGTCCAGGGACAGGAGGGTGCCCGTCAGGTGCATCCCGTTTCGACGCAGCTCCACGCTCATGGGAAGGCTCGCGGATATAGCGCGTCACGGGCCCGGCGCGCCGCTTCTCTTCGGCCCGCCGCATGCCCGCTCGGGGGGCGTCAGCCCGGCCCTTGGACTCCGCGTGATTTCCACCACGCCCAGGCCGGTGAGCCCAGCTCCGCCACCAGCACACCCAGGAGGATGAGCCCGCCGCCCATCGCCTCCGGCGCGCCCAGCCGCTCGTAGCCCAGCACCACCGAGTAGATGGACGCGAACACCGGCTCCAGCGCGTAGATGACCGCCGCGCGCACCGCGGACGTGCGCGCCTGCGCCCACGTCTGCACGCTGATGGCGAACGCGCTGGGCAACAGGCCACACACCAGCACCGCCATCACCAGCGAGGGCTGCCACTCCACCCTGCGCGTGACGAAGGGCAGGCACGCCGCGGACATCAGCGCCACGCCCCACAGCTGCACCGCCACCATCCCCAGCACGCCCTCCTTCGACGCGTACCGCTCCGTGAAGGTGATGTGCGCCGCGTACGCCACCGCGCAGCCGAGCGACAGCAGCTCCCCCAGGTTCAACCACCCGCCGCCCTCCCCCGGCGCGGGCCTGGTGAGCAGGTAGAGCCCCGCCGCCGACAGCGCCACGCCCACCAGCGCCGCGGGCTTCGGCGCCCGCCGGAACACCAGCAGCGTCAGCAGCGGCACGAACAGCACGCACATCCCGGTGATGAACGCCGAGCGCGACGGCGTGGTGAACGTCAGCCCCCACGTCTGGAGCGCGAAGCCCAGGAACAGGAACGTCGCCAGCAGCGCGCCGTGGCGCAGGTTCCTCGGGTTCAACACCTGCCGGCCCGCGAGCGCGCTCAGCGCCACCGCGCCCACCCCGAAGCGCAGCGACAGGAAGGTGAACGGGTCCGCGTAGCTCAGCGCGTCCTTCACCACCACGAAGGTGACACCCCAGATGAGGGTGATGAAGACGAGCGCGCCGTCCGCCTGGAGACCCCGGAGTCTCGCCAGGAAGGATGGCTCACGGCCCAGGCTGTCGGGAGTCGAGGCGCTCACGGAGGGCACGACGTTTCGCCTACCCCGGCGTGCCGCGCAACCCCCGTCGCGTCAGGGCGCGGAGGCCCGCTCCAGGACGACCAGGCGCTTGGAGCGACCCGCCGCGTCCCACGCCTCGTTCGTGCGCCGGGTCAGCGCCTCCGTGGCGAGGCGGAAGCCCAGGCCCTCGAAGGTCTTCAGCGACGCGGCGTTGTCCTCGTCCACGTCCGCCTGCACGCTCGGCTCGCCCTGTCGGTGGGACTCCTCCAGCAGGCACTCCAGCAGCTGCGTCGCCACACCCATCCGCCGGGCCTGCGGCGCCACCACCAGCGAGCGCACCCAGACGCCGTCCAGGGGCAACCCCTCCTGGCGATACGAGTCCACCCACGCGAAGCCGTGCAGCCGCCCCTTCGAGTCCAGCGCGCCCGCCGCCGCGCCCCGCCGCTGGGTCGGCTCCAGGCCCCAGCGCTCTTGGAGCTGCCGGCGCAGGAAGCTGGCGGAGACGACCAAGCGCTCGCTCGCGAAGGTGACGAGCGCGTCCAAATCCTCGGCCCGCAGCAGGCGTATCTCCAGCGGCCCCACCAGGTGGCGCCGCAGGGGCCTGGACCAGTTGGAGAAGAAGAAGTCCCGCACGCCCCGATAGACTAGCCGGGTCCGGGGCTGTGCCCACGCGGTCGCCAGCGTCCACTGCGTCACCCACAGCGCCGGACCCAAGGGCCGGGGCAGCGGGAGCAGCCACCTTCCACGCCGCAGCGCGACGGCGCGCCCCAGCAGCTCCCCGTCCGACCGCTCCTCGGCGCCCAGCAGCGGCGCCGTGCTCCACGGCTGGGTGGCCACCACCACCTGGGCCGTCAGCATCCGCCCCTGGCGCACCAGCACCACGTCACCACGCGCCGTCTCGTCCGGCCCGCAGCGCAGCACCCGCACCGAGTCACCGGCGCGTAGCAGCGGGAACAGGCCCCCGCCCACACCGCGCACCCAGAGCTTCTGCCCGGGTGGCAGCGCCCTCAGCACGTCCAGCAGCACCTCGGTGGAAGGCGTCTTCCGCGGCGGCACACGCCACCTCCGGGGAAGTCCGGCCCTGCTCGTGCCTTCCCCTCGTCCGCCGGAATGTAGCCCCTTCGCTCTCCCACACCAACCGACCCGGACCCGGCCCTATCAACCGCCCCTGGGTCCCGCTAAGAGGAGGACGCCACCCACCGGCCGGAGGGCGGCGCAAGGAGGAGTGAGGTCATGGACGCGACGCCCGAGGGCTCGCTGGTGCCGCAGCGGGGTTGGTGGAGTCGGAACTGGAAGTGGGTGGTGCCCGTGGGCTGCCTGGGCCTGCTGGCCTCGTGCGGCTGCCTGGGCTTCGCGATGGTGGGGCTCGGCATGAAGTCGCTGAGCAACATGGGCGCGTACACGGACGCGGTGGCCATCGCCCAGTCCGACGCGCAGGTGCGACGCGCGCTCGGCACTCCCATCCAGACGGGCCTGCCGAAGCAGTCGGCGGTCCAGTCCATCAACGGCCAGACACACGCGAAGTTCACCATCCCCCTGGATGGCCCGCAGGCCGACGGCACGCTCTTCATCGACGCGACGAAGCAGGGCGAGGACGAGTGGCGCTACGACACGCTCGCCGTGGAGCTGGAGGACGGCAGCCGCATCGACCTGCGTGACGACGCGCCCGATGCCCCCGACGCGTTCCCCAGCGAGGAGACGCCCGAGGACGACGAGCCGCTGCCGCCTCCCCCGGAGCCCCCCGGCGCCGACGAGAACGTCCCGGCCCGCGGTGGCCGCGACAGCGACATCGAGCTGTAGCGACACGACAAGGCGCGCGGGCGCTGCGCGGCCATGCGCCCCGCCCGCGCCCCCCCTGGAAGCCCACGGGGCGTGGGGCGAGTGCCTCGCGACCATGGGCCTCGCCCGCCCTGCGCCCCTGCAAGCCCACGGGGGCGTGCTCGCCCGCCGTCGGGTGTGCCCCCGGAAACGACGAAGGGGCGAGCGTGGGAGCCCTGAGGTCCCCACTCCCGCCCCTCGTCAGCCCGAACGGGCCCGAAGCGCTACTTCAGCTTCTGCAGCTCCGAGCGCAGCTCGGGGAGGACCTTGAACAGGTCCGCGACGATGCCGTAGTCCGCCACCTGGAAGATGGGGGCCTCGGCGTCCTTGTTGATGGCGACGATGGTCTTCGAGCTCTTCATGCCCGCCAGGTGCTGGATGGCGCCGCTGATGCCCGCGGCGATGTACAGCGCCGGCGCCACGACCTTGCCCGTCTGACCGACCTGCAGGTCGTTGGGAACCCAACCCGCGTCGCACACCGCGCGGGACGCGCCCACCGCGGCGCCCAGGTCATCGGCCAGCGCCTCGATCTCCTTGAAGTCGCCCTTGGTGCCACGGCCACCGGAGACGACGACGCGCGCCTCGGTCAGCTCCGGGCGAGCGCTCTTCACTTCCTTGAACTCGACGAACTTCGTCTTGGAGGCCTCGATCTTCGGCGCGAAGGTCTTCACCTCGGCGGCGCCCTGGCCACCGGCGGCCGCGGTGAACTCCGTGGCGCGCACGGTGAACACCTTGACCGGCGTGGTGAGCTTCACCTCGGCGAACACGTTGCCGGCCCACATCGGGCGGTGGAAGGTGATGTCCGCGCCCGAGCCACCCAGGCCCGTGATGTCCGTGGCCATGGCGGCCTTCAGACGCGCGGCGAGGCGGGGCATCAGGTCCTTGCCCTGCGCGGTGGACGCCATGCCCACGAAGTCCGCCTTGAGCTCGGTGGCGAGCGCGGCGAGCGCGGGGGCGTACGTCTCCGCCAGGTAGTGCTCCAGCTCCGCGGCGGCGCCCACGTGCACGGCCTTGGCGCCGGTGCCCTTGAGCTCCTCGGCCACCTTGGCCGGGTCCTTGCCGAGGATGGCGATGTGCAACTCCGCCCCGGCCTTGTCCGCGAGCTGCTTGCCCGCGGTGATGGCGTTCAGGGAGGCCTTGCGGAGGTTCCCGTCCGGCTGCTGCTCGGCGACGATGAGAACGATTGGCATTGGAGTGTCTCCGTATCTTCCGAGAGGGTTAGACGACCTTCGCCTCGTTGCGCAGCTTGTCCACCAGCGTGGCCACGTCCGGCACCTTGATGCCGGCCTTGCGCGCGGGCGGAGACGCCAGCTTCAGCACCTGGATCTTCGGGGCCACGTCCACGCCAAGCCCCGCCGGCGTCAGCTCCTCGATAGGCTTGCTCTTGGCCTTCATGATGCCCGGCAGGCTCGCGTAGCGCGGCTGGTTCAGGCGCAGGTCCGTGGTGACGACGGCGGGCAGCTGGCACTCCAGCGTCGCGAGCCCGTTGTCGACCTCGCGCACCACCTGGACGGCCTTCTTGTCCGCGGTGAGCTTGACGGCCGGCTCCTTGTTCTTCTCCTCGGCGCTCTCCAGCGACTCCACCTTGGAGGCGAACGTGGCCTGGCCCCAGCCCAGGAACTCGGCCAGGTACTGGCCCACCTGGTTCTGGTCGTCGTCGATGGACTGCTTGCCCAGGATGACCAGGTCCGGCTTCTCCTTCTCGGTCACCTTCTGGAGCAGGCCGGCGATGCCCAGCTGATCCAACGGGCCCGTGTGGTTCACCCACACGGCGCGGTGCGCGCCCATGGCCAGCGCGTGGCGCAGCTGCTCCTGCACCTCCTTGCCGCCGATGGACACCACCACCACTTCACCCTGGTGCTTGGCGACGAGCCGGAGGCCTTCCTCCACGCCAATCTCATCGAAGGGGTTGATCTTGTACTTGAGCCCCTCCTGGACGATGCCCGAGCCATCGGGCTTCACCTTGATTTTCGACTCGGGGTCTTCCACGCGCTTGGCGGTGACGAGGATCTTCACGGCGGCTTCTCCTTGCGGGAGGCGTTTTAGAAGGCTGGAAAACAGTCCGGCGCGCTTGGATTGACGCGACGCGCGAACGGCCTGGGTTAATAGGCATCCGGGCACCACGGCGGCAACGGGAAACGGCCGCCGGGCCCAGTTCTGCTTTTCTACTTGAACAGTTCTCGAGCGATGACGAGGCGCTGGACCTGGCTGGTCCCCTCGTACACCTGGATGAGCTTCGCGTCGCGCATCAGCTTCTCCACGGGGTACTCCTTGATGTACCCGTAGCCGCCGTAGACCTGGACCGCGTCGGTGGCGACCTTCATGGCCATGTCGGCGGCGAAGGACTTGGCGTAGCTGGACTGGAGGGTGTTGCGCTTGCCCTGGTCCAACAGCCACGCGCTCTCGTAGGTGAGCATGCGGGCCGCGTGGGTGTTCATGGCCATGTCGGCAATCATGAACTGGATGGCCTGGTGCTCGATGATGGGCTTGCCGAACGTCTTGCGCTGCGAGGCGTACTCCATGGAGTGCTCGAGCGCGGCGCGGGCGATGCCCACGGAGAACATGGCGGTCAGCGGGCGGCTGTTGTCCAGCGTGGCCATGGCGATGGCGAAGCCCTGGCCCTCCTCGCCGATGCGATTTGCCACCGGCACGCGCACGTCCTCGAACGTGAGCGACACGGTGTCGCTGGCGCGCTGGCCCATCTTGTTCTCGTGCTTGCTGACGGACAGCCCCTTGGGGCGGCCCTCGACGACGAAGCAGGTGATGCCCTTGTGCTTCTTCGCCTTGTCCACGGTGGCGAACACCGTGTACTGCTCGGCGTGACCACCGTTGGTGATGAAGCACTTCGCGCCGTTGATGACGTACTCGTCACCCTCGCGGCGCGCCGTGGTCTGCATGTTGGCCACGTCACTGCCGGCCTCGGGCTCGGTGAGGCAGAACGAGGAGAACTTCAGCTTCTCGGCGAAGTGGCCGAGCAGGCGCTTCTTCTGCTCGTCGGTGGCCGCGAGGATGATGGGCAGGTTGGCCAGGTCGTTGGCGATGATGGACGTGGCCACCCCCGCGCAGCCCCAGCTGAGCTCCTCCGCGACGATGGTCTGGTCCAGGTGCGACAGGCCCACCCCGCCGTACTCGGACGGGATGGCCATGTTCAGCAGGCCCAGCTCGAACGCGGTGGCCAGCAGGTCCCGAGGGAACGTCGCCGTCTCATCGTAGTGCGCCGCCTTGGGGCGGACGACCTCGCGGGCGTACTTCCGCGCCGTCTGCTGCAGCGCGCGCTGGTCCTCGGAGAGCTCGAATTCCATGAGATTCCTCGTGATGGGGTCGACGTGTTGACTCGGGAGTCAACGAATACATGCCGTCACGAGAAATCTCCAGCCCAACCCGCCTGGGAAGTGAGTGGTGCGCGGGGGGTCGGCCGACGCCCCGGGGGCCTGTCCTCTGGCACCCGGGGACGAGGCACGTGATTACTTCGCGGCCTTGGGGACCTTTTCCCAATCCGCGAGGAACTTCTTGATGCCCGCGTCGGTCAGCGGGTGGTTGGCCAGCTGGGTGATGACGTTGTACGGCAGCGTGGCGACGTGGGCGCCCATGCGAGCGGACTGGAGCACGTGGACGGGGTTGCGCACGCTGGCGACGAGCACCTGCGTGTCGAAGTCATAGTTCTGATAAATCTCCAGGATGTTGGAGATGAGCTCCATGCCGTCCTGGGAGATGTCGTCCAGCCGGCCGACGAAGGGCGACACGTAGGTGGCGCCGGCCTTGGCGCACAGCAGGGCCTGGTTGGCGGAGAAGATGAGGGTGACGTTGGTGCGGATGCCCTCGGCGGTGAGCGCCTTGACGGCCTTCACGCCCTCGACGCCCATGGGAATCTTCACCACGACGTTGTCGTGGATCTTCGCCAGGGTGCGGCCCTCGGCGATGAGCCCCTCGGCGTCCAGGGAGACGGCCTCGGCGCTGATGGGGCCGTCGACGATGGAGCAGATTTCGCGGATGGTCTCCTCGAGGCCGCGGCCGACCTTGGCCAGGAGCGAGGGGTTCGTCGTCACGCCGTCCACGCAGCCCATCGCGTGGGCCTTGCGAATCTCCTCCACGTCCGCGCTGTCGATGAAGAACTTCATCTGGTCACTCTCCTGGATGGGCCCGCGAATGAGGGCGAGGGATGGGGTCGGCTCCGAGGGAGCCGGGCGAGCAGGCGCGTAACCGATGCCCCCCCACGCGTCAAGGGTGGCCCCAGGCGGGAGTGGGAGGTAGAAGGCGAAGCCGTCGCCATGGCCCGCTCCCCACGCTCCGCCGCCAAGAAGCCCCGTCTGCGCGCCCTCCCCGGCCGCTCCACCCCGGCCCCCACGTCCGAGCTGGACGACGAGGCCCTGCTCGCGTGCGCGCGCGACGTGCTGGAGGCGGAGTCGCGCGCCATCCTCGGCGTGACGGCGCGGCTGGGCGCGCCCTTCGTGCGCGCGGTGCGGCTGGTGCGCGAGTGTCAGGGACAGGTCATCGTGACGGGCATGGGGAAGGCGGGCCACATCGGCCAGAAGCTCTCCGCCACGCTCGCGTCCACGGGTGTCCGCTCGGTGTTCCTGCACCCCGCGGAGGCGGTGCACGGGGACCTGGGCCGGGTGGCGCGCGGGGATGTCATCCTGGCGTTGTCGAACAGCGGCTCCACGGAGGAGCTGGTGCGGCTGCTCCCGTCGTTCAAGCGCATGGCCACGCCGGTCATCGCGTTGACGGCGGACACGCAGAGCGCGCTGGCGCGTGGCTCGGACGTGGTGCTGGAGATTGGCCACATCGAGGAGGCGTGTCCGATGGGGCTGGTCCCCACGGCGTCCACGGCGGCGCTGCATGCGTTGGGGGACGCGCTCACGATGGCGGTGCTGCGCTCGCGGCCGTTCGGGACGGATGACTACGCGCTGCTCCACCCGGGTGGGAAGCTGGGCCGCTCGGTGCAGCGCGTGTTCGAGCTGATGCGCACGGGGCCCGCCAACCCGCTGGTGCGCGACACCGCCACGCTGTCGGAGGTGGTGGGGGTGATGACGAAGACACCGGGCCGGCCGGGCGCGGCCTGCGTGGTGGACCGCACGGGGCGGCTGGTGGGCATCTTCACGGACGGCGACCTGCGCCGCCGCGTGGAGCAGGGGCTCACCGACTTCAAGATCCAGGTGCGCGACGTGATGGGCAAGCAGCCGCGCTGCGTGACGCCGGAGACGCTGGCGCTCTCGGCCACCGCGCAGATGCGCGAGCTGAAGGTGGACCAGCTGCCCGTGGTGGACGTCGAGGGCCGCGCCGTGGGCCTGCTCGACGTGCAGGACCTGCTCGCCGCGAAGTTCGTCTGACGGGCCGCGACGCGCGGGCGCTCGCCGACGTACCCACCGGAGGGGTCCGTGGGTTCGTGCCACCCACGCGCGCCTCAAGGAGCACCTCGCCGCGTGTGGACTCAAAGCACGGCGCCATCGCATCAACTCGGTGGTGCCGCGCCCGCGCAAGCACCGGCATCCCTGAACGGTACGGACGCCCCTGCGTTCGCCAGGGCCAGCGCCCCCAGGCAGCGCCCGCGTCAGCATCGATCTCGCTCGCCTGGACGGACGGACCTCCACCACCAGCGTCAACGCACCGCCGACGCAGTGCGGACCACACGGTGCACATCCTGGCATCTCGCGACGGGCGGGATTCCCCGCGATGCCACGAGCCCATTGCACCGCCTCTTGGCGGTGCGGGCCCAGCTGACACCTACCGCGACAGCTTCGCCTGGAGGCCGGCCTTGTTGTAGTCGGGCGCGTCCGAGGACAGCTTCTCCCAGAGCGCCTTGGCGCCCTTGGCGTCACCCTTCTCGAGCAGCATGTCGCCCAGCTTCTCCACCGACGCCGGGTCCGACTGCACCGCCACGCCCCACACGCGCGCGGCCATGGGCCGCCCCAGGCCCACCAGCGCCCACGCCATGCCCGCCTTCGCGCGGCCGTTCTCCGGCTGGAAGGGCACCACACGCGTGTAGTTGCCGAGCGCCTCCTGGAAGCGCCCCTTCGCCAGGTGCTCCTCACCCTCCTCCACCAGCTTCGTCAGGCCCTGCTCCAGCTCCGGCGTGCGCTCGGTGTTCTTCACCGCGTCCACCATCTCCGGCGTCAGCGGACGCGGCGCGTCCTGCGCGGGAGCGGCGGCCAGCGCCTGCGACAACCGGATGCGGCGGTCCTCGGCGCGCGCCGCGAGCAGCTTCGCGCGCCCACCCGCCTTCACCGTCTCGTCCACCAGCGCCGACATCCGCTTCGCCGTGGCCGCGCGCGCGGAGTTGGGGTTGAGGGCCTGCACCGCCTCGAAGCCCTCGTGCGCCTGCTTCAGCGCCGCCAGGTCCTCGCCCTTCGTCTCGAACAACACCGAGGCGCGCCCGTAGAGCGCCTCCTCGTGCCGGGGCTCCACCTCCAGCACCGCGCCGTACGCCGCCAGCGCCGCCGCCGAATCTCCGCCCAGGTACAGCGCGTTGGCGCGCATGACCCCCGTCTCCAGCACGGGCTCCAGCGCCGCGCGAGCACAGGCCGCCGCGCCCGCCGCGTCACCCTTCTTCGCGCGCTCGCTCGCCACCTGCCCCATCGCCTCCAGCGGCTGGCCCGGCGTGAAGCCACACTTCGCGGCCTCCGCCGTCGGCACCGGCGTCTTGCCCAGCTTCTTCTTCTGCGCCAGGAACAGGTCGCGCACCGGCTTCGCGCGCTCCTCGGCCTGCTGCAGGTACGTGTCCGCGTCCACGTTGCGGCCGTTCACGTAGTACAGCCGGCCCAGCGACGCGGCGATCTCGAACGTCTTCTCGCGCCCCTTCAGCCCCTCCGTGGAGTCGAGCTGACGCAGCAGTTCGTCCGCGGACGGAGGCGCCTTGCCCGTGCCCGACAGCGGCGGGTGCCCCGAGGGCAGCGCGTCCGGAGACGTCGGCGTCTGCCCTTCGAGCGGAGGATGCCCTTGCGGCAGCGCGCCCCCCGCGCCCATGGACGGCGCGGTGGGGGACGCCTGCGTCCCCGGGGGGACGGGCGGGTGACCAGGGGGCAGAGAAGAGGGCTCGGCGGCGAGCAGCGCCGCGGTGGCCAGGGCCAGGGAGAGGTTCATGTCTCGTTGCTCGGCAGGCTCGCTTCGGGCCACCAGGTGGCTTCACTCCTGCGGACATCCTGCGGGGCGAGTTTCCCGAGGAGCTCCTTCACCGTCGTCCCCAACACGGGGTGCAGCAGGTCCGGCGCCAGCTCCGCCAACGGCTCCAGCGCGAAGCGACGCTTGTGCAATTCAAGGTGCGGCACCTGGAGGTGCGGGTCCGCCACCACCTGGCCCTCCCAGAAGAGGATGTCCAGGTCGATGGTGCGCGGGCCCCAGTGCTGCTCGCGGCGCCGGCCCAGGTCCTTCTCAATCTGCTGGAGGATGACCAACAGGCGCTGCGGGGACAGCGCGCAGTCCAGGGCCACCACCGCGTTGAGATAGCGCGGCTGCGGCGGCCCGACGGGGGCGCTGTCGAAAAGAGAGGAACAACGAAGCACCGCCACCGCATCGATGCGGGACAGCGCGGTGAGGGCGGCGACCAGGTGGGACTCGCGGTCCCCCTCGTTCGAGCCCAACCCGACGTAGACGATGGTGCTCACGGCTCCAGCTCAACTGGATTGAGCAGCGTCCCGATTCCCTCGATTTCCACTTCAACCGAGTCACCGGCCGCAAGCTTCCCCACTCCCGAGGGCGTGCCGGTGGAAATCATGTCCCCTGGGAGCAGCGTCATGATGTGGGAGATGAACGACACCAGGCGAGCGGGGCTGAACACCATGTCGGAGGTGCGGCTGTCCTGGCGCACCTGCCCGTTCACCCGGCAGGAAATCTGGAGGTCGGCGGGCGACAGGCCCGTCACCGCCCACGGCCCCGCACACGCGAAGGTGTCGTAGCCCTTGGCGCGCGTGTGCTGCGTCTCGCGCTTCTGGATGTCCCGCGCGGTGACGTCGTTGAAGCACGTCAGGCCCCAGATGGCGCGCGCGGCGGTCATCTCGTCGGCGTTCTTGAGCTTCTCGCCGATGACGAGCGCCAGCTCCGCCTCGAAGTGCACCTCCTGGCTCGCCTTGGGGATGCGGATGGGGGAGCGGGGGCCGTTGAGCGCGGTGGAGGGCTTGGTGAAGATGAGCGGCTCGACGGGCACGGGCTTGCCCATCTCCTCCGCGTGCTTGCGGTAGTTCTGGCCGATGCAGACGACCTTCGACGCGTCCGCGGGCACCAGCAGCGTCACCGCGGACAGCGAGCGGCGGATGCCCGTGTCCTTGACGCCGGTCAGCCAGGGCGCCGAGGAGAGCACCACCACCTCGGTGCCCTCGACGCGGCCGTGGTGCGCGCGGCCCTCGTAGAGGAAGCGGCAGTAGCGGGCGGTCGTCATGAAGTCCTCTGGAAGCCGAGCACGTCGGCCATGTCATACAGCCCCGGCGGGCGGCCCACCACCCAGCGCGCCGCGCGCAGCGCCCCCAGCCCGAACTGGTCGCGGCTGGTCGCCCGGTGCGTCAGCTCGATGCGCTCGCCCTCGCCGAAGAAGTACACGGTGTGCTCGCCCACCACATCCCCCCCGCGCAGCGTCTGCACGCCAATCTCCTTCGCGGGGCGCGCGCCCGTCTGCCCGTGGCGCGCGAACGTCAGGTCGTCCTGCGTGCGGCCCAGCGCGGAGGCGAGCACCTCCGCCAGCCGCAGCGCCGTGCCGCTGGGCGCGTCCTTCTTCATCCGGTGGTGCGCCTCCAGCACCTCCACGTCGAAGCCCGGGCCCAGGACACGCGCCAGCTCCGCGGCCACGCGGATGACCAGGTTGACGCCCACCGACATGTTCGGCGCGGCGACGATGGGCACCTGCTTCGCGCTCTCGGCCAGCGCCTGCGACGCCTCCGGAGAGAAGCCGGTGGAGCCGCACACGAAGGCCACGCCGCGCTCGGCGCACGCCTTCGCGTGGGCCACGCTGACCTCCGCGCTGGTGAAGTCGATGACCACGTCCGCCTTGGCCGCATCCAGCGCGCGGCCCAGGTCGTCGGACACCTGCACCTCGAGCGCGCCGATGCGCGCCGCAAGCCCCGCGTCCAGGCCCACCGAGGCGCTGCCGGGCCGCTCCGTGGCGCCGACGACCTGGAGGTCCTCCGCGTCGCGCGACAGGCGCAAGAGCGTGCTGCCCATGCGTCCGGTGATGCCGGTGATGACGGTGCGAATCATGGTGGGCCGCGCTCCTGGCGTGTCGTGGCGTGTGGCGCTCGGCAGAGCGGCTTCAGTGCTTCAGCAGGCCCAGCTGACGCAGCTCCTCGGCGAGCTTCGTCGCGTTGGGCTCCGTCATGGGCACCAGCGGCAGCCGCACCTCCGGCCCGAAGAGGCCCAGCAGGTGCAGGCCCCACTTCACGGGGATGGGGCTGGACTCCACGAAGAGCAGCCGGTGGAGGGGGTTGAGCTTCACCTGGAGCTCGCGCGCGCGGGCGATGTCGCCGGCCCGCGCGGACGCCACCAGGTCCGCCATCATCCGGGGCGCCACGTTGGACGACACGGAGATGACGCCCTTGCCGCCGCAGGCGATGAAGGGCAGCACGGTGAAGTCGTCACCGGACAGCAGCGTCAGCCGCTCGCCGCACTTCTCCAGGATGTCCACCGCCCGGGCCATGTTGCCGGTGGCCTCCTTGATGGCCACCACCTCCGGGAAGTCGCACAGCCGCTGCACCGTCTCCGGCAGCAGGTCCACGCCGGTGCGGCCGGGGACGTTGTACGCGATGATGGGGAAGCCCGGGTGCGCCCTGGCCACCGCGCGGAAGTGCTCCACCAGGCCCGCCTGCGTGGGCTTGTTGTAGTACGGCGTGACGATGAGCGTGCCGTCCGCGCCCGCGTCCCGCACGCGCGCCACGCCCTCGATGACCTCGGCGGTGTTGTTGGAGCCCGCGCCGCCGACCACCAGGGCCCGGCCCTTCGACTCCTCCACCACCACGCGCACCGCGCGGGCGCGCTCGTCCGCGGACATGGTGACCGACTCACCCGTGGTGCCCATGGGGATGAGCACGCTGGTGCCGCCCTCGAGCTGCTGCCGCACCAGCGCCCGGTAGGCCGACTCGTCGAGCGCGCCGTTGCGGAACGGGGTGGCCAACGCCGTCATGGAGCCTTCGAAGGTCTTCATGCCGGCGCTTATATGTTCAGGCCCGCTCGCCGCGCCAGAGATCCTCGGTGCGCTCGCGCTCCCGCACCACCCGCCAGGCCCCCTCGGCCACCAGCACCTCCGCCGGACGGGGGCGGGAGTTGTAGTTGGAAGCCATGCTCATGCCGTAAGCCCCGGCGCTGAGGAAGGCATACAGCTCGCCCGGCTGGGGGAGGACCAGGGAGCGCGCCTGGGCCAGCACGTCGGTGGACTCACACACCGGCCCCACCACATCCACCTCCACTTCCTTGCCCCGCCGCTTCACCAGCGGGACGAAGCCGTGGTGGGCCTCGTAGAGGGCCGGGCGCAGCAAGTCATTCATGCCCGCATCGACGATGGCGAAGCGCTTGGCCGGGGTCTGCTTGCGGTACAGCACGCGCGTGAGCAGCACGCCCGCGTTGCCCACCAGCGAGCGCCCGGGCTCCAGCACCAGCCGCGCGCCCGTGTCCTTCGTGGCCGCGAGCACCACGCGCGCGTACTCCGCCACCGACGGCGGCGTCTCGTCCGTGTACGTGATGCCCAGCCCACCGCCCACGTCCAGGTACTCCAGCGGGTGCTTGCGCGCCTTGAGCTCGCGGTACAGGCCCGCCACCTTGGTGAGCGCCGCGCGCACCGGCGAGCTCTGCGTGAGCTGCGAGCCGATGTGACAGTCCAGGCCGAAGGCCTTGAGGCCCCGCATCTTCCTGGAGCGTTCGTACAGCGCCACCGCCTCCTCGAAGGGCACGCCGAACTTGGACGTCTTCAGCCCGGTGGCGATGTAGCGGTGCGTGCGCGCGTCCACCTCCGGGTTCACGCGCAGGGCGAACGGCGCCTTCTTCCCGAGCCGCCGGCCCACCGCGTCCAGCGCCTCCAGCTCCTCGGCGCTCTCCACGTTGAACAGGAGCAGGCCCGCGTCCAGCGCGGCCGCCATCTCCTCCGGCGTCTTGCCCACGCCCGCGAACACCGTCTTCGCGGCCTCGCCGCCCGCCTGCCGCACGCGGGCCAGCTCTCCGCCGGAGACGATGTCGAAGCCCCCGCCCAGCCCCGCGAACAGCCGCAGGATGGAGAGGTTCGAGTTGGCCTTCACCGAGTAGCAGATGAGGGGCCGGGCCTCGCCGAAGGCGTCGACGACGGCGCTGAAGTGGCCGGTGAGCGCCGCGGAGGAATAGACGTAGGCGGGCGTGCCCACCGCGTCCGCGATGGCGGGCAGCGGCACGCCTTCCGCGTGCAGCACGCCCTTTCGATAGGTGAAGAAGCTCACGGGACTCCGGCGTCCGCGTCGGTGGTGGTGGTCGGCGTCACCACGCCACCATCCGTCGTCGGAGACACGGAGGGCCCGGTGGGCGCCACCGTCGTCGGCGCGGTGTCCGACGGCGGAGGAGGCGTCTCCGTCGCGGGCGCGCTCGGCGCCAGCGGCGGCTTGGGCGCGCCCTTGATGCCACACGCCACCACCCCCAGCACGAGGAGGGCGGCGATGCTCAGCGAAGAGAGGGCGCGCTTCATGACTAGAACTTCACGCCCAGCCAGCCGCGGATGGTGTGCGGCGTCTCCAGGTCCCGACGCAGCACCTCCTGGTACTGCTGCAGGCCGCTCATCGGGAAGAGGATGCCGTAGGCCAGGCCCGCGATGAAGCCGTCCTCGGTGGTGTAGTCCACGCCCGCGTTCAGCTCGATGCCCAGCGACTTGCTGGTGAACGACGGCGTCGACTCGGCGTAGAGCGCCTGCGAGTAGATGAGGCGGCCGTAGACGTCGATGCCCGGCGCCACCGCGTACTTCACGGACGGGCGGATGTAGAACGCGTCGGTGATGCCGCCGATGAGCTGGCGCCAAAGGATGAGGTCCACGCGGTAGTCGCGGTTGAAGCGGAAGTTGCGGATGGCGTCATCCGCGCAGCCGCCCGCGTCGCAGCGGTACTGGGGGCCTTCCACGTCGCCCGGCTGGGTGTAGTTGTTGGGGCCGTTCGGGTTGCCCGAGCCGGTGCGGCCCGGGTAGTTGCCGAAGCCCGGCGCCTTGTCACCGGAGGCGAAGCCCAGCTCCAGGCCCACCGTCAGCTTGTTCTCCGCCGCCTTCACCTCACCCTGGAGCACGCCACCGAACTGGGCCACGCGCAGGCTGGGGTCCGCCATCGCCTCGTTCAGGCTGAGGCCGCGGCTGTTGATGCTGCCGAGCACCGCCGCCAGCTCCATCTCGATGCGCCAGGAGCGCTCCTCGTAGCGCAGCCAGAAGTCCGGGACGTACAGCTTGGCGTCGCGGGGGATGAAGCTCACCTGCCCCGTCGTGTCGTTGGTGATGTCCTGGTAGTTCTGCGTGCGGTAGGTGAAGTGCAGGCCGTACTGGAGCACGCCCTGGTTGTTGTCGAGCTTGGAGCGGATCTGCGCGTCCGTGTCCCGGCGGGCGATGGCGAGCACCCAGCTGTGGGCGTCATCGGCCTGGGTCAGGTCCACCGGCTCGCCCTGGGCGCCCGTGCGGTACACCGAGCCCTCGGAGTTGAAGTCCAGCATCGGCGTGACGTACCAGCCGGCGAACGGCTCGGTGACGAACTGGATGCGGTCCACGGTGTCGCCGAAGTCGCAGTCGAAGCAGTTGCCGTCGTTGCGCAGCATGCCCAGGCCCCAGTGGCTGCCCATGCGGCCGAAGCGCAGGATGCCCACCGGCGTGTTCACCTCGCCGTAGGCGCGGCGCAGCTTGATGGAGTCCGACAGCGTGTTGCCCAGCGACTCCTGGTCCTCGGAGAAGATGGTGAAGACGTTGCGCGCGTCACCCGGGTAGAGCGTGTCCGGCGTGGAGCCCAGCACCAGGTTGTCCAGGCCGTCCACCTGGAGCTTGATCTTCACCTGCTCGGAGATGTTGAACGTGGGGTCCAGGCGCAGGCGCATGGTGGCGAACGACTGGGTGTTCGCCGACGTGCGCGAGGAGCGCGGGAAGAGGTCCTGGCCCGCGATGGTGGCCGGGACGCGGCCCAGGTCGAACTTGTAGAAGAGCGTGGGGCGCAGGCGGAAGTAGCCGTCGAGCTGGAAGACCTCCAGCTTGCGCTTCTCCTCGGGGTACTCCTCGCTCCACTCCTCGCCGTTGAGGGACTGCTTGGCGGCCTCGGCGCGAATCTCTCCGCGCAGCTCCTGCTTGGTGGCCTCCAGGTCGTCCTGGGTGACCGCCTCGGCCGCGGGCACGGTGGTGGCGGCGGGCTGCGCGGCGGCGGGCTGCTCGGGGGCGGTGGCCGGAGCCTCGGGGGCGGGGGCGGGCGCGGCCTCCGCGGGCGCGGGCGGAGGCGTGCCCCCGGCGGGCACCTGGGCGGTGGCCGTGGAGGAAGCGACGAGCAGCGCCGCCAGCAGGACGTGAGACATGGGCAACGATCTCCAGGGCCGCTCGGGGCGGCCGGGTCGGAAAGGCGGGCGATTCAAGCCATGGGACAGGGGGGTGTCAACGCCAACCGGGACGTCGGTTCGCGCCGTTGACGACAGGACGCCCGGGGTCATTTCCCTGCCCTCCCCCGGGGTTGGCACTTCGGACAGGCGTAGGTGGTGCGTCCCGCCTGGGTGAAGGACTCCACCGGCGAGCCGCACCTGGAGCACGGGCCCTCACCGCGGCCGTACACCAGGAACGGGTTCTCCGAGCCACCCTCCTCCAGGTACACGGGCTCCTCGCCCTGCTGCTCCTCGAGGCCGAAGTCGATGCTCTCCCGGATGGCCTGGACCAGGCGCTTCCAGTCCTCCGGGGTGAGGGTGGAGGGCTTGCGCGCGGGGTGCAGGCCCGCTCGGAACAGGGCCTCCGCGGCGTGGATGTTGCCCAGGCCGGCGATGCGCCCCTGGTCCATCAGCGCCACCTTCAGGTCCTGCTTCGAGGACGCCACGGCCTGCTCCAGCTGGCCGGCGGTGAGGCCGTCCGCCAGCGGGTCCCTCCCCAGTGCCTTCACCACGTCGAGCGAGCGCAGGCCCGCGGCGGGGGTCGGCTCCATGCGCCCGAACATGCGCGCGTCGGCGAAGTGCAGCACCTGGCCGTCGTCGAGGTGGAAGCGGGCGCGGCTGTAGGGGACGACGTCGGTGGGGGCGCGGCGCACGAACTTGCCCGTCATGCCCAGGTGGCCCAACAGGCCCCGGCCTTCCTCGAAGGAGAAGAGCAGGTACTTGCCCCGGCGCACGAGCGACTCCAGCCGCCCCTGCAGCTGAGCGAAGCGCGCACGGTCGGCGCCGCGGAAGACGCGGGTGTCATCCGCCTCCGCGCGCACGAGTCGACGGCCCGTGAACCAGCGCACCAGATTGCGCCGGGCGATCTCCACTTCGGGTAACTCGGGCATCCGCCCGGG
Source organism: Myxococcus sp. AS-1-15 (assembly GCF_020037055.1). NCBI lineage: Bacteria > Pseudomonadati > Myxococcota > Myxococcia > Myxococcales > Myxococcaceae > Myxococcus > Myxococcus sp. AS-1-15. The sequence continues at coordinate 432,149 of NZ_JAIQDF010000001.1, read as the reverse complement.
CACATAGCACCGGCCCCAAGCCCGGCCCACGCATTAATTGCGGAGGGCCCCGGACGCGCTCAGCCGCGAGGCTTCTTCGGATCCGGCGCCCCCAGGCCGCCACTGCCCTCCGGGGTCGTCGACCCGGGCGTCGAGGCCTCCCGTGGATCATCCGGCGCCCCCCCCACCCCTGGCTCCACCCGGAACGGCTTCGAGCCGAGCCCTCCCGAGTCCTCCCGAACCTCCCGCGCCGCCAGCCGTGGACGCAGCCGTAGCGCCCCTTCCACCGGCGTCACCTCCGGACCTCGTACCTTGGCGCCTGCTGGAGCACCCACCTCCGGCGCCGCCCGGGGCACACGCCTCGACCTCGCCTGCGCGCGAGCCCGTCGCTCCAGGAAGGCCATCACCCGCTCGCGGTGCTCATCCGGATGACGCCGGGGGTCGAACGTGGTGGAGCGGGACTCGATGAGCTTGAGCGCGGCATCCAGCTCGGCCGGTGCCACGCTCGCGCCCGTCAGCTCCAGCTCGGAGAGCTGCTCCTGTGAGACCACCTCGTCCACGGCGTGCAGGGTGGACAGCACGAGCCCCCGAGCGTGGGGCCGCACCAGACACAGGTGGCCCTTCTGATACAGCACCACCCGCCCCACGCCCACGCGTCCCGACACGCGCAGCGCCTCCGTCATCAACGCATACGCCTGCTCCACGCCGCGCGCCGGCACCAGGTGGTACGAGGTGTCCAGCAGCAAGGGGTCCACCTCCACCGGGTCCACGAACTCCTCCAGCGCGATGACCCGGCTCGACACCGGGTCCAGCGCGTCCAGCTCACCGCTCGTCACGGTGACCTGCCGGCCGTCCTCCAGCGTGTACCCCCGCACCACGTGCTCGAGCGGCACCTCCTCGCCATCGGCGGAGCACACCCGCTTGTTCTGGATGCGGGCGCCGTCCGCGTCGTGAATCAGGTGGAAGCGGGCCTGCCGGGAAGAGACGGCGCCGTGCAGCCGTACCGGGAGCGTCACCAGCCCGAAGCTCAGCGAGCCCACCCAGACCGGACGAGCCATGTCGACCTCCTCGCGGTGTCACCCACGACCGACACCCCACGCATCAAACGTCGATGGCCTCCGACACCGCCGCAAGGCTCGCACGCACCACCGGAGGGCACGCGAGCCGCGCGACGCCCGAGCGACGCGGGTCCGTTGTCGGTCGGAAGCGTCACGAGGGGCTTGCCGTGGAGGCGGACGCTGCCCAAGAGTCCGGGCAGTCAGTCGCTCTCTCAACGCATCAACCGGTCAAGAAAGGCGCATTCGGTCATGCAGCGGATTCTCTCGGCGGTATGGAGCCTCGCCCTCGTCATGGGCGTGACGACGGGCTGCACCACGCAGCGCGTCCAGGCGGAGAAGGCTCTCGCGAAGACCTTCATCTCGGATGAGCAGGAGGAGGAGATCGGTCAGCAGGTGAAGAAGGAGCTCGAGCAGAAGGAGAAGATCAAATACGTCGAGGACCCGACCATCGTCGAGTACGTGCGGGGTCTGTCCGCGCCCATCCTCAAGCAGGCCACCAAGGACCGGCCTGGGGTGAAGTGGAAGATCAACGTCATCGACGACCCGAAGACGGTCAACGCCTTCGCGACGCCCGGCGGCTACCTCTACGTCTACACGGGCCTCATCCTCGCCTCGGACACGGAGGCGGAGCTGGCGGGCGTCATGGCCCACGAGGCGGGCCACGTGGTCGGCCGCCACTCGGCGCGCGCCATGGTCAACCAGATGGGCATCCAGACCGTCACCCAGCTCGCCCTGGGGCAGAACCCCGGCGCCGCCGCGCAGGTGGCCGCGCAGCTGGTGGGCGGCGGCGCGCTGCTCGCGCACAGCCGCAGCGAGGAGCTGGAGGCGGACGAGTTCGGCGCGCGCTACTCGTCCGGCGCCGGCTTCGACCCCAAGGGCCTCATCACCTTCTTCCAGAAGCTCCAGGCGCAGGGCGGTGACACGCCGGGCGTCATGAAGTGGCTGAGCACCCACCCCACCAACCGGCAGCGCATCGGCGACCTGGAGAAGTACATCAAGGAGAAGAACCTGCGCGGCACCAACAACAGCCCGGGCCAGCTGCCCGCCATCAAGCAGAAGCTGGGCGCGCGCTAGCCCCGGGCGTCGTCAGTGCAGCGTGGAGGGCGGAGGCTGCTGCTCCGCCGCGGAGGGCTCGGGGGACTTCCCCCGGGCCACGCGCCGACGCCAGCGCCAGAAGGCCATCCTCGAGCGCTTCGCGCTGGCGGCGCTCTTGGCGGCCCCCGGCGTCTTGAGGGGCGGCTCGGCGGGCGCGGGCTCGTCGAAGTCGCGCGCGCCCTTCTCCTTCCCCTCCGCGGAGGCGTGCTCGAGGATGGCGTTGATCTCCCCGCCCAGGATGAACACCAGCCCGGAGATGTAGAGCCACAAGAGCAGCACCACCACGCCACCGATGGAGCCGTAGGTGACGTTGTACTTGCCGAAGTGCTCCACGTACTGCGTGAACCCCCACGTGCTCCCCATCCACGCCAGCGTGCCCAGGGTGGAGCCGGGGGTGATGTACTTGAAGCGCTGCTTCACGTCCGGCAGCAGGTAGTAGCAGATGGACACCACCAGCATCACCAGGCCCGCGGTGAAGGGCCAGCGCGCCCAGGACCAGACCAGGTGGAACGCCTCCTCCACCTGCAGCCGCGTCGCGAGCCACGCCCCCAGCCGCCCGCCCAGCAGGAACACGGCGAAGGACAGGGGAATCAGCAGCGTGCCCACCAGCGTGACCACCACCGCCAGGCCCTGCGTCTTCCACACGGGCCTGGACTCGGGCACGTCGTAGGCCAGGTTGAGCGCCTTGCGCAGCGCGTCCGCGCCGCGTGACGCCGACCACAGGGCGAGCACGAGACCCACCGTGAGCAGCCTGGGCCGGGGCTGGTCCACCAGGGACGTCAGGTGCTGCGTCACCAGGCTGAGCGCGTCGCCGGGCACCAGCGGCTGGATGCGCGCCAGCATCGCGTCCACCGCGCCGGGCGCGAACGGCAGGTACGCCACCAGCGTGACGAGGAAGAACAGGAAGGGGAACAGCGAGAACAGCAGGTAGTAGGAGAGCTGCGCCGCGATGTCCGTGACGGTGTCTTCCTGGAACTCCTTCACGAAGCGCCGCGCGAACTCGCGCCACGTGAGGTACTTGAGCCGTGGCAGCCGCATCCTTCCCTCCTCGCTCCCCACTCTCGGGTAACGGAAGGTGGGGTGCGTGACGCCTTTCGGCAGCAGGCGGCCGGCCGAGCCCTCGCCCTGCTAGACGACGTTCGGCGGGAGGTATCTGCCCAACAGTGGACGAAGTCGCGAGCGGACCTCGTCGGGGATGCGGGAGCGCTCGGTCCACAGCGCCATGGCCAGCGCGGAGTCACACCGGCAGGTGACGGGCGTCTCGGCGATGCGCGAGAGCGCGCGGCGGATGAGGGCGGCGCCCTTGGAGGTGACGGCCTGCACGTTGTGCGACAGCCGCGCCAGGAGGGCCTCGTGCTCCTGGCCCTCCGGTGGGGCCTGCCAGGAGTCGTAGTCGGTGGGCAGCGCCACCAGGGCGTAGTGCAGCTCCGCTTCCCGGGCGAGGCGCGCCTCGGGCATGGCCGTCATGCCCACCAGGTCCGCGCCCCAGGTGCGGTACAGCAGGCTCTCCGCGCGGGTGCTGAGCGCGGGGCCCTCGATGCAGACATACGTGGCCTGGGTGGCCACCACGGCGTTGGAGGCGAGGGCGGCGTTGGACAGCGCCTTGCGCAGCGTCGCGCAGAAGGGCTGGCCCAGCTCCACGTGCACGGCCACGTCGTCGTAGAAGGTGCAGGGGCGCCGGTAGGTCCGGTCGATGACCTGGTCCGGCACGACGAGCTGCATCGGCGGCAGGTGCTCCTGGAGGCTGCCCACGGTGCTGGTGGAGAGCACGTGCGTGACGCCCAGCTGCTTCAGCGCGAACAGGTTGGCGCGGTAGGGGGCGCGGGTGGCGTTGAAGAGGTGGCCCTGGCCGTGGCGTGGAACGTAGACGACGGAGACGCCGTCCAACTCCCCGGAGAACAGCGGCCCCGCATGGGGACCGAAGGGCGTTTCGAGGGTGTGGGTCTCCAGACGACCATTGAACCCCAGGAGGTGTTCCAGACCATGGCTCCCGATGATGCCCACCCTGACAGCCATGTTCCTCCTTGGGCGCTCCGGCCGCGCTCCCCGGACCATACCGCGCCCCCCTGGCGCCGGGAGGCACGAAGACTGGTAGTTTTCGCAATTGCCATGCGTTCCCTTCCCGTCCTGCTCCTGGTGCTCGCCGCCAGCCCCGTCAGCGCCCAGCGCGGCACCGTCCCCTCCGGCTGTCAGGAGGACTACGCCACCTGCAAGGAGGACTGCTCCATCGAGTACGGCGGCAGCGGCCGCACGCTCAAGAAGCTCACCCAGTGCCTCTCCATCTGCACGGAGAACCGCGAGGAGTGCAGCGACCGGCACTCGGCGATTCGAGGGCTGCCGTCGGGCGTGGTGGCGGACGAGCCGCGTCGCCCGTCGCGCCGTCCGGGCAAGCCGGTGAACCGAGAGGAGGACCCGTTCGGTGACGCCAACTCCAGCTCGGAGCCCCGGCGCACCACCAACCGCGAGGAGGACCCGTTCGGCGACGCGCGTCCGGAGCGTCCGCCCGGGCCGCGAGGCGCGTACCGCTCGCCCGACGAGATTCCCGCCGAGGACACGAGCCCGCCGAAGGAGCCGACGCCCGCGCCGCTCGACACGTCGCCGCCTCCGCCGCCGGTGTCGCGGCAGGGCGTCTATCGCGCGTCGGACTCCGAGCCGAAGCCCGCACCGGAGCCCTCGGCGGACATCCCCGATGACCTGGAGCCGCTGGACGCGCCGCCCGCGCCCACGCCCACCGCCGCGACCAGGCCGTCGCCGCGCTCGGAGCCCGCCCGGACCGAGGCCCCGGCCGCCCCGCGGACCGAGGAGAAGAAGGACCCGCTGCTCGACGACGAGCCCGCGCCGCCGCCCGCGCCCACCGCGAAGAAGGCGCCGCCTCCCGCGCCCGCCGCGCCTCCGCGCCCCAAGCCGCCGCCGGACCCGAAGTACGACATCTCCGAGTGGGACCCGAACGGGGACTGATTCGCGCCTCGGGGTTCGTGTCCGCGTCCAGGCCCGGACGAATGTTCCAGCGATGAAGGGGAGTCCGTGCGCAGCGACGACGTGCGCACAGACTTCACGTTGCTCGCACACGTCGCGCGGCGTTAAGGCCGGCTCGCTACTCCACACCCCTGAGGAGCCGTTGCATGCGAGTCGCGATGAAGTGGTTGTTGGCTTGGAGCTGGCTGGCCCTGCTGGCCGCGTGTGGCGACAAGGCCACGCATGATGATTTCGACACGGGCCAGGACGCCATCCTGCCCGACGCGCGGACCCTGCCCTGCGCCACGCTCCAGTTCGAGCGCGGCGCCCTCCCCTCGGGCCAGGGCGTCCAGGGGCTCAACACCCAGACGTTGTCCGGAACGCAGGACCGCTGGGCCGAGTACGTCGAGTTCGCGCCGAACAGCTCCGCCACGTGCACCTATCCGCTGCCCACGGGCGTGAGCGCGGACAGCGTCGTCGCGGCCGAGGTCGGCGTGAACTACCGGGGCCCCGCGAAGGCGCAGATGCGCTGGGTCATCGAGGCGTGGGACTACTCGACGAACAGCTGGGCCCTGGTGGGTGACAACACCTTCGCGCAGTCGTGGCGCTGGACGGCCACGTCGCTGGCCCTGCCCACGCCCGCGCGCTTCCTGTCCGGCGGCCCGGTGAAGCTGCGCTACCGCACGGACTCCACCGCGGATGCGTCGCTGCTGGACCTGCTCGTCGTGCGCGTGCAGGTGGCGGCGAGCGACGCGGGCACGCCCACCGACGCGGGGACTCCGACGGACGCGGGCACGCCCACCGACGCGGGGACTCCGACGGACGCGGGCACGCAGGTGCCCTGGGCGAACGTGAAGAGCTTCACGTACCAGCTCACCAACTACCCGCAGGGCAAGCTCGACGCGATTGCCGCGTCGAAGTTCGACCTGGCCATCGTCGAGCTCGTGCGCGACGGCTCCAGCGGCTACTTCACCGCCGCGGAGATTTCGGCGCTCAAGGCCCGGGGCAAGCAGGTGCTCGCCTACTTCGAGATTGGCGCCATCGAGGAGTACCGCCCCGAGTGGAGCCAGGTGCCCGCGGACCTGAAGCTCGGCCCCGTGTCCGGCTGGCCCGACGAGCAGTACGTGAAGTACTGGGACGAGCGCTGGTGGCCCATCGTCCAGGGCCGCATCGACCGCGCGCTCGCCGCCGGCTTCAACGGCTGCTACCTCGACATGGTCGTCACCTACGAGGAGATTCCCGCCAACTCCGCCGGCACCAACCGCGCCGACCTCGCGCGGAAGATGGTGGCCCTCATCGCGCGCATCAACACGTACGCGAAGGCGCGCAACCCGGACTTCAAGGTGGTGCCACAGAACTCGCCGGAGCTGGTCGATGACCCGGCCTACCTGCCCGCCATCGACGGGCTGGGCATGGAGGACATGTACTGGTCCGACGACGTGGCCTGCGACGAGGGCTGGTGCGAGGAGAACCGCATCAACGCCGCTCGCGTGCGCGCCGCGGGCAAGCTGGTGCTGTCCACCGACTACGCCACGCAGTCCGCCCACATCGCGGATGCGTACACCCGCTCGCGCGCCGCGGGCTTCGTGCCCTACGTCACCGTGCGCGCGCTGGACCGCGTGACGGTGAACGCGGGATGGGACCCGCAGTAGCCGGCCCCAGTGGGAACACCGCGCCTCGGGAAGTGCCCTCGAGGCGCGGTGTCGGGCTTCAGCGCTCCCAGCGGAACACCGCCTCGAGCGGCTTGCCGAAGACCTCCGCGATGCGGAACGCCGTCTCCAGGCTGGGCGAGTACTTGCCCGCTTCAATCGCGGCAATCGTCTGACGCGTGAGGCCCACCTTCTCGCCGAGCGCGGCCTGCGTCATCTCGCCCGCGAGGAAGCGCAGCGTGCGGATTTCGTTGGTCAGCCGAGGCTCAGGCACGCAAGCCCCTGCGGTAGCCCGACACCGTCAGGCCCGTGTGCACCAGCTCCGCGATGACGATGGCGAGAATCGCCGCGTTCGCCACCTTCCAGCCACTGGCGCCGAACGGCATGATGCAGCCGACGAGAATCATCCCGCCCATCAACACGTAGTACGCGACGGACGCGGAGCGATGCGCGATGGCCCGGTCGCGCTCGTCGGGCCCGGTCCTCTCGCCCGGTGCCCGACGCATCCGGCCGACAATCGCCGAGACACCGAGCACCACGCCCTGGAACACCGCCGACGCGGTCAGCATGATGATCTGCGACCAGAACGTGAGCTCACCCCGCGCGTCCAGCACCGCGACCGCGGTGAAGTACGTCCCGTAGCTGATGACGAGCAACACCAGGAACACCCACGCGAACCGCTCCCGGGACGACATCTGCGTCTCCATGAACCGCTCCCTTCACGTACCGCACAATGTTAAGCATTCAAGACTCCATGTCAATAATGCTTAACATCCCTCCAAAGGCCTCGTCGGCACCGCGAAAGCGAGGCACGAAAGAAAAAGGTCCTCAGGTCGCGGGACGGTCCGTCGTGGGAGCGAGGACCGGCGGCTTCGTCACGGCCGTCTGGGTGAGTCGCACGCCCGCGAGCACCAGCACGCCGCCCACGGCGATCTCCCAGTGCAGGGCCTCATCCAGCAGCGCCCACGCGGCCAGCGCCGTGGCGGCCGGCTGGAGGTTGGAGAAGATGGCCACCTTCGACGCCGACACCTTCGATAGCGCGTAGTACCAGAGCACGTACGCGACCACCGACGTCAGCAGGCCCAGGTACACGATGCAGCCCTTCGCGAGCGTGCTCGTGGCCACGAGCGCCTCCGGGTTCGCGACGAACGGCGCGAACGGCAGCATCATCACCGTGGCCATCGTCATGCACCACGCGGTGGCGCGCAGCGGCCCATGGATGGCGACGAAGGGCTTGCCCTCCGTCGTGTAGACCACCCACGCCATCACCGCGCAGAGGATGAGCAGGTCGCCCGTCAGCGAGCCGCGCGCCTCCGCGAGCCCTCGGCCGAGCAGCAGCACCACCACGCCCACGAAGGCCACGGCGATGCCCGCGAGCGTCCGCGTCGAGGCACGCTCCTGTCCTCGCGCGAGGCTGAGCACGTACACGCCCAGCGGCATGAGCGAATACAGGAGCGCGCCGTGCGCGGCGGTGGAGCGCGACAGCCCCGTGAAGAAGAACAGCTGGTTCACCGGGCCCGCCATCAGCCCGAGGAACAGGATGCGGCCCCAAGCGTTTCGCGGAGGCAGCTTGGGCCCGGGCACCAGCGCCAGCAGCGCGATGAACACGAGCCCGCTGAGCATGAAGCGCCAGAACACCACCGTGAGCGGCGGCAGCTCCGCCATGGCGCGCTTCGCGGCGAGGTACGTCCCCGCGCTGATGAGCACCTGGATGAGGAGGGCGGCGTAGACGCCGCGCAGCGAAGGCGTGGAGGAGTTCAGGGGACCAGCTGGCGCAGTGCCCATTGCGCCGCGCTACGTACCAATTCGCTCGAATCGTCGCTGAGCTTTTCGAGCAGGTGCCGCGCGTCCGCCTGTCTGGCCACCCCCAGCGCGTACACGGCGTTGCGGCGCAGCACGTCGTAGCGTGCACGCGCCAGCGCCGTCCCGGGGATGAGCTGCTCGTACTGCTCCGTCGTCAGCCCCGCCAGCTCCAGCGTGCCCAGCTCCGCCACCGCGCGCGGCGCGAAGCGCGGGTGCTCCGCGAACACAGGCTTGCGGTTCAACGGACACACCTGCTGACAGATGTCGCACCCGAAGATGAGGTTGTTGAACTTGAAACGAAAGGCCTCGGGCACCTCGCGCTCGCGGTTCTCGATGGTCTGGTAGGACAGACACGCTCCCGCGTTCACCTGGCTGTTGCCCACCAGCGCGCCCGTGGGACACGACACGAGACACCGACGACACGCGCCGCACCGGTCCGCCGTGGGGCCGTCCGCGTATTCGTCCACCTCCGCGTCGATGACGAGCGTGGCCAGCAGCACCCACGAGCCGAAGGGCTCGGTGATGAAGCACCCGTTCTTGCCCACGTAGCCCAGGCCCGCGCGCGCGGCCCACACCTTCTCCATCAGCGGGCCGCTGTCCACGCTCCCGTACGTGCCCAGCCCCGGGGCCATCTGGATGATGGCCTTGCGGAACGCCTTCATCCGGTCGCGCAGCGTGGAGTGGTAGTCGCGCCCCCGCGCGTACCGGGCGATGGGCGAGCCCTTCGACGGCTCCTCGTCGCGGTAGTAGTTGTTGACGAAGGAGATGACCGTCTTCGCGCCCGGCAGGAGACGGCCGACGTCCAGGCGTTCCTCCGCCCGCTCGCCCATCCAGTCCATGTCCGCCGCGTAGCCCGCCTCCAGCCAGCTCAGGAGGAAGCGCGGCTCGATGGGCTCCGCGCGGGCGAAGCCCACCAGGTCGAAGCCCACCGAGCGGGCGAGGTCACGAAGCGGAGCGGTGGGGAGCAAGAAGACGCCTTGAAGAGACTAGGACTCGGACGGCTTCTCCGGAATCCACTTCACGTCCTGCACATTCGCGCGGTGGTTCGCCACGCGCGCCATGACGAAGAGCAGGTCGGAGAGCCGGTTGAGGAAGATGACCACGTCCTTGGGAATCGTCCCCTCGCGCAGCAGCGGGACGGCGCGGCGCTCGGCGCGACGGCACACCGTGCGAGCCAGGTGCAGCGCGGCCGCCGCCTGCGTGCCTCCGGGCAGGATGAAGTGCGTCATCTTCGGCAGCTCGCTGTCGAACCGGTCCATGGCGTTCTCCATGTCCGTCACCCAGCTCTCCTTCAGCGGAGGCAGGTGCGAGGCGGCCTTCGCGTCCATGGGCGTCGCCATCACCGCGCCCACGGTGAAGAGCTGGTCCTGCAGCCGGTGGAGCATCGCGTCCAGCTCCGGCGGCGGGGAGAAGCCACGCACGAGGCCCAGCGTCGCGTTCAGCTCGTCCACCTCGCCGTAGGCATCCACGCGCACGTCATCCTTCGGGACTCGGCCGCCCCCGAATAGACCGGTATCTCCGGCGTCTCCGCGCTTCGTGTAGATTTTCATGTCCGGGCTTCTACCGGCGGGATGCGCCGCGCGTCCAATCCGAAGGACGTGTGTGGACCCAAGTGAGATTGCAGGGTTGCGGGCACTGCGTTTCTTCGTGCTTGCCACTGGGGGCAACGACGCCTAGACGGCTGGGCCCCATGCAGCCCTACCTGAACCTGCTGGACCACGTCCTGAAGCACGGGACGAAGAAGGGCGACCGCACCGGCACGGGCACGCTGAGTGTCTTCGGCCCCCAGCTGCGGTTCGATTTGACGCAGGGGTTTCCGCTCGTCACCACGAAGAAGCTGCACGTGAAGTCCATCCTTCACGAGCTGCTGTGGATTCTCGCGGGTGACACCAACGTGCGCACGCTGCAGGCGCAGGGCGTCACCATCTGGGATGAGTGGGCTGACGCCGAGGGGAAGCTCGGCCCCGTGTATGGACACCAGTGGCGCTCGTGGAGCGCGCCGGACGGGGGCCACATCGACCAGATGAAGGCGCTGGTCGACGGGCTGAAGAAGAACCCGGACTCGCGCCGACACATCGTCAGCGCGTGGAACGTGGCGGACCTGCCGGGCATGAAGCTGCCGCCGTGCCACGTGCTCTTCCAGTTCTACGTGGCCGACGGGAAGCTGTCCTGCCAGCTCTACCAGCGCAGCGCGGACCTGTTCCTCGGGCTGCCCTTCAACATCGCCTCGTACTCGGCGCTGACGATGATGGTGGCGCAGGCGACGGGCCTGGTCGCGCACGAGTTCATCCACACGATTGGCGACGCGCACCTGTACCTCAACCACGTGGAGCAGGCCCGCGAGCAGCTCTCGCGCGCGCCGCGTGCGCTGCCGCGATTGAAGCTCAACCCCGAGGTGAAGGACCTCTTCGCGTTCCGGTACGAGGACTTCACGCTCGAGGGCTACGAGCCCCACCCCGCCATCAAGGCGCCCGTGGCCGTATGAGGCTGTCGGCCATCGTCGCGCTGGCGTCGAACCGGGTCATCGGCGCGAACAACCAACTGCCGTGGCGACTGCCCGCGGACCTGGCGCGCTTCAAGCGGCTGACCATGGGCCACACGCTCGTGATGGGCCGCAAGACGTACGAGTCCATCGGGCGTCCGCTGCCGGGGCGTACGTTCATCGTCGTCACGCGGCGGAAGGACTTCGCGCCGCCGGGCGTCATGGTGGCGCACTCGGTGGAGGAGGCGCTCCAACAGGCCGAGGCCCGAGGCGACGACGAGGTCTTCATCGCGGGGGGCGCGGACCTGTACGCGCAGACGATGGACCGCATCCAGCGGCTCTACCTCACGCGAATCTCACGCGACTACCCGGGCGACACATTCTTCCCCGAGGTGGACCTGTCCGGCTGGCGGCTCATCGAAGAGGACCCGCATCCGGAGTCCGAGCCTCCGTACGCGTTCCTCACCTACGAGCGCTGACGCCGCTGCTCCCTCGTCGAGCAGCGCGGCGTTCCGCTCCGGCTTTGTCTCGCTCCCGCGCCGTGCGCACCTGGAACGGCATGCGCACCTCCCTCGGCCCTCGACTCACGCTCAGCCCCTGGCTCCCCGCGCCGCGCCTGCCCTGGCGCGCCGCTTCCCTGCTCGGCGCCACGCTCACCCTCGCCAACACCACCACGCTCGCTCGCCTCTCGCGTCAGCTCGAGGCCCAGCAACGTCAGCGCCGCTTCCGCCCACGCGCCCTGCGCGCGCTCGCCGTCGGAGCCACCGCCATCGGCGCCACCGGCCTGGGCGCGCTCGCCATCGGCGCCGTCTCCATCGGCGCGCTCACCGTGGCCTCGCTCGCCCTCGGCCACCTGCGCGGCGGCGACTGGCGCATCGCCCGGCTGCGCATCCACTCGCTGGAGGTCGAACGGTGGACAGCCCTGGGCAACCCCGCCCCCATTCCGGGCCTTCCGACTCCCGCCTGAAGTCCCCATCTTGAGATTGAGTCGCAGAATTGAAACGACCGAGCCCCGCTGGTAGACGGGACGCATGAATCATGTGGTCCGCGTCGTCCTCGTCCTGCTCTTCATGGTGCCCGGGTCGGCCTTCGCCGCCGAGAGCGGCGCGGAGGAGCGGACCTGGCATCGGCTGGTGGGAATCCTCCAGTACCTGGAGGCGGACTACCCGGCCGCCATCGAGTCCCAGTCCGCGTTCGAGCTGGAGGAGCAGAAGAGCTTCGCGGCGGAGGCGGTGTCCGCGGCGCGGGAGCTGGGTGCGCAGGCCTCGGTCTTCGTCCCCCGCGTGAAGGCCATCCAGGCGCGCGTGGACCAGTCGCAGGACCCGGAGGGCGTCAGCCGCGACTGCGGCGCGCTGGTGCAGGACCTGGTGCTCGTCGGTGGACTCGCGCGCAGCCCCCGTCACCCGCCGGACCTCCAGCGCGGCGCCGAGCTCTTCCAGACGAACTGCGCGGCCTGCCACGCCGCGGACGGCAGCGCCAACCTGCCCATCGCCGCGACGATGGAGCCCGCGCCCGCCAACTTCCAGGACGCGGAGCTGATGGGCGGCCTCACGCCCTACAAGGCGTTCAACACCACCAGCTTCGGCGTGCCGGGCACCGCCATGCCCGCCTTCCCCACGCTGACCGAGGACGAGCGCTGGTCGCTCGCGTTCTTCGCCTTCACCCTGCGCCTGCCCCCGTGCGAGGGGACGCCTCCGCGCGCGTCGCTGGAGCGGCTGGCGAACGCCACCGACGACGAGTTGGTGAAGGACTTTGGCGCCGACAAGCTCGCGTGCCTGCGTCGGAAGCTGCCCCAGGTGGACGAGGAGCGCTCGCTGATGGCGGCGCGCGACGGCGTGCAGGAGGCCATGCGCCAGGGCGCCGCGGGCAACCCGTCCGCCGCGAAGGCCGCGCTCCTGGATGCGTACCTCAACGGGCTGGAGCCGGTGGAGCCCAAGCTGACCTCGCGCGACTCCGCGCTGGTGCTCAAGCTGGAGCAGGGCTTCCTCAAGGCGCGACTGGCGGCGGAGACCAGCAGCCCCAGGTTGCAGGACGAGGGGCGCGAGCTGATTGCGCTGCTCGACCAGGCGCGCCGGGACAGCGGCAGCGCGGCGGACCTGGTGTCCACGCTGTGGCTCACCGTGTTCATCCTGCTGCGCGAGGGCTTCGAGGCGGCCATCATCGTCGCCGCGCTGCTGGCGGCCCTGAAGAAGATGAAGGCCACCGAGCACGTGCGCGTGGTGCACGCCGGCTGGATGTCCGCGCTGGTGGTGGGCGCCATCGCCTACGTGCTGGGCCGCCACCTGCTGGCCGGCGCCGAGCGCGAGTGGATGGAGGGCGTGGCCGCGCTCGTGGCCGTGGGCATGCTGCTGTACGCGGCGCTGTGGCTCAACGCGCGCTCCAACATGAGCCAGTTCATGGGGGAGCTGCGCGAGAAGATGAAGGGTGCGCTGGGGCGAGGCAGCCTGTTCGGCCTGTTCCTCATCGCCTTCACCGCCGTGCTGCGCGAGAGCTTCGAGACCGCCATCTTCCTGCAGGGCCTGGCGCTGGACTCGCCCGCGGGCGTGGCGTGGGGCGCGCTGGTGGGCTCGGTGGCGCTGGTCATCCTGGTGCTCTTCATCAACCGGCTCGGCTTCCGGTTGCCCATGAAGACGCTCTTCAACATCTCCACGGTGGTGCTCGTCGTCACCGCGGTGATGCTGCTGGGCAAGGGCCTGCACTCGCTGCAGGAGGTGGGCGCGCTGCCGCTCTATCCGGTGAGCTTCGTCACCATCGACCTGTTGGGCATCTATCCGGACCTGCTCTCGCTGGTGCCCCAGGTGCTCCTGGCCGCCGCGCCGCTGGCCCTGGTGCTGCTGCGTCGGCGGGCCCGTCCCGAGCGCGTCACCGAGGTGTCCGCCAGTTGACGCGACGAGTACCCCAGCCTTGCGGTAGCGTGTGCGGGTGAGGCTTTCGCGCGCGCATCCTGTCCTCCTGGTGGGCCTGCTCCTTCTGAGCACGGGCCCCGCGTGGGGTCAGCACGTCTCCGAGGACGAGCCCGCGAAGCGCCCCGCGCCCGAGCTGACGCCCCCTCCGCTCGTCCCCGTGTCCCCTGGCGACAGGACCGACCCGGACAAGGACGACGACGAGGGCTTGAGCGGACAGACGCAGGACACGCCCCCGGACGACTCGGGGACGCAGGTGGCGGAGGAAGCCCGCCCCAGCCGCAAGGCGGCCGTGGAGGACCCGGTCCCGCGCATCGCGGTGGAGTTCGTGGGAGGCACCGCCGGTGGCATCGCAGGCGGCGCGGTGGGGCTCGTGGTGGGCTACCTGCTGGGCGCGCCCACGGTGGGCTGTGACGAGTGCAACGTCGTCTCGCTGGTGGGCGGCCTCACCGGCGTTGTCATCGGCGTGCCCGCGGGGACGTGGGCGGGCGGGCGGCTGATGGACGGCAAGGGCACCATCCTCGCGACCGTCGGAGGCAGCCTCGTGGGCTGGGGCGGCGCACTGCTGGGCTCACTCGTGCTCGGGGCCGACGACGACAAGGCCGTCTCCGCGCTGCTGCTCTTCCTGCCCGTCATCGGCGCCACCACGGGCTACGAGCTGTCGCACCAGTCGCACTCGGCCGTGAAGCCCGTGGCGCCCACGCGCGCGGACACCGGCGTGCGACTGATGCCCGTGGCCGGGATGACCGAGCACGGGCCCCGCTTCGGTCTCATCGGGCGTTTCTAGAAACCCCTCACACGAACCACGCCCAGGGGGCTGCTCGAGCAGGATGGATGCGCGCATCCAGGCGCGACCTCCACACGAACCGCACCCGATGCGCCGCCGAGAGCAACCGCGCACCTGAGACGGGCGGCGAGCCCCGAAGCAGATGCACTGGGGATGCATCAACCTCGACCGGCGAGAATGACCGAGCACGGACCCGCTTCGGTCTCCTCGGGCGCATCTAGCAGCACCTTCGGGCACGTCCCGCCGAACTCGAAGCACGCCTCCAGAGGCCCCCTTCCAAACGAGCCTCACCACGGCCCGCGGTGAGTGCCCGACGATGCCTCGCGCCTAGCTCCCCTGTCGGAAGTAGCGAGCCGACTCCTCGCGCACGCGGCCCTCGGCCACCAGCTTCTCCAGCGTGGCCAGCGCGCTGCGCTCCGCCACCGGGTGCATCACCGGCGGCGTGTCCGCGTACGCGCGCTCCACCACCTCGGCCAGCGAGACGCCGTCCGCGGGCACCGCGTCGAAGATGAGCGCCTCGCGCTGCGCGCGGTGGTTCAGGTACTCCTGGAGCTTCGAGGGACCATCCGGCAGCGGCTGCCCATGCGCCGGGTACAGCGTCGTGACAGGCCAGTCGCGCAGCCGCGCGAGCTGCGCCAGGTAGTCGCGCATGTTGCCCTCGGGCGGGTCGATGACGATGGAGCCCACGCCGGCCACCATGTCCCCCACCACCGCCGAGCGACTGCGCTCGTCCACCAGGCACAGGTGTCCCCGCGCATGCCCCGGCGTGTGCAACACGCGCCAGCGCTGCGGCACATCCCCGGCCAGCTCCA
The DNA here is from genome assembly GCF_020037055.1 of Myxococcus sp. AS-1-15. NCBI lineage: Bacteria > Pseudomonadati > Myxococcota > Myxococcia > Myxococcales > Myxococcaceae > Myxococcus > Myxococcus sp. AS-1-15. The sequence goes on along the minus strand of NZ_JAIQDF010000001.1, from coordinate 416,626 downwards.
GCACCTCGCCATCCTCCAGCAGCCGCTCGACGGGGAAGTCGAGCCACTCCGCCGTCTTCGCATGGCACCAGAGCGGAATCCCCAGTCGCTCCTTCACCGCGCGCGCCCCGCCCACGTGGTCACCGTGGTGATGCGTCAGCACCACCGCCACCGGCTTGCACCCCTCCGCCTTCAGGCTCGACACCAGCGACAACAGCTTCGCGTACTGCTTCACGTCCCCGGAGCCCGGGTCCACCAGCAACAGCTCGCCGTTGCCCAGCACGTACGCGTTCGTGTGCGTCGCCGGAGGCAGCGTGGCCGTCTCCAGCGCCACCACGCGCACACCCTTCTGGAACTCGATGCGCTGCGAGATGTACCCAGGGCAGTACGGCGGCGTCAGCAGCCGCGCCCGCGCATCCGCCTCGTCCTTGAACGAGCCCAGCACCTGGAGCGCATGCACCGCCGGAGGATGCAGCAGCGCCGTGCCGTCGTTCCACCGCGCCAGCGCCGCCTCGGGCGCAATCCACGCCCCCTCCGACAGCTCGCCCGGCCACAGCTCCGCGCGCGCCTTGGGCGGCAGCTCCACCAGGTAGAAGTGCGTGTCGAAGCGCACCGGCACCGACGGCGGCGTAATCCACCGCCCCGCGCCCCGGAAGTCGTCCGCGCGCAGCGCCAACCCCTCCGCGTGCAAAAGCTCACCCCACCCGAGCTTCCCCCCGAGCAACGCCTTGCGCAGGGCGTCCAGCTTCTCCTGCGAGAGCGCCTCGGCGCCCTCGGCCACCAACACGCCCGCCTCCTCGAACAGCTCGCGCGCCGCCGCCGAGCGCAGCGCGGCCTCCTCGCCCGTGACACCCCGCACCGGCACCTGCGCGTCCGCCGCGTCCAGCTTCCCACCGGGGAACGCATAGAAGCCGCCGGCGAAGGCCAGCGCCTTGCCGCGCTTCACCCAGTACACCTCCACGCCCGCGCCCACGCGGCGGTACAACAACGCCACGGCCGAGCCCCTGGGCTCACTGGGGACATGCTGCAGGTCCAGGCCGAGGCCCAGACCGGGGAGTCGCTCGCTCATGTTCGCACCGTCTGGCCCAACAGCTGGCCCATCAGCTCGTGCGCCGCGGCCGACTGGTCCGGCCTCACATACAGCCGGGTGAGGCGCACCGCGCCACTGTAGCGCTGATACAGCGGCGTGTAGCGCGCCACCTCCGTCAGCCGACCCGTGGAGGCGTCGACGATGAAGAGGCTCGGCCCCGTGCTCGAGGGCCCCGAGGCGTACTTGCTGAGCACGTTCACGGACTCGACGACGTAGTGCTCGAAGCCCGACGAGACGAGCGCGCTCCTCAGCACGTCCAGGTCATACCCGGCGTCGCGCTCGGTGAACTGCGCCAGCAGCTTGAAGCCCTGCCGCGTGATGATGCGCTGGGCCCACCGGTTGCGCGAGCGGCGCAGCGTGTACCAGAGCGCCGAGTCGTCACAGAGCAGGAACGCCTCCGGGTCCGAGGGAATCTCGAACTCCCCCGGCGACTCCTCGTAGTAGCGCCGCAGCATGTAGTCGAAGCTCACCGACGTGTGGTGCAGATAGACCGACACGAACATGTGGTAGCGGCTGAGCAGGAAGTCCTCGAAGGCGAACGCCGCCGCCCGGCTCAGCGCCAGATAGGCCCGGCCGTCCTTCACCGCCGGGTTGAGGTTGTTGATGATCCAATCCATGTCGTACCGGCCGTAGTTCACCCCCGTGTAGAAGGAGTCACGCAGCAGGTAGTCCATGCGGTCCGCGTCCAGCTCGCCGGAGACGATGGCGCGCAGCAGGGGCGCCCAGTCCACGCCCTGCCAGGTGAAGCCCGGGTCCTTGGGCGGACGCGCGCCGGTGATCAACGCCACCGCCGCCATGGGGGTGATGCCGAGCCGCCCGAACTCGCGCTCGATGATGGGCGTCAGCGAGCTGTCGAGGAGGATCTTCGCCGTGTAGTCCTCGTGGGTGGCCTGCTCGCCCTCGGCCGCCGAGTCCAGCCAGCCGGGCAGCCGCAGGAGCGAGCGCTTCGGGGCGATGCGCTCGGAGGCGTGCGACAGCGGCATGTGCCCCAGGTCATGACACAGCACGGCCAGACGCACCGCGGTGGAGAAGCGCTCGCGCACGTCGTCGGGCAGCGTGGAGCGCGAGGCCACCGCGGCGAACACCCGCGCGGCCACGTGCATGGCGCCCAACGAATGGATGTGCCGGGTGTGCGTGGCCCCGGGGAAGGCCAGGTCGCCGAAGCCGAGCTGCCGCACATAGCGAAGCCGCTGGTAGTGCCGGCTGTCGATGACCGCCTTCTCGGCGTCGCTCACCGGGATGGTGCCGTGGATGGGGTCGCGGATGCGCATGATGCCCTTTCCATACTCCTGGATACCCCCACCGGAGGTATTCCACCGTACTTCAAGCCCTGGCGGGAGGTAGCCCAGGAGGTAACCAACCGTCACCTGCGGACTGGGCGAGGACCGAGGGACGTGCTAACCCTCGGCCACCTCCGAATGCACATCATTCTGCTGCACAACCGCGACCACGAGCTCCTCCAGGATGACCCGGGCCGGGAAGCCCGCGAGGACGTGGTGCGGGTCGCCGCGGCGCTCGCCGAGGCCCTCACGAAGGGCGACACCCTCGCCGAGCCGCTCGCCATCGAGGGCGACCGGCTGGACTTCGTGGACACGCTGCGGCGGCTGCAGCCGGACCTGGTCATCAACCTCTGCGAGTCGCTCGCCGCCGACAGCCGCGGGGAGATGGCCGTCCCGTGCCTGCTGGACGCGCTGGGCCTGGCCTATACGGGCTCGTCCGCCCTCTCGCTGGGCCTCGCGCTGCACAAGCCCAAGGCGAAGGAGCTGCTCTGTGCGCGCGGCGTGTCCACCCCGGGCTTCCGGGTGGTGGAGCGGCTGGAGGATGCGCTGGCGGTGGACCTGTCCTGGCCCCTCATCGTGAAGCCCGCGCGCGAGGACGCCAGCATGGGCATCAGCGGGGACTCGGTGGTGCACGAGCGGGCGGCGCTGGTGCGCGCCTGCGAGCGGGTGCTGCGCGAGTTCCATCAGCCCGCGCTGGTGGAGCAGTTCATCGCCGGCCGCGAAATCTACGTGCCGCTGCTCGGCAACCAGCCGCGCCGCGCGCTGCCGTTGACGGAAATCCACTTCGGACGGACCTTCGAGGACCGGCCGAACATCGTGTCGTACAGCGCCAAGTGGGAGGCGGGCTCCGACGAGTACCGGGATACGCCCGCCGGGCCGTGCCAGGTGGATGCGGCGCTGGAAGCTCGTTGTGTGCAGGTCGCGCTGGAAGCCTTCGCAGCACTCGATTGTCAGGACTATGGCCGGGTCGATCTCCGGGTGTCTCCGGAGGGCGTGCCCTACGTCATCGATATCAACCCCAACTGCGACCTCCATCCGGGAGCCGGGTTCGCCAGGGCCGCGGCCTCCGCGGGCCTGGACTACGCCGCGCTGGCCGCCCGGCTGGTGGAGGTCGCTACCGAAAGAGCCCATGGACATCCGTCCCATCGAAGAAAAGGACCGGGAGCCCCTCGCCGCGCTGATTCGAAAGATCGAAACCTTCTCGCCGCAGGAGGTTGAGGTCGCCATCGAGCTGGTGGGCGAGGCCCTGAAGTCGGGCAACACGGACTACGCCATCATCGTCGCGGACCGGGCCGGTCAGCTGGTGGGCTATGTCTGTTACGGCCCCACGCCGATGACGGAGGACACGTACGACCTGTACTGGATTGCGTCCGCCACGGAGGTGCGTGGCCAGGGCGTGGGCGCGGCGCTGGTGTCCGGAATGGAGGGCGATTTGCGCCGTCGCAACGGCCGGCTCATCCGCGTGGAGACGAGCGCCACGGAGGCCTACGGCCCCACGCGCGGCTTCTACGCGTCCATGAAGTACGGCGAGGAGGCGCGCATCCGCGACTTCTACAAGGTGGGCGACGACCTCATCATCCTCACCAAGCGGCTGTAGTCCACCGCACGGGGTGTGGGGCGGGTGAAGACTTTGCCCGCCTCCCCCGTTAGAAGGGGCGTGATGACCCGCACGCTCCGACCGATGTCCCTGGCCCTCGTGGCCTTGTGCGCCCTCTTGACGGGCGCGCCCTCCGCGAAGGCCGCCGCGCCCGCCAAGGCCGCCGCGCCCGCGAAGGCCGTCTCCCTCCCCGCCGACGCGTCCGACGTGCTGAAGGCGCCGCGCCCCCAGGGCGGCGAGTTCTTCGGCCTGTACCTCATGGACAAGAAGGTGGGCTGGCTGTTCACGGACCTGGTGCTGGTGCCCGGGGCGGTGCCCCAGGTGAAGAGCGTCAACCAGCTGGTATTCAAGGCGCTGGTCGGCACGCGCCTGTCGGAGCGCAACCACCGCGAGGAGCGCGTCTACGAGGCGAAGGCCGGCGGACGGCTCCTGTCCTTCACGGTGACGCAGCGCGGGGATGGTGGCGACCAGACGCTGGAGGGCACGACGACGCCCGACGGGAAGCTGCGCGTGGTGCGCAAGCGCGTGGGCTACGCGGACGAGGTGCTGCCGCTGTTGCCCGCGCCGAAGGAGCACGTGGAGGACGCGGACCAGGCGCGCGTGGCGCTCTTTCGCAAGGCGAAGGTGGAGGGCTTCTCGCTCGACGGGATGGACCTGGAGACCTACGGCCTGTCGACGACGGTGGAGGCCCCGGAGCAGCGCACGCTCAACGGGGTGAAGGTGAAGCTGGGCAAGGCCAGCAGCCTGTCGCAGAAGGAGAAGGTGCCGGTGGACTCCTACGTGACGCAGCGTGGGGAGATGGTGCTGGTGGACTTCGGCAAGACGATGCAGGCGCGCAAGGAGACCGAGGCGGTCGCCAAGCGGATGGACCTGGTGGAGGTGTTCGGTCTCACGCGCGTGGTGCTGCCCAAGCCGCTGCCCGAGGCGGCGCGCGCGGTGCCCGGCAACGTGAAGCTGGTGGTGCAGGGGCTGCCGGAGAAGTTCCGCGTGGAGACGTACCGGCAGAAGTTCACGGCCCGGCCGGATGGCGGCGTGGACGTGACGCTCCTGGCCGCGGCGCCCGCGACGGCGAACCGCAAGCCCCGGCCGCTGACGGACCCGGACGGCGGGGAGAACCTCAAGTCCACGCTCATGGTGGAGAGCGACGCGCCGGCCATCCGCGAGCAGTCCAAGAAAATCATCGGGGACGAGAAGGACGCGTACCGCGCCGCACAGAAGGTGAACACGTGGGTGGCCACACACCTGGAGAAGGACTACGGCGCCAGCGCGGACCGGGCGACGGATGTGCTGCGCCAGAAGCGCGGTGACTGCACGGAGCACTCGCTGCTGAGCGTGGCGCTGCTGCGCGCGGCGGGAATCCCGGCGCGGCGCGTGGACGGCGTCATCTACATGGTGAACCAGGACGGCGTGCCCGCGCTGTACTGGCACGAGTGGGTGGAGGCGTTCGTGGGGGAGTGGACCCAGATGGACCCCACGTTCAACCAGCCCGTCGCGGACGCCACCCACTTCGCGTTCGGCTACGAGGGCAACGCCGAAATCACGCCCCTCATCGGCACGCTGAAGGTCGTCGAGGTGAAGTAACGCGGCGAACCTCCGGGGGACGTGCTCACGCCCCCCGGGGCGCCAGCGCCAGTCGCTCGACGAGTTCCTTCGCATCCGTGCGAGGCACCTCGCACGCGAAGCCCCGGCACAGGTACGCGGCGCCCTTGCCGCCCACCGGCTCGCGTCCCTCGAACAGCTCCTTCAGGAGCGCGGGCACGGGCCTCCCCTCCTCCTTCCAGCCGAACGCGAACGTCGGCGCGTAGACGCGGTTCGCCACGCTCAAGAGCGGCGCCACCGCCTCGCGCGAGCCGCTGAACGTCACCCCCGCCGCGCCCTCCAGCAGCGCGTCCGCCGCGAGCCCCAGGTAGCCGTAGCCCATCGCGTTGGCCACCAGCCCCTCGCGCATCTTCGCCACGTACTTCGTCGGCAGCTCCAGGTGGTGCTCGTGGCCCGTGAGCGCCGCGAGCGCCACCTGCGCCTCCGTCAGCGTGGAGGCCCCCGAGGGGAACGCGTTGTCGAACAGGCCATACGTCGCCACCACCAGGTCCTTCTGACCGCGCGGCGCCGTGAAGTACGCCCGCTTCTCCTCATCCCAGAACAGCTCCACCGCCCGCTTCACCAGCGCCTCGGCCGCCTCCAGGTACTTCACGTCGAACGTGGCCTGGTACAGCGCCGTCAGCCCCGAGGCGAGGTTCCCGTAGTCCTCCAGGAACCCGTCGATGCGCGCCTGCCCCTCCTGGTACGAGCGCGAAAGCCGCGTCCCATCCCACAGCTTCGCCAGCACGAAGTCCGCCGCCGCCACCGCGAGCCGCGCCCAGTCCGGCCGCTCGAAGACCCGCGACGCCAGCGCCAGCCCGCGAATCATCAACCCGTTCCACCCCGCGAGAATCTTGTCGTCCCGCCCTGGCTTCACCCGCTGCTCGCGCGCCTCGAACAACACGCGCCGCGCCTCGACGAGCTCGCGCTCCACCTCCGCCACCGGGAGCCCCCGCTCCCGCGCCAGCGTGTCGGCGGGCACCACCACCTCCAGCACCGTGGCCCCGTGCTCGAAGTTCCCCTGCGGCGTGACGTGGAAGTGCCGCATCACCAGCGCCGCGCGCTCGGGCGACAACAACCCGTGGAACTCGTCCGGACGCCACACGAAGAACTTCCCCTCCTCGCCCTCGCTGTCCGCGTCCTGCGCCGCAAAGAAGCCGCCGCCCGCGTCCGTCATCTCGCGGCGCACGTACTCCACCGTCTCCTCCACCACCTTGCGCCACAGCGGACGCGACTCCACCTGCTCGGCCTCCGCGTACAGGTGCACGAGCTGCGCGTTGTCGTAGAGCATCTTCTCGAAGTGCGGCACCAACCAGCGCGCATCCACCGAGTAGCGATGGAAGCCTCCGCCCAGCTGGTCGTAGATGCCCCCCAGCGCCATGCGCTCCAGCGTGAGCAGCACCGCGTCCTTGAGCGGCGCGCCACCGCCCCGCCGCCACGCGCGCAAGAGCAGCGAGAAGTTCATCGGGTTGGGGAACTTGGGCGCGCCACCGAAGCCGCCGTGCACCGGGTCCACCTGCTGGACCATGCGCTTGCCCATCGTCACCACGTCCTCCGCGGACAGCACGCCGGGCGCCGCGTCCAGCCCATACGCGGCCAATTCCCCCAGGCCTTCGGCGAACTGCTCGGACTGCCGCAGCACCTCCTCGCGCTTGTTCGCCCACGCGTCCCGCAGCGCCATCAACAGCCGGGGGAAGCCCGGCCGGCCATAGCGGTCCTCCGGCGGGAAGTATGTGCCGCCGAAGAAGGGCTTCAGGTCCGGCGTGAGGAACACCGTCAGCGGCCACCCGCCGCCCTGCCCCATCAGCTGCACCACGCCCTGGTAGATCTGGTCCAGGTCCGGCCGCTCCTCGCGGTCGACCTTGATGTTGATGAAGCCCTCGTTCATCAGCCGCGCGGTGTCGGGCGACTCGAAGGACTCGTGGGCCATCACGTGACACCAATGGCACGCGGAGTAGCCCACCGAGAGCAGGATGGGCTTGTCCTCGGCGCGCGCGCGAGCGAGCGCCTCATCGCCCCAGGCGAACCAGTCCACCGGGTTGTCGGCGTGCTGGCGCAGGTACGGCGAGGGCTCCTGGGCCAGACGGTTGGCGGAGCCGGACGACGGAGGGTGGGTGGCCATGGGGTCTCCGGGCGGGAACTGCCGGACCCAGGGCATATGGAGCCCCGCCATCCGGAGCAAGTCCCAATGGCGCGACCCTCCACTGTCGAACGCGAGCAGGGTACGCTGTCGACAAGACGTGAGCATGGTTTCCCTCACCCCCGCCCCGCCCAACCCCGTCGGCCTCGGACTGAAGACGTGCATCGCCCTGGTGGGCGTGGCGCTCATCGTGAGGCTCATGCTGGCGTTCGGCACCGACGTCTACTTCGACACCGCCTACTACTGGCAATGGTCGCGGCGACTCGACTGGGGCTACTACGACCACCCTCCGCTCGTCGCGTGGCTCATCGCCCTGCTCGGCATCCACGCCACCGCGCTCGTGTGCGGCGTGGGCACCATCGCCGCGGTGTGGGGCCTGGCGCGCGACGTGTACCAGAGCCGTCAGGCCGCCTGGAGCGCCGCGGCCCTGTGGAGCGTGGTGCCCGGCGGCATGGTGGCCGGCGTCTGGGCCACGCCGGACTCGCCGCTGCTCCTGTTCTGGACGCTGGCCCTGTGGGCCCTGTGGCGCGAGCGCTGGGTGTGGGCTGGCGTGGCGTCGGGGCTCGCGCTGCTCGCCAAGTTCCCGGCGGTGCTCCTGGGCGTGGCCTTCCTCATCACCGCGGTGAAGGTGCGCCGCCTGCCCAAGGGCGCGTGGGGCACGGGCGCGCTGGCGGCGCTGTGCCTCCTCCCGGTGCTGCTGTGGAACGCGCGCCATGACTGGGTGGGCATCGCGTTCCAGTTGCGTCACGGCCTCGAGGGCAAGGGCGGCTGGGGCACGCTCGGTGAGTTCATCGCGGGGCAGCTCGCCTTCGGTGGGCTGGTGATTCTGCCCCTCGCGTTCGTCTATGCGTTCAAGGGCCCGCGCGAGCAGTTCCTCCTGCGCATGGCCGCGCTCGTGCCGCTGCTGTTCTTCGGCTACGCGGCGTCGCGCGCGCGCGGCGAGGTCAACTGGACCACCATGGCCTATGTCAGCGTCTGCGTGGGCGTCGCGGGCATGCGCAGGCCCTGGCAAATCGCGGCGGCCTCCTCGGGGCTCGCGGTGGTGCTCGCGGTGACGCTGCACCTGTTCTTCCCGGTGCTGAACTTCAAACGCGATACAGCCCTGTGGCGCACCCACGGCTGGGACGTGCTCAGCCAGCTGTCCACGCCCGAGAAGCTCTTCCCGGGGATGAAGCCAGACAGCGTCGTCGCGGTGTTCGCCGGCAACTATCAGCTGGCGTCACAAATCGCACACTACGCCCGCGTCCCCGTGGGCACCGCCGGCCCCGTCCGCTTCAGCCAATATGACGTCTGGGGAGAGCCCCCCATCCCGCCTGGGAAAGATGTGCTCTGGGTGGAAGAGGATGGCCCGTTCGCTCCCGCCGCCCTCACGGACCGCTTCGAAATCATGGACGAGCACGTCGAGCTGGTTGGAACTTTCCAGGGACGTCGTCTGCATTTCTTCCGGGTGTGGTGGGTCCGCAATGCCAGACCCTGACGTGCCCGGGAGGGCATGACAACTTTCAAAGCCTCTCACCGACAACAAGGGAAACCGTTTTTGCCCACTAAACGGAGGTCCCCCATGTCGACTGTCTCCCCTGCGGGTTCGCGTCGAGTCTCCACCTCCGCCACCGCGGCCGCCGCCACGCCCCCCACCTTGAAGAAGGGCTCCCAGGGCCCGACGGTGACGACGCTGCAGAAGAAGCTGGCCGCCGCGGGCTTCAGCCCGGGCCCCGTGGACGGCATCTTCGGGCCGAAGACGCAGGCGGCGGTGCTGTCCTTCCAGAAGGCGAAGGGCCTGGTGCAGGACGCAATCGTGGGCCCGAAGACGTGGGGCGCGCTGAACAAGACGGGCGGAGCCAGGCCGCCCGCGCAGCAGCCGGGCACGAAGGGCAGCGCGGAGACCTTCGTGCAGAAGGCGCTCGCGCAGCGCGGGGACCGCTACGTCTTCGGCGCGGAGACGAAGATGAGCGACAAGAACCCGTCGAAGTGGGACTGCTCGGAGCTGGTCGAGTGGGCGGCCCACCAGGCGGGCGTCAAGGTGCCCGACGGCACGATGAACCAGCTGCCGTACTTCAAGCAGAAGGGCACCACCATCTCCGTGGACGAGGCCCTGCGCACGCGCGGAGCGCTCCTGTACCGCCCCGGCCACGTGGCCATCAGCCTGGGCGACGGGCGCACCATCGAGGCGCGCGGCTCCGCGTACGGGGTGAACATCTTCAGCGCCCACAACCGCGGCTGGACGGCCGGTGCGCTCATCCCGGGCCTCAAGTACGGGTGAGCCGCTGACGCCCCACAGGGTGTAGAGTCCGGACGTGGCGGCGCGGGTGACGCGTCGCTCGCGCTCCCCATGGACTTCACCCTCTTCGTCGTCGGGCTCATCAAGGTGGTGCTGGGCGGCCTCGTGGCCGCGCTGGGCATCTGGCTGGCGTTGCGCGGGCTCAGCCGCATCCTCGGCTCCCGGCCGGAGGAGGAGCTGCGCCAGGGCAACGTGGCGGCGGGCCTGGTGCACGCCTCCAGCCTGGTGTCGCTGGGGCTGCTGGTGCAGCACGCGGTGCAGGCCACGTCGGACGCGGTGGACCTGGCCGTGCGCGCCCCTCACTTGCAATGGTCCATGGTGCCGGGGCTCGTCGCCGTGGCCGCGCTGCACGTGGGCCTGTCGCTCATCGTCGGCGTCACCGTGCTGGCGCTGGGCATCCTCCTGTTCGACCGGATGACGCCCGGCATCGACGAGCTGGCGGAGGTGCGCAAGGGCAACGTCGCCGCGGGGCTCATCCTCTCCGCCATCCTCCTGGTGCTCGCGCTCTTGACGGCGCCCGGGCTCCAGGCGGCCCTCAACGGGCTCATCCCCTTCCCCCAGCTCCCCGAGGGGACGCTGGTGGCGCCGGCCTGACACGGGAGGCGACGGACGAGGCCATGTCCACGAGCGCCGGACTGAAGACGGCCCTGAAGCTGCTGCTCGCCGGGTTCACGCTGACCAGCGTGCTGTGCTGCCTGGGCGTGGGCATGGTGGGGCACCTGGTGGACACGAAGGCGCCGGCCGTGGAGCCGGGGCTGCCTCCGAGCGCGGACGTGGTGGACCTGGGCCTGGTGCTCATCCCGGCCGACACGTCGCCCTCGCGCGCGCGCACGTACGACTGGAACACGGAGGGGCTGCGGCCGCCGGGCAGCCGGCTGGGGTACGGCCTGGGTGAGCTCTTGGACGCGTGGCTGGAGGACCAGCACAAGGTGCTCGGGCGCAGGCTGCGCTACCGCTCGCTGGGCCAAGAGCGCTTCACCTACCAGCCCCCGAGCGGCTGCTCCGCGGACATGCGCTGCATCTACGAGGAGCTGATGCGCGGCAACGCGGGGCCCGTGGAGGCGCTGGGCGAGCGCTTCATGGTCACCATCCGCGAGCGCGGGCTGGACTCACAGCAGGCCGCGCGGCTCATCCTCGGCTTCGTGCAGCGCATCCAGTACGAGGTGCCCACCGATGAGCCCTTCGGCATCATCCCCCCGGCGCTGGTGCCGGCGAGGAACCGGGGGGACTGCGACTCCAAGGCGCTGCTCGCGGTGATGCTCCTGCGGCAGGTGGGAATCGAGGCGGTGATGCTCTACTCGGACCCGCTGGCCCACGCGGCGGTGGGCGTGGGCCTGCCGGGCACGGGCACCCGCCTGCGACACGGCGGGCGCAGCTACCAGTACGCCGAGGTCACCGCCGAGGGCTGGCCACCGGGCATGATTCCGCCCAAGTACGACAAGCCCCGGCTGTGGCGGGTGATGCCGCTGGACGCCGTCACCTCCGGCTAGCGCGGCTCCGGCGTGGACCCGGCAAGCACGCCTCGCAGGTAGCGCTCGTAGGCCTCCTTCATCGGCAGCTCCGAGTCCACGCCCAGCCGGCGGCGCGTCGTCTGGTGCCTGGAGCCATCGCGCGGGTCCACGCCCTCCTTCACGTAGCGCTCCCAGAAGATGGCGGAGCCCCGGCGCTGCCACAAGGGCAGCTCGTTGAAGTGGATGCCGCGCTGGAAGAGCAGCTCGTTCTTGAAGGCGACCGGCTTGCCGTCCAGCTCGCGCGTGGCCTGCGCCGCGCTCAAGCCCTCCTTGCGCAAGGTCCAGTAGCACCAGCCCTGCAACGCGCACCGGCTGCCGTCCGCCTGCCGCCACGTGAAGTAGTCCAGCACCGCGCGCTCGTCCGCGCCCAGCCACACGCGCCCGTCGAACACCGCCGGCACGCCCGCCGCGTGCGTGAAGGTGGCGCTGGCGAGGCCCGCCGACAGCGACACCAGCTTCTCCACCGCGCGGTCGAACAGCGATGCGTCCGGCCGCAGCAGCACGGAGATTTCGTCGCTCTGCGTGTACGCGTACACGCCCTGGAGTTCCTCCAGCAGCGTGCTCGCGGTGCGGACCATCCACCGGTGGAAGAGCGGGTCGAAGGGCTTCTCGAAGCGCTCCTGCGTGAAGCGCGAGAAGCCCCGCCCGTCCACGCGCAGCACCGCCCAGGCGCCCGGCAGGAGGCGCAGCGCGTGGAAACACTCCCCCTGTCGCATGCGTCCGGCCAGCTCGTCAGCGTCCAGCATCCGTGTCCTCCTTCCAGTCCTCGACGATGAAGCCGCCCTCGGCGGCCCAGCGCACGTGGTACAGCGAATCGAAGCCCTCTTCGCGGCGCGGCCGGCACAGCCGCTTCACCGTGGCGTACAGCGCCACCTCCGGCACCCGCGCCCGACCCTCGCGCCGGGCGTTCCGGGCGAGGCAGTCCTCCAGGCGCGACTCGAAATAGAAGCCCACCACCCGCGCGCCCAGCCCATGCCCCAGGGCGATGAGCGGGGAGCGCTGCTCACAGTCGGGGTGCGTGTTGTCCACCACCACTGAGCGACCGGCCACCAGCGCCTCGGTGACGAGCCGACGCTGACGCGCCTCCTTGCGACGCGCGTGCGGCCACAGGTCCTTGCTCACCAGCACGTGCGTGTCCGCGAAGCGCTCGCGGAAGAAGCGGCTCTTGCCGGAGGCCTGCAACCCGATGAAGAGGATGAGTTCCATGGCGGAAGCCCTCCGGACGCGGCGCCGACAGACCGGCTGACGCTCGACCCCGCGCCGCGCATGCGCACCGCTCGCGGGATACCCACGCGCCACTCACCACGTCGCGCGGGCTTGGAGCCTCGCGTCTACCCGGATTCGCTCGCGCTGTACGCCGCTGCACAGCTCGCGCACCTTTCGCGGCGAATGTGTTGATTCGACTGGCTTTGCTCGATTAACAATTAAGTCTCGAATTAATTGATTTCAAGAGTTGTCGTAATCCGCCGTCCGGACTGAAGTCCGGAAGAGGCGGCCGCAGCACGAAGCGCAACCCGAGCAGGAGACACCCATGAAGACCTCACTCTCGTCGTATGCGTTACGTTGGCGTCGGCTCTCCGTCATGGCCCTGGGCCTGGGCATGGTGGCCCCCGTTCCGGTCCTCGCGGCCTCGAAGTCCCCCTCGCGCGTGGAGCGCGCGTCGCTGCTCCCCGCGCGGGTGGTGGACGCGGCGGCGTTGGGCTCGGCGAAGCAGGCCACGGGCCTGGTGGCGACGGCGGGCGGACGTCACGCGCTCGTCACGGGCGCGGGTCGCGTGCTGCACCGCACGGACAACACCATCCAGTCGCTGAGGACGCTGTCCGTCCCCAAGACGACGCTGCAGCTGCACGTCTGGGAGGAGACGGGCGCGGACGGCAAGCGCCAGGACTTCTTCGCCTACAGCCGCGGCGGCACGGAGCTGCTCGGGCGCGCGCAGCCCACCTCGTACCAGGTGCGACTGGCGCACGTGAGCTTCGACCCGGTGCGCCAGGGCGCGCCGCTGGTGGCCGACACGCTGGCCGCGGACACGGGGAACACGCTCTCGCTGGTGCAGCTGCAGGCCACGCCGCTGCCGGAGCTGCGCGAGGCGCTGGAGCGCGAGGGTGGCAAGGTGCTGCGCTTCCTCACGGACCACACGTACCTGGTGGAGCTGGACGCGGACGCGCGCAAGCGCGTGGCGGAGCTGCCCTTCGTGCGCTGGGTGGGGCCGTACCATCCCGAGTACCGCGTGGAGGACGTGCTGCGCGAGTCGCTGACGGGGCGCGCGGCGAAGATGGAGCCGCAGCGCTACTCCATCATGGTGGGCGAGCGCGGCAGTGCGCGTCAGGACGAGGTCGCCGAGGCGGTGCGCAAGCTGGGCGGCACGGTGGAGCTGGTGGAGGCCGGCGGGCTGCGCGTGGAGGCCACGCTCACGCAGGACCAGCTGGAGCGGCTCGCGCGCTCCAACGCCGTCCAGTACATCGACCGGTGGGGCGGGCCGGGTGAAGTGGACATGAACAACGTGCGCGAGGTCGGCGGCGCCAACTACATCCAGACGGCCGAGGGCTTCACCGGCCAGGGCGTGCGCGGCGAAATCTTCGACACCGAGCTGCGCACGACGCACCAGGAGTGGGCGACGCCGCCGCTCATCCACAGCACGTCCAGCGCGGGCAGCGCGCACGGGACGAGCTGCTACAGCATCAACTTCGCCAGGGGCGTGGACGCCACCGCGAAGGGGCTCCTGCCGGACGGCCAGGGCATCTTCTTCCTCTACAGCCAGTCCAGTCAGTTCGGCGGCACCAAGTCGCGCTACGACATCAACCGCGAGCTGACGGACCCGGCCGGCCCCTACCGCGCCGTGTTCCAGACCTCCAGCGTGGGCAGCACGCTGGGCACCGCGTACACCACCATCTCCGCCGAGGTGGACGACTACCTGTTCAAGCACCCCATCCTGAGCACCCAGTCGCAGAGCAACTCCGGCACGCGCAACTCGCGGCCCCAGGCGTGGGCGAAGAACATCGTGTCGGTGGGCGGCTTCTACCACTACGACAACGCCAACCGCGACGATGACCGCTGGAACGGCGGCGCGAGCATCGGCCCCGCGGCCGACGGGCGCATCAAGCCGGACCTGTCGTTCTTCTACGACGCGGTCCGCTCGGCCAACAACTCGAGCAACACGTCGTACTACAACTTCAGCGGCACCAGCGCGGCCACGCCGCAGACGGCGGGCCACTTCGGCCTCCTGTTCCAGATGTGGCACGAGGGCGTGTGGGCGGGCTTCGGCGGCGGCGCGGACGTGTTCGACAGCCGCCCGCAGATGGCCACCGCGAAGGCGCTGATGATCAACCTGGCGCACCGCTACAACTGGAACGTCACCGGCAACAACGCGGACCTGACGCGCGTGCGCCAGGGCTGGGGGACCGCGGACCTGAAGCGGCTGCATGACCGCTCCGGCTCCACCAGCATCATCAACGAGACGGACACCCTGCTGCCCCTGGGCGTCAACGAGTACAAGGTCTCCGTGACGGGCACCGAGAAGGAGTTCAACGTCACGCTCGTCTACACGGACCCGGCCGGCACGGTGGGCGCGGCCCAGGCGCGCATCAATGACCTGTCGCTGCGCGTGACGTCGCCCTCGGGCATCGTCTACTGGGGCAACAACGGCCTGTCCGCGGGCAACGTCTCCACGGCGGGCGGCGTGTCCAACAAGGTCGACACCGTCGAGAACGTCTTCCTCGTCTCGCCCGAGGCGGGCAGCTGGAAGGTGGAGGTGCTGGGCGACGAAATCGTCCAGGACGCCGACCTCTCCACGCGCGTCATCGACGCGAAGTACGCGCTGGTGGTGAGCGGCGGCCTCATCGTCCCGTAGCGCCTTCGCGCCGGGACCGGGAAGCGGGCCTCGGCTCGCGTGCCCGAACACCTCGTCCGTGAGCGCATGGCTCACGGGACACCACCGGGGTCGGCCCGTCGGCCCCGGTGGTGCATCGCCCCCCCGAGGCGCCCTCCCGCCTCGCGCGGATGGACCGAGGTCGCCCCCACATTGACGAGCGGCGCACCCGAAGCGCCTCGAGTCCGGCGGCGTGCCTCGGACGTCCGCATCCATCGTTCACGGAGCGCCGCCAGCGGCCGTCCTTCGCGTCCTCGCCGCGCGAAAGTCCGCTGGCCTGGCCTCGGCGCTGACCATCGCGACGTGCACGGGAACACCGCTCCGCCCTCCGGGCGACACGGGCGCACCCAAGACACTGGCCGCCCGACTCGCCCGCGTGGCATGACTCGGCGCCATGGCCCGTGACGTCTCCTTCTTCGACCAGCTCGGCTCCCTCCTCGCCAAGGAGCGCGAGGCCGAGAAAGCCCGCCTGGCCACCCTCGCCCAGGGCCTGTCCCTCCACGAGCGCGAGGAGCAGGGCCTGTCCGTCCTCGACCTGGAGACGGTGGAGGAGGCGGTCGGCCTGGGAGGCCGCGTCCTGTTGACGCTCGCCCGCGCCGACCGCGCGCGCCTGCCCGCCCGGCTCCACAACGGAGACCTGGTCGCCGTGCTCCCCCGCCGCGCCGAGGTGAGCGAGCCCGCGCGCGCCCTCGTCTCCCGCGCCAGCGCCACGCGCCTGCAGCTCGCCTTCGACCGCTCCCCGCCGCCCTACGTCCACGAGGGCCTCCTGCGCCTGGACGTCGTCCCCAACGACATCACCTACGAGCGCATGCGCGCGGGCCTGCAGCGCGTGAAGGCCATGGACAAGGGCCTGGAGCGCCGCAAGCGCGAGGTCCTGCTGGGCAACGAGCCCCCGCGCTCCGACACCCCCAGGGACTTCGAGCCGAGCCGCCCCCTCAACCCCGAGCAGCTCGACGCCGTGAAGCGCGCGCTCGCCGCCGAGGACTTCTTCCTGGTCCACGGCCCCCCGGGCACCGGCAAGTCCACCGTGCTCGCGGAGGTCGCCGCCCAGGCCGTGGCCAAAGGCCAGCGCCTCTTGTGCACCGCCGCCAGCAACGCCGCCGTGGACCACCTGTTGGACCTGTGCCTCGCCAAGGGCCTGCGCGCCATCCGCGTGGGCCACCCCGCCCGCGTCGCGGCCCGACTCCAGGAGCACACCCTGGACATCGTCGTGGAGGAGCACCCCGACCGCGTCATCTCCCGAGACCTCTTCGACGAGGCGTTCTCCCTGCTCGGCTACGCCCGGCGCCAGCGCACCCAGGGCCGCAGCCGCGAGCGCTTCTCCAACGCCCGCGCCTCCACCACGGAAGCCAAGGCCATGCTCGACGAGGCCCGCGCGCTGGAGAAGAAGGCCGTGCGCTCCGTGCTCGCCAACGCGGACGTCGTCTGCGTCACGCTCGCGAGCCTGGAGTCCAGCGTGCTCGCCGGCGAGAAGTTCGACCTGGCCCTGCTCGACGAGGCCACCCAGGCCACCGAGCCGCTCGCGCTCCTGGGCTTCCTGCGCGCCCCCATCGTCATCCTCGCCGGAGACCCGCAGCAGCTGCCGCCCACCGTGCTCTCACAGGAAGCCGCGCGCGCGGGCCTGGCGGTGAGCCTCTTCGAGCGCCTGCTCGAGGACCATGGCGACGGCGTCAAGCGCATGCTGCGCGAGCAGTATCGGATGAACGCGCGCATCATGGACTTCCCCTCGCGCGAGATGTACGCGGGCCAGCTGCGCGCGCACCCCTCCGTCGCGGACCACACGCTCCAGGACGTGCTGCCCCCGGGCACCGAGGTCGACGCCCCGCCCGTCCTCTTCCTCGACACCGCCGGCAAGGGCTTCGATGAGGAAGTCGAGCCCACCACCCACAGCCTCTTCAACACCGGCGAGGCGAGCCTCATCGAGGCCCGGGTGCGCGCGCTGCTCGGCCACGGCCTGGACCCGCGCGAGCTCGCCGTGATTACGCCCTACAGCGCCCAGGCCCACCGCCTGCGCGAGCGGCTGGAGCCCTTCGCCCCCGACGTGGAGGTCGACACCGTGGACGCCTTCCAGGGCCGCGAGAAGGACGCCATCCTCGTCTCCCTCACCCGCTCCAACAGCGAGGGCCAGGTGGGCTTCCTCAACGATTTGCGCCGCATGAACGTCGCCCTCACCCGCGCGCGCCGCCACCTCTTCGTCGTGGGCGACTCCGCCACCCTCAGCGGCCACCCCTTCTACGCCCGCTTCATCGAAGGAACTCAAACGAGCGCCGGCTACCGCTCCGCCTGGGAGTGGCCCGACGCCCCCTGAGCGCAATGCCTCACATCGGCAGGTCCACGCCGACCCAGCCCTGGGGTACTACGCAAGGACTGTCGGGGTCAGCCTCCAAAAATTGTCGCAACGGCGAACCAAATTTGTCACCTCCACCCACCTGTGCGGGGGAGCGCATCCGGATATCAGGTATTTGGCTCAAGCCCCGTTGTCGGGCATGAGACATGCTTACCGCCGTGGCGGGGAGGAACCGCCACATGTCTCAACGTCCGAACGTGACGAAGGAAAACGACGTCTGGGTTCTCCGTATCGAAAAGGAGAACGGCAAGGTGCAGGAGTACCGGTGCGCCACGGAGAACCAGGCCCGGCAGCTGGCCATGGTGATGTCCAAGCCGGACACGGGTGGGCCGCCGCGTCCGCCGTCGCCGGTCCGCTAGGCAGACCATGAGATAAGGCACGGGTCAGGAGCCGCCCGTGTCCCTCTCTCTCGAATCCCGCTTCGTCGACGCCCAGGGCCTGCGCCTGCACGTGCGCGTGCGTCCAGGCGCCCCCACCCGACCCGCCGTCCTGTTCCTCCACGGCTGGCTGGACCACTCCCACAGCTTCGACGCCGTGCTCGAGCACGTGCCCGCCGACTGGCGCGTGGCGCTGCTCGACTTCCGAGGCATGGGCCAGAGCGCCCACGCCCCGCCCGAGGCGAACTACCAGGCGGGAGACCACCTGCTGGACGTGGAGGCCGCGCTGGACGGGCTGGGCTTCGAGCAGGCCCACCTGGTCGGCCACTCGCTCGGCGGCATCATCGCGCTGACGTACGCCGCGGTGCGGCCCGAGCGCGTGCTGGACGTGGCGCTCATCGAGAGCCTGGGCCCCACCGGCGGCCCGCCCGAGTACGCGGTGGAGCGGCTGCGCGCCTTCATGAACGACGCGCGCCGGCCGCCGAACTCCAAGCCCTATCCGGACGTGGAGGCCGCCGCCGCGCGCTTGAGGGAGAACAACCCCACCCTGCCCCCGGCCGCCGCCTTGCACCTGGCCCGGCACGGCACCCGGCCGCATGAGAAAGGAGGCGTGGTCTTCACGTTTGATCCACGACACCGCCGGAGGTTCGCGCACGGACACGACGAGGCGCAGTGGCTGGCGCTGCAGGAGCAGGTGCGCTGCCCGGTGCTCCTCGTCCGGGGCCAGGACGGGCTGTGGCCGGACGCGGCGAAGCTGGACCGGCGGCTTGAGGCGCTGCGTACACTTTCGGGCCCTCCGCTCGTGCTCCCGGGTGGGCATCACGTCCACATGGAGCGTGCCCAGGATGTCGCCCGCGCGCTCGCGGACTTCATCCGCTGAAGGGCTGTCACCCGGTCAGAACGCCCGGAAAACTCTTTCCCAGGCGTGGGCAAGTCGGTTCCACCCCAGGCTCCTTACCGCCACTGCGCATCCCAACCCCTTGAATTCAGGACAGCGTCCTCGTCCTTTCGGTTGGTATGCGATTTGGATTACCGCGCCTCGGCGGATCACGCACCGGACCCATCCGGGGGCGTGTGGGGAGAAGGGTGAGGGAGCGGACAATGGGGATGGGGTTGAGGGGGCGAGTCCTCGCGTTGGCGGTGCTCGTCACCACCACGATGGCGTGTCACGAGGGGAATGAAACCCGCTCGGTGCAGGCCACCGCGGTGGTGGACATGGACGTGCTCGACTTCGGCGAGGTGCCGGTGGGCGAGTGGCGGGAGCGCGAAGTGCGCATCCGCAATGTCGGCTATGTGCCCTTCTTCGCCATCGAGGCACTGGCCATCATCGGCAACCCCTCATACGAGGTGGAGCTGACGGACGGTGGCGGCCGGGTGATGCCCGGTGAGTCGCACCTGGTGAAGGTGCGCTTCCATCCGCTGGCCGAGGGCGTGACGGAGGAGACGGTGTTCGTCTCCACGGACGCCAACCAGGGCGCGCAGGCGCAGGTGCGCGTCACCGGCCTGGGCACGCCGACGCAGATTGGCCTGTTCCCGCCGGTGCTCGACTACGAGACGCTGGAGGTGGACAGCGAGCGCAAGCTGACGGTCACCATCAACAACCCGGTGGACCTGCCGCTGACGCTCGCGGTGCGCGGCGACTGGCCGGACCCCTTCACGCCCGACACGATTACCATTCCGCCCAACTCCACCGTGGAGGTGGGCACGCAGTACCTGCCGCGCGCGCTGGGCAGCATGGACGCGAGGCTGGAGGTCCGCTCGTGCGAGGCGTGCACGCCGTCGGTGGTGGAGCTCAAGGGCAACTCGGTGGCGAGCGCCTTCGTCTTCGACCCGGCGCCCGTGCCGTTCGACCTGATTCCGGTGCACGAGCGCACCCAGTCGTTCACCCGCGCGCGCAACATCACCTGGCGGCCGGTGACGATTTCGCAGCTCATCACCAGCGACCACGCCTTCGTGCCGCTCTCCAAGCCGGAGGGCTCCACGGTGGCGCCGGGCGAGGTGGTGGAGCTGCCCATGGAGTTCGCGGCGCGCTTCTCCGGCCCCAACGTGGGGGACCTCAAGGTGCAGTACGCGTCCGACAAGCCGCGCCAGTCGGAGGTCATCCTGGACGCGCGAGGCGGCCGGCCCACGCTGGCGGTGACGCCCGTGGCGCTGGACTTCGGCGAGCTGCCGGTGGGCGGCAAGGTGGAGCAGGTCATCCGCATCACCAACGCGGGCACCAACGGCTCGCTGCGCTTCATGGGCGTGGCGTCCGACGGGGACAGCAACCAGTTCAACGTGGACGTGCCCACGCGCGGCACGCAGCGGCTGCCGTGGGCGTCGGGCGCGTGGCCCACGCTGGAGTCGGGCGGGCTGGAGATTGCCCCGGGCAACGACGCGCTGGAGCTGAAGGTCTACTTCGAGCCGACGGTGGAGGGCAGCTTCCGGGCCCGGCTGCGCGTGCGCTCGGATGACCTGTTCAACGCGGAGCGCGAAATCATCCTCACCGGTCGCTCGCGCACCAGCGGCCCGTGCGTGTACGAGCTGTCGCCGCAGCCGATGATGGACTTTGGCAACGTGGTGCCGGGCCGCGGCGCGGTGCTGGGCTTCCGCTTCAAGAACCCCGGCCGGGCCGAGTGCGCGGTGAAGGACGTGCACCTGTCCAACGACGCGGGCGGCGCGTTCTTCATGCCGGGCGGCCGGCTGACGGGCGGCGTGGTGCTCTACGACACGGCCTTCAGCGCCATGGTGGCCTTCCGGCCGCAGACGGAGGGCGAGTACACGGGTGAGCTCAAGCTCACGGTGAACAACCCCGCGGCGCCCACGGTGACGCTGCCGCTCAAGGGGGTGTCGCGCCAGAGCTGCCTGGTGGCCACGCCGTCCTACGTGGACTTCGGCCCCATCCGCTACGACTGCGCCGCGGCGCCTCGCAAGACGTACATCTCCAACCGGTGCAGCGAGCCGCTCACGGTGACGGGCGCGGACATCGGCCAGGGGACGAGCACGCAGTTCTCGCTGCTGACGCCCATCCCCCAGCCGCGCACGCTGCAGGCGGGCGAGGGCTTCGAGCTGGAGGTGGACTACTCGCGCACCGTGCTGGGCCAGCACTACTCGCCCCTGTACCTGCGCACCGCGACGGACCCGACGCCCTTCCTGGTGCCGCTGCTCGGCGAGACCAACCACGAGGGCATCCAGGTGGACCGCTACACGCAGGGCACCGACAGCCAGCTGGACGTGCTCTTCGTGGTCTCCAACACGACGACCATGGACCCGTACCAGGAGCGCCTGAAGGCGGCGATTCCGGGCTGGCTCGACTACGCGCGGCAGCAGAACGTGGACGTGCGCATGGGCGTCACCAGCACGGGCCTGGTGCAGCGCGGGCCGCAGTGCGGCGGCGGGGCCAACGGCGGCGAGGCCGGGCGCCTGTTCCCGGTGGACGGCAACCGGGCGCGCGTGCTGTCCAGCTCCAGCCCCAACGCGGCGGCGGGCCTGCAGGCGAACATCGACGTGGGCCTGTGCCACAACCTGGTGCAGGGCCTGGAGACGATGCGGCAGGCCCTGTCGGCGCCCCTGTCCGAGCAGACGGATGACCCGCGCACCGCTCAGCCCAACGACGGCAACTGGGGCTTCACGCGGCCGGCGGCGCGCATGGCGGTGGTGGTGCTGGCGGACGAGGACGACAACTCGGGCTTCGCGCCGGACAGCTACATCCAGTTCCTCCAGACGCTGAAGGGCACGGGCATGTCGCACCGCAGCCAGCTGTACGCGCTGGTGCCCACCGACGGCCGCTGCACCACGGCGGGCAGTGACGCGGACCGCTTCGTGGAGGTGGCGCGCGGCACGGGTGGCCGGGCGGAGTCCATCTGCGAGGGCAACTACCGGCCGCTGCTCGACTCGGTCATCCAGCGCGCTGGCGATTTGCAGGCGGACTTCCCGCTGACGACCACGCCCACGGGCCAGGCGGAGATGTCCGTGTACGTGCAGGGCCAGCAGGTGCCGGAGAGCCAGTGGACGTACGACGGGGCGACCAACTCCATCGTCTTCGGCGGCGCGGCGGTGCCTCGTCCCGGGCAGGCGGTGGAGGTGCGCTACCGCAGCGTGTGCAAGGCGCCGCCCACCTCGAGCCCCTGAGTAAGGGGGGCCCCACGTCCTCCGGGAGGTGGGGCCTTTCGCGTGGCGGGGAAATGACGCGCCGCGGGCTTCCTCAGCTGGCCCCGGCGCGGCTATCGTGGCGTCGACGTGGAGACATTCGGCCGCTACGAGCTGCTCCGGAAGATCGCCATCGGCGGCATGGGCGCCGTCTATCTGGCCCGGCAGAAGGGGCCGGTGGGCTTCCAGAAGCTGCTGGTGGTGAAGCGGCTGCTGCCCCACCTGTCCGAGGACGATGAGTTCATCGAGATGTTCCTGGACGAGGGGCGCATCGCGGCGCACCTGAACCACCCGAACATCGCCCAGATTTATGATTTGGGTGACGTGGACGGGCAGTACTTCATCGCCATGGAGTACGTGCACGGCGAGGCGGTGGGGCCGCTGGGACTCAGGGCGCAGCAACGCAAGCTGACGATTCCCCTGGGGCTCAAGTGCCGCATCATCGCGGACGCGGCGGCGGGGCTGGATGCGGCGCACAACGCGCGCAGCCCGTCGGGGCGCAAGCTGGCGTTGATCCACCGGGACGTGTCGCCGCAGAACGTGCTCGTCGGCTACAACGGCGGGGTCAAGCTCATCGACTTCGGGGTGGCCAAGGCGTCGGGGAAGTTCTCCCAGACGGTGGTGGGCACCATCAAGGGCAAGCACGCGTACATGTCCCCGGAGCAGGCGCGGGGCGAGCCGTTGGACCACCGCTCCGACATCTTCGGACTGGGGACGGTGTTCTACGAGCTGCTGACGCACCAGCGGCTGTTCAAGCGCGACACGGAGATCGCCACGCTCAAGGCGGTGGTGGGGACGAAGATTGTCCCTCCGTCCGAGGTGATGCCGGACATCCCGAAGGCGCTGGACGCCATCGTGCTCAAGGCGCTGGCGCGCAAGCGCGAGGAGCGCTTCGCGTCGGCGGGCGAGGTGCAGCTCGCGCTGGATGAGTTCCTGGTGCAGCAGAAGCTGCACGCGACGCCCGCGCACCTCGCGGCGTTCATGCAGGACACGTATTCGGAGGAGCTGGAGGAGGAGCGGCTCGCGGCCGAGCCCACCGTCATCCACTACGACCCGAGGCTCGCGGCCCGTCAGCAGGCGGCCGCGGCCGCAGCGGCCGCGGGTGACACGGCGGGCTCCGGCCAGCGGCCCACGGCGCGTCCGACGCCCGCGGGGACGCCGGCGCGCAAGCCTGGAGGCTCCTCGGCCTCGGCGCCAGCGATGGTGAAGGACCCGGGCGGTGTGTCCGCGTCGTCCACCTCGCCCATGGCGCCCGCCCGGCGCGCGCCCACGGGGTCCTCCGCGGCTGCGGCGCCGGTGGCCGGACGAAGCGGGACGAGTGGTGGCTCGGCGGCGCCCACGCGAAGCGGTGGCTCGACCTCGTCCGCCGCGCCGATGCCCGCCAAGGGAGGCACCGGCTCCGGCAAGGCGCCCTCACCGCCTCCGGGCAGGACAGCGGGCTCGGCGCCCAAGCGCGTGCCCACGCGGACTCCCGAGCCTCCCGAGGAACCCGAGGAGCCGTAGCCCCGGCACCCTCGCGTTCGGCTCGACCTCAGTCGACATAGAACTCGGTGTGGAGGTCGTGGACGCGGCCGTCACGGAAACACACCAGACGCATGCGGTAGTGAGTATCCCCAGGTGAGTGGGAGTAGCTCCAATACACTTCATCCAGGTCGACATCCCGAGGCGTCCACGTCTTCAGCGGCCCGCCCACGAGCCGCTCGACCTCGGCCTCGGTCATCCCCCGGCGAATCCGCCAGAACTTGAAGGCCGAATAGCCGGGCGCGAAGACGGTGTCCTCCCTGAAGGCGAGCGAGGCCAGCTCCCCCAGGTATCCGTCGAGCGGACGGAACACGTAGAGACACAGCAACGCACTGGCCACGACCGCGAGGACGCGGGCCCACCTCGAGGTGCTCGCAGTCCGAGGTGCTGGTGTTTGCATCACATCCCCTGCCCCGCGTCGGAACGACCTCCCACGCCCCCCGGGACACCGCGACCTCGTGTCCCGGAGGCGCGGTGACTCACTTGCTGCGGCCGTCGTACTGGAACGTCTTCACCGTGTTCAGGTCGACGCCGTCCAGGCAGCGCACGTTGATGGCCGCCATCTCGGAGCCGTCCGGGCCCTTGCCGCGCGCGAAGGAGCGCACGCCGCACTTCGAGCAGAACAGGTGGTGGATGATGTTCTGGTTGAACTGGTAGTCCGTCAGGACGCTCTCGCCCGAGCGCAGCGTGAACTGCGACACCGGCGTGAAGCTCAGCATCGTCCCCGTCTTCTGACAGATGGAACAGTTGCACTGGATGGCCGGCTGGGACAGGTCCAGCTTCACCTCGTAGCGCACCTGCCCGCAGTGACAGCCGCCCTCATAGCTCTTGAGCTCGCTCATGCGCGGCATCCTGCATGCGCTCGCACGGACGTCCACGCGAAAACGCGCGCCGCGTCGCGGCATGCGGCCCACCCCACGCCAGGCGCTACAGGCTCGCGAGCGCCACGCGGTACAGCGCGCGGTAGCCCATGCGCGGCGCGGGCTCGAAGCGCTCCGCGTTGAAGATGTCCTTGAGCAGCGCCACGCCTTCGGGCGACGACTGCAGGCCCTGCAGCGTCGTCTCCAGCGCCGTCACCAGCTGCGGCTGCAGCCCCATGGCCACCGGCACGCCGTCGTTGGGCGCCTCGTCCGTGTACGCGATGAGCTCGAAGCGGCGCCCCGCGCCCGCCCCCAGCACATCCTCCACGCCCGTCGTGTACGTCAGCCCCGTGGAGGCCGGCGGACAGAACACGCTCGTCACGTCCGCCTTGCCGTCCAGCACCGACTCCAGCGCGCCCCGGTACGAGCCCGTGAAGTGCTGCGCGAAGAAGGCCCGCGCCGGCTCCAGGCCCTGCGCCTTCAGGTACGCGGTGGGGAGCAGGAACCCCGCCACCGAATCCCGGTCCACCCACGCCGCCGTGGCGCCCTTGAGCCGGTCCACCGACAGCCCCGCCCCCGCCCGACACACCAGCGCCGAGCGGTAGGACGACATGCCCCGGCGCACCCCGCGCACCACCACCCGCACCCCCATGGCCTCCATCCGCGCGCACACGAAGGGAGGCGCCCACGCCGCGTCCGCGCGCCCGGAGAGCAGGTCCTTGGCGAGCGTCTCGTAGCTGGACGCGACGCTCACCTCCACCAGCTTGCCCATGGCCCGCTGGAGGAAGGCCGCCAGCCGGTCCGCGCGCTCCCGCGCCGTTTCACTGCCCAATGACGGCGGCAGTCCGAAGCGGAACGAGTGTCGGGTCGCGGAAGGGACTTGAAGGGTCATGACCGCCCCCTGATTACCCCTCCCTGCCCAGTCGCGCCACTTCGTCGTCGGCCAGACCGAACGTCGCCTGGAGCAGGTCCAGGATTCGCTGCTCCGGCAGGCTGGGCTCCCCGCCCGCGTGGGCAATCTTCGTGGCCAGCCGGAAGGCCTTCAGCCGCTGGGTGTGCGTCGTCAGGCCGTGGGCCAGCACCTGGAGCCGCTGGGGCAGCCCCTCCGCGGACAGGGCCGACACCGCCTCGCTCACGAAGCTCTGCGCGCGCTCCGGGCTGACGTTCTCGAACAGGGGGTCCGCCGCGAAGCTCTCCACCAGCGCCCGGGCCTCGGCCTCCTTCAGCCGCCCGTCCGCCGCGCTCACCAGCACCATCACCTCCGCGAACAGCCGCTCCAGCGGCTCGCCCAGCGCCTCCGCCAGGCTGCCGCCGTTCTCGATGACGTCGATGATCTGCGCCACCTCGTCCTCGGAGATGCCCAGCGCGGCCTGGAACGTCTTCAAGAGCCCCAGCTCCGTGCGCGTGGCCCGCTGGTCCGCCAGCGCCACCGCCGCCGCCAGCCCGAAGGCCAGCATCCGGTTCTTGTGGTCCGGCAGCCGCCGCCGCAACGACGCCAGCACGTCCTCCAAATCGCGGGCCTCCGACAGCCGGGCCGCGCTGGACTCCACCAGCGCGTTGAGCTCCTCCGGACGCGTGCCCTCGAACTCCGGCCGCTCCAGCACGCGGCTGATCAACGTCTGCATCTCCCGCTGAGAGACACGGCCGTCCGCCATCGCCGCCAGCAACATCACCTCCACCAGCGCGGCGTTGCGTTCCTTGCGCGCGCTCACTGCCTGCTCTCGAGCCATGGGCTGGCTCCCCCTTGCGTGTCCTGCGTGTCTTGAGTGGGCGCCCCCGACTCGGCCCCGCCGGCGTTGAGCGGGTCCGGGTTGAGCGTCCGGTCCATCAGGTGCGACGGTCGCACGTTGGCCATCGCGTTGAGCACGCTCTGGCGGACGTTGGGAATCTCCTTGCCCAGCTCCTCCATCAGCTTCTGCATCCGCTTGCGCTGCAGGTTCTCCTGCGTGCCGCACAAGTCACAGGGGATGATGGGGAAGGCCTTCAGCTCCGCGAACTTCGCGATGTCCTTCTCCGGCGCGTAGCACAACGGCCGGATGACCACGTTGCGCCCGTCGTCGCTCTTGAGCAGCGGCGGCATCGCCTTGATGGAGCCGGCGAAGAACAGGTTCAGCAGGAGCGTGTGGATGAGGTCGTCGCGGTGGTGGCCCAGGGCAATCTTGTTGCACCCCAGCTCCACCGCCGCCGTGTAGAGGATGCCCCGGCGCATGCGCGAGCAGACCGCGCACTGCGTCTTCCCCGGCGGGGTCTTCTCCAGGACGATGCTGTACGTGTCCTCCTTGAGCAGCTTGTACGCGTAGCCCTCGCGCTGGAAGTACTCCTCCAGGATGTGCCCGGGGAATCCCGGGTGTCCCTGGTCCAGGTTCACCGCGAGCAGGTCGAACTTCACCGGCGCGCGGCGCTGCAGCTCCCGGAGCAGGTAGAGCATGGTGTAGGAGTCCTTGCCTCCGGACACACCCACCATGATGCGGTCCCCGTCCTCGATGAGGCGGTGGTCCGCGATGGCCCGGCCCATGTGGCCAAGCAGACTCTTCTCCAGGCGCTGGACGTCATTCATCGGCGTGGCCATCCTAGCGGCGGCCCGGGAAAAAACACGTCATTCAGGCGGTCCGGTCCGCTAGCCTGCTCAGCTCGATGCCTACCTACCCGCAGGGTGACGTGGACGTGGTGGATGCCGCAGGGGCCCAAAGCGCCCTCCAGAAGCTGGAGGCGGCGCGTGAGCTGGCCGTGGACCTGGAGGCCGACTCCATGCACGCCTTCCGCGCCCGGCTGTGCTTCCTCCAGGTGGCCACGGACCTGGACGTCTTCCTCTTCGACACGCTCCAGCCCGACGTGGAGGCCCGGCTGCTCGCCCCGCTGCTGGCCGACCCGGAGCGCACCAAGTACTTCCACGCGGCGCAGGGCGACCTGCAGTTCCTCGCGGAGGCGGGCGTGCGCGTGCGGGGCCTGTTCGACACGCACCGCGCCGCGACGCTGCTGGGCTGGCCCAAGGTGGGCCTGGCGGACGTGGCCCGCGAGAAGCTGGGCGTGGAGCTTCCCAAGGAGCACCAGCAGTCGGACTTCTCGCTGCGCCCGCTGCCCCCAGGCATGCATACCTACATCGCCAACGACGTGCGCTACCTGTGCGAATTGGGCCGGCAGGTGCGGCAGGCGTGCATCGACGCGGACATCCTGGAAGAGGTGACGCTCGACTGCGAGCGGCTGTGTGACGAGGCCGTCGCCCGACCCGACGTGGGCGCGGACTTCAAGCCCAAGCTGCCGCGCACCGGGCTGTCCCCCGCGCAGTTCACCCTGGCGAACGCGATTGCGCACGCGCTGCACAAGAAGCGGCTGGAGTGGGCGGAGCAGGAGAACGTGCCCATGGGGCGCATGCTCTCCAACATGGCGCTGGCGGACATCGCCACGCGGCTGCCCTCCACGCCCAAGGACCTGGCGCGCGCGGCCGGCGTGCGGGGCGTCTTCGTGCGGGCCCATGGCGACGAGGTGCTCGCCATCGTCCGCGAGCAGCGCGAGAAGTCGCAGAAGGGCGAGCTGGCGCCGGAGCGCGAGAACAAGGGCCCCAAGGACTCCAACCGCCGCAAGCGCGAGGACGCGCTCAAGGCGTTCCGCGTGGAGAAGGCCACCGAGCGCAAGGTGACGCCGAGCGTGGTGCTCACCAACCCGCTGATGGACGCGCTGCTCAGCCAGCCTCCCACGAACCTGGAGGAGCTCGCCCGGGTGCCCTACCTCGGCGAGAAGCGGCTGAAGCTGTACGGCCCCGCCCTCATCGAGCTGCTCGCCGCCTTCCCCGTGCAGGGCGGCTGACGCACCGCGCGTTCGCTCCGAGGGGCGCGTCACCCGCGACCCCCATCGAGGCGCTACCGTCCCTGTCGCGGCGGTGATGGAATGGACACCATCACGCGTCGCATGTGTCGGACGGGACGGAGCTCCTCGATGCGGTTGGGACACCTTGGCGCCATCCTCGGACTCTGGCTGACGCTCCTCCTCGTGGGGTGCCTGGGGCGCTCACGCGACGCGGCGCCCACGCCGATGCCTCGCCCTCGCGTCGTGCCCGCGCCCGTGGAGACGCCCCAAGCGCTCGTGCCACCCGGGCTGCGCCTGGAGGCCGGCGTGCGTCCCACGCGGCAGTCGGTGACGTTGGAGCTGGACCCGCGTCAGGAGACGTTCCGCGGCGAGGTGGACGTGGAGCTGTCCCTGTCGGAGCCCACGCGCGTGCTCTGGCTGCACGGCACCGAGCTGGCGCTGCGGCGCGCGCACGTCCAGACGGCGGATGCGCGCGTGCCGGTGGAGGCGATGCCGGTGGGCGAGGACCTGCTCGCCTTCGTCGCGCAGGCGCCGCTTCGGCCGGGCACCGTCACGCTGCACGTCGAGTACTCGGGCCGCGCGTACGACAAGGAGGACAGCGGCGTCTTCCGTGAAGAGGAGGAGGGCCGCTGGTACGCGATGACGCAGTTCCAGCCGCTGTACGCGCGGCGCGCCTTCCCCTGCTTCGACGAGCCCGGCTTCAAGATTCCCTGGTCGCTCACCCTGCGCGTGCGCGCGGAGGACGCCGCCTTCTCCAACATGCCCGTGCGTGCCGAGGAGCCAGGGGCCGAGGGCTGGAAGACGGTGCGCTTCCAGACGACGCCGCCATTGCCCACGTACCTGGTGGCCTTCGCGGTGGGGCCCTTCGACGCGGTGGACGCGGGCACGGCGGGCGAGGCGAAGGTGCCGGTGCGCATGCTGGTGCCCCGTGGGCGGGGAGCGGAGGCCGCGTACGCCGCGTCCGTGACCGCGCCGCTGCTCGCCCATCTGGAGGAGTGGTTCGGCTCGCCCTATCCGTACTCGAAGCTCGATGTGCTCGCGGTGCCGGGGCTCGTGGGCGGCGCCATGGAGCACCCGGGCCTCATCACCTTCGGCGCGCCGCTGATGCTCCGCACGCCGGAGACGGACACGCTGTGGCGACAGCGCGGCTTCGCCGAGACGCAGGCGCACGAGCTGGCGCACCAGTGGTTCGGCAACCTGGTCACGCCCGCGTGGTGGGACGACCTGTGGCTCAACGAGTCCTTCGCGGACTGGCTCGCCTTCAAGATGGTGAAGCGCTGGCAGCCCGGGTGGCGCGCGGACGTGCGCCGCGTGGAGGCGCGCGGGCAGGCGATGCAGGAGGACTGGCTCGTCACCGCGCGCAGCATCCGCCAGCCGATTGAGTCACCCGGCGACATCCACGGCGCGTTCGACGGCATCACCTACGGCAAGGGCGCCGCGGTGCTCGCGATGTTCGAGTCGTGGGTGGGACAGGACGCGTTCCAGCGCGGCGTGCGGCACTACCTGCGCGCCCACGCGCGCGGCACCGCCACCACGGAGGACTTCTTCCAAGCGCTGTCGCTCGAGGCCGGGCAGGACGTGGCGCCAGCGTTCTCCACCTTCCTGGACCAGCCCGGCGTGCCCCTGGTGGCGATGACGCTCCAGTGCCCCAAGGACGGCGCGCCCCGGCTCGCGCTGGAGCAGAAGCGCTACCTGCCCCTCGGCGCGAAGGACACCTCCGGGACGCGGGATTGGCGCGTGCCGCTGTGCGTGCGCTACGCGGTGGGCCAGAAGGAGGGCCGCGCATGCACGGTGCTCACCGGCGCCCGTGACACCCTGGCGCTGCCCGAGGCGAAGGGCTGCCCGGACTGGGTGCACCCCAACGCGGACGCGCGCGGCTACTACCACGCGCTCCTGCGGGGGGACGGGCTGGAGAAGCTCGCGCGACGCGGCGGCGCGCGCCTCACCGTCCCCGAGCGACTGGTGCTGATGGCGGACGCGCGGGCGCTCGTCGGCAGCGGCGAGCTGGACGTCGGCCAGGCGCTCACGCTGGTGGCGCGGCTGGGCGAGGGCGACGCGGAGCTGGTCAGCAGCGCGGCGGAGGTGGTGGACAGCGTGCATCGGGACCTGGTGCCGGACTCGCTGCGCTCGCACCGGGCGCGCTTCGTGCGCGGGCTCTTCGGCGGACGCGCGCGCGCGGTGGGCTTCGTGTCGCGCCCCGGGGAGAGTGAAGAGACGCGGCTGATGCGCCCTTCCCTGCTCTCGATGGCGACGACCGAGGGCGAGGACCCGAGGCTGCGCGCCGAGGCGCGCCGACTCACGCTGCGCTGGCTCCAGGACCGGAGCACGCTCGCGCCCGAGGACCGGGCCACCGTCCTCAACGCGGCCGCCGCGGCGGGTGACGCCGAGCTGCACGAGCGCCTGCGCGCGGCCGCGCGCACCGCCACCGACGAGGAGCGCCGGCTGCTGCTCGCCACGCTCGGCGGCTTCCGCGACGTGACGCTCGCGAAGAAGAGCCTGGAGCTGCTGCTGGACGCGAAGGTGGACACGCGCGAGGCGCTGGCCATCCTCTTCGGGCTCCTGTCGGAGGCGCCCACGCGCGAGGTGGCCTTCACCTTCCTGCACGAGCACTTCGACGCCCTGCGCGAGCGGCTGCCCCGCGACCTCACCACGTGGCTGCTCGGCGGCGGCGGGTTCTTCTGCGACGCCGCGCACCGCGACGAGGTGGCCCGGGTGTTCGGCCCGCGCGCCCGCGACGTCGAGGGCGGCGAGCGCGTGCTGGCCCAGTCGCTGGAGCGCGTGGACCAGTGCATCGCGCAGCGCGAGGCCCTGCGCCCCGGCCTCACGCGCTTCCTCGCGCGCTACTGACGTCAGCGCTTGCGCGCGAGCATCATCCCGTCACGCACCGTCAGCAGCACCGGCTCCACGCGCGCGTCCGCCACGACCTTCGCGTTGAAGGCCACCATCGCGTGGTCCGACTCCGACTCCGGGCTGAGCACGCGCCCGGACCACAGCACGTTGTCCGCGACCAGGAGCCCGCCCGGACGCACCAGCGGCACCGCCGCGTCCCAATAGGCGCCGTAGTTCCCCTTGTCCGCGTCGATGAAGACGAGGTCGAAAGGACCCCGCAGCGTCTTCAGGGTTTCCAGGGCAGGCCCGAGTCGAAGCTGGATTTTCCGACCCTGCGGACTCCTGGCGAAGAAGGCGCGCGCGATTTCCGCCGTCTCGGGATTGATGTCGCAGGTGATGAGCTCACCGTCGCCCGGGAGCCCCTCCGCCATCATCAGAGCGGAGTATCCCGTGAAGGTCCCGATTTCCAGGACGCGCCTCGCACTCGTGAGGGAGACGAGCATTTTCAGGAAGGCGCCCTCGACGGGGCCCACCTGCATTCCGGGAGAGGTCGTGCGCGACTGGGTGATGTCCTTGAGTTCCTCGAACAGTGGCGCGGGTGCCGCGGTGTGCGCGCGGGCGTACTCCTCGATTTCATTCGGGACGAGCGTGAGCTTCGGCATGGTGAACGTTTAACATCGGGCATCCCATGGCCCACTTCCAGTTGCTCCGCCGCTCGGCGTGCATACCCTGGTGGGCGCAACGGAGGTGCCTGCGATGACGGGAGCGAGACTGGGCGGTGCTCGCGCGGACGTGTCGCGCTGCATCGATGCGAGCCTCCAGTGTCAGGCGTCGTGCGAGGCGGGCATGGCGCGCCTGCTGGCCCAGGGCCAGACGCTGAGCAGCGCCTCCGTGCGCGCGCTGCGGCAGTGCGCGGAGCTGTGCGAGCTCAACGTGCGCGCGCTGCGCAAGGAGAGCCGGCTGGCGCGGCACACCACCAACCTGTGCTTCGAGCTGAGCAACCAGGTGGCCCGCGCGGCCTGGCTGGACGCGGATGACGCCAGCTCGTACTCGCTCGCCCGGGACGCGCTGCGGCTCGCCCGCTCGTGCCGCCCGCTGCTGTTCTCGTTCTGAGCCGCGATACATCCGCCGGAGCCCGCGCTAGGCTCGGCGTCAGATGAATTGCATCTACAACCCGACCATCAACTTCCTCCTCATCCTCGGGCTGGTGTTCTCCGCCCTCCCCGCGCGTGGCCAGACCGCCGCCGCGCCCCCGGTGTCCGCCGAGCGGCTGGTGGGCACCTGGGGCGCTGAGCGGGTCCTCGGTCCCCAGGTCCGGGGTGAATTGACGCTGACGCGCGAGGCAGACACGTGGCGCGCGCGCATCGCCGGCTTCGAGGCTCCGGCGCGCGTGGAGGGCACCCAGGTCTCCGTCGTCCTGCCGGGCGGACAGGGCGAGCTGCGCGCCACGCGCTCGAAGGACGGCAAGCGCATCCGGGGCCACTGGATTCAGCCGCGAGTCCAGATGAGCGGCATGAAGTTCGCCTCGCCGGTGGAGCTGCGTGCGCTGCGCGCGGACGTGTGGCGTGGACAGGTGGCGCCGCTGGAGGACCGGTTCTCGCTGTACCTGGTGGTGCGCAAGGAGACCGACGGCACCGTGACGGCGTTCCTGCGCAACCCCGAGCGCAACGTGGGCAACCGGGTGCTGTTCCGCGTGAGCGTCGAGGGCAACACCGTGCGACTGACGCCGACGAAGGGCGGGGCCACGTACCAGGGGACGTTCGACGCGGACTCGGAGCGGCTGTCGCTGCACTACCCGCCCTTCGAGACGACGTTCGACTTCACACGGCGGGAGCGCTCGCAGGCGGTGGGCCTGTACGCGCGCACGCCCGCGCCGGGCCCCTACGTCTACCGGCCTCCTGTCGCCGAGGATGACGGCTGGAAGACGGCGTCACTCGCGGACGTGGGCATGGACGCGCAGCCGCTGCGCGAGCTGGTGCAGCAGATTCTCGACCAGGAGCCGAGCCCCGATTCGGCGCCGGCCATCCAGGGCCTGCTGGTGGCGCGACGCGGGAAGCTGGTGGTCGAGGAGTACTTCCAGGGCTTCGACAAGGAGCGTCCGCATGACCTGCGCTCGGCGGCGAAGACGTACGCCTCCGTGCTGGTGGGCATCGCGCTGGACCAGGGCGCGCCCTTCACCGTCGACACACCCGTCCTCTCGCTGCTCCCCGAGTACCAGGGCAAGGTGGCGCACCTGGATGAGCGCAAGC
This sequence comes from Myxococcus sp. AS-1-15, assembly GCF_020037055.1. NCBI lineage: Bacteria > Pseudomonadati > Myxococcota > Myxococcia > Myxococcales > Myxococcaceae > Myxococcus > Myxococcus sp. AS-1-15. The sequence continues at coordinate 383,193 of NZ_JAIQDF010000001.1, read as the reverse complement.
GCAGGCTCGACGTGGCGCACCTGATGTCGATGTCCACGGGGCTGGCGTGTGACGACGATGACGCGGAGTCACCGGGCAACGAGGACCGGCTCGAGGACTCCGTCCCGGATTGGTACAAGTACACGTTGGATTTGCCCATGGTGTCCGAGCCGGGGACGAAGGGCGTGTACTGCTCGGCGAACATCAATTTGGTGGGCGGCGTGCTGCGCAACACCACGAAGCGGTGGATTCCGGAGTTCTTCACCGAGCACCTCGCCACGCCGCTCCAGATGCGCGACTACCACCTGGACCTGATGCCGGACGGCGAGCAGTACCTGGGCGGCGGCATCTACATGCGCCCGCGCGACGCGCTGAAGCTCGGGCAGCTGTACCTCTCGGGAGGGACGTGGAACGGCCGGCGCGTGGTGAGCAAGCGATGGGTGGAGCAGTCCATCGCGAAGCACGCGACGATGAACGAGAAGCAGACCTACGGCTACACGTGGTGGCGTCACGAGCTGAAGGTCGGAGAGCGCGTGTTCTCCGAGTACGAGGCCTGCGGCAACGGCGGCCAGCTCGTGATGGTCGTCCCCGAGCTGGACCTCGTCGTGATGTTCACCGCGGGCAACTACAACCACGTCGCGCTCTGGCGGAAGTTCCGTGAGGAGCTGCTGCCCAAGTTCATCATGGCCGCGGTGCGCTCCGGGAAGTGAGCGCGCCTCGACTCAGAGCGTGATGCCGTAGAGCGCGCCGTACTTCGAGCGCAGATGCGTGAGGAAATCCGCGTCGGTGAGCCCCTGCCCCGTCACCACGCGCATCCGCTCCTCCGCGGGCAAACGGAAGCCATGCTGGTGCACGCGGTCGCGCAGCCAGTCGCGCAGGGGCAGCATCTTCCCCTGGCGAAGCTGCGCGTCCAGGTCCGGCAGCTCCCGCCTCGCGACGCGGTAGAGCGACGCCGCGTAGAGGTTGCCCAGCGAGTACGTCGGGAAGTACCCCAGCTCGCCCCAGGCCCAGTGGATGTCCTGCAACACGCCCTGCGTGTCATCCGGCGGCGTCACGCCGAGGTAGCGCTCCATGCGCTCGTTCCACGCCGCGGGCACGTCGTCCAGCGGGAGCGCGTCACGCAGGAGCAACAGCTCCAGCTCGTAGCGCACGGCGATGTGCAGGTTGTACGTCACCTCGTCGGACTCGGTGCGGATGAGCGACGGCCGCACCTCGTTCACCGCCGCGAGGAAGTCCTCCAGGTCCACGCCCTTCAGCGCCTCCGGGAAGCTGTCACGCAGCAGCGGGAAGTAGTGCTCCCAGAACGGCCGGCCCCGGCCCACCTGGTTCTCCCACAGCCGCGACTGCGACTCGTGCAGCCCCATCGAGGGAGACGCCGCCAGCGGCGTGCGGTGCAGCTCCGGCGCGAAGCCCTGCTCGAACAGCCCGTGCCCCGCTTCATGGATGGTGCTGAAGATGGCCGACAGCGGGTTCGACTCGTCCACGTGCGTGGTGAGCCGGACGTCGAGCGCATGCGTGCCACCCGTGAACGGATGGATGCTCAAGTCCTGCCGCCCCGCCTCCAGGTCGAAGCCGATGTCCTCGAGCAGCTTCAACGTGAAGCGCCACTGCGCGTCCTTGTCGAAGCGGCGCCCGTCGAACACGGAGCGCGGACGCTTCCCCGTCCCGGTGAGCTTGCCCACCATGGGCACCAGCTGCTCGCGCAGCGCCGTGAGCACCGGCGTCAGCCGGGAGACCCGCATGCCCGGCTCGTACCCCTCCAGCAGGGCGTCATACCGCTCACCGTCATGTCCGTAGGCGTCCGCCTGCTCGCGGCGCAGCGACAACAGCCGCTGGAGCGCGGGCTGGAACCGGGCGAAGCGGCGCTCCTTGCGGGCCTCCCGCCAGGCGTGGAGGCCATGGCTCTGGGCCTCGGCCAGGGCGCGCACCAGGGCGGCGGGCACGCGCACCTCGCGCTCCCGTTCCCGCTGGAGCACGGCCACCATGGCCTGCTCGTCCTGGGTCAGCCCAGGCTCCACGGAGGCCTTGGAGAGGGCCTCTCCCAGCCTCGGGTCCACCAGGCGCTCGTGGTGGAGCCCCTGGAGGGTGGAGAGCTGCTGGGCGCGGGCCGGACCCGCCTTGGAGGGCAGGTACGTCTCCTGGTCCCACGTGGCGAGGCCGATGAGCCCCTGGAGGTCCTTCAGCTCCTGCATCCGGGAGAGCAGCCAGGTATCCATGGGGACTCTATAGCGCGCCTCACCCCGGACTTCCGCCCCGGAGGACACAAGGGTATGAGGGCCCGGCAATGGCCAATGTCCTCCAGTTCTTCATGACCCCCGACGACGAGCTCGCCTTCTTCCGCTACCTGGAGCGCTTCGTGCTGGAGGTGTACCCCCGCCGCGTCCCGGAGGACTGGGTGACGTTCCGCGCCCACCAGGACCACATGGACCGGCTGCCCCAGGAGGACCTGTACCTGGTGGCCAGCGAGATTGGCCCCGCCATCGTCGACAAGGTGAAGCGCGGCCCGGACAAGGGCAGCTGGCGCGTGGACGAGGTGCGCTCCCCCGTCATCTTCATGGAGCGCTGCCGCACCAACGAGGAGGGAGAGCTGGTCTCCGGCAAGCTCTGGGCGGAGCTGGACATCACCGCGCAGACGGGCCGCAAGAACGCGGCCCCGGACCGCTTCCGGGGCCTGTTCCTCGAAATCGAGGAGCACGTGAAGAAGACGTACCGCCGGGGCCAGCCGAAGGACTTCTTCGTCGGCCCCAAGGCGGCCCGCCTCTACAAGGAGGGCCTGGTCCTTCGCGACTCCCAGTTCCGCGGCGGCACGGTCAACGTCTACAAGTAGCCGCCCGCCGCGCGGGGAGCCTCAGCTCCCCGTGTTGAGCGCCAGCGCCTTGCGCAGCTGCGGGGCCTCGTTGAGGAACTTCAGGTCCGGGTGCTTGTCCTCGGCGTGCTGGAGCGCCCAGTCGTCGCGGAAGAGGACCAGCGGCAGCCCGTCGCGGTCCTGCACCGTCTGACGGTTGCCCTCCCAGTCGAAGGACTTGGGGTCGAAGTTGGGCCCCACCACCCAGCGCGCGTGGCTGAAGGGCAGCCGGTCCAGGGCGATCTTCGCCCCGTACTCGTGCTCCAGCCGGTACTGGAGGACCTCGAACTGGAGCGCGCCGACCACGCCGACAATCGGGTCCTTCATGCCCATGGCCAGCTGCTGGAAGATTTGGACCGTGCCCTCTTCCGACAGCTGCTCCAGGCCCTTCTCCATCTGCTTGCGGCGCAGCGGGTCCTTGGAGCGCACCACGGCGAAGTACTCGGGGCTGAAGCGCGGCACGCCCTCGAACTCCACGTCCGTGCCCTCGGCGAGCGTGTCGCCGATGCGGTACTGCCCCGGGTCGAACAGGCCGATGACGTCCCCGGGCCAGGCGTCCTCAATCGCGGTGCGCTCGGCGGCCATGAACTGGCTGGGCTTGGCCAGGCGCACCTCCTTGCCCAGGCGCGAGTGGTACGCGTTCATGCCCTTGACGTAGCGGCCGCTCACCACGCGCATGAAGGCGATGCGGTCGCGGTGCGCGGGGTCCATGTTCGCCTGAATCTTGAAGACGAAGCCCGCGAACCTGGGGTTGTTCGGCTCGCGCGGGCCGTTCGTCGTCGGGCGAGAGGTGGGCGCGGGCGCCAGGTCCAGGAACGCGTCGAGGAACGGGCGCACGCCGAAGTTCGTCATCGCGCTGCCGAAGAACATGGGCGTCAACTGCCCCGCGTCGCTCTTCTCGCGGGTGAACTCGTCCCCGCCGATGTCGAGCAGCTCGATGTCCTCGTGCAGCTTCGCCAGCTCCGCCTCGGTGAGCACCGTCTTGATTTCATCCGAGTCGATGGAGACCGAGCGCTCGGCGACCTCCGACTCGCCGTGGGAGCCCTCCGCGGAGAAGACGTGGACCACGCGGGCCTGCCGGTCGTAGACGCCGCGGAACTCCGGCCCCATGCCGATGGGCCAGTTCATCGGGTACGAGCGGATGCCGAGCACCTGCTCCAGCTCGTTCATCAGCTCGAGCGGCTCGCGGCCGTAGCGGTCCAGCTTGTTGACGAAGGTGAAGATGGGGATGCCGCGCATGCGGCAGACCTTGAAGAGCTTCTTGGTCTGCGGCTCGACGCCCTTGGCGGCGTCGATGAGCATCACCGCCGAGTCCGCCGCGGCCAGCGTGCGGTAGGTGTCCTCGGAGAAGTCCTGGTGGCCCGGGGTGTCCAGCAGGTTGACCGCGTGGTCCCGGTAGGAGAACTGGAGGACGGACGAGGTGACGGAGATGCCGCGCTCCTTCTCCAGCTCCATCCAGTCGCTGGTGGCGTGGCGCCTCGCGCGCTTGGCCTTGACGCTGCCGGCCAGGTGGATGGCGCCGCCGTAGAGCAAGAGCTTCTCGGTGAGCGTGGTCTTGCCCGCGTCGGGGTGGGAGATGATCGCGAAGGTGCGCCGCCGGGCGACCTCCCTGTCGAGCTCGTTCGTCATGACCCGAGGCCAACTACCACGGGCCGTGTTTCCTTGCAGCCAGCAAGGAGCCCCTGGCGGTCCGCCCGACGCCCGTGGGAGGGTCCGCCCACCCTTTCTCGCCCCTGGAGGCGGCCATGCAGCGGACCCACCACTCGACAGGTACTCCCTGGGAGCCCCGCGTGGGCTACTCGCGCGCGGTGCGCGTGGGCCCCTTCGTCTCCGTCTCCGGCACCACCGCCACGGACGCCCAGGGCCAGGTGGTGGGCCCCGGGGACGCCTACCTCCAGGCCACGCAGACCCTGCGCAACATCGAGGCCGCGCTGAAGGCCGTGGGCGCCAGCCTGAAGGACGTGGTGCGCACGCGCATGTACGTCACGGACATCTCCCGCTGGGAGGAGGTGGGCCGCGCCCACGGGGAGTTCTTCGCCGCCATCCGCCCCGCCACGTCGATGGTGGAGGTGAGCAAGCTCATCGACCCGGCGATGCTGGTGGAGATTGAAGCGGACGCCGTCGTGGCGGACGCGCCGGCTCCGACGCCCTGAGGAGCGGGCGCTCCTCTGTCCGCCCGGTGTCCCGGGTCGGGGTGGCCGCCTGGGACGCGACGCTCCAAGTTGGAGGGAGCCATGGGCGTCGAATGGAAGGACAACATCAGCCTCGCGGACGCGCTGGAGCGCGTGGCGGACCTGCTCGAGCAGCAGGACGCCATGCCCTTCCGGGTATCGGCCTACCGCAAGGCGGCGGCGACGGTGGGGAAGTGGCCGGACTCCGTGGCGGAGCTGCTCGCGTCCAAGGGCGAGGCGGGGCTCAGGGAGCTGCCCGGGGTGGGCAAGAGCATCGCGGCCTCCATCGCGGAGCTGGTGCGCACCGGGCACCTGGGGCTGTTGCAGCGCCTGGAGGACGAGTCCTCTCCCGAGCAGCTGCTCGCCAGCGTGCCGGGCATCGGGCCGGAGCTCGCGCGGCGCATCCATGAGGAGCTGGGGGTGCGCTCGCTCGAGGAGCTGGAGCAGGCGGCGCACGACGGACACCTGGAGGCGGTGGAGGGCTTCGGTCCTCGTCGCGGGCAGCAGGTGCGCGACCTGCTGGCGGCGCGGCTGGGCCGCAACCGGCGCGGGCTGGCGCGCAAGCAGGAGCAACGGGAGGAAGGCGGTCCCCAGCCGGACGTCGGGCTGCTGCTCCAGGTGGACGAGGAGTACCGCCGGCGCGCGGAGGCCGGCGAGCTGCGCACCATCGCGCCCCGGCGCTTCAACCCCACGGGCGAGGCGTGGCTGCCGGTGCTGCGGCGCAAAGTGGACGGGTGGAGCGTGCGCGCGCTGTTCTCCAACACGGCGCTCGCGCACCAGCAGGACGCGACGCGCGAGTGGGTGGTGCTCTACTTCGACAAGGACGGCGACGAGGGCCAGTGCACCGTCGTCACCGCGCACGGCGGGCCGCTGGATGGACGGCGCGTCGTGCGGGGCCGCGAGGTGGAGTGTCTGGCCTACTACGGCGTGGAGTCCGAGGAGACGGAGGCGCCGCCTCCCGGCGCGTGAGCGCGGCCCTCCACGCCACGTCCCGCCCGCGGCATCCCGCACGCGCGGGACATGACACCGCGTCTCAGGGCGCCGGGAAGTAGAGCTCCACGGTGGAGACCGCGCCGCTCGAGCCCAGCCCGCCGGTGACGAGCAACCGGTCCGAGCCCGCCAGGCGCGACACCGCCGCGCTCGACAGCGGATTGGACAGCGCACCCGCGGACGTCCACAGGCCCGTGGCCGGGTCATACACCTCGGAGGTGGGCAACAGCCCCGTGGCGGCACCCGCGTCCCCGCCCATGACCAGCACCCGGCCCGACGGCAGCACCGACGCCATCGCCCCGTAGCGGCTGCTCGACATGGGCGCCACCGGCATCCACAGGCCCAGCGCGGGCTCGTAGATTTCGGCCGAGGCCAACGCGCCTCCCTGCCCCCAGCCGCCCGCCACCAGCACCCGGCCTCCCGGCAGCGACACCGCGACGTGGCCATAGCGCGTGCCCGACATGGAGCCCGCGGGAGACCACACCCCGGTGTTCATGTCGTAGAGCTCCGCGGTGGCCGTGTCCCCCGTGGGCGTGGTGCCACCGGCCACCAGCACGTGTCCCGACAACAACATCGTGGCGGTGTGGTTGATGCGCTTCACGCTCATCGAGCCCGTGGCGCGCCAGGTGCCCGATGGCGGGTCATACAGCTCCGCCGTGGCCTGGATGCTGCCGAAGCTCGACGAAGACCGGCCTCCCGTCACCAGCACCTGCCCGGACAAGAGCAGCGTCGCGGTGTGCCGCGAGCGCGTCCCCGCGAGCGCGCCGGTGGTGCTCCAGAGGCCGGTGTCCGGGTTGTACACCTCGGCGGAGGACAGGTAGGACGACCCGGAGGCCTGACCTCCCGCCACCAGCACCCTGCCCGAGGGCAGCACCGTCCCGGTGTGCAGGAAGCGCGGGGTGACGAGGCTGCCCGTCGCCGTCCACGTGGCTTGGGCCTCGTCATACAGCTCCGCGCCGCCCAGGCCCGCGCCGCCCATCGTGCCGCCCGCCACCAGCACCTTGCCGGACCCCAGGAGCGACGCCGTGTGCTGATAGCGCGTCGTCGCCATGCTCGTGGTGAGGCGCCACGGCGGCGTGGGCACCGAGTACCGCTCGGCCGTGGCGGAGCGCTGCACGCTGTCGGGGCTTCCGCCCGTGACGAGCACGTCGCCCTGGACCAGCAACGTCGCCGTGTGGCCCAGCCTGCTCGTGCTCATGGACGCCACCTGCGTCCAGCGCCCCTGCGCCGGGTCATACAGCAGCGCCGTCTCCAGGTAGGGCTCGTTGCCGTCCGAGCCTCCGGTGACGAGCACCTCGCCCGAGTGCAGGAGCGTGGCCGTGTGCTGCGCGCGCTCCGCCGGCAAGGCCTGCGTGACGGGGCTCCAGCTCCCCATGCCCGGGTCGAACACCTCCACGCCGCGCGTCGCGGTGAACTCGTCCACGAAGCCGCCCACCACCAGCACCTTGCCGGACAACAGCAGCGTCGCCGTGTGGCCCGCGCGCGCCACGAGCAGACTCGCCGCGACGCTCCACGTCCCGGTGGACGGCTCGTACAGCTCCGCGTCGCGCAGGAACGCGCCCCGAGGCCCCTGCCGTCCGCCGACCACCAGCACCCGCCCGTTGGGCAGCAGCGTCGCCGTGTGGCCCACGCGCGGCCTGCGCAGCGCCCCCGTCTGGGACCACGTGCCCGTGGCCGAGTCATAGAGCTGCGCGCTCGCGAGCCCCGCGCCCGCGCCGTTCTCCCCGCCCACCACCAGCACCTTGCCGTTGCCGAGCAACGTCGCCGTGTGGCCCGAGCGCAGCGAGTCCAGGCTGCCCGTCGGCGCCCACGAGCCCAGCGACGGCTCATACAGCTCCGCGGTGCCCGTGGCCGACGCCGCCGAGTCGCCCCCCACCACCAGCACCTTGCCGTTGCCGAGCAACGTCGCCGTGTGTCGCCGCCGCGCCGCGTTCAGCGTGCCGCCCGTGAGCCAGCGCGCGCCCGCCACGTCATACAGCTCCGCGCTCGTGGAGGACTGGCCCCCCACCACCAGCACGTTGCCGGAGCGCAGCACCGTCGCCGTGTGGTCCACCCGCTGCAACGTCATGCTCGCCGTCAACGACCAGCCCAGCTCCGGCACGGGCGCGGCGGTCAGCCCCGCACCCGCCCCCCTGGCTTCCGACGGCTCTGCAAATTCTTCGTGTGAGCATCCCGTGAGGACAAGCGCCGTCACCAGCGCGGCCAGGTGGCCGAGCCTGATACATCGTTTCATGGAGGGAGGTCCTTTCCCGAGGGGGATGTGGGGCCCGATGGCCCGCACAGGGCGGCGCTTAACCCAATCCCTGGGAGCGAGGCCAATCCCGCCTCTGAAAAAACACGCCCACCCCTGCGACAGGTGGGGTTGATACACCCCACCGCCGAGTCGACAAGCGCTCGTCGGCCCGGCGGAACCGGGCGACATGAAAGGGATTAGCTGCTGGCCGAGGTGTAATGGCCGATGGAGCGAATCCAGACGCGCCGCGCCACCCACGCGAAGAGCGCCGAGCCCACCACCGCGCCGACGAGGGACACCGTCGGCAGCCGGCCCAACATGGCTTCGGCCGGGAAGGTGGTCATCAGGGCGAGGGGAATCACGTAGGTGAAGACGAGCGTCAACGCGCCGCGCGCCACGCCCTTGAACACCGACGAGGGCCACCGCGCGAAGTCGAAGATGGACGAGAAGAGGAAGGTGAGGTTGTCCACCCGGACGACAAAGAAGGCGGCGCTCACCGTCAATATCCACAGCGAGTACAACAGCAGCGTGCTGGTGCCGAGCAGCAGCACGGACGCGAGCAATCCCAGGGGTGACGGCCCTCGGCCCAGCAGCATGAAGGCGTAGACGAACAGGCCCAGGCCGGTGAGTACGTTGAAGGCGCGCCACGGCAGGAAGCGCTGCGTCGACACGAGGAACTGCGCGTCCGCGGGCTTGAGCAGCACGAAGTCCAGCGTGCCCTTGCGGATGTGCTCCACCACGCCCGTGAGGCTGGGGTTGATGGCACCCTCCAGGACGCCTTGCAGCAGGGTGAACCAGCCCACCACGAGCAGCGACTCGCCGAAGGTCCACCCCTCCACCGCCGGCCGTCGCCCGTAGACGACGAACAGCGGAGCCAGCGCGGTGAAGACCCAGCACAGGGACGTGAAGCCCTCGGTGAGGAAGTCCGCCCGGTACTGGAGCGCCTGGAGCCCGGAGGCCTTGAGCTGTACGCCGAGCAGTCGCAGATAACGCCGCACCATTCCCCTACCCTCCGAACGCCGCGAAGCGCTTCACGCCCTGCTTCCAGAGCGTCACCGCCAGGACTCCCATCCCCAGCACCCACGCCCACTGCCGCGCGAGCAGCCCCAGCGCCGTGGGCACATCATGCGCGCTCGTCATCAGCTCCACCGGCAGGCCCATCTGGTAGCGGAACGGCAGCCAGTCGATGAGCGTGCGCAGCCCCTCGGGCAGCAGCTCCACCGGGTACATGTAGCCGGAGCAGACGAAGAAGAGGACCATCCAGACCTCCATCATCTTCTGGCTGCTGTCCATGAAGAGGCTCAGCGCGCCGATGGCCACGTTGGCCAGGAACGTGATCGCCCAGCCGCCCAGCACCGCGATGATGAACAGGGCCCAGCCCCACGCGTGCTGGGGGACCGCCTTGTCGGCGCCCACCAGCGCCACGCTCACCAGCACCACCGGCACCGCGACCACGACGCGCATGGGGAAGCCCGCGACGTTCTCCGACGCGTAGGCCCACAGGGGCGACACGGGACGCAACAGGCGCATGGCCAGCGTGCCCTGCTTCACCTCCCAGTTGATGAGCCACGCGGCCCAGGCGCTGGTGAGCTGGCGCACCGCGAAGGTGGCCAGGAAGTAGCTGACGAAGTCGACCTGGCCGTAGTTGCCCACGGGCGCGTCCTTGGACACCGCCATCCACAGCACCATGTTGACCAGCGGCATGGTGGTGGACAGCACCCAGACGAACATCTCCGCGCGGTAGGCAATCGACTCGGCGAAGCCCACGCGCAGCATGGTGGGCAGGGCGCGCAGCACGCCTCGGGCGCTCACGCCGGCACCACCTGGGCCGTCGACTCGCGGCGCGCCTTGTTCTCCGCGAACAGCTCGCTCATGACCTCCTCGAGCGGCGCGTTCTCCACCGTGAGGTCCGTCACCGGCAGGCCCGACAGGGCGCGGGAGATGGTGGCGTTGACCGCGTCCTGGCGCACCTGGAGCACCGCCATCCCCGCCTCGTGCGTCACCAGCTTGCCCAAAGGCTCCAGCCGGCTTGCCTCCACCTGTTCGGACAGGCGCAGCACCACGCGCTTCTCCGGGCGCACGCGCTGCACCAGCGCGTCCAGGCTGCCGTCGTAGGAGAGCAGCCCCTTGTCGATGACGATGACGCGCGGGCACAGGGCGGCCACGTCGTCCATGTAGTGGCTGGTGAGGATGAGCGTGGCGCCGTACTTCTCGTTGTAGTCCTTGATGAAGGTCCGCATGGTGGCCTGCATGGACACGTCCAGGCCGATGGTGGGCTCGTCCAGGAACAGCACGCGGGGGCGGTGGATGAGGGCCGCGGCCAGCTCGCACTTCATGCGCTCGCCCAGGGACAGCTGCCGGGTGGGCTTGCCGATGAGGTCGCCAATCTCCAGGAGGCCCACCAGCTCGTCCAACGTCTGCTTGTATTGGGCCGCGGGCACGTCGTAGATGGCGCGGTTGAGCTCGAAGGTCTCCGCCGGTGGTAGGTCCCACAGGAGCTGCTGCTTCTGCCCCATGACGAGCATGATTTTCTTGAGGAACGCCTCCTCGCGCAGGCGCGGCACGTGGCCGTCCACCCGGACCTCGCCCTCGGACGGGTGCAAGAGGCCGGAGAGGACCTTGAGCGTCGTGGTCTTCCCGGCGCCGTTGGGGCCCAGGAAGCCCACGCGCTCGCCGGGGCGGATGTCGAAGGAGATGCCATCCACGGCCTTCACGGAGGTGTAGGTGCGGTGGAAGAGCGAGCGGAGGGCCGCCTTGAGGCCAGGCGGGCGCTTGTGGACTTTGTAGTGCTTGCGCAGCCCTTGGACGGAGATCATGTGCGACAAGGGTTTAACGCGGACGCCCCCGGGTGGCGACCGTGGAGTTGAGCAAGTGGCGCGGTGACAACGGGTTGACACGGGCCGCTGCCGGGAGCGGCCCCTCGGTCGAAGGCTTGGCGGGATGAGCAACGCATACAGCAAGGACCTGGAGCGGTGGATGCCGCGGCTCATCGCCGTGTGGCGTCAGTCGCGCGGCCGGGGGGACGGGCCGGAGACGAAGCTGACGCCGCAGGAGGTCAAGGAGGTGGGCGCCGGCGTGCGGCAGCTGTCCATGGGCCTGACGCGGGAGCGGCAGCTCGCGGGCGCGCGCTACATGGACGACCCGAAGCTCCTGGGCGCCTATCTCCTCTTCTACTGGCCGGTGTCCTACGCGCAGGCCCGGCAGGTGTTGGGAGAGCTGCCGAACCGGCCCCGGCAGGTGCTGGATTTGGGCAGTGGCCCGGGGCCGGTGGCCTTCGCGGCGATGGACTCGGGAGCCAAGGAGGTGACGGCGGCGGACCGCAGCAAGCCGGCGCTGAACCTGGCGCGCGCGCTGGCGACGGAGGCCGGCGAGGCGCTGGCCACGCGCGAGTGGGACCCGACGAAGAAGGCCGCGGCGCTGCCGGAGGGACAGTTCGACCTCATCACGATGGGGCACGTCATCAACGAGCTGTACGGCACGGGCGACGCGGCGACGAACCCGCGCGCGGCGCTACTGGAGGCGGTGCTGGCGAAGGTGAAGAAGGGCGGCAGCCTGTTGGTGATGGAGCCGGCGCTGCGCGAGACGAGCCGGGGCCTGTTGCACGTGCGCGACGCGCTGGTGGCGCGGGGCTACGCGGTGCGCGCGCCGTGCATGTACCGGGGGCCGTGTCCGGCGCTGGTGAAGGAGACCGACTGGTGCCACGCGGAGCGGCCGTGGCCCATGCCTCGCGTCGTGGAGGAGCTGGCGCGCGCGGCGAGCCTGCACAAGGAAGCGCTGAAGATGAGCTACCTGATGCTGGCGCCCAAGGGCGAGGAGTGGCCCCAGACGCCGCCGGGAAGGCTGTTCCGCATCGTCTCCGAGCCGCTGGAGGGCAAGGGGCGCCACCGCTACATCGGCTGCGGGCCCGAGGGCCGCGTGGGCCTGGCGATGCAGGAGCGCCACCGCAACGAGAAGAACGAGCGCTTCCTCCAGTTGCACCGGGGTGACGTCATCGCGGTGACGGAGACGGAGCCCAAGGGCGACGGCCTGGCGCTCGGGGAGACGTCGGAGGTGCGGATGGTGGCGCCCGCGGGCAAGGGCGTGCCTCCCCCGCCCCCGAAGGAGGACGCGCCCGTAAGCCCGGGAACCAGCCCGAGCCCCGGCGCGCCCTCCTGAGACGTCCACGTGCCCCTCGGGGACCGACACGCCCCGCGAGCACGTCGACGTCGGTTTCACGCTGACGCGCCCCGGAGTCGCCTCTGGGGCACGTCGAAGGGGTTCAGCCTCCGGTGGGAGGCACTGACCTCCCCTCTCGAGCACTCACGCGGCTCGCGCGTCGTCATGCCCGCGAGGGATGGCCGCCTGCGCGGTCGCGGTGCTACGGACGGGCCTGCGCGTAGGCGCCGGTGAGCACGTCGAGCATGTGGCGGAAGGACTTCACCTGGTCCTTGGCGACGGTGAGCGCGCCCTGGGCGAGGACGGTGGCCTGGACGCGGACCAGGGTGGTGAGGTGGGTCGACGTGTCCTGCGCATTCTTCCGAGGGGGGTTCATCAGGGAAGCGATGTTCATGGAACGCTCCGGGGTGTGGAGTTGCGCGCAGCATCCACCACCCCCGCAAACACCACGTCGCACGCGGGCAACTTCGCCGTCACATCGCGCCTGGCGCGCCCCGGAGCCTGGGGGCTGTGCCCTGCCTGACAGTCTCCACGCCGAGCGAGAGGACACGCGAACACCCGCGCATGCGGGCCTGGGGCGTGGCGTCGCGGGAGCCGCGCGCATCCGCTAGCGTTCGGGCTCTCTCGCAGTCCCGGAAGGCGCATGTCCGTCCCGTCCCGGTCGTCGCGGACGCTGTACCCACCCGTGGAGCCCTACCGCATGGGCCGCCTGCGGGTGTCCCCGCTCCACGAGCTGTACTTCGAGGAGAGCGGCAATCCCCAGGGCAAGCCCGTGGTGTTCGTCCATGGGGGCCCGGGTGGCGGCACGGATGCGCGGCAGCGGCGCTTCTTCGACCCGGCCGCGTACCGCATCATCCTGTTCGACCAGCGGGGCTGTGGCCGCAGCACGCCGCACGCGAGCCTCGAGGAGAACACCACGTGGGACCTGGTGGCGGACCTGGAGCGGCTGCGCGAGCACCTGGGCGTCGAGCGGTGGATGCTCTTCGGGGGCTCGTGGGGCAGCACGTTGTCGCTCGCCTACGCGCAGGCGCATCCGGAGCGCGTCACGGAGCTGGTGCTGCGAGGCATCTTCCTGTTGCGCAAGCAGGAGCTGGACTGGTTCTACCAGCGGGGCGCGAGCGCGCTGTTCCCGGAGGCCTGGGAGGAGTACCTCGCGCCCATTCCCATCGAGGAGCGGCAGGACTTGCTGGGCGCGTACCACCGCCGCCTGACGAGCGCGGACATGGCGGTCCGGCTGGAGGCCGCGCGGGCGTGGAGCGTGTGGGAGGCGCACACCAGCTACCTGCATCCCAACCCGGAGCTGGTGGCGCGCAACAGCACGGGGGACTTCGCGTTGGCGTTCGCGCGCATCGAGTGCCACTACTTCTTCCATCGCGGGTTCCTGCGCTCGGACACGCAGCTGCTGGAGGACGTGCCGCGCATCCGTCACATCCCGGCGGTCATCGTGCAGGGGCGATACGACGTGGTGTGTCCGCCGGAGAGCGCGTGGGCGTTGCATCGTGCGTGGCCGGAGGCGAGGTTCGTGATGGTGCCGGACGCGGGGCACTCGGCGAACGAGCCGGGGACGACGGCGGCGCTGTTGGAGGCCACGGACCGCTTCCGTCCAGGGTGAGGGGGCGCCGCGTGCTTTCGCGCGGCCCGGGGAGTCCCTAAGGTGGGGAGGAGCCAGTCCTCGGGAGACGAGCACATGTCAGCAGAGAAGGCCGCGCGAAGCTGGGTGGAGGAGAGTGCGTTGAGGGCCGCGGGGGCCGCCGCGCTGCCCATCCCGGTGCCGGGCGCGCACACGGCGCTCACGTCCGCCATCGAGGCGTACATGATTTTTCACGTGGCGGGCATCTACGGAGAGAAGCTCAGCCTGGGTGAGTCGCTCGGGCTGATTCCGACGCTGGGCGCGGGCATCGTGGCGCGCAAGGCGGCCAGCTCCATCGTGGGCGAGACGGTGGGCTGGATTCCGGTCGCGGGCTGGTTGCTCAAGGGCGCGGCCAGCGGCGGCACCGCGTTCGCGATGGGCGTGGCGGCGGTGACGTACTTCGAGAAGAAGTACCCCGGCCGCGAGGCCGTGCCCTTCGAGACCGTGTCCATCAAGGAATGGGTGAAGGCGGCGCTCGCGCACCTGGGGTTCAGGAAGTAGTCACCGCGCGGTGAGCGCCCGCGCCAGCTCCTCGTAGATGTGGATGGCGCTGCGGATGGACTTCTCCCAGTCGCCCACGTGGAGGCTCTCGTTCTCCGAGTGGGCGTACGTGTACGGGTCCTCCACGCCGATGAGCAGCGCGGGCACACCGCCCAGCTCCCGCGCGAACGGCTCCACGAACGGAATGGACGCGCCACAGCCGATGGCCACCGCCTTCGTCCCGTACCCCTTCTCCAGCGCGCGGAACGCCGCCTGGAACGCCGGATGCGACGGGTCCGTGTACCACCACCCCGACGCGCCCTCGGTCTGGAACTCCACCTCCAGCCCCCACGGGCACACCTTGCGCAGGTGCTCCTTCAACCGCCGCTCCACGTCCGCCGGGTCCAGGTCCGGAACGATGCGGATGCCCACGCGCGCCCACGCCGCGTCGCAGATGATGTTGCGCGCGTCCTTCCGACTGCTGGCCTGGATGGCGTTGATGGCGATGCTCGGCTGACGCCAGTTCGTCTCGTACGGGTGCCGCCCGCCCAGCACCTCCACCCCCGGCAACAACCCCACCTGCTCGCGGAACGTCGCCTCGTCCCCCGGCAACGACTGGATGCTCGCGCGCTCCCCCGCCGTCAGCGGCTTCACCTTCTCACCCAACCCTTCAATCGCGATGGAGCCGTCCGCGTGCGTCAGCGTCGCCAGCATCCGGCACAGCGCCATCACCGGGTCCGGCACCGGCCCACCCCACATCCCCGAGTGCACCGCCTGCTTGAGCCCCCGCACCTCCACGTCCACCGTGACCAGCCCCCGCAGCGCCGTGGTGATGGACGGCAGCCCCGTGTCGAAGTTCGACGTGTCCGTCAGCACAATCGCGTCCGCCTGCAACAGCGCCGCGTGCCGACGCAGGAACTCCGACAGGTGCCCGCTGCCAATCTCCTCCTCCCCCTCGATGAGCACCTTCACGTTGAGCGGCAGCTTCCCCGCCCCCTTCAGCCACGCGTCCACCGCCGACGTGTGCACCACGATGCCCGCCTTGTCGTCCGCGGTGCCCCGCCCGTACAGCCGCCCGTCGCGCAACGTGGGCTCGAACGGAGGGCTCTTCCAGAGCGACTCATCCCCCGCCGGCTGCACGTCGTGATGGGCATACAACAGCAACGTCGGTGCACCTGGCGCCCGCAGGACCTCCCCATACACATAGGGATGGGCATCCCCGATTTCGAGTAGCTGGATGTTTTCAAACCCACGGTCCCTCAAGAGTCGAGAAGTCGCCTCGGCGCTCTGCCGGACACGGGCGGCGTCGAAGCCGGGGAACGAGACGCTGGGTATGCGCACGAGGGCCATGAGGTCCTCGAGGTAGGCGTTCTTCTGGGACTCGAAGTGAGAGAGGGCCTGGTCAATGGACATGCTCACCCCTTAACCCAAAAAGGCAGGCAGGCGACGCAGACCCTCGCGCGGATGTTGCGCGGTCCAAGTATCATGCGGCGCCATGTCCGACACCCCGACACTGCTGCTCGTCGACGACGACAGCTTCGTGCGCCGCATCCTCAAGGACGTCATCGCCGACACGGGCATCGAGCTGCGACTGCTCGAGGCCGCCGACGGAGAAGAGGGCCTCGCGGTGGCCGCACGCGAGAAGCCCGCGGTGATGTTCCTGGACCTGTTCATGCCGAAGAAGAGCGGCCTGGAGGTGCTCGGCGCCATCAAGCAGGTGTCGCCCGGCACGCGAGTGCTCGTCATCAGCAGCATGGACGCGGAGCCCGTGGTGGAGCAGGCCATGGCCGCTGGCGCGGTGGGCTTCGTGGGTAAGCCCTTCCATCCGCTGGAAATCGCCTCGGCCGTGCGCCAGGCATTGGCCCACTGACTTCAGAGGTGTCTGCGTGTCGTCTCCTGCTGTCGGTTACTGGGTAGCGGACAATCTCGGCCGCGTACTGGGGCCCATCGCCCTCCAGGCCCTGCGCGAGCTGATTGCCTCCGGTCGGATGAAGGCCGCCGTGCGCGCGTCGCGCGATGGCACCCAATGGGTGGCCCTCCAGGAGCTGCCGGAGCTGGCGGACCTGTTCACCGCCGCGCGCCCGTCACAGTCGGTGGAGCAGCAGCAGGCCGAGCGCCTGCGCACCCAGCTCAAGGGGCTGCAGAACCTGCCTCCACACGAGGTCTTCGGCGCCAAGCCCTCGTCCTCGCTCGACGAGGTGCGCCTGGCCTTCTTCCGCATGGCCAAGCGCTTCGCACCCGAGCACCTGGCCCCGGAGACGCATCCGGAGCTGCGCAAGGTGTCCGCGGAGATCTTCGACTTCCTGTCGCGCTGCATGCGCGAGGTGGAGGTCCTCTACTCGCAAGGCGCCTACCAGCAGGCCCGCCCGGTGCCGCCCCGGCTGGATATGAACGGGCCCCTGCCGCCCGCGCCTCCGCCCTCGATTGCCCCCGCGTACGCGCCGCCGCCGGTGGCCGCGCCCGTCCATGCGCCGCCGCCCGTGGCCGCCCCCGCGTACGCGTCGCCGCCGGTGGCGGTCGCCGCCAGGCCCCTGCCGCCGCCGCAGCCCGCGCCGCCGCCGCGTCCGCCGCCGCCGGTGATGCAGCCCTCGGCGCCGGTGGCGGCCCGGGTGCCCGCCGCGCCGCCGGTGCAGCGCACGCACACCCTGCCGCCGCCGCAGCCCGCGCCGCCGCCCCCGGCCGTGCCCCTGAGGCGGGCCGCCGCCGCGCCCACCTATTCCAGCGCGGAGTTCGTGGGGTTGGAGCGCCGCCAGGATGATCGCATCCACGCGGACGTGAAGGTGTCGATGCAGAACACCGGCATCTTCACGGACCACCGCATCATCAACCTGTCCTCCGGCGGCCTGTTCATCGCGACGGACAAGCCGCTGCGGCTGGGCACGCTGGTGGAGCTGACGTTGCGCTTCGATGACCCGTCGCGCGTGATGACGCTGCGCAGCTCGGTCATCTGGGAGAACTCGCTGGACGACGGGAAGAACCCTCGCGGCTACGGCTTGCGGCTCAGCAGCCTCCGCAAGGAGGAGCGCGAGTTCATCCAGCAGTTCGTCAGCCGCAAGCCCCCGAAGTAGGCCCGAGCGGTAGGGGCCGCTCGGACAGGACGCCTAGAGCAGCTGTCCGAGCAGCACCGCGCCCGTCATCACGAAGGTCGCCATCACCGCCATCACCGCCTTGAGCTCCAGGTCATCGCGGCCCATCACATTCATGAAGTTGTTCATGGTGTCCTCCGTCCCTCGTGTTGCCCCCTCCCCCTTTCCTACGGGACACCGCGCCGACGATTGCATCCCCCCTCCCGACGCCCTCCAGGATGACCTCCGTGCCTCCCGACGCCCCCGCCACGCCTCCTGACTACTGGCTGCTCGACGGGCTGCCCACCGCCGCGTCCGTCATCCGGGGAGAGCAGGTCCTGGTGGCCAACCAGGCCATGGCCTCGCTGCTGGGAATCTCCCTCGAGGAGCTGAAGGCCACGCCCGTCTCCGCCCACATCGCGCGCTTCATTCCCGCCGAGCGCGGCTGGGTGGAGTCCTTCCACGAGGCGCTCGTGCGCGACGGCAACCGTCCCGAGCATCCCCTGTGGCTGCGCATGCGCCGCGCGGATGGACAGGAGCGCACGCTGACGGCCACGTACGCGCCCGGCGCGTCGCCGGACGAGACGGTGGTGCTGCTGCACGACGCGGGAGGCGAGGACACCGCGCGCCGGCTCACCGAGGCCCTGGGCGCCGCCGCCACGGAGCTGCTCCACGCCCGGGACGAGCACGAGGTGCTGGAGACGGCGGTGGAGGCCGTGCACCGCCAGGGCTTCTACGCGGCCATCCTCCTGGTGGAGGGCGACACCTTCCGGCACGGGCCCATGCGGCAGGAGCCCGAAATCGTCGCGCTGGCCGAGCGCAAGTACGGCATGCCCGTCACCCAGGTGCGGCTGCCGCTCACCACCCTCCCCCATCTGGCGGAGGTGCTCTCGCGGCGCAAGGCGGCCTTCCATCAGGACGCGCTCGGCGCGGCCCACCGCATCCACAGCAGCGAGGTCTTCGAGGACATCCAGCGGGCCTACCCTCCCGGCATCCGCGCGCTGGACGCGCCCATCTTCGTGGAGGGCCAGCCCTTCGGCATCCTCTCCGCGCAGGGCTTGAACCTCACGCCCGCCGCCGCGAGCACGCTGGAGCTGTTCGCGCAGATGGTGGGCGGCGTGCTGGAGAACGTGCGCCACCACCGCGTCGCCTCACAGCGGTTGGAGGAGGTGTCACGGCTGCAGGACGAGTTGGTGGCGCAGGAGCGGCTGATGGTGCTGGGCGAGGCCGCGGGCGTGGTCGCGCACGAGGTGCGCAACCCCCTGGGCGCCATCCTCAACGCGGTGGCGGTGCTGCGGCGCGAGGCGCACCTGGGCCCCACGGGGCAGGCCGCGGTGGGCATGCTGGAGGAGGAGGCCATCCGGCTGGAGGACATCGTCCGCGACCTGCTGGACGTGGTGCGTCCGCTGGAGCCCAGGCCCCGGAGGGTCCACCTGGGCGAGCTGGTGCGGCGCGCGCTGGGGCAGATGCACGGCCCTCCGGACGCGCCCACGCTGCGCTTCACCGTGGACGAGGCTCCCGACACGCCGGAGCTGATGGGCGACGAGACGCTGCTCCAGCTCGCGGTGACGCACCTGGTGCGCAACGCGGTGCAGGCCTCGCCTCCGGGCGGGCGCGTGAAGCTGAGCGTGGAGCCCGGGGACGAGGGCGTGCGGCTGACGGTGGAGGACGAGGGCCCGGGCATCCCCGACGTGGACCCGCGCCGCGTCTTCGAGCCCTTCTTCCTCACGCGCGCCAACGGACGCGGGCTGGGGCTGGCCATCGTCAAGCGCGTGGTGCTGGCGCATGGCGGGCAGGTGCGCGCCAGTGGTCGGCCGAAGCGGGGCGCGCGCTTCGAGGTGGTGCTCCCGCTGGAGCCTACCCGTAGGTCTCCCGCCTGATGCGCTTGTCGTCGATGCCGAGCGCGTGGAGGTGGCCGAGCACCGTCTCCATGAAGCGCGGCGTCGCGGGCGTGCGCGTCTCCAGCGCCTTGCGTCGGTCCCACGGAGTAATCGCGGGGCCGCACGCGTAGACCAGGCACGTGTCGCGGTCCGGGATGAGCTCCTCGAGGAGCGCCTGGTGGACGCGGCCCTTGCGCACGTCGCCGCCGAAGCGCGACTCGTCCAGCTCGCGCGTGAGGGTGTGCACCAGCCGGACGCGGTCCGCGTGCCGCCGGGCCAGGGCCTCCAGCTCGTCGCGGTAGAGGATGTCGCTCCACGTCTTGTTGGACATGAGGACGGTGTGGCGCGTCTTCAGGCCGCGGTGCAGCGCGTCCTTGAGGATGGCGAAGTTGGGCACCGCGCCCGAGCCGGCCACCAGGTGGACGACGTGGCCCGTGCGCGTCTCCACGTCGTCGGGCAGCACGTAGGGGCCCATGAAGCCGAGCACCTTGAGGCGCGCGCCGGTGAGCCGGCCGTGGACGAGGAAGGGCGAGAGCAGCGGCGGGTAGCGGGTGAGGCCGGGGATGAACTCCTCGTCCTTCACGGTGATGGCCACGTGGCGCTCGTGGGGGGCGGAGGCCAGGGAGTAGGAGCGCTGGGGCTCCTTGCGCCCCTTCTGCTCCTGCAGGTAGGCGGACAAGCGCCCGAGCGCGGGGAACTGGTGCGGGTCGATGTTGATGAACTGGCCGGCCTTGTAGTCGGGCCGGACGTCCCCGAAGTCGAGGAAGAGGGTGGCCGTGTCGTGCGTGTCCATCCGCACATGGTCGACGGTGACCTCGTACTCCACGGGCTTCCTGCTGCGCGAGGGGCTCGCTTCGGCGGCGCTCATGGCCCCTCCCTTAGCCCAAACCCGGGGTGCTCGCCGATGGGGTTGACGCGGGCTGCGTGGGATACCGGTCCGTGACAGGGGCCCCGGGTGGCCCGTCCCGGAGTCGGTCCGGAGCGTTGGCTGCACGACGGGACGGCATGCGGGCAGGGGGCTGCCTCGACGCGGGCGCTGACCGGGGAGGGGGCTGGGACTACATCTTCTGGTGGCCAGTGGTGGGGCTGAAGGATGGGTGAAAGAGGTCGGACGCCTGGGCGCCGACTTGTCCATGCTCTCAAGCCGTCCCGAGGTGGAGGCGACCGACGCGTGCTCCGCATTCTCTTTTCGCTGATGGCACGGCTGCCGGAGGGAGTCCGGCGCCACGTGGTGCGTACCCTGATGGACGGGGTGTGGGATGCCCTGGCCGACGAGGTGGTGGAGGGCCGCGGCAACCTCCCGGACGTGCCCTGTCTCTACATCTGCAACCACCTGTCGAACGCGGACGGCTTCACGCTGGACCGCGCCTTCCGTCCCCGGAAGCTGGTGTTCCTGGCGGGCGTGAAGCTGCAGGGCACGGTGATGACGCGGCTGGCCTCGGAGGTGATGGAGACGATTGCCATCAAGCCCAACTCGCCGGACATCGAGGCGATGCGGCGCGCGGTGGAGACGCTCAAGGGCGGCAGCTCGGTGCTCATCTTCCCCGAGGGCGCGCGGAGCCGGACCCACGAGCTGCTCCAGGCGAAGAAGGGCGTGGCGCTCATCGCGAAGCGCGCGGGGGTGCCCGTGGTGCCGGTGGCGCTGATGGGGACCGAGAAGCTGATGCCCATCAACGACTCGGACATGGGGGGTGAGCGGCTGTACCACGCGCAGGTCCGGGTGCGGGTGGGGCCGGCGTTCCGCATGGAGGACCTGGAGCCCGAGACCGTCGGCGCGGAGGACGCGAGGCAGGCGCTGGCGGACGCGATGATGCGCCGGGTGGCGCGGCTGCTGCCTCCCGAGTACCAGGGCGTCTACGCGAATCCCCCGACTCCGCTGTCGGTGACACGGCTGCACGAGCCGCCCTCCGCGCCAGCCCCGTGAGGGCTTGCGTGCCGGGGCCCGTGGAGCCCTGCACGGGAGCTCCACGGGCAGGACCGCGGGCCCGCATCCCGCGCCTTGGCGTGGAGGACGCGAGGCGCGAGTGATGCCCCCGCCACGGAGGGTGTCCTCGGGCGAACCCGCGCTCAGTCACTTCGGTTCGCCACGAAGCGCTCGGCCTCGGGGAGCGAGGCCGCAATGAGTCGTTGCGGTCCGCACGGGAGCACGGACAATGGGCCTCCCGTGACCAACGCCCGCGCCTCCGAGCATGTCTATGTCTCCACCCTTCCTGGACTGGAGCCCGCGCTGGAGTCGGAGTGCGCCGCGCTCGGATGGAAGCCTCGCCGCGCCGAGGGCGGTGTGGAGCTGGAGGGGCCCACCGGGCTGCATCAGGAGGCGAACCTGCGCCTGCGCACCGCCAGCCGTGTGCTGCTGCGACTGGGCGTCTTCCGGGCGAACGACGAGGATGTGCTGGTCCGGGGCCTGCGCGGACTGGAGCTGTCGCGCATCTGGGACCGTCGCTCGCCACCTCGGATGTCGGTGACGCTGAAGCGCTCGGGAGTCCCGGGCGCGGACGTGGTGATGGACGCGGCGGCGGAGGCGTGGGGCGTGGAGTCGGTGGCCCGCGCGGGGCCGCTCGACGAGGAGGGCGGTCCCGGGCTCACGTTGCTCGTGCGCGTGGAGGGCGATGTCTTCACGGTGAGCGCCGACACCAGCGGCGAGCCGCTGCATCGCCGCGGCTATCGACAGGAGATCAGCCGCGCGCCCCTGCGGGAGACGCTCGCGGCGGGCATCCTGACGCTGGCGGGCTACGACGGCGCGGAGCCGCTCGTGGACCCGATGTGCGGCTCGGGGACCTTCCTGGTGGAAGGCGCGTGGATGTCGATGAAGCGAGCGCCAGGCTTGATGCATGGCTTCGCGTTCGAATCGTTTCCGGGCTTCGATGCGAATGGCTGGGCGGAGCGCAAGGCGCGGGCGGAGTCGGAAGCGCTGGCCGCGCCACGGGGGGCCCTGCACGGCTTCGACATCAACGCGGGCTCGCTGGGAACCGCCCGAAGGAACGCGCGCCGCGCGGGCGTGACGCTCTCCCTGGAGCGCAAGGACGTGAAGACGCTGACGACTCCCCCCGGAGGCCCCGGGCTGTTGGTGGCGAACCCGCCCTACGGCAAGCGCGTGGGCGAGGGCGAGGACCTGCCCGGGCTCTATCGGGCGATGGGCGAGACGCTCCGCAAGGGCTTCACCGGCTGGCGCGCGGCGCTGCTGGTCCCCGAGGACACGGGGCTCGTGAAGGCGCTGAACCTGCCGGAGGCGCGGAGCCTGCCCGTGCGCAACGGCGGCCTGCGCTGCAAGCTGCTCCTCACGGAGGCGCTCTCGCCGCGCCGCTGAACAACCACGCACGTGTCCCGGGAAGTGTGGCCCTCGCGGAGAGCGCCGCCAGCGCTCCGTCCATCGAGGCCACGCCCCTGCCGACTGGAGCAACGGTCTCGACCCGTGACGCGGTCTTCACCTCCGCGAGCCACCACGGAGGTTCGGCACCTCGGCTCAATCGCGGCGACGAAAGGTCACCCGGGCGACGATGGCCACCGCGACGACGATGGCGAAGAGTGAGCCCGCCCAGCCAACATGAATCGCCGAGGTGTCCGAATCCTCGACGGCCTTCGTCGCGGCCTCCGCGGGAGAAGGGGGCACCTGACGCGCTGACTCGGCATCCACTTCTCGCTCCGATGGTGCCCTGTCCTGGGCGGGCGTGGGCGCGCCCCGCGGAGCAACGACATCCGGCGTCCCGCGAGCATCTTCAGGCGCCGCTCGGGTCCCGGGCCCCGCCTCCTCGACGGGAGGCTCCTCTGGCACCTTGGGCCCTGTCGCTTCGTCCGTCACCTGCAGCGCCGGGTCCGGAGGCGGGGGCTGCTGCCGCTCGAGGTCACGAGCCAGCGCGTCCTCGGGCGACTCCGGAACGGGCTTGCGGGCCTCACGCACGAAGCCCCTGAACGACGCGAGCTTCGCGGGCGAGTCCGCCTCGAACGAGCGGACGTGCACGATGAGGAAGGTCTCGCCCTGCCCCTCCACGGGCAGCAACGCCAACCCCACCGCGACTCCAGGCGGCGGCGCGTTGAAGCTCTCCGGCGTGTGAATCCCCTCCACCGTGCCGCCCACGGTCAGGATGCGCAGCCGCGCCGGCGGTGGCGCGCCATCGACGACCTCGAGGACCTCGAAGTCGCGCAGCGTGTACACCTCGCGCACCGTGATGGGGCGTCCCCGGTCGTCGAACTGTCCGCCCAGCTCGCGCCAGTGGACCGACGCCCCCTCCAGGAAGCGGCCCACCACCACCGACGTGCCCTGCCGCACGATGTCCTCGGGCGGAATCGGCCCCATGGAGGACGAAGCCCTCGCCGACACCGAAACCGCGAACAGCACCATCAGCCCAAGCCGCGTGAGCGTGGTCCCATGCATGTCAATCACTCCTCGCTTCGCACGACGAAGGAACGAGGCCCCCACCCCGCCCCAGGCGGAGACGGGATGGGGCGCCCCGGAGGAACTCACTGCAGGTAGTGCGCGAAGACGAAGCTGTAGTCCCTGTGCGCGGACAACGAGGGCGTGACGAGCGAGCCCGGCGCAATCTCCGGCCCCGCCGTGCCCCACGCGGAGCCATCGTTCGGCGACGTCCGCGAGTACAGCACCCCCGCGAAGTTGGTGCCCCGGACGGCCTGATGCATGCCACTGAGGCTCTTCGCCAGCGACGGCTGGGTGCGCGTCTCATCCGTGCCGTACAGCATCCCGTCGTAGACCAGGCCCGCCCCGTCCCAGTGCAGCTTCAGCGTCCGCACCAGGTACTTCGAGTGCAGGATGTCATCGGACCAGCTGAACCCGATCCGGATGAAGCTGTTGCCGGAGCTGGTGATGGAGACCCCCGCGAGCGCCCGGTAGTAGGCAGGCACCGGCACCACGACCTCCGGCCCCCAGTTCCAGCCGCCGTTGGTGGAGACGCGCGTCACCACCTGACCGTCATTGTTGGGATTGGCGCGGTCGAGCTTCGCGTACGCGAGAATCCACACGGTGTCGGTCAGCTTGTGCACCGCCGGCGTGCCGATGGTGGTGGCGCCGGCGACGTTGCCCACGCCGAACCAGCTGACGCCTCCGTCGGTGGACTTGACCATGCGGATCTGCATGGCGTCGTTGAGCGGGTCCACCCACGCCATGATGTAGTCATTGTTCCAGCCATGGCCGGTGGTGCCGTAGATGCTGCGCTCGCCACCGAAGACGAACCACTTGCTGGTGTCATAGGCGGAGCCGTCCGAGTTGCCGCGAATCCACTGCGGGTTCTTCCCCGCGCCCGTGTAGAAGAACACCGTCTGGCTGGTGTCCCGCAGCGCCGTCGGGTCGATGGACGTCGTCACGCCGATGCCGGAGAGGTTCGTGGGGAACGCGCTCCAGGAGACGCCGTTGTCCGTGGAGCGCTTCATGTAGACGCGGTCGTAATCCCGCGCACCGTAGAGCGCGCGCACGTCCGTGTAGTCCTTCGTCGTCGGGCCATGGCGCATGCCCGCATGCACCGAGGGGAACATCACCGCCGTGGTGATGCCGTCCTCGTGGTCCAGGCCGAACGCATGCCCGAACTCGTGGATGGCCACGCCCTGCATGTCGATGGCGCCCGTGGTGTTGCGGTGCGGCGTGAAGGTCCAGGGCGTCCCGTTGGAGCTCTTGCGGTGGAAGATGATGGTGATGGCGCTGCCCGTCCCGAAGGTGGAGGCCACCCGGGAGCCATCGCCGTGCTTCTCGTTCATCTGCACGATGATTTCGCCCGACGACGCCACCGTGCGCGTCGTGTAGCCATAGACGGCGGGCTTGAGTCGGAAGGCGCCGATGGTGCGCCACTTCACGATGGCGTTGTAGAGACAGGACATGAAGGGGTCACGCCAACTGGCCGGAATCCCTTGCGCCTCGAAGCTGTCCCAGTTCACCCAGATGGGAACTTCGGCATCCTGATTGTAGATACGGACATCCGCGCGGGCTGACGTGGAGGACAACACCACGACACCCGCAAGCACTGCGCCCCACCAATTCGAGGACATTCTTTCCCCCTCGTGTTCGAGTCGTGCAGCAACGCGTGAACGGGCAGTCCGCGAGACCTTCGCCAAGGACTCGACGAAACAGGCGGCGACGCACGTATGCTTCCTGCTCCCACCCTGTCAGCACCCCCGGGCGCCCCACCCCACCATGACGACTGGAAGCGATTCGAGTCCCCAAGACGTTGGCATGCGGCGCGCCGTCTCCCGCTGGGAGCTGGTGGGCTTCTCCATCAATGACGTCATCGGCAGCGGGGTGTACCTGCTGCCCGCGGCGGCCGCGGCGAACCTGGGCTCCGCGAGCACCGGCGCCGTGGTGCTCGCCGGGCTGGCCGTGCTGCTGCTCGTGCTCTGCTTCGCGGAGGCCGCCAGCTACTTCGACAAGCCCGGCAGCGCGTACCTCTACACGCGCGAGGCCTTCGGCGAGCTGGTGGGCTTCCAGGTCGGGTGGATGACGTGGCTGGCCCGCGTCGCCTCGGTGGCCTCGCTGTCGGTCGGCTTCTCCCGGGCGCTCGGCTACCTGTGGCCCGGCGCCAATGCGGGCTTCGGTCAGAGCCTGGCCATCGCGATTCCGCTGCTCGCGCTCACGGCCATCAACGTCGTCGGGGTGAAGAGCGGCGCTCGCACCGCGGTCTTCCTGGCCATCACCAAGACGGTGCCGCTGCTGGTCTTCATCGGCGTGGGCATCTTCTTCGTGTCGGCGCCGCTGGCGACCTCCGTGGAGCCCAAGAGCACCGGCAGCCTGGGCGCCGCGGTGCTGCTGCTCCTGTTCGCGTATGCGGGCTTCGAGAACACGGCCGCGCCCGCGGGGGAGTTCAAGAACCCGCGCCGCGACGTGCCCTTCGCGCTCATCGTGCAGATTGGCGTCGTCACGCTCATCTACACCGCGGTGCAGTGGGTGGCGCTGGGGACGTTGCCCGGGGTGGTGGACGCGAAGACGCCGCTGGCCGATGCCGCCGCGAGGTTCCTCGGGGGCTGGGGCGGCCTGATGATGACGGTGGGCGGCGCGCTGTCGATCCTGGGCACCAACAGCAACACGGTGCTCGCGGGGCCCCGGTATCTGTATGCGCTCGCGCGGGATGGCTTCGGGCCCGCGGTGCTCGCCACGCTGCATCCGCGCTTCCGCACGCCCACGGCGGCCATCCTGGTACAGACGGGCATCGCGTTGCCGTTGGCGTTCTCGGGCTCGTTCGAGGTGCTCGCCACGTTGTCCGTGGTGGCCCGGCTGGCCACGTACTTCGGCACGGCGGTGGCCGTCCCGGTGCTGCGCCGCAAGCTCCAGCAGCCGGCCAACGCGTTCCGCATCCCCGGCGGGCCGGTGATTCCCATCGCGGCGGCGTCGCTGTGTGTCGTGTTCGCGCTGAGCGCGGAGAAGAAGAACCTCATCGCGGGGGCCATCGCGCTCGGGGTCGGCTTCGTGCTGTATCGCTTCCAGCGGCGGCCCGCGGAGGAGAAGGTCGCGCTCGAGTAGGTCCGTCGCCGGGTGCCCAGGCCCGTTCCCCGTGGGCCTGGGTTTCGTGTTAGCGGTGGCGACGTGGACGACGCGCGCATCACCTTGCTCGACTCCGGACTGGAGGCTCCTCACGAAGGGGGCAGCCTGCCGAGCCCGTTCGATGAGCTGGGCCCCTCGCCGCTGGCGAGGCAGGCGGCGGAGGTGTTGCAGCGCGAGCTTCGCGAGGGGTGGGTGGCTCCGGGCGTCCCCACGGCGCCGCTGGAGGGCCACGAGGGCGGGAAGATGTTCGGAGTGCTCGTGGTGCGACTGCCCCAGGGGCGCCTGGGATTCCTCCGGGCCTTCTCGGGGATGCTCGCCGGGCGGTGGGACGTGGAGGGGTATGTGCCTCCGCTGTTCGAGCGTGAGGCACGAGCGAGCCTTGAGCCCCGGGGCGAGGCCACCGTGAAGGCGCTCCTCGCCCGCGCGGAGGCCATGCGGGCCTCTCCCGAGCTGCTGCCCCTGCGGGCAGCACATGCGGAGCAATCCGCGAGACACGCGGCGGAGCTCGCGGCGCTGCGTGAGCGGCACGAGGTCCGACGAAAGCAGCGGCATGCACGCAGGGCGGAGCTGACCGGGGCGTCCTCGAAGCGTCCACAACAGGTGCCCAGCGCATCAAGCCGTGACGATGGAGCCGCGCCGGCATGGGTGGATCGTCCGGGTGGAACGGTGGAGTCACCCGCCTCGCGCCCGGCCGAGAGTCATGGCGAGGGTGCCACTCCGGAGGCTGCCACCCAGGCAGCGGCGCTGCGCACCAGTCTTCACGCGCTCGACCAGGAGAGCCGTGGCGACAAGGCCGAGCGACGGCGACTGGAGGCCGCCCACGAATCAGAGCGAAGCAGCCTCGAGCCGAAGCTGCTGCGTCTGGAGCGTCGGCTTCGCGCACTAGACCGTCTGCGCCACATGGTGAGCCGTGCCGTCATGCGGCGCATCCATGACACCTACGTCATCACCAATGCGCGTGGAGAGCGCCGCCTCCTGCGCGGCCTCTACGAGCGAGCCCAGCCGCCCTCGGGCGCCGCCGACTGCGCCGCGCCCAAGCTGCTCGCATATGCACGGGCTCACGGGCTGCGTCCCGTCGCGCTCGCGGAGTTCTGGTGGGGCGCGCCGCCTCCCTCCGGAGGACGAGTCACCGGCGCGTACTACGCGGCCTGTCGCGACAAGTGCGGCCCCCTGTTGCCCTTCATGCTGGAGGGACTCCACGTCGCGCCACCACGGACCTTCACGCCTCCGTCCACCACTCCAGGCGCACTGAGCATCCTGTTCGAGGACCGCTGGCTCGTGGTCATCGCCAAGCCCCATGGGCTGCTCTCCGTTCCCGGGCGCGAGGCCTCGCTGAGCGACTCGGTCCTCACGCGACTGCGGGCACACCATCCCGACGCCACCGGCCCCCTGCTCGTGCACCGGCTGGACCTGGACACCTCCGGGCTGCTCGTCGCCGCGCTCGATGCGCGCACGCACTCGGCGCTGCAACGCCAGTTCGTCCACCGCGAGGTGCACAAGCGCTACGTGGCCTGGGTCGACGGCATCGTCACGGGGGAAGAGGGTCGCATCGACTTCCCGATGCGCGTCGACCTCGACGACAGGCCCCGACAGATTCACGACCCCATCCACGGCAAGCCCGCCGTGACGGAGTGGCGTGTGCTGGAGCGTCGCGGCGGTCGGACGCGCGTGGCCTTCTTCCCACTCACGGGCAGGACGCACCAACTCCGCGTCCACGCCGCGCATCCGCTCGGTCTCGACGCACCCATCGTCGGCGACCGGCTCTACGGCCGCGACGGCGAGCGGCTCATGCTCCACGCGGAGTCACTCACCCTCCTGCATCCAGGGACCGGTGAGCGCGTGACTTTCAACTGCCCCGCGCCCTTCTGACCAAGGCGGCGCATCACCGACACCGAGCGCTCCTCGCTCCTCGCTCGCCGAGATGACTACGCCCCAGCGCGCCGAGCAGCACTCGCGGCCTCGGTGTCTCCGCCGCAGGAGCGGTGCCCGATGGCCTCGCTTTTCGGACTCCTTGGCTCAACGCATCGCGGGCCAACACCGCGAGCGGCGCCCGACGGCCTCTCTTGTCGGACTCCTTGGCTCAACGCATCGCGGGCCAACACCGCGAGCGGCGCCCGACGGCCTCGCCTTTCGGACGCCTCAGCTCATCGCGAGGCCCACGCCGCGAGCAGCACTCGCGGCCTCGGCGCCTCACCCTTCGGACGGCACCGGAGCCTCCTCGACGGGAGCCTCCGCCACGGGCTCCGCGGGCAGCTCCGTCGCACCCGACGCCGCGGGCTTCACGCCCAGCTCACGCGTCAGCTTCGGGTTCACACCCGTCTCCGCCAGCAGCCGCTCCAACTGCACCCGCGCCCGGCGATTGTCCCGGTGCACGCGCCGTCCGAGGATGAGCTCGTTCTTCAACGAGTGCTCCCACCCCGTCAGCTCCGTCACCGTCACCTGGTACCCGAACGCCTCCAACGTCAGCGCGCGGACCACGTTCGTCAGATGCGAGCCGAACTCGCGCCGGTGCCACGGGTGCGCATACAAGAGCCCCATGCTCCCCTTCCCCGCCGCCCGCTGCTCCTTGAGCTGCGCCGCCACCTCGGCCTGACAGCACGGCACCACCGCCACGTGGTCCGCCCCGTGACGAATCGCCGCGATGAGCGCGTCGTCCGTGGCCGTGTCACACGCGTGCAGCGCCATCAGCAGGTGGATGCGCTCCGGATACGCCGCCTGGTCGATGTGCGCCGTCTGGAACGTCATCCGCGAGAAGCCCAGCCGCTCCGCGCGCCCCTTC
This sequence comes from Myxococcus sp. AS-1-15, assembly GCF_020037055.1. Lineage (NCBI taxonomy): Bacteria > Pseudomonadati > Myxococcota > Myxococcia > Myxococcales > Myxococcaceae > Myxococcus > Myxococcus sp. AS-1-15. The sequence goes on along the minus strand of NZ_JAIQDF010000001.1, from coordinate 353,509 downwards.
GCGCGCTCCGTCAGCTCCGCGCGCCCCTCCACCGACAACAGCGTGCCCCCGGCCGCGTCCTTCAGGAACAGCTCGTAGAGCACGAACCCCAGGTAGGCATTGCCGCTGCCCGCGTCCACGAACACCGCGGACTCCGGATGGCGCGCCTTCACGTCCTCCACCGCCGGACGCATCAGCCCCATCAGGTGGTTGACCTGCTTGAGCTTGCGCAGCGCGTCCGCGTTGAGGTGCCCCTCTCGCGTGAGCAGGTGCAGCTCGCGCAACAGCGCCTTCGACTGGTCCGGCAGGAGCTCCCGCCGGACCTGCGACGCCTTGACGTTGCGCCTCAGACGGACACCACTTCGAGCACCTCGGGGATGATCTCCCGCAGACGCCCCTCGATGCCCATCTTCAACGTCGCCGTCGACGACGGACACCCCGCGCACGAGCCCTTCATGTGCAGGTACACGATGCCGTCCTCGAAGCGGTCCAGCGTGATGTCACCGCCGTCCATCGCCACCGCGGGACGAATCTCCGCGTCCAGCACCTCGCGGATGCGCGACTCCACCGAGCCCCCTCCCTCCGAGGACACCTGACGCGCCGCCGCCACCGCCGCCTCGTCCACCACCGGCTCGTTCGCCGTCAGGTGCGTGTCCAGGGTCTCCATCACCTGGTCGTTCAGCTCGTCCCACTCACCGTCCTCGCCCTTCGTCACCGTCACGAAGTTCGAGCCGATCATCACCGCCGTCACCCCGCGCACGTCCATCAGCTTGTGCGCCAGCGGCGACTTCGCCTGGGCGTCCTCACGATTCGTGATACTCACCGCGCCACCCGCCAACAGGCGCCGATCCACCACGTACTTCAGCGTGCTGGGGTTGGGGGTCCACTCAAGCTGGATGTTCACCGACATGCAGTTCTCCTCGGCCACTCCTCTAAGGCGCTCGGGGCCCCATAGCAACCCGACCCTCGGGGAATCAAACGTCCGCTCGGGCCCCTCCCACCAGGTCCCTCGCCTTCTCAACCGGAAATAAAAGAACAGCCGGAATTCGCGGCGGAACCTGAAACAATCTATGGTGGGAGGACCTCTGCACCCCGGTGAGCCGTACATGGCCTCGAGTCCGCTGCGTCGCTCCGTCGAGTCAACCGCGCCCGCGGCCCCGCGCATCCCCACGAGCGTGCTGGAGGGGTTGTTCGTCCGGGGGCTGAAGGTCTCCGGGCGGCTGGTGGAGGCGCTGGAGGCGCTGGGCTACGACATCAAGCGGCCGGAGGTGGACTATCCGGTGGAGGTCTTCCAGCGCGCGGTGCTGCTGGCGAGGCGGGAGGTCTTCGGCGAGCTGACGGACGAGGAGGCCTACCGTCGGGTGGGCCGCACGCTGGTGGACGGCTTCGCCTCCACGCTGGTCGGCCGGGTGGCGGCGGTGGCCCTGCCCATGATTGGCCCCGCGCGCGCGGCGGAGCGCATCCCGCGCTACCTGGCGCTGATGGGGCGCACGGACATCGACGTCACCCAGACGCCCGTGGGTGAGCGGGGCCGGCGCATCGTGTTCACGGACCGCTACAACCGCCCGGACCTGATGGCCGGCGGCCTGGAGCGGATGATGGAGCTGGCCAACGCCCAGCCGCGAATCACCGTGGAGGAGCGCAACGTCGAGGGCTACCGTCTGCTCGTCCGCTGGTAACCCGGGCCCGCACGGGCCCAGGAGAGTTCATGTCCTACCCTCCCCGACTCGCCCACCTCGCCACCCGCGCCGTCGTGGTCGCGAAGCTGGTGCCCACCTACGCCCAGGCGCACCGACTCGACGAGGAGGAGGCCGCGCAGCGGCTGACGTCCGCGATGTCCGGGCGGATGCTCGCGGCGCTGCTGGACGCGGCGTGGACCGCGATGCGCGGCAAGACGAAGCGGCTCACGGATGACGGGCTGTTGGAGAAGGTCGCCGGTACGTTGTCGGAGCGCCCGCTGCGCCCGGGCCGCGTGGCGGAGGTGACGCCCGCCTGGAGCGCCTTCCTGGTGCTGACGGACCTGGAGGCGGGCACCGCCAGCGACGCGGCCCGCCGGGTGATGGAGACCGAGGAGGGACGTCGACGGGGCGACGAGGGCATGGCCGAGGCGGGCCGCTTCCTTGCCGCCGAATTGACACGCGGCAAGTAGGGGCCGGCCGTCCGTGGCATGAGGGGCCCCGCGTCGTTATAGGCTGGCCCCACGCTCCACCGTGCGCCGCCGATGTCCACCCCGCTGCCCACCACCCTGCGCATCCTGCCCTCCATCCACGAGGTCCCCGCCTCCCTCTGGGACGGGCTCGTGGACGAGGCGGCCCTGCCCTTCCTGGAGTGGACGTTCCTCGCGGCGCTCGAGGACAGCGGCAGCGCGGTGCCCGAGCGCGGCTGGCACCCCCGCCACCTGACGTTGTGGCGCGGCTCCCGATTGGTGGCCGCCGCGCCCGCCTATCTCAAGGACGACAGCCAGGGCGAGTTCATCTTCGACGCGCCGTGGGCCACCGCCTCCGAGCGCGCGGGACTGCGCTACTACCCGAAGCTGGTGCTCACCGTGCCCTTCACGCCCGCCACCGGCCGGCGCGTCCTGGTGGCCCCCGGCGAGGACCGCGCCGCACGCGAGGCGGAGCTGTACCAGGGCGCGCTGGAGTTCGCGCGCGCCGAGCAGCTCTCCGGCGTCCACGTCCTGTTCCCCACCCAGGAGGAGCTGCCAACGCTGGAGGCCCAGGGCTACGCGCTGCGGCTGGGCGTGCAGTACCAGTGGGACAACGCCGGCTACAGGACGATGGAGGACTTCCTCGCCCGCTTCCACTCCAAGCGCCGCAACCAGGTGCGCCGGGAGCTGCGCGCGCCCGCCGAGCAGGGCCTCGAGCTGAAGACGCTGCGCGGCGACGCGCTGTGCGAGGTGGACGTGGACACGCTCCACCGGCTGTACGCCTCCACGGTGGACAAGTATCCGTGGGGCGCGCGCCTGCTCACCCGCGACTTCTTCGCGCGGATGCTCTCCGGCTTCCGTCACCGCTGCGAGCTGGTGGAGGCCCGGCGGGAAGGCCGGCTGGTGGCGGGCGCGTTCAACTTCAGGGCGCCCCAGGTCCTGTACGGGCGTTATTGGGGGTGTTTCGAGGAGCACCCCTTCCTGCACTTCAACGTGTGCCTCTACCACCCGGTGGCCGAGGCCATCGCCCAGGGGCTGACACGCTTCGAGCCGGGCGCGGGCGGCGAGCACAAGCTCACGCGGGGCTTCGAGCCGCGCCTCACGTACAGTGCCCACCTCTTGCTCCACCCGGGGCTGGACCGGGCGGTGCGCGGCTTCCTGGAGCACGAGCGGGCAGCCGTCCAGGGCGGACTGCCGCAGTGGCGGGCGGAGACAGGTTTCAAGGGAGTGGCCTGAAACGGCGCGCTTCCCAGGTCATCAGAGGGAGTCGGACAGGAATATGGCGCAGAAGCATGACAACGACGGCTCCGTCGCCACGGAGACCGCCCCCAAGCAGAAGCTCAAGAAGCCGACCCTCTACAAGGTGCTTCTGCACAACGACAACTACACGACGCGTGAGTTCGTGGTGGCCGTCCTCAAGGAGGTCTTCCACAAGTCGGAGTCGGATGCCGTGCAGATCATGCTGCACGTCCATTACAACGGAGTCGGAGTGGCCGGCGTCTATACGTTCGAGGTCGCCGAGACGAAGCTCAAGACGGTGGAGGCCGCGGCCCAGGACAATGGGTTCCCGCTGCGGTTGTCCATGGAACCCGAGGAAGGTTGAACCGTGGCAGGACCGCTGATTGCCAAAGAATTGCAGGCCAGCTTCCGCACCGCCCTGGAGGAGGCGCGGAAGATGGGCCACGAGTACCTGACGCTGGAGCATCTGCTCCTGGCGCTCACCAAGGACTCGCGCACCCGCGAGGTCCTCAAGGCGTGTGGGGCCAACGTCAAGCGCCTCCAAGAGAGGCTCGTCTCCTTCCTGGAGGAGACGGTCGAACGGCTGCCCGAGGACGCGGAGGCCGACCCCCAGCAGACCATCGGCGTGGAGCGGGTGCTCCACCGCGCCGCCATGCACGCCCTGTCCGCCGAGCAGAAGCTCATCGACGGCGGGGACGTGCTGGTGGCCCTCTTCCGCGAGGAGGAGAGCCACGCGCTCTACCTGCTCCAGCAGGAGGGCGTCACCCGGTTGGATTTGCTCAACTACATCTCCCACGGCATCTCCAAGGATGAGGCGGGCGAGGGCGAGGAGGGCGGCGCCGGCAACGGGCACGCGCCCGCGGGGGACGACGACGAGGAGGGCGAGTCGCCGCGCAAGAGCCCGCTGGAGACGTACACCACGCAGCTCAACATCGAGGCCAAGGAGGGGCGCATCGACCCGCTCATCGGCCGCGACAAGGAGCTGGAGCGCACCATCCAGGTGCTCTGCCGCCGCCGCAAGAACAACCCGCTCTACGTGGGTGAGGCCGGCGTGGGCAAGACGGCCATCGCCGAGGGCCTGGCGCTCTACATCCACGAGGGCCGCGTCCCCGAGCCCTTGAAGAACGCCATCGTCTACTCGCTGGACATGGGCTCCCTGCTCGCGGGCACCAAGTTCCGCGGTCAGTTCGAGGAGCGGCTCAAGGGCGTGCTCAAGGCGCTCCAGGAGCAGCCGGAGGCCATCCTCTTCATCGACGAGATCCACACGATTGTCGGCGCGGGCGCCACCAGCGGCGGCTCCATGGATGCGTCCAACATCCTCAAGCCGGCGCTCGCCAGCGGGAAGCTGCGCTGCATCGGCTCGACGACGTATCAGGAGTTCAAGTCCTCCTTCGAGAAGGACCGCGCGCTGTCGCGGCGCTTCCAGAAGATTGAAGTCGCCGAGCCCTCCGTCGAGGACACCGTCCTCATCCTGGAGGGGCTCAAGAGCCGCTACGAGGAGCACCACGGCGTGAAGTACACGCCCGAGGCGATTCGCGCGGCGGCGGAGCTGGCGGCCAAGCACATCAACGACCGGTTCCTGCCGGACAAGGCCATCGACGTCATCGACGAGACGGGCGCGGCGGAGAAGCTCAAGCCGGAGGGTGCGCGCACCAACACCGTCACCGGCGCGGACGTGGAGGCCGTCGTCGCCAAGATGGCGAAGATTCCCGCCAAGAGCGTGTCCGCGAGCGAGGGCGTCCAGCTCCAGAACCTGGAGAAGGAGCTGCAGGCGGTCATCTTCGGGCAGGACGGGGCCATCAAGGACCTGGTCAGCGCCATCAAGCTGGCGCGCTCGGGGCTGCGCGCGCCGGAGAAGCCCATCGGCTCGTTCCTCTTCTCGGGCCCCACGGGCGTGGGCAAGACGGAGCTGGCCAAGCAGCTGGCGCAGACGTTGGGCGTGGAGTTCCTGCGCTACGACATGAGCGAGTACTCGGAGAAGCACACGGTGAGCCGGCTCATCGGCGCGCCGCCGGGCTACGTCGGCTTCGACCAGGGCGGCCTGCTCACGGACGCGGTGCGCAAGCACCCGTACGCCGTGGTGGTGCTGGATGAAATCGAGAAGGCCCACCCGGACCTCTTCAACATCCTGCTCCAGGTGATGGACCACGCGACGCTGACGGACAACAACGGCCGCAAGGCCGACTTCCGCAACATCGTCCTCATCCTCACCACCAACGCGGGTGCCCAGGAGATGAGCACCAAGTCCATCGGCTTCGGCGACCTCGCGAAGCCCGCGGACGCGACGCGCGCGAAGAAGGCGATTGAGCGCACCTTCACGCCGGAGTTCCGCAACCGGCTGGACGGGTGGATCCTGTTCTCCGGCCTGCCGCCGGAAATCATCCTCAAGGTCGTGGACAAGGAAGTCCGCCTCCTCCAGAAGATGCTCGAGGAGCGCAAGGTGAAGCTGGAGCTGACGCCCGCCGCGCGCGCGTGGCTGGCCGAGCGTGGGTATGACCCGGCCTTCGGTGCCCGGCCCATGGCCCGCCTCGTGGACAACTCGCTCAAGAAGCCGCTCGCCGAGGCGCTGCTCTTCGGTGAGCTGAAGAACGGCGGCACCGCCCGCTACGACGTGGACAAGGGCGGCGACAAGCTGGACCTCCAGACGACCGCCGCCCCCGCCGAGCCCGTGCCGGCGTAGCGCCGCGCGAGCAAGGCCCTCGAAACGAACGAGGCCCCGATTCCCACCGTGGGAGTCGGGGCCTCTGACGTTTCCAGCAGCCGCGCTACTCGACGCGGTAGATCTTCACCGCGCTGGAGAGCTGCTCGGAGATGATTTGCAGCGTGGTGGCGGCCTCGCCGGTGGAGCCGATGCGGGCCACCGTCTCGTCCATCATCTTGGAGAGGTCGTTCACCGCCAGGGTGATTTGGTTGATGCCCACGTTCTGCTGGGACACCGCGGCGGCAATCTGACGGACGGCGGCGGCGTTGTCCTGGACGATGGAGGACAGCTCGCGCAGGTTCTGCCCGCTGGTGCGCACCTGGGCCAGGCCCGCCTCCATGCGCTCGGCGCCGCGCTCGGTGATTCGCACCGCGGCCGTCACCGAGTTGGCGATGTCGTCGAGCAGCTCCCGCACCCGCGTCGTCGCCTGGATGGACTGGTCCGCCAGCGCGCGAATCTCGCGCGCCACCACGCCGAAGCCCTTGCCGTGCTCGCCCGAGCGCACCGATTCAATCGCCGCGTTGAGCGCGAGCATGTTGGACTGGTCGGCCAGGTCCTTCACCGTCTGGGTGATGCCGCCAATCTGCTGCGTGCGCTCGCCCAGCTCGAGAATCTTCTGGGCAATCTCACCCACCTGGACGCGGATGTCGTTGAGGCCCGCCATCGTCTGCTCGATGGAGGCCTCGCCCGCGCGGGCCAGCGCGTCCGCGCGCTCGGCCACCGACAGCACGCTCTCCGCCTTCTGCGCGGCGAGCATGGAGGTCTGCTTGATTTCCTGCGCGGTGACCTGCGTCTCCTGGAGCGCGGCGGCCTGCCGGGAGATGGTCTGCGCCTGGTCCGTGGAGGACGTGTTGAGGTGCTCGGTGGACTGCGTCAGCGCCTGCGCGGCCTGCTGGAGGTTGAGCGTCACCTCGCGCAGCCGGGCCACCATCTGCGCGAAGGAGTTGGCCAGCCGGCCCACCTCGTCGCCGCTCTTGGCGTGGATGGGGCGCGTCAGGTCACCGGACTCGACGATGTGGCCGGCGACCTCCGTCAGCTCGCGCATGGGGCGCACGATGCTGCGCCCGAAGGCCGCCGCCACCGCCACGCCCAGCGCCACCAGCAACAGCGCGAAGCCCATCATCCGCCAGCGCAGCGCGGACACCAGGTCGTCGATGTGGTCGCGGGAGATGCCCACGTGCACCGTGCCCAGCCGGCCACCGGCCACGGGCGCCGCCACGTTCGAGGCGTGCAGCGTGCGGCCCTCGGTCTCGAACTCGAGCACCTCGCCCCAGCCGTTCTCCTCACTCACCTCGCCCTGCGCCACCGCGGACGCCTTCAGCGCTTCGGGGAAGGCGCCCGTCAGGCTGTGCGCCACCACGTTGCCGCCCGCGTCCGAGACGAAGACGTAGGCGACGTCCTCGCTGGTGCGCGAGACGTCCAGCAGGGGCTGGAGCGTGGTGAGGCCCATCTTCGCGCCCTGCTCCGCGGCCACCGCGAGGCTGCGGGCGAGCAGCTGGCCCTCGCCCATGTGGCTGGAGACGAGGTCCGCCTCCAGCCGCCGCGTGGCGATACCGGTGAGGATGGCGGCCACCGTCGCGCTGACGAGCGTGGTGACGAGGACGAGCTTCGGCGCCAGTCCGAGCGACTGACGGAACTGCTGGCCGAGCTGCGTGGTGAACGAGGTCTGTTCGGTGCTCACGGCATCACCACCCGGAAGACGTCGGGACGACACCCGCGAGGGCGCGGGGTGAATACAAACGACTCGGGACTACCAGCAAGCGGCCTGCGACGAACAGGGGGCACTGACGGGCTCATCGTCCCACCCCACCCTCTCCGCGCCCACCGGCCCGGAAGTTGGGGGGGATGCAGCTCTGGAGGATGAGCTCCGGCACCGAGGCCAGGGGCACGCCCTGGTCCGTGGCGTGGATCTCCAGCGCCGCGCGGGGCATGCCGTAGACCACGGAGGTGGCCTCGTCCTGGGAGAAGGTGACACCGCCGGCCTTGCGGATGGCGAGCAGCCCGCGCGCGCCGTCCTCGCCCATGCCGGTGAGCACCACCCCGCCGCTGCGCCGGCCGAACGACGCCGCGAGCGACGACAGCAGCACGTCCCCGTTGGGGCACGGACCGCCCTTGCTGCGCTGCAGCCGCGCCAGCCCCGCCGGGTCCACCAGCAGGTCGTGCCCGTCCAGCGGGAAGTACACGCGGCCGGGCTCCAGCCGCTCGCCGTCCCGCGCCACGTCCACCGTCAGCGGCGTCACCTGCGACAGCCAGCGCACCATGCCCTGCGTGAAGCCCACGGTGATGTGCTGCGCGATGAGCAGCGGGACGGGCAAATCCTTGGGCAGCTTGGAGAGCAGCTCCGCCAGCGCGGGCGGGCCACCGGTGGAGGCCACCACGCCGAAGACGTCCACGCGCGCGCCGATGGGCGGCGGCGTCACCACGTTGGCGCGCTGGCGCCGGGAGATGACCGGCACCTCCGCCATCAGACACACCGAGTGGGCCAGGTCCCGGCCCCACCGGCGCAGCTCCTCCACGTTGGTGACGTTGGGCTTGCCGATGAGCTCCAGCGCGCCGGCGCTCATCGCCTGGAAGCCCAGGTCCACGCCGCGCTGCTCGGCCACCGCGCTCACCACCAGCACCCGCGCGGGGGCCTGGGACATGATGGCGGTGATTGCGCTGGGGCCGTCCAGCCCCGGCAGCAGCAGGTCCATGGTGATGACGTCCGGGCGCAGCAGGCGCGCCAGCTGCACGGCGCGGTTGCCGTCCCCGGCGCGGCCGACGACCTCGATGCGAGGGTCCTCGGTGAGCAGGGCCGTCAGTGTGTTCGCCATGGTGGGCGAGTCGTCCACCACGAGCACCCGGATGGGGCGTCGATTGTTCACGCGCGCGCCCCCCTGCGGCTCATGACGTCGAGCACCTCGGCGAGCAGGCGGCCCGCGGCGCACTCGCGCTTGCTCAGGTAGCCATCCGCTCCCGCCGCCAGGCCCCGCTCCCGCGCCGCCGCGCTGTCATGCGCGGAGACGAGGATGACCGGCAGCGACGCCGTCTCCCGTTTCTCCCGCAGGCGGGCGATGAGCTGGGTGCCGTCCATCTCCTCCATGTCCAGATCGCAGATGACGACGTCGTAGGTGTCCGTCGCCAGCCGGTCCAGCGCGCGGGCGCCGCTGGCCGCCAGGTGCACGCTGAAGCCGCCCGCCTCCAGCATGGCCCGGTGCAGCGCGCGCGCGGTGAGCGAGTCGTCCACCACCAGCGCCCGGCGCTGCGCCGTCACCTGCGTCTGGCCCGACTCCGTCACCAGCCAGTCCGGCCGGCAGATGAGCAAGAGCTCGCCTCGGCTCAGCGTCGCCGCGCCCTGCCACGCCGGCACGTCGCGGACCTCGGAGGGCAGCGGCCGGATGACCAGGTCGCGGTCCCCCACCACCGCGTCCACGCCCAGCGCCACGCGCTTGCCTCCGCTCTGCACGATGAGCAGCGGCTGGCCTTCCGCGGGCGGCGCCAGCGCGCGCAGGCCCAGCCTGGCGCCCAGGTCCACCACCGGCAACAGCTGCCCCTGGTACTCCAGATGCGCCTTGCGCTTGCCCAGCCGCAGCGAGTCCGCGCGCGCCAGCTGCGTGGCCTCCACCGCGAGCATCGGCAGGCCCACCAGCTGCTCCAGCGCGCGCACCACCAGCACGGGCGAGCTGCCCAGGTCCACCGGCAGCGTCATCACGAACCGCGTGCCCTGGCCCGGCGTGCTGTTCACCTCGATGCGGCCCTGCAGGCCCTCCACCGACGCGCGCACCGCGTCCAGGCCCACGCCCCGGCCCGACGTGTCCGTCACGTCCGAGCGCGTGCTGAAGCCCGGCCGGAAGATGAGGTCGCGCAGCTGGTTCTCGTTGAGCCGCTCCGCCTCGTCGGAGGCGATGACGCCGCGCGACTCGGCCACCTTGCGCACCCGCGTCACGTCGATGCCCGAGCCGTCGTCCGCGCACTCGAGGAAGAGCAGGTTGCCCTGCTGCTCCACGCGCAGCGTGAGCGCGCCCTCGTGGTGCTTGCCCGCCTTCTCGCGCTCGGACGGCAGCTCCAGGCCGTGGTCCACGGCGTTGCGCAAGAGGTGCACCAGCGCGCCCTGGAGCTTCTCCAGGAGGCGCCGGTCCAAGGACAGCTCCGAGCCCACCACCGACAGCCGCGCCTCCTTGCCCAACTGGCGCGACAAGTCACGCACCATGCGCTGCAGCGGGTCCAGGATGGTGCGCACCGGGCGCGTGGTGATGGCCTTGAGGCCCTCCTCCAGCGCGTCGACGATGTCGCTCGTCTCCTCGCCATCGGTGCGCAGCGAGCGCGACGTGCCGGACAGCAGCGTGCGCGCCTCGGCCGTCTCCGCCAGCAGGCCCTGCTTGGCCAGCACTGTCACCACGCGGTCCAGCTCGCGGCCGCGCTCCTCCACGCGCAGCCGCACCTCGCGCAGCCGCTCCACCTCGCGCATCAGCGCCGTCACCTGCCGCACGCTGACGCGCCAGCCCGTGTCCGCGGACTCCGCCTGCGCGTCCAGCTGGGCCGACAGCTCCTGGGCCCCGGCGTCCTCCGAGACGCCGTTCGTCTCCGGCTCCGCGGCGCCGTTCGAGCCCGCGGCCGCCTGCGCGCCCACCGACTCCGGCGCGGGGCCGTCCGCCACCAGCTGCGCCAGCGCGGCGGCCGGGTCCGGCAGCGAGTCCCCGCGTCCATCCGCGTGCGCCTGGGCGCGCAGCATGAACAGGTCCAGGCCGTGCAGCAGCACGTCCACCACGGACCGGGGCATCTTCTGCGTGGTGGCCTTCAGCGGCGCGAGCGCGTCCTCCAGCTTGTGGGCGATGTCGCCCAGGTCCTGCAGCCCCAGGCTGGACGCGCTGCCCTTGAGGGTGTGCAGGTGCCGGCCCAGCCGGACGTAGAGCTTCGCGAGCGCGCCCGAGTCCAGGCCCTCGCGCTCCAGCTCCAGCAGGTCCATGGTGACCTTCTGGATGACCTCCTGGGCCTCGACGGCGAACCCCGTGACGAGTCCCTGCAGCATCGGGTCAACGGGCATTGCGTCCTCCCGTCGAGCGGGTGGTGAACAGGCGCTTGAGGTCGATGAGGTGGATGAGCTGCCGGTCCTGGGTGAAGACCTCCATCACCGGCCCCTCGGCCCGCACGCGCGCGGCCTCCACCGCGCTCGCCGGCAGCGTGGTGGGGCGCGGAATGGCCTCGCAGTCCAGCGCGCACAGCTCGCCGTCGCCGCGGTCCACCACCAGCAGCACCGCCGGATCCTGCCGCCAGCCGTGCCCGCCCAGCATGGACGCGAGGCTCAGCGCGGAGAGCACCTGGCCCTGGAAGCGCAGCACACCCACGACATGCGGCGAGGACAGCGGCACCGGCGTCACCATCCGCAGGGGCAGCGCCGCGCGCAGCATCTCCAGCGACAGCGCGTAGCGCTCCTCGCCCAGCGGGAACTCGGCAATCCAGTGGACCGCCTCCTCCACCGTCGTCTCGGCCTGCTCGCGCAGACGCGAGGCGCGCCGCTCGAGCAGCTCGACGGCCTCCTGCTCCTGGGCCTCCTCCATGCTTCTGGGAAGGATTTTCATTCGAGGGCCCCTTGATTGAGGTAGGCGTCAGCGGACGCCTGATAGAACCGCGCCGGCAGGGCCTCGGGCCCGTCCACGAGGTGGTCCGGCGCCAGCCGCTCCGCGCGAACCCGCAGCGCGCGCATCAGCGGCACCGCCGCCTCGCGCGCCCCGGTGCGCTCCCGAAGCAGCGCGAGCTCGAGCAGCCCCGGCAGGTAGTCGGGAGCCTGACGCACCAGCGACTCCAGCACCGCCGCCGCGCCCTCCACGTCGCCCTCCTCGATGCGCTCCAGCGCCTCCAGGTGCAGCCGGGACGGCGGGGGCGGCGGCGTCACCCGCGCGGGCACCACCGGCACGGGCGTGGCCTTGGGCTTGCGGAACAACGGCGCGGGCGGCTCGGCGCGCTCCACCGGGCGCGGCGCGGGCGCGGGCGTGGTCAGCTCACCGGGCGCCAGCATGCGGAAGGTCTGCAGCTCCGGCGGGCCCTCGCGCACCATGCCGGGCGGCACCCGGTCCGCCTCCACGGCGCCCAGGAACAGGAAGCCGCCCGGGTTGAGCGCCCGCGTCAAGAGCGAGATGGCCTGCTCGCGCGCGGCCGGGGAGAAGTACGTGAGCACGTTGCGGCAGAGGATGAAGTCGAAGCGGCCGAAGCGCTCGGGCAAGGGTGCCAGCAGGTTCCCCTGCGCGAAGGTGGTGATGCGGCGCACCACGGGGAGGATGGTGACCTGCCGCTCCGGCGCATCCAGGTAGAGCGGGAACAGCCGCGGCGCCGACTCGCGCCGGGACCAGGTGCCGTAGGACGCGCGCCGCGCCGTCTCCAGGCTGGCCTCGTGCAGGTCCGTGCCCAGCACCTCCACCGGGAAGCCGTGCGGCACCGACGCCAGCAGCGCCGCCGCCAGCGAGTAGGCCTCCTCGCCCGTGGCGCAGCCCGCGCTCCAGCCGCGCAGCGCGAGCGCGCCCTTGCGCAGCGCCGCCGGCACGCCCACCTGCGAGATGAAGCGGAAGTGCTCGGGCTGCCGGAAGAAGTACGTCTCCCCCACCAGCGCCGCGCGCACCAGCGTCCCGGACAGGGGCGACTGGGGGAAGAGCATCTCCCCCAGGAGGTCCGCCGACGAGCGTCCGCGCGCGAGTTCCTGGCGCACCACGCGCTCCATGGCCTCGGAGGCGATGGCGTCGTCGCGGAAGCCGGTGATGGAGGACACCACTTCCCGCGCTCGGGTCAGAAGCCGCGGGTCGAGCTCTGCGCTCATGCGCTCCGCCTGGCCTCCGCGGCCTCCACCATCTTGGGCAGGTCCTGCAACAGGCCCCGCGCCACGAACACCCGCGGGTCCAGGATGGGCAATAGGTGCCCCCCGGCGCGCAACATCCCGATGAGCCCCTCGCGCAGCGGACCATGGTCCGTGCCGCCCACGCGCTCGCGCCGGTCGATGTCCGCCGCCGCGTACTCCTCCGGGTCCTTCACCGTGTCCACCGCGAGCGCCAGCGCCACCCCGTCCACCTGGATGACCACCAGCATCCGCTCCACGCGCGGCAGCGAGTGCTCCACGCTCAGGCGGCGCGCCACGTCCAGCACGCACAGCGCCTCGCCGCGCACCTCCACGTATTCGCGCAGGTACGAGGGCGCCGTGGGCAACGGCCGCGTCGCCGGATGCAGCAGCACCTCGCGCACCGCGTCCAGCGGCACCGCGAACTCCAGCGTGCCCACCGTCACCCGCAACACCAGGAGCGAGCCGGTGCGCGCGCGGCGGCGCGAGTTGGCCAGCGCCTCCCCCACCGCGTGCAAGAGCTCATCCGCGCGGAAGGGCTTGGCCAGGAACGTCTCCGCGCCCAACCCCAGACACGCCTCCGCGCGCGACTTCTCCGAGGAGATGATGATGACCGGGATGTCCGACGTGGCCGGGTCCGCCTTCATCCGCTGGAGGACCTCGTCGCCGTCCATCTCCGGCATCGACAGGTCCAGCAGCACCGCGGCGGGCCTGAGGCGGGAGACCTTCTCCAGCGCCTCGCGGCCGTTGCTCGCGGTGTGGATGGTGTAGTGGCCGGAGAGGATGGCGCGCTCGAGCGCCAGGATGGCGTCGCTGTCGTCGACGAGCAGCAGGGACGGCAGGCTCACGGCATCAAGCCTTGGTCAAGAACTGACGGACGGTCTCCGTCAGCTCGTGGTGGGAGACCGGCTTCTGGATGAACGCGTTGGCGCCCGCCTCCGTGCCCCGCTGGCGCAGGGCAACGTCCTTCTCCGCCGTCAGCAGCAGGATGGGCACGGTGCGCAGCTGCGCGTTCTTGCTGGCCCGGACCTCCTTGACGAAGGTGATGCCGTCCATCCCGGGCATGTTGATGTCCGCGATGACCAGATTCACCGGGACGAGTTTGAGGAGTTGCAGCGCACGAGATGCATCTTCCGCCTCCACCGTCCCTACCTTGAGGTTCATGAGGTAGATCTTGACGATGTTCCGAACGGTCGGGCTGTCGTCCACCAGCAAGATGTTGGTGCTGTTGGTGCTCACGGTGCCACGGCTCCTGCGCAGGGGTTGGGCCAATGCGGCCGTCCCCTGCGAAACGTGGGAGGACTCTACCGTGAGCGCTCTCACGGGAGAAAGCGGGGGGACCTGTCCGCATTCACGGCGGGCGGGCAGGTGTCGGATGACCTCGACGCCGGGAGCGGGTGGCGCCTACTCGCTCGGAGGCTTGGTGCCTGCGGGCTGGGCTCCCGCCACGGACTCCGGGGGCACCGGTGGCGCACCCACGGCGTGATAACCACCGTCCACGTGGATCATTTCGCCCGTGGTGGAGGGCAGCCAGTCCGACAGCAGGGCACACGCCGTCCTGGACACCATGTCGTGGCTGTCCTTGGCGCTCCAGCCCAGTGGGGCCTGGGTACCCCACCCCGCCTCCAGCGCCTTGAAGCCCGGGATGCCCTTGGCGGCCATGGTGGACAAGGGACCCGCCGCCAGCGCGTTGACCCGGATGCCCTTGGGGCCCAGGTCCCTGGCCAGGTAGCGGACGGTGGACTCCAGCGCGGCCTTGCACACGCCCATCCAGTCGTAGATGGGCCACGCGACGCGGTTGTCGAAGTCCAGCGTGACGATGGAGCCGCCCGGCGGCATCAGCGGCACGCACGCCACCGCGAGCTCCTTGAGGGAGAACGCGGAGATGCGGAACGCCGTCTGGACGCTCTCCCAGGGCGTGTTGAGGAAGTTGCCGCCCAGGGCGTCGTCCGGGGCGTAGGCGATGCCGTGGAGCACGCCGTCCACGCGGTCCCAGCGCTGCTTGAGCGACTCGGTGAGCGCCTTGAAGTGCTCGGGGTTCGTGACGTCCAGCTCCAGCACCTCGAGCCCCGGCTTGAGGCGCTTGGCGCTGCGCTCGGTGAGGGACTTGGCCCGACCGAAGCCCGTCAGGAGGATGTCCGCGCCCTGCTGGAGCGCGTGCTCGGCGATGCCATAGGCGAGGGACTGGGGGGTGAGCACCCCGGTGATGAGCAGCTTCTTGCCCTGGAGCAGCATGTGAGGCGGCCTCTTGGGAGGGAGAAGGGGTTGGGGGAGCGGGCTGTCTAGCACTCCTTTCGACCGAAACGGGACGAAACGGGTGCTGGGAGTCCCCGGGTGTCGGGGTGTTCCCAGGTGAAGCTGGGCTCAACAGCGGCATGACTTGGCCTGCTCCCCTGAACAGGCCCCTCCCCTGGGGTGCCGCCAGGGCCCAACAAAGACGCCTCGAAAAACCCCCAACGGGGCGGTCATCCAGTAAAAGACGACACCGCCATGGCGAACTTCCAGGACTCGTTCCTTTCCGGCGCCAACATCGACTTCATCGAGGGGCTCTACGCCCGCTACCTCGAGGACCCCGCCAGCGTGGATGCAAGCTGGCGAGAGATCTTCGAGCGAAACGATGGTGCCGGCCGTCCCATCTTCAGCACGAAGCTCTTGGAGGTGCCCGCGGCGGCCGTCGCGCCCGGCAAGGGCAACGGCAAGGCCGCGGGTGCCGCCCAGGCCCCCGCCGCCGCGCCGGCCGCGGCCCCCGTCGCCGCCCAGAGCACCGCCCAGGCCCAGGCGCTGGAGCTGCAGTCCAAGGTGGACCAGGCGCTCTTCGCGTTCCGGCTGCGCGGCCACCTGCGCGCCGACCTGGATCCGCTGAACCGTCCGCGTCCCGCGCTCGCCCACGTGGCGGACGTGAGCATGGTGGATGACGGCCACTTCTCGCCCAAGGAGCGCGAGCAGGAAGTGGAGACGCACAACGTCTTCCCGCAGCAGAAGGTGAAGCTGGACGAGCTGCTCGCGCGCCTGCACCGCACGTACACGGGCAGCGTCGGCGTGGAGTTCATGCAGATCCTCGACAGCGAGCGCCGCCGCTGGCTGATGCAGCGGATGGAGCACAGCGAGAACCGCACGGCGTTCTCCGTGGAGGACCAGCGGCACATCCTCACCAAGCTGTCCTACGCGGAGGGCTTCGAGAACTTCCTGCACACCAAGTACGTGGGCGCCAAGCGCTTCAGCCTGGACGGCGGCGAGGCCCTCATCCCCATGCTGGACGCCATCGCCGAGGTGGGCAGCGGCCTGGGGCTGAAGGAGGTCGTCATCGGCATGGCCCACCGCGGCCGCCTCAACGTGCTGACGAACATCCTGGGCAAGCAGCCGGGACAAATCTTCAGCGAGTTCGACGGCCCCAAGGACCCCCGGGCGTACCTGGGCCGCGGCGACGTGAAGTACCACATGGGCTTCTCGTCGGACCACACCACGCGCCAGGGCAAGAACGTGCACCTGTCGCTCGCGTTCAATCCCAGCCACCTGGAGGCCGTCAACCCGGTGGTCGAGGGCCGCGTGCGCGCCAAGCAGGAGCGCTTCGGCGACACCGAGCGCGTGGGCGTGATGCCCCTGCTCATCCACGGCGACGCGGCCTTCATGGGCCAGGGCGTCGTCGCGGAGACGCTCAACCTGTCGGGCCTCAAGGGCTACACGACGGGCGGCACGCTCCACGTCGTCATCAACAACCAGGTCGGCTTCACCACCGACCCCCACGACTCGCGCTCCTCCATCTACGCCACCGCCATCGCGCAGATGCTGGACATCCCCGTGTTCCACGTGAACGGCGATGACCCGGAGGCCTGCGTGCACGTGGCGCGGCTGGCGGCGGAGTACCGCCAGACGTTCCACAGCGACGTGGTCATCGACCTCATCTGCTACCGCCGCTACGGCCACAACGAGGGCGACGACCCCTCGTTCACCCAGCCGGCGATGTACGACATCATCCGCAAGCACCCCACGGTGCGCACGCGCTACGCGAAGGCGCTGGCGGACGGCAACCGCATCAGCGCGGAGGAGTCGGAGGCCATCAAGCAGCGCTGCCTGGCGGAGTTCGACGCGGCGCTGACCCGCGCGCGCCAGGAAAGCGAGTTCAAGGAGCCCAGCGCGCTGGAGGGCCTGTGGAAGGCCTACCAGGGCGGCTCGGTGAAGAGCGCGCCCCAGGTGTCCACCGCCGTGGACAAGGCGAAGCTGCGCGACGCGCTCCAGCGGCTGTGCACGGTGCCCGAGGGCTTCCACGTGCACCGCGACGTGGAGCGCACCGTCATCAAGAAGCGCCTGGGCATGCTCGACAGCGAGGAGCTGCAGTGGAGCGAGGGTGAGTCGCTGGCGTACGCCACGCTGCTCTCCGAGGGCCACCCGGTGCGCCTGTCCGGCCAGGACTGCGAGCGCGGCACGTTCAGCCACCGCCACGCGGTGCTGCACGACGTGCAGACGGGCGCCAAGTACACGCCCCTGCAGCAGTTCTCCACCGGCCGCGCCAGCTTCCAGGTCGTCAACAGCGCCCTGTCGGAGATGGGCGTGCTCGGCTTCGAGTACGGCTACAGCCTGGACGTCCCGGACGGCCTCACCCTCTGGGAGGCCCAGTTCGGCGACTTCGCCAACGGCGCCCAAATCATCATCGACCAGTTCATCGCCGCCGCGGAGAGCAAGTGGCGCCGGCTGAGCGGAATCACGCTGCTGTTGCCACACAGCTACGAGGGCCAGGGCCCCGAGCACTCCAGCGCGCGCCTGGAGCGCTTCCTGGACCTGTCCGCCGAGGACAACATCCAGGTCTGCTACCCCACGACGCCCGCGCAGATCTTCCACCTCCTGCGCCGTCAGGTGGTGCGCCCGGTGCGCAAGCCCCTGGTCATCATGTCGCCCAAGAGCCTGCTGCGCCGGCCGGAGGCCACCAGCAAGGTGGACGAGCTGGCCACGGGCGGCTTCCAGGAGGTCATCCTGGACAGCGTGGCGCCCGCGGGCGTGACGCGGCTGCTCCTGTGCAGCGGCAAGGTGTACTACGACCTGGTGAAGGCGCGGAACGAGCGCAAGGACGACAGCATCGCCATCGTCCGGGTGGAGCAGCTCTACCCGTTCCCGGCGGACGAGCTGGCGAACCTGGTGGCGAAGCTGCCCAGGCTCGCGGAGGTCTACTGGGTGCAGGAGGAGCCCCGCAACGCGGGCGCGTGGCACTTCATGTTCCCGCGCCTGCATGACCTGGTGTCGTCGCGCTCGCAGCAACCCGTGAAGTTGGGCTACATCGGGCGCGCGGAGGCCGCCAGCCCCGCAACCGGCTTCCCGAAGACTCACGAAATCGAGCAGCAGCTCATCATCGAGGAAGCCATCTTCCGAGGGACCAAGAATGGCCGTTGAACTGAAAGTACCCCCCCTGGGCGAGTCCATCACCGAGGCCGTCGTCGGCAAGTGGAACAAGAAGCCGGGTGACGCGGTGTCCGCGGACGAGCCGCTCGTCGTCCTGGAGACCGACAAGGTCACCATCGACGTGCCCGCGCCCGCGGCCGGTTCCCTGGCGTCGGTCGCCTTCAAGGAAGGTGACAAGGTGCGCGTGGGCGACGTGCTCGGCCTCATCGAGGCCGGTGCCGGCGCCGCCGCCAGGCCCGCGGCGGCCGCTGCTCCCGCCGCTCCGGCGGCCGCGCCCGTCGCCGCCGCGCCCGCGCAGGACGCCGCGTCCGACGCGCGCATCACCCCCACCGCCAGGAAGATGGCGGAGGAGAACAAGGTCGACGTCACCCAGCTGAAGGGCAGCGGCGCCGGCGGCCGCATCACCAAGGAGGACGTGCTCGGTCAGCTCAACCGCCCGGCCGCGCCCTCCCAGCCCGCCGCCCCGGCCCAGCCCGCGGGCCCGCGCCCCAACGCCGCGCGCGAGGAGCGCGTGCGCATGACGCCGCTTCGCAAGCGCGTCGCCGAGCGCCTGGTCCAGGCCCAGTCCAACGCCGCCCTGCTCACCACCTTCAACGAGGTGGACATGGGCGAGGTGATGGCGCTGCGCAAGAAGTACAACGACAAGTTCCAGGCCCGGCACGGCGTGAAGCTCGGCTTCATGAGCTTCTTCGTCCGCGCGTCCATCGAGGCCCTCAAGGCCTTCCCCCAGGTCAACGCGGAGATCGACGGCGAAGACGTCATCTTCAAGCACTACTACGACATCGGCGTGGCGGTGAGCGGCAGCCGCGGCCTGGTCGTGCCGGTCATCCGCAACGCGGACAAGCTGTCCCTGGCGGAGCTGGAGAAGGGCGTGGGCGACCTGGGCACCCGGGCGCGCAACGACAAGCTCACCCTGCCGGAGCTGCAGGGCGGCACCTTCACGATTACCAACGGCGGCATCTTCGGCTCCATGCTGTCCACGCCCATCATCAACCCGCCGCAGACGGGCATCCTGGGCATGCACAACATCGTCGAGCGCCCCGTCGCCCGCGACGGCCAGGTGGTCATCCGGCCCATCATGTACGTGGCCCTCACCTACGACCACCGCCTCATCGACGGCCGCGAGGCCGTCCAGTTCCTCGTGCGCGTGAAGGAGTGCATCGAGGACCCCGAGCGGCTCCTGCTCGACGTCTGAGGCCGCCAACGCGACGCGTCAGTATTGACTGAGATGCCCGGCCTCAATGCAAACCGGGCATTTCAGGTCGCTGGCTGGACTTCCAGGCAGGCGTTTCACTAAAACCGGACATGTCTCCCGGTCGTCGGGGGGCGGGAAGAACGGGCGACTCTCACGCGTCGCCCCGCGAGACTGAAGGAAGTGCAATGGCAACCGGTACCGTGAAGTGGTTCAACGACGCGAAGGGCTTCGGCTTCATCACCCAGGACGGCGGTGGTGAGGACGTGTTCTGCCACCACACCGCCATCAACATGGACGGCTTCCGCACCCTCGCCGAGGGTCAGAAGGTGGAGTTCGAAGTGACGCGTGGCCCCAAGGGCCTGCAGGCTCAGAACGTTCGCGCCGCCTGAGACGTCGTTGCGATGAGCCCTTCCCCGCGAGGGGCTCACGAACGGAGGCCCGGCCCCTGTCCCCAGGGAACCGGGCCTCTTGCTTTCCGGAGCGTCCCCCGGACGCGCCCGGGCCCGCGCCCGTCACAGGTTCTTCTTGAAGTGCTCCATCACGCGCTCCCACTGGCGCTGCTTCACCAGCGGGTCGGGCACCATGTGCGTCAGGCCGCTCAGCGGGAGCAGCTCGTGCGGCTTGCCGGCGCGGAACAGGGCGTCGCTCAGCTTCAGCGTGTGGAAGAAGTAGACGTTGTCATCCGCGGTGCCGTGGATGAGCAAGAGCTTGCCGATGGGCTTGTCCGCCTTGGCGTAGGTGAGCAGCGAGCTCTTCTCGTACGCCTCGGGGTGCTCCTGGGGCAGGCCCAGGTAGCGCTCGGTGTAGTGCGTGTCGTAGTCGAGCCAGTCCACCACGGGGGCGCCGGACACCGCGGCCTTGAAGACGTCCGGGCGCTTGAGGGCGGCCAGCGCGGCCATGTAGCCGCCGAAGCTCCAGCCCTGGATGCCCACGCGCTTGAGGTCCAGCTCGGGCAGCTCCTTGGCCAGCGCCTGGAGCGCGTCCACCTGGTCATCCAGGGTGACGGTGGCGAAGTCGTACTTCACCTCTCGCTCCCAGGCGGCGCCGCGCAGGGGGGTGCCGCGCACGTCGAACTTCACGACGAGGAAGCCCTGGTCCGCCATCCACTGGGACATCAGGTGCGCGGCCATGCTGTGGTGCACCACGGTGGTGGTGGGGCCGCCGTAGATGTCGACGATGACGGGCAGCTTCTTGCCGGGCTTGAAGTCGCGCGGGCGGGTGATGGACGCCCAGTAGCGCTTGGGGCCCACCTGCCTGAGCTCCGTGTTGGGGACGAAGGGCGGCTCCTGCGCCACCTCCGGCAGCTGGCCCACGCGCGTGCCGTCCGCGCGCAGCACCTCCGTGCGGCTCATGCTCTTGAGACTGGACGTGTTGACGACGAACACCCCGCCGTCGCGCGAGGCGGAGCCACCCTCGATGCCCTCGCCGTTCTTCGTCACGCGCTCGGGCACCCCGCCGTCCTTCACGCGCCAGAACACGCTCTGCGTGGGGTTGGGGCCGCCGTTGAAGAACAGCGTGCGGTCCTTCTGCACGAAGCGCGTCATGCCCCGGAAGCCCGCGTCCGGCTTGACGAAGCTCTTGTCGAGCGAGCCGTCCGCCTTTCGCAGCTCTACCTCCGGGCCGCCGTTGCGCTCGGTGTACCAGAGGAAGCCCGAGCCATCGTCCAGCCACAGCGGGAAGTCCTGGTCCAGGTTGAGCCAGGCCGAATCCTTCTCCACCAGCAGCTCCCGCGTCTTGCCCGTGGCCGGGTCGACGGCGAGCAGCTGCTGCTCCGTCTGGACGCGGTTCTGCACCAGGATGGTGAGCGGGCCGCCCTTGGGCCACACCACGGTGGCCAGGTACGGGTACTTCGCCGCGTCCCACTGCACCCACGTCGTCTTGCCACCGGTAACGGCCGTGACGCCCAGGCGCACCTTGGCGTTGGGCTTGCCGGGGCGCGGGTACGCGAAGATTTCGCCGCCGCGCTCGGGGTGCATCACGTCGACGATGGTGAGCTTCTCCACCTCCGAGGTGTCGGACTCGGTGTAGGCGACGCGCCTGGCATCGGGGCTCCACCAGTAGCCGGAGAAGCGGCTCATCTCCTCCTGGGCGACGAACTCGGCCACGCCGTGCGTCTTCTCGGCGGTGCCTCCCTTCGTCACGCGCTGCTCCTTGTTCGCCGCGATGTCGATTCGGTAGACGTCGTTCTCGCGGACGTAGGCCACCTGCTTGCCGTCCTGGGAGAAGCGCGGGTCCAGCACGCCGGGGCCCGTCTTGAGCTCGGTCACCTTGCCGCTCGCGCGCTCGACGACATAGAGCCGGCCGGAGAGCGGGACGAGCAGGCGCGTGCCGTCGTCGGAGATCTGGTACGAGGTGAAGCCCCGGGCGCTGACGCGCATGCGCTCACGGCGGGCCTTCTCCTCGGGGGTGAGCGTCTCCTCGGTGCCCTTGAGCAGCGCCTCGGGGGTGAGCACCTCCTTCACCTCCCCGGTCGCCACGTCGAACGCATAGAGCGTCTGGACGTTGGAGGTGTCCTGGGTGCGCAGGAAGAGGACCTGCTTCTCGTCCGGGGTGACCCGTACGCTCACCGGGCGGCCGCTGGAGAAGTTGCGGGTCTCCGACAGCTGCCTCAAGAAGGGGTCTTGCGAGTGCGCCGTCTGGGGCATGGTGAGGGGCTTCATCTCCTGGGCGTATACGGGCGCGCTCACGAAAATGAGCGCTGCGGCGAGGACCTGGCGCATGCGTAGTCGAACTCCCGCCAGCGGCGGGGCTCCTTTCACGGAAAGGTGCGGGGAAGCCTACACTCGGCCGCCGCGCAAGCTGAGCAAACCCGCGACGGACGCGAGGATTCCCGAGGCATGAAGACCGACGACGACGCCCTGCTCCACCTGCGCCTGGCGGGCATCATCCGGCTGGGGCTGGGAGGCGGCCGGGGGCCGCCGGACGCGTACGTCTTCGACCCCCACCGGCTCGCCCTGCCCTCCTGGGCCATGGCCCTGGGGGACTCCGGGCCCGCCGCGCTGCTCGTCACGCTGGACCGCCACCTGGACGTGGTGGTGCCCCGGAGGCCGGAGGCGGTGCCGGACCGCTCGGCGGGCCTGCGAGCGCTGGATGAGCACGCCCGGTGGGAGTTGGACGTGCGCAACTACGACCACATCCTCGCGGCGATGGAGGCGGGGCTGGTGGGGGATGCGTTGTTCATCGCCCGGACGCGGCCCCGGGGCGCCTTCGCGGGGGACACCTACGTGGACACGCGAGGCCGCTCGCACCGACTGGTGGTGGTGCCCACGGTGGACCGCGCGTCCGAGGCGTGGAGCCACCCTGCTCCGGGTGACGCGGTGCGGGACGTGCTGGAGGACGCGGAGCGGGTGCTGCTGGACGTGGACCTGGACTGCTTCACCTCGCTGAGCGACGCGGACCCGACGACGGTGCTGCCCTGGCCGCGCGCCATCATCCGAGAGTTCCTCCTGCCCGACGGCTCCGAGCCCTTCTGGGACGCGGTGCTCCAGCGCGCGGTGGCGCTGACGCTCGCGAGGGAGCCGCACCACTGCGGCGGACTGCTCGCGTCCGGGGAGCTGTTCCGGGATGTCGCCGAGGTGTTGTTCCGGGAGCTCTTGCGCGTCGAGCCGCCGTGAGCGGCTACAGCGGTGAGTCGAGGAAGCTGGGGCGCAGGTCCGTCACCTGGCCGCCGGCGAACGTGAAGCGGCTGCCGATGGGAGGCCGGTCGCCGTTGAGCACGTAGCCGAAGTCGATTCGGAACGGGTTGACGTTGAACTGAGGGAAGAGCAGCCGCAGGCCCACGCCCACGGACGTCACCATGTCCGGCCTGTCGTTGAACGCGCTGCCCGAGTCGAGGAAGAGCACGCCGCCCACGTGCACGGTCTTGATGACCAGCGGCGCGGTGCGGTACTCCACGTTCACGAGCAACATCCGCTTGCCGGAGTACTCGTCCGCGGGCGCGCCGCGAAGGCCGTTGCCTCCACCGAGGAGCGTCACCCGGTCGAACAGGTCGTCGATGTTGACGTCCAGCAGGCCGCGCGCGACGAAGCGTCCTCCGAGCACCTTGGGCGACACCTGCGTCAGCTCCGCGGCCCAGTGGCGGTTGTTCCAGGTCGCCGCGTCGCCCATCTGTCGACGGATGGAGCCGGAGGCGGCGACAGTGGTGAGCGCCTCGCCCCAGCGCAGGCGGTAGCGCGCGGCCAGCCCTGCCTCCGTGAAGTGCGTGTCGTCACCGAAGACGGGCGGCGCGTAGCGCAGCGTCGCGGAGAGCCAGTGCCCCATCTGGTAGTCCTCGGAGAGGACATAGGAGTCCACGTCGCGGAGGACTTCGTAGCGGGCCTCGAAGGCGCGCAGGGACATGGACACGTAGCCCGCGTCCTCGGCGCGCGGCAGGTAGTTGCGCCGGAACCAGGCGGACTGGTCCTCGGTCAACATCGACGACCTCGGCGGGTCGTAGGCGTAGTGGTACGCGCCCACGGAGCCGCTCAGGTTGAGCTTGTAGCGCAGGCCGAAGGAGCGCGTGTACGAGGCCGCGCCCGCGACCTCCTCCGTCCGGTACACGTAGGGCACCGTCGGGCCACCGGGGAACGGGAGCTGCCAGATGTCCGCGCCCCGGTAGACGCGATTGGTCTCCACGTTCCACGCCACGGATGAGCTGACGCTCCACGGCGTCGACAGCGAGTAGAGGGGCCGGCTCACGGAGACGCTGCCCCGCGAGCCCTCGGCCTGGCCGCTCTCGCGTCCGATGATGATGGCGGCGGACTCGGTGAACGACCAGCGACTGCCCAGCACGCGCGGGTCGGTGTAGCTCTGTCCGAGGCTGAGCGTGTCCAGGCGCAGGATGAAGTCCACCGCGAGCTTCTTGCCCCGGCCCAGGAAGTTCTGCTCCGTGCCCTGCAGCCGCAGGTACTGGAGCAGCGAGCCGACCGCGGAGAAGTCGCTGTTGAGTCGTAGCGACCAGATGTCCTTGGTGACGACGAGCAGCGACACCGTGCCGGGCGTCTTGCCGACGAGCGGGACGACTCGCACCACGGAGAACAGGCGCAGTGCGCGCAGGTTGCGCGCCGTCTCCTCCGCGAGGCGCGTGGAGTAGGGCTGACCGAGCGGCAGCAGCACCTCGCGCCGGACGACCTCGTCGCGCGTGCGCACGTGGAAGATGTTGAGGAAGTCAGGATACGGGTCGCTCTCGGCCACCACCTCCTCGGTGTCCACGAGCACATCCGAGAGCGGCTTTCCTTCCGGGGAGGGGTCCACCTGGCGGCCATGCCGGACGAGCGACTCGACGACGAGGGCCTCCTCGTAGTTCTCCTGCGTCAGCCCGGGTGCGCGCGCGGGTGGAGGCTCCACCGTGGCGCCCTCGGGCTGCTCACCCTGCTGTGTCGCGACGGGCGCGTCCGGCGGCGGAGTCGCGACGACGGGAGCCGGTGTCTCGGAGACGGGCTCCGCCAGTTCGCTTTGCTGCGTCACGCCCAGTAGCGGCGACGCAACGGCGGGAGTCGGGGTCTCCGAGACGGGCTCCGCCAGTTCGCTTTGCTGCGTCGCGACGAGCGCGACCCGTGGCGGAGACGCAACGACAGGCGCCCGCTTCTCGGGGCTGGGGGCCGCCTGCACGCCCTGTGGCGTCGCGACAAGCGCGGCAGGTGACAGCAACGCGACGACAGGCTCCGCCTGGAGTGGAGTCAGGGCAAGAGGAACGACGATGAGGGCAACCAGTGGTAGCGCCACCCCACCATCCTGGCATGCGCCGCATTCCTGGCGAGCATCTTCATCGCGGGAAGCTCGGATGGCGCGGTTCGTCGACGTCGGCCCCCTCCGTGATGTCCGGGCTATCGCTCGGGCGAGAACCGCCCAGGTCCAAGGACCCCAGACAGCACCACCACGTGCACGGAGCACCTCCTTCGGTGCGGCTCCTGGCGCGGGCCTCTCGGTGGTGGCTGTCGCCCGAGTCGCAGGACGACCAGGGCCCTGTGTCGGAACCGAATCCGCCGCGCGGAGCCTCCCGAGCAACGGGCCCGCTGGCAGCACGCTCGCCGTCGAAAACCCTCGGGAAATGCCGCTGTAATACCGCGCGAAAGGTGGCGTCTTCCTCGATGAACGGTGGGTCGCGGCTCGTGGGTCCTCGAGCGCTCGCCCCCGGAGCCATCCATTCCTGGAGGTCCCTTTCCCCATGTCGGGTTCACACAGCCACGCGCCCACGTCACACGGCCGAGCCTTCGCGCTCGGCGTCACGCTCAACCTGGCCTTCGTGGCCATCGAGGCGCTGTACGGCTTCCTCTCCGGCTCGCTGGCGCTGCTCGCGGACGCGGGCCACAACCTGAGCGACGTGCTGGGGCTCGTGCTCGCCTGGGGCGCCAGCATCCTCGCCCGACGCCAGCCCACCGAGCGGCGCAGCTACGGCCTGCGCGGTGCCTCCATCCTCGCGGCCCTCTTCAACGCGCTCATCCTGCTGGTCGCTGTCGGCGCCATCGGCTGGGAAGCCCTCCGCCGCTTCGGCGAGCCAGCGCCCGTCGCCAGCCTCACCGTCATGAGCGTCGCGGGCATCGGCGTCGTCATCAACACCGCCACGGCCCTGCTGTTCTGGAAGGGGCGCAGGAACGACCTCAACGTGCGGGGCGCGTTCCTGCACATGGCGGCCGACGCGGGCGTGTCGCTCGCCGTGGTGCTCAGCGGCGCGCTCATCTACTTCACGGGGCAGGCGTGGCTGGACCCGGTGGTGACGCTCGGCATCGCGCTGCTCATCCTCGTCAGCACGTGGAGGCTGCTGGTGGACTCCTTCAACCTCGCGCTGCAGGCCGTTCCCGCGAACATCGACCTGGGCGCGGTGCGAAGCCTCATGACGCAGGCGCCCGGCGTCACCGGCGTGCACGACCTCCACGTCTGGGCCTTGAGCACCACCGAGTCGGCCCTCACCGCCCACCTCGTGGTGGATGCGCCGTCCGGTGACGAGGCGCTCGTCCCCTCGCTGAAGGCCCGGCTGCACGACACGTTCGGCATCGAGCACGTCACACTCCAACTCGAACCCGCGCTCGCCGCGACCTGCCACCCCTGCGCCCCTGGTGACACCCGCCACGCCGCATGCGCCTGACGGCACCGTGCGAGTCCGGCCCCGCCGCCGACCTCGACTCCCTCGCCCTGACGATGCCCCCCTCGCCAGCGCCCCGCCGAGACCTCCGATGACCCCGACCCTGCGAACCCACTTCGACCTCGAGCTGCGCCGCGCCGAGCAAGCCCATGCACGCGGTGCCCATCAAGACGCCTGGCGCTTCCTGGAGCGCGCCCACGTCCTGAGTCAGGCCCATGCGTGGCCCCACCTGCGCGTCCACGGCGCCATGTTCCGTTGGGCCGTTCGACACGGAGACTGGCGGGAGCTGCTCGGACAGTTGCCGCGACTCATCCTGGCCGCGCCGGGCTCGTGGCTCGGTCGCGCGCCGCTGGGCAACACGGGCGGCGCCAACGTGGGCATCTTCACACCCATGGACATCCCCGAGGACCTCCGCGCCATCCTGACCGCGCGATAACTCCCCGCGTCGAAGTGACATCCCGCGTCGAACGGCCTTCGACCAAGGCCCGTGACGAACGCGGCACGCGATGCGGGCACGGACTGACGCTAGGCTCCCGCGCGGGTGGAGTCACTCCACCTGGGGGGCACGCCGCATGACCACGTCGGACGCCGCGCACCGTCAGCCATCATCTCGCCTGCCGAAATCGCTTCCGGAGCTGCAGGCCCTGCGCGCATGGCGCGAGCCCATCTCCGGCCCCGCGCACTTCCACGTGGAGCCGACAGACATCTTCGTCGCCACCTATCCCAAGTGCGGAACCACGTGGACGCAGCAAATCGTCCACGGCCTGCGCACGCGCGGCGACATGGGCTTCGAGGAGATCTCCCTCGTCGTCCCGTGGCTGGAGAGCCCACCCCTCCCGGGCGTCGACCTCGCGGGGCCCCAGGTCGCGAAACCGCGCGCGTTCAAGACGCACCTGCATTGGGAGCGGGTGCCGAAGGGCGGGCGCTACATCCACGTGATGCGAGACCCGGCGGACACGCTCACGTCCTTCTACCACTACGTGAACGGCTGGATGTTCGAGCCCGACTCCGTCAGCGTGGAGGAGTTCTGCTTCGGCATCTTCCTGAAGGACGCGCGCTTCGGCCGCTATTGGGAACACCTGCGCGCCTGGTGGAGCGTCCGCGAGCGCGACGACGTGCTGCTGCTCGCCTACGAGGACATGAAGGAGGACCTGGCGTCCGCGGTCCGACGCATCGGCGCCTTCATGGGCATCCCCCTGGACGACGCGCTCGTCGCGCTCGTGACGAAGCAGTCCACCTTCGAGTTCATGCACGCGCACGAGTCCCAGTTCGACGACCACCCGACGACCGAGGCCGTCAATCGACTCACCGCGCTCCCACCCGAGGTCCAGACCACCAAGGTCCGAGCCGGCCGCGTGGGAGACTCCTCGGAGCTGTCCGCGGCGGTGCACGACGCGCTCGCCGCGACCTGGCGCGCGGACATCGAGGTGCCACTCGGAATCCCCTCCTATGCACGGCTTCGCCAGCAACTGCGGTCATCCCCACCCGCTCAAGCCCGGACGAGGCGCTCGTAGCCCAGCGCCTCCAGCACGTCCTCATGACCCGCGAGCGCCGTGTTGATCTCCTCCAGGTCCGCGGCGCTCATGCGTCCGAGCGAGTCCCCGTTGAAGTCACGGATGGTGCTGCGCTCGCCCATGATGTCGAACGCGCGGCCGACATCCAGCCGCCCCAGCTCCGGGATGTACTCGAGGATTCTCGCGGCGATGGTCTCCGGGGACTGACAGAGGTCCTCGTACCGGAAGAAGAGCGAGCCTCGCAGCACGGCCCGGTTGCGGAGCTGCAGCCGGCTGGAGCGCACCCAATGCGCCGTCGCGACGGACAGCGGATAGCCGCGCTTGCGCCGCACGCCCTCGGCGAAGGCATACGGACTGCGCACCGAGACGATGAACCGCGCGGGCGCGAACTGCTCCTGCAACAGCGGCGCGGCCATCACCATGGGCGGGCTCTTCTCCACGAGCACCGCCTTGCCCAAGTCCCACGCGCGATGCCAGACAGCCTTGATGCGCTCCCAGTGGTAGCGCTGGGGGTCCGCGAACTTCGCCTCGTTCGTCGTCCAGTTGCGAAGCTCGTCCGACTCGGTGTCGGGGATGGGCATCGCCTCCGGGTCATCCCGGTGCACCAGCCACTGTCCCTCGTGGTTCATCGAGTCGAAGACGGAGACCTGGTCCGACGTGGCCAGCAGCCGCACCAGCAACGTGCTGCCGCTGTTGTTCGGACAGATGACGAATGTGTACAGCGGCGACCTGCGCACCACCTGCTCCACGAATCACCCCCGGGACCGGAGGGCAGGCGTCTCACGAATCGAGCACCCACGTCATGACGAGACGCGGCGAACCCTCGCGAATCCCCGCTCCCGCGCCGCCAGTCGCGTGACGCCCCAGAACCCCAGCGCCACGGCGGCGATGGTCGCCCCCTGCACGCACACGCCCACCCAACCCGCGTGCGCGAACACCACCGTGGACGCGAGCGAGCCCGCGCCACTGCCGATGGAATAGAAGACCATGTAGCCCGCCACCAACCGGCTGCGCGCCTCCGGGCGGACCGCGTACAGCTCGCTTTGGTTCGTCACATGCAACGCCTGGATGGCCAGGTCCAGACCGATGATTCCCAACCCCAGCGCCCACAGCGACTGGTGCGTCTGCGTCAGCACGATGGGAACCCACGACACCAGCAGCAGCCCGAGCGCGAACAGCGTCGTCCGATTCCCGAAGCCCCGGTCCGCCAGCCGCCCCGCCCTCGACGCCCCCAGCGCGCCCGCGACCCCCGCGAGGCCGAACAGGCCCACCTGCGTGTGCGAGAGCGAGAACGGCGGCGCCGCCAGCAGCAGCACCATCGGCGTCCACAAGGTGCTGAACGCGGCGAAGCCCAACAGCGCGAGCACCGCGCGGACCCGCAGCACGGGCTCCTCCACGAACAGCGTGAGCACCGAGCGCAGCAGCTCCGGATAGGACAGCCGCGTGCGCGCACGCTCGCGAGGCAGCACCCGCAGCAGCGCCAGCGCCACGAGCAACG
Source organism: Myxococcus sp. AS-1-15 (assembly GCF_020037055.1). Classification (NCBI taxonomy): domain Bacteria; kingdom Pseudomonadati; phylum Myxococcota; class Myxococcia; order Myxococcales; family Myxococcaceae; genus Myxococcus; species Myxococcus sp. AS-1-15. Next base: position 323,984 of record NZ_JAIQDF010000001.1, on the reverse strand, counting down.
TCGCGCCCGCCGACACGAGATAGACGGAGCGCCACCCGGCGACATCGGACAGGAAGCCCGCCACGGTGCGCGCCATCAGGATGCCTATCACCACCCCGCTCGTCACCAGCCCCACCACGCGGCCCCGCTCGGCAGGCGACGCGAGCGACGCGGAGAACGCCACCAACACCTGCGTGACGACCGCGAGCAGCCCCACCACCGCCAGCGCGCCGAGCAACACCGCGCCCGAGGGCGCCAGCCCCACCAGCGTCAACGCCGCCACCGACAGCAGCATCTGCAGGGCGACCAGCCGACGCCGCTCCACCAGGTCTCCCAGCGGCACCAGGAGCAACAGCCCCAACCCGTACCCCACCTGCGTGACAGTGACGACCACGCCCACCGTCGCGGGTTGCAACCCCAGCTCCCGCGCCATCGCATCCAACAACGGCTGCGCGTAGTAGACGTTGGCGACGGCCAGCCCGCAGGCCACCGCCAACAACCCCGTCACCGCGCCCGACAGCCCGGGCGCCCCCCTGCCCGCAGGCTCCGCCACCTTGGACTCCCGTCGCATCCACCACCTGCCCGCATCTGGTTTCAAAATGAAACCAGCGGGGAGTTAACGGGCCGGAGGGGATGTGGCAACCTCCGTTTCCGAATGGCGCAGCGAAAACCCCACAGCCAGGCCGAGTGCCCCGTCGAGCGGACCGTGGACATCCTCGGTGACGAGTGGTCCCTGCTCATCCTCCGGGACGTGTTCGACGGCCTGCGCCGCTTCGGAGAGCTCCAGAAGAACCTGGGCGTGGCGCGCAACATCCTCTCCGGCCGCCTGCGCAACCTGGTCGCGCACGGCATCCTGGAGACGGTGGCCGCGTCCGACGGGAGCGCGTTCCACGAGTACGCGCTGACGCCCAAGGGCAAGGACCTGTTCCAGGTCATCGTGGCCCTGCGGCAGTGGGGCGAGCACCACTGCTTCCAACCCGACGAGCCCCGCTCCCGACTGGTCGACACGGAGCACGGCAGGCCGGTGCGCCCCCTGGAGCTGCGCGCCGAGGACGGCCGGCCCCTGGCGTGCTCGGACGCCGTCGTGAAGAAGGTGTCCGAGCAGAAGCCGCGCAGGAAGCGCTGAGCGCTACGCCTCGGACTGCACCTCGATGGTCGGCTCCATCACCACCTCGGCGGTGATGCTCTGGCCGATGAAGCAGTACTTGTGCGCCTTCACGAACATCTCGCGCACCTTCTCCACGTCCGTGCCCGGCGCCACGCGGATGAGCGGCGCGAGGCGGACCTTGTTCACCCGCTTCACCTTCTCCACCGTGTCGAGGAACACCGTCACCTGGTCCTCGTACGAGCGCACATCCAGCCGCAGCTTCTTCGCCAGCGCCAGGAACGTGAGCAGGTGGCACTGCGCCACCGAGGCCCCTAGCAGGTCCTCCGGATTCCAGCGCGAGTCCTCACCGCCATACCCCGTCCCCGCGCTCACCAGGATGTCCGGCTTGCCATCCGTGCCAGCCACCGCGTTGCGGCTGTACTCGCTCGCGGTGGAGCCCTTCCACGTGAGCCTCAGCGGAAATCCTTCCACGTCCTGCCTCCTTGCGTTGCGTGTGTCCTCGGGCCCGAGCATAGGAGCCCCGCGTCGTTCCGGCTCGACTGTCGCACCGGCTCACTCCATCGAGGGAGCCCGTCCCCTACGCGGCGTCCGGACTTCCGTCATCCGCCGCGCAGGTCCGCGCCCTTCGGCACGGGCAGCTTCTCCCCGCGCGCAATCGCCGAGACGATGCGCGCGAGCTTCTCCACGCCGTCCGACAACGCCGCGGGGCCCGGCTGCAGGATGAGGCTGCTCTTCACCTCGTAGAGCTGGTCTTCCACCACCGCCGTCACCTTCTCCCAGCCCGGACGCGCGGCAATCTTGTCCCGCTTCGCCTTGCGGCCACACCAGCTGGCGATGACGCCGTCGGGGTTCCTGCGCGCCACCTCCTCGGGCTCGAAGATGCGCCCCTTCGCGCCCTGCGACGCGCGCGACTCGCGGCACACGTCCTCGCCGCCCACCAGCTCCACCAGCTCCGAGCACCAGCGGATGCCGGAGATGAGCGGCTCGTGCCACTCCTCGAAGAAGATGCGCGGCCGGCGCGGCAGCGCTTCCGCCGCGTCCGCGTGGCGCGTGAGGTTCGCCGTCAGCTCCTCCGCCAGCTTCTCCGCCGCCTCCGCGCGCCCCACCAGCGCGCCCGTCAGCCGCACCGACTGGAGGATCTCCGCCACCGAGCGCTGGTTGAACAGGTACACGGGCACGCCCCGCTTGCACAGCTCGCGGCCCAGGTCCGCCTGCAAGTCGGAGAAGCCCAACACCAGGTCCGGTTTGAGCTCCAAGATGCGCTCGAAGTTGGCGTCCAGGAACGACGACACCCGGGGCTTCTTGCGCGCCTCCGGCGGCCGCACCGTGAAGCCAGACACCCCCACCACCAGCTCCCCCGCGCCGATGCGGTAGAGCACCTCCGTCGTCTCCTCCGTCATGCACACCACCCGCCGGGGGTAGGCGGGCGCGCTGGAAAGCAACTCGGTCAGGTGGACGCTCATCCCGCCACCCTAACCGCGCGCACCCTCTTCGCGGAGGCTTCATGAAATCCCGAAAACCTTGTTCCACACTCCGAGTCGCTCACGCTCCCGCCCCCCAGTCCGCGTCTGCCGGCTGATCCACCGGCCGCGTGTCCGGTGCCGGACGTTGCGGCGCCCGGGCCGGTTTCTCGGCCGTTGATGCACTGCGCCAACCTGGCAGGTCGCTTGGGCAGTGGACGATTGCGGTGTTAGCATCCGCACGCATGTTCGACCGGAGCGTCGTGTGCCTTCCCGGTCGGTGGGGGCAGACATGATTGAAAACAACGCCCCGACGAATGGCGCGCCGCCCGACATGGTGGATCCGCTGCTGGGGCGCGTCCTCAACGAGCGCTTCCGCATCCTGGAGACCCTGGGCGCCGGAGGCATGGGCCGCGTCTACAAGGCGGTGCAGGCGCCGCTGGACCGGCTGGTCGCGCTGAAGGTCCTCAATCCCCACTACAACGACGAGGGCAAGGACCCGGGCTTCCAGAAGCGCTTCTTCCTGGAGGCCAGCGTCACCGCGAAGCTGCGCCACCCCAACACCGTCACCGTCATCGACTACGGCAAGACGGACGACGGCATCTACTACATCGCGATGGAGTACCTGGACGGGCTCACGCTCGGCCAGCTGCTCACGCAGGTGGGCCCGCTGCCGTGGGCGCGCGCGCTCAACATCACGCAGCAGATCGCCCGCTCGCTGCGCGAGGCGCACAAGGTCGGCCTCATCCACCGCGACCTGAAGCCCGCCAACGTGATGGTCCTCAACCAGGAGACGGACCACGACATCGTCAAGGTGCTCGACTTCGGCCTGGTGAAGTCCTTCATCGGCGACGCGGACGTGCCGCAGGACACGTCGCTCACCCAGGCGGGCATCATCCTGGGCTCGCCGCAGTACATGGCGCCGGAGCAGGCGCGCAACGTCGCCGACCCGCGCAGCGACGTGTACAGCATGGGCGTGGTGCTCTATCAGATGCTGATGGGCCAGCCGCCCTTCCTGGCCGCGCAGAGCATCGACGTCATCGTCAAGCACATCAACGAGCCCCCTCCCGCCTTCGGCGCCGTCTGGGCCAGCCATGGCGTGCCCGCGGAGGTGGAGGCGCTCGTCATGAAGTGCCTCGCCAAGATTCCCTCCGAGCGCTACCAGTCCATGGACGAGGTGCTGGAGGCCATGCGCCGCCTGTCGCACGTGGTGGGCGTCAGCGGCGTCTTCAGCGGCCCGCGCCTGACGGGCACCGGCAGCGGTCCTCGCAGCGGCCCCATCAGCGGGCCGGTGAACGCCGCCGGCTCCGGCCCCAGCACCATGGCGCTGGACATCGCCGTGGAGGAGCCGGCCGCGAAGTCCGGCAAGGGCCTGCTGCTGCCCCTGGCCATCCTCGGCGGCGCCATCGTGATCGGCGGCGGACTCTTCGCGGTGGCCATGATGATGCGCGAGCCCAAGCTCAAGCCGCTGCCGCCCGACTACGCCGCCACCCAGGCCGCCCTGCCCAAGGCGCCCGCCGCGCCCGCGAAGACGGCCCCGGGCCCGGCGGCCATCGCCGTGGACGACGAGCTGGCGCTGGCGCCGCTGGTGCCCGGCAACGTGCCCTCCGTGGTCTTCACCATCGAGAGCGAGCCCATGGGCGCCCGGGTGCGCGCGGGGAACAAGGACCTGGGTGTCACCCCCGTGAAGTACAAGGTCCGGCAGGACGGTGAGGGCCTTGCGAGCGCGGAGCTGACCTTCACGCTGGAGGGCTACCAGCCCCTCACGGTGAAGGCCGAGGGCACCGGCACCGAACAGACCATCCGCCACAGGCTCAAGAAGAAGCCGACTGCGCCGGCCCGCCCCCAACGGCCCGCTGAGTCGCGCGACAATTTCAAGGACAACCCCTACTAGTGAAACACTTCAAATCCCTTCGTCGAGTGGGCCTCGTGGCGCTGTGTCTTTGCGCGTCGCAGGCCCTGGCGGACGCACGCCTGGAAGCCCGTCGCCACTTCCGCACCGGCATGAGCCTCATCGCCCGGAAGGAGTACGACCAGGGCATCGCCGAGCTGGAGCAGGCGTACGCCATCAAGCCGCACCCCAACGTCCTCTTCAACATCGCGCGCGCGTACCAGGACGCGGGCCGCTCCGCGGAGGCGCTGGAGACCTACCGGCGCTACCTGGCGAGCAACCCGCCCGACGCGGCCACGGTGGAGACCACCGTCGCGGCGCTGGAGGCGAAGCAGCGCGAGGCGGAGGCCGCCGCCGGCGCGACGGACAACTCCGCGCTGCCCATGCCGCCGCCCCCCGCGAGCGTCCAGTCCCAGCAGCAGCTGGCGGGGCTCCTGGAGCGGCTGGAGAAGGCCATCGAGCGCGCGGAGTCCATGCCCTCGGGCCCCGCGACGCCCGCGCCCTCCACGTACGTGCCCTCCGTGCTGCCCGGCGTGTCCGAGGCGGCCACGGGCGACGACGGCGCGGTGCCCTACGAGGAGCGCGTGGTGACGGCCAGCCGCCGCGCCCAGTCCTCGCTGGAGGCGCCCAACGCCACCACCGTCATCACCGCGGAGGACATCCGCCTGTCGGGCGCCACCAGCCTGCCGGAGCTCTTGCGGCGCGTGCCGGGCGCGGACGTGATGTCGCTGGGCATCGGCAGCGCCAACGTGTCCATGCGCGGCTTCAACCAGCGCATCGCCAACAAGGTGCTCGTGCTCGTCGACGGCCGCACCGAGTACCAGGACTTCCTCGGCCTGACGCTCTGGTCGTCCATCCCCATCGGCCTGGATGAAATCGAGCGCATCGAGGTCATCCGCGGCCCGGGCAGCGCGCTCTACGGCGCCAACGCCATGTTGGGCGTCATCAACATCATCACCCAGGCCCCCGGCTCCGGCCCCCGCGCGCGCTTCACCGTGACGGGCGGCACCGGCCACAGCGTGGCGGGCTCGTTCCTGAGCCACGGCAGCTCCGGGGCGCTGCGCTACCGCGCGTCGGTGGCGTACTCGCAGGCGGACAAGTGGAGCCGCGACTACGCCAGCGACCGGCCGGACATCGTGCTCAGGGACCCGGACCCGGACATCGGCATGCGCGGGGCCCGGGCCACGCTGTCCACGGTGTACAGCTTCGCGGAGGGCCGCACGGTGGGCCTGTCCGGCGGCGTGCACCGCTACGCGACGGAAATCTACCCGCTGGGCCTTCTGCGCAACTACTTCATGGACGGCCTCAACGCGTACGCCAAGGGCGACGTGGAGCTGGGGCCGCTGAAGCTCAAGACGTTCTGGAACCACATCTCCGGCAGCGCCGGTCCCCAGTACGAGCCCATCGGTCAGCGCTCGCTGGGCACGGAGGTCAGCTCCAACCTGTTCAACGCGGAGCTGCTCTTCGCGCGCGCCTTCCACCTGGGCGGCGAGCACCAGCTCAACGTCGGCGTGGAGGGCCGCCTCAAGCGCGTGGGCTGGGACTACCTGGGCCCCTTGCGTGAGGAGGTCCACGCCGCCGCCTTCGTGCAGGACGAGTGGCGGCTGGCGGACCCGCTGCGCCTCATCGCCAGCTACCGCGTGGACCGGCACCCGCTGCTGGACGGGGGCTCGCCGGGCCTGGCGCACTCGCCGCGCGTGTCCGCGCTGTTCATGCCCGTGGAGGGCCACGCGTTCCGCATCAGCGCGGCGTCCGCCTTCCGCGAGCCCACGTTCCTGGAGAGCTACACGCGGCTGCTCGTCCCCGTGCAGGGCGTCAACGGCGCCAGCGCGCTGACGACGGGCAACACGGCCCTGCGCCCCGAGCGCCTCACCGCCTTCGAGCTGGGCTGGCGCGGCGAGTCCGCGGAGCTGGGCATGGACTGGGACGTGGCCCTGTACCAGAACCGGGTGAAGGACCTCATCGGCCTGTCCAACTTCGAGCGGCTGCCGGTGGGCGAGTCCTACGACGCGGCCACGGGCAACTACCTCATCGGCCGCTCGCGCTTCGTCAACGAGGACTCCATCTACACCGCGCGCGGCGCGGAGGCCGGCCTCACGCTGGCCCTCATCGACGGCCTGGGCATCAAGGCGAGCGCCGCCTTCCAGACGGTCTCCTCGGACCTGGAGGACAAGGCGGAGTGCGGCCCGTGCAGCCAGGTGCCGCAGCTCAAGCTGTACGGCGGCGTCACCTACCGCACCCAGGCGGACCTCGAGTTCGGCGTGGACCTGGCCTACACCTCGTCCACGACCTGGATTGAGCGCGAGCCCGCGGCGGCGGACCCGACCCGCATCGAGCTGGCCTCCAACCCGCTGGGCGCCCACACCATCATCAACGCGCGCGTGGGCTACACGGCGGTGAAGAACCTGGTGGACGTGGCGCTCATCGGCAGCCAGCTGGGCGCCGCGCACTCCCAACACCCCTTCGGCAACCGCATCGAGCGGCGCGTCTACGCGACGCTGACGGTGACTCCATGAGCCGCACCTCCTCGTTCAAGCACTCCGCGCTCGTCGCGCTCGCCTCGTCCCTGCTCGTGCTGGGCTGTGAGTCCCCGTCCGTGGTCCCCACGGCGGACGGCCAGCAGGCCCTGCACACCGCCCGCATCGAGGGCAGCCTCGTCGTGCAGTCGGCCCTCCGGGGCAACGCGGTGGTGTTCCTCTACGACGTGGAGAAGCGCCCGCTGCCGCCGCCCCAGGGCAGCGGTCGTCCGGTGGCCTTCACCGTCATCCCCGCGGCGCAGCTGTTCGGCCCGGCGCTCGGCACCCACTCGCCCGGCCCCTTCACCGCGCCCTTCGCGTTCAGCCTGGTGGGCGCGGGCAAGTACATGCTGCGCGGCTTCATCGACGTGGACACCTGCGCGACGGGCGTCACGCCCTGCCACGTCCCCGACTTCAACCCCTGGTACGGCGTCACCAGCGAGCCCAACACGGGCGACATCGGCGGCGCCGCGGTGGACCTGACCAACGGCCAGCCGCTGGTCCTGGAGGTCACCAAGGACGAGGAGGGCCATCCGCAGCCGCTCACCAACGTCACGGTGAGCTTCTCGCAGGCCACCGCGCAGGTGCCGGTGGACCGGCCCGCCTTCCAGGTCACCGTCGCCGGCGGCGGAGACAACACCCTGGCGGCGGGCGGGCCCATGAAGGTGCTGCGGCTGACGCCGCAGGTGGTGGAGGCCAGCCCGGTGACGCAGCGGCCCAAGGCCTTCCTCGTCAGCTACGTGGACGCCAACCGCGACGGCGTGCCGGACGACGCCAACCGCGACGGGGTGCCGGATGTCTGGCCGCGCGTCGTGGTGCGCAAGCTGGCGGATGAGCCGGGCCTGCTCGAGGACAACGACAAGGACCGCGACAGCGTCCTCGACGCGGACGGCATCGACTACCTGCGCGCCGACGGCACCCGTGACGGCAGGCCGGACCTGGTGGTGCTCGCGGCGGGGCTGGTGATGGACCCCATCCTCGCGGCGCTGACGGATGAGAACGGTCAGCCCCGGATGACGCCCGTCCCCCTGGCGGAGCTCCAGGTGGCCGTGCAGCCCATCGCCCTGGATGCCAGCGACGCGGCCGCCCCGGCCCGTCTGGACGGGCTGCCGAAGGGTCGCTACTCCGTGGTGCTGATCCAATCCACGGGGCAGACGTGGCGGGTCCCCAACGAGCTCGCCCCGCCGCTGGCGGCGAGCATCGGGATTCCGGGCGTCGAAAGTCAGGCCTTCGTGCTTGAGGTCCCCTGAGCCCCACCTCGTGGCGCGCAAGGGTGTGCGACGCCCCACATCGGGAAAAAAGAGAGGAAGGACGGTGCTTTGACTTCGCCATGTCCTTCCGTCAACATGCTTGGGTCTGCAGGGGGACAGCCCCACCTGAGGTCGTGATCCGATGAAGGCCGGTACCCTTCCCTCCCCAGAGCCCGTTCCCAACCGCACCACGACGGACCCGGCGCGCCCTGGTGGAAGCCGGACCGCGACGGGCGGCGCGCCGCAGCGCGTGCTGCTGGTGGACGACAGCCGCTCCATCCGGACGCTGCTGAAGATCTACCTCATGGCGCGCAACTTCGAGTTCCTGGAGGCGGAGTCCGCCGAAGAGGGACTGAAGGTCGCCGAGGCGGAGGGCATCGACCTCATCCTCACCGACTTCCACATGGACGGGATGAACGGCGCCGACTTCGCGGCGCAGATTCGCGCCAACGCCAACCCCCGGCTGGCCAAGGTCCCCATCCTGATGATGACGGGTGACCCGAACGTCGCCGAGGTGCGCGCGCTGGGTCAGAAGGCCGGCATCAGCGCCTTCGTCCGCAAGCCGGTGAGCTGCGCACAGCTCATGACGCTGGTGGACACCATCCTCCCGCTGCCGCGCAAGTAGCCCCGTCCTCACGCCAGGGGCAGGTCCGCGGGAGCAGAACGACTCCCTCGGCGAGCAGGTACCGTCCTCGCGAGGTCTCGCGAGCAGCACGACAGGCGAGCCGCCCTCACGTCAGGTTCCGGGACGCTGGAGCAGCGCGAGTCCCTCGGCGGGTGGACGCCTTCCTCCAGAGGCCTCGCGAGCAGCACGACGGGCGAGCCGCCCTCACCTCAGGCTCCGGCACGCTGGAGCAGCGCGAGTCCCTCGGCGGGTGGACGCCTTCTCCCGAGGCCTCGCGAGCAGCACGACGGGCGAGCCGCCCTCACCTCACGCCGGGTTACGGGCCGCCGCAGCGGCGCGGGCCCGGCGTTTTCGCATCGCCTCACCCACGCGCACCGCGAAGAGCAGCGCGAGCACCGCGCCGTAGATGAGCGGCTCGGTGACGTCCTGCTTCACCCGCCACACGAAGTGCACCACGCCCAGCACCGCGGCCACGTAGGCCAGCCGGTGCAAGCGCTGCCAGCGCGGGAAGCCGAGCCTCCTCACCCAGCGGTTCGTGGACGTGACGGCCAGCGGCACCAGCAGCACCCACGCGGTGAAGCCCACGGTGATGAAGGGCCGCTTCACCACGTCCTCCCCCAGCGCCCGCCACGCCAGCCCCTGGTCCAGCACCGCGTAGGTGAGCAGGTGCGCGCACGCGTACGTGAAGGCCAAAAGCCCCAGCGTGCGGCGCACGCGCGCGGGCCACGTCCACCGCGTGAGCAGCCGCACGGGCGTACACGCCAGCGACGCCAGCAACATCACCAGCGCGAGCAGCCCCGTCTGGTTGAGCGCCGCCTCGATGGCGTTGGGGCCCAGTTGTCCCAGCGGCCCCTGCACGGCCAGGAGCGCCAGGGGCAGCAGCCCGCCCACGGTGAGCGCGGGGTTCAGCCACGGATGGGGAGACGAGGCCATGGCGTCAGAAGTTCTCGCGCAGGTCCATGCCCGCGTAGAGGTGCGCCACCTGCTCGCCGTAGCCGTTGAAGGGCAGCGTGGGCCGGCGCTCGAAGTCGCCGATGCGCCGCTCGGAGGCCTGGCTCCAGCGCGGATGGGACACCGCGGGGTTCACGTTGGCGTAGAAGCCATACTCGTGCGGCGCCGCCATGTTCCAGGTGGTCATCGGCATGGTGCGCGTGAGCGAGATGCGCACGATGGACTTGCCCCCCTTGAACCCATACTTCCACGGCACCACCAGCCGCAGCGGCGCGCCGTTCTGCGCCGGCAGCTGCTTGCCGTACAACCCCATGGCCATGAACGTCAGCGGATGCATCGCCTCGTCCAGCCGCAGCCCCTCCAGGTAGGGCCAGTCCAGCACCGGCCGCTTCTGTCCGGGCAGCTGCTCCGGGTCCATCAGCGTGGTGAACGTCACGTAGCGCGCGTGGCTGGTGGGCTTCACCCGGGAGAGCAGCGCGGCCAGCGGAAAGCCCAGCCACGGAATCACCATGGACCAGGCCTCCACGCAGCGCATCCGGTAGACGCGCTCCTCCATGGTGAACCAGGACAACAGCTGGTCGATGTCCACCGTCTTCGGCTCGTGCACCTCCCCGTCCACGGTGACGGTCCACGGCCGGGGCTTCAAGTAGTGCGCGAGCCGGGCCGGGTCGTTCTTGTCCAGGCCCAGCTCGTAGAAGTTGTTGTACGTGGTGACGTCCTCGTACGGGGTGCGCGGCTCGTCCGTGTCGAACGCGCCCTTCGCCTTCACCACGGGCCCGGTGACGGCGCCCGCGTCCGGGACATATGCGTCCATGAAGCGGCGCTGCTTGCGGGTGAGCAGGTACAGGCCCCCCGCCACGGCGGCGGCCGTGCCCGTGAACAGGCCCGCGTTGCGCAGGAAGTCCCGGCGGCGCAGGTAGAGCCGTTCGGAGGTGATTTCGGAGCCGGGCGGCTCCACGGGCGGCTTGTCGCTCATGACCCTTTATAACGGCCCAGCGTCCCCGGCCGTTACATCGCCCGCCCGCTGCGGCACGGCGCGAGCATCCTTGACGCGCCACAGTCGCCACCAGGGCGTGCCGGGGGACTGGTGGTGCTCCCAGTGGTAGCCGAAGAAGTAGCAGGACAGCATGGCCCACACGTGGTTGCGCGGCAGCGTGCGCGCGTGGTGCGGCGCCATGTCCGGCGTGTCCGGGCGCCGGTGCGGCAGGTAGGTGCCGAAGTAGAAGAGCTGCAACGTCCCCAGCACGGCCGGCACCACCCAGCACACCAGCACGCGCGGCTGGGACACGCCCAGGAAGACGAGGATGTTGAACTTGGCCGCCATCACCCCCAGCTGCGGCAGCGTGGTGTAACGAACCATGAACGTCCCCAGCCACGGCCAGAAGGACTGGGTGCGGGCGGAGAAGTCCGGGTCGTCGTCGCCCGTGGGGTTCTGGTGGTGCGCGTGGTGGTTCAGCACCAGTCGCCGGTAGGACAGCCCCGCGAACAGGAAGCAGGCGAGCGTCCCCACCACCTCGTTCACCCAGCCCTGCCGGGCCACCGTGCCGTGCATGGCGTCATGGCCGGTTATGAACAGCCCCGTGCACAGCCACGCCTGGAAGGCGACGTGCATCCACGTGAGGGGCGAGTCCAGGGGCAGCCACCCCGGGGACATCAGCATCCACGTCAGGTGCGCGCCCCACGCGCCGATGATGACGAGCGCGATGACGACGCCCCAGGGGCCGAGCGGTGGTGCGCGATGACGGGCCGTGGTCTCCATCTCACCTGACTCATGGGGATGACGGCGCCGCCGCGCACGGGAAAGCACCCCGGCGCGGCGAGCGGGCCGTCGGCCGTGGCTACTTCCGCACGCCGGCGTCGGCCGCGGGGGCGGAGGCCTCGCGCACCAGTTCCTCCGCGGTGACGTAGCGCGGCTCGATGTCCACCGGCACGTCCTTGAGCCGCTCGAGCACCTTGCGCACCGGCGGACGAATCACGCCCATCTTCGCCAGGAGGGCCTCGGCCGCCTTGCGGTCACCCCTGGCCTGAATCTCCATCAACTGCTTCGTCAGCGCGGTGACGGACTTCTTCATCGTCTCCGGCACGACGGAGAAGGTGCCGTCGGCGGCGACCTTCACGGCGCCGGAGTCCAGGAAGTAGTTGAGCTGCAGCGCCACGCCCTTGCCGTGCGCCTCGTCGATGCCGAAGCGGATGGAGCGGAACGCGGAGGCCAGGAACGTCGTGTACATGGTGCGGCCCATCGCCTTGTCGATGAAGCCCGTGTCCATCAGTCGCTGCAGCGCCCACAGGCCGGAGACGTCCGCCTTGGCCTCCTCGAGCGCGCTGGAGGACACCTGGAGCGCCTGGCGCACCGTCGTCGCCTTGCCGCCCACGGTGATGTTGTGCGGCCCCAGCCCGTGCATCAGCTCGTGCATCAGGATGTGCGTGAAGAACGCGTCGAAGGCCACGTCCTGCTGGTCCTTGGCGGACAGCGCCACCTTGGCGATGGGCACCAGCACGCGCTGGAACTTGGCCTCCTGCACGTTCTTGAGCATCACACGCTTGGAGCCCATGGCCTCCGTGACGCGCTCGTCGTTGGGCAGGTTGTACGCGGCCGTCTGCACGCCCCGGTTGGCGTCACCGGCGGAGAACAGGCTGTTGACGACGCGGATGGGGGCCAGCGCGCCCAGCTTCGGGTTGCGCAGCTTCGCGTCGATGGGCAGGTGGTTCTCCAGGTCCTGCAGGTGGTCGCTGAACTTCGCGAGCTTCTGCGTCTCCGCGTCGTCGCGCAGGCCGACGAAGGCCTCGAACGCGGCCTTGTAGTTGAACCAGCCGTCCTCGTAGACCTCGTAGGGCCCCACGGTGGGCTCGATGCTCGCGTCCAGCTTCATCCACGCGACTTCGCTCGCGTAGTAGTCGTTCGAGCCGAACGCGTCCGCGCGCGACTCCAGGAACGCCTTGAGCGTGGGCTGCTTGGTCAGCTGTGCGGCCTCGCGGAACAGGCGCGCGGCCTCGGCCAGCTCACCCTGGTACTCGATGCTGTACGGCACGGAGACGAACTTGCCGTCGGTGCCCCGGCGGATGGTGGTGTAGAAGCCCGTGGCCTCCTTCTGCTGGGCCTCCGGCAGCGACTTCACCCACGCCTCCACCTGCTCCTTGGTGGCGCCGGCCGGATAGAAGTTGCCGGCCTCCGGCTTCGCGGGCACACCCGGCAGGAACGGCCGCCCCTCGTCCAGGCTGTTCCACGGGCCCTTGTCCAACACGAACGCGTGCAGACGCGCGCGGCCCAGCGGCGAGTCGTCTCGCGTGAGCCCCAGCAGCACCGTCTCGCTGCCCGCCCAGCGCTGGCGCAGGAAGAGCGCATCCATCAGCTGCGAGGCCTGGACGATGCGCGCGAGCGCCTGACGCTCGTTGGCGGGCAGCGCCTTCAAGTCCACCTTCAGCTCCACCGGGGCGAAGCGCGCGGTGAGGCGCTGCAATTCGGCGGCGTCGGGCAGGGCGACGGGGGCGGCGGCGTGCTCGGCGGCGAGGGCGGAGCCGGACAGCATCGCCGCACCGAGCACGGACAGGAGGGTTCGGTTCATGGCCCTTCCCTACCCCAACGTCGCGCCCCCTCCCAGCGCTCCCGTGCTCCTGTACGCATCGGAACATTCCAGCCAGGACGGTTTGGCGGCGCGCGTCGGAGCCGGCTGACAACATGCGCAAGCCTGGATTTCCCGGGCAACCCAGGTGCCCTTCAACCCGGGCACGCGAGGACTTCTCATGACGACGACTCGAACCGACCCTCTGGCCCGCCGGGGCGCGCTGCCGGGGCTGCTGGTGGCCCTGTGCGTGGGGCTGTTCTCCTCCTCCGCGCTGGCGGCGGACGAGGTGCGCCTGCTCAAGGCGGTGAGCACGGTGAGCAGCCGCTATGGGCAGACGTGGCAGGACGTCACCTACCTCCTGGTGGTGAAGAACCTGGCCTACGAGAAGCAGGTCGCCATCCACGACAAGCAGCCGGATGGGACGTGGCTCGATTTGGAGGCCAGCTACGCGGGCGACGCGGGCGCGGGCCACGAGCTGTGGAAGGTGACGCGGCAGTACCAGAGCTGGGGCACGTCCCCGCAGCCCACGCGGGACTTGGAGTTCGTGGCGAAGTACACGGTGAATGGCCAGACGTACTGGGACAACAACGGCGGGGCCAACTACCAGCTGGTGCGCACCAACGGGCCGCTGCTCCCGCGGGCCAACGTGCTGGTGGGCAGCAGCTACTGGCAGCCCACGGGTGAGGTGGACATCGGCATCGACGTGAAGAACCTCGCCTACACCAAGAGCGTCACGGTGGTGTACACGACGGACAACTGGGCCACGTCCCACGAGGTCGCCGCGTCCTTCGTCCCCGGCTACTCGGTGGGCTACGCGTACATCTCCAGCCCCAACGCGTACGGCGTGGAGCGCTGGCAGGCGCGCATCCCGGCCGTGTCCGGCACGCCGCTGTACTACATCCGGTACGAGGTGAACGGGCAGACGTACTGGGACAACAACTTCGGCTACAACTACCCGCCCATCTACCCTCCCCTCTAGCCCTCCCGAGGGCCGACCCGGGGGCCTGGCCGTCCAGCGCCGGGCCCGCCGGGGGGCATTCGGGCGAAGGCCCTCGACAGGCCGGTTTGCATGGTTATGGGGAGACGACGCTTCGCGCCCACACGGGGCGCCCGGAGGCCTTGAACCCATGACCGTCGACGCTTCCCCCCAGCGGGAAACCCACGCCTTCCAGGCGGAGATCAACCAGCTCCTCAGCCTGGTCATCAACTCGCTCTACAGCCACAAGGAGATCTTCCTCCGGGAGCTGGTCTCCAACGCCTCGGACGCGCTCGACAGGCTGCGCTTCCGCGCGATTACGGAGCCGGAGCTGCTCGCGGACGCGCCGGAGCTGGAGCTGCGCATCATCCCGGACGCCCAGAAGAACACCCTCACCATCGAGGACACCGGCGTCGGCATGTCGCACGACGAGCTGGTGAAGAACCTGGGCACCATCGCCCACTCCGGTTCGCGCGAGTTCATCCAGGCGATGACCCAGCGCGGCCAGAAGGACATGCAGCTCATCGGCCAGTTCGGCGTGGGCTTCTACAGCGCGTACCTCGTCGCCGACCGCGTGGAGGTCGTCAGCCGCGCCGCCGGCAAGGACAGCCAGGCGTGGAAGTGGACGTCCGAGGCGCACGGCACCTTCACCGTGGAGCCCGCCGAGCGCGCGGCCCGGGGCACCTCCGTCATCCTCCACCTCAAGGAGGACCAGAAGGAGTTCCTGGACGAGTGGCGCGTGCGCTCGCTGATTACGCAGTACTCCGACTACGTCGGCCACCCCATCAAGCTCCAGGTGACCAAGACGACGGGCACGGGGGACGACGCGAAGACGGAGAGTTCGCTGGAGGTGGTGAACAAGGCGAGCGCCCTGTGGCAGCGCGCCAGGTCGGACATCACCGACGAGCAGTACCAGGAGTTCTACAAGCACCTGACGCACGACTGGGAGAAGCCGCTCGCGTGGACGCACTTCAAGGCGGACGGCAACCAGCAGTTCACCGGGCTGCTCTTCCTGCCGAAGAACCCGCCGTTCGACCTGAACGCGCAGCAGCAGCGCGGGGTGCGGCTGTTCGTCAAGCGCGTGTTCATCATGGACCGCTGCGAGGAGCTGGTGCCGCAGTGGCTGCGCTTCGTGCGCGGCGTCATCGACTCGGATGACCTGCCGCTCAACGTGTCGCGCGAGCTGCTCCAGGACTCGCAGGTGGTGCGCGCCATCCGCAAGCACGTGGTGAAGAAGTCGCTGGACCTGCTCGAGAAGCTCGCCAAGGACAAGCCCGAGGACTACACGACGTTCTGGAAGGCCTTCGGCACGGTGCTCAAGGAGGCGCTGGCCACCGAGGCCGAGCACAAGGACAAGGTGGGCGGCCTCTTGCGCTACGAGAGCTCGCGCGACGAGGGGCTCACGTCCCTGGCGGACTACGTGTCGCGGATGAAGGAGGGCCAGGAGGCGCTCTATTACATCTACGGCGAGTCCCGGAAGGCGGTGGAGGACAGCCCGCACCTGGAGGCGCTCAAGCAGCGCGGCTACGAGGTCCTCTTCATGACGGACCCGGTGGACGAGTGGGCGGCGCAGGGCCTGCGCGAGTTCCAGGGCAAGCCGCTGGTGTCCGCGCTCCAGGCGGACCTGAAGCTGCAGTCCACGGACGAGCAGAAGAAGGAGCACGAGGAGAAGAGCGAGGGGCTCAAGGGGCTCACGTCGCGGATGAAGGACGTGCTGCAGGACTCGGTGCGCGAGGTGCGCGTGTCGGACCGGCTCACGGACTCGCCGGTGTGCCTGGTCGTCCCCGAGGGCGGCTCGCCCGCGTACCTGGAGCGGCTGCTGCAGCAGCGGGGTAAGGGAATGCCGAGGGTGAAGCGCATCCTCGAGGTCAATCCCAAGCATCCGGTCATCGAGCACCTGAAGACGCTCCACGCCCAGGACCCGGCCCAGGCGCAGGTGGCCGAGTGGATTGAGCTCTTGCATGACCAGGCGCTGCTCACCGAGGGCAGCACCATCTCCGACCCGAACCGCTTCGCGCGCCGGCTGACGACGCTGCTCACGCAGGTGGCGGGGCAGGCGGTGAAGGCGCCGGTGTCCGACGCGCCGAAGCCGGAGGCCCCGGCGCAGGCCGCGAGCTAGGGCACGGTACTGGGGTGAAAGGGCCTCCACTCGCGAGGGGTGGAGGTCCTCGTGCACCGGGCGCGGGAGGGGCCTTTCGCCGCCTTTCGCGCGATTCGCCGGCGCACAATTAGACAGCCTTGTGAGCGATAGGGAATGATGGCTGGATGTCCCAGACCTCCTTCGCCGTCTTCACTTGCGACATCCTCCCGACGGCGGACGCCTCTGTCCGCTCCGCCATCCAGGGAGTGGTCCGCGCGGAGCTCAGCAAGCCCCACCGTCGCGTGCGTCAGCCGCTCGGCAACCAGTGGCTGGTGCGCTTCGACGACGGTGGCTTCAATGCCTTCGTGCTGGTGCTGAGCACGCTGCGCGCGCGCTACCCGGAGTCCTTCCGCTACCTGGTCGTCGGCTGGAACGACATGGGCTCGGTGGCGCTCTATCCGTTGGGTGGGGCGACGCCCACGACGCTGAGCCTGGTCACCGCGATGGCCGCCGTGGCCTCGGGCGCGGACGAGCTGGCGGCGCCGCTGCTGCTCGCCTCGGGCCCGCTCACCGCGGACGACTTCCCGCTGCAGTGGGCGGACGAGGCCGGTGAGGCGCAGAGCCTCCTGGGCGCGTCGGCGCGGGCCCGGCGCGTGGCGACTCCCGGTCCTCGTCGGAGCGTGACTCGGAGGGCCCGCGCGGCAGCGCCCGTCATCAGCGCGGCGCCCGTGCAGGCCGAGGTGGTGGTGAGCGCGGTCGAGGTGGCGCCCGCGCCCGTGGTGAGCGAGGCCCCCGCGACGGAGGCCACCGAGGCCACGAGCGGCGGACGCAAGGGTGCGCGTCGCAAGGGCGCGCGCAAGGCTGGCACCGCGCGGGCGAAGAAGGCCGCGGGCGGCAAGGCGCGCGGGAAGCAGGCCGCCAAGGTGGCCCGGACGGAGCGCACGGAGGAGGCCGCGAAGCGTCGGCGTCCCACCGCGACGAGCAAGCGGACCGGTGGCAAGCGCCGGGGCACCGCGGTCAGCGCGAAGCGCTCCACGTCCGGCAAGCCCAAGGCGGCCAAGGCGAAGACCAAGACCGCTCGCGCGGCGACGAAGCGCAAGGGCAAGAAGGGCGCTCGCTGAAGCGAGGTCCGTGACGCCGCGCGCGGCTGACGTGCGCGGCGGCTTGCTTCACAACCGACGGTGGCTTCATGCGCTGGAGAGCCGGGCGCGCCTCCATGGTGTGCTCTCCGCGCGGCACCTTCGCGTTCACTCGCACCATTCGCGGCGCATCGCGCAGGGATGCTTCGCCGCGCGAGCCCACCCCATCACAACCCCATGTCGAGCAGCACCGCCTCCGCCGCGCGCCGCCCCGAGCCGAGCGCGCCATGGATGGACGCGCTGTCCCGGTGGTCACCACACACGTAGAGCCCCGGTGACAGTCGCACCGGCCGATGCGGCGGCTCCAGCGCGGCCATCGTCTGCGCCGGCAGCGCGAACGGCAGCGAGTACGTGCGCAGGTGCCGCCAGTCCGCCACCGCGGCGCCGAACCACTCCGCCAGCTCCACGCACACCTGCTCGCGCAACGCGGCCTCATCCGAGTGCACGCCCAGCACCGACACGGACACGAGCGCCTGTCCCGGGGGCGCATACGCGGGCGACACCTCGCTCATCACCGCGACGTTGTTCACCACGCCCTTCCCGTCACCATTGAGCAGCAGCCACGGCCCCTCCACCGGCGGCTCCGGCGCGGCGAAGTACAGACACGTCACCGCGTTCATCATCGGCACCGGCATCCCGGGGAGCAGCCGCGCCGCGGCCAACGGGTCCGTGGCCACCACCACCGCCTTCGCGCCCAGCATCTCCCCGTCCTCCAGTCGCACCCGGTGGCCCCACACATCGGCCACGGGTGCATGCCTGCGCAGCGCGACAGGAGGCAGCTTCGCGGCGAGCTGCTCCGCAATCACCCCCATCCCCTGCTCCGGCACCCCGGCCTCGCCCGAGGCGAACATCCGGAAGACGAACTCGAGGAAGCGACTGGACGTGTTCAGCGAGCGGTCCAGGAAGACGCCCGCGAGGAAGGGCCGCAGGAAGCCCTCCACCATCTCCTCCGTGAAGCCCAGCTCCTCCAGGTAGCGCCGCGAGGTGCGCTGGGGACGCAGCCACACGTCCTCGTCCTCGCCCGAGCGCGAGAGCTGCCGCAGCTCCAGCACACGCAGCTTGTCGCCGAACGTCCCGGGCACGTCGAGCAGGTGCGAGAGCGCCGTCACCGGCTGACGCAGCGGGTCCGCCACCGTGCACAGCCTCCCCTGTCGCCACACCTTCGCGCCCGGCATGAAGCGCCGCAGCCGCAGCGCCTCCAGGTCGAGCAGCTTCCGCCCCTCCGGGTAGGCCGTCAGGTACACCTGGAACCCACGGTCCAGCAGGAAGCCCTCATGAGCATCCGTGCGGACGCGGCCACCGGGAGCATCCCCGGCTTCCAGGACCACCACTTTCAAGCGGGATTGGACGAGCGCTCGCGCGCACGCCAGCCCCGCGAGACCCGCGCCCACGACGATGACGTCCGGGTTCGACACGCGCTCTCCCACATCCACGCTGGCTCCCCTCCATGCTGGTGCGGCGAGCGCGCGGGCCGCAACCCGTACCGTCGTCCGGGTTGCTCGGGAGCGAACACTTGTGCAGAACTGGGAGGCGAGGCGCCACATGCAAGAGCCTCGAAACGCCGGGCTTCCCGGCGTCACCTGAGTGGAGAGAAGGCGGGTTACCCCATGTTGATCGTGATGCGACCAGACGCGACGGCCCAGGACATCGAGCGTGTGAACGACGAGATCCGCCGCCGTGGCTGGCAACCGCACGCGATTCCAGGGGGCACTCGCACGGCCATCGGCATCACCGGCAACCCCGGCGCGGTGGAGCCCGAACCCTTCCGAGTGCTGCCCGGAGTCGCGGACGCGGTCTCCATCTCCCAGCCGTTCAAGCTCGTCAGCCGTGAGGTGAAGCCGGACGACACGCAGCTGCGCGTGGGCAACCTCACCATCGGCGGCGCGTCCTTCCACGTCATCGCCGGGCCGTGCTCGGTGGAGTCGCGCGAGCAGATTCTGTCGACCGCGCACGCGGTGAAGAAGTCGGGCGCCACCATGCTGCGCGGCGGCGCGTTCAAGCCGCGCACCAGCCCCTACGAGTTCCAGGGCCTCAAGGGTGACGGCCTCGCGCTCTTGGCCGAGGCGCGCCAGGAGACGGGCCTGCTCGTCACCACCGAGGTGAAGGACACCGCGACGCTGGACGCGGTGGCGGACGCCACGGACATCCTCCAGATTGGCGCGCGCAACATGCAGAACTTCAGCCTGCTGGAGGCGGTGGGCGAGCGGCGCAAGCCCGTGCTGCTCAAGCGCGGCATGAGCGCGACCATCAAGGAGCTGTTGATGGCGGCCGAGTACATCGTCGCGCGCGGCAACACCCAGGTCATCCTCTGCGAGCGCGGCATCCGCACGTTCGAGACGATGACGCGCAACACGCTGGACCTGAACGCCGTGCCCATGCTCAAGCAGCTGTCGCACCTGCCTGTCTTCGTGGACCCCTCGCACGGCATCGGCGTGCGCAAGGCGGTGCCGGCGATGATGCGGGCGGCGGTGGCGGTGGGCGCCGACGGCATCATCGTGGAAGTGCACCCCGACCCGCCGCGCGCGAAGTCGGACGGCGCCCAGTCGTTGGACTTCTCCGAGTTCGACAAGTCCATGAACGAAGTACGGGCGATTGCACAGGCCATGGGCCGTGAAGTCGTGCGGTTGGGATAGCGCGCGATGACCCTCAAGGAAGCGCTGGGCAAGGTGGTGGGCCGGCGCGACCTCACCCGCGAGGAGATGGCCCGGGTCATGGGCCTGATGCTCGCGGGCGAGGCTTCGCCTGCTCAAGTGGGGGCGCTGGCGACGGCGCTCAAGATGAAGGGTGAGACCGAGGACGAGATCCTCGGCGCCGCGGAGGCCATGCGGGCCTGCGCGGCGAAGCTGTCTCCGCGCGCGCAGGTGGTGCTCGACACCTGCGGCACGGGCGGGGACGGCGCGCACACCTTCAACATCTCCACCGCGGTGGCCTTCGTGGCCGCCGGGGCGGGGGTGACGGTGGCCAAGCACGGCAACCGCGCGGTCTCCAGTCGGTGCGGCAGCGCGGACGTGCTCGCCGCGCTGGGTGTGTCCATGGAGCGGCCGCATGAGCGCGTCGCGCTCGACATCGACGAATACGGCGTGGGGTTCCTCTTCGCGCCCTCGCATCACAGCGCGCTCAAGCACGTGGCGCAGGCGCGGCGGGACATGGGCTTCCACAGCATGTTCAACCTGCTGGGACCGCTGACCAACCCGGCCGGCGCGCGCTATCAGCTGCTGGGCACCTTCGACGGCAAGCGCGTGGAGCAGACGGCGCGAGTGCTGGGGCGATTGGGCAGTCGGCGCGCGTGGGTGGTGCATGGCCACGACGGGCTGGACGAAATCTCGCCCTGCGCGCCCACCGAGGTGGCGGAGCTACGCGAGGACGGCACCGTGCACTGCTTCACGGTGAGGCCCGAGGACGCGGGGCTCGAAGTGGTGCCGCGCGAGGCCATCGCTGGCGGTGACGCGGACGAGAACGCGAAGCGGCTGCGCTCGTTGCTGGACGGTGAGCGCTCCGGGCTGCGCACGGCGGTGCTGCTCAACGCGGCGGCGTCGCTCGTCGTGGTCGGGCAAGCGAACGACTTGCGCGAGGGCGTGAAGAAGGCGGAGCACGCCATCGACTCGGGCGCGGCGTCGCGCAAGCTCGCCTCGCTCATCCATGGGGCCGTGTCGTGAGCGGGGGCCAGCGCGGTAGCACGTCGTCTCCGGTCGCGCCGGGGACGCTGGACCTCATCATGGCGCGCAAGCGACGGGAGCTGGCGGAGCGGCCTCCCCTGTCGCCGCGCCCCCGTCCCGAGCCGCGTGACTTCGCGGGCGGCCTGCTGCGACGAGCACCGGGGCGCCCGGTGAGCGTCATCGCGGAGGTGAAGCGCAAGAGTCCGTCCGGCGGAGCGTTTCCACACGCGGACGTGGTGGCAGTGGCGAGGGCCTACGAGGCCGCAGGCGCCAGCGCCATCAGCGTGCTGACGGACGGGCCGGACTTCGGTGGCGCGCTGGAGGACCTCGTCGCGGTGCGAGCCGCGGTGTCGGTGCCGGTGCTGCGCAAGGACTTCCTCGTCGCGGCACGCGAGGTCGAGGAGAGCGCGCTGTGGGGCGCGGACGCGGTGCTGCTCATCGCGGATGCGCTGGAGGACGGAGAGCTGCGCGAGATGCTGGCCACGGCGCGCGCGGTGAACGTCGCCGCGCTGGTGGAGGCGCACACGGAGGCGCACGCCGAGCGGGCGCTGGCGGCGGGCGCGGAGCTGGTGGGCATCAACAACCGGGACCTGGCCACGTTGAAGACGGACGTGGGCACGGCGCTGCGGGTGATGCCCAGGCTGCGCTCGCGGGCCCGCGTGCTCGTGGCGGAGAGCGGGCTCAAGTCGGTGACGGAGCTGGTCGCCGCGCGAGAGGCCGGCGCCGACGCGGTGCTGGTGGGCGAGTCGCTCCTGCGCGACGCGGAGCCGGGACGGGCGCTCACGCGGCTGCTCGGACAGGAAGGCACGCCGCCGTGAGTGTCCGGGTGAAGGTGTGTGGGGTGACGCGGCTCGAGGATGCTCGGGCCGCGTGGGACGCGGGGGTGGACGCGCTGGGGCTCAACTTCTATCCGCCCTCCCCTCGATATCTGGACCTGGCCACGGCGGCGAAGCTCGCGCGCACGCGGCCGCCCCTGGGCGCGCTGATTGGAGTGTTCGTCAACGCGGCGGCGGAGGACATCCGGCGGGCGGTGACGGAGTGTGGCCTCACGGCCGTGCAGCTCCATGGGGACGAGCCACCGGAGGCCTGCTCGGGGTTCGGGGTGCCGGTCATCAAGGCGCTGCGGGTGCGCGGCGCGGATGACGTGGCGCGGACGCGGGCGTACGTGGGAGTGGGCGACGTGACGGGGTTGCTGCTGGACGGGGCGGCGCCTGGGTATGGCGGTGGGGGCGTGGGGTTCGACTGGTCGCTGGTGGCGGGAGTGTCGGGCAGCGGCGTGCCGGTGTTGGTGGCGGGAGGGCTGAAGCCCTCCAACGTGGCGGAGGCGGTGCGCGCGACGCGGCCTTACGGAGTGGATGTGGCCAGTGGGGTGGAGTCGGCCCCGGGCATCAAGGACATGGACGCGGTGCGCGCCTTCGTGCGGGCCGCGAAGTCCATCAACCTCTGGGAGTGACAGGGATGAACACGGAGACTTCCACCGGCCGCTTCGGCCGCTTCGGTGGGCGCTACGTGCCGGAGACGCTCGTCCCGGCGCTGATGGAGTTGGAAGAGGCGTATACGGCCGCCAGGGCGGACCCGACGTTCGACGCCGAGGTGGCGCGGGTGCTGCGTGAGTTCGTGGGTCGTCCCACGACGCTGACGCCGGCGCGCAGGCTCACCGAGGCGTGGGGCGGCGCGAACGTGTGGCTCAAGCGCGAGGACCTGGCGCACACGGGCGCGCACAAAATCAACAACACCGTGGGTCAGGTGCTGCTCGCGAAGCGGATGGGCAAGAAGCGCATCATCGCGGAGACGGGCGCGGGCCAGCACGGCGTCGCGACGGCCACCGCGTGTGCGCTCTTCGGGCTGCCGTGCGAGGTGTACATGGGCGCGCTGGACGTGGAGCGGCAGGCGCTCAACGTCTTCCGGATGCGGGCGCTCGGCGCGGTGGTGCGGCCGGTGGAGTCGGGCTCGCGGACGCTGAAGGACGCGATGAACGAGGCGATGCGCACGTGGGTGTCGCAGGTCTCGGACACGCACTACGTCATCGGCAGCGCGGCGGGGCCGCACCCGTATCCGTCGGTGGTGCGCGACTTCCAGTCCATCATCGGGAAGGAGCTGCGCACGCAGGCGATGGCGGCGTTCGGGCAGCTGCCGGATGCGATTGTCGCGTGCGTGGGGGGCGGCTCGAATGCGATTGGCGTGCTGCATCCGTTCATCGGCGATGCGAGCGTGCGGCTCATCGGCGTGGAGGCGGGTGGGCACGGGCTGGACTCGGGCCAGCACGGGGCGTCGTTGACGCTGGGGACGGAGGGCGTGTTGCACGGCTCGCGCTCGCTGGTGCTCCAGGACGCGGATGGACAGATTCAGGAGGCGCACAGCATCAGCGCGGGTCTGGACTATCCAGGCGTGGGGCCGGAGCTGGCGCACCTGGCGAAGATTGGGCGGATGGAGGTGCGCACGGCGACGGACGACGAGGCGTTGGCGTCGTTCTACGAGGTGGCGCGCATGGAGGGCATCCTCCCGGCGCTGGAGACGTCGCATGCGTTCGCGCGAGGCAGGGAGCTGGCGCGGGAGCTGGGCGCGGGCAAGTACCTGGTCATCAACTGCTCGGGTCGAGGGGACAAGGACGTCGCGACGATTTCGGCACGCGGGGTTCCGCCGGCGGTGGGGGTGAAGGCGTGAGCGGCGAAATCGCGAAGGCGTTCGCGCGGGCGAAGGCTCGGGGCGAGGGCGCGCTGGTGGCGTACGGGATGGCGGGAGACCCGGACCTGGCGCGCTCGGTGGAGGTCTTCACGGCGATGGTGGAGGGAGGCGCGGACATCCTCGAGGTGGGCGTGGCGTTCAGCGACCCCATCGCGGACGGGCCGGTCATCCAGGGTGCATCGGAGCGCGCGTTGAAGGCGGGCTCCACGCTCAAGCGGGTGCTCGACGAGGTGGTGCCGGAGGTGCATCGGCGCTGCCCGGAGACGCCGCTGGTCATCATGACGTATGTGAATGTCATCATGGCGATGGGCGAGGAGCGGTTCGCGAAGCTGGCGCGGGAGCGCGGCGTGTCGGGAGCCATCCTGCCGGACCTGCCGCCCGAGGAGAGCGGGGCCTTGCGCGCCACGTTCGACGCGGCGGGCGTGGACCTGATTCCGCTGTGCGCGCCGACGACCCCGCGTGCGCGAGCCGAGGCCATCGCGAAGGATGGGCGCGGCTTCGTGTACTGCGTGTCGGTAGCGGGAGTGACGGGCATGCGCGCGGAGCTGCCACCGGACCTGTCACAGCGGTTGGACCTGGTGCGCAAGGCGTCACCGGTGCCGGTGGTGGCGGGCTTCGGCATCTCCAGCGCGGAGCAGGCGCGGACGCTGTCGGCGCACGCGGATGGCGTGGTGGTGGGCAGCGCGCTCGTCCGGGCCGCGCACTCGGATGGACCGCAGGCCGTCAAGGCGCTGTGCGCGGACATCAAGCGCGGCTTGAAGCGCTAAGGTCGAGCGGGCACGGAAGCGCTGCGTGCCCGTGCTACCCACATGATGAGGCCGTGATGCTTCCGTGAGGAAGCCGTCCACGCGACATCGCTTTCATGGGCGCTCTTTCAACGAAGGAGCGACCCATGCGTGGCAAGCGATGGACGGTGAGCGGGCTTCTCGTGGCACTGGTGACCAGCCCCTGCCTCGCGGAAGAGCAATGGCGGCCACAACGGGAGTTCTCTCCCGAGTGCCTGCTCAACGCCTCACATGCAGCCGTGAAGCTCCGCTTCGCTCAGGCCCATTGCTATGGCGGCAATCATGGGTCACTCATGCTGACCCACACTCCCGTCGCGTCACGCATTGAGGGACGCTTCTGGGAGCCTCGCTACACCAGCCTCAACGTGCCATCCCGGGTCGTCTCCTCTTTCGTCTCACAGCAAATGCTTCGGGCCCTGGTGGACGGAGCACTCCAGCCAGAGGGAGATCCGAAATGCCATCCCTCCACCTGGAACTACGTCGTCACCTTCGAGTGGACGTGCGACACGAGAGACTCCGCCGCATGGCAGGCGGCGACTTTCGATGCGCAGATTTGCGACGACGATGAGTTCCCCAATCTGCCCATTCCAGACCCACTCCATGCAACGAGCGCCCAGCGTCTCTATCGCATCGCGCACCTGATGCTCCGCGAGGCGCTCCGTTGAGGTCAGCGGCGCTCGCCAAGAACCCGAGACCTCACGAAGCTTCACGCGGCCGACGCACCACCGCGAACCCGAGCAGTCCCAGGAACGTCATCGCGGAGACGCCCAGTCCCCACCGCGCGGCAACATCCCGATAGGTCAATGTCACCCGATGTCGCCCAGCCTTCACGGGCACCGCGCGCACCGCGACGTTGGCCGGGAGAATCGGCGTCTCCACGCCATCCACCATCGCCGTCCACCCGGGGAACCACGCGTCGTTCACGATGAGCACCGCGTCGCGAGGACTCTCCACCTCGAAATCCAAGGTCTCCGCCTCGTAGCGCTCCACCTTCACCTGTCCCCCCACGGGAGACGTGTCTCCAGAGGCAAGCCCGGCCCCACCCTCGCCACACTCGACCAACGCCACCTGTCCGGCACGAACGAGCGGATCCGCCAGCCCCGGCATCGCGGCCTCGTACGACGCGACACAGCGCGCATTCGCCAGGAACACCCGAGGCAGCACCCCCGGGTGCTCCACCAACACCGCCTTGATGGACCGGTCCGTGACGGCGTTCTTCTTCCCAGCCGCCTCCAGCGCCTGCCACTCCACGAGCGGATGCACCGAGTACGCGACGGAGAACAGCGGCGCGCGCTCCAGGAACCACGGCGTCACATCCCAGACGACCGCACGCACCCGTCGACTCGTGGCGGGCAGGGTTCCATCCGCGCTCTCCATGCCCCACAGCCCCGGCGTGTCCGGCATGAGCGTCTGCGCCGCGACCAGCGAGCGCCACTGCCGAGCATCCATCCCCGGGATGAGCGACGTCACGCCAGCGACGTCGTAGTGCGAGGCCACCCGGATGGGCACCCGTGAATCCTCGCGAGGCTGCGAGAGGATGTGCTCGGCGAACGGAGGCGGCGTGGACAACACCTCCGGCGTGAGCAGCTCGTAGCTCCCGAACCCCACCACGAAGCCCGACACGAACTGCGTCACCAACAACACCCCGGCGCTCCCACGCGTCCACAGCACCCCACCCACACAGAGCACCGCGCTCACCAGCGCCACCCCAGAGACGAGCACGAACTGCCGCGACAGCAGCTCGCGCAGCTCCCCGGGCATCTCCGGCCAGCGAGGCACCAGCAGCAACGCGGTGAACCCCCGCCCCAGGGACTCGCCCGCGATGAGCACCAGACACCCCACGCCCACCGCCGCCGCGAGCCGGAGGAACACCCGCCGGCCCTCCACCTCGAACACGTGCTTCCACCCCAAGGCCGCCAGGAAACAGACCCCCAGCCCCAGGAACGGAACGAGCTTCGACGGATAGCGGAACACGCGCCACGGAGGCACCCACGTGTACATCGCCTCGTAGAGCGGCAGCGCGGGCCCCAGCGACAGCCCTACGACGAACAGCCACACGCCGCCCCAGAGCCACAACCTCCGGGAGCGGCGATTCAACCAGGCCGCCACCCCCGCGAGCAGCAGCACGGGCACACCCAGATACAGAGAGCCCACCCAGAAGCTCGCGTATCCCGAGGGCGCAAGCTTCGTGACGATGGCCAGCGTCACGTCCGGACGCTCGTCCGGCATCTCCAGATAGGCCCCCAGCAACGGCTCGAGCAGCCGCAGTGGATGCACCGCGTACTCCTGCGCGATGTCGAGCGACCTGCCACCCGCCTGCGCCGTCCCCATCAACGCCGCGGACGAGAACAACTGCGGCGAGGCCAGCAGCGTCCCCACCCCCAGCGCACCCAACACGGACACGAACCGCGCCCGTCGTGACGCCACGGGCGACGAGAGCGCCAGCAACACCACCAACCCATACGTCACGCAGAACGCCTGCACGTCCCCCGCGAGCAGCACCAGCGCCAGCACCAGCCCCGCGAGCAGCAACCTCCCCGCCCCCGGCGCACGAAGGTGACGCTCCGTGGCCCACAGCGCCCACGGCACCGTGGCTGCGGCCATCAGGTAGCAGAGGTTGTTGGTGATGCAGACCAGGTAGCCGCTGAAGGCATACGCCATCCCCGCGAGGAACGCCCCCGCGCGAGGCACCTCCCACAGCCGCGTCAGCGCATACATCCCCAGCAGCGCGACCGGGAAGCACAGCAGGATGTTCGCGTTGAAGGCGTGGTTCAGCGAGAGCAGCAGGTACAGCAGCTTGCTCGGATGGAAGGGCGCGACGACCAGCGTGCCCGCGAAGGGCTGACCGAAGCCATCCAGCGTCAGCCACTCCGGAATCCGCCCGCCCAGCACCGCCTCGCGCCAGTAATGGAACGCCGGCAGGTAGACGTACAGCGAGTCGCGCGCGCTGAACATCCCGCCGGTGGCGAACACCCGGGAGAAGTAGAGCGCCGTCAGCGCCAACGCACAGGTCACCAGCAACAAGCACTGGGGCACCCGCGCGTCACGCGGCGGAACACTCGGAGGCAGGGCGGGGGCAGGAGGCTCTGGAGAAGACACGCGAGCCACGAGCATACCCAACCCCGCTCACGGCGTGGCGGAGCGCGTCTTCTCCCAGATGGGCCGGTAATCGTACGTCGGGTAGAACTCCGTGCGGAACGCGCCCCACGCGCCCTTCTCGAACGCGAGGTTCACCTCGCGCAGCTTCTCGGGAGGCAGGCGCACCGTGACGACCTGCCCCACGCCCATCATCACGTACCAGGACACCACCTCCACGCCCGCGGGCGGGAAGCTCTTGCGAAAGCCCGTGCGGTCCAGGTGCGCGTTGATCTCCTCCAGCGTCTTGCCCTGGTCGTGCTTCATGAAGATGGTCAGCAACATCGTGCCGTCCGCTCCACCACCCTTCGCCGCGGCGGACTGCGCGTGTCCGGGCAGGGCCAGCGTCAGCGCCAAAAACGACGCGAGGACGAACGACACATGGGGAATCGAACGAAGGGAGTGCATGGACGCGAGGCTACTGTCCGATCGCCACCGCGTGTTTCATGAAACGCGCGCCGAGCCCTCGCCGGGTGGCACAATCCGGCCCCTATGAAAACGCGCGGTCCCAAGGTGGTGCTCGTTCGTCACGGAGAGACAGCATGGAGCCGGGGTGGGCAGCACACGGGGCGCACCGATGTCCCGCTGCTCGAGGCCGGCCGGACGATGGCGGCGAAGCTCGGTGAGCCCCTGCGCGCGTGGGACTTCGCCCAGGTGTGGACCAGCCCCTTGAGTCGCGCGTTCGAGACCTGCGCGCTCGCGGGCTACGGCGAAGGCGCCGTGCGCCGCGACGACTTGATGGAGTGGGACTACGGCGACCACGAGGGCCGCACCGGCGCGGAGATTCGCGTGGAGCATCCCGGCTGGACGGTGTGGAAGGACGGCGTCCCCAACGGCGAGACGGCACAGCAGGTGGGCGCTCGCGCGGACCGCGTCATCTCCGACCTGCGTCAGCAGACCGGCGACATCCTCATCTTCTCCCACGGCCACTTCCTGCGAGTGCTCGCGGCGCGGTGGCTGGGGCTCGCGCCCTCCGAGGGGCGCCTGTTCCTATTGAGCACCGGCTCCATCAGCGTGCTCGGCGCGGACGGGCCGGATGCCGCCCAGCCGGCGCTCGCCGGCTGGAACGACACCACCCATCTCAAGCCATGAGGCTCAGCAGCCGCAGCTCAACACCCCGCCGCTGGTCTGCTCGTAGTCGGTGCACGACGCACCCGCCGGATTGAAGCAGACGCGGTAGCGCTCCTGCGTACCGATGAGCGCCGGGTTGGGCTCGCGATAGAGGATGCCGCAACACGGGGGCAGCAGCTCCTGGCCATCCTTGGACACGGTCGCCTCGGGAGCCACGCCGTTCGGACAGCCCCAGGGGTCCTCCTCGCAGACCCAGGTCGAGCCGCAGGTGCTGGCGTTGGCGCCGCAGTAGCTGCCACCCACCGCGTACCAGGGGGACCAGTTCGCGCAGGAGTCGTAGCCCGGGCACTGGCCCAGCGACGAGTCCACCGTGGTCAGCTCCGCCTCGTCCATCGGGACGCCCGCGCCGGCCTCGGCGGACGGCTCCCCACCACACGCGCCCAGCACCAGCGCGCCGAACATCGCGACCAGACCGCGAGACATCGCACTTCGCACGTTCATCGTGGGCTCCTCCCGGCGCCGACTCCTGGATGGAGCCTCGGTCGCCGGAAGGGCCCACGCTATGCGTGTGGTTTTTCCGTCAAGAACGTCGGAATTGTCGGGCGCCAGACAGTGTCGCCAGCCCGACAATCCCCTCGTACCCCAGGGCGATGTCCCCTCTCAGAAACGCCCCTCCAGGAAGTTGCGGACCAGGGTGGGGCCCTCGGGAGTGAGCACGCTCTCGGGGTGGAACTGGAAGCCCACGACGGGCCGCTCGCGGTGGCGCAGCGCCATGATGAGCCCGTCCTGACTCCACGCCGTGGCCTCCAGTGACGCGGGCAACGAGGACGCCTCCACCACCAGCGAGTGGTAGCGCGCGGCCTGGAAGCCCTGGCTCGCGCCGGTGAACACGCCCGAGCCCTCGTGCCGGATGCGCGCGGACTTGCCATGCACCGGCTCGGGCGCGCGGATGACGTTGCCGCCGAAGGCCGCGCCGATGGACTGGTGCCCCAGACACACGCCGAGCACCGGCACCTTCGATTGCGCGATGGCGGCCACGCTGACCCCGGCCTCGTGCGGCGTGCAGGGCCCTGGGGAGATGACCAGGTGCGACGCGCCCTCGGCGGCGATGGCCTCCACGGTGAGCGCGTCGTTGCGCACCACCTTCACCTCGGCGCCCAGCGTGTAGAGGAGCTGGACGAGGTTGAAGGTGAACGAGTCGTAGTTGTCGATGACGAGAATCATCGCCCACCTCCCTCACGGGCCAGCCGGAGCGCGGCGGCCATGGCGCCGGCCTTGGCCTCCGTCTCATCGGCTTCCTTCGACGGCACCGAGTCCGCGACCAGCCCGGCGCCCGCGGTCCAGAACGTCTTGTCACCGTCGACGATGAAGGTGCGCAGCGCGATGGCCACGTCCAGCGTGCCGCAGAAGGACAGGTAGCCCACCGCGCCCGAGTACGGCCCGCGTCGCTGCACCTCCAGCTCGTCGATGATCTGCATCGCGCGAATCTTCGGAGCCCCGGACACGGTGCCCGCGGGGAACGTGCTGGCCAGCGCGTCGAGCGCATCGAACTTCGAGTCCAGCTTGCCGCGCACCTGCGAGACGATGTGCATCACGTGGCTGTAGCGCTCGATGACCATCAGGTCCTCGACGCGCACCGAGCCGGGCGCCGCCACGCGACCCACGTCGTTGCGGCCCAGGTCCACCAGCATGATGTGCTCGGCGCGCTCCTTCTCGTCCGCGAGCAGCTCCTTCTCCAGCGCCAGGTCCTCCGCCTCGGAGGCCCCACGTCGACGCGTCCCCGCGATGGGCCGCACCACCACATCCCCATCTCGCACCTGCACCAGCAACTCCGGGGAGGCACCCACCAGCGCGCGGGCCTCGCCCATCTCCACCAGGAACAGGTACGGCGAGGGATTCACCCGTCGCAGCGCGCGGTAGAGCGACAGCGGCGGAGGCGCACCGCGAGACTCGAAGCGCCGGGCGAGCACCACCTGGAAGATGTCACCCGCGCGGATGTACTCCTTGGAGCGCTCCACTGCGGCCTCGTAGCCGGCGCGGTCCCAACAGGCGATGGGCGCCGAGTCCCCCTTCATGCGAGGCGACGGCACGTAGGCCTCGGGAGGCAGCGGCTTGAGCAGCTTCTCCGCCATGGCCTGCGCGCGCTCCTCCGCGTCCTTCAGCGCGTGGGCCACGCTGCCATGGAGCGACGGCCGGGCAATCGCGGTGACCTTGAGCGTCCCGGTGCGCGAGTCGTGGGTGACGAAGTCCTCGCAGATGAGCCACTCGGAGTCCGGGAACGAGGTGTCGCGCGGGTGCCGGTCCGGGACGGTGGGCTCCATCCACGAGATGCAGTTGTAGCCCATGTACCCCACGAGGCCGCCGAGGAACGGCGCCTCGCCCGGCAGTCGCGCCACGGCGAGCTCGCGCCACAACGTGCGCAGGACGTCCAGCGGCTTGCCCTCGCGTCGCTCCTCGCGCGAGCCACGCCACAACGTGGCCCCCTGCGCGTCCAGCCGCACACGCCCCGCGGCGTGGGTGCCCACGTGGCTGTAGCGCCCGAAGCGCTCGCCGCCGTAGCACGACTCGAGGATGAAGCCGCGCGAGCCTCCGCCCAGCTTCAGATACGCCGACAGCGGCGTGTCGAGGTCCGCCGGCAACTCCACCGACACCGGCACCGACTCGCCCTGCTCCGCGCGTTGGCGATACGCCGCCTTCCGCTCCTGTGCATCCATCGTCATGACCTTTCCCCCGCGACCAGTATCACCCGTCCCGGACAGCGACGGGGAGCCGCGCCCGCGCCTCACTCCTCGCGAGCAGAAACCACGGTTCGCGACGGCCCCACCGGTGTAGCGCGGAGCCCCGCCCCGGGCGAGGGACATCGCACCCTTTCACGACGACGGGATGTTTCCGTGCGCGGCAAGCCGGCTCGGGCGATGGGCGCCTGGCGAGCATGCCGGCGAGCGACCCAGGTGAGAGGCACGCGCACCCTGGGTGGTCACCCCTGGAAGCCCTCGTTATTTCAGAAGGACTGTGGACGCCTCCGTCTCCTTCAACCCTCGAAGGCCGCTCGTCACGGTGACGCCCCAGGGGCTCTTCTGTGAGCCTGGGGGCTTCCACATCGACCCCTGGCAGCCGGTGGAGCGGGCCCTCATCACCCACGCCCATGGCGACCACGCGCGCTCCGGCCATCAGCGCTACCTGGGCGCTCGAGCAGGCGAGTCCCTGCTGCGGCGCCGCGTGGGGGCCACTTCCGCCATCGACACCCTGGACTATGGCGAGCCGCTGAAGATTGGCGACGTCACCGTCAGCTTCCATCCCGCGGGGCACGTATTGGGCAGCGCGCAGCTCCGCCTGGAGCACCGGGGCGAGGTATGGGTCGTCTCGGGCGACTACAAGCGCGCGGCGGACCCGACGTGCGCGCCGTTCGAGGTGGTGCGCTGCCACACGTTCATCACCGAGGCGACGTTCGGCCTGCCCATCTTCCGCTGGGACGACACGCGGCTGGTGGCGGAAGACATCCTGCGGTGGTGGGACGCCAACCGCGCGTTGGGGCGCTCGGTGGTGTTGTTCTGCTACGCGCTGGGCAAGGCGCAGCGAATCCTCGCGGAGCTGGCGCGGCTGACGGGCCGGCCCGCCTTCATCCACGGGGCGATGCACGGCCTGGTGGATGCGTACCGGGAGGCGGGGGTGAAGATGATTCCCACGCAGCTCGTGTCGGAGGTGGAGAAGGGCACGTCCTTCGCGGGGGCGCTGGTGCTCGCGCCGCCGAGCGCGGGCGGCTCCACGTGGATGCGCCGGTTCGGGGAGATGGAGACAGGCTTCGCCTCGGGGTGGATGCGGGTGCGCGGCAACCGGCGCAGGCGCGGCTTCGACCGGGGCTTCGTGTTGTCGGACCACGCGGACTGGCCGGACCTGCTGCGCACGGTGGAGGACACTGGGGCGCAGCGCGTGCTGACCACGCACGGCTCCGCGGAACCGTTGGCGCGCTACCTCCGAGAGAAGGGTGTGGATGCCTCCCCGCTGGCCACGCCCTTCGAGGGCGAGGCGGAGGACTGACGCGTGCGAAGACTCGCGGACCTGTACGAACGGCTGGACCAGACCATGTCCACCAACGCGAAGGTGGACGCGCTCACGCGCTACGTCACGGAGGCGCCCCCGGAGGACGCCGCGTGGGCGCTGTACTTCCTCACGGGACAGAAGCTGAAGCGGCTGCTCACCACGAAGCTGCTCGTCGGATGGACGCAGGAGCTGACGGGCATCCCCGACTGGCTCTTCGCGGAGGTGTACGCGTCCGTCGGAGATCTGGCCGAGGTCATCGCGCTGTTGCTGGACAACCTGGAGCGGCCCGCCGAGCCGGAGGAGCTGCCGCTCTCGGTGTGGCTCACCCAGCGACTGTTGCCCTTGCGCGAGTTGGACGTGGCCGAGCAGCGCGAACAGGTCGTGTCCTGGTGGCGCTCGATGCCCCGGCGCGAGGTGTTCCTCTTGAACAAGATGCTCACGGGCGAGCTGCGCGTGGGCGTGTCCTCCACGTTGGTGGTGCGCGCGGTGGCGAAGGTCGCGGGGCTGCCCGCGCCAGATGTCGCGCATCGACTGATGGGCACCTGGACGCCGTCGCGCGAGTTCTTCCAGCAGCTCATCTCGCCGGATGTCTCGGACGCAGAGAGCTCCAGGCCGTATCCGTTCTATCTGGCCTCGCCCCTGGAGCAGCCCCCCGAGGCGTTGGGCGAGCTGTCGGATTGGCTGGTCGAATGGAAGTGGGACGGCATCCGAGGCCAGCTCATCCACCGCCACGGAGACGTGTACCTGTGGAGCCGGGGCGAGGAGCTGCTCACCGAGCGCTTCCCCGAAATCACCGAGGCCGCGAAGGCCCTGCCGGAAGGCACGGTGCTGGACGGCGAGGTGCTCGCGTACGAGGACGGCAAGCCCCTGCCCTTCGCGCGGCTCCAGCGTCGCATCGGCAGACAGAAGCTGACGGCCAAGGTGCTCGCGGAGGCCCCCGCGGCCTTCATCGTCTACGACCTGCTGGAGCACGAAGGACAGGACATCCGCTCGCTGCCGCTGAACGAGCGACGCGCACGCCTCGAGACCGTGCTGAAGGCGCATCCCCGCTTCCCCATCTCGCCCGCGGTCGAGGCGGAGTCATGGGAGGCGCTGGCGCACACGCGAAGCGAGGCCCGCGAGCGCAACGTCGAGGGCTTCATGCTCAAGCGCAAGAGCTCCGCATACCTCACGGGCCGCAAGCGGGGCGACTGGTGGAAGTGGAAGATCGACCCGTTCACCGTGGACGCGGTGCTGCTCTACGCGCATCCGGGACACGGGCGACGCTCGTCGCTGTACACGGACTACACCTTCGCGGTGTGGAACGGGACGGACCTGCTGCCGGTGACGAAGGCGTACTCGGGGCTGACGGACGAGGAGATTGGCAAGCTGGACCGGTGGATTCGCTCGCACACGCGGGAGAAGTTCGGACCGGTGCGCTCGGTGGAGCCCGAGCAGGTCTTCGAGCTGCACTTCGAGGGCATCCAGTCTTCACCGCGTCACAAGTCCGGCGTCGCGCTGCGCTTCCCACGCATCGCCCGGTGGCGCACGGACAAGAAGCCCCAGGACGCCGACTCACTGGACTCGCTCAAGGAGCTGCTCCATGCCGGCGCGTAGGTCGCCTTCGCTGAAGGCGCAGCTCCAGGCCCGACGCAAGGCGCTCCGAGGCGAAACCCAGACACCCTCCCCTCCCAAGCGCCGCAAGCGGACGACCCCACGTGAGCGAGTCACCGGAGGCCCGCCGCCGATGGAGCGGCTGCGCGCCTGGTTCTCGTCGAAGGGCTGGACGCCCCATGCGTTCCAGGAGGAGTCCTGGGCCGCGTACGGCAGAGGCGACAGCGGGCTCATCCACGTCCCCACCGGCGCGGGGAAGACCTATGCCGCGTATCTCGGCCCGCTCGCGGACGTGGTGGAGCATGGCGAGACGGGGCTCCAGATTCTCTACGTGACGCCGCTGCGCGCGGTGTCGCGAGACGTGGAGCGGGCGCTCCTCGAACCCTTGAGCGTGCTGGACACGGACCTGGACGTGGAGAGCCGTACCGGGGACACCTCGTCATCCGTGCGTCAGCGTCAGCGCGAGCGGCTCCCCGAGGTGCTCATCACCACCCCGGAGTCCCTCTCCGTGATGCTGTCGAACGAGCGGGCACCGGAGCTGTTCTCCTGCCTGCGCGCCGTCATCGTCGACGAGTGGCACGAGCTGCTCGGCTCCAAGCGGGGAACACAGACAGAGCTTGCCCTGGCGCGGCTTCGGCACTTCGCGCCGAGACTTCGCACCTGGGCCCTGTCCGCGACGCTGGCCAACCTGGACGAGGCCACGCGCCATGTCGTCGGCACCGGGCACACACCCACGCTCATCAGCGCGAACATGGAACGTCCCGTCGAAGTGGAGACGCTGCTGCCGGAGGCGGTCGACAGCTTCCCCTGGGCGGGCCACCTGGGCTTCACCATGCTGGCCGGCGTGGCGGCGAGGCTGGACCCGAAGCAGTCCACGCTCATCTTCACCAACACGCGCTCACAGGCGGAGCGCTGGTACGAAGGTCTCCGTTTCGCGCGCCCCGATTGGGAACACCTGCTCGCCCTGCACCACGGCTCCATCGACAAGGAGGAGCGCGAGCGCGTGGAGCGCGGCCTCAAGGACGGCACGCTGCGCTTCGTGGTGTGCACCTCCTCCCTGGACCTCGGCGTGGACTTCGGCCCCGTGGAGCGCGTGGTCCAGGTCGGAAGCCCCAAGGGCATCGGCCGGACGCTCCAGCGCGCGGGGCGCGGAGCCCATCGTCCTGGCGCCACCTGCAACATCCTCTTCGTGCCCACGCACGCGCTGGAGCTGGTGGAGATGGCCGCAGCCAGGGACGCCCTCGCGCGCAAGGAGGTGGAGCCACGCCTTCCACCCAGCAAGCCTTTGGATGTACTCGCGCAACACCTCGTCACCTGCGCGCTCGGCGGCGGATTCACCCGCGAGGCGCTGCGAGAGGAAGTCCGGAGCGCCTCCGCCTACGCGAGCCTCGCCGACGAGGAGTTCGACTGGACGCTTACGCTGGTGCGCGAGGGCGGCCCCACGCTGAGCGCCTACCCCGAGTTCCGCCGCGTGGAGGAGCACGACGGCCGCTTCGTCGTGAAGGACCCACGCGTCGCGCGGCTGCACCGGCTCAACATCGGCACCATCACCTCGGACGCGATGGTGGAGCTGCGCTACTGGACCGGGGGCCGCCTGGGCAGCGTGGAGGAGTCCTATGTCAGCCGCCTGCGCCCCGGAGACACCTTCCAGTTCGGCGGCAAGAAGCTCGAGTTCAACCGACTCCAGGGTCTCACCGCGTACGTGCGCCCCGCGAAGACGAAGGTGACGCGAACCCCGCGCTGGGGCGGAAGCAGGCTGCCGCTGTCCACCTCCCTGGCCGCCGCGGTGCGACGCACGCTCGATGCCGCGCGCCACGGTGACGTCACCTCCGATGAGCTGGCCGCCGCGTGGCCCGTGCTGGAGACCCAGGAGAAGCTGTCCCGCATCCCCGCGGCGAACGCGGTGCTCGCGGAGCTGTGCCACACGCGCGACGGTCACCACCTCTTCCTCTACCCCTTCGAGGGCCGACGGGTGCACGAGGGCCTGGCCGCCCTGCTCGCCCTGAGACTGACGCGGCTGCAGAAGGCCACCTTCAGCGTGTCGGTGAACGACTACGGCCTGGAGTTGGTCACCCCCGCGCCCTTCCCCTTCGAGGAGGCGCTGCGCCCCGCGCTCTTCACGCGCGAGCATCTGGAGGAGGACGTGCTGGAGAGCGTCAACGTGGGTGAGCTGACGAAGCGCCAGTTCCGCGACATCGCCCGCGTCGCCGGGCTGGTGCTCCCGGGCCTCCCCGGCGCCCGCAAGTCCACGCGACAGGTGCAGACGAGCGCCGCCCTCCTCCACGACGTCTTCGCCCGCCATGACCCCGGACACCTGCTGCTGCTCCAGGCCCGACGCGAGGTGCTCGAACAGCAATTCGAGCAGGGCCGCCTGGAGCACGCCCTGGAGCGACTGGAGGCGGGCCCCGTGGAGCAGGTCCATGTCCGCAGGCCCACACCCCTGGCCTTCCCGCTGGTCGTCGAGCGCATCAGCGCCAGCGTCTCCAACGAGTCCCTCCTGGAGCGCGTGGAGCGAATGAAGGAGCGATGGACCCGCGACGATGCCAGGTCCGCGTAGGCGGCACCCCGCTGGAGCTCCTCCCGGAGCGGGCCCTCTTCTGGCCCGAAGCCCGCACGCTCGCCGTGGCCGACCTCCACTGGGGCAAGACGGAGAGCTTCCAGCGCCACGGCATCCCCCTCCCCCTGGGCGTGCTCGACGAGGACCTGGCCCGGCTGTCCTCCGCGCTCAGCTCCACCGAAGCGCGCCGGCTGCTCGTCCTGGGCGACCTGGTCCACGCCCGCGAGGGCCTCACCCCCACCCTCGTCCAAAGACTCGCCGCCTGGCGTGAGTCCCACGCCGACGTGACGATGGTCCTCATCCGGGGCAACCATGACCTCAGGGCCGGCCCGCCGCCGGACGCGTGGCGCCTGGACGTCCACGAGTCCCACCTGGATGAGGGGCCCTTCCGCTTCGCCCACCACCCCACCCCCGAGACAGGTCGCTACGTGTGGGCGGGGCATCTGCACCCCACCGTGCGGCTGTCGGCTGGCCGGGACAGGCTCCGTCTCCCATGCTTCCACCTGGGTCGGGATGTGGGAGTCCTCCCGGCCTTCAGCGCCTTCACCGGCGGCTTCGACATGACCCGCCGCCCCGGCGAGCGCGTCTTCGCCCTCGCCGGCCCTTCCGTGGTCGAGGTGTAGGATGAGCACCGCCAAGCGCCGCAGGATCCTGGGCATCATCGCCACGGACCTCACCTTCGAGCGCACCGAACATCGAGGACGCGAGGCCTGGCTGGGCAAGTGCCTGCACTGCAACGCCCACCTGTTGGTGGGCCTGGATGGGGAGCCCATCAGCCGGGCCACCATCGAGCACATCGTCCCGCGGACCGCCGGCGGCACCGACACCCTGGAGAACCTGGCCCTGGCGTGCGCCCGCTGCAACCAGGGCAAGGGCACCCGCCACGACCCCCACTACCACCGCGATGCCCGCGCCCGGGAGCTGGTCGAGAAGCTGCTCGCCCGCCGCCGCGAACGCTGGCGCGCACCAGATGGGGGCGACGAGGACTCCGACCCGGAGTGAGTCAGCCCACGCACCCGCGCGACACGACCTGTCTGTGAGGGCCGACACGCGCATCCGGGGGCGGCTGAAACAGGGGCGTTGATCCGTCTCAGACGGAAACGACTCAACGTCGCTTCCGCCCGCCAGAAGAGAGATTCATCGCTTCCGGACCGCGATTTCCCGCCTCCGCGCGAGGAAATGGTATCCCACGGCCACAACATCAGAATGGTTGACACTGCGGTGTCGATGGTCAATGGTCCCGCGCCGCGCTGGGTTGGACAGGAGGAGGGACCCGCCCGCGGCAACATCCATAGAGGTTTCGTTGGACGTGACTGCTTCGTCTTCCGCGCGCCAGGAGCCGCCCCCCCGCCCCCACGGGGCCGGGATCGTTCCGCCGCTGTTCGCGTCGAGTCACGCGTTGGCCTCTTCCTCCTCCTCGTTCACCGTAGTCGTTGAAGCCCCCTTGCCCATGGTCCTGGTATGAGCGGCCCTCTGTTTCCACGCTGGACGAACACGGTGTCTCGGCTCTCCGCCGCGGCGCTTCTTGCCGTGCCCGCCATCGGCATCGGCGGCCTCATGGCGTACGTACGGTCTCCGTACGTCACGAACCAGCAGATGCCCGTCGAACAGCCGATCGAATTCGACCACCGCCACCACGCGGGTGACGAGAAGATCGACTGTCAGTACTGCCACTGGTCCGTGGACAAGGCGCCCTCCGCGGGCATCCCGTCCACCACCGTGTGCATGTCCTGCCACGCACAGGTCTGGAACAAGAGCCCGTACCTGACCGAGGTGCGCAAGGCCTTCTTCGCGGACATGCCCATCCAGTGGGTGCGCGTCCACAACCTGCCCGACTTCGTCTACTTCAACCACGCCATCCACGTGAACAAGGGCGTCGGTTGCGCCACGTGCCACGGCCGCGTGGACCAGATGGGCGCCATCGAGCAGGCCGCGCCGCTGACCATGGCCTGGTGCCTCGAGTGTCACCGCAACCCCGAGCCGAACCTGCGGCCCGCGGAGTTCATCACGTCGATGACGTGGACCCCGCCCAAGGACAAGGCCGAGGCCGCCGCGCTCGGCAAGAAGCTGAAGGAAGAGTACGACGTCCACTCGCGCGAGAGCTGCTCCACATGCCACCGATGAACACGAAGCGCGACGGCGCCCCGTCGCAGGAGTCCTCTTCCTTCGCGCTCCCGGTCGTCTCGGACCGGCCTGCCCCGGCGCCCGACGCCGTGGGTGAGGCGCTGGACCACGCCGCCCGGCACGCGAACGCCTCCGAGCACGGCTACGGCCAGACGTACTGGCGCAGCCTCGAGGAGAAGCTGGGCACCTCCGAGTACATGGAGGAGACCCGCCCCGAGTTCCCCGCGGGCGCGGACCTGCCCCCCTCCGGCTTCGTCCGCCGCGAGTTCATGCAGCTGCTCGGCGCGTCGCTCGCGCTGGCCGGCGCCACGGCCTGCAGCACCCGTCCCCAGGACGAGAAGCTGCTGCCGTACACGAAGACGCCGCCGGAGGTCACCCCCGGCAACCCGCTGCACTACGCGTCCGCGATGACGCTGTCGGGCCACACCTCCGGCCTGCTCATCACCGCCCGCGAGGGTCGCCCCGTGAAGATCGAGGGCAACCCGGACCACCCCATCAACCAGGGCGCCGCCTGCACCTTCGAGCAGGCATGGCTGTTGTCCCTGTACGACCCCAGCCGCGCCCGCGTGCTGCGCCAGGGCAAGAGCCCCCGCGCCCTGCGCGTGCTCAACGAGACCCTGGCCGGGCTCTCGACCAAGGCGGCCAACGGCGGCTCGCGCGTGCGCTTCCTCACGGAGGCCGTGGGCTCCCC
The DNA here is from genome assembly GCF_020037055.1 of Myxococcus sp. AS-1-15. Lineage (NCBI taxonomy): Bacteria > Pseudomonadati > Myxococcota > Myxococcia > Myxococcales > Myxococcaceae > Myxococcus > Myxococcus sp. AS-1-15. The sequence goes on along the minus strand of NZ_JAIQDF010000001.1, from coordinate 284,108 downwards.
GCTGACGGGTGACCTGCGCAACCGCATCCTGAAGAAGCTGCCCAACGCGCGCTTCTTCAGCGCGTCCTCCAACCAGGACAACAGCGCGGACGCCCTGCGCACGCTGTTCGGCGGCCAGCACGTCACCGCGATGTACGACTTCGCCAACGCGGACGTCGTGCTGTCGCTGGACGCGGACTTCCTGGAGAGCTGCCCGGGCAACCTGCGCCACATCCGCGAGTTCGCGGACCGCCGCGACCCGCGCAAGGGCAAGCTCAACCGCCTCTACATGGCGGAGGCCCGCTTCTCCATCACCGGCGGCATGGCCGACCACCGCAAGCGCCTGAAGTCCCGCGAGATCCTGGGACTGGCCGCCGCCGTGGCCCAGGCCGTGGGTGGCAGCGCCGCGTCGCTCGCCGGTCCCGCCGCCGCCAAGTCGGAGCTGCGCGGGGACATGGGCAACTGGGTGCAGGCGGTCGCCGCCGACCTGCGCGCCGCCGGTCCGGGCCGCTCGCTCGTCATCGCGGGTGAGCGTCAGCCGGCCGCCGTGCACGCGCTGGCCCACGCCATCAACGACGCGCTCGGCAACGCCAACAAGACCGTCCGCTACGTCCAGGCGTCCATCGCGGAGGCCACCGGCCTGTCGCAGGCGCGCGCCCTGGTCGAGGACATCGAGGCGGGCCGCGTCGACACGCTGGTCATCACCGCCTACAACCCCGTCTACACGCTCCCCGCGGACGTGGGCCTGGCCAAGGTGCTCAGCAAGGACCACCCCAACCGCGCCAAGCTGAACGTCATCTACACGGGCCTCTACGAGGACGAGACCAGCGCTCACGCCGACTGGTTCATCCCCGCGGCGCACCCGCTGGAGACGTGGAGCGACGGCCGCTCGGTGGACGGCACCGTCTCCATCGCGCAGCCGCTCATCCAGCCGCTCTTCGCGGGCGTGCCGGAGGCGGAGCTGCTCGCCATGTTCCTGGACGAGCCCTTCCGCCCCGCCTACCAGCTCTTGCGCGACTACTGGCGCGGCCAGTCCGCCAACGCGGCGGACTTCGAGGCGCGCTGGGAGACGTGGGTGTCCCAGGGCTTCATCGAGAACACCGCGTCCGCCGCCGTGGCCACCGCCCCGGACTTCGGCGCCGCGGCCTCGCTGGTCGCGGGCTACACGCCCCCGGCCACCGGTGACCTCGAGCTGAACTTCATCACGGACTACAAGGTCTACGATGGCCGCTTCGGCAACAACTCCTGGCTGCAGGAGCTGCCCGAGCCCATCACCAAGATGACCTGGGACAACGCCGCGCTCGTCGGCCCCGACACGGCCAAGAAGCTGAGCCTGTCCCCTGGCGACCTGGCGGAGCTGTCCTACGCCGGCCAGAAGCTGACGGTCCCGGTGTGGGTGGTCCCCGGTCACGAGGACGACACCGTCACGGTGGCGCTGGGCTACGGCCGCGACGGCCTGCACGAGCAGGTCGCCAAGGGCGTGGGCTTCAACGCCAACCTGATTCGCACCAGCAAGAACCCCTGGTTCGACGGCGGCGCCACGCTCACCAAGGTGCGAGGCACCCACAAGTTCAGCCTGACCCAGACGCACTGGCGCATGGAGAACCGCCCCATCGCGCTGGACATGCCGCTGTCCGAGCTGGAGAACCCCTCGGTCGCCACCCAGCACACCCTGCACCGCGTGAAGGGTGAGCTGAAGCTGGGCATCCAGGACAACCTCGAGCCCTTCGAGTACAACGGCTACAAGTGGGCGATGGCCATCGACCTGTCGCGCTGCACGGGCTGCAGCGCCTGTGTCATCGCCTGCCAGGCCGAGAACAACATCCCCGTGGTGGGCAAGGCCCAGGTGGCCGTCAGCCGCGAGATGAACTGGCTGCGCATCGACCGGTACTTCGAGGGTCCGGAGAACGACCCGAAGATGGTCATGCAGCCCGTCGCGTGCGTGCACTGCGAGAAGGCGCCTTGCGAGTACGTGTGCCCGGTGAACGCCACGGTGCACTCGGACGAGGGCCTGAACGACATGGTGTACAACCGCTGCGTCGGCACGCGGTACTGCTCCAACAACTGCCCCTACAAGGTCCGCCGCTTCAACTACCTGCACTACACCGCGGACAAGACGGCCACCGAGAAGATGCTGATGAACCCGGACGTCACGGTGCGCAACCGCGGCGTCATGGAGAAGTGCACGTACTGCGTCCAGCGCATCGAGCGCGTTCGCATCGACGCGCGCGTCAAGAAGGAGCTCATCAAGGAGGCCGACCTCAAGACGGCCTGCCAGCAGACGTGCGCCGCCCAGGCCATCGTCTTCGGCTCCCTCCACGACGAGAAGCAGCTCGTCTCGCAGCTCCATGAGGACGTGCGCGCCTACAAGCTCCTCCACGAGCTGGGCACCCGTCCGCGCACCGCGCACCTCATCCGCGTGCGCAACCCGAATACCGCCCTCGAGCCGGCCAAGGCCGCGCCGCAGGAAGGGAGCCACTAAGCCATGGCCGAGACCGCTGCCCACCACCCGCTCGACCCGCTCGAGCCACGGGACCTCGTCGCGCCGCACCACGACGACAAGTCACTCAACGAGACGCTGCTGGACCATGTCTGGCGCAAGCCGGGCAAGGGCTGGTTCATGCTCTTCGGCCTGTCGCTCAGCGCGCTGGGTCTGCTCGTCATCGGTGTCACCTACACGCTGGCCCGCGGTATCGGCGTGTGGGGCAACAACCAGCCGGTCGGCTGGGCGTTCGACATCATCAACTTCGTCTGGTGGGTCGGTATCGGCCACGCCGGTACGCTCATCTCCGCCATCCTCCTGCTCTTCCAGCAGAAGTGGCGCACGAGCATCAACCGCTTCGCCGAAGCCATGACGCTGTTCGCCGTCATGTGCGCGGGTCTGTTCCCGCTGCTCCACACGGGCCGTCCCTGGTTCGCCTTCTGGCTGTTCCCCTACCCCAGCACCCTGGGCGCGTGGCCGCAGTTCCGCTCGCCGCTGGTGTGGGACGTGTTCGCCATCTCCACGTACCTCACGGTGTCCGCGCTGTTCTGGTTCGTGGGCCTCATCCCGGACCTGGCCGCGCTGCGTGACTCGTCCAAGACGAAGCTGCAGCGGACCATCTACGGCCTGTTCGCGCTCGGCTGGCGCGGCTCCGGTCGTCACTGGCACAACTACAAGATTGCGTACCTGCTCTTGGCCGGCCTCTCCACGCCGCTGGTCGTGTCGGTGCACACCATCGTTTCGTTCGACTTCGCCGTCTCCCTGCTGCCCGGCTGGCACGCGACCATCTTCCCGCCCTACTTCGTGGCCGGCGCCGTGTTCAGCGGCTTCGCGATGGTCATCACGCTCATCGTCCCGGCGCGCAAGTACCTGGGCCTGCGGGACGTGATCACGGACCGGCACCTGGAGAACATGAACAAGGTCATCCTGGCGACGGGCCTGCTCGTCTCCTACGGGTACCTGATGGAGCACTTCATCGCGTGGTACTCGCAGAACCAGTACGAGTTCTGGACGTTCTACGTGAACCGCGCGACGGGCCCCTACGCCGGCGTGTACTGGCTGATGATCGCCTGCAACGTCATCACGCCGAACATCTTCTGGTTCAAGAAGTGCCGGACCAGCATCCCCATCATGTGGGTCGCCTCCATCGCCGTGAACATCGGCATGTGGTGCGAGCGCTTCATCATCATCGTCACGTCGCTGAGCCAGGACTTCCTGCCGTCGTCCTGGGGCATCTACTCGCCGACGTGGGTGGACTGGAGCATCTACGTGGGAACGCTGGGCCTGTTCGGCACCCTGTTCCTGCTGTTCCTGAAGTTCGTGCCCGCGGTGGCCATCAGCGAGGTGAAGGAGCTCCAGCTCGAGCTCAAGCACGCCGCCCACCACAACAGCCACGGAGCGCACTAGAGTCATGGAAGCCAAGGTCCTCGATTCCTGGGTGCTGGCCGAGTTCGCGACGCCAGACATCCTCGTGGATGCCACCCGCCAGATGCGGGAGAAGGGCTTCCAGGGGATGGATACGTACTCCCCCTATCCGTTGCACGGCGGCTCGGAGGCCCTGGGCCTCCCGCCGTCCCGCGTGCCCTTCATCGCCCTGTGCGGCGGCCTGACGGGCCTGGTGACGGCGCTCTCCATGCAGACGTGGATGAACACCATCGACTACAAGCTGAACATCGGCGGTCGCCCGCTGCTGTCGCTGCCGGCGTGGGTGCCCATCACCTTCGAGCTGTCGGTGCTGTTCGCGGCGTTCGGCATCTTCTTCGGCCTGTTGGGGCTGAGCCGGCTGCCGCAGCCGTACCACCCCGTCTTCGAGTCCGAGGAGTTCCGCACGGCGTCCACGCACGGCTACTGGCTGAGCGTGCCGCACGCGACGGGCCAGGACTCCACCGCCGTCATCGACCAGCTCAAGGCCCTGGGTGCCACCCAGGTGACCGTCGTCACGGGAGAGAAGGAATGAGGTGGCTCATCCCCGCCGCCGGACTCGTCGCGCTGTCGGGCTGCGACGTCCCCTCGGAGTTCCTGCAGCGCATGGAGCACCAGGCCAAGTACGAGTACTACGAGGCCTCGGACTTCTGGGCGGATGGCCGCGCCATGCGCCAGCCCCCGGCGAACACCATTCCGCGTGAGCGCTTCGCGAGCGTGTCCGAAATCAAGGACCCCATCGCCCGCCAGACGGCCGTCACCGGCCGCGCCAACGGCCAGCCCACGGCCACCATCCCCGTGACGGTGGACCAGGCGCTGCTGACGCTGGGCCAGCGCAAGTACAACATCGTCTGCTCGCAGTGCCACGGCGTGCTCGGCGACGGCAACAGCGTGGTGGCGGAGAACATGGCCCTGCGCCTGCCTCCGTCGCTGCTGGAGCTGGAGACCAAGCCGGCGGGTCACTTCTACACGGCCATCAACGAGGGCTACGGTGTGATGCCGTCCTTCTCCGGCGAGCTCGACGTGCGCGAGCGCTGGGCCGTGGTCGCCTACGTGCGAGCCCTCCAGGAAGCCCGAAACATCCGGACGGCCGGTCAGCAGCCCGTCCCGCAGGAGAACCGATGAGCCCCGCAGCCGAAGCCTCCGTTCCCCTCGAGCGTTACACCGGCACGCCGAAGTACATGGTGCCGGCGTTCGGCGTGGGCGTCCTGGGCATCCTGGCCACCCTGGCCATCTTCTTCGCCACCGACGCGAAGGGCATCGCCGCCCACAGCTACCTGCTCGCGTTCACCTACTGGGTGGGCATCAGCGTGGCGTTCATCATCATGATCGCCATCTTCCACACGGCCAAGGCCAAGTGGCTCATCCTGCTGCGCCGCACGATGGAGACGGGTGCGTCCACCATCCCCGTCTTCGTGGCGCTCATCATCCCGCTGGTCTTCATGGCGGGCTACCTGTACCCCTGGTGGCCGGGCTCGCCGCTGGCCGCGAGCATCACCGGCCTGGAAGCCGAGCACCTGTCGCACAAGATCCACTGGTACCTGCGCCCGGACTTCATGGGCATCCGTCACGTCATCTACTTCGCGGTGTGGATCTTCGCCGCGTGGAAGCTGCGCAAGCTGAGCGTGCAGCAGGACACCGAGGGCGGCCTGGACTTCACCCGGCGGCTGCGCCGCTTCTCCCCGGGCATGCTCCCTCCCCTGGCGCTGACCATCACCTTCGCGTCCTTCGACTGGCTGATGAGCCTGACGCCGCTGTGGCAGTCCACCATCTTCGGCGTGTACTACTTCGCGGGCAGCTTCCTGTCGGCGTTCTGCATCCTGACCATCGTCGCGACGTACGCCCGGGGCCAGGGCCTGTTCGGCAACCTGGTGACGACGGCCCACTTCCACAACCTGGGCAAGCTGATGCTGGCCTTCACGGCGTTCTGGGCCTACATCGCCTTCTCCCAGTTCATGCTGGTGTGGATCGCCAACATCCCGGAAGAGGCGCCCTGGTACGGCCTGCGCATCTTCGGAGCGTGGAAGCCGGCCTCCATCGCCCTGTTCTTCCTGCACTTCGTGCTGCCGTTCTTCACGCTGCTGTCGCGAAATCTGAAGCTGCAGCCCCGCAAGCTGTCGCTGGTGGCCTTCTACCTGCTGGCGGTCCACGCGTTCGACCTGTACTGGCTCATCTGGCCGGCGCTGACGGGCAATGCCGGGCCTCAGCTGCTGGCCAACCCGATCAGCATCATCACGCTCGTCACCTCGTTCGTGGGCGTGGGTGGCATCGCGGTGGGGTTCGCGCTGAAGAACGCGAGCAACAGCTACACGATGCCGGTGAAGGACCCCTACATCGCGGAGTCCCTGAGGTACGTGCAGCCATGAAGAAGACCCAGGTTGAGCTCGAGTCGCGTGTCATCGTCGGCGCCCACGGTGTGGCCGCCGAGGAAGACCACATCGTCATGAGCAAGGTGGTGGGCATCGGTGTCGGCTCGCTCGTCATCTTCGCGGTGGGCATCGTCTGGGCCTACGCCATCCAGGTGCGCACCATGAAGGAGGCCCAGCCGGACGGTCCTCCTCCGATTCCCGCGGCCATGGGGCAGTACGAGGTGGGCATCGTCAACCAGCGCCTGTTCGAGCAGGACTGGCACGCCGAGGAGAAGATCGGCGGCCAGCAGCAGGCGCTCAAGGCCGGCTGGGGTGACCAGCCGGGTGTCAAGGCCCATCCGTCCCTGGACGAGGCCATGAAGACGGTCATCACGAAGCAGAACGCCCCGCCTCCGCCCGCCCCGGCGCCGGCCCCCGAGCAGCCCCAGGAGCCGACCCCGGCTCCTCGGCAGTAGCTTCCGCCGCCAGCATCACGTAAGAGCCGCTCGCGATGATGTCCCTCTTCTCCCACATCCCCCAGTGCGCCCCCCGCCTGGGGATGCTCGTCGCGGTGGCCCTGGTGCTGGGCACGGCGACCCCGGCCCCGGCGATGCCCGGCGGTGGCAAGACGCCCCGCTCCATCGTCGAGGCCCAGCAGGACGCCCCGCCCCAGTTGAAGGGCGTGGACGTGGAGGAGCACCTGGGTGACCCGGTTCCTCCCCTCACCCGCTTCCTGGACTCCAATGGCCAGGAGGTGACGCTGGGGACGGTGCTGCCCAAGACGCTGCCCACGCTGCTGACGCTCGTCTATTACAACTGCCCCATGCTCTGTAACCTGGTGCTCAACGCCCAGGTGAAGACGATGCGGGAGCTGGGTCTGGAGCTGGGCCGCGACTACGAGGCGGTCACCATCAGCGTGGACCCCGAGGACACCCCGGCGATGAGCAGCGAGCGCCGGCGCAAGCACCTTCAGTCCATGGGCAAGCCCGAGAGCGCGCCCTGGCACTTCCTCACCGGGACGGACGCGGAGATCCGCCGCCTCGCGGACGCGGTGGGCTTCAAGTACACGTACGACGAGAGCACCAGGCAGTACGCCCACCCCGCGGTGGTGATGGTGCTCACGCCGGAAGGGACGCTGTCGCGGTACCTGTACGGGACGGACTTCCCTCCCAAGGACATGAAGCTGGCGTTGCTGGAGGCGGCCGGCGGCCGCGTGGGTACCAGCTTCGACCGCGTGGTGATGTCCTGCTTCAAGTATGACACCGCCACCCGGCGGTATGGCTTCTACATCTTCGGGTTCATCCGCCTGGGCGCACTGGCCGTCTTCTTCGCCCTGGCGACGATGCTGATCTATTTCTGGAGGCGCGAGCTGAAGAAAGGCGCGGCGGCATGAGCGAGCTTCTCAACAACCTTCTGTTCCTCCCGGAGAGCGCGTCCACGTTCGCGGAACGGGTCGACCTGCTGCACCACTTCGTCGTGGGAACGACGATGGTGATGTCCACGGGTGTCGGCCTCGCGGCGCTGTTCATGTTCTTCCGGTACCGCCGGCGGCTCCCCGCCCAGGCGACGGAGTACGTCGTCCCCACGCTGAAGACGGAGTTCCTCTTCGTCTCCGTGCCGCTGGTGTTCTTCCTGGCCTGGTTCGGTATCGGCTTCCGGGACTTCACCTGGGTCACCACGCCGCCCAAGGACGCGATGGACGTCTACGTCATGGGCAAGCAGTGGATGTGGAAGTTCTCCTACCCGGAGGGCCCCAACGGCGTGAACGTGATGCACGTCCCCGCCAACCGTCCCGTGCGCCTGCTCATCACGTCCCGTGACGTGCTGCACTCGTTCTACGTGCCGGCGTTCCGCATCAAGATGGACGCGCTGCCGGGTCGCTACACGCAGATCTGGTTCGAGGCGACCAAGCCCGGCACGTACCAGGTGCTCTGCACCGAGTACTGCGGCCTGTCGCACTCGAAGATGCTGGCCGAGGTCGTCGTGCTCCCCGAGGAGGAGTACGAGGACTGGATCAAGGAGCAGCGCCGCGGCCGGCTGCAGGACCGTCAGGACGCGCTCGCGGACACCTCGCTGGTGCCGCCGGTCGCCCGGATGGTCGAGCAGGGGCAGATCCTGGCCGGTACGCAGGGCTGCCTCAAGTGCCACTCGGTGGACGGCTCGGCGCACATCGGCCCCACCTTCCTCGGCATGTATGACCGCGTGGAGAAGCTCGACGACGGTCAGGACATCCGGGTGGACGAGGCCTACATCACCCAGTCGATGATGGACCCGGGAGCCCACCTGGTGGCGGGCTACCAGAACGTGATGCCGACGTACCAGGGCAAGCTGCAGGGCCCCGAGACGGCCGCCATCGTCGAATACATCAAGTCGCTTCGCACTCCGAACGTCCGCGAGGGCGCCTCCGAGGGACCCGCCTATGACCCCATCCAGTAGCATCGACACGGCGGGGGCCGCCCCGCACGACGAGCACCACGACCACCACCCGAGCTATCTGGTGGACGGCACCACCATCAAGAGCTGGCTCTTGACGGTGGACCACAAGCGCATCGGCCTGATGTTCCTGTTCTGGGTCCTGCTCTTCTTCCTCGTGGGCGGCATCTTCGCGCTGCTCATCCGGGTGGAGCTGCTCACCCCGGGCCCGACCATCATGGACGCGATGACGTACAACCGTACGTTCACGCTCCACGGCCTGGTCATGATCTTCCTGTTCATGATTCCGGCGATTCCGGCCGTCTTCGGCAACTTCATGCTGCCGCTGATGCTGGGCGCCAAGGACGTGGCCTTCCCGCGACTGAACCTGGCCTCGCTCTACATCTACCTGGCGGGCGCGGTGCTGGCGCTGTGGGGCATGCTCAACGGCGGCCTGGACACGGGCTGGACGTTCTACACGCCGTACAGCACGCACACGACGACGACGGTGGCGCCCGTGCTGTTCGGCGCGTTCATCATCGGCTTCAGCTCCATCGCCACGGGCATCAACTTCATCGTCACCTGCCACACCATGCGGGCGCCGGGCATCACCTGGTTCAAGATGCCGCTGTTCGTGTGGGCCATCTACGCGACGAGCTGCATCCAGGTGCTCGCGACGCCGGTCATCGGCCTGTTGCTGGTCCTGGTGACGGTGGAGAACCTGTTCAGCTTCGGCATGTTCGACCCGGCGCGCGGCGGCGACCCGGTGCTCTTCCAGCACCTGTTCTGGTTCTACAGCCACCCGGCCGTGTACATCATGGTGCTGCCGGCCTTCGGCGTGATGAGCGAGATCGTCAGCACGTACAGCCGCAAGAACATCTTCGGCTACCGCGCGGTGGCGTACTCGTCCCTGGGCATCGCCTTCGTGGGCTTCTTCGCCTGGGGCCACCACATGTTCGTGTCCGGCCAGTCCACCTTCGACGCCGGCGTGTTCGGCGTGCTGACCATGCTGGTGGGTGTGTTCACCGCCATCAAGGTCTTCAACTGGGTGGGCACCGTCTACAAGGGCGCGGTCGACTTCAAGACGCCCTTCGCCTACTTCTGCGGCTTCCTGTTCTTCACCGTGTTCGGTGGCATGACGGGCATCGCGCTGGGCACGGTGTCGCTGGACGTGGCGTGGCACGACACGTACTTCGTCGTGGCGCACTTCCACTTCATCATGGTGGGCGCGACCATCATGGCCTTCCTGGCCGCCCTGCACTACTGGTTCCCGAAGATGTTCGGGCGCACGTACCACGAGGGATGGGGCCTGGTGTCCGCGGCGCTCATCATCCTGGGGTTCAACGCCACGTTCATCCCCCAGTTCCTCTTGGGCAACAACGGCATGCCGCGCCGGTACTATGACTACCCGGAGCGCTTCCAGGCGCTGAACGTCGCCTCCACCGCGGGCGCGACGCTCTTGGCCTTCGGGTTCATCATCATCGCCATGTACCTGGCGTACGCGCTGGTCTACGGCAAGGCCGCTGGCAAGAACCCGTGGCGCAGCAAGGGCTACGAGTGGCTGAGCGAGTCTCCTCCGCCGACGCACAACTTCGTGGGGCCTCAGCCGACGTTCCCCGAGGAGCCCCACTTCTACGTCGACCCGAAGAAGGCCGAGGTTCCCGATGCAGTCTAGCGCTCACACCGCCGACGGCGCGGCCAACACGCCGCGCCTGGCGATGCACTTCGCGTCGCTCGAGGTGCAGAACCACGCCGCCCGTCTGGGGATGTGGCTGTTCCTGGCGACGGAAATCCTGCTCTTCGCCGGCCTCTTCGTCTGCTACGGCTGCTACCGCTTCCTCTTCCCGGAGGCGTGGGCGGCGGGCAGCCGCAGCCTGGACCTGACGATGGGCACGGTGAACACCGTGGTCCTCATCACGTCCTCGCTGACGGCGGCGCTCGCGGTGCACCACGCGAAGCACGGCGAGAACAAGAAGGTGGGCGTGATGCTGGCGCTCACCCTCCTGATGGCCGTCGCCTTCCTCGTCATCAAGTACTTCGAGTACAGCCACAAGTTCCACGTCGGGACGCTGCCGGGCCGCTACTACAGCTACCCGGACATCCAGCTGCCGGGCATCTCGCTGTACTTCACGGTCTACTTCTGCTCGACGGCGCTGCACGGCCTGCACGTCCTCATCGGGATGGGCGTGCTGACGGTGGCGATGATTCGCGCCTTCAAGGGCGACTTCGGTCCGAAGAACTACACGATGGTCGAGCTGGGCAGCATGTACTGGCACCTCGTCGACCTGGTGTGGATCTTCCTGTTCCCCATGCTGTACCTGGTCTGAGGGCGACACCACCATGGCCATCGCCAACGAATCCCATCAGGAAGAGAAGAACATGACGGAGCACCACGGAGCGGGCCGCTACTGGCTCATCTGGGGTGTCCTCCTGGTGCTGACGGTCGTCACCGTCGTCACCGGCCGGATGCACCTGCCGTCGTTCGGCCTGCTGCTCGCCATCGTCATCGCGACGGTGAAGGGCACGCTGGTGACGCTGTACTTCATGCACCTCGCGGAGCACCAGGGCGTCAACCGGCTCATCTTCGCCGTGTCCATCGTCTTCGTGATTCTCGCGCTCGTCATCCCCATGGCGGACCTGGGCACGCGCTTCCGCGGCGCCAACCCGCCGGGCTCGCAGTACAGCGACCTGCAGCCGCCGGACATCGGCACGGGTGCGCAGCGCGGCCGCTTCGGCGGCGGCGTGCAGCCCCCGGAGCTCAAGGACACGCCTCCCGCGCCGAGCCACTGACGTCCCTCGAGGGGCACTCACCCGCCCCTTCGAATCAAGCCGCGGCGCCGAGGACCTTCCTTCGGCGCCGCGTTGCTTTTGCGGGCTAGAGCGCGACCTGGAAGTTGAAGGCCAGCGCGGTGTCCGTGGGCACCTTGCCCTCGGGCGGCTTGCTGTCGTGCTTCACCAGGAAGCTGACGCCCAGGGAGAGCGCCTCCGTCAGGTTCACCGCCAGCTGCGTCTGGCTGTTCACCAGCACGCGCGAGTCGCCGATGACGCTCAGGAGCACCTCGGCGTCCTCCTTGAAGAGCACGTCCTTGGTGATGCCGTAGCGGAAGGCGACACCGAAGCGGGGGCCGCCGATGTCCACGTCCGGCAGGTCCAGGCGCGAGGGGTAGTACTGGAAGCGCGTCTCGCGCGCATAGCGGAAGGCCAGGTCCGTGCGCAGGTAGGACTCGCGCTCGTCCTTCTTCTTCTCGTCCCACCACAGCACGCCCAGACCGCCTTCGCCGATGGTCCGCGACTCCACGCTCTTGACGTGGTCCGTCTCGGCGCCCGTCAGCAGGTAGCCGCTGAGCATCTGCGTGAAGCGGCGGTCTCCGCGCAGCTCCAGGCCCGCGTTGAGGGCGACGAGCTGCGACTCCTGCTCCTCCCCGGCCACCTCGGGCGGGCGGCTGCGGCCGTAGTTGCCGTAGCCCCGGATGCCGACAATCCAGTGCTCCGTCGTGCGCTGCGCGCTGGCCAGGCCGCTGAAGGTGAGCGTGGAGGCGTTGCCCGTCAGCGAGATGAGGCCCAGGCCCAGGGTGATGTCCCACTCCTCCTTCTTCTTCTTCTCATCCGCGGGGGCGGCGGCGCCCGGGGCGGCCGGGGTGCCGGCGATGACCCCCGCGGCGCGCTCGGCGGCCTCGGCGGCGCGGACGCTGGCCTCCGCGGCGCGCTCGGCGGCGGCGGCGGCGCGCTCGGCGGCGACGGCGGCGCGCTCCTCGGGCGTGGTGGCCTGCGCGGCCGCGACGGGGGCGGCGGGCTCCTGCGCGGCGGGCGTGGGCGCAGGCGTCTGGGCCTGCAGGGAGGTGGCAATCAGAAGGGCGGCGGAAAGCATCGGTTCTCCAGTCGTCTCGGTGCCGCCGGACCTGGATTCGGGGCGACGCGAGACGTCCTCGGCTCCCCCCGGGCCGGCGCGCCTCCTTCCTGCTCCAAACACGCTCGGTGCGGCAATGGTTGATTCGCGGGTTGTGCTTAATTCCGGGGCGGGGCTGGCTTCACCCAGGAGGATTCCCACCATGCACCTCGCCCGCATCGCGTCGCTGTGCCTGCTCTTGTCCCCCGTGGTGGCCGCCGCGCGGAACGTCACGGTGCCCGTGGACGTGGGCGTGGGGCCCGCCGCGTTCCTGTTCTTCGGGCCCGTCTTCGACGACCAGCCCATCCACACCGGGCTGAAGCTCTCCGTCGAGGCGGTGCTGGACAAGGACTGGCTGAAGAAGAACCAGCGCGCCATCCCGTCCCGCTACCGCAAGTACGCCAAGAGCGTGGACGAGGTGCGCATCTCCCCGTCCATCTTCATCCCCGACGCCCTCATCATCTCCCCCAAGGTGCGCGACACCGGCATGTATGGCGTCACCTGGAAGCCCCTGGGGCTGGGGCTGCCGTTGACGTCCGGCCCGGTGCGGCTGGCGGTGGGTGGTGGGGTGCTCTTGACGTATGCGTACCTGCACTCGGACACGCTGGCGGACACGCACTTCGTGAGGCCGGGCGCGGAGCTGGGCGTGGACCTGGAGCTGCAGCTCTCCAAGAGCTTCCTCATCAGCCTGGGCTGGGAGTCCGCGCTCTACGTGCCGCAGGAGCTGGGCGGGCTGGGGCTGCCGGACCGGGTGCGCGACGGCATCTTCCACGTGGGCCAGGCCTACCTCCAGTTCCACGTGCGCTTCCCGTACAGCACGCGCCTGTGAGGCGGACGGACGGCTTCGCGGGAACCGGGTGATGCACGGGATGGCCGGGTGGCGATACCCTGGCGTGACATGCCCTTGGTCCTCGCCACCGACGCCCAGAAAGCCGAGCGCGACCGCGTCACCCATGCCGCCTGGGGCTCGCCCCTCACCGTGGAGCAGTTCCACCAGCGCGAGGTGCGGCTGCGCGCGCATCCCTGGTGCCGCGAGGGCATGCGCACCTGGCTGCTCGTCGACGACGGCGGACAGGTGCTGGCCTCGTGCGAGACGTTCCGCACCGACAGCCACCTGCGCGGCCCGGACGGCGTGGCCACGCCCGGCGTCAGCGAGGCCATCGCCAGCGTCTTCACGGTGCCCGAGCTGCGCGGCCACGGACACGCCACGCGGCTGATGGACCAGGTCGCCGAGCACGTCGCCCAGGAGGGCCAGGACCGGCACGCGGCCCTGCTCTTCTCGGACGTGGGCGCGCCGCTCTACCGGCGCTCGGGCTATCGCGAGGCGCCCGCGTGGGACTGGAACCTGCCCGCCATGGGTGGACTGTCCACGCACGCGGTGGACGCGCTCCTGTGCGACGGGGACGTGCCGGAGGTGATGGGGCGCCTGCAGCGTCCGGACGTGCCCTTCCTGCTGTGGCCGAGCCCGGCGCAGGTGGACTGGCACCTGGAGCGGGAGCGGGTCTACGCGGAGCTCTTGCGTCGCCCCCGGCCGGAGGCCTGCGGCGCGGTGGTGGGCCGCTCGTTCGCGCTGTGGGCGATGATGGCCCGCTACGGCGAGCTGGTGGTGCTGCTGTTCGACGCGGAGTCGCTCGAGGACTCCATGGCCCTGATGGAGGCCGCGCGGGGCGTGGCGCACCGGGCGGGCCTGTCCCGCGTGGTCGTCTGGGAGGAGCCGGGCACCCTGCCCTGGCTGGCGCGGATTCCGGGCGCCACGCGCGTGGCCCGGGAGGGCTCGCTGCCCATGCTGCGTCCGCTGAGGGACGGGCTGCCGCCCGCCGAGCGGGTGACCTTCTCGCGCGCCCTCTGGGTGTGACGCGCGGCTAGGATGTCCCGACATGGCCAAGCGCACGCGCATCATCGAAGGCACCTGGAACTGCACCTCGTGCGACGCCAAGGACATCCTCGCGCGGCACAAGCGCTGCCCCACCTGCAACAACCCGCGGGAGCTGTCGGGCGACGAGTCGGACTTCGACTTCGGCGACGTGGACGCGGCGAGCGGCAGGTCCCTGCGCGAGGGCGTGACGGACGAGAAGGCCGTGGAGATGGCGAACGCGGGCGAGGACTGGTTCTGCGCCTTCTGCGGCGCCGCCAACCGGGGTGACCATCCCCGCTGCAAGCACTGCAACGCCGAGCGCGAGTCGGACTCGAAGGTGGGGCCCCGGAAGGATTTGTCCGGTCCCGCGCCCGCTCCCGCCCCTCCCCCGAAGAAGAAGCCCCGGCTGGGGATGTGGCTGTTGCTGGGTGCGCTGCTGTCGTGCTGCTTCGGAACCTGTGTGTACTCGGGCTGGTCGAACCAGACGCACGACTACCCGGGTGAAGTGACGGGCACGTCGTGGAAGATGGCGGTGGTGCAGGAGCGCTTCACCCGCGTGGAGAAGGAGGGCTGGGCGGACGAGCTGCGCCAGGCGAGCGCGCGCATGCCCGTCAACGGCGCGGGAGAAATCGCCGGCGTGGAGAACGTGCGCGGCTGCGTGGAGCGCCAGCGCGGCACGCGCAAGGTGGCGGACGGCACCGAGCGCGTGTGCCGCTCCAAGACGCGCAGGGTGGCGTGTGGCACCGAGGAGAAGTGCCGCCGACGCGACAAGGGCAACGGCTTCGCGGAGGAGGTCTGCGAGGACGTGACGAAGTACTGCAACGAGTCCTATGAGGACTGTCAGAACCAGACGCGCTACCGCAACGAGCCCGTCTACGCGCGGCGGTGCACCTATGACACGCACGAGTGGCGCAAGGTGGACCGGCGCGAGGCCTCCGGCCAGGACGGCGCCCCGCGCTGGCCCACGCTCCAGGTGGGACCGCAGGACCGTCAGCGGCGCGAGGAGGCGTACGTGGTGAACGTGCGCTACGAGGACGACGGGGTGAAGGAGCAGGTGCTGGAGCCGAAGACGGAGGCCGAGTTCCTGTCGTGGAAGAAGGGCCAGGGCGTGGTCCTCACGGTGACGAACGGCGGGGAAGTGAAGAAGGCCGTCCCACGTTGAGCCCACGAGGCTGAGGCCCCCATGGAATGCACCCTCTGTGGCGCCTGCTGCGTGGCGCCGGACATCGCGGCGCTCGACAAGCCGCTCGGGCTCAGGTGCCCGCACCTGCTGCCCGACAACCTCTGCGCCATCTACGAGCAGCGGCCGAACATCTGCCGCGACTACCAGGCCGACGAGGTGTGCCGCCTCATCGAGGCGCCCACCCTGGACGAGCGCGTGCACAAGTACCTGGCCCTCTTCGATTTGACGGAGGAGGCCCGCGCCGTGAAGGAGCAGGGCTGCCCCTCCATGAAGCGCGCCCGGCAGGCCGCCGCCAGGCTTCAGGCCGGAGCGCCCGGTGGAGAACGCCCGGACGAGCCGGCCTGACACGGCCCCTTGTCCCCCGCGAGCCGGGGCGCTATCCCCCGGCCGTGAGCTTCCAGCCGACCGAGCCATTCGTCGCCGCGCCGGGCCTGACGAACGAACACGCGCAGACCATCTACGCGAACTTCGTGCGTCCCCGTCACGCCCCTCCGCTGAAGCGCCAGCGGCGCGAGCTGCCCGACGGCGACTTCGTCGATCTGGACACCTTCGACGGCCCCAGCGGCGCGCCGCACGTGGTGGCCCTGCATGGGCTGGAGAGCTCCTCCCAGGCGGGCTACATCACCGCCATCCTCCGGGGCGCGGCCCAGCGCGGCTGGGGCGCCACCGCGCTCAACTTCCGCTCCTGCAGCGGCGAGCCCAACCGGCTGGCGCGCACGTACCACTCGGGCCACATCGACGACGCGCTCGGGCTGCTCCGGGACTTGCGCGCCCGCGTCACCGGGCCACTCTTCGCCGTGGGCTTCTCCCTGGGCGCCAACGTGCTCTGCCGACTGCTCGAGGACCAGGGCGAGGAGGCCCCCGTCCGCGCCGCCGCGTCCATCAGCGCGCCGTACGACCTGGACGCGTGCTGCGCCAAGCTGGATGGTCCCGGCCCGTTCCACCGCATCTACCGCGAGCGCTTCCTGCGCACGCTCAAGAGCAAGGCGCGAGCGAAGCTCAAGCGCTTCCCCAACGCCTTCGACGGCCGGGCCATGGAGGCTGCGCGCACGGTGCGCCAGTTCGACCACGCCGTCACCGCGCCCCTGCACGGCTTCAACAGCGCGGAGCATTACTACGCCGAGTCCTCGTCGGGCCCCAGGCTGCACGCCATCCGCAAGCCCACGCTGCTCATCAGCGCCGAGGATGACCCGATGCTGCAGGCGCCCGTCATCCCGCCGGAAGCGAAGGACAACCCGCACCTGAGCGTGGTGTTGACCCCGCACGGCGGACACGTGGGCTTCGTCGCCGGCAAGCTGCACCGTCCCCGCTTCTGGGCGGAAGACCAGGCGCTGGCCTTCTTCGACACCTTCCGCTAGCCGAAGTTCAGGATGAAGCCGAGCTTCGCCGTGGGGCGCACGGTGCGCAGCATCCACGACCGGTCCTCCGCGGGCCCGACGGTGCCCCGGAGCGGCTCGTCCAGGTCCTTCAAGCTGGGGCCATACAGCTCCATGAAGCTCACCCCGCCGCGCACGAAGAAGGTGATGCTCCGGGGCATGCTGACCTCGAAGCCCACCAGTCCGCTCGCGTACGTGTAGCCCACGCGCTCGAGCGACGGCAGCGGCGGCAGTGACAGGTCCGCCAGCCTGCGCTCCAGGGCGCGCACGTCCGCGGGCTGCGCGTGGCCAATCTCCACGCTGAAGGCGGGCGACACCCGGCTTCGCAGCGGCAACAGCGTGAGCCCCGCCCGCGCGCCGGCGCGAACTCCGTTGTGCGTGGCGCCCAGATGCAGCCGCACCACCCGCGCGGGACGGAACGAGATGGACAACCCCGCGCCTTCCGTCACCCCCGCGTCCAGCATCAACCCGAAGGGCGCGACCCGCTCGGGGTCCTGTGTCGCCCGACGGCGAATATCCCCTGCCTCGAATGCGCTCGCCATCGGTGCCACGAGCAGCACCACCAACGCGAGCAGCGTGGACCGCGTCCCCATGCGTCGAATCCCCACCCCAAGCCGCCGCGACGCTCCGCGGCCCCTGACCTTGCCAACCGTCGTCATCGGGGCAACCCACCCCCGCCGACCAACGGTGCGCATGGCCTCGCCACCCTTCAACGAGGTGGACCAGGCTCCGGCGGATGCCTGCTTCGTTCCACCGGAGCCCGCCTCCTCGCCCCCCGCCCTTCCCCCTCCACCCGCCACGCCGCTCGCGTCGCCCGAAGCTCCGCCGCGCTTGACGTCCTGCTCCCCCCGACCGGCCCCCATCCCTCGTCCCACCGACAAGCCCTGCCTCCCCACTCCAGGCACCGACTCGTCCCCGCCCTTCCCCTCGCGACGACGCGCTCGCGTCCCCCCCAGCGCCCCCCACCGACCCGCCCCCATCGCCCCCACCGACCCGCGTCATCCCCCGCGGCGCGTGGCCATAGCATCCGCCGTGCCGTCCCTCGGACGCCGCTCGAAACCAATGACTTCGCGGGGTTGCGAAGGAGCCCCCGTCCCGCGGGATGGCCTGGGGGACCGAAACCGGAAAAATCTCCGGACCTCCGGGGAGGGCGTCCTAACGTGCGCGACTTCGCAGCCGAAGGGGAGGGAGCGCCTTGCGCCTGACAGCCATCGCCACCGCCGTGCTCGTGCTCGGTGGGTGCTCGCGAACGACGGAGGGACCCACGCCCGCCGTGGAGCGGGTGGTCAATCCGCGAGCCCGCGTGGGCGAGCTCACCCGACTCTGCAACGCCCAGGGAGGGGCCACGGGCTGGAGGCTGGAGCTCCAGGGCCGGCGCTTCTCCCCCGTGCCGGGCGAGGTGCTCACCGACGCGCCCACGGTGGAGCTGCCGGAGGTCACCCTGCGCGGCCCGTCCACGTACACGCTGACGCGCGAGCAGGTCTTCTATGTGCGGCCGGAGCTGCTGCTGCTCGACGTGCCCACGCGCGACAGCTCGCCGCCGGTGGAGCTCTCCCCGGGCAGCTACGCGGTGGAGGTGGCCAATCCCCTGGGCGGCACGGGCCGGCTGCCGGACGCGCTGCTGGTGGTGGAGCCTCCCTCGGTGGCGCGGGTGATGCCGCCCGCGGATGGCTACTCGGCCGCGGACTCCAACCCCATCGTCATCGAGGGCCAGGGCTTCCAGCCGGGCACCAGCCCGCTGCTCTCCCTGCGCCGCGAGGGCGTGGAGGATCAACCGCTCTTCTTCGTCACCGTCGTCTCGCCCACGCGCGTGGAGTCCGAGCTGCCGCCGGGCACGCCCGAGGGTGTCTACAGCCTGGTGGTCGCGCATGGAGACGGGTGTGAGGCCGTGGCGACGGGCGCCCTCGACGTGCGCTACCCTCGCCTGGGCACCCTCACCGTGTCACCGCGCTCCGGCGCGGAGCGTGGCGACACCACCGTCCTCATCCGCAACACACCCACCGGCGCCCAGCGCGCGTTCAGCGCCGTGCCCGAGGTCTACATCGTGGCCCCGGTGAAGTCGGCGCCGTCCCAGACGCAGCGAATCCCCCTGCGCTCGGTGGAGCTGGTGTCGCCGCAGGAGCTGCGCGCGGTGGTGCCTACGTGCTCGGGGTTCGACGAGCCCGGAGGTGACCCCACCTGCCCTGGCGGCATCGTCGTGGGCGGCCCCTATGCGCTGGAGGTCCTGGACCCCGCGGGCGCGCTGGGCGAGGTGCCCGCGACGGAGGGCTTCACGGTGGTGGGCGGACCTGGCTTCACCTCGGAGCAGGCCGCGCCCCTCGACGTCCCTGGAGCCGTGCAGCCATGAATGCCCTCGTGCTCGTCGCGCTCGCGGCGCTCACCTCCGGCGCGAAGCCCGCCCCCACGGAGGGAGGCAACGTGCTGCTCGCGCCCAAGGTGGGCTTCTTCAAGTCCACCACGTCGCTGGGCGGAGACCTCTACCTGGGGCTGGAGCTGGGCTACGTCACGCCCTGGCTCGAGCGACGGTTGGCCGTGACGCTGGAGGTGGGCTACCACCGCCCGCAGACGTCCGGCGTCCTCACGGACCCGCAGCTCGGAGGCTTCGGCGCGCCGCCGCCGGATGGCCGCTACACGCTCGCGGTGCGCGAGGTGGCCTTCCTGCTGTCGGCCGTCTATCGCTTCGAGCGGGCCTTCGGCTCGCTGACGCCGTACGTGGGCGGAGGCCCCGGGCTGTACCTGCACCGCGCCACGTCGGACCTGTTCGGCGCCACGGCGTCGGAGAGCGGCGGCGGACTGGGGCTCCAGGCCCTGCTCGGCGTGGAGCTGCCGCTGGGTCCAGGGGGCCTCTTCCTGGAGGCGCACTACCACCTGGCGCCGCTCGACTTCGTCACCACGGGCGACGTGAATGTCGGCGGCGTCCTCGCGGGCGGACTGGGCTACCGGCTGCGCCTGTGACGGGCGCTCAGGCCCGCCCCACCGGCGTGCGCAGGACGCGCAGCAAATCCTGCGCGACCAGCTCGCGCACCGCCGTGCGCAGCGACTCCAGGAGCTGGTGGAGGGACTCGGCGGACTCACCGGGCGCGTCCACGACGCGCTCGCGGACGCCATCGAAGATTCTCATCCGTCCGGGCACCAGGGCGATGACGGGCAGCGTGGGGTAGCGCTTGCGCAACAGCCCCAGGAAGAGCGGGTGGTCCTCGTCCTGCCGGCGCAGGTCCACCACCACGAGCGCGGGCTGCGAGGACGCGATGGCGGCGAGCGCGTCGTCCGTGTCGCCGGTGGCGGAGATGGACAGGCTCTCGTCGCCGACGGCGAGCACGCGGCGGAGCAGCTCCCGCGACGCGGCATGGGGACTGGCGATGAGGACGCGACGCATCTGCCTGGGAAGCTAACCCTTCCAGACCGCGATGGCCGCACCCGCGAAGGCGACCGCCGAGCCCAACACCCGGGCGGCCGTCGCCGGGCGCCCTTCCACCATCGCATCCCAGATGAGGCTGGTGACGAGTTGGGCGGCCATGAGCAGCAGCACGGACTGCACCGCGCCCAGCCGGCCGATGGCCCACGGCATGCCCACGACGATGACCACGCCGCACAGGCCGGGCAGCAGGTGCCAGGGGGTGAAGCCGGAGAAGCGCCCCTCGGCGGCGGCGGCCTCGGGCCAGAGCCCGGGCACGGTGCGCGCCACCGCGTACACGGCGAAGGTGGCCACCGTCGCCACCACCATGTTCATGAGGACCGCGCTCAGCAGGCCCCACTGGCCGGCGAAGCGCTTGTTGAGACCACCTTGGGCGACGACCGCCAGCCCACACAGCAGGGGAACGAGCGAGACAAAACGCATGGGCGCGGGTGGGTACCCCGAACGCCGGGCCGGCCGCAAGGTGGCACGCTCGGACTCGCGGGGGCTCTCGACTTCTCAAGAGGCTGGCGAAAGGGGAATCGACCGGCTACGTCCAACGCTCGCCCCATGGACGCCCCCCTCGAGCTCCACTTCGACTGCGGCACGCTGGTGGCACCCACGCTGCCGGACGACGTACGACTGGGCGCCCTCTTCCAGAAGGACGGGCGCACGGGGGTGTACCGCGCCGCCGCCCGGCACTACCGCGAGGTGGTGCTGCGGTTGCGCGAGCTGGGGGTGGCGTACGAGGACCGCGCGAAGCGCTTCGAACCGCTCGAGGCGGAGCTGACGGTGCCCATCCAGCCGTTCCCCCACCAGCGCGCGGCGCTCGATGCCTGGACGCGCGCGGGGGGCAAGGGGCTGGTGGAGCTGCCGACAGGCGCGGGCAAGACGCTGCTCGCGGTGCTGGCCATCGCGCACGTGAGGCGGCCCACGTTGGTGGTGGTGCCCACGCTGGACCTGATGACGCAGTGGCAGGGCGTGCTGGCGCGCCACTTCTCGCTCCCGGTGGGGATGCTGGGGGGCGGGGTGAACGACCGGCAGGCGTTGACGGTGACGACGTACGACTCGGCGGCGATGCAGACGGAGTTCCACGGCAACCGCTTCGGGCTGCTCGTGTGTGACGAGTGTCACCATCTGCCGGCGCCCAGCTATCGGTTCATCGCGGAGGGCTCGCTGGCGCCGTACCGGCTGGGGCTCACCGCGACCCTGGAGCGCACGGACGGCGGCGAGCGGGTCGTCGAGGAACTGCTGGGGCCGCTGGTGCACCGCACCGACATCCGCGAGCTCCAGGGGGAGTACCTGGCGCCCTATGAAGTGAAGCGCGTGGAGGTGCCGCTAACGGCGGAGGAGAAGGCGCGCTACGACGAGGCCCGGGCGTTGTATCTGGGCTTCGTGCGGAAGCTGGGCGTGCGGCTGTCGGCGCCCGAGGGCTGGGCGCGCTTCCTGGCGCAGAGTCAGCGCAGCGACGAGGGACGCGCGGCGTACCGGGCGTATCGCGAGCAGCGCCGCATCGCGCTCACCTCCAGCGGCAAGCAGGAGGTGCTGTGGCGAATCCTGCTGGAGCACCGCGAGGACCGGGTGCTCGTCTTCACGGACGACAACGAGACGGTGTACACGCTGGCGCGACGGCTGCTGCTGCCCGCGCTCACGCACCACACGCCGATACCGGAGAGAAAGGCGCTGCTCGCGGCGTTCGCCTCGGGGGAGCTGCCGGTGCTGCTCACCTCGCGCGTGTTGAACGAGGGCGTCGACGTCCCGGAGGCGCGTGTGGGCGTGGTGCTCAGTGGCAGCGGGAGCGTGCGCGAGCATGTGCAGCGGCTGGGGCGCATCCTGCGCAAGCGCCCCGGGAAGAGGGCGATGTTGTACGAGGTCTGCTCCGCGCAGACGGCGGAGAGCGGCATCAGCGAGCGGCGCAGGCAGCACGACGCCTACCAGGAGGAGGGCTAGATGCGACGTCAGCGCTCCGGCAGCAGGCACCCAGCCACCATGCCCGGACTCCCGGGTGGTGACGCGCGTCCCTGGGCCTTCACCTGTGGAGTCCCGCGACACGCGAGCCACCGCCGTCCCGTTCGTCGATGGGCCTCCATTTCCCCAGGCGCTCTTCGCAGGGCGCGCCGTGCCGCCCCGGGAGTTGCTCGCATACCGCGCGCAGAAGCGCATCCTCCGTCCTGCGTTCGTGAAGCGCGACGTCCCCGCGTCCCTCGCGCGCTCCAGGGGAGGCGCGCCGTGCAGACCTGGCTCGCATGCCGCACGCAGGAGGGCATCCGCCGTCTGGCCTTCGTGAGGCATGACGCCCCCCGCGCCCTCCACGGGAAGTGCGCCATGACGCCCCGGCTCGCGCACCACGCTCAGAAGCGCATCCTCCGTCTCGCGTTCGTGAAGCGTGACGCCCCCGCGCTCTCCCCGGGAGGCGCGCCATGCTGACGCGGGAGCTGCTCGCGTACCGCACGCAGAAGGGCATCCTCCGTCCCGCCTTCGTGAAGCGCGATGACCCGGCGCTCCTCGCACTCGCGGCCGAGCTGCTCGCCTCCGTCGAGGCCTCGCGAGGCGCCATCTGTGACGATGTGGAGGAAGGCCTCGGCCTGCTCGCGGGCGCCTGGTCTCGTCCGAAGATCGCGCGCGGTCTCGTGAAGCTGCTCGTGGACCGGCTCACGTTCGAGGAGCCCGCGCCCGATGTCTCCGAGACCCGCTGGGCCCGGCTGAAGACCGCCGCCCAGGTGCTCCGCGCCCTCACGCCCGACACCACGATGGAAGCCTACGAGGCCCGCCTCGAGCAGGCCCTCTCCACACCGCTCCAGGATGCGCGCGCGGCGCTCTACGCGGACCTGCCCGGAAACCGGAAACTGCTCGGCTGGGACGGCGAGGCACCCACGGCGCAGGCGCTGGTGGACCGCTACAACCTCGCCCTCGCCCAGGGGCCGCTGCTGTCCGCGCGGCGGCTGACGCTGCGGGCTCGCGCACCGGAGCTCTTGCGCGTGCGCAAGGTGCTGCGCTGGCTGAAGTTCTGCCGGCTCGTCGCCGAGGTCCGACGCGATGGCCCGGACTGGGAGCTGGAGGTCGAAGGCCCCGGCGCCATGCTCGCCCTGCAGAAGAAGTACGGCCTGCAGCTCGCCTCGTTCCTGTCCGTGGTGCCGGTGCTGGAGCGCTGGGAGCTCAAGGCCACGGTGGAGCCCTCGCGCCGCCAGGCCACGCTGATGTTGAGCGACAAGGACCCGCTCGTCTCTCCCCTACCCGCCGCGTTGGGTCATGTCCCCGAGGAGGTCGCCTCCCTGTCCTCCAGCTTCGAGGATGACGCGTGGGAGCTGGACCTCACGCCGCTGCCCCGCCATGTGGGCGCCGCCAGCCTCTGCGTGCCGGACCTCACCTTCCGCCACCGCGGCTCGCGTCAGGAGGTCGCCCTGGAGCTGTTCCACGCCTGGCACGCGAGCGCCCTCACCCGCCGCCTCGCGGAGCTGCGCACCCGACCCGACGCGGGCCTGCTCCTGGGCGTCGACCGGGCCCTGCTCGCGAAGGAACCCTCGGAGCGCGAGACGCTGGAGGGCCATCCCCAGGTCGTGCTCTTCCACGGCTTCCCCTCCGCGAAGAAGCTCAAGGACCGGCTGTCGAAGCTCTCCACGACGAGCCCCCGGAAGTAACGGGGCGGGCCGCGGCTCAGGTGCCCTTGGGCTTGAACTGCGCGGCCAGCACGCTCAACAGCCGGATGGCGCTGCGGTCCAGCTGCTTGGCCCGGCGCAACAGCCGGCGCAGCTCACCCGACTCGCCATACTCGCTAGGAGGCTCCGCGGCCCACTTCACCTCCTGCGAGGGCTTGAGCCCCAGCGCCTCGTCCGCGGAGATGGAGAGCACCACGCACAGCCGCCGGAAGGTCTGGATGCTCGGCAACATGTGGCCGCGCTCCAGCCGCCCGTAGACTTCGCTCGCGATACCGATGCGCTCCGCGACGTCGGCCTGCGTCAGGTTCAGCCGGGTGCGGGCCAGGCGCGCAGCTCCTCCGAGGCGGGATGCGAGGGTCTTTTCCATGTTCGTTAACCTAACGGGTTCGTCCATGTCGATATGACTTGAGAGGTTGGCATCCAAGAACTTCCCAGGTAGTCTTATGGGAAGCAGACCTGATGCGTCACCTCACCCGCGCCACGTCGAAGCCATGAGCACGCAGCCCTTCGTCACCTTCCTGTTCGTGGATGAAGACCCCCTCGCGCTGTCGGCGTGGCGTCGGCTCGTCCGGGACCTCCCCGGCGCCAAGCGCTTCGCGCGCGACATGGCGGAGGCCCTCGCGCTCGTGCACGAGCAGCCGCCGCGCGTGGTCGTCTGCGGAGACCTGCTGCCGGATGGAGACGGGCTGCACCTGCTCCAGGCGGTGCGCGCGCGTCACCCGCACACCGCCTGCGCGCTCCACGCGGTGCGCCCACCTCCCAGGTCGTGTCCGCGCGAAATCACCTGGGTGGACCGCGCCGCGCATCCCCGGGAGCTCCACTCGCGGCTCCGTGCCCTGGGACAGGCCACCGCCCACCCCTGGGCCTGAGCCGTGGCGGCGCATGCCCCCCGGGCACGTTAAGGTGACGCACGCCCCATGAAGCTCTACGCCATCAGCGACTTGCACCTGCGCCACGCCGACAACAAGCAGGCCCTGCAGACCCTGCCCGCCTTCCCGGACGACTGGCTCATCGTCGCCGGCGACGTGGGCGAGACGCTGTCCGAGATGGACTTCATGCTGCGCACGCTGACGGCGCGCTTCCGCCAGGTCATCTGGGTGCCGGGCAACCACGAGCTGTGGACCATGCCCTCCGAGCAACCCTCCCTGCGCGGCGACGCGCGCTACCAGCGACTGGTGGCGCTGTGCCGCGGCCACGGCGCGCTCACGCCGGAGGACCCCTACCCGCGCTGGCCCGGCGAGGGCCCCCACCGCGTCATCGTCCCCATGTTCCTGGGCTACGACTACTCGTTCCGCCCGGACCACGTGCCGGAGGACAAGGCGCTGGAGTGGGCGTTCGAGGACGACCTCTTGTGCACCGACGAGGTGCTCCTGCATCCGGACCCGTACCCCAGCCGCTCCGCGTGGTGCGCCGCGCGCGTGGAGTCCACCCGGGCCCGGCTGGACGCCCTGCCACCGGGCTGCAGCACCATCCTCGTCAACCACTACCCGCTCCGGCACGAGCACGTGCGGCTGCCGCGCATCCCCCGCTTCTCCATCTGGTGCGGCACCAGGCGCACCGAGGACTGGCACACGCGCTACCGCGCCGAGGTCGTGGTGACGGGCCACCTGCACATCCCGCTCACGCAGTGGCGCGACGGGGTGCGCTTCGAGGAGGTGTCGCTGGGCTACCCCATGCAGTGGAAGCACCGGGGCGGCATCGAGCGGTGCCTGCGCGAAATCCTCCCCGGCCCCGCCACCCGCCCGCTCTGAGGGCTTCGCGCCGCTGGAAATGAATCGGCCCCGGACGTCCGTGAGGAAACGGACGACCGGGGCCTTGGAGCGGCGCGGCCTCGGGGCCGCGCCGTCTACATCAGGTGATTACTTGTGCGACGCGATGAACGCGATGCCCTCGTAGCCACCCTTCGCGCCGTAGATCTCGATGTAGTACTTGCCGGCCGGCACGTTGATGAGGTTGCACACCTCGGACTGGTGCTCCTTCACGCTGCGGCAGTCGTAGTCGAACTTCGTCGGCGCCGAGCCGCGCTTCACGTAGATGTCCGGGTTGCCCTCACCCTCGCCCGTCTGGATGTACAGGCTGTTGATGCCGGTGCCGGGCTTACGCTCCGGAACCTCGATGGTGTACACGTTCGAGGAGCCCGCCGCGCCGGAGAGGTTCTTCAGCGCGATGCCGGACTGCACGGGGATGTAGCCACCCTTCCAGGTCACCGTCAGCGTCACGCCGGAGAAGGTGCTGTAGGCGTTGAGCATGACAACCCAGCGGCCCTGGCTCGGCGTCGCGAACGCGCAGGACTCGGCGTTGCCCGCGCGGTACGGACGGCAGTCGTACAGGCTGGTGGTGGGGACGTTGTTGTAGCGAACGTACAGGTCCGCGTCGCCCGTGCCGCCGGCGATGGAGACGTTCAGGTCGTACGCGCCCTCGGGCAGGTTGAACTCGTAGTACTTCTTCTGGCCGCTGGTGGAGCCGATGCCGGTGATGGGCACGTCCTTCTGGATGGGGGTCGTGTCCACGATGATGGGCACGCCCACGCCCACGGCCTTCCAGGCGTTGGTCACCGAGGCAATCTCATCCGCGGTGTAGCCCAGCAGCGCGGCGGCCTGCTCGGTGGCGACCTTCGCGTCCTCGAACGTGGCGTCCGACTCGAGGATGGTGTTGTTCGCGCGGTAGAAGATCTGCGCGGCCTTCTCGATGCCGATGCCGGTGACCGAGATGGTGGTCTTGCCCGTCGGGTGCGTGCCGCCCTGCGACAGCAGGTAGAACGCCAGGTTGGAGATACCCGAGCTGTAGTGCACGTCCACGCTGTCGTCGTAGTCGTGGAAGTAGTCGAGCGAGTCCCCGTCCTGCGTGGGGTTCGCCATGTAGCGCAGGGCGTCGTTCGGGATGTTCGGCGTCCACACGTCGTCGCCGACCAGCCACGTGCGCGCGCTGACGACGTTGCCGTCGCCGTACCACTCGCACACCGCGCCGAAGATGTCGGAGAAGGACTCGTTCAGACCACCCGACTGGTTGTCGTAGATGAGGTCGGAGGAGAACTCCGTCACGGCGTGCGTCAGCTCGTGCGCCGTCACGTCCAGGGAGTTGGCCAGGTTGCTGGCGTTCACGCCGTCGCCATCGCCGTACACCATCTGGGTGCCGTTCCAGAAGGCGTTCACGTACGCGACGCGGTGGTGGACCGTGCTGACCAGCGTGGCGCCGGCGTTGTCGTACGAGTCACGACCGAACAGCTCGCTGTAGCAGTCGTACACCGTGCCCAGGTGGTCGTAGTTCGTGTTGACGACCGGGTCGGCGACCTCGGGCTGCCCCTCGGTGCGAACCACCGCGCCAGGGAGCGTCGTGGTGTTGTTGCCGTTGTGCATCCGGCGGGCCAGGCCCTCCTTGATCTGCGGGTGGCGGGCAATCACGTCGCCGTTGGTCGCGTTGACCAGGACGACATCGCGCACGGGCGTCCCGTCGCGGCGCTCACCCGACTGGATGAGCTTGTAGACGAGCACCAGCTCGTCGCCGTCACGGAAATAGACCAGCTCGTGGCCGTCCTCGATCTTCAGGCCGTCGAACGTGGAGCGGTCCGCCTGCAGGGCGTCCTTCGCCACCGACACGTCCACGCTCGCCTTGGCCGTGGCCTTCAGGTCGCTGCGGGTGTTGGTGGACGCCGCGATGACCTTGCCACCGCGGGTCGTCAGACGCAGCTGGCCGTACAGCACGGGGATGTTGTTGACCTTCACGCCGTAGACGACGTGGCCGTCGCCCTGGCGGTCCGTGAACGTCTTCTTCAGGACCAGGTCCGCCGGGTTCAGGTTCAGCTGGGGCGCGATGAGCGCCGCCACCGGAGCCAGGTCCGCCTGGCCCAGGGCCGAGAAGCCCGCGGCCGCCTGCGGTGCGGGGCCGAGGTCGCCGGTGATGAACTTGGCGACACCGGAGGAATCCGTAGCAACAACCTTCTTCCCGGTCAGCTGCAGGGCCGCCGCGCTCTTCGTCGCGGTGTCCTGGGGCTTGGCCTCGGGAGCAGGGGTGGACTCGTTGCAACCAACGAGGAAGGACAGCGCCGCTACACCAAGAACACCGCGTACTCGCTGATTCACCATGTAATCCTCCTAAACGGAAAGATTAGAAAGCACAGTGTCACAGGATGGTTGTGTATTTCAAGGTTGCGCGATAATTTTACTAAGTAGCTTATTCTCACATTGCGAGTTTCAGCCAGAAGCCCCAGCTATTTCAGCAACTTATCGGAGCCCTACCCGCCGCTTCCGCCGAGTCGCCCGACGTAGTGGGTAACCCTGGTGTGAACAGAATTTCGCGAAAATGCGTGGCCGAAAGGGCCTTCACGGGGTCCGCGCGCGGACCGCATTTCTCGCAGCATTTCCGGGGAATTTCGGGAGGAAGGAAATCCGGCGTCCGAGTGGCGCGGCCATGGTTTCAGGCTCGTGCTCTACCGCTGAGCTATCTCCCGATTGAAGTCGGGAGAGCTGGAGTCGAACCAGCGCCCCCAAGCACCCAAGTGCGTGTCGGGCCACACCGGACGGACGCCGGAAATCCTCACGGTGGACGCGCCCTTCAGGGCGAAGCTGACAGCGGCGCGCGCGTGGAGTTGCTTTGCGGAAGCGGACGGGTGCGCGAGGCTTGCGTCCCGGGAGGAAGGCACATGCGCGCACTTCAGCTGCAGCGACTGGACGGACCCGACGGGCTGGCGTTGGTGGAGCTTGCCGAGCCCGAGGCGCAGGACGCGGTGCTCATCGACGTGGTGGCGGCGGGGGTGAGCTTCCCCGACTTGCTGCTGACGAAGGGGCAGTACCAGTTGAAGCCGCCCTTGCCCTTCGTGCCGGGCGTGGAGGTGGCGGGCGTGGTGCGCTCGGCGCCCGAGGGCGCGTCGGTGAAGGCGGGAGACCGGGTGATGGCCTTCAGCTTCGGGCTGGGAGGCTTCGCGGAGGTGGCGGCGATTCCCGCGGAGATGGTGTTCCGCATCCCCCGGCGCTGGAGCTTCGAGGCCGCCGCGGGCGTGGTGATGAACTACCACACGGCGCACTTCGCCCTGCACCGCCGGGGCCGGCTGAAGGCGGGAGAGACGGTGGTGGTGCACGGCGCCGCGGGCGGCGTGGGCACGGCGTCCATCCAGGTGGCGCGAGGCGCGGGCGCACGCGTGGTGGCGGTGGTGAGCGACGAGCGCAAGGCGGAGGTGGCCCGCAAGGCGGGTGCGCACGAGGTGCTGCTGTCCTCGGGCCCCTGGCTCACGCAGCTCAAGGAGCTGACGGACGGCCTGGGCGCCAACGTGGTGTTGGACCCGGTGGGTGGGGACATCTTCGACAAGAGCCTCAAGGCGCTGGCGCCGGAGGGACGGCTGCTGGTGGTGGGCTTCGCCGGAGGCCGCATCCCCGAGGTGGCGGTGAACAAGCTGCTGCTGCGCAACATCGACGTCGTGGGCGTGGCGTGGGGCGGCTTCCTCATCCACGAGCCGTCGCTGACGCCCACCATCGCCAAGGACCTGGAGGCGATGGCGGACCAGGGGGTGCTCGAGCCCGTCGTCGGGCCCGTCTTCCCCCTGGAGCAGGGCGCGCAGGCGCTGCGCGAGCTGGACGCCCGGCGCGCGACCGGCAAGGTCGTCCTGCGCGTGCGCGAAGGCTGACGTCTCGGAGGGTGACGGTGCACTCCGGCCGCCCTCCGAGCATGCGGCCCACCGGGCCCTGGCGCCGCTTCGCTGCGGCGCTCATCCCTCGTCCGCAGGTTTGGAGCCAGGAGGTGACGGCGCCATGGCGGATGACTCCATCCTCGAGCGACAGCATCAACGGGAGCGGGAGCAGGAGCGACAACGGCTCCGCGAGCAGGAGCAGCGGGACCTGGAGGTGGAGGCCCATCGCGGGCCGCGGCCCCTGGAGGGTTACGCCGGCGGGCACACCACCTGGGCCAGCGCCCAGGATGACGCGGAGGCCGCCATCGTCCATGCGAACGACGCGGAGGCGTCGTGGGAGGCCAGCCAGCGGCAGGCGCGCCTGGAGCCGGAGCCCGAGGACCCCGACGCGCGCGAGCGCGACTGACGCGGTCCCCGTGGCCCACCTCCGAGCCATGGGGTTACACGAGCAAGGAGGTTGCACGGTACAGTCGGGGCCATGTCCGCTCCGTCCTTCCGTGCCGACCTCCGGGTGTTCGTCGAGCAGCGGTGGGTGGGGCTCGCGGACCTCCAGGGCCTGGAGCGGGAGTACCTCGACGATGTGCTCCGTCGTCCCCGCGTGAGCTGCTGCAGCTTCGTCGGAGGCTTCTTCATCGACGTGGGCGGCGTGGCCTTCAGCGACGAGGACTCGGTCGACGAGCTCTGGATGACGTGGAGCTGGTTCTTCGCGCTGGACAAGCTCCTCGACGGTGCCGACGAGGCACGGGCCGCCCCTTGGGAGGAGTCCGCCATGAAGCTCTGGCGCCACGGGGACACGCTGGTCCTGGAGGACCGGAGCGCGAGCGGCACGCCCATCACCCCACGCGTCGAGGTGGAGCTCCGCCCGTTCTGCCGGAGCCTCGCGCGACAGGGGCTCGAGTTCCTCGCGCTGGGGGAGCGGCTGCTCGCGCAGCTCGACGCGCGCTCGCCTCCCGTGCCTGCTCCGGTGCGCCTGGAGTTCGAGCGGGCCCTCCGGCTGCCCAGGGACATCGTGGAGCGCGTCGCCGAGAAATCCGGCCCCTGAGCCCACATGGCCCCGGCAAGCGGCCGTGGCGACGTTAGAGTCCACACCGTGCCCTCGCATCCTCCCGCCACCGTGCTTCCGCCAGACGAGGCCCGACGCTTCCTCGTCGCGCACCTCGGGCTCGCGCGCCCCTTCCCGCTGCAGGGGGCCCGGGGTGCGCGCGCGCTCCTGAAGCGCCTGCGCTGCATCCAGTTGGACCCGCTGGATGTCATCGGCACCAACGCGGACCTGGTGGCGCTCGCGCGCGTGGACGGGCTGGCGCGCGGCGACGTGTACCGACACCTGCTGCCGGGGCACGCCTTCGAGCACTTCGCCAAGGAGCGCTGCCTGCTGCCCGCCAGCGCGTTCCCCTACTACCGCGAGCGCGCGGCCCAGGCGCCCTGGTGGCGACTGGAGGAGCGACTCAAGCGGGTGCCGGAGGCGGTGCTGCACGCGGTGCTCGAGGAGGTGACGGCGCGCGGTCGCTCCTCGTCGCGCGAGCTGAAGGACCATGGCGCGGTGGTGCCCATCGACTGGAGTGGTTGGAAGGGCACGGCCCGCGCCACGGCGATGGCGCTGGAAATCCTGTGGACGCGCTGTCAGGTGGTGGTGTGTGGCCGAGGCCCGGGCGGCAAGCTGTACGACGTCCCGCATCGCGCCCTGCCCCGGATGGCCGAGGCGCGGGTGACGCAGACGTTCGAGCGCTGGGGGCTGACCGAGCGTGTGGAGGCCGCGGGCCTGCTCAGCCGCGCGAGCGGTCCCCACTGGTCCACGCTGACCGAGGTGCGCACCTCCTCGCTCCCCGACACGCTGGTCGACGAGGGCGTGCTGGAGGCGGTCAGCATTCCCGGCTCGCCCCGGCGCTACCTGGCGCCCGTGGGCTTCCGGGAGCGGGAGCAGCCGGAGCCCGACGCGAGGATGCGCATCCTCGGGCCCCTGGACCCGGTGCTGTGGGACCGGGAGCTGGTGCGCGTGGCGTTCGGCTTCGACTACACGTGGGAGGTCTACAAGCCCGCCGCGCAGCGTGAGTGGGGGTGGTACGTCTGTCCGCTGCTCCATCGAGGGAAGCTGGTGGGACGGCTGGAGGCGCGCGTGCGCGAGGGCGTGCTCCAGGTGGACAACCTGTGGCGGCAGAGGGGCGTGAAGCTGGACGACGCCGCGCTCGACGAGGCGCTCGCGCGTCATGCGGCCGCGTGCGGCGCCGAGAGGGTGCGCAGGCCCCGGGCGCGCGTCACGGGTCGCGCCTCCTGAGTCGAATCAGGGCGCAGGCTTGGGCAGCTCGCGCGCCAGCGCGTCGGCGGCGCCAGCGTCCTTGTGGACCCCGAAGCGCTGGCGCGAGCACATGAGCAACTGCCCCGCGTAGACGGTGTCCGAGAGGGCGCCCACGAAGTCGCCGTGCTCGGCGAGCGTGCGTGCCCGCTCGTCCATCAGGTGGGCGAGGATGCGCGCCTGCTCGGCGTGCCCGAACAACCGCACGACGGAGCGCGCGTCGAACAGGATGAGCGTCTCCAGCTCCATGCCGAGCGTCGTCTGACAGGCCTCGCTCAGGCTGCGCAGGCTGTCCTCCAACGAGCGGTTGGCGCGGACGCGGGCGAGGTCTGGAGCCAGTCGACCGAGCTCGCGGAGGGCTTGGAGCGCGTGGGCCTGACGCAGGATGGGCATGCGAAAGCCAAGTACAGCCTGAGACAGGGGAATCATCCAGTCCCCCGGGTGATTCCCCGCGCCCGCCCGGAGGACCGGGTCACACTCCGTGAACTGTACGAGGACCCCGGGAGGCTGCGAGACTCGCCCCTGGTGGCCGAATCCCCTCCCCTCGCCTCGGACGCGCCCGCGATGCCCGACGCCCGTGTCGCGAGCCGACGCGAGCGGGGTGTCGTCTTCGCCGCGTCCTTCCTGTTCCTGCTCGTGCTGGAGGCGGGGCTGCGCCGCTTCACCCAAGACGGGCTGCGCTTCCAGGCGTGGAGCTCCGAGCGGATGATGCAGACGCTGTCACTGCGCGAGCTGCGCGACGAGCCGCTGCGCTCCCTCTGGTATCTGCACATCCAGCCGCCCCTGCTGGACGTGCTCCGCGCCGCGCTGGCCTTGTTCCAGGGCCCGCTCGAGGACCTGGCCCTGGTCGACGCCGTGGACCGCTGGACCTATGTCGTCTGGGCGCTCGTGTTCGCTGGCACGGTGACGCTCGTGCATGCCTGGGTCTTCCAGGTGGCGGGGCGGCGTTTCGCCCGCGTCGCCGCGGTGCTGATGGCGCTGCATCCGGGGACCCTCGCCTTCGCGACCCTCCTGGACAGCACCGCCGCCAGCGCCCTCGCCTTCCTGTGGTTCTGCTTCGAGCTGTGGCGCCCCCCACGTGAGGACGGCTCCATCGCCCGGCTCGCCGCCGCGTCGCTCGTCCTCTTCTTCCTGCGCTCCATCTTCCAGTGGCCGTTCTTCCCACTGGTGGCCCTGTGTCTCGCGCTCCGGGGGGCCTCGGCCCGGAGCGTGGGTCGCTATCTCGTCGTCGTCGCGCTCTTCGCGGGCCCCTACGTCGCCAAGCAGCTCGCCCTGTTCAACACGTCCATGACGTCCAGCTTCGACGGGCTCAACTTCTGTCGGGCCATCGGCCTGGGCGAGCCGGACCTCGGCGCGGTGCGGCTGCCCGACAACGTGCTGCCCAGGTCCCTGCCGCCACCGTCCAGCGCCGCGGTGCTGCGCACGGACGAAAAGCTCGGGGGCTACTACAACTACAACCACCTGGATGCCCTGCGGTACTCGGTGGGGCTGAAGTACGTGTGCCGTCGGGCCCTCTTCGAGCGGCCCCTCTCCGCGACGCTCGCTTCGTTCGCGGAGAACGCGGTGATGTATGGCGTGCCGTCCAGCCGCTACCAGCCCAACGTCCTGGTGGACCGGCTGCCGTGGCGAGCGCCGCTCGACTTCGTCTTCTCGTCGCCCGTGCTCTGGGTGCTGGTGCTCCTCGCGGGAGCGCGGGCCGCGCGGGAGCTGAAGCGTCGTGTGGACTGGCTCCAGGTAGCAGGGCTGGTGTTGCCGGTGATGTTCGTCGTCTCGGTGAGCGTGCTCTTCGAGAAGGGCGAGAACATGCGGTTCAAGTACTTCATCGAGCCGGTGTTGCTCGTGTTCCTCTGCGCCCAGGCCGCGCGACTCGCCGCGCGAGCCCCTGCCCGGTCTCCAACACACGCGGTCTCCACCGGGCCGGGTGACGGCTCGGTGGCGCGGTGACGTCAGCGGCCGTCTGCTAGGCTCGGGGCCAACATGAAGGACCTGGACGCCATCCTCCGCGCTCGCGCGCGCTCCCGTGGGCCCTGGGTACTGG
This sequence comes from Myxococcus sp. AS-1-15, assembly GCF_020037055.1. Taxonomy (NCBI): domain Bacteria; kingdom Pseudomonadati; phylum Myxococcota; class Myxococcia; order Myxococcales; family Myxococcaceae; genus Myxococcus; species Myxococcus sp. AS-1-15. The sequence goes on along the minus strand of NZ_JAIQDF010000001.1, from coordinate 250,167 downwards.
CCACGGTGGTCGCCGTGTCGGGTTCGTCGTACCGCAAGCCGGGTGCCCGGATGTTGATGGGCGAGGACGGCTGGCTCGCCGGAGGCGTGAGCGGCGGGTGCCTGGAGGCCGACATCGTCCGCAAAGCGTTCTTCTGGACGAGCACCGGGCCTCGCGTGCTCCGCTACGACTCCACGGGAGAGGGCATCGAGGACGAGGGGAGCCTGTCCTTCGCGCTCGGCTGCAATGGTGTCGTGGACGTGCTGCTGGAGCGCTGCGAGCCCGGCCCGGCCGATGCCCTGGTCTTCGCGGACGAGGCCCGGAACCTGGGACGTCGCGCCGTCATCGCCACCGCGTACCAGGGGCCCGCGCAGGCCGTGGGGACGCGGTGGATGGTGCGTGACGATGGCGTGGAGGCGGGACACATCGCGGGCGCACTGGGTGATGCCGTCCGCGTCGCGGCCCGCGAGGCGATGGAGCAGGGCCGCACGTGGAGCGGACCGTGTGGCGGCGCGGACGTGCTGGTGGAGGTGGTGGAGCCGCCCCATGAGTTGGTGTTGTTCGGCAGCGGCTTCGACGTCGCGCCCGTGGTGACGCAGGCCGCGAGCCTGGGCTGGCGTGTCACGGTGGTCGCGGACCGCCCCGCGCAGACGCTGCGACGGAGGTTCCCCCTCGCGCACGCGGTGGTCTCGGCGAAGACGGGTGAGGCGGCGACGTCGGTTCCGGTGTCACCTCGCGCGCTGGTGGTGTTGATGACGCACAGCCTGCCGCAGGACCAGGAGCTGCTCGCGGGATTGCTCCCGCGTCCGCTGCGGTATCTGGGCGTGTTGGGTCCACGCTCCCGCACGGAGCGGCTGCTCGCGGGGCTCGCCACCGCGCCGAGCGCGACGATGCTGGAGAAGCTGCATGCCCCGGTGGGGCTGGACCTTGGCGCGGAGGGCGCGGAGGAGATTGCCCTGTCCATCGTCGCCGAGCTGCAGGCCGTGGTGTCGGAGCGGGAGGGAGGCAAGCTGCGCGAGCGCCGCGCGCCCATCCACACGGTGGCGCCGCCCCCCGTACGAAAGCTCGCGTGAGGGCGGGCCGTGCGCGAGCAGGCGTGGTGTTGCTCGCGGCGGGAGGCTCGTCTCGGCTCGGACATCCCAAGCAGCTCGTCGTCCACGAGGGGAAGACGCTCATCCGACGCGCCGCCGAAGCGGCCCTGTCCCTCGGCGAAGGTCCCGTGCTCGTGGTCCTCGGCGCCCATCGGGACATCATCGCCCCCGAGCTCGTCGACCTCCCCCTGCGAATCATCGAGCATCCCGACTGGGCGCGCGGTCCCGGCGGCTCCCTGACGATGGGGCTCTCGGCGATGTCCTCGGGTACCCCCGACGTGGACGCGGTGCTCTTCATGCTCTGTGACCAGGTCCGCGTCACGGCATCACATCTCCGAGCCCTCGTGGACACCTGGCGGACCACCGGTGCGCCCATCGTGGCCTCTGGATACGACGGCACGCACGGCGTCCCCGCGCTGTTCTCCCGCGCCGTGTTCCCGGAGCTGGAGGCCCTGTCTCCCGCCCAGGGCGCACGTGGGGTGATTGCCCACGAGCCGACCCGCGTCGCCATCGTGCCGCTCCCCGGAGGCGGCGAGGACGTGGACACACCCGTGGACCTGGACCGGCTCGCCCCTCGGCGGCCCGTGTAACCCCATTGCGTCTCGATGCTCGTCCCATGAGCGGACAGCGCATCGGATTGCCCGCGTCACCGGGATGGGCTCGCCCAGGCCCTGTAACCGGTATGAATCCCTGGCGACGCCTGTAACCGGTATGAGCCCGGGACACCGCCGCTCGCGCTTGTCCGTACTGTCCGTCGAACGGCATCCCTCCTATGCTGAGTCACACGCGGTCGCGTCAGTCAGGCCCAGGTCGGGGGATTCTCATGGAGTCTCAGCAGCCCACCCTCATCCAGAAGGAGCAGGCGTCCCCTGACACGACAGGCTCGGACGAGCGCGAGTCCTCGTGGAGCACCGCCGAGGTCCTCGTCATCGGCGGCCTCGGCCTGCTCGTCGCCATCGCCGTGGTCGGCCTCTTCATCGGCGTGGCGAAGTGGCTGCTCAAGTACAGCCTGCTGGCGCTCGGCATCTACGTCCTCTTCTCGCTGACACGGCGCTGGCTGCGCGGCTCGAAGCAGCAGGCCTCCTCGGAGCTCACGCCGTACACATCGCCCCAGAAGACCCGGGCCGAGCAGCTCCAGGAGATCGACCCCGCGCAGGCCCTGGCCCGATTCAAGGCCGAACACATGTCGGAGGCCCCGCCTCCCGCGCGGCCCCACCGCAAGCCGTGAGCGCGCCCCTCCTCCACCCGGCCGGAGCCCGCCCACGTCCGGTCCCCGCTTCATGATGCGCCGTTCGCGCTGGCACCTCGGCTGGGTGCTGCTGCTCGTCGCGGCCGCGCTGCTCGTGCTCTTCCCGCGCGCCATCGACGCGCTCAAGTCCCTGGAGCAACTGCCCGCGGCGCCGCTCCGTGCGGGCTCGCTGCTCGTCGCGCGCCCCGGCCGCGTCTCCGAGAACTTCGACGAGACCGTGGTGCTGCTCCTCGACGCGGGCGCCCAGCGCAGGACGTGGGGCGTGGTGCTCAATCGCGTGCGCACCCGTCAGGGCGAGCGCCTCCCCGAGGGCGTGGACCGCTGGGGCGGGCCGGTGAACCCCGCGCTCCACATCACCCTCACGCTGCGCCGCCCGGCCCCCGAGGGAGCACAGCCCCTCCTCGAGGGCATCGCCTGGTACGAAGGACGCCGCGAGGCGCACCTGCCCGTCGGTGAATCCCTCACCTTCGAGGGCATCTCCGCATGGTCCCCCGGACAGCTCGAGGAGGAGGTGGCCCGAGGCGCCTGGTGGGTCCTCGAAGGCCAGCCCGCCGACGTGTTCACCGCGCCGGGCTCGCTGTGGGAGGAGCACGCCGTCCGCCACCTCTGAGCGCGCCGCGCCAGCAGCACGCCTCATGGAGCACATGGGCTCCCAAGCCCCTCCATCCGTCGGATACCCGACAGCGCCGCAATAGCGCGGGGCCGCCACGCCTTTGGAAGAGCCTGGGCAGTGACTACCTCCCCAGGACCCCACGTCTTTCCGGCGGACTCCCCATGCGACGACTCCCTGCACTCCGTTCCTCTCACGCCCTTCGAGGGCTCGCGCTCGCCGTGGCCTTCCTTGGCGCCTCCGCGAGCGCCCAGCCCACGGCGACTCCGCTGGAGGACAACCAGCGCATCACCGAGGGCTACATCGCCATCGCCTACGAGCTGGGCGCGGTGCTGGACCCAGCCCTGCAACCCGGTGGCGTCAGCGCCGTGCGCCCCACCTGGTTCACCTTCGCGCCCAATGCCTCGCGCACCGGTGGCGAGGGCATGCTCGGCACCGCCATCGCCAGGCGCATCATCGCCGCCGCGCGGGGACAGCCCTCGCTGTCGGTGCTCCATGCGCTCCAGCGCGTGGGGCTCGACCTCCAGTTGCTCGCCACGCCGGAGAAGCTGGGCCTGGAGCTGGTGCTGCGCGGAGTGCCCACGGACGCGGCGGCCTCGCTCGGCGCGCTCATCACCTCGCTCAACACCGCGGCGCTCCTGGACGCGCGCACGCTGAGCATCACCGCCGCGCGCTTCGCCGCGCTCTACCAGTCCTCGCCGGGCTTCTGGCCGCTCGACAAGGTCGAGAACCTGGTGCTGACGCTGGAGCGCACCCTGCACGAGGGCAACCTCGCCATCTTCTCGGACATCGGCGGCTCGGGGCAGCTCTACCTGGCGTGGCGCCGGAGCGCCGTCGGCGCGGTGACGCCCGAGCGCGTGCTCACGGAGTTCACGCTGGTGGACGCGGTGCCCGCCCAGGCCGTGCAGGCCTACGACTACGCGCTGGCGCACGCGTTCGACACGCCGCGCCCCTATCAGTTCGACCAGCTCTTCCCGGGCATGCACTACAAGAGCCTGCTGGTCGCGGCCTTCGCGCTCTACGAGCAGGCCCGCCTGTCCACGAGCCCCGCCACCCGCGACGCGCTCATCGCCGTCGCCAACAACTACATCGCCTGGCGCGAGCAGCACGACATGGCGCAGCCCGTCTTCTCGCCCGCATCACCCCGCTCGGACGAGGTGTCCCGCGTCGCGCTGCTGCGGGCCCTCACCCCGCTGCTGCGCACCGAGTTCGGCACGGTCATCTGGAACTACGCCGACTATGCGAACAGCCAGCCGGACCGCGACGGCAACCCGTTGACGTCGCCGCCCACCGAGTACAATTGGGCCGACTTCTGGGACCGCTGGAACGGCATCCTCTACGCCTTCGACCAGGCGTACCTGGACCCCACCGGGACGTGGGTCATGCCGGAACCCATCGTGGACCCGACCGCGCCGACGGGCGGGTCCTGAGTCGCATGTCCCGCCCTCGACGCGGGGCCGGCCTGTGGAGGGGCCGAGGTCGGGGCTGGTGGATGTCCCGTCGTGCGGACGCCGCGCCGCAGCGTGATTCCCCAGGCGGAGCGGATGACTTGACGCATTTGGAGGGCCAGGGGACGGTTCAGGTCTACATGAGCCCCTCGCCGTCCACCGTGTCCTTCCCTCCCACGGACACCCCTGTCATCCCCACGGGAGCCATGCCCGCCGCGCCCGCCGACGAAGCTGCGCTCTCCGCCGAGGCCCGCCTGTGTGTGTTGCGGGAGATGATGAGCGAGGCGTTCCTCTGCCTGGATGCCCAGGGGCGCATCCGCGAGGTGAATGGCCGCGCCGCCGCGCTGCTCGGCGTGCCCGCCCAGGAGCTGCAGGGGCAGGAGCCCTGGACAGCCGAGCCCGCGCTCGCGGGCACCGTACTGCACGAGCGCTTGATGGCCGCGCTCTCCACTCGCGAGGGCGGACGCTTCCTGGCGGAGCTGCCCTCGCGTGTCTGGCTGGACGTCAATGTCCGCGTGGTGGGCGAGGAGACGTGGGTGCTCGCCGCGGACATCACCCGGAGGCAGCGCGCGGAGAGCGAGGTGGCCAGGACCGAGGAGCGCTTCCGTCAGCTCGGCGAGCGCTTCCAGGTGGCGCTGGACTCCGCGCAGATGGCCGTCTGGGAGACCAACGTCGCCACCGGTCAGGTGTTCCGCTCGGAGGGACATGACCGCCTCTACGGCTATCCCCATCCGCTGGCGGAGTGGACGCACGAGCGGTTCATCGAGTCGCTCCACCCCGACGACCGCCCGGCCGTGCAGACGCAGCTGAATGACATCGCCGCGGGCAAGACGGACTCATACGTCTCCACCTTCAGGACCCACTGGCCGGATGGCTCCTGGCACTGGCTCACCAGCCGCGCGCGGGTGCTGCGCGACGCGACGGGCAAGGTGATGGTGGTGCGAGGCGCGCTGCTGGACATCACCGCGCTGAAGGAGACGGAGTTCGCGCTGCAGGAGGCGGTGCGCACGCGCGACGACTTCCTCTCGCTGGCGAGCCACGAGCTGCGCACGCCGCTGACGTCCCTGCGCCTGCAGGCCCAGCTGCTGCGGAGGCTCGCCGAGGGCCAACCGCAGGAGACGCTCGGCTCACCCAAGGTCCAGGGGAAGCTGGACACCACCGAGCGCCAGCTGCGCAGGCTGGGCGCGCTCGTGGACAACCTGCTCGACGTCAGCCGCATCCGCACGGGCAAGCTGGACTTCCACTTCGCCGATGGAGACCTGGCCGCCGTCGTGGCGGACCTGGTGGCGCGCTTCGGCGACGAGGCCCGGCACACCGGCGTGCCGCTGAGCGCGAAGGTGGACGGGCCGATGGAAGGCCGCTTCGACCGGCTGCGCCTGGAGCAGGTGGTGAGCAACCTGCTGTCCAATGCCCTGCGCTACGGCGCGGGCAACCCCGTGTCACTGTCGCTCACGCGGCACGGCGACAAGGCGAAGCTGACGGTGTGCGACAGCGGCCCGGGCGTGCCCGTGAAGGACCGCGAGCGCATCTTCGAGCGCTTCACCCAGGGCGACAACGCGCGGCGACAGGGCGGGATGGGCCTGGGCCTCTACATCGTCCGGCAGATTGTCGAGGCGCACGGCGGCCACATCCACGTGGAGGACACGCCCGGCGGCGGCGCCACCTTCGCGGTGGAGCTGCCGCTCTAGGACGCGCCGGGCTCATCGCGGACGAAGGCGAAGCCCGGTGGCACGTCGAGGCGATAGCCCGGGTCCTCGAACACCAGCCGCGCGCCGGTGCCCTCCAGCATCTCCCGCAGGTGACGCACGTGCACGCGCAGCGCGTTGTCGTGCAGCCTCGGGTCATAGGCCGCCTCCCACATGGCCCGCACACAGTCCTCCTTCGGCAGCGTGCGGCCCGGACGTCGGGCCAGCGCGTAGAGCAGCCTTCGCGGGAGCACGCGTTTGGCGAGTGAGACGGAGCGAGCCCCCGCGCGCAGCGCGTGGTGGCGCGCGTCGAGCACCACCGCGTCCGACGCGGCGACGGGCGCCTCGACGGCCAGGCGCGCGCCGGTGGAGGTCACCACCCGCAGCGAGGCGAGCGTGCGCGCCAGCTCGGGAATCAGCTCCGGGTCCGCCTCGCCCTCCGCCGCGGAGCGCGCCGCGGCCTCCAGCGAGGCACGCGACTCCGCCGCGCGCTCGGCCAGCCGGTGCAGCAGCGCCCGCGCCAGGTGCGCCAGCGCGCGCTCCAGGGCGAAGTCCTCGCCGCGCGCCAGCGGCTCCAGCGAGGCCAGGAGTCCCTCGGCGCGCACGCTGTCCCCCGCCGTCGCCGAGGCCAGCGCCGCCAGCGCCCGCTGCCGCGCCGCCATGCCCGGACGCACCTCGCGAGGCTCCACCACCGACGGGCGCTCCACCTGTCTCAGCACGTCGGCGGAACGGGCGGACTCGGCGGCGCGGGCCAGTCCCTCGGCGCCTCGGGCCCTCGCGTCCGCCGCGGCCTCGTCGAGCAGCGCGAGCCCCTCCGCCCGCCGCCCCAGCTCCAGCAGCATGCGCCCGGCGCTGACGCGCGAGAGGTGGTGGATGAAGAGATAGCCGCCCTGCTGCGCGCGGGCCGACGTCTCCCGCAGGCCCGCGAGCGAGGCCCCGCGCTCTCCGCGCTCGCCCCGGACGAGGGCGGCGATGCAGTCGAGCTCCAGCGCCAGCCTGGGCGCGCCCAGCTGGCCCAGCTTCTCCCGCGCGCCCGCGAGCGCGGCCTCTGCTTGAGCGAAGCGGCCGAGCCTGCTGAGGATGCCCGCGGACATGGCGGCCACCAGCGGCCCGCGCGAGTTGAGCGGCGCGTCCTCCAGCAAGGACAGACACTGGTTGAGCGGCTCCTCCAGCCCGTCGTCCCGGCCTTCAATCCAACACATCAGCGCGCGGGCATAGGCCCCCCAGCCGAGCACGCGCCGGTCCTCGGACGCGGAGCACGCCGCGTCCAGCATCTCCAGGGACTCATCCAGTCGCCCCTGGAAGAAGCGCAGCGCGGCCCACGCCAGGAGCTGCTGGAGGAACACCTCCGCGTCGCGCGGCATGGGCATCGACTGCAGCGTCCGCTCGCACGCGTCCAGCTCCAGCGAGAAGAGCGCCACGCGCACCAGCACCGTGCCCACCTGCTCGCGCAGGTCCGCATCCCCGTCCTCACCGAGCGACGCGCGCAGCGCCGAGAGCTCCTCGTAGGCACGGCGCAGGTCCAACAGGCGCACCTGGGCACGGGCCCGCGCCAGCCCCACGTCGGGCGTGCACAGCGCGGGCGGCAGCGAGCCCAGGAGCGTGAGCAGCTCCCCGGCCGCGCCCTGGCGCACGAGCGCCTCCGCCTCCCCGACGATGAAGGCCCGACGCTCCTCGTGCCGCCCCAGGGCCTGCAGGTGTCGGGACATCGCACGCACCCGCACCACCTCCGGCAGCGGCTCGCGTGACAGCAGCGCGAGCAGCGCCTCGTGCGCGGCCCGCGACTCCTCGGCGCCGAGCAGCGACTGGAACGCCTCGCGCACCAGGTCGTGCACGCCATGGCGGCCGCGCGCGTCCGTCTCCACGAGGAGCCGGGCCGACAGCCTTCGCAGCGCCTCGCCGGCGCCACCGTCCGGCAGCACGTCGGCGAGCGCGGAGGCGGGCAGCGGCAGCTCCGACAGCGCGAGCACCGCGGCCACGCGCCGCTCGTCCGGCGGCAGCGACGAGAGCGCCGCGCGCACCGGCTCCTCCACGTCCGCGTCGTTCGCGTGCGCGCGGCGAAGGAGGAACGGCACACCCCGGGAGCGGGCCCAGGCCGCGGCGAAGCCCTCGCGCGCGCCATACAGCGCGTCCAGCTGACGCCACAGCAGCTTCGCGGCGGACTCCGGCAGCCCGTCCAGTCGCAGCTCGATGCGGTCCGGGCTCGTCGCCAGGCGCGGGAGCTCCTCGCGCGAGGTGGCCAGGAGCGCGCCCCTTCGCAGCCGCCCGCCGAGCCCCTCCACCAACGCCACGCGCTCCTCGCGCGCGAGCACGTGCAGGTCATCCACCACGAACAGCGCCCCGCGAGCATCCAGCTCCCGGGCCAGGTCCTCCAGGCGCGCGTCGTCCGACAACGCCTGCGCCACGGGCGCCTCGCGCAAGAGCCGGCGCGCGTCGTCCACCACCGAGTCCAGCGCGTCCCCCGGAGCGATGCGCCGGTGGACCACCGGCCCCCGATGGCGCGCCGCCACCGCGGCCACCAGCGCGGACTTGCCCACCCCGGGCAGGCCGTACACCACGCCGGTGCGCACGCGGCGCAGCAGGCCGCTCAGCCGCTGGAGCTCCTGCTTGCGTCCGACGAAGACGGCGGGCGGCCCCAACCCTCGCGGCGTGGATGTCCGCGCCACCGGCTCCCGCTTGCCACGCGGGGCCGTGCCCTGGGCACGTCGACGACCACGGGGAGGAGGCGTCGTGCCGGCGCGCATGCTCACCTCGTCACGACCTGACGCGAGTCACCGGCCCGGGACGCTCGCCTCCCCTCACCCTGTGTGAGGGACGGCGGGAACAACGTCTCGAACTCCAGCGCGCGGCCAGGTCTCATGTGCCCCAGCCTGACACACCCTCCTGTCCCATTCGTATGTCCCCCCTTGGACACCTGGGGTGTGCGCCCCACGCGAGCCGCACCTACCCGGTGAGTCCCCACCCGACATCGTGGGTTCCAATATCACTCCGATTTTTCACATTTTGTCGCCCGTCGAGAAGGAATTGGCGCCCGGACGAAAACAACCGGAAGTGAAATCGCGCATCATTCCCCGGTTACCTGAGGGCCAGGGAGCAAGCAGCCGTACCCGGTCAGCGAGCCCCCAGGTCTTACGTCCGGAGGGCGCTCCGATGTGGATCGAGACCATCATCATGCCCCGGGAGGAGCGCGAGCCACGTCCGGCTCCGCCTCCCCGAGACAGGCGCGCCGCCCTCGTCGCAGCAGGCGAGGAGAGCCGTGCCTTGCGGGATGACGTGATGCGGTTCCTGAGCGCGAACCACCTGCTGGGCGCGGTGAAGTGGATGAGCGAGCCGGGCTTCCTGCCGCTCATCACCCTGCACTGCACGGAGCGCGCGCTGGAGAAGCTGCGAAGCGCCGCGGAGTTCGTCGTGGGACGCGCGTCACCGGTGGATGCCTACCCGCCGCTGACCTCTACGGAGCCGGAGCTCTCCTCGGAGCCGGTGCCCATGGCCGCGTCCGCCTTCGCGCGCTACTCCTGACGCCACGCGGGCAATTCCACCCCGGCCCCGTCCCGGGCATTCGCCGCCTCGGACTCCAGCAGAAAGGCCCCCAGCTCCAAGAGATGCTCGGCGATGCGGGCCGCGTCGTCGGTGGAGGTGATGAGCCCCCGGAGGGCCTCCTCCGCGGACTCCGCTTCCGCCACCCGCGACACCCACTCCGGGCCCCCCTCGTCCCCGGTGGCCGCGCACCAGTCCCGCGCGCCCTGGCGAAGCTGCTCCGCGTCCTCCGCCGTGAAGACGAGCACCGCCGTGTCGCCGTGCGCCGCGCACCGCGCATGCACCCGCCGCAGCGCACGCACGAGCAGCTGAGCCACGCCCCGGAGCGTGACGTCGTAGACGTGGCGCTCGGGCGCGTCCACCTCGCCCCGGATGCCCAGCACGACGTCGCCGAGCAGCAGCGTGTAGTGGAAGTCCTCCCGGCCCGTGCGAGCATCCTCGGTGAAGACGCTCAGCTCCCGGCCCCGCCCCGCCAGGCCCGTGGCCACGCGCATGGGCTGGAGGCCGCCCCGGCCCATGAGCTGCGCGTACGACGCGCGCCCCAGGACCTCGGTGGCGTCGACATCCAGCCGCCAGCCTCGCCAGCTCGCGCAGACGCCGGGCTCGAGCACCTCCGCCGCGGCGCCCCCCTCGCCGCGCGCGAAGTCCTCCAGCACCGTCAACATCTCCCGGGGGCCGCCGAGGACGCGAACGGTGCGAGCATCCAGCCGCCGGAACACGAGTGACGTCTCTTCCCGCGAGCCCCCAACACTGCGCCAGTCCCCATGCATCGGCTTCCCCCTCGAGCGGCTGCTCCAGGGAGTTGTCGTCCAAATCGGGACGGGCGTGGGATTAAACGGAGTTAAATCCGCGCCCCTCCGTCGCCGAAGTGCTCCTGGAAGGCGCGCAGGTTCGGCCCGTCCCCGCCCCGCTCGTACACGGCGAAGACCACGCGCGAGAAGGCGCCGTACAGCTGCGTCAGCGCGCTCGAGAAGGCCTGGGCCACCTCCGCCGGCTCGTTGCGGAAGACGCCGCAGCCCCACGCCCCCAGCACCAGGACCTCATGCCCCTGATGCGCGGCGACCTGGAGCACCTTCAAGGCGCGCGCCCGCAGCACCGCGTGGAGCTGACGTCGCTGACGCGGGTCCTCTCGCAGCACCACCCCCGCGTTGGGCCCGGGCGCGGTGAGCATCGAGAGGAGGAAGGGCCGCTCCAACAGCTCCAGCGAGTCGTCGCGGAAGAACGGCACGTCCGGCGAATAGATGAGGTGGTCCGTGTAGAGCGCCGAGCGCTCCTCGCGGTTGGCGTCGTAGTACTCGCGCTGCGTGAGCAGGCAGGGATAGAGCGCCGAGCAGCGCGCCAGGTCCTCCTCCTGCGCCTTGGCGCCGCCCAGGAAGCCGCCGCCCGGGTTCCTCGCGGAGGCGAAGTTGAGCGCCGCGACACGCGTCAGCCCCTCCTCCTCCACCAGCCTGCGCGCCGCCTGCCCCGTCTTCTCGCCCGTCACCTCGATGCGCGGCGCCGTGCCGGCCGCCAGCCCCCGAGGCGTCAGTCCCGAGAAGTCCTCGGGGCGGTAGAGCACCGTCCCCCGCACCGCTCGCTCCACCAGGTCGCCCACCTGGACCACCCGGCCCGAGGGCGCCTCGTACTGTCCTTGCTCCGTGATGCGCACCGTCTGGCGCGCAAGCTCCTTCAACGACATGACCCGCTGCCTTTCGATGCCAGCCCCGTGGTGAGCACGAAGCTTCGTGTCACACAAACACGAAGCTTCATCCTTCAACCTGACAAGGCGACGCGCGAAGGCCCCGGGCCCCGGAGCGGGAGGGGGCCCAAAGGCGCGGGGGCGCTACTCGCAGCCGATGCGCTGGGTGCTGCTCACCGCGACGTTGTCGATCCACGTCTCGGAGGCGGACGGCCCCTGCGGATGGACGAAGCCGTAGCCCACCATGAAGGTGTTGAACGAGCGCATGCCAATCTCGGTGAACTCGTGCGCCTTCGCGCCATCCACGTACACCGTGGTGGTGCCGTGCGTGCTGGACGCGGTGGGGCGGCGGACCTCCCACTCCAGACACACCCAGCGGCCGGTGGACATGCCCAGGTTGACCGGCGGCCCCTGGCGGTTCCAGCCCTGTCCGTTGCGCGCGGACCAGTCATCCAGCGCGAAGCCCGTGTCCTGGATGACCTGCAGCTCGAAGCCGCCGAAGTCATTGCCCGCGTCCGAGAAGAGGACGAAGAAGGTCCCCATCTGCCCGAAGTCTCCCGGCAGCGAGGTCATGAACACGTGTGCGCGCACGAACAACTGCGTGCTGAACGTGGGGCTCAACGAGCGGATCCACCGGGCGATGGCCTCGCCCTCGCCCTGCTTCTCGTCGATGCCGTCCTCCGTCACCACGTGCAGCGAGCGCGAGCCGGTATGTGGCTTCGTGCCATCCGCGGTGATGGTGGCGTGCGTCTTCTGCTCATCCCAGCTGCCCTGGCCGCTCTCGAACGTCTCACAGAACAGCGCATGGGACGGACACGACGCGGTGCCCGTGCCGCCATCACCGCCACCCGGCGTGCCGGAGTCGGGCGTACCGGAGTCGGGGGTGCCGGAGTCGGGAGTGCCGGAGTCTGGTGAACCGCCAGCGTCGGGCTTCTTGTCGTCGTCGGAGTCGCCGGAGCACGCCGGCATCGCACCCAACGCCAGGAGGGCGAGGGGCAGCAACAGAGTGGCTTTGAAGCGCATAGGGTCCTTCCAGGCCGGGGTGGACGCCGGCCATGTCTGCCTGATGGAGCGCACGCGAGGCCGCGGCTTGCTCGGGGGTCAGGGAGGCAGAGAACTACCACCGCGCGCGCCCCCCGGGCAGCGGGGCCCGGTGGACCCAGGAGCCCACGTCGTCACCCGAGCGACACCCGTCCGACCGACGAGGCAGGCCGTGGGAGCACCACGGAAACGGTGGCATCCCACCTCGGGAAGGTGCACAACTGCGCGCCGCGAATCCCACACGCGAGGTCTTGCACCATGAAGCTCTACTACACGAATGGCGCCTGTTCCCTGTCCCCGCACATCGTCCTGCGTGAGGCGGGCCTGAAGTTCGACGTCGAGAAGGTCGACCTGCGCTCCAAGAAGACGGAGACGGGCGCGGACTTCCTCGCGGTCAACCCCAAGGGCTATGTCCCCGCGCTCGTGCTCGACGACGGCAACGTGCTGACCGAGGGCCCCGCCATCGTCCAGTACATCGCGGACCAGGCGCCCCAGTCCAAGCTGGCCCCGGCCAACGGCACGCTGCCGCGCTACCAGCTCCAGGAGACGCTCAACTTCATCTCCACCGAGCTGCACAAGGCCTTCAGCCCCCTGTTCAACCCGGCGTTCCCCGAGGACGGCAAGGCCATCTACAAGGAGCGCATCGCGCAGCGCCTGAAGACGCTGGACGGCGTGCTGGCGAAGCAGTCGTTCCTGATGGGTGAGCAGTTCACCGTCGCGGATGCGTACCTGTTCACCGTGCTGAACTGGGCGGCGCCCATGAAGGTGGACCTGGAGCCGTTCCCGGCCGTGCGCGCCTTCCAGGCCCGCGTCGCCGAGCGTCCCCATGTGCAGGCGGCCCTGGTGGCCGAAGGCCTCAAGAAGTGAGCACGGCGTTCGTCAAGCTGCTCGTCACGGACCTGCCGCGCTCGCTCGCGTTCTACGAGGCGCTCGGCTTCGAGCGCACCCAGTCCGAGCCGCCCTTCGTCCGCCTCCAGTGGGCGGGCGCGGTGGACGTCTACCTCGTCGCCCCTCCGGCGCAGCTCCAGCTGGAAGGACGGCGGGGGCTGGGCGTGCTCGTGGGCATCCGTGTCGAGGGCCCCAGCGGACTGGACGAGCTGCTCCTGCGCGCCCAGGCCCAGGGGGCCCCGGTGGAAGGTCCCGCCGTGCAGCCCTGGCACACCCGGGAGGTCGTCGTCACCGACCCGGATGGCTACCGGCTCAACTTCATCGAGCCCGCTTGAGCCCCGCCGGGCTGGAGGGCTTCTTCGCGAGGCCCTCCAGCAGCAGCTCCACCATCAGCTCCGCCGCGCGCGGCAGCGGGCGCAGGTCCACCCACGGGTCCTCCTGGGTCTTGACCAGATGCAGGGCCACCAGCCCATGCACCCCGCCCCACACCACCTGGCTCACCAGCTCCACGTCCTGGTGCTCGGGCTTGAAGCAGCCCGCGTCCTTCGCCTCCTGCACCGTCTTGCGCAGGAAGGCATAGGCGTCCTGCTCCGGGTTGTCCTGCTCGAGGGACTCCTCCGACTTGGACCCCACCTCGGCGGGGAGGCGGTCCATGAAGAGCAGCCGGTAGGTGGTGGGGTGCTCGCGGGCGAAGTCGACGTACGCGCGCCCCATCTTCCTGAGCCGCTCCAGCGGGTCCTTCACCCGGGCGACCTTGTTGAGCACTTCCGCGAAGCGCAGGAAGTCGTGCGTGCACAGCTCCCGCACGAGCGCGGCCTTGTCCTTGAAGTGGACGTAGATGGCGGTGGGGCTGTACTCGATGCGCTCGGCGACCCGGCGCATGGTCATCGCCTCGTAGCCCTCCTGGCCATAGAGCTCGCGCGCCGCGTCCAGGATGCGCTGCCGCGTCGCCTGCTTCTCCCGCTCTCGCCGCTCCTTGATGCCCATGATGCCTCGCTCGTGCCGCTACACCGCGCCTCCGGGGGACAGGACGCTACCGCCGGACACGGCCGGCTCGCGAGCCTCGGCTTCGGGCTCCACCTCCGGGGCCAGCAGCTTGTACACCACGGGTGTCACCACGCGGGTGAGCACGGTGGAGGAAATCAACCCGCCGATGATGACCCACGCCAGGGGTGAGTAGAGGCTGCTGTTCTCCAGCGCCAGGGGCAACAGGCCGCCGAGCGCCGTGAGGGTGGTGAGCAGGATGGGCAAGAAGCGCGTCTCGCCCGCCTGCTCGATGGCCGCGTCCACCGACAGACCCCGGGCCCTCAGCTGGTTCGTGAAGTCCACCAGCAGGATGCTGTTCTTCACCTCGATGCCCACCAGCGCGATGAAGCCGATGGACGCGGTGAAGGACAGCGTGTTGCCGGTGAGCCACAGCGCGGCGATGCCGCCCACCAGGCCCAGCGGAATCACCGACGCCACGATGAGCGCGCCCCGGAACGTGCGGAACTCCAGCACCAGCACCGCCAGCACGCCGAACGCCGCGATGATGCCGGCGGCGGACACGCCGTCGAAGCTCTCCTGACGACTCTTCAGCTCTCCCGCCATCTCCAGGCGATAGCCCGCGGGCGGCTTCACCTCCGCGTCCAACCGGCGCACCGCCTCCTGGATGACGTTGTCGTTGATGAAGCCGGTGGCCACGCTCGCGGAGACGGTGACGGAGCGCTCGCCCTCGTGATGGGTGATGCGATTGGGGCCCGCCTCCAGTCGCACCCGCGTCACCTGTCCGAGCGGCACCTGGACGCCGGTGACGCTCGCCACGTGCAGCCGCTCCAGCGCGCCGAGCGCGGGCCACGCGCCCGACTCCAGGGGCAGCCGCACCAGGATGGGGTGGTCGTCGCCCTCCTCGTCCCGGAAGGAGCCCGCGGGCAGCCCCGCCAGCCCGAAGCGCACCGCGCGCGCCACCTCCGCCGCGGGCACGCCCAGCCGGCCCGCCTTCTCCCGGTCCACCTCCACCTGCAGGTCCGTGCGGCGCGTCTGCACCGGGTTCTTCACGTAGAGGGTGCCCGGGGTGCTCTCCAATACGCGCTGCGTCCGGTCCGCCAGCTCGCGCAGCGGCTCCAGCTCCGGCCCCACCAGCCGCACCGCCACCGGCGCCTCGATGGGCGGCCCCTGCTCGAACTCGCGCACCTCGATGCGCGCGCCCGGGTACGTGGACAGCTCCGCGCGCAGCAGGTCGAGCAGCGCGGGCGTCCGGCGCGCGTCATACGACTCCAGCTGCGCGAAGACCTCGCCCACGTTGGGGCGCTCGGGGCTGGGCTGCACGTTGTAGTAGACGGAGGGCTGCCCCCGGCCCGCGTTGGCGGACACGGAGCGGACCTCCGGACGGCGGCGCAGCACGTCCTCCACGAAGCGCACCGCGCGGTCGGTCTCCGTGAGGCTGGTGCCCTCGGGCGTCTCCACCTGGACGTAGAACATGGGCGCGCCGGCCTTGGGGAAGAGGCTGAAGCCCACCACAGGCACCAGCGCGAGGCTGCCCGCGAAGAGCCCCGCCGCCACCCCCAGCGTCAGCACGGGACGCGCCAGCGCGCGGTGCAGCACGGGCCGGTACACCCGCTCGATGCCGTGGTGGAGCCAGCGCAGCACCCGGTTGCCCTCCGGGTGCTCGTCCTTCGAGAGGACCAGGCTCGACAGCAGCGGAATCACGGTGAGCGACACCAGCAGCGACGCGAGGATGGTGAACACCACCGCCATGGGCAGGCCCCGGATGAACTGGCCGGAGGTGCCGGGCAGGAACACCAGCGGCACGAAGGCCAGCACCAGCGTGGCGGTGCAGCCGAGCACGGCCAGGCCAATCTGGGACGTCCCCTCGATGGCGGCCTGGACCCGGGTGCGCCCCATGCGCAGGAAGCGCGCGATGTTCTCCACCACCACGATGCTGTCATCCACCAGCAGGCCCAGCGCGATGACGAAGCCGACGATGGAGAGCTGGTTGAGCGTGAAGCCCGCGTGGTGCAGCGCGGCCAGCCCCAGGGCCAGGGACAATGGAATCGAGACCATCACGACGAGGCTCGCCCGGAAGCCCAGCGGCAGGAGCGTCACCAGCACCAGCGCCAACGCCAGCGCGAAGTCCACCGCGAAGCCGCCCAGCCGCCTCTTCACCTGGAGCGACTGGTCGAAGCCCGTCTCCAGGCGCATCCCCGACGGCAGCTCCTCCGCCCAGGCCCGGGCCACCTCCAGCACCGCGTCGCGCACCGCGAAGACGTTGCCTCCGTCCTTCTGCGTGACGCCCACGAAGGCCGCGCGCTCCCCGTTGTAGCGGCCCAGGTGCACGGCGTCCTGGTCGCGGAAGGACACCTCGGCCACGTCCGACACCCGGACCACGCCGGACGCGCCGCCGGCCACCACCGTGGCGCGCACCTGTTCGAGCGAGGTGAACTCGCTGCCTGTCTTCACGTTGAAGCGGCGCGTGCCCACGTCCACGCTGCCCGCGGGGATGTTGAGGTTGGCGCCCGTGAGCGCCTGGAGCACCTGGTCCAGGGACACGCCCACGCGCGCCAGGCGCTCGGGGTCCAGGGACACGCGCACCTCCTGCTTCGCCGCCGCGAAGACCTCCGCCTTCTTCACGCCCGCCACGCGCCCCAGCCGGTCCGAGAGGTCATCCGCGCGCCGCTCCAGCTCGCGCGCCGGGACGTGCGGCCCCACCAACGCCAGCTGCACCACGCTCACGTTCGACGCGCTGTGGCGGATGGCCTCCAGGCGCACCAGCCCCGACGGGAGCCTGGGCCGGGTGGCGGTGACCTGTCGCAGCACCTCCGCGTGCTTGTCGTCCACGTCGGAGGACGACTCGAATTCAATCTCCACCTGCGCCAGCCCGTCCTCCATCTGGCTGGACACCTCCTTCACGTCGTCGAGCTCCTCGAACGCGTCCTCCAGCGGGTCCACCACCAGCTGCTCGAGGTCCGAGGGGCTCGCGCCGGGGTAGACGGCGACGACTGTGAAGCTCGCCATCGGGAAGACGGGGTCTTCCGCGCGAGGAATGGAGAGCGCGCTGGAGACGCCCAGCGCCACCAACATGGCGAACACCACCAGGGTGAGCTGGGGATTCTTCACCGCCGCCGTGGACAGCCTCATCGCGCCTCCACCACCGCCACCGGCTGGCCCTCGCGCAGGAAGGACACTCCATCGGTGACGACCTGGGCGCCCGCCTCGACGCCCTCGGACAACGCCGCGCGGCCGGTTTCGGAGGAGAGGAACGCCACGCGCACCCGCCGCCGCGTCGCGCGCTGGCCGTCCTGGGCCAGGACGAAGACGCTGGCCGTGTCGCCGTCCCCCTCCAGCAGCGCCTCCACGGGGACGAAGCGCAGCGCCCGCCGCTCCGAGGGGAAGACGCGCGCCTTGGCGGAGAGCCCGGACAACAACCTCGGCGCGGCGTCCGACGGGGACATGAGCAGCTCCAGCTCCACCTCGGCCGTGCCGAGTCCCTGCGTGGCGGCGCTGGCGATCTCCCGCACCCGCGCCTGGAAGGTCCGCCCCGGATAGGCATCCAGGAACACCTCCGCGGAGTCCCCTTCCCTCACGCGCACCACGTCACGGTCCGCGAGCTCCACGCGGACGACCCAGCCGTCCTCCTCGCTGGCGAACAGGAAGAGCGCCTGTCCGGGCGCCACCACCTCGCCGGGCTCCACCATCCGCCGGAGGATGCGGCCGGCGGCGGGCGCGACGAGGCTCGTCTGACGCTGCTGGAAGGTGGCGACCTTCAGGCCCGCCTCCGCGACCTCGAACGCGGTGGTGGCGTCCTGGAGCTGCACGCGGGTGGCGACCTGGGCCTCGAACAGACTCCGGGCCCGCTCCAAGTCCCGCGCGGCCTTGTCCCGAGCCTCGCGCGCCTGCGCCACCTGCGGGCCCACCTCCGAGGGGTCCAGCGCCGCCAGCACCTGCCCGCGCGTCACCGCGCGGCCCTCCTCGACGGAGACCTGCCGGACGATGCCGCCCAGCTTGAAGGACAGCCGCGACTCCTGCTTCGCGGCCAGCGCGCCGCTGGCCCGCACGGGCTGGGCGACCTCCTCCTCCATCACCACCGCCGAGCGGACCCGCACCGGAGCCTCTTCACGGGAGGCGCGCTCCGACGCCGCGGTGGCGGGAGGAGAGCACCCCGCCACCGACTGCAGACCCAACAGGAGGACGGCGAAACCGCTCACCCACGCGGCGCACAGGCTCAACGACGGGGCACGCATCATGACGCGACTCCCGCCCGCACCGGCTCGGGCGGGCCAAGGCCCGGCCCTCTCGTGGGCGCGGGTTTACATCGGCCACTCACTTAACGTCGTTAACCCATCGAGACAAGTCGCCTGACAAAACTTCACAAACCCAGGGACACACGTTCCGAAACGGAGCCTGGTTGCACGGCGCCGCTCGCCCACTCGCCAGGGTGGTGCCGGGCGGCTCGCCCCACACCCAGGCATGACGCGGCCGGCGCGGCCATTCCCCCACCGCCTCCAGCGAGGTGTACGGTGTCCCGTCCGGCGCCCGTGGCGCCGTGCGCCTCCGCACCATGTCTTCCCGCATCGCCACGCTCCTCGACCACGTCCGCGCGCACGCCGAGAACCGGCCCGGCGTCTACCGGATGCTGGGCCCGTCGAGCGAGGTGCTGTACGTGGGCAAGTCGGTGCGCGTGCGCTCGCGGCTGCTCTCCTACTTCCGCGCGGAGCCGGGCGAGAAGGCCGCGGACATCATCGGCCACGCTCACCACGTCGAGTGGGAGCACACGCCCAGCGAGTTCGCCGCGCTCTTGCGCGAGCTGCGCCTCATCAAGCAGCACCGCCCCCTCTACAACGTGGAGCACAAGCGGGACCGGGGACACTGCTTCCTGCACCTCACGAAGGAGGCCGTCCCGCGCCTGCACGTGGTGGGGCGCGTCAACGGCGCCAGCGGCGACTACTACGGCCCCTTCCACGGCCCGGGCGCGGTGTCCGAGGTGGTCCGCGCGGTGAACGACCTGCTCGAGCTGCGCGACTGCGCGGCGGACACGCCGATGCGGCTGGCGGACCAGGGGCAGCTCTTCCCGGTGAAGCTGGAGCCCTTGTGCATGCGCGGTCAGCTCTCGCGGTGCCTGTCTCCCTGCGCCGCGGGCTGCACGCATGCGGAGTACCACGCGCGCGTCACCCAGGCCCGGGCCTTCCTGGAGGGGACGTCCGACGCGCCGCTCGTGCTGCTGCGCGAGCGCATGGCGCTGGCCGCGCGCCGCCTCCAGTTCGAGTACGCCGCGGAGCTGAGGGACCGCGCGGAGCGGCTCGAGGCGCTGCGCGGGTGGATGGTCTCCCTGGGACGGACGATGAAGCGCCTGTCCTTCGTGTACACCGTGCCCGGCTACGCCGGAGAGGACCGCGTCTACATCCTGCGACGAGGCAGCGTGCGCGATGAGCGCCCCGCGCCCCGCACACCCCAGGAACACGAAGCGCTCGCCGCGCGCGCGCGGGAGGTGTTCGAGCGCCCCGAGCCCGAGACGCTCGGCCTCAAGGCCCACGAGGCGCAGGAGGTGATGCTCATCGCGCGCTGGTTCCACCTGCACCCCGAGGAGCTGGAGCACGGCGCCGCGCCTGGGGCCTGAGCACCGCCCATCGCGCCACGTCGGTTCGTATGCCCCCGTAGGACTCCACCCGCGGGATGGTGAGCACCGCCATCCCGGGTGTGGCGTTCACACGTCACGAGCGCGCGTCAGTCCCAGCGGCTATGACTGCGCCACTCCACACCCCTTGGGGGACTCATGAAGGCCCGACTCTCGATTGCCACCCTCGTGGCCGGCTTGCTGGTGTCGTCCACCGCCTCGGCGGCCATCACCGTGCGCTACTCCAACCGCGACTCGCGCGACTACACGTGGAGCGCGGTGTGCAGCGGCGTGAAGACCCACGTGTCCTTCGGCAAGAACCAGACGGCCTCCCTCACCATCCCGGGCTCCGGCCCCTGCACCATCCAGACGGACAAGGGCAAGGTCGTCCTCAAGGGCGGCGAGGACCTGGACATCAAGGACGGCGGCATCGTCGTGAAGTAGCCAGGCCTGTCTCGGAGGCCCAGGCCCCATAGCCTTTAGCTTAAATATCCGCATATTTACCCCCTAGAACCCACAATTAATCCCTGTGGAATTGAAATCAGCGGCCGCCCTACCCATACTGCATCGCGTCAGTCCTTGCTGGGGAGGCGCGATGAAGAAGTGGTTGGCAGTGGCCCTGCTGGTGGGTGTGGGCGTGGCGGGCATGCTGGTGACGCCGGCGGCGCAGACCCGGCAAGGGGGGCCCATCAACCCGGCGGACACGGCGTGGATCCTCACCGCCACGGCGCTGGTGCTGCTGATGACGCCGGGGTTGTCGTTCTTCTACGGCGGCATGGTGCGGCTGAAGAACGTCGTGTCCACGCTCCTGCAGAGCTACATCGCGATGGCGGTCATCAGCCTGCTCTGGGTGGTGGTGGGCTTCAGCCTCTGCTTCGGTGACAGCTTCCACGGCCTCATCGGCGACCCGCGCACCTTCTTCATGTTCAGCGGCGTGGGGGGCGAGACGCATCCGGACCTGGCGCCCACCATCCCCCTGCTGCTGTTCGCGCTGTTCCAGCTCAAGTTCGCCATCATCACCCCGGCGCTCATCACCGGCGCCTTCGCGGAGCGGGTGCGCTTCAAGGCGTACGTGCTCTTCATGGTGCTCTTCACGCTCTTCATCTACGCGCCGCTGGCGCACTGGACGTGGCACCCGGAGGGCTTCCTGCGCACGTGGGGGGTGCTGGACTTCGCGGGCGGCACGGTGGTGCACATGTCCGCGGGCTTCGCGGCGCTGGCGGGCGCGCTGGTGCTGGGCCGCCGGCACACGCACCTGGAGAACGCCGCGCACACGCCGGCCAACCTGCCCTTCGTGATGCTGGGCACGGGCATGCTGTGGTTCGGCTGGTTCGGCTTCAACGCGGGCTCGGCGCTGTCGGCCTCGTCGCTCGCCACGCTGGCCTTCGCCACCACC
This sequence comes from Myxococcus sp. AS-1-15, assembly GCF_020037055.1. Taxonomy (NCBI): domain Bacteria; kingdom Pseudomonadati; phylum Myxococcota; class Myxococcia; order Myxococcales; family Myxococcaceae; genus Myxococcus; species Myxococcus sp. AS-1-15. Next base: position 228,976 of record NZ_JAIQDF010000001.1, on the reverse strand, counting down.
AACACGGCGTCCGCGGCGGCGATGCTTGGGTGGATTGCGTTCGATTGGCTGCGCGGCCGGAAGCCCAGCGCCCTGGGCGCGTGCGTGGGCGCGGTGGTGGGCCTGGTGGCGGTGACGCCCGCGGCGGGCTTCATCACCGTGGGCCAAAGCATCATGGTGGGCCTGGTCTCCAGTTTCGTGAGCAACTGGGCGGTGCACTTCAAGAACCGCACCTCGCTCGATGACACGCTGGACGTCTTCCCCTGCCACGGGCTGGGCGGCGTGGTGGGCATGGTGCTCACGGGCGTGCTGGCCAAGGACGTGGGCCTGGTGCACGGCGAGACGACGACGTTCCTCAAGCACCTGGCCGCGCTGGTGCTGGTGTCCGTCTTCTCCTTCGTCGGCTCGTACGTGCTCTACAAGCTGGTGGACCGCATCGTCCCTCTGCGGGTCCCCCGTGAGCACGAGGAGCTGGGCCTGGACCTGAGCCAGCACGGCGAGACGATGGGCGAGTCCACCGGGTTCGCCGCGCCGCAGGCCACGCCCGCGAGCACGCCGGCTGTCGTGGAGCCCTCGGCGGCGGCGCCCCGGGACACGACGCAGCCGCTGCCCGCCTGACGGGCTCCCACCGGGGACCGGGCCCTCGCGCCCGGTGCCCGACGGGACTGTTGACCACCGGCTGCGCCAACGCGCGGGTGTCCACCGCCGACCACGCATCCGTACGCTGTCCGACGCTCCCCTCGCCCGCCTCGCGATGGGCCAAAGCGCGGCTCCTAGTCTCCCCGCCGTTCGCGCGCGCCCTTCGTGGGTCGGGAGCCGCGCCAGTCCCGGGGGGACACCATGCGCCGAGGTATCGCGGTCCACGCCGCTCGAGTGCTGCTGCTCGTGGGACTCATCACGAGCCCCTCGGGCGCGAGCGCCTCCGGCCCGCCGACGCGAGAGGAGTACTTCCGCTTCGTCCCGCTCTCCTACCCGCGCATCGTCCGCCAGACGAGCGCGAGCCAGGCGCTCGCGCTCTACGGCGACCCGGCGGACCCCGGCTATCGCGACGAGGCGCCGCGCGACGGCATCGACGACGAGCGCTTCCGGGTGCTGCAAGCTCTGGCGGTGCGCTTCGCGCCCATCCTGGTGAAGAACACGTACACCTTCCCCATGGACCACAAGGTGTTCCGGGACCTGCCGGGGGGCCTCCTGCTGAGCCTGGACACGTGGGACCTCGCCAAGCCCGGCTCGGTGCTGATGCGCAGCGACTCCATCAACTTCTCCACGCTCGGCCACCCGTGTCCCGAGGACGGCGCGCCGGAGAGCCTGTTGAGGACCGAGTCGTCCGGCCGCGACGCGCGCGACGACTGCCGCCTCATCGCGCTCCTGAAGGAGTTCCACCCGGACCACCCCACCATCCCCCGCCTGCGCCAGGACGCGGTGGCCGCCGAGCAGGCGCCCTTCACCGTCATGTACCTGGACTTCCCCGGGTATGACCCGGACACGTGGCACGAGGCCTACGCGAGCCCGCAGCCGGGACAGATGGCACGGCGCTACCTGGGCACGGAGAAGGTCTACGCCCACCCGTTCCTCGCGGAGGTCCGCGACGCGGAGCGCGGCCTGCTCGGCTACGAGCTGTTCATCCAGTACTGGTTCTTCTACCCATTCAACGCGGGCGGCAACAACCACGAGGGCGACTGGGAGCACGTGAGCGCCGTCGTCACGCCGCTGTCCGCCGTGGAGCGCGTGCTCACCGCGGAGGAGCTGCAGCGCATCCTCTCGGGAGGCTGGCCGGCCGACGGCGCGGACCCGCTGGTGCTCAAGCGCACCGAGTACTTCTTCCACCACAACGCGATGGTCTTCGACTTCGCCCGGCCCAACGCGTACCTGCCCCGCAAGCGCTGGGAGGAGCTGATGGAGCTGCGCGGCGAGGACCGGCCCGGCGAGAAGAAGCTGCTGGCGCGGGTGCGCAGCTACGTCTGGGCGGACGAGGCGGAGACGCGCATCAACACGCACCCCATCGGCTACATCGGCGCGGACTCGAAGGGCCTGGAGCAGCTGCTCGCCTCGCCCGGCCCGCATGCGCGCGAGTCTCACGCCACCTATCCCTTGCCCGGCGTGTTCAAGGGCGTGGGGCCCGCGGGCTCCACGGAGGCGGTGCCCAAGCGCTTCGACCACCAGGAGTACCTCGGCGACCCGAAGCGGCCGCTCCCCGAGGGCGTGGTGCGCTACGACATGGCCGAGCGCATCGACCTGGTGCCCGACTGGGAGCGCGTCTACGACCTGGCCATCGAGGACCCGTCCGTCCGCCGCGAGTGGTCCTGGCTCATCCTCCCGCTGCGCTGGGGCTACCCGTCCGCGAAGTCGCCGCTGGCGGGAATCATCTCGCACTCGGACATGGGCAACCTGTCCATCACCGGCCCGGCCTTCAGCGAGGGCTGGAACCGGCCCGCGCCCAACGCGGGCTTCATCGGCTACGCGCCCGGAGAGCTGCCCTGGTTCTTCCCGCTCGACGTGCAGGACAACTTCTCCAACAACCTGGGCTTCCTCAACGGGCCGGTGGCCGTGCTCATCAGCCTGCCGCCGTTCGACTTCGTCTACCGCGTGCTGGGGTTGCCCGTGCGCGCGGTGGTGGAGAAGCACGAGCCCGTCTACACGCCCCAGGCGAAGCTGCCCCGGCGACGCGCGAGCGTGGAGGCCGGCGTCAGCGTGGGCCTGCTCGACAAGGACTTCGCGGGCCTGCTCCTCAATGACCGCCAGCTCGCCGAGTGGGCCCCGCAGCTGCTCGCCCTGGACCCGAGCATCGAGAACGCCTCGTCCGACTTCATCCAGCCGGTGGTGGACACGGCCGTGTCCGCCACGCTGAAGGTGAGCTTCTATCTGGGCGACCGCTTCACGTCGGAGAACACGCTGCTGCACTCGCGCAGCACGGTGGGACTCGACGTCCCGCTGGCGGACCGGCAGACCCTCTTCCAGCTGCGCTCCAAGCTGAACATGTGGGAGTACGCGGGCAGCATCCGCTACAACATCCTGCCCGGCGGCTTCCAGCCGTACGTCAAGCTGGGCTACGGGTTGACGTGGTACCGGCTCGAGGACGGCGCCATCAACGGCGAGCGGATGGCCAACCCCAACTCCTATTGGGTCCGCCTGCCCGGCTTCTTCCGCAACCTGTGGCCCAACACGTTCCACCTGGGCGCGGGCCTGGACATCATCCTGGTGCGAGGCTTCTTCCCCGGGCTGCGAGGCCTGGACGGTGGCATCCGCGCGGGCTACGTGCTGTCGCGCCACGAGCTGGGCATCCGGGACCTCGCGCCCCCCGTCGCGCTCGCAGGCCCCCTGAACGAGCCCGTGCACGTGCTGCGCAACACCTTCGAGCTGCTCGGCACGCTGAGCTTCTGAGCGCCGCGCGCGACTAGGGGAGCTCGGCCTCCGCATCGGAACGCGTGGAGGTGTCCTCGGTGTTCCGCCCGAGGCCCAGCGTGATTCCGACGATGAGGGTGGCGTGGAAGACGTGCAGTCGCTGCGTCTCGCTCGGAGGGGGCAGCCCCGTCAGCGCCAGCAACTCCGAGAAGCGCTGCGTGGACTGACGGCCCCACCCCAGGTCGGTGCCCACGGTGACGCGCGTGGTGCGCACGGGGAAATGCAGGCCAGTGGCCACGTGGTACAGGTCACTGGTCGCAAGCAGCGTGCTGGTGTTGGGCAGCTTGATGGCGGCGCTGAAGTCGGTGTGGACGCTCAGGAAGATGCGCAGCCGGTCCCCCACGCGGTGCTCGACGCCCAGCGCCGTGTTCACCACCGGCTCGGAGCCGTAGAAGATGTCGCTGTCGAGCACACGCTCCGGTCCCTCCACGGGGATGGGGTCGCTGTCGAGCAGGCGGAACACCGGCACGCGCGCGAACACCTCCACCGCCGCGTGCAGCGTGGTGCCGCCGAGCAGGACGTTGCCGCCCAGGCCCACCGACAGCGGGCTCTGGAAGCGCGCGCGGACGCTCGACTGGAAGTCGGAGATGCGCGCGGGTCCCTGGATGGGGAGCCCCTGCTGGCTCAGCGCGCGCTCCAGCCCCACCTCGCCCTTGCCCAACAGGCCCAGCCCTGGCGTCGTCACCGTCAGGCCCAGGGCCCAGCGCTCACGCTGGTAGCACACGCCCACCTTGGCGAGCAGGCGCAGGTGCTGGACGCGATAGTCGCGGTTCACCGCGGCGAGCACGGAGCCACCGTCCGCGCCGCTGCCCTGGGAGATGGCCAGGAAGTCCCCATGCTGCTGACGCCCGGCGAGGAACGGGGTGATTCCCACGCCCAGCGTCTTGCTCAACGGATAGGCCCAGCTCACGCCGGCCCACAGCTCCTTCACGCCGTGCTCCAGCCGCACGTCGGAGGACAGCTGCTCCAGCCCCTGGACGCCCAGCAGGTTGCTCCCGGAGAAGTCGTCACGACGCGTGAGCAGCGTCTCGAAGCCCTGGCGCGTCAGCAGCGCGTAGCCCATGCGCGCGCGGCCCAGCCACTTGAAGCGCAGGGGGCCCGCGATGAAGGCGGGCAGCGCGTCGAAGCGCGACGTCGTCAAATCACGGCCGGGCCCCAGGCCGTTGACCAGTGCCAGGCGCGAGTACTCGAAGACGTTCCCCGTCAGCTCCAGCTCCAGGTTGCTGACGAGCACCAGCGCGCCGGGGTTGTAATAGACGGCGCTGATGTCCGCGGGGTCACCCAGCAGCGCGCCGCCGAGCAGCCACGCGCGGTTGCCGAACTGCCGCGTCCAGTAGTGCGCGTCCTGCGCCCACACAGGGCTCGCGAGGAGGAAGGCGATGAGCAGCCATCCCCCACGCCATCGCGTCTTCATCCGAGCAAGCCCCGAGGTCCGCTCCCGCGAAGGGGAGACACGGCCCGCGAGCATGCGGTCCACGTGGGCCCGGGCCCATGGCCCCCGGGTCCCACGCACCTGTCATCCAGCGGGGCTCAGCCCTTCTTCGCGGCGGCGCGGCCCTTGCGCGCACCGCCCCCACGCGCCGACGTGGCCGCGGGCGCGGGGCCGGTCGTGGGAGAGGTCGGCTCCTCGCCCTCCGCCGCCTTCACGCGGCGCTTGAGTCGGCGAGGAGGCAAGAGGTCCGGCTCTCCCGGCACCTTCTGCGCGAGGAAGATGGCGGCATCCAGCTTGTAGAACGTCCTCGCCCGGTACCACGCCAGCGCGGACTCGTTGTTCTCCGCCACCTCCAACACCAGGTGCGTGCAGCCCCGCGTGCGCGCCAGGTGCTGGAGTTGATCCAACATGAAGCTGCCCACGCCGCGGCCCTGGTAGTCCGGGTGCACCGCGAGCTCCTCCACGAAGAGCGGCCGCATGCCGCGCTTCTCGAACCAGCGCGGGTTCACCCAGTTGTCGTCGCCGGTGGCCTCGAAGGCGCACTCGGAGTAGCCGACAATCTCGCCGTCCACCTCGTAGAGGAGCTGTTCGATCCACTCGGAGGTGTAGACCTCCATGAAGCGGCGCTTGGAGCGGGGACGCTGGTACTCCACCGTCTCGCGATTGACGTCGCGGAAGACGAGCTTCAGGAACTCCCAGGTCCGGTTGAGGTCACGGCGGTGGATGCGGCGGACCCGGACCTCAAGCGACTGCTGGGGCGCGACTTTCGTCATACAGGCTGCTTCCTTAGCAGGCTGGCGGAAAGCCACCAGTGCTTCTCATGGGCCGAGAGGCCCTCCGTCCGGAATCACGCCCCGGGAGGGTTGCCTCGCGGTGGGGTGGGAGGATGGAATGGGGTGGAAACTCCCCATTGAATCCCGTGCGAGCCACAACCCCATGAACCGACCGTCCGACGGTGACCTGTCCATCGATACGGTCCTGCGCAACACCTACAAGGTCGTCTCCATCCTCGGACGCGGCGGAATGGGCTCGGTGTACCTGGCCCAACACCTGCGACTGCCCGGCAAGCAGGTCGCGGTGAAGGTGCTGCGCGGCGGAGACCACCTGACGCCGGAGATCTTCGCGCGCTTCCGCCGCGAGGCCGAAATCGCCTCCCGGCTGGGCCACCCCAACATCGTCGAGGTGCTCGACTACGACACGCTGGAGGACGACACCCCGTTCCTGGTGTTGGAGTACCTGCGCGGCGAGAGCCTCCAGGCCCGACTGGAGCGGGGGCGGCTGCCGTTGTCGGACGTCTACTCGTTCACGCGGCAGATGGGCTCGGCGCTCCAGGCCGCGCACGGCGCGGGCATCGTCCACCGCGACCTGAAGCCCGCCAACGTCTTCCTGGTCCCCACCGACTCGGGCGGCGTGGTGGGCGAGCGGCTCAAGCTGCTCGACTTCGGCATCTCCAAGGTCCTCGACTCCGGCACGGTGCAGACCCAGGAGGCGATGCTCATCGGCACCCCGCAGTACATGTCGCCGGAGCAGGCCCAGGGCCGCAACAGTGAGATCGACGCGCGCACGGACATCTTCGCGCTGGGCGCCATCGTCTACGAGATGATGACGGGCACGCCCGCCTTCGGCGCGGGGGGCATCGCGCAGATGATCTTCCGCGTCGTCTACGAGCCGCCCCCGCCGCTCGCTCCGCTGTGTCCGGAGGCCCCGCCCCACGCCATCGCCGCGGTGGACAAGGCCCTGGCCAAGCGCGCCCAGGACCGCTTCCAGGACGTCGCGTCCTTCGTGGAGGCGCTCACCGGCAGCCCGCTGCACACGCTCTCCTCCGCCACCGGCTCCCACGCCGCGCTGCCGCGTCCCTCCGGCACGCCCTCCGGCGTCGCGCTGCCCTCGGAGGGGCCGCCGTCGCTGTCCAACACCCTGCCGCCGGGCAGCCTCCAGAAGGGCCCCGATACGGGCCGCCTCGCCTTCGACGACACCCTGGCCCCGGGCTCCTCGGGCAACCAGGGCGTGGTGCAGCCCGTGCGCGGCTTCGCGTCCGGCGGCACCGGACAGATGGGCGTCGCCCAGGCGCAGGCCGGCTTCGCCAGCGGCGGCACCGGGCAGATGGGCGTCGCCCAGGCGCAGGCTCCCGCTGGAGGCTTCGCGGCGGGCGGCACCGGACAGATGGGCGTCGCCCAGGCGCAGGCTCCCTCTGGAGGCTTCGCGGCGGGTGGCACCGGACAGATGGGCGTCGCCCAGGCGCAGGCCGCCACGCCCAAGGTCCCGCTGATGGACCCGCCGGGCCTGGACCCCACGCTCATCTCCCAGCAGGCCCCGTCGCTCCCTCCGCCCGTCGCGGGTCAGAGCCTGGTCGCCCCCGCGCCGGTGCCCTCCGCCGTGGCCCCGAGCACTGCGAGCCAGCCCGCGAAGAGTCGCGCGCCCCTGGCCGCCATCGCCGTGGCGGCGCTCGTCGTCGTCATCGCGGGCGGCTGGTGGGTGACCCGCCCCAAGGACGGCCCTCAGCCCACGCCGCCCGTCGCCACGGGCACGCAGGCCGTCACGCCGACGGCGAACACCGGCGCGCAGGGCACCACCCCGACGTCCCCGAACACGGGCACGCAGGGCACCACCCCGACACCTCCGCCCAACACCGGCACGCTAGCCCAGGGCACCGACACGCCCACCGGGACGACTCCCGTGCCGACGGGCACCACCCCGACGCCGGTGGACCCGCCTCCGGACGACCCCACGGGGGTGGCGACGAAGAACCCGCCCCCCTCCACACGTCCTTCCACCCGACCCGAGACTCCCGAAAAGCTGTCGGACGAGCTTCGCCAGCTTTTGGCGGACGCGGAGCGTGCTTTAAACGGGGGAGACACCGCGGAGGCCATCCGTCTGGCTCGGAGCAGCCAGCGGCGGGAACCCAAGGTCATCCCACTGGCGTCCTACTCGCTGCTCACCCGGGCCTTCTGCCGTCAGGGAGACCTCAGCAACGCCAAGGCCCAGTGGCCGAAGGTCTCCCGGGCGGAGCAGGCCCGGGTCCGGAAGTTCTGCAAGCAGCACGACATCGAGCTCTGACACACGGCGCCGTCCAGGAGACGGCCCCTTGATTCCCGAGGTGAATTTCTTGAGAAACCTGGTCGCGGTATTCGTCACCACGCTCGTGCTGGGGTCCACCGCCAGCCTCGCGGCGTCCCCCGTGGAGGCCGGCAAGGTGTTCGTCGGCCCCGAGGGCGAGGAGGTCGCCGTCGTTCCCCTCGCCCCGCGCTCCAACAAGAAGTACCTGCTGCGCGTGCAGGGCACCGGCTCCGAGATTGACGGCAAGGTGCTGCCGTTCGACCTGAACGACAGCAGCTCCATGAGCAGCGAGCAGCACAGCTACAAGACCCAGTGGCGCGGCCGTGGCTACACGGTGCTGTACATGCGCAACTCCAAGTACGAGCTCTACGTCCCGGGCCGCTCCAAGGAGATTCGCGTCACCTTCGACGAGAAGCGCAGCAAGGCGCTCGACGCCGAGGACGTCTATGACCTGCACCAGAAGCAGAAGAAGGACGGCACCGTCGCGAAGCTGATGGCGTTCGACCGCAAGGGGGAGATCGCCAAGCAGGAGAAGGACTACGTCACCCACGTGCAGGACGCGAACACCGCGTGCGGCACGTCGCTCTCCGCCGCCATCGACTGGACGTCCATCAACGACGAGCAGCTCAAGGAGCTGAGCATCAGCAGCTACTGTGAGGCGCCGCTCGCGTCGCTCAAGCAGCTGTGCACCGTCTCCAACGTCGCGAAGCAGACCGTCAAGGAGAAGCTCAAGCAGGTCAGCTGCCGCTTCGGCGATGCCCTGGAGCCGAAGGTGGAGGGCGACAAGCTCATCTGGACCACCTCCCGCGACGCGTCGAATCAGCAGGAATTCGCCACGAAGTTCTTCAAGACGAACCTTTAGTCCATGAGATTTGAGATGAACTTCCAGCGTATCGCCGCCGTGGCGGTGTCCTTCGCCTGTAGCGCGTCCCTGGCCTCCGAGAGCATCCAGCCCCCCTGGGGCAAGGAGGAGAACCTGGGCCAGAAGATGGTCATGGAGTCCACCGCCGTCTGCACCGACGGCAAGGGCCACTACGTCGTCGTCACCCCCGAGGAGGAGCGCGGCGGAGACCAGCTCTTCTACGGCGACGGCAAGCAGTTCGTGCAGGTCCCGTCCATGCCCTGGACCTCTGGCACCAGCTTCGTGGACCCGCGCTTCTTCAACAAGTCCGCCAACCCGAACTTCCGCGGCCAGGACTGGCGCGTGGTGTCGGAGGTGGAGTTCGACCGCAAGGAGAAGAAGTGCACCATGCGGTGTGGTGAGAAGAACATCCCGCTCACCGTGGTGGAGACGGCCCAGGGCGCGGACATCCTGCGCAAGGCCAGCTACGCCCCCAACCCGCAGGAGTTCGCCCCGTACGCGCTCCTGCGCGACACCAAGGGCAACTACTACTTCGTCGACAAGGGCATCAAGACGCCGGAGCAGAAGAACTACCGCGTCTTCATCGGTCCTCGCGGCGGCCTGAAGGCGCAGAAGATGACCAACGTCATCGCCGACTCCGAGGGCGAGATCTTCTCCACCAAGAAGGGCGACCTCCGCCTGGTGTTGGACAAGGCGAAGAGCTCGGTGTGGATCGAGAACAAGAAGAAGTCGCTCGAGCTGCGCCAGGTGCCCGTCGAGGAGAACCTGCCGCTCATCTACAACGACCTGGGTGTGTACGAGGGCATCCGCCTGGGCACGCCCTGCGACGACCAGTAGTCGTGCCTTCGGGGCCTGGACTCGTTCGGAGCCCAGGCCCCGGCAGCACCTCGGGTCGAGCGGCGGACATCCCGCCATCCCCGAGGAACCGTGGCGCCCCACGTGACGCGTCGTTAGGTTGCCGGCCCCGAACAGGAGGCCGCCCATGCGTCCGGATGAGATTCGATTCCTTCAGCAGTCCATCGAGGCCGCGCGTCGCGCGAGCAGCCGGGGTGACCAGCCGTTCGGAGCGGTGCTGGTGGATGCCCAGGGCCAGGTGCTGCTCGAGGGTGAGAACACCGTGGTGACGCAGCGCGACTGCACGGGGCACGCGGAGTCGAACCTGATGCGGGACGCGACGAAGCGCTTCACGCCGGAGGTGCTCGCGGGCTGCACGATGTACGCGAGCACGGAGCCATGCGCGATGTGCGCGGGCGCCATCTTCTGGGGCGGCGTGCGGCGGGTGGTGTTCTCGCTGTCGTCGGCGGAGTTCGCGCAGCTGGTGGGCACGGCCCGGGGAGGGCTGGCCATGTCGTGCCGCGAGGTGTTCGAGCGCGGCAGCAGCCCCACGCAGGTGGAGGGTCCCATCCCCCTGCAGGAGGCTCGCGACGTGCACACGGCCTTCTGGCGCTGAGCGGGGGGCGCTTGCGTGGCTCGTGGGGTTTGCGCGAGCCTCACGCCACCCTCGTGATACTGCCCCGCTACTTCGTTCCCCATGCCACCACGCCGCCGGTGCCAGTCCTGTCGGACGCGGCCTCGGTGGTCCACGTGGTGGACACGTTCCTGTTGGACTTCCACCACATGGCGCGGTCGGAGTGGGTCGTCGGACTCGACGCGTTGGGGGCGGTGCACTTCATCCCCGCGAGCGAGCGGAGCCGGCTGCCCGCCTCGGCGCTCGCGCAGCTCGCGCACCATGAGGTCGCCACGGGCCGCACGCCGCACAGCATCGCGGCGTCGACGGTGTATTTCTTCGAGGTGGAGCTGGTCGAACACCCCGCCGACGCGGAGGGGTTCAACGACCCGGTGTACCTGTACGGGCACCTGTCCGGTCCCTGGCCGAACACGTCCCCAAAGCGCGTGCCGGGGCAGCTCACCGTGACGCGCGGGGATGTGCTCGCGGGGCTGACGCGGCAGGCCCCGTACGCCTTCGAGTACGCACAGACGCCGGAGAGCACCGCCGCGCCGCGTGGCTATCACGCGCTGTTGCCGGGAGACCGTCCTGAGGAACTCGAGGAGGGCGGCGGAGCGGTGCTCGCGTGGCCCGTGGTGCCGCCGGAGCTGCAGGTAGGCAACGCCTCCAACGGGCCGATGGTGGCGCGCATCCTCCATGACGTGCTCACGCAGCTGAAGGAGGACGCGGAGGCGAACGGAGGGCCCGCGGCGCTGGCGAAGCTGGAGCTGCCGGTGCCGAGTCGGGCCATGGCCGTCGCGGAGCTGGAGCTGCGCGGCTACGAGGTGAAGGGCGACGTGGCGGTGCTGCGCCGTCAGCACCCGGGAGTGCTCACGCGCATGGCCGAGTGGCTGCGCGCGGAGAAGGTGCGGATTCCTCCCGAGGCGGGCGCGCCCGAGTTCCTGGAGCTGGCGAGCCAGGCGCTGGCGGTGCTTCCCGGCTGGCCCACGAAGACGGAGCGAGTGCTGCGCTCACAGGTCGGCGCCGGGGACCGGCTGCCCCCGGTCTCCGCGCCGGTGCCGGTGGCGCAGGTGCCGGCACGTCCCCTGCCCCCTCGGGCTCCAGCGCCGCCCGCGCGCCCGGATGAGTGGATGCGGGACTTCCTGTCCGCGCATGCCGCGCAGAAGCCCCAGGCGGCGAAGCCCCGGCTGACGAGGACGCGGCCCGTGGCGCCGCCGCCCGCGAGGGCTGGGACGCCTGCCTGGATGGAGGACTTTGGAGCTGCTCCGGCGCCGTCCGCCGCGCAAGGTTTGCGTGAGCCGGGCGAGTCCCCCGCGCCGACGAAGAAGCCCGACTGGATGACCGACTTCGAGGACTGAGCCCCCGCTTGCGCTGGACCTTCCGGCCCGTTGGAAGGTGATAGCGTTCGGCGCATCCAGCAGGGGGAACGATGGGTCACGAGAAGCCAGTCGAGCCGTTTTCGGATCTCCACGTCGAGGAGGGGAAGGTCCGCGCGGTGTTGCTGCATGACCCGACGGTGGAGGGTCTGGACGTCGCCATCTACATGGACGCGTCCGGCAGCATGGAGGAGGAGTACAAGTACGAGCGCCCCAAGCGCTCCTTCCTGGAGTGGCTGCGAGGCGCGCCGCTGAAGGACCCGGCCAACCAGGTGGAGCCGCAGGTCCAGTGGATGCTGGAGTACCTGGCCACCAAGGACCGCAACGGCCTCTTGCGCGTCGCCTACTGGGCGGCGGGCGCGTCGGGCAAGGACGTGGAGGTGGTGGGCGAGCTCAAGGGCGTGGACGTCCAGCAGTACCGGTTCCCGGGCGCGAAGAAGCCCGGCGGGCACACCTTCATGACGCCGGCGCTGAAGGACTACGTGCGCTACCTCAAGGAGCAGGTGAAGCACGGGGCGCGGCGCGGCTGCGCGGTCATCGTCACGGACGGCAAGCTGCATGACGCGGAGGAGGTGGAGCGCTTCTCCGCGCAGGTGGCGAAGGACATCGTCGCGGGGCGGCTGCCCCGGATGAACTTCGTGCTGGTGGGCGTGGGGGACGGCGTGGACGAGGAGCAGCTCGAGCGGATTGCCCATCTGGAGTACCCGGGCGTGGGGCACCTGTGGTGCCACCGCATCGCCGAGGAGATTGGCCAGGTCGCCGAGCTGGTCGCGGTGCTGGTGGACGAGAACATGACGGTGGCCGCGGGCGGCACGGTGTACGACGACCAGGGCCGGGTGCTGAAGACGTACGAGGGCCGGCTGCCGGCGGTGCTGGAGTTCGACGTGCCGGAGGGCGCGGAGAGCTTCACGCTGGAGGTGAATGGCCAGCGCTTCACGCAGCCGTTGCCGGACGAGGACCACCACTGATGGCCGGGCACGAGGTGGTGGTGCGTCCGTTCTCGGACGTGCATCGGATGGGGAACAAGGTGGTGGCCACGCTGCTGCATGACCCGACGGTGGAGGGGCTGGATGTCGCCCTCTACATGGATGGCTCGGCCAGCATGGAGGACGAGTACGGTCCTCGGGGTGTGCTGGCGAAGCTGGCGCCGGTGAAGAACCTGGTCGAGCCGCAGATGCGGTGGATGCTGGAGTACCTGGCGAGCAAGGACCGGGACGGGCAGGTGCGCGTGGCGTACTGGGCCACGGGGGACGGCAGCCAGTTGGAGGAGGTGGGGCTGTTGTCGGCGGTGCAGGCGAAGGACTTCCGCTTCCCGGGGCCGCGCGCCTACGGCAAGGCGACGGTGATGCTGCCGGTGTTGCGCGACTTCGTGGCGCACATGAAGCAGCAGGTGGCGAAGGGGGCGCGGCGGGGGCTGGCGGTCATCATCACGGACTCGCAGCTCTCGGATGGGGATGACGTGCGGGCGTATGCGACGCAGGTGGCGAAGGAGATTGCCGCGGGTCGCCTGCCGAGGATGAGCTTCGTCTTCGTGGGAGTGGGCGACCAGGTGGACGAAGAGCAGATGGAGGAGATCTCCCACGAGACGTACCCGGGCGTGGGCCATCTGTGGTGTCACCGCATCGCGGACCGCATGGAGGAGATGGCGGAGCTGGTGGCGGTGCTGGTGGACGAGACGATGACGGTGGCCGCGGGCGGCACGGTGTACGACGAGCAGGGGAACACGCTGAAGTCGTACGAGGGACGGTTGCCGGCGGTGCTCGAGTTCGACGTGCCAGCGGAGTGCAAGGCGTTCACCCTGGAGGTCGCGGGGCAGCGCTTCACGCAGCCGATTCCGGAGGAGCACGGGGACGAGGAGGAAGCGGCGCCCGAGCCGACGCGAGCGCCCGAGCCGGCTCCCCGGCGCAAGCACGGTGGTCATCGTCACTAGGGTTTCGAGCTTCAGGTTTCAGGATTCACGGTTCAGGAAGAACACGCCATGTCCGAGCAGAAGAAGAGCGGTGAGACAAGCGAGCACGTCCACGGTCCGGGCTGCGAGCACGACGCCGGACATGGCGACGCACCGTCCCGCGCGGTGGGCAGGCCCGCCGCGAAGCCCGTGTTCAAGTCGCTGAAGCTCGGGGGGACGAAGGACGCGGGGAAGCACGTCCACGGGCCTGGGTGTACGCATGACCACGGGGACACGCACTCGCACGGAGGCGAGTATCAACACGGCCCTGCACAAGGCGGGCATGACCACGTGCATGGCGCTGGCTGCACACATGACCACGGCCACCAGCACGGGGCGGGCAGTCGGCACAGCGACGGCCCTGCACACACGCACGGGGACACGCATCAACACGGACCGGGCTGCGACCATGACCATGCGCACGGCGGAGACAGCCACGCGCATGGCGACGGCCACGCACACGCGGACGGCGCCGCGTGCGACCACGACCACGGTGACGGGCATCATCACCACCACCCGAAGCCGAAGAAGATCCGCCCGCCGGGCTATCGCGCGGCGGAGGGTGGTGGCGTCGCGCTCCAGCTCGACCTGGAGGGGGCGCTGCCGGGAGAGATGAACGACCAGGGTCGCTTCCAGAAGCTGGAGGAGGCGCTGGAGGCGCATCACGGCATCCTCGATGTGCACATCCGCCGCGACCAGGGCTACGCGGAGGTCTGCCTCCACTACAACCCGAAGCTGGTGAACTCGACAGCCCTGCTCGCGACGGCACAGCGCACGAGCGCGCAGGTGGCGAAGCGATACAAGGACCACACCTGGTTCGTGCGAGGGATGAGTTCGGCGGACTCGGCCACGACCATCGAGCACGGGCTCACCAAGGTGAAGGGGGTGCTGTCCGCGAACGTGGCGTACGCAAGCGAGCGGCTCGTCGTCGAGTACGACAGCGAAGAGGTCTCGCTGAAGGACATCGAGTCCCGGGCGAAGTCCTTGGGCTACACGCTGGAGGTGCCGAGCCACGGGCACGCGTGTTCGCACCATGCGCACGGAGGTGGACTGGCGCCGCTCCTGGAGATGCCGCTGGTGGTGGCCTCGGGAGTGCTGCTGGTCGGGGGCTGGTTGCTCGGGCGCTTTGCCCCTGTGCCCGAGATGGTGCCGACAGTGCTGTGGGCACTGTCCATCCTGAGTGGCGGGTTCTTCGCCATCCGGGGCTCGGTGAAGTCACTGCTCCAGTTGCGCATCGACATCGAGACGATGATGGTGGTGGCGGCGCTGGGAGCGGCGGTGCTGGGCTCCTGGTTCGAGGGTGCGTTCCTGCTCTTCCTCTTCAGCGCGGGCCATGCACTGGAGCATCGGGCGATGGACCGGGCGCGACGCTCCATCGAGTCACTCGGGGCCCTGCGTCCCGAAGTGGCGCGAGTGCGCCGAGGCGCCGAGCTGGTCGAGGTCCCCGTGGCGCAGGTGCAGCGAGGAGACCGCGTCGTGGTGCGCCCGGGAGACCGGGTGCCACTGGACGGCATCATTCGGGAAGGAAAGAGCTCACTGGAGCAGGCCGCCATCACAGGCGAGTCGATGCCGGTCGCCAAGGTGCCAGGGGACGAGGTGTTCTCGGGCACGGTGAACTGCGAGGCCTTGCTGGAGGTAGAGGTCACCCGGCTGTCATCCGAGTCCGTGCTCGCGCGAGTGGTGGACATGGTGGCGGAGGCCGAAGCGCAGAAGGGCCCGAACCAGCGCTTCGCGCAGCGACTGGAGCGCACCGTCGCGCCGCTGGTGATGATTGGCGCGGTGGTGTTCCCGGTGGTGCTGGTGTTGCTGGGTACACCGTTGAAGGAAGCCATCCTCCGCGCGGTGTCCCTGCTGGTCGCCGCGTCGCCGTGTGCATTGGCCATCTCGACACCGTCCGCGGTGCTGTCCGCGGTGGCGGCCGCGGCGCGAGGCGGTGTGCTCATCAAGGGAGGCATCTACCTGGAGCTGCTCGGCAAGGTGAACGCCATCGCCTTCGACAAAACGGGCACACTGACGATGGGCAAGCCGAAGCTGCTGAGCACGGCGCCCGTGGCCGGAGTGACGGAGGAAGAACTGCTCGGCACTGCGGCGGCAGTGGAGGCCCTCTCAGCACATCCCCTGGCCCACGCGGTGGTGGAAGCGGCGGCTTCACGGAACATCAAGCCACCAGCTGGCAGTGACATGGAGGCCATCCACGGCAAGGGCTTGCGAGCCCGGATTGGCACGGATTGGGTGGACGTGGGTAGCCTCGCGCTCTTCGCAGGAGACGCCGTGCCGGCCGAAATCCAGACATTGGTGGACCGACTGGAGGAGGCAGGCCAGACGACGATGGTGGTGCGCAAGGCGAGCCGATACCTCGGCGTACTCGGGGTGGCGGACACGGTGCGAGCCGGAGCGCGGCAAGTCATCTCCACGCTCAAGCAGCAGGGCATCAGTCGCACGGTGATGCTGTCGGGAGACAACTCAAGGGTGGCGAAGTCCATCGCGGAGCAAGTGGGGCTCGACGAAGCCCGGGCACCGCTGATGCCGGCCGACAAGGTGACAGCAGTCCGAGAGATGGGGCGCACGGGCTCTGTGGCGATGGTGGGCGACGGTGTCAACGATGCACCCGCGCTGGCAGCGGCATCGGTGGGCGTGGCGATGGGCGGAGCAGGCTCGGACGCAGCGCTGGAGACGGCGGACGTGGTGCTGATGAGCGATGACCTGTCCCGCCTGCCCTTCGCGCTGAGCCTCGCCCGTCAGGCGACCTCGGTGATGAAGCAGAACCTGGTCATCTCCCTGGGCATCAGCGCGGTGCTCATCGTCGCATCCATCTTCGGGCTGACGAGCATCAGCTCCGCGGTGGTGTTGCACGAAGGCAGCACCCTGCTCGTCGTGGCGAACGGCCTCAGGCTGCTCGCCGTTCGCCCCAAGGTCCTGGGCTCCACGCCCCTGCCCTCGATGGGAATCGAGCCAACTCACTGAAGCTAGTACCTCGACACAGAGGCTTTGAAGGGTTCAGGCGGCAGCAGCGACCGCCGCCTGAGCCTGGGGATACGCCCGCCCAAGCTTGGCGCGGGCGCTCTCGACAGTGAAGCGCCAGCGGATGCGAGCACCCTCCTTGTTTCGCGTCCGCGTCCAGCGAGCCACCTCCCGCTTGAGAGCAGCTTTATCGGGAATGCGTCTGTCGAGACATTGGCGGTTGAGCACGCCGATTTCGATTTCCACCATGTTCAGCCAGCTGGCGTGCTTGGGGACGAAGTGGAACTCCAGCCGCTTCAGAATCCTGCGGGCCTCCTGGGGCGGGAAGGCTTCGTAGAGAGCGCCCGGGCTGTGCGTGGAGAGGTTGTCGAGCACCACTCGGATGGTGTCTGCCTGGGGGTAGTGCACGTCCACCAGCTCGCGCATGCGCGCAGCGAAGTCCTTGGCGGCTCGGTGGTCGGTGACCTCGACGTGGCGCCAGGGGCGGTGCGCATCCAGAAAGACGAAGAGGTTGGCGGTGCCGTTGCGCTGGTACTCGTAATCGTAGCGGCATGACTTGCCACGCTCGGCGGGCAGTGGCGCGCGCACTTCGCCAATGAGCTGGGTGGGCGTCTCGTCGAAAACCAACGTCTGGGCCCCTGACGCCCAGCCGCAGGCGCCCCAGCGGGTGCCGCACCAGAGGGGCCGCCCTCGGACGCGCTACTTCGATGCCAACGGGCAGCGCCCAGTGCTCATCGCTCAACTGGCGGCGCAACTGCCTCGGTCCGCATTCCACCGCGTGCAGTGGCGGCAGGGCAGCCGGGGCGTGCAGTCGTCGCGATTTGCCGCGCTGCGCGTACGCACCGCGGAGCGACATATGGAGCGGGCAGCGCCCAGCGAGGAAGTCTGGTTGCTGGTGGAGTGGCCGCGAGGGGAGGCAGGCCCGACGAAGTACTACCTCTCCTCGCTGCCGGAGGACACCCTGCTGAAGGAGTTGGTGCGCATGGCCAGGCTGCGCTGGCGGGTGGAGCGCGACTACCAGGAGATGAAGGGCGAGGTCGGCCTGGACCACTTCGAGGGCAGAAGCTGGCGAGGCTTCCATCACCACGCCACGCTCTGCATGGTGGCCCATGGCTTCCTCGCTCTGCGTCGGGCGCTTTCCCCGCGGAGGAAGCTGCGATGGACACTGCCCCAGGTGCGGCGGCAACTCCAACTCTTGCTGCTGCGCCGCATCGGCCACTGTCCTCTATGCTTGCGCCCGCTCCGCGCTCGCGCGGCTCCGCGTGGGCCGTCGCGCATGTGACCGGGTAGCACTAGAGACAGCATCAGAAGAAATCCAGCGCTTTTCCAACAAACCTCAACCTTCTCGACGACCTAAATGGCCACGTGAGGTATGACAGCAGCGTCTCCGATGCTCACGCTGCGCGGAATCGCATCAGTCTATTCAGAACACTCGTAAAAACTACCTTCCTACGCAAGCACTCATTACCACAATACGACTCATCAGTGCCCCATCAAATCGCCGACAACAAACACGCCCCAAAACCAAAAGACAAACGAAACAGGATGCGCGACCCCTGAACCACAAGCGCACGAATCACCACATCCTGTCTCATTCACCACCTCACGCACTCCCCCCCAGATTCACGCGCCTGGATATTCGACTGAAATTCCCACAAACCTCAGGGTAAGACCCTCAGGAAGCGTCGAAAAAATCAGCACATTCGCCCCCGCATCCCCTTCATCGCGAAGGAGCACCCTCCTGTTGGCCACCAGCGTCATACCACTTATAAAACTACAATCGCGGAGATAGACATGCGCCCTCACATCATGAACAGACTCTCCAGTAAGGAGAAGATGAGCGTAACCATGAACAATTCGATACTCAGAGAGATAAACATTAACAACCCCAACTTCCTCCAACTGCCGCCCTATTCTGCACAAATCCACCGTCATTTCATCCCCTCAAGAATAGCACTCCGATCGAGACCGGTCACCTTGCGCCCGTGAAGATAAAACTCCGCCCTATCAAAAAACGTCTGATTCAAAAGGACATGCGATATCTCAACCTCCGTAATAGCCTTATACCGCTCCCGAAGCACCGCGGACAACCCGCGCTCAACATCTTCCTTTCGCGGCAATTTCCCCTTCATGCCCCCCGCAGGAAACTGCTCAAGCCCACTGAGATTCACTTTGATATCTCTTTTCTCGAATTGAGAAACCATTCGCTGAACAATCTCCCCTTCAGGAGGCAGCGCCCCCGGATACTCATCCCAGTAAGTCGTCGCCCCCACTTTATCAGCAAATCGGCCAACTAGACCTGGATTATGGTTGAGCGACTTCGAAAGTCCCACAGCAATCGGTTTGGGCTTCGACGTAAGTGGCGTCAATAAGGCAGAGCCACCGGCTAGCATTCCCTCCAGGGCCTTCCCTTTAACGTACTCCTCTCCGGCAGACAGAGCAAACTGAGCCTCAAGTTCAGCTGCCTCCCCCATTGCGCTCGCAAACCTATCTCCAATGCGAGAGGCCTGCTTTGAGGCAATGGCGTCAGTGACAGCAAACCTAGCAGTCTCACCAGCGCTCTGTTTGAAAGATTCAACGACTTCTTCCACCTGGCTTCCAGCAGACCTTAGCTTTCGGACAATTGGCAGCCCAGACAAGTACTTACTCGTCCGACTTCCAGCATTTCCAAGAGCACGCCGCGCCTGTTCAACACGCCACTCCGTCGCACTGGTGTTGCACGCAAGCCAAAAACAAACCGTAGATTCTAGCTGCCCACGATCTTGAACAAGCTCCTGCAGTTTCGATGAAGCAGAAGCCCCTCTGTACACCTGAGAACTCTCGTGCAGCATATCTACGAGTTGCTCATCGCTAAGCTGCGCAAGTTCGGCACTGTAGAACTGCCCTTGGGCTTGCTTACCGAAGTCCGTCAACGACGTCGCCTCATGCCCATTCAGGTCAACGTAGCCCAAAGGGTTTGCACGGGCGTACACGTGCCGGTGCAGACTCGGAGCATCGCCCACATCACCCTCAAAACTATCTCGACTAATGAACCGCCCCACCTTGCCGTTGTAGTACCGGGCCCGGGCATAGGTAAGCCCCGTCTCCACGTCGTACTGATGTCCCGTGAAGCCAAGTTTGAACTCACCGGCCGTGGGCGTCGAATCCCCCCGGTAATTACCCCACGCGTCGTACCGTCGGACCTCCGTAACGAAGCCGCCCGTTCTGGCAGAGATGCCATCTGTCACACTACCCAAAACATCTGAGAGCAAGAAAGTCGGGATCCCATTCGGAGCATCACTGTCTTTGACCGCCAGCGGTCCCTTTGCATAGTGATAACGGCGCTGTGGCGCCCACGGACTCTGGCTTCCATCCACCTCCTGCAACACGAATCCATCATCCAGGACGTATGCGACGTTCTCGGAAGCCGTCTTCCGCCGGATGCGCTGAAGGTCCGTGTCGTAGTCGTATCGACCGAGTTCCACCCCGTTGTCGAACACCGCCGTCAACGTGTTCCGGACGTCCCACGCGAAGGTGCGCTCATTGTCCGGAATCTGCCCCTCAGCGGGACGCGTTGTCATTTTCGCCAGGTTGCCCGCCAGGTCGTACTCGTGCAGGACATCCAGCGCGGAGTTCTTCAAGTCCACGGACCAGCGTGGCCAGTCGACCCGATTGAACGTTGTGGCTACATCCCGAGTCAGCGCCGATTCCGGCACCGACTCGAATGCCTCGGGCCCAAGTCCGAGGCTCGCCACTGCCGACGTCGGAGCCTCGCGCTCGCCCGTGCGGTTTCCCACGAAATCCAACTGATAGAGCGTGGTCTTCCCGTCAGGCCCTGCAATCCCCGTGAGGCGGTTCAAGACGTCATAGCCATATGACGTCACTTCGACAGGGCCGCTCGTGTTCGTTTGAAGCGACTGGCGCGACTCGGCCTGTGTAAGGCGGTTCCCATTCGCGTCATACGTATACGCATAGTGACTGATCGTTCCCGACGAGCAACTCCCGCTACCAAAGCCACGCACCACCGACATCTGGGTGAGACGCCCAGCCACGTCATAGCAGCGGTGCTCTGTCACACCACTGGACCACTCAGTCCTCTTCAACAGTGAGTCGGGCCAGTAGTAGTAGTACACACCTCCGCTCGAAGGAAGCCCCGCGCTCTTCAACCGCCCCAGCGCATCGTACCCGTACACTGTCGCGACTCCATCCGGGTCCACCACACGTGTGCGGTGCCCCATGGCGTCGTACTCATACGCAATCTGCTTCCCGTCGAACTGGCGCAGTCGTGTCTTGACCCGGTCGAGCGCATCGAACGTAAACGTCGTCACTTCACTGACGTCGCCATTCGAGGTCTTCTTGAGCTGATTCACCTGCGTCGTATTGCCTTCGCCGTCGTACAGGAAGTTCTCGACCTCCAACGAGGGTAGTTCTCGAGGCAACGTATGCTGCGAGTAGGCCTTTTCTGTCAGCTGATTCAGCAACCCATGCGTGTAGACTGTCCGCTGCCCCTTAGGGTCAACCGTTGACGCCAGGTTCCCGTTCGCATCGTACGTGTACCGCCAGGTGAGGGTTCCCACATTGCTGAAGGGCGCGGCTCCGGCCTCGAACAGAGGAATGACGTTCTGGCGCCCACCCGTGATGGGCCTGTGGAGGTCGAGATGCTGATGCTCTGCCGTACGGAGATTCCGCGCATCATACTCGTAGGTCGTGAGATGCCCGTTGGCATCTTGCTTCGCTATGAGATTTCGCGCGGGATCATACATGAAAATATGGACAAGCGAGTTCTCGTCGTAGACCGTCAGCCTCTTTCCGAACTCGTCGCTCGAGAAAAGAGCAGACGGCACGCTCGATCGACATTCCTCGAACAGCGAGTCAATACTCATGCCTGCTGCGCCACCATGAGGCAGCGTGGGCTGAGCATTAGGCTTCACCTCGCATTCCAGGTTGCCCATCCCATCGAAAGTACGGATGGTGACTTCGTTGAGCGCATTCTCCTCACGAACCCGACGACCCAGGTCATCGTAGGAGTAACGCATATCGAAGGCGAACCCGATCACACGGGGGCCCTTCTTCTCAATCAGCTGCCCAGCAGCGTCATACTGGAATGTCGACGTCGCCGAATCCGCAGTCCCCGCGCCTGTCGTCTCAGCGAGCACACGCCCCGCGCCGTCATGGAGGCGCTCCGTCGCGTATCCGTTCGCATCCACGGAGCGCACGACATTGCTCCCCGCGTCATAGTTCCAGGACTCCTCGGCAACCGCGTCCCCTTGCCCTCGGACCACGCGAACCTTGCGACCAAGGCCATCGGAATGACTCACCGTGGGCACGTTCCGACGATTCACATACGTCTGCTTGCGCTCCGCGTCGCTGTAGCTCCAGGACTGGCTGTAGGCCGCGGACTGTCCGACGGACTCGTGATCGGTTTGGCTCACCAATCGCCCCACAGCATCGTACGAGAACCGCGTCACCTGTCCCTTCGCGTCCTTCTCCTGTCGCTTGTAGAGCGCGTCGAAGCGCGTCTCCCAGGCGTACCCTCCCGCGTCGATTCGGCGAACCTCTCGCTTGAGACCATCACGATAGAAAACATTCGGATTGTTCCGGGCGTCCAGCACCTCCTCCCGGACAAGACCGTCGAGCCCCGGGACATCCTGATAGTCCCTCTGGCTCCAGATCAGCCAGAAGCTGGCTTTGGAGAACTTCTCCTTGATCTCCTCGGTCCGCACACGTCCCAGCGCATCAAAGTTGAAGCGCCGCTCCAGACCGCGCGGGTCCGACGAGCCAATGACGTTTCCTTCGCCGTCGAAGGTCTGGGACTCCGACACATCCATCGGGCGAAGCACCATCGTCCGACGCCCCAGGGCATCATGAACCGTCTCTGTACGGCGCCCGAGCGCGTCGACCTGCGCCGCCACACGCCCGTAGGAGTCGTACTCCACCGTGCTCGTCAGATTGAGCGCGGGCCCAATCCCAGTCACGTCAGGCTGGCGAGACAACGGACCGCCGCTCGCGTCCTCCACCGTCTGGATGACTCGGCCCAATCCATCGAAGTACCTGGCCTGCAGGAAGCCTCGAGCATTGCGCGTCCACTCGACATGCGCGCCGTCATCGTGGACCGTCTGGGTCGTGTAGACGTGCTGACCCGACTCCTTCGCCACCGTCTCCACCGACGAGAGCACGCGGCTCAGACCATCATACGTCGCGCTTCGCATGCGGTGCTGGACACCACCGGCCTCCCACCGAACCTCCGTCACATTACCGCGGCCGTCGTAGCGCCGGCGCTCCACGCGCCCGGCCGCATCCGTCAGGACCGTGGCACGCCCCAACAGGTCGTATTCGACCGTGCTCGCGTGCCCGTTCCCATCCACCTGCCGAACCCGCTGGCCCTTCAGGTCATACGCGGACGTCAGCGTATACCGCACCGCCCCCGAGGACTCCGCCGCCCCCGGCACCTCGGGCGTCTTCTCCTCGATGACCCGATAGAGCGAGTCCAGCTGGTACGTCCGGTCATGGCCAGACAGGTCCGACTCCCACACCTTGTTGCCCACGGCGTCGTAAGCGAACCGAGCCACCGTCCGCGTACGCCCCACCTCGTCGGCACTCCCTCGATTGGCGAGAAATCGAGGCTCATCCTCGACCGACACCCTGACCCTCACCGGACGGTCTGCGAAGTCGTACTCAGTGGACGTCTGGACACCTCGTCTGTCCGTCACCGACGTGCGATTTCCCGCCTCGTCGTAGGCGAACCAGGTCTCCAGTGGAGCCGTCAGCCCACCACCGGACTCCCGCGTGACCACCCGTCGACCTGCCGCATCCAGATCGTGCGTCCGGACAAAGTCTTCTCCAATCTCCTCCCGCCAGAGCACGCCCCCCGGAGTGAACGACATCGCGCGAACCGTCCCTGGTCCCTGGGTGTTGAGCTGCTCCTCCCGAACCACGCGGTCAAGCCCATCCCATTCCTGGGTACGATGGCGACCCAGTCCGTCCCACTCCGCCAGCAAGCGACCCCGGGCGTCGTGCGAATAGTCCACCGACACCGTGGAGGCGCCATTCACCTGGAGCGTCTTCGACTGCACCTGCCCATAGACGTCGTAGGCGGTTGCGCGCTCCACGTGTCCATCCGCGCCAACCGAT
Organism: Myxococcus sp. AS-1-15; assembly: GCF_020037055.1. Classification (NCBI taxonomy): domain Bacteria; kingdom Pseudomonadati; phylum Myxococcota; class Myxococcia; order Myxococcales; family Myxococcaceae; genus Myxococcus; species Myxococcus sp. AS-1-15. Next base: position 205,402 of record NZ_JAIQDF010000001.1, on the reverse strand, counting down.
TCGACCCAGTCACCCGTGAGCGCGCGTGTCGGACACGACGCGTTCTCGACACCGCAATACTTCCACCGCAACACCACATCCTGAGGAGACTCCGACAGCGAGGACACCGCGTCCGCACACGTCCCCACGGAGGACAGGACCTGACGCGAAACCCGATTCACATAGCGACGCGTCTCCAGGATTCGCCCCGTGCCGAACGGCAGGAGGTCCTCGGGTGCGTCCCCTGTGGAGTCGACGCGAGACACCGTCGCATACCCCTCTGGATCCACATGACAGACGAGCACATTGAAGCTCGCGTCATAGCCCCACTTCTCCACCACTTCGGAGACCACCTGCCCCTGGGCATCCTTCACGCCCGCCGTGGCCGCCACACCGGCAGAAGACGCGAGAGCACTCCCCTCGATACGACGGGCAATCAGGTTGCCCTTCTCGTCATAGGCAAAGCGCGTCACCCGCCCCCGAGCGTCTTGCTCCACTTCTCGCGTCCGATGCTGGCGGTCCCACAGCGAAGCCGTCGTTGCCACCACTCCGTCGGACACCGGCCGCTCCAGCTCCGAGACACCACCCGTGGCAATCATCCGATATCGCGTCGCGGGTACCTCCGGTCGAGGCCCCTTCACCTCCGTGGAGAAGGTGGTGAGCGACTGCCCCAGCACGGTCCGCGATTCGGGCACGATGCTGTACGTGAACAGGGTCGTGGCCTCCTGCGGCGGCTGCGTTGAGAGCGTCTCCTGCACGGCCCTCACCCGCGTGTCCTTGTTCGTCAGGAACAGGTAGTCGCTCTCACCCGCCATCGGGGCGCTGGCATCATGGTAGGTGTAGCGAACCACCTGACCATCCGGCCCCGTGTATTGAGACATCCGCGTCCGCCCCACCTCGGCAACGCCGGTCTCGTAGGCATATGACTCCACCCTGGCCGGCGAGAAAGCCCCACAGCCCTCGTCGTAGCGCGCCACCTCAGTCAGCCGCTGCTGGTCGTCGTATTTGTACTGGACACAGACATTCAATGAGGTCAGCGCCGTGGCGTCCACGCTGGTCGCGTGATGCAACTGCACGCGATGGAGCTGAATGCGGCCCGACTGCCGCTGATGGCTCAACTGGAGCAAGCGGCCACTCGACTCGTCGTAGATGCGAGTCAGCGCCCTGTCCACGGAAGCATCGCCGTAGCGCAACGAGACCTTGTGTCCCGTCGGAGCGACGATGGACGTCAGCCGGTACCTGGCCGGGAACACCGAGGTGTCGAAGTAACCATGCCGATACTCCACGCCCGTCTTCGAGCGGAAGATGAACTCGCGACCAGCCCCCATCCCCTCGACACGCAAGGTTCCGTGGAAGCCGCGCTGGGGCACACACCCCACGCCCTCCCCCGTGCAGTTGAACGTTTGACCGCTGCCTTCACCTCCCACGACCACGTAGCGGAATCCGCCCCCCACGGGCAGCACGGCGCCCTCGTAGCCGTGAGACCAGCCCGGCCCCAGCAGCCCCTCCTCGGCCACACCCGAGGAGTACGTTCGCGTCCACGCCAGCCCGACACCTCGGCTCGGGGACTCGACATCCGTTGCCTGTCGCACCAGATGCCCATCCACGACACTGACGCCCTTGACGAAGGTATGGGAGACGGGAAGCTTGCCCATGCTCCCCACGAGCGTCGTCAGCGGCACGGCTTTGTGGAGGGGCTCCTGATTCGGATTCTCCGGAGCCAGTGTGACGTCCACGTCCTCGGTCCCCACCGAGCCCGGAGGCACATCCACCCATGCGAAGCCATCGAGCCCCTGGGTCACAGAACCGCTCAGGGGAATCACCTCGGTGATGCCCGAGAAATTCGTGCGCACCCTCGCCGAGGCCAGTTCCGTCCCCATCCGAGAAACCACGAGGCGCCCATCGATGTAGACCTTCACCCCCATCTTCGCGGGGAAGGCCATGGGGGACTGTGCATCCTCATCGGGAGGCTGACCCGGCGCGGGCTTCTGGGCCGAGACGAAATCCCAGGCGGGCAACATCCATTTCGCCGCCAGCGGAAGGCCCGCGACAATGAGGTCGGAGTCGGGCCGATGGACTTCGACCTCCTCGCTGGACTGCAGAACCTTCACGGGTTGAGCTCCGACGTAGTCCTTCGCGAAGACCTCGAAGCGAACCCGTCCACCTTGAGTTCCGGTCAAGATTGGAAGAATGAACTGAAAATTGCTCGCCTCGGGCAGCACGATGTCGTTGTCGGCATCTCGCTCATAACTCCCGACAGCCAACACAGCGTCTCCAGCAGCATGAGGCTGCACCGAAACTCGGACATAGACTCGGTCGGAGGTGCGATTCACTACCAACGCCCCCAAACCCGAGTCCGAGGTCAGCGACAGTCCCCCCGTCGGAACAATCTGGCCGCCAGGAAGGACGCGACGCGATGCGAGCGAGGGAGTCGTGGACGAGTTGACGCCATAGAGCGGACGGTTGCAGCACACCTGCTCAACCTGATTGTTGGCACGACGCTCGTAGACGAACCCATACGAGATGACCCGCTGCCAACCCTCAGGCAGCAGGTAGCGCTGACGAAAGACCACCGTCTTGTCGTCATCCAATGGATCCGAACCGACCTGACTGGGCGGCACGTCAACCGATGCCACCTGGACACTGCCCAGTTCGTCCAAGGTCTGGATGCGAACCATGACACCGAGCAGGTCGGGCTCATTGCCGGTCACAGGGACCCAGTCAGGAGTATTCAAGGGCCTCCGCAGGATCTGACTGACCATCTTCAGAGGAGAAGTCGTTTCGTAGGCTCCGTTGAAGTGGTGGTTGCTCGTGACCCGGTATGTATACGTCGCAGTGCTATTGACGTTGATCGAGATGGTCTTGCTGAGGGTGCCCACGGCCGCGGTGACGTAGTAGATCCCCCGGGTGGGCCCTGGGATGTAGCCGGGCCCCGCCAAACCATCGATGTCTGCCCAGTCATCCATCGCCATGAGCTGTAGCGGGCTGGTGGTATCCAGCATCTGGGGGCTCATCACCCCCTGAAACCGGAAGAAGCGCCCCGTCGTCATCGATTGGGTCCAGGACACCTTCTGATTCGTGCAGGGATTTCCGTAGCGATCGAGGATGCGCGCGAAGAGCGGCGTCCAAAGCTGAATCGCGGTTTCATGCAGGTCATTGAGGTTCGCCAGGCGATCGATGACCGCCGGAACGTCGGGCCGACCGACATGACCGAAGGGGGTTGACAGAGCGAAGGTCTCGGTGCCGTTCGTGGTCTCCGCCGTCACCAGGGTGTACCCAAGCCGCTGCATGTGGGGCGTACCCTGTCGACGAATGTGGTACCGGGCGATGTTCGTATCCGGGAGGACCCGGACCGATGCCAGGCCGTTCTCATCGGTGAGGACCGTGAGCTGCGTGGCAGGGGTCGTTCCCCCCGACACCGAGAGGAACCCTGGCACCGAAGGAGCGCCCCCCTTGAACGTCACCGGAGCCCCCAACACCGGCTCTCCGTTGGCGGTCGTCACGCGCACAGTGACGGGCTGCGGAAGTGGCTGACCGACAACACCTTCCTGAAAGTCGGTGGCGGAGAGCTTCTCGATGCGAGCGACCTGGCTCACATCATCGACAGTGAGTTGGGTCTCCCAGGCCAAGGACTTCGACCTCAACGCAAGAACTCCATCATGCGGATCTCCGTCCCGCAGCAGGAGCCATGCACGTGCGTAGCCGCCTTGCATGCGCTTCTCGAGGTCGTGGAGCCGCCGCTCGATCGACGCTTGAACGTCCGCGCGATAGGCACGCGTGGCCGCATCTCCGTCGCGCTTGGAATGGAGCTGCTGCAGGACCTCCTGCAACACTTCGCGCGACTTCTTGAGCGCACTCCTCTCGGAGTCCGACGGCCATGGAGAGTGCCAGAATCGCGTCCACCAAGGAGCCCGTTCGCCAAGGGCGTCATGGGACCTGGTCAATGCTTCGGAGAGTTCGGATTGAGCAACGTCTCGCTGCGACTCCCATACCGCACGAGCATCTTCATAGGCTCGCGTCCCGTCTTCCCCCAACTCCCTCGCTTCGGACCGCAGAAGCGGACTGGAAAGCTCGAACGGCGCGTCCTCTGCGACCGGCGGATAGGTCTTCACCCACGTCGGAGCCCTCTGCTCGGCGCGTGCGGTCATTCCCCCAAGGAGCACCAACGCTACAAGTACCCAGAGACCCGACATCATCGAGCCCCCCTGCCTATCTCTCGGTCCCAATGTCCACCCCAATCACTGACGTCTAGATTTCACACACCAGGTCCAGGCGGGCCATTCCGCACACACACCGATAGAGGCCCTGTCCTGGGTCATCAATTCGCGAAGGCGCAGAGAAGTGCGGAGCACTCCCAAGCTGACGACCCCCTTGCAATTGGCTTTCCAGGGAAGCAGAGGCATGTCGCCTCCAATCCCACACACAAGATAGGGGTCTTGCCCCTTGCTGCCGAGAGGCCCGGTCCAGCTCCGCACGCGCTCAATCGCCAGAGTGAGCAGCCACCGAATCGGTGTCCCGCAGCATGGACAGCCGTCTACCGCGAGAGACTTCGAACCAAGGCTCCTGGACGGATGGGGCCTCCCGCCTCATCCCCCCAGGGGTGGGGACGCATACAGTTCGATGCTCATGGTGGACGGGATTCATAGGCCCCTACGAGGGACCCGCATCCTTCCCACTCAGGACTGCAGGGCCTGGAGGATGGCCTCCCGCGAGCAGTGCGCATCACAGAGCTCTCGAAACGCAGCCGGGTCGGGAACCGCGCGGACGTAGACCTCCTCGGCAACGGGACTGAGGGTGTTGTACTGGGCGGAGAGAATCGTCGGCTCCACATCCGTGAGCAGGTCGGTCCCTCGCTCGAAGACTCGGATCTGGGGAGCATGACGGAAGCGGGCTTCCACGGTGGCATTGGGGAATACCACCCGGGTGTGATTCCCCTGGCCGCCCCACAGGCGCACAGTGGGTCACCTCCGCGGACCTTGGACGCGGGGACTTCACGGGGGATACCTGCATGCAACCTGTCGTCTGGGTCCTGGCACTCTCGAGCCTGCTGTCCCTGGGGCTCCTGGTTCGCACCACGCTGCGCCTGCGCGCCCTCCAGGCGCGCTTCAAGCCCATCCTCGACGTGGAGGCCGAGCGCCAGCGGGTCCTCTCCGCGCTGGAGCGCACCCAGGCCGAGTCCGAGCACATGCTCGCCACCGAGCGGACCCGCGTGGCGGCGGAACTGGCCCGGGAGCGCGAGTTCGCGGACACCGCCATCCGTGACGCCAGGGAGGAGGTGGAGCGCATCAACTCCTCCACGAACCACGCCATCCGGCTGGAGCGCACGCGCCTCGATGCCGAGGTCACCCAGGTCCGCGAGGAGAAGGCACGCCTGGAGACCCTCATCGTCACGCTGCGGGCCGAGCTGCAACCGCTCGAGGAAGAAGCTGTCCTGCGCTCCTACGGCCTCTACAAGCCCATCTACAACCTCTCCTCCTCGGAGAAGTACGAGCAGCGACTCGACCGCCTCCGCGAGGAACAGAAAGCCCTGCTCAAGAACAAACAGGCCGCGTCCTGTCGCATCCAATGGGAGGTCAATGGCAGCAAGGCCGAAGGCAAGAAACAGACGGACCGAACCCTCAGGCTCATCCTGCGAGCCTTCAACGGCGAGGCCGACGCCTGTGTCGCCAAGGTCACCTACAAGAACATCAAGGCCATGGAGGCCCGCATCCAGAAGTCCGCCGAGGCCATCAACGCCCTCACCGAGATTCAGCAGTGCTCCATCGCCGAGCCCTACGTGAAGCTGAAGCTCGCGGAGCTCCGCCTCGCCCACGAGTACGATGAGAAGCGCCAGGAGGAGAAGGAGGAGCAGCGCCGCATCCGAGAGCAGATGCGAGAGGAGGAGGCCGCCCAGCGCGAGCTGGAGCGCGCCAAGTTGGAGGCCGAACGCGAGGCCCAGCGCGACGAAGAGGCCCTGCGCAAGGCCCGCGAGGAGCTGGAGAAGAGCCAGGGCTCGGCGCAAGCGAAGCTCCTGGAGCGCATCGCCGAGCTGGAACGGCGCGTCGTCGAGGACCAGGAGCGCCAGCGCGCCATCTCCCAGGCCCAGCTCACCCGCACCGGCCACGTCTACGTCATCTCCAACATCGGCTCCTTCGGCGAAAACATCTACAAGGTCGGCATGACTCGACGGCTCGTCCCCCAGGACCGCATCGACGAGCTCGGCGACGCCTCCGTCCCCTTCGAGTTCGACGTCCACGCCATCATCCGCACCGCGGATGCGCCCTCGCTCGAAGCCGCCCTGCACAAGACCTTCGCCCAACGCCGCGTCAACCGCGTCAACGAGCGCAAGGAGTTCTTCCGCGCCACCCTCGACGAAATCGCCCAGGCCGTGCGCAAGCACCACGGCGACTTCGAGCTGACCCGACTCGCAGAGGCCGCCGAGTACCGCAAGTCACTCGCCATGAACGAAGAGGAGCGCGGCGGTGAAGCCACCGTCATCGCCCTCCCCGAACGCTCCGTCGCCTGACGCCCGACACGCGGGTTCCAGTCCCCCAGGAACACTCCGTCCACCACAGCCGCCGCACAGCCCGCAGTCGCGACGCAGTGCGTCCTCCACGGTGACGCGCGTCATTCCACCGCGCATGCCTGCTCGGTGTCCCGACAACCCCGTGCTCCTTGGCACGCCAAGAAGTCACGCGCCACACAGGGAACCGCGACGTCACAGTGGGACGGAAGTGGAAACGTGGCATGTTGCGCCCGCGATGGCTGTCAGCGTCTTCGACCTCTTCAAGATTGGTATCGGTCCCTCGAGCTCCCACACGGTGGGGCCCATGCGCGCGGCGCGCTCGTTCGTCGTGCGCCTGGCGGAAGGGGGGCATCTGGAAAAACTCACCCGCCTGAAGGTCGAGCTGTTCGGCTCGCTCGGCGCCACCGGCAAGGGCCACGGCAGCGACAAGGCCGTGGTGCTCGGCCTCCGCGGTGACACCCCAGAGGCCGTCGACGTCGAGGGCATTCCCGCCATCGTCGCCCGCTGGCGCACCGAGGGCCGCATCAGCGTGCTCGGCCAGCGCGACATCACCTTCCGCGACGGCGAACACCTGGTCATGCACCGCCGCCGCACCCTGCCCTTCCACCCGAACGGCATGCGCTTCTCCGCGTTCGGCGCCGACGGCGTGGAGCTGGCCTCGCGCGTCTACTACTCCGTCGGCGGCGGCTTCGTCGTCGACGAGACCGCCACCTCCGGACAGGACCCCCTCCGCCCGGACGCCACCCCGCTGCCCTTTCCCTTCCAGTCCGCCGCCACCCTGCTGGAGCTGTGCGAGCGCGAGCGCATGCCCATCAGCGCCCTCATGATGGCCAACGAGAAGACCTGGCGCTCCGAGGCGGACATCCGCTCGGGCCTCCTGCGCATCTGGGAGGTCATGCAGGCCTGCGTGCGCCGCGGCTGCGCGTCCACCGGCATCCTCCCCGGAGGACTCAAGGTCGAGCGCCGCGCGGGCTCCATGTACCAGCGCCTGCTCAGCCGCCCCGAGGCCGGCCTCACCAACCCGCTCACCGTGCTCGACTGGGTCAACCTCTACGCGCTCGCCGTCAACGAGGAGAACGCCGCCGGAGGCCGCGTCGTCACCGCCCCCACCAACGGCGCCGCCGGCATCATCCCCGCCGTGCTCCACTACTACTGGCGCTTCTCCCCCGGCGCGAACGAGGACGGCGTCGTGCGCTTCCTCCTCACCGCCGGCGCCATCGGCGTGCTCTACAAGGAGAACGCCTCCATCAGCGGCGCCGAGGTCGGCTGCCAGGGCGAGGTCGGCAGCGCCTGCTCCATGGCCGCCGGCGCCCTCACCGAGGTGCTCGGCGGCACCCCGCTCCAGGTCGAGAACGCCGCCGAGATCGCCATGGAGCACAACCTGGGCCTCACGTGCGACCCCATCGGCGGGCTCGTCCAGGTGCCCTGCATCGAGCGCAACGCCATGGCCTCCGTGAAGGCCATCAACGCCGCCCGCATGGCCCTCTCCGGCGACGGCCGCCACTTCGTCAGCCTGGACAAGGTCATCAAGACCATGCGCGACACCGGCCGCGACATGAAGGACAAGTACAAGGAGACCGCCCGCGGCGGCCTCGCCGTCAACGTGCTCGAGGTGGCCAACCTCAGCGTCGGCCTCCCCGAGTGCTGATCCACGCCCCCTGGTGAGGCCGAACATCGGCCTGATGTCTGCCGTCACCAGGGCGTGAGCCGCCCGCGCTCGCGCCTCCCAGCAACATCCAGGGTTTGCCCGCCGCCCTCCTCCCCGGAGGCGCTGGCACACGCGCTGCTATGGCCTCCCGGGTCGCCACACTCCTTCCCCCGAGGCCTCCGCCATGAGCATCGCGCCCCTGCAGAAGACCGCCGTGTCCGCCCCCCAGACCTCCGCGCTGCGCGGCGCGGAGACTGGCGGCTGCATCCGCCCCACCACGCCCCAGCGGTGCGGCACGGGCGGCCCCGGGCTCCAGCAGGACGGCTTCGACCTGGGCTCCCCCAACAAGGCCCACCTGGGCAAGCTGCTCGAGAGCACCCTCTCGGTGATGAACACGCTGGTCCAGGTCGTCTCCCAGCTGTCCGCCCAGGGCGGCGCGCAGGGACTCCAGGGGGGGCTGCAAGGCACCAAGCCCGGCACGTCCCCGTTCGACACCAGCGGCTTCTCCGCCGCGCCCGCGTCGAGCGGCCGTCCCCCGCTGGACCTCAACCCCACGCCGACGGGCGCCCCGGTCCTCCCGCCTCCGCCTCCCAGCATCGGCGACGCCTCCACGCCGCCCTCCAGCTTCGGCGCCTCCAACCCGCTGACGTCGTCCGGTTCCACCTCCGTGCCCACCGAGGGCTCGGGCAAGCTCGGCGGCAACCTGCCCCCGGGCCTGGAGAAGTTCCGGAGCGCCATCGAGTCCGCCGCCGCCAAGACGGGCGTGCCCGCGGAGATGCTCGCCGCGCAGATCTGGCAGGAGTCGCGCGGTGACCTCGCCGCCGTCACCACCAACGGCGGCAACGGGCTGACGGACACCGGCCTGATGCAGGTCAACCCCAACACGTTCAAGGAGCTGCAGGCGAAGCACCCGGAGCTGGCCGGCAAGGACCTGTCCGACCCCGCCACCAACATCCTCGCGGGCGCCTGCTACATGAAGGACATGAAGGAGCAGTTCGGCGGCTGGGACCTGGCGCTGCGCGCCTACAACTCCGGCCCCAACGGCGTGGACAAGAGCAACCCGGATGCAATCCCCGCCGGCACCGGTGACGCCACCTACGTGCGCAAGGTGAAGGACTTCATGAACATCCTCTCCACCGGCGAGGGCTCGCTGCCGGCCTGATTCCACGCGGCTCCCCGAGCGACCCGAGACACACGGGTCGCTCGTCACCAGGTCGAGACACGGCTCGGGGCCGCTCGTTCTACAGCAAGCGTCTGACATGCCCTGAGACCCCCACCTGGAGCACCCCGCACCTCCATTGTCCGACGTGGTTTCCCATCTCAGCGCGCGCTCGATACAGACGAAAAATCGCGCGAGATGGCAATGAATCGCGAACGTTCAGTCAGCGACTTCGATTGGAAATGAGCACGATGTCTGGGTTAGACATGGCGCCGCCGTGCCTGCCTTGCCCTGTCGTGCCATCCCCCCAAGGAGAAGTCCGAATGACACCCCCGAAGTCACGACCCGCGCGGGTCGCGAGCGTGCCGCGTGTCCCCACGCTGGCGCTCCTGGCCGCGGTGCTGCTCGTGCTGCCCGCCGCCGCCCGAGCCCAGCCGACCTTCACCCTGTTCACGCCCGGCTCCACCCCCGCCGTCGCGTCCGTCACCAATGACTTCTCCGCCGTGGAGCTCGGCGTGAAGTTCCGCTCGGATGTCGAGGGAGACATCCTGGGCATCCGCTTCTTCAAGGGCACCACCAACACCGGCACCCACGTGGGCAGCCTGTGGAGCGCCACCGGTCAGCGCCTGGCCTTCGCCACCTTCACGGGTGAGACGGCCACCGGCTGGCAGCAGGTGCTCTTCTCCACGCCGGTGCGCATCAGCGCCAACACGACGTACGTGGCCTCGTACCACGCGCCCAACGGCGCCTACGCGTTCAACAACGGCGGCCTGGCCGCGGGCCACGACGCCCCGCCGCTGCACGCGCTCGCCGGCCCCGCGAACGGCGGCAACGGCGTGTTCACCTACGGCGCCGCGGGCTCCTTCCCCGCCACCGCGTTCGGCAACTCCAACTACTGGGTGGACGTGGTCTTCCGCCCGGCCGAGCCCGTCACGCTCTGGCCCTCCAACCCCACGCCTCCCGTCGCCTCCGTCACCAATGACTCCGCCCCGGTGGAGCTGGGCGTGAAGTTCAAGACGAACATCACCGGCGACGTGCTGGGTGTGCGCTTCTACAAGGGCGCGGGCAACACCGGCACCCACGTGGGCAGCCTGTGGAGCGTCAATGGCCAGCGCCTGGCGTTCGCCACCTTCACCGGTGAGACGGCCACCGGCTGGCAGCAGGTCCTCTTCTCCACGCCGGTCACCATCGCCGCGGACACGACGTACATCGCGTCCTACCACGCGCCCGTGGGCGCCTACGCCTTCGAGCAGGGCGGCCTCTCCACCGGGCAGGACACCCCGCCCCTGTTCGCCCTGCCGGGCGCCACCAGCGGCGGCAACGGCATCTTCGCCTACGGCGCCGCGGGCACCTTCCCCGTCAACAGCTTCGAGAACTCGAACTACTGGGTGGACGTGGTCTTCCAGGCCACCGGCGCGCCGCCCCCGACGCAGCCGCAGGACGACGCCTACCGCATCTTCCCGCCCAACGCGCTGCCCGCCAACGCCACCTCCACCGAGACGCTGCCCGTGGAGCTGGGCGTGAAGTTCCGCTCGGACGTGGATGGACAGGTCAAGGGCGTGCGCTTCTACAAGGGCGCCGGCAACAACGGCACCCACGTGGGCAACCTGTGGAGCGCCACCGGCCTGAACCTGGCCACCGCCACCTTCACCAACGAGACGGCGGTGGGCTGGCAGGAGGTGACGTTCGCCTCGCCCGTGGCCATCACCGCCGGCACCACGTATGTGGCGTCGTACTTCGCGCCGCTCGGCGGCTACTCGTTCAACAACAACGGCCTGGCCAACGGTGTGGACGCGCCTCCCCTGCACGCCCTGCCCGGCGCCACCACCTCCGGCGGCAACGGCGTCTACACCTACGCCTCCGCGTCCACCTTCCCCAGCGGCAGCCACCAGAACACCAACTACTGGGTGGACGTCATCTTCGAGTCCTACGGCCCGCCGCCCCGTCCGGGCGTCCAGGGCGCCGGCCCCGTGCTCGTGGCCACCGCGCCGGGCAATCCCTTCACGGACTACCTGCGCGAAATCCTGGAGGCCGAGGGCATCGCGTCCTTCGCCACCACCGACGCGGGCAATCTGGGCGTCAGCGTGTCGCTCAATGACTACAAGGTCCTCATCCTCGGCGAGCAGCCGCTGGGCGCCGCCCAGGTGACGCTCATCACGAACTGGGTGAACGCGGGCGGCAGCCTCATCGCGCTGCGCCCCGCCGCCAACCTCCAGTCGCTGCTCGGGCTCAATGCCTCGCAGGGCACGCTGAGCAATGGCTACCTCCTGGTGAACGCCACCCAGGCGCCGGGCACGGGCATCACCGCGGAGACGATGCAGTACCACGGCCCCGCGGACCGCCGCACCGTCACCACCGGCACGCGCACCGTGGCCACGCTCTACTCGGACGCCGCCACCCCGACGACGTACACCGCCATCAGCCAGCGCACCGTGGGCAGCGGCACCGCCACCGCCTTCATGTACGACCTGGCGAAGTCCGTGGTCCTCACCCGCCAGGGCAACCCGGCGTGGCAGGGGCAGAACCGGGACGGCTCCACCATCGGCCCGGGCGCTCGCGCCAACGACATGTTCTACGGCAACGCGGCGTTCGACCCGCAGCCGGACTGGGTGAACATGGACAAGGTCCAGATTCCCCAGGCGGACGAGCAGCAGCGCCTGCTGGCCAACGTGCTGCATCAGACGAGCTCCGTGCCGCTGCCGCGCCTGTGGTACTTCCCGCGCTCGCACAAGGCCGTGGTGGTGATGACGGGCGACGGACACCCCAGCGGCCTCACCACCACGCGGTGGAACCAGTACCTGGCCGACAGCGCCCCGGGCTGCAGCGTGGCGGATTGGGAGTGCATCCGCGGCACCGTCTACGACTACGTCGGCGGGCTGACGGCCACCCAGGCCAACAGCTACGTGGCCCAGGGCTTCGAGTACGCCCTGCATGTGAATACCGGCTGCGCGGACTACACGGCCAACACGCTGGACCCGGCCTTCTTCACCCCGCAGCTCCAGGGCTTCTCGCAGGCCTATCCGCTGGTGCCCGCGCCCACCACCAATCGCACGCACTGCATCGCGTTCAGCGACTGGTCCACCCAGCCCAAGGTGTCGCGCCTGCACGGCATCCGCCTGGACACGAACTACTACTACTGGCCCCACGAGTGGGTGCTCGACCGGCCGGGCCTCTTCACCGGCACCGGTCTGCCCATGCGCTTCGCGGACCTGGACGGCACGCCGCTGGACGTCTACCAGCTCGCCACGCAGCTGACGGACGAGTCCGGTCAGACGCTCTCCACGCACATCGACACGCTGCTGGCCAACGCGCTCGGCACCAAGGGCTACTACGCCGCCATCAACGCCAACATGCACGTGGACTCGCACTCGTCCGTGGGCACCGCGGGCTCGGCGACCATCATCGCCGCCGCCAAGCGTGACGGCGTGCCCGTCATCACCGCGCGCCAGCTGCTCGACTGGGTCGACGCGCGCGAGGCGACGCAGGTGTCGTCGCTGGCCTTCACCGGGACGCAGCTGACGTTCAACGTCATCAACCCGGCGCGCAACCTGTCGCTGATGGTGCCCACGCGCGCCGCCAACGGCCGCAACCTGACGTCCGTCACCCGCGCCGGCGCCCCCGTCACCACCGTGATTCGCACCATCAAGGGCGTGAGCTTCGCGTTCATCGACGCCGCTCCCGCCGGCACGTACACGGCCACCTACAACTGATTCCTCGCGCCCTCCAAGGCGCCCGGGGCATGCGGGGCTCGACACGGTACGTCCGGGTCGGGCCCCGCTTCGTTTCCACCCCAGAGAAGCCCTGCGTTCGACACGGGGTGCCTTGTGCCGGCCGGCGGGGAGCCTCTATGACGCGCCCCCGGGTCGGCGCCCTGCTGGCGGCCGCCCGGACACAAGGACCGCACACCCCATGCTCAAGAAGCTGCTCGTCGGCCTCGCCGCCACCATCCTCATCCTGGTGGGCGTCATCGCCTCCCGCCCCGCCGAGTTCACCATCCAGCGCACCGCGACGCTGCCCGGCCCCTCGGACGTGGCCTTCGCGCAGGTGAACGACTTCCACCAGTGGAACGCGTGGTCGCCCTGGGCGGCGCTGGACCCGAACATGAAGACCACCTACTCCGGCCCCCAGAGCGGCGTCGGCGCGGGCTACGCGTGGACCGGCAACGAGCAGGTGGGCGAGGGCCGGATGACCATCGAGCAGAGCCGCGCCCCCGAGCACGTGCGCGTCAAGCTGGAGTTCATCAAGCCCTGGGCGGCCACGAACCTCACGGACTTCCACTTCAAGCCGGTGGCCGGCGGCACCGAGGTCACCTGGGCCATGAGCGGCACCAACGACTTCATGGGCAAGGCCTTCGGCCTGCTCATGGACATGGATGCGATGGTGGGGAAGGACTTCGAGAAGGGGCTCGCCAACCTGAAGGGCGTCGTGGAGGCGGAGGTGAAGAAGCGCGCCGAGGCCGAGACCGCGCGCGTGGCCGCCGTGAAGGCCGCCGAGGAGAAGGCCGCCGCCGAGGCCGCTGCCGCCGCGCCGGTCGTCGCCCAGCCCACGCCGTGAACGGCGAGGGCCGAGCGCGCCTCGGCCACGCTGACTCCCGACGCCTCCGTGCCCCCAGCGCGGAGGCGTCGTCGCGTCTGGCGTCCGGAGTGTCGACCTCTCGGCCCTCCTGAAGGCAGACATGGCGGGTGGTGAACGCTCGCGTGCCACGGGGCACGCGCCGTTCCCCTCTCATGCGGCGCGAGGCGTAGACCGCGAGCGCGCCAGGTGCCGGCGCGTTCCTCGCCGTCCGGGAGTTCTCATGCCGCCGCGAAAGACTCCGTCGAAGCCGAAACCGCCGCCTCCCAGCAAGAACGAGCAGTTGGAGCCCTACCGCATGCACCAGGAGGACACGGTGCTGACGACGGACCAGGGCATCCCCATCTCGGAGACGGACAACTCGCTGAAGGCGGGCCTGCGCGGCCCCACGCTCCTGGAGGACTTCCACTTCCGCGAGAAGATGATGCGCTTCGACCACGAGCGCATCCCCGAGCGCGCCGTGCACGCCCGGGGCGCCGGCGCGCATGGCTACTTCCAGGTCTATGAGTCCCTGGAGCGCTACACCCAGGCGCGCTTCCTCACGGACCCCAGCCTCAAGACGCCCGTCTTCGTGCGCTTCTCCACCGTGGGCGGCTCGCGCGGCTCGGCGGACACCGTGCGCGACGTGCGCGGCTTCGCCACCAAGTTCTACACGCCCGAGGGGAACTACGACCTGGTCGGCAACAACATGCCCGTCTTCTTCATCCAGGACGGCATCAAGTTCCCCGACTTCGTCCACTCGGTGAAGCCCGAGCCGCACAACGAGATTCCGCAGGCGTCCTCGGCGCACGACTCGCTGTGGGACTTCGTGTCGCTCGTCCCGGAGACGGCGCACATGGTGATGTGGCTGATGTCGGACCGGGCCATCCCCCGCTCCTTCCGACACATGGAGGGCTTCGGCGTCCACACCTACCGGCTGGTCAACGCCAAGGGGAAGGCGACGCTGGTGAAGTTCCATTGGAAGCCGGTGCTGGGGACGCACTCGCTCGTCTGGGACGAGGCGCAGAAGGTGTCCGGCAAGGACCCGGACTTCCACCGGCGTGACTTGTGGGACACCATCGAGTCCGGGAACTTCCCCGAGTACGAGCTGGGCCTGCAGCTCATCCCCGAGGGCGACGAGCTGAAGTACGGCTTCGACCTGCTGGACGCGACGAAGCTGCTGCCCGAGGAGCTGGTGCCGGTGCAGAAGGTCGGCAAGCTGGTGCTGGACCGCAACCCGGACAACTTCTTCGCCGAGACGGAGCAGGTGGCCTTCTGCGTGTCCAACGTCGTGCCGGGCATCGACTTCACCAATGACCCGCTGCTGCAGGCGCGCATCTTCTCGTACCTGGACACGCAGCTGACACGCCTGGGTGGACCCAACTTCGCGGAGCTGCCCATCAACAAGCCCGTCTGCCCGGTGAACAACCACCAGCAGGACGGCTTCGGGCGCCAGAGCATCAACACCAGCCGCGCGAACTACCACCCCAACTCGCTGGGCGGCGGCTGCCCCATGCTGGCCAACCCCAAGTCCGCCTTCGTCCACCGCCAGGAGCGCGTGGAGGGGCACAAGATTCGCGCGCGCAGCGGCAGCTTCGCGGACCACTTCAGCCAGGCCACGCTCTTCTACAACAGCCTGTCCAAGCCCGAGCGCGAGCACCTGGTGGCCGCGCTCGAGTTCGAGCTTGGCAAGGTGGAGCGCGAGGAGATTCGCGAGCGCGTGGTGAACAAGGTCCTGGTGAACATCGACCGGGACATGGCCGTGCGCGTGGCGAACGCGGTGGGCGTCGCGCCGCCCAGGCTCGGCAAGCAGCCGGAGAGCAAGCCCGTCTCCAAGCTGACGGCGTCACCGGCGTTGAGCCAGCTGAACACGCCGCATGACTCCATCATGACGCGCAAGGTGGCGGTGCTCGTCGCGGACGGGTTCGCCGGACGGGAGCTGTCGCAGGTGCGCAAGACGCTCGAGGGGCTGGGCGCCATCGTGGAGGTGGTGGGCCCCACGCTCGGCCCCGTCGCCAGCGCGGACGGCGGCGAGGAGAAGCCGGTGAAGACGTACCTGACGGCGTCCTCCGTCCTGTACGACGCCGTCTACGTGCCCGGCGGCGAGCGCAGCGTGGCCACGCTGAAGAAGGTGCCGCTCGCGGTGGACTTCGTGCGCGAGGCGTACGTGCACTGCAAGGCGCTGGCGCTGTCGGGCGCGGCCACCTCCATGCTGGACGCCGCGGGGTTCTCCACTCCGATGGCAAAGGGGCTGGATGACTCGCTGGGCGTCATCCGCAGCGCGAAGAACGAGACGCGGGGCTTCGGGCAGATGTTCGCCAAGGCCATCGCCGCGCACCGCCACTGGGCGCGCGAGGCGCCTCCGCCGGCCTGAGCCGCGTCTCAGCCCGGCGTCTTCCCGACGAACATGCCGAGCCCGAAGGCGAGCCCCATGAGCACGAGTACCAGCAGCATGGGGACGCCGCCCTTCGCGCGGGCCTGGACGGCCGGAGCCACCATCCGGGCCCCGGCCTGCTCCTCGGGGACGATGAGGCGGACCTTGATGACGGCCTTGGCGAGCACCTCCTCGACGTCGTTGAGGAAGCGCTCGTACTCCTCGGCCACCAGCTCCAGCGGCTCGCCGTGGTGGGACTCGTAGCGCTTCGCCACGGCTTCGTGGTTGCGCAGCTGGGCCTCGCGCTTGGAGACGTCCACCCAGCCGCAGACCAGGGACGGGCCGGAGCCCTTGCGCGGCACCAGGGAGATGTTCTGCCGCGCCAGCTTGCCGCCCGCGGTGCTGGGGCCCTCGGGCTCGTCGATGCGCAGCACGCGGTGCGGTCCGCGTCCGTACATCTTCTTGGACAGGGCCTCGCGCAGCTGCTCCGCGAGCAGCGCGGAGTGGTTGGCGAACATCGTCCGCAGCGCGGGGCCGTCCTCGGCCGCGGCGGCCACCTTGCCCGCCGCGGGCTCCAGGGGACTGAGACGTACGACGCCCGCCGCGAGCCCGCCGGAGGCCTGCGGCTTCTCGCTCCCGCGTGACAGCCAGTTGCTCGCGGGGACCTTCACCCGCTCCACGCGGGGAGGGCCACCGGGGACCTCTGTTTCGGGGGCTGGACCTCCGCGCACCTCCGTCGCGGGTGCCGAGCCTCCGCGCACCTCCGTCGCTGGCGCCGAGCCACCTCGCCCCTCCCCCGCCGAGCCTCCTCGCATCCCCACGGGAGCCGAGCCACCTCGCGCCGCCGGGGCCGCGCCCTCTCGCACTTCCGTCGCCGAGCCTCCGCGCATCCCCGCTGCCGGGGCCGAGCCTCCTCGCATCCCCGCCGCCGGGGCCGAGCCTCCGCCTCGAAGCTCCGTGGCGAAGGGCAGGTGCTCGTCCTCGACACCGCCGCTGGTGAAGAGCTGGAACTCCTCGTCGTCACCTCCGGCGTGAGCGGCGGACGCGTTGGTGTCCTCGTCCTCATCCAGGTCCAACTCCTGGATGCGCTCCCGCGCGCCGCGTGCATCCGCGCGGCCCCTGGGGTCCTCCGGTGGTGCACGGCCAGCGGTGCGTCCCTTCGGTGGCAGGTCACTCTCCGCGCCTCCTCGCGCGGGAGGTCGGCTGGGCCGGGCCTCGGTGACGATGGCCTCCTGGCCCCGGCCCGCGCGTGCATCGCCCGTGGAGGGGCTCCGATGGGAGCGGGCCTCGGTGACGATGACCTCCTGGCCCCGGGCCGCGCCACGGGCCTCGGGGCCTCGACCGGCGACACCTCGCGGCGGCGGTACGCTCTGCCCCTTGCGCGCCTCGGTGACGATGTCCTCCTGCTCGTCGACCAGGTCCTGGGGACCGATTCGAGTCTCGGAAGCGGGCGGGTCCGGAGGCGCCACGCGGGTCTCCTCCGGGGCGTAGGACATCGGGATGTCGCGCGTCGCGTCCTCGTCCTCGGGCGCGATGCGGGGCTCCTCGTTCCGGCCGGGCCCCGCGCCCCGCCTCTGTCCATTCGCCATGGGCCGCTCCTCGTCCGGGCGAAGATAGCCCGGCCGGGGCCGCTTGCGTCAGCGCGCGTCCTGCGTCTTTCGTCGATACACGTCCGGGTCCACGCGCTCCATGATTCGCTCCGGTGCCGTCAGCGCCGTGAAACCGTATTGCGCGTACAGCCCATGTGCATCTCTCGTCGCCAGCATGAAACGGCGCAGCCCCTGGAGGTCCGGGTGGGAGAAGACGACCCGCATCAGCCACTTGCTCAGGCCCTTGCCACGCTGTGACTCCAGGACGAACACGTCGGCCAGGTAGGCAAAGGTCGCCCGGTCCGTCACCACGCGGCAGCCGCCCACCTGCGCGCCATCCGCCGCGTACAGGCCGAAGGCCAGCGAGTGACGCCAGGCCCGCTCCACCGTCTCCCGGGGAATCTCCGGGCTCCAGTACGTCTTCGTCAGGAAGCCGTGCACCAGGTCCAGGTCGAGGCGGGAGAAGTCGTCGGAGATGACATGGCCATCCTCGCCCTTCACTTCGAAGACAGCGGAAGAGGACGGTACGGCGGAGTCCAACATGGGAAACGTGCCTCCCTGCGCGCGGGCAGCGCGTGCGACGGCGGTGGGAGCGCAGACCTAACGCATTCGCGTGCGCGCGACCATGTTTCACACTCGCGCCATGGCGGACCTGCACAGTTGGGTGCGAGGTGTTGCGACACAGATTGTCCAGCCGGCGGCAGGAGGACAAACCGCCCGGGACGCCCGGGATGTCATGCCATTGGCTTCCCTGGGAGGCCCCATCCGGTTGACGTGGGAGACCGGGGTGGGGACACTGCGTGCTTTCGTCCCACACCCTTCAGAGACAGGAACACACCATGGGTCTCGCAGAGCGTCGTCGCATCGTGGCCATCCGGGATTCTCATTCCCCGCGCTTCCAGTCGGAGCTCAATGCCGCCATCGGCTTCGAGATGCCATTCGAGATCGACACCGCCAGCTTCCCCGAGGACAAGACCGTCCTCGATTGCTACGACTACTATTACGAGTCGTACGGCCCGGGCCTCGTCGTCACCGTGATGAAGAGCATCTGCGCGGATGACCTCGGGAAGGAGGCCGCGAAGGCGAAGTTCAGCAAGATCGTCTTCCAGAACGTCGCCAAGAGCGCGGAGAACCCGGGCGACAAGAGCGTGGAGATCAAGGACAACACCCTCTTCGTGCGCGAGAGCTTCTACGGCTACTCGGACAAGCTCTACGGAGAGGACGACCTGCGCGGCGCCATCGAGGCGATTCTCTAGAGCGCCGCCCATGACCGAGGACGAACGCAAGCTCCGTGCGCTGTCGGCGCGGCCGCTCGCGGAGGTGCTGGATGACCTCGCGGCGCTCCAGAAGCGCGAGCTGCGCGGGGAGCAGGTCCGGCTGCCCCGCGTCACCCTGCATCTGCGCAGCGGGCGGGAGCTGAGCGGCACCATCCTGGCGCTCGCGCAGCTGCGCCAGGAGGTGTTCGTCCTCGTTCGCGGCGGCGCACCGTCGCGGAATGACGCGGGCACGGATGCGACGTACGTCGCGCTGGGGTCCATCGAGGCGCTCACCGTGCATGACGCCGCGGGCTTTGTCGGGACGCTGGCGCCCGAGGGCCTGTCCCCGCTCGCCGAGCCCGCACCCACGCGCCTTGGAGCGCGCCGATTGATGGAGGCCCAGCGCAAGGAGCTGGTGGCCCTGTTGGGCGGCGAGCTGAGCTGGGAGCCCGCCATCGACAAGACCGCGGACGGTGAGCCGCTCCGGGGGCTGGTCTTGCTCGCCAATGCCGTGGCTGGGGCACTCAAGGCGACAGCACAGGCCGAGCTCGGCCGCGAGACAGTGAAGGCGGGCATCCAGCGCGTCATCATCGAGGGAGGGCCCAGGCGCCTGGGGCTCGAAGGCGGCACCCTCCACGTCAGCGCGCCGCTCGAGGAGGACGACGTGCCCTCCGTGGAGGCGTTGACGACCGAAATCGAGACGTTGCTCTGACGTCGCGCTGACGCGGCACGCCAATCCACCTGGGACTGCGGGTGTGTCAGGCCATTGGCGTCCTGTCGGAGGACTGCGTGAAGATGTCGCCATGACTCCACCTACCGTGCATCCCGCGCAGCGCATCGTCGACCTGGGTTTTGGCTTCATCCTCTCCGGCGCGCTGTCCACGGCGGCGGAGCTGGGCGTCGCGGACCGCCTGGTCCAGGGGCCTCGGAGCGCGGCATCGCTCGCGGAGGAGCTGGGCGTGCATGCGCAGTCGCTCTATCGGGTCCTCCGGCTGCTCGCGAGCGTGGAGGTCTTCGCCGAGGATGAAGCAGGACGCTTCTCACTGACGCCCGCCGCGGAGTACCTGCGCACGGATGCGCCCGGCTCCCTGCACAGCGCGGTGCGCATGCTGACGCAGAGAATCTTCTGGGCCCCCACCGGCGAGCTGACGCAGACGGTGCGCACGGGGCAGACGCCGTTCGACCGCATCTTCGGCAAGCCCTTCTTCGACTACCTGACGAGCGACCCGGTCCAGGGGGACATCTTCCACCAGGGCATGTCCAGCCTCTCCGACATGGAGAACAAGGCCATCGCGGGCAGCTACGACTTCACGCCGCTGCGGCGCGTGGTCGACGTGGGCGGTGGGCACGGCGGATTCCTCATCGAGGTGCTCCAGGCGGCGCCCCAGGTGCGAGGTGTGCTCTTCGACCATGCGCACGTGCTCTCGGGATCGCGAGTCGCGCGGGCGGGGCTCGCGGAGCGGTGCGAGTTGGTGGAGGGGGACTTCTTCCAGTCCGTGCCCGCGGGGGCGGATGCGTACGTGCTCAAGCGCATCCTCCACGACTGGAGCGACGAGACGTGCGTCACGCTGCTGCGCCACTGCCGGTCGGCGATGGCGGAGGGAGGCCGCGTGCTCGTGGTGGACACCGTCATTCCTCCGGGCAATGGGCCGCACGGGGGCAAGGTGCTGGACGTGATGATGCTGGCCTCGCTTCCGGGGCGCGAGCGGACGGAAGAGGACTTCCGCGAGCTCTTCGCCCAGGCGGACTTGAAGCTCTCGCGCATCCTGCCCACGCCGACGGCGATGAGCATCACGGAGGCCGTGGCGGCTTGAGCCGACTCCGCGGACCGCGACGGCTCAGCGAGTGCGCAGCTCGCGGAACGCGAGGCCGTCCAGTTCCAGGGGATGTCTTCTATTGAAAGCCCGTTGCGCTCGAATGCATCCATCCGGATAGGCTCACGCCATGCCCCGGTCCACACAGGTCCACCCATGAGCCAACGGCCTTGGCTTCTCATCGCCATCCTGAGCAGCGCGGTCTTCGGAGTGGCCTACGTCGGCTTCGCGGACATCGGCACCGTGTGCGCCTGTCACGACGGAACCTTCTCGGATGGCCTGCGACTCCCGCTCGACGACAAGGACGCCTTCTGCGCCAGCAGATGCAAGGGCCCGGGCGGAGGCCGCTGGTTCCGCGATGGAGGTATGTCCCTCGCGGAAATCGAGGCAACCCGGGCCTCGCTCGGCTACGCGCCGTAGCCCGCGCCCTGCTCAGGCCCCCGGAGCCGGAGCGGCCTCCGGTCCACGCGGCAGCACCGACTGCGCCACCAGACTCAGCGCCACGACGAGCGCGCAGCCGATGACGTTGTACCAGAGGTAACCGATGTCACTGAGCATGAAGAGCCCAATCACTGTCGCCTGCGAGATGACCGCCGCGGTGAACACCGCATGCCCTCGCACGAACTTGAGGAAGAACGCGACCAGGAAGATGCCCAGCACCGTCCCGTAGAAAATCGAGCCCAGGATGTTCACCGCCTGGATGAGATTGTCGAGCAGCGACGCGAAGGTCGCGAACCCCACCGCCACCAATCCCCAGAACACCGTGAACAGCTTCGACGCGATGAGCACGTGCCGGTCCGACGCCTCCGGACGGAACACCCGCCGGTAGAAGTCCACCGTCGTCGTCGCCCCCAGCGCGGTGAGCTCACTCGCGATGGAGCTCATCGCCGCGGACAGGATGACCGCGATGAGCAGACCGAACAGCCCGCTGGGCAGCCACCGCTTCACGAAGCTGATGAAGATGTAGTCCGAGTCCTTCGTCTCCGCCCCCGGCAGCGCCCGCGTCACCAGCGCCTTGGCGTCCTTGCGGACCTGGCTCGCCTCTCCCGCCGCGGCACGCAGCGCCTCACGCACACCCGTGCGCGAAGCCTCGTCCTCCGCCGACAGGTACCGCTCCACCTGCGCGCGCTTGCTCGACTGCACCTCTTCCCACTTCGTCTCCAGCGCCGCGTACTCCGCCGCCTGCCCGGAGCCTCGCATCCGCTCGCCCAGCGTCTCGTTGAACAGCAGGGGCGGCGTGCTGAACTGGTAGAAGACGAAGACCAGGATTCCGACGAAGAGAATCAGGAACTGCATCGGAATCTTCAGCACGCCGTTGAACAACAACCCCAGCCGGCTCTCCGTGATGGAGCGCCCCGTGAGATAGCGCCCCACCTGTGACTGGTCCGTGCCGAAGTACGACAGCGCCAGGAAGAAGCCGCCCGTGAGTCCGGACCAGAAGTTGTAACGGTCCTGCACGTTGAAATCGAAGCTCACCACGTTCATCCGACCGAACGCGCCCGCCACGTCCACCGCGTCACCGAACGACACGTGCGAGGGCAGCCGCCAGAGGATGACCAGCGCGGCCACCACCATGCCGCCCATCATCACCACCATCTGCTGCTTCTGCGTCTGGCTGACGGCGGTGGAGCCGCCCGTCACCGTGTAGAGGATGACCAGCGCCCCCATCGCCACCACCGTGGGCTCCAGCGCCCAGCCCAGAATCGTGGAGAGGATGATGGACGGCGCGTAGATGGTGATGCCCGCCGCCAGCCCCCGCTGCACCAGGAACAGGAAGGCGCCGAACAGGCGCGTCTTCAGGTCGAAGCGCGACTCCAGGTACTGGTACGCCGTGATGACGTTCAGCCGGTAGTAGATGGGGACGAACACCGCGCTGATGAGAATCATCGCGAACGGCAGCCCGAAGTAGAACTGCACGAAGCGCATGCCGTCTTCGTAGGCCTGTCCCGGAACGGAGAGGAACGTGATGGCGCTGGCCTGCGTGGCCATCACCGCCAGGCCGATGGTGGGCCACTTCAGCTCACGAGTCCCCCGCAGGTACTCCTCCGTGCTCTTCGAGCCCCGCGACTTCCACAACCCCCACGAGACGATGAACACAATCGTCCCGACCAACACCCCCCAGTCGAGCAAGGTCACGAGTACACCCAGGTGAGCGCCGCCGACAGGACGACGAAGAGGACGAAGGAGCCGACCACCAGCAGGTAGATGTTGCGCCACGAGCCGAGCAGCGGCGGCGCGTCATCCAGCTCCGGCCGCTTCTCGACGGGCGCGGGTGACGAGGAGGGATTCACGGGAGGGCTCATTGCGCGAGGACGTTCGCCAGGAGGCGGTAGGCGCCGGGGACCCCGGCGGGGAGCTGACGGAAGAAGGCCAGGCCCGTGTAGACGAACACGCCCTTGCCATGACGCGCGACGAGCAACGAGCCCTTCAGCGGCTCCTCGCCCGCGTCGTTCATCGCGAACACCGGGCGGTACTTGTCGTCCCACTTCGACGCGAAGTACAGCCCGCGCTCCTGCACCCAGCCGTCGAAGTCCGCGGACGTCAGCCGGTTGGGCGCGCGCAAGAGCGGCTCGTCCGCCGACACCGGCGTCATCACCGCCGTCTCGTCCGTCACACGCTCGCGGCCAATCTCCAGCGGGTACGGCCCGACGAACGCCGACAGCGGTCCCACGCGGCTGTTGGTGTTGTACTGCACCACCAGGCGCCCACCCTGCTTCACGTAGTCGAGCAGTCGCTCGCGGTGCACCGCGAGGCGCGGGTTCGCGTTGAAGGCCCGCACGCCGACGAGGATGGCGTCGAAGCGCTCCAGCTTCTCCGCGTCCAGCCGCTCCTCGGGCAGCACCGTCACCTCGTAGCCCACCGCCGCCAGGCTCTCGGCCACCTTGTCCCCGGGGCCGGGGATGTAGCCCAGCCGCTTCACCTTCGTCGCCAGCGAGAAGGGAACCAGCGTGGCCTCCGAGTCCTGCCGCACCGCCAGGGGAGGCAGGTGCTCGTACGACACGGTCCGCACCCGCCACGACTCGGCGCGCCCGCCCACGTCGACGACGACGCGCAGGCGCCCCTTCTCCGTCGCGCCCTTGGGCGGCGTCACCTTGAAGTGCACGGTGCGCGCATCACCGCGCGTGGCGAACTGGAACGCATGCTCCGCGGGCTCCGAGCGCCAGCCCTTCGGCAGCTCCAGCCGCGCCTTGCCGCTCACGTCCCCACGCCCCGCGCCCAGGACCACGGCCACCGACTGCGCCGCGCCGTTGGGGAACATCACCCGGTCCCGCTCCAGCGTCGCGGTGACGGCGGGGACGACCTCGAACGCGCGGTACAGCTCCCCGCGCACCGGGTCCGTCCACACGTGCACCACCGGCCGCGTCACCGTGATGCGCCGCCCCGCGGCCTCATACACGAACGACACCGACAACGCCGGCCCCGCCTCGGGCAGCCCCGTCAGCGCGCGGTCCGAGTCGTCCAGCGCGAACAGGCCGCCAGAGGCGGGCTTGCGCAGCCAGTACGGCGTGGTGACGGCCGCGTCCTGCGGCAGGGCCAGCTTCTTCTCCAGCTTGAGCGGCGCGTGCTCCGCGAGCACCGAGTCCACCGCCACGCGCTCCCCACCCGGCAGCGTCACGCTCACCAGCTTCAGCGCCGCGGGCGAGCGGTTCAGCGCGTGCAGCGTCACCGCCACCGACGTGCCCGGCGTGCCCGTGGCCTCGGCGGCCCGCGCCTCCAGGAACAGTCCCGCGCACGCGGCCACCAGCGCCTCCGTCTCGCGCAGCTTCACGGCCTTCCACGGGTGCTCGTCCGGCAGCGCGGACAGCGCCTCATGCACCTTCAGCAGCGCGGGCACCGAGCGATACGGCGCGCGCGCGTCGAAGCCCTTCTGCGCCTCCTCCACCGCGCGGGCCACGCTCTCCGTGCCCTTCCAGCGGCGCCAGGACAGCTCCAGCCCCTCGAAGACGTCGGCCTTGGGGCGCGTGCCGTCCAGCGGCTGGAAGTACTCCAGCAGCGGACCGCGCTCGGCGGGGACCCCGAAGCCCTGGCTCTTGTGCTGGCTGCGGCTCTCCGCGGAAATCTCTCCCCACGAGCGCCCGAGCAGCGCGTCGTACCCGCCCACGTCCACCTTGAGATAGGCGGACATGTCCGCGTCCGGCTTCAGGCTCCACGTGGAGACGTTGTGCAGCAGCCGGTCCGCCTTCCACGGCTTCACGAGCGACAGCTGCTCCGGGAAGCGCGACGGGTCCGCGGCGGCCGCGAAGGCCTCGGCGGCAAGCAGCGCGGACGCGGTGTGGTGTCCGTGGTTGGGCGGCTTCGTGTTGAAGCGCGTGACGATGACGTCCGGCTGGAAGCGGCGGATGGCGAGCACCACGTCCGCCAGCACCGCGTCATGGCCCCAGATGCGCAGCGCCTCGTCGGCGGACTTCGTGTAGCCGAAGTCCCGCGCGCGCGTGAAGTACTGCTCGGCGCCGTCCACGCGGCGCGCGGCGAGCAGCTCATAGGTGCGGATGAGCCCGAGCAGCTCGTCCTGCTCGGTGCCGATGAGGTTCTGTCCGCCATCGCCGCGCGTGAGCGAGAGATAGCCCGCGCGCAGGCCGCGCTCTCCGACGAGCCAGGCGAGAAAGCGCGTGTTCTCGTCGTCCGGGTGGGCCGCGACGTAGAGCACGCTGCCCGTCACGCCGAGGCGCCGCAGGCCCGCCGCGATTTCTCCCGCGTGCGGTTGTCGAGGTGTCTGCGCGAAGGCCGTGGTCCCGATTCCAAGGCTCATGGCCAGCGTCATGCCGAAGGTGAGCAGGGTTCGCATCCGCCGCGGACCCTACAACAAGGACCCTCCTCACGCGCGCGCGGCCTTCATCCGCGATGACGCGGCCAGCCACGCTGGCACGTCGAGTGTGCGCCACGGTCCTTCTGCGTGCCGGAGCAAAGGCGACCTGTTATCACCGCGCACCGTGACGCCCTCGTTTCCCACCGCGTGGCTCCAGGGAGACCCACGCGCGCTCGCCTTCCTGCCCGACCGCTTCCGCCACCGCGCCGCTCGCGCGGAGGCCGCGGCCGCTGCCTCCACCCGCTCCGTCCCGCCCGCGCTGCTCGAGGTGCTGCGAGCCCAGAACGCCCGGCTGGCGCCGAGCCCCGCCAGGACCCGGCATCTGGAGGAGCTCGCCCAGCCCGGCACCATCGTCGTGGTGACGGGCCAACAGATGGGGCTGTTCCTCGGCCCCCTCTTCACGCTCTACAAGGCCGCCGCCGCCATCGTCGCGGCCCGAAAACTCCGGGAAGAAACCGGCCGCCCCTGTGTTCCCGTCTTCTGGCTCCAGACCGAGGACCACGACCTGCCGGAGGTCGACCACTGTTTCGTCGCGAGCCCGAGGGGCGCGCGCTGTCGCGTGTCGCTCGACCTCCCCGACGCGGCCCTCTCACGCGCGCCCATCGCCCACCAGAAGCTGGGCCCCGGGGTCCTCAAGGCCCTGGAGGCGCTGCGCGCGGAGCTGGGCGCGGAGCCCCAGGCCGAGGAGCACCTCTCCCTGCTCGAGTGGGCCTACCGCCCCGAAGCGACGCTCGCGGAGGCCTTCACCGAGGTGCTCTCCACCCTCTTCGCCGAAGAGGGGTTGGTGTTCCTCGACCCGAGGGACGCGCGCCTCGCGCCGCTGGCCGCGCCCATCCACCGGCGCTCGCTCGAGCACGCGGCCACCCTCTCCACCGCGCTCACCCAGCGCGTGGAGGAGCTGACCCGCGCGGGCTTCTCCGAGCAGGTCTACATCCGCCCTGGCTCGCCGCTGGGCTTCTTCTCCCCGGACGAGGTCGACGGCGCGCGCTACCGGCTGGACCCCGCGGGGCCCCAGACGTGGAGCCTCGTGGGCCACCCGCGCGGCGCCACCGTCACCACAGAGGAGCTGCTGCGCGCGCTGGAGCAGGAGCCTTTGCGCTTCACCACCTCCGCGCTCCTGCGCCCGCTGCTCCAGGACACGTGGCTGCCCACCGCCGCGTACGTCGGCGGCCCGGGCGAGGTCTCCTACTTCGCGCAGCTGGCGCCGCTCTACGCGCACGCGGGCCTGCCCATGCCGCTCGTGGTGCCGCGCGCGCGCTTCCGGGTGCTCGATGACCGCGCGCGCAGGCTGCTCCACAAGCTGGGCCTCACCGCGGACGAGGCGAGCCAGCCGCGTGAAGCGCTCCTGACGAAGCTGGCCACGCGCGACGCGGCTGAGCCCTTCGAGCCCGCGGGCGCCGTGGAGGCACGGCTGTTCGGCGCGTTCTCCGCCGAGCTGGACACGCTGGGCGAGTCGATGCTGAAGCTGGACCCGCGGCTGTTGGACGCGCTCAAGCGCACGCGCGGCACCGTGCGCGCGGCGGTGTCACGCTTGTCGGCCCGCTACGGCCGGGCGCTCGCGCTGCGCGACGAGGTCACCACCGAGCGCGTGGACCGGCTGCGCGCCATGCTGCTGCCGGAGGGCGCGCCGCAGGAGCGCATCCACGGCATGGCCTACCACGCGTGTCGCTTCGGCACGCGGGCCTTCACCCGCCAGGTGCTCGACGCCTGCATCCCCTTCTCCGGCGACCTCCAGGATCTGACGCCATGAGCGCGAGCGGCGCGACGTACGGGCTGGAGGCGCTGGCCTTCGGTCCCCACCCGGACGACGTGGAGCTGTTCTGCGGCGGGCTGATGGCGCGGCTCGCGAGCCAGGGCCACCGCACGGGCATCATCGACCTGTCGCGAGGGGAGAAGAGCTCGCGCGGCACGCTCGAGTCGCGCGCGGAGGAGACCCAGGCCGCCTCGCGGGTGCTGGGCCTAGCCGTGCGCGAGAACCTGGAGCTGCCCGACGGCTGGCTCAGCCCGTGGGCCGGCTTCGAGGCGCCCGAGGCCGAGCGCGTGCGCGCGTCCGCCGTCGCGCGCGTGGTGGAGGTGCTGCGCAGGCTGCGCCCGGAGCTGGTCATCGTGCCGTGGGAGGAGGAGCGCCACCCGGACCACGAGGCCGCGAGCGCCCTGGTGACGCGCGCGCTGTTCTTCTCCGGCGTGCGCAAGTTCGAGACCGAGCCCCCCGGCGCGGCCTTCACGCCCCGACAGGTCCTCTACTATCCGCTGCGCCACCTGGCCGAGCCGAGCTTCGTGGTGGACGTGTCCTCCGTCTACGAGACCAAGACGGCGGCCGTGCGCTGCTACGCGAGTCAGGTGGAACCCCGCCCGGGCGCGCCCGCGACGCTGGTGGGCTCCGCGCTGTCGCTCTCCTCCCTGGAGGCGAGGGACCGCTTCTACGGCGCCCAGGTCGGCGTGGCCCACGGCGAGCCGTACGTGGTGCGGGAGACGCTGGGGCTCGTCGACCCGGTGGAGCACTTCCGCCGGAATAGCTTCGAGAAGCCCCTGTTCTTCCCTCACCGCCGATGAGCCCTCCCCTCCGCATCGCCATCACCTGCTTCTCGACATTCGGTGGCAGCGGCATGGTCGCCACCGGCATCGGCCTGGCCATGGCCGAGCGGGGCCACCAGGTCCACTTCATCGCGCGCGAGCCGCCAGTGCGGCTGGCCGCCCTGCCCAGGGGCGTGTCGTTCCACGAGGTGAAGGAGAGCGACTACCCCGCGCTCCAGCGCTCCGGCACGTACCCGATTGCGCTGGCGTCCAAGATGATTGAAGTCGCCACCCAGGCGCACCTGGACGTGCTGCACGTGCACTACGCGGTGCCCCACGCCACGGCGGCGTGGATGGCGCGCGAGGTGTTGGGTGACCAGGCGCCGCGCGTCGTCACCACGCTGCACGGCACGGACACGACGCTCGTCGGCGTGCATCCCAGCTACCTGCCGATGACGCGCTTCTCCATCCTGAAGAGTGACGCGGTGACGACGCCGTCCGCCTTCCTGCGCGACGCGACGTGGAGCGGCTTCGGCATCCCCGACAGCTTCCCCATCGAGGTCATCGCCAACTTCGTGGACACGGAGGCGTACGCCCCCGCGCGCGAGCGCGCACAGCTGAAGGCCTTCTTCCCGGACCTGGGCGACGACGAGCCCGTGCTCGTGCACGTCTCCAATTTCCGCCCCGTCAAGCGCATCACCGACGTGGTGGCCGTCTTCGCCCAGGTGCACCGAGAGCTGCCGTGCCGGCTGGTGATGGTGGGCGATGGACCGGAGCGCGAGCCCGCGGAGCGGATGCTGCGCGAGCTGGGGCTCGCCCACCGCGTGGCCTTCCCCGGCAAGCAGGAGCGCTTCGTGCGGGTGCTCGCCGCGTCCGACGTGTTCCTGCTGCCCAGTGAGCAGGAGAGCTTCGGGCTCGCGGCGCTGGAGGCGCTCAGCTGCGGGGTGCCCGTGGTGGCCAGCGACGTGGGCGGCATCCCGGAGGTGGTGCGCCACGGCGAGACGGGCCTGCTGGCGCCGCTGGGGGACGTGCGCGCCATGGCGGGCCACGTGCTGGGCCTCTTGCGTGACACGGCGAGGTGGCGGGCCTTCTCCCTCCGGGCGCGCGCCGACGTCGTCGAGCGCTTCAGGCAGGCGCCGGCCATCGACCGGTACGAGTCGCTCTACCGGCGACTCGCGGGCGGAGCCCCCCGACGCTGAAGGAGGGCTCCACCGGGACGGAGGGCTACTTGTTCTTCCAGTCCGCCAGGGCCTTGGAGACCTGGTCCTTGTAGAAGAAGTTCGGGGCCTTCTGGCCCAGGTCCCACGAAATCTGCGCGGCCTTGCGGGCCTCCGCGTACTTTCCGCTCTTGGCGAGGATGTCCGCGCGAATCCACTGGTTGTACCAGTTGGAGTCGATGGCCACGGACGCGTCCGCCAGCTTCAGCGCCGCCGCGTAGTCCTTGGTGGACTCCGCCACGTAGCGGGCCGCCTGGGCGTGCTCACTGGCGCTCTGCGCCACCGCCTTCTCGATGTTCGCCTTGGCCAGCGTCGCGGTGTCCGCCTTGATGGGGACGGAGACGCGCAGCTTCTCCCACTCCAGGTCCAGCGACGTGGTGTCCTCGGTGGTGTTGCTGAACACGTACGTCAGGCGCTCGCGGCTGGGAATCGCCGCCGTGGTGCCGGCGACGGTGACGATGTCGTTGGCGGGCGAGTACTGGGCGGGCGTGGAGAACAGGCCCAGCTCCTTGTTCAGCATCACCTTCCAGCCCTTCTGCGAGGGCAGCGTGACGATGGAGTACGTGCCCGCGGGCACGGCCTTGCCACCGAAGGTGACGTCGTGGCTGAAGGTAATCTTGGTGGCCGCGTTCGCACCCGAGCGCCACGGCTTGTCCCAGGGCACCAGGTCACCCCAGACCTTGCGGCCCTTCACCGCCGGGCTGGAATAGTCGACGGAGATGGACGTGACGCCCACCTCCTGCGTCACCTTGGCGGAGGGGCTGGCCGCGGGCAGCTCCAGCTGGGCGGAGGCGGGGGCCGCGACGAGGGCCACCAGCGCCGAGAACAGACAACCGAGGGCAACGTTCTTCATCGTCCTCACTTCATCCTTTCTGGATTCTGCATCCAGGGTTCTTGAGGGGTGCGAAAGCGCGCGGAGTGTATAGACGAGTCCGGAGCCCACCAAACGCTTCACGCATGCCCGGACGCGTCATGCTCCGGGCGGCCCACCAGACACTCCGGTGCGTGGAGTATTCCCGTCGGACCCCGGGAGCACGAAGCTGCCGGGTGAGGACCTCGCATGAAGCTCACCCGGCTCACCGTCCACCACTACCGCGGCGTCGCCCCCGGCACGGAACTGACACCCGGGCCCGCGCTCAACCTCATCCTGGGTGAGAACGGCACCGGCCGCACGACGCTGCTGGAGCTGTTGTCCATCGTGCTCGGCTCGGACTTCTCCGGCCTCATCCACGAGCGCTTCGCGCTGGAGTACGAGCTGGCGTTCCCGGGCATGAAGCTGCACGTCTTCGCGCGCAACGACACGCGGGTGCCCGAGCGCACGGACGCGACGCCCCGACAGGGCGCGGGGCTGTTGCCGCTGCGCGTGCCCACGCACGAGCCGGGGCTGCAGCCGCTTATCGAGGTGGAGCTCTTGCTGTCATCGCCGTCGACGCGGCTGGTGCTGCGCGCGGACTCGGAGGGGCTCGACTGCAAGGTGGACGGGCAGAGCGCGTGGTCTCGCACCATGCACTGGTCGCTGTTGGACCGCTCGGTGTGGACGCTGCTGTTCATGACGGCGCAGTACATCGACGCGGGGCTCAAGGAGCGGCTCAAGACGCTCTTGCGCCGCACCTTCCTGCTCGCGCCCCAGCGCTTCGACGAGGCGCTGGGGATGTACGAGAAGCTGGGCGCCATCCGCTACGCGATGGAGGCGCACGACGGGGAGATCTTCCCGCTGGGGTTGATGGCGCTGCCGTCCTGGATGCCGGGGTGGCTCAAGGAGCGCGTGGAGCTGGAGCCCCTGGTGGACGCGCTGGAGCTGCGCCATGACGCGCTGGAGCGCTCGTTCCTCGCGCGCTTCGTGGGGCTGGCGGGGATGGCCTCCGGACGGCTGCGCGTGGAGGTGCTGGAGAAGCGCTCGTACGACAACGGCGGGCGCGTGGGCTTCGGCGGCTTCACCTTCCACTTCGTCCGCCGCGACGGGGGCGAGCTGTCGCAGGCGGAGCTGGGCTTCGGCCAGAAGCGGCTGCTGTCGCTCCTGTACTACCTGGACGTCAACGAGGACTTCGCCATCCTGGACGAGCCCGCCAATGGCCTGCACCCGCGTTGGGTGGAGGCCGCGCTCGGGGAGCTGGGCGGGCGGCAGGTGTTCCTCGCCAGTCAGAGCCCGCTGCCCCTGGAGCACGCGGTGTTCACTTCCGACGAGGAGCTGCGCGCGTCCCTCATCCACTGCGGCCCGGTGACTCACGAGGGCCAGCAGCGCATCGGCTGGGTCCATCCCACGCGGCAGCTCGCCGCGAGCCTGTTCGAGTCCCACCGCGGCGGCGCGCGGCCCCTGGGGGCCCTGCTCCGGGAACAGGGCGTGTGGTGAGGCCCAGGTCAGCTCCGGACAGGTGCGGCGAATTGTCGCGGCACCCTCCGGCCTCCAGATGATTGTCGCAGGCAAGTGATTGGGGTGCCCCCGGGGCTGCGGCAAAAGGCCACATCGGTGGCGCGCGGGCCGTCTGTTAACCCGGTGCTCCAGCGCAATCCCTTCCACTGGAGGCCCTGCTTGAAGACCTCACTCCCACTCCTGCTCGCGTCCGCGGGCCTGCTGGTCGGCACGGCCGCCCAGGCCCACATCGGCACCTCCGGGGCCGGCCCCGCCATCGAGGGCACGTCCTACGAGGTGCAGTTCACGGTCGGCCACGGCTGCAGCGGCGCGGACACCTGGCGGCTCCAGATTCGAATCCCCGAGGGTGTCACCTCCGTGCGCCCGCTGGACTCCCAGTTCGGCAAGGCGGTGGTGGAGAAGGACGCGAGCGGCAACGTGAAGTCCATCACCTGGACCCGCTCCTCCGCGGCCGAGGTGCTGGCCGCGGACACGCATGCGCACCGCGTCTCCTTGCGCGCGCGCATGCCGAACACGCCGTTCGCGATGGTGTACTTCCCCACCACGCAGACCTGCCGCGACGCCCAGGGCCAGGAGACGACGGTGGAGTGGGTGGGCACGTCCGGAGACCACCAGCATGGCACCACGGACGCAGGCAGCGAGCCGCAGGCCGAGCCCGCGCCCGCCGTCTTCATCTACCCCGCGCGCACGCCGGGCTGGAACAAGTACGTCGTGCAGGAGCACGTGCATGACCTGAGCGTGTTCAAGGACGCGCTCATCGTCTGGTCGGGCAAGAGCGCGTACAGCGCCAACCCGGTGACGAAGGAGCTCATCGCGTCCGAGCCGGACACGACGCCGCTGACGGAGATTCATCCCGGCACGGAAATCTGGGTCAAGTACTGAGGCGGGAAGGAGGAACGATGAACCGCCATCTGTGCGCCGTACTCGCCGCCTGCGCCGTGCTCGGCGCGTGCTCGGACGACGACAAGAAGCCCTCGGGCCCGCAGCAGGACGCGGGCCCCCTCTCCACCCAGGGGCTCACGCCCTCCGCGCTGGAGCGCCCGCCGACGTCGGGGGGACTGCCCGCGGACCTGAAGCCACCCGGGCGATGACGCAGGACGCGCCCGCTTCCTTTCGAGGGAGCGGGTCCGCGATTATGACGGTCCCATGAACACACTCAGGGACTGGGGTCTTGGGGTCCTGCCATTCGCGGCGCTGGTCCTGCTCTGGCGATTCTCGGTCTGGCGCGAGCAGCAACAAACCCAGACGCTCTACCGCGCCGTCGACGAAGGGGCCGTGAGCGAGGTCCAGGCCCTGCTCGCGAAGCACGCCTTCCCGAACCTGCGCTCGGTGGTCATCGCGAGCGCCGTGGTCAGGGCCGTCGAATCCAGACAGCTCGCCGTGCTCGACTTCCTGCTCAGCCCCGAGCTGAAGCCCGTGTCGCTCACCCAGAAGCTCGGGTCCTTCCTTTACGACCAGTCGATGAAAGGGGGCTGGAGGGGCGTGGTGCTCTGGCGCTCACGTCACGCGCACCCGTTCCTGCCCTGGAGGGACCTGAGCAGGAGGGACAAGTTCCGGCTGAGGTCCATGGCCACCCGAGGTGCCGGGGAGGGGCCCTCGAAGGTCTTTCTTCGCCACCACTTCGGCCAATGGAAGGTCGTCTGAAACGACGTCAGAACTGTCCGGCGCGCGCCTGCTCGAAGGGCACGCGGTGCTTCACGTACATCGTGTCCATCATGTGGTTGCCGATGAGGTTCAGGTTGCCATCGGTGAAGCGGTGCACGACGGCGCCCTTGCCCGCGTCCTTCGCGAAGGCGATGGGGTCGAAGCTGCCGCCCAGGCCGGTGAGGGTGGGGACGGCATCCGCGTTGTTGATGTAGTGCACGTACTGGGGGCCGTCCGGGTAGCGCGTGGACGCCGCGCCGAAGGTCTCCACGCTCAGCTTGCCCATGAGCTTCTCGACCTGCGCGGAGGACATGCCGTCCTCGATGCGCAGCCGGCGCTCCACGTCGAACAGGGCGCGCGCGGTGATGAGGCCGCCCTGGCTGTAGCCCATGAGGTGGACCTCGCGGCCCGCCTTCAGCTCGCCGTAGACGGTGTCCGCCAGGGTGTCCACGGCGGGGTTCTTGCCCTTGTCCAGCTTGTCGCCCACGCACTGGGCCAGGTCCGCGACGAAGCCCTCGGTGGCGTTGTGGATGCCGATGACGCGCGCGTCCGCCTTCTCCGCGATGGCCCGCATCTCGCTGAGCTGGTTGGCGGCCGGCGTGAGGATGCCGTTGATGTAGAGGACGGTCTTGTCGGGGTTCGGGTTGTTCTGCGGCGTGACGCCGGGGATGTCCTTGAGCGGCGTGCCGGGCGGGAAGGTCTGGCCCTTGGCGCCCATCAGCTTGCCGTCCAGCGTCTTGTCCGGCCTGGCGTCGCCGCCGAACAGGCGCTTGACCTCGCTCAGGTGCGTGGCCTCGAAGACGTCCTTGCCCTGCTCCAGGAAGCGCGGGACCTCCTTCAGCCCGTTCTTCGCGGCCTCCACCAGCCCGCCCAGCGGGTTCTTCAGCGACGCGCGCTGGGTCTGCGACGGGGCGAGGGGCGTGGAGACGGGGCGGTTGCGGTCGATGGGGCTCATGAGGGGCTCCGGCCCATGGGGGTGCTGGGCGTTCCCATCATTTTCTCACACGGGCATCGGGAAGTTGCGTCGGGGCCCCACCTGCTGGGAACCGCGCCAGCACCCAGGGTGTCCGGGGACGGCATCGAGCCTGGCCAACCCTGGAGAATCCATGACGATGCGACCCGCCGTCGGCGCCCTGCTGCTGCTCTGGGGGTGCGCGACGTCCTCGACCACGACGCAGCGCGCCACGCCCCCTCCTGCACGGCCCGTCTTCCTGGAGGACGACTGGGAGGAGGCGCTGCGCGAGGCGAAGGAGGGAGGGCGGCCGCTCTTCGTGGAGGCGTGGGCGCCCTGGTGTCAGTCGTGTCGCTCCCTGCGCGCGACGGTGCTGACGTCCCCCGCGCTGGGCGCGTGGGCGGGCCGCTTCGTGTGGCTGACGATGAACACGGATGCGCAGAGCAGCCTGCCCTTCCTCCGGCGCTACCCGGTGGACACGTGGCCGACCCTGTTGGTGCTGGAGCCGGAGCATGGCGCGGTCATCACCCGCTCGCTGGGCGCGGTGTCCGAGCCCCAGCTGCTGGGCCTGCTGGCCCAGGCCGAGCGGACCTTCCAGCGCGGCCATGGGGACACGGAGCTGCTGGCGCGGGCGGATGAGCTCGCGCTCCAGGGTCGGCACGCCGAGGCGGCCCAGGGCTATGGGCAGGCGCTGACGGGGCTGGCGGCGGAGGACGCGCGGCGGGCGGGCACGGTGGTGTCGTGGCTCAAGTCCCTGTCGGCCTCGGGGTCGGCCGAGGAGTGCGTGCGGGTGGCGGAGAGGGAGCTGCCGGGACTTGCGCGCGCGGATGACCGCACGCGGCTGTTGTACGTGGGCATGGGCTGCGCGCTGGATGCCGACACCGAGGAGGCGCGAGACCGCTTCGCCGAGGAGGCCCGGCGGGGCCTCGACGCGCCCGAGGACGCGTTGAGCCCGCTGCAGCGCTCGTCGCTCTTCGAGCTGTCCTGTGAGGCGTACGAGCTGGCCGGGGACACGGCGGGCCTGCGAGGGATGACGGAGCGGTGGTGGACGTTCCTGGCGGCCCAGGCCCGGCACGCGAGGGGCGCCGAGGAGCGCGCCGCGCTCGACTCGCATCGGGTGATGGCGGCGGCGTTGAGGGACAGGCCCGACGAGGCGCTGGCCCTGCTGGAGCGCAGCGCGCGGGAGCTGCCCGGGGACTACAACCCGCCGGCCCGGCTGGCGACGTTGTACGCGATGGCGGGACGCCATGACGAGGCGCTGGCCTCGAGCGAGCGGGCCCTCGCGCTGGCGCCGCGAATCGCGCGGGGCACCGTGCTCGCAGGACACGCGCGCATCCTCCTGGCCCGGGGAGAGGGAGCCCGCGCGGAGCGGCTGCTCACCGAGGCCCTGGAGGAGTTGGACAGCACCCCCGGCATGCCCCGGGAGCATCTGCAGCGAAGGGCCCTCGAGCACGCGCTCCAGCGGGTCCGCGCGAGCAACGCCGCGCCGGCGAAGTGAGCCCCTGGGGCGCCGCGGAGCCGACGCGTCCGCGGGCTATGTCGTCGCCTTGCCCGTCGCGTGTCTGCCCATGCGCTCCAGCAGGACCCACGCGAGCAGCGTGCCCAGGGCGACGAGGAGCCCCAGGCGCAGCCCGGGTGTCCTGTAGCGCAGCTCCACCTGGTGCTGGCCCGCGGGGACCGCCACCGCGCGGACCGCGACATTGGCGGGGAGGATGGCCGTCTCCTGTCCATCCACCCACGCCTTCCATCCGGGCTGCCAGGCATCATTGATGACGAGCACCGCGGGCTCGGAGGCCTCCACTTCGGCGAGCAGGTGCTCGGGTGAGGGACGCTCCACGCGCACGGTGCCCGTCAGCCGCTCGGAGGCCTCGGGCAGGGGGCCGCCGGCGCACTCCACGACGGCGACATCGCGAGGCGGAAGCGGCCCCGTCAGCAGGAGACCCAGCGCCTCATCCTTCCCCGCGACACATCGGGGCCGGGCGAGCAGCACCCTCGCCAGCGCCTCCGGATGCTCCACCAGCTTTGTCTCGAACAAGGGGTCCTCGGCGAGCACCCGGACCGTGGGGGGCAACACCACGCCGGAGCCCGCGCGCGTGCTGTGCACCGAGAAGGGCGTGCCCAATCTGGGCGCGAGCTCCCCGTACCAGCGCGACACATCCCGCCTCAGCCCGCGCACCCGCACGCTCTCCCCGGGCATGTAGCCATTGGCGCTCTCCAATCCCCAGAGCGTCGCCGTGTCCGGGAGCAGCCCCGTCGTGAAGCCGAGGCTCAGCCGGCCGTGATGGTCGAGCCCCGGAACCGCCCTCGCGTTGCCGATGGCGCGGACCGACGACCCCACCCGCACCGGCTCGCCAGCGGGCACCCGCTCACGAATCCGGTCCGCGAAGGGCGGCGACAATTCCAGCAACTCCGCCGGCGCGAGCACGTACAGCGGCTCGTGCGCCCACACCAGCGCGCCCAGCTCCAGCGCCACGAAGACCCCGGCTCGCAGCCTGGCCGCCCCCCACGGCCAGGCCAGGGCCGCGCACGCCAGCGCGAGCCCCGCCGTCACCGCGCCCGCCCACACGACGTTGCCCGACAGCCCCCCCACGACGACTGGGGGAACCTCCGGCCAGCGCGGCGTCAGCACGCCACGCGTCCACCACCCGTCCGCCGCCTCCCCCAACGCCACCACGGCCCCCAGCGCGCCCAGCACCAGCCCCGCGCCCACGACGGCGCGGCGCGCGCCGTCCTCCACCAGGCAGTGCTTCCAGCCGAGCCCCGCCGCCACCGCCAGCCCCAGCGTGACGAGCGGCACCAGCTTCTCCGGGTAGCGGAAGGGGCGCCACAAGGGCAGCACCTGGTACACCCAACCATAGAGAGGGAGCGAGTCTCCCAGGCAGAGCGCGAGCAGGAGCACCCACGCCCCCGCGAGCACCCACGCCCTCGGCCGCCGCGCACAGGCCCAGAGCCCCGCCAGCGCCAGCACACACGCGGGCGCGCCCACGTAGATGGAATCCACCCAGACCCGGCCGAAGCCTCCCGAGGGAACGAGGTTCCAGACGACGAGGTCCGGGACGCCGCGCAGCCCGTGCTTGTCCGCCAGGTACGGCCCCATCAACAGCTCCCCCAGCCGCAAGGGGTGGAGCGAGAAGCGCTGGGCCTCCACCACCGAGCGCGCCCCCGGCTCGCCGGACAACACGAGCCCCGCGGCCGGGAACAGCTGCGGCGCGGACAGCAGCGCGCCTGTCACCACCAGCGCCGCACACGTCGTCACCCGACGCCGCCAGCCGCCCGCCTCGGGGTCCACCAGCGCCACCAGCACGACGAGCGCGTTCGTCATCGCGAAGCCCTGCGCGTCCCCCGCGAAGGCCACCAGCACCAACAACCCCGCCCCCACCGCCAGCCGTCGCGCCGAGGGCGCGCGCAGGAACCGGACCGCGCCCCAGAGCGCCGCGGGCACGGTGCTCGCCGCCAGCAGATAGGTGGGGTTGTTGGTGATGCACACCAGGTAGCCACTGAAGGCGAAGCAGCACGCGCCGAAGAGCGCGCCCGGTCGCGGCACGCCGTACTCGCGCAGGAGCGCCCAGACCCCGAGCATGGCCACCGGGTAGCAGGACAACACGGTGAGCTTCACCGCCGCGCCCAGGGGCAGCACCAGGTGGAAGAGCGACGTGGGGTGGAATGCGCCCGACAGGAAGATGCCCAGGAAGGACTGCCCGAAGCCGTCGTACGCGTACCACTCGGGCAGGTCGAACGCGGACACGCGCTCGGCCCAGAAGGCCCGCATCGGATAGAAGGCGCGCAGCGTGTCGCCCGCGATGAAGACGTCGCTCGAGAAGGCGGCCCGGGCGAAGAACCCCAGCGCCACCACCACCATCCCCGCGAACACCACCCAGGCGCGCCCGCTCGGGACGGCCGCCTGCTTCGATTCGTCCGTCATCGAGCCCCTGGCTTCAAGTCGTCCTCCGGACGCCAGACGGGCTCCTTCTTCTCATGACGCCCGGGCCACGGGTAGCCCCGCGCCTCAGTGCGGTGACGGAGGCAGCGGCTCCGGGGGTTCACCCGAGACCTTCTGCTCCACCTGTCTTCGCACCAGCCGCTTCGTCGCCGTCTCCTCATCCTCGGTGCGCTGACGCCGGCGCACCAGCCCCTGGCTCTCGTCCACGAACCAGAAGAGCACCCGGTAGAAGGCCGCGATGACGGTGACGAGCAACGCGGAGAGAAACCACCTCAAGCCCCACCCCACCCAGCCTCCCACCACCACGTCGATGGCGTACGTCCCCGTCAACGGCACCAGCACGAAGGCCACGTAGTGGGACACGCAGTAGGGACACGACACCAGATACCCCCACCACGTCTCCTTGCCCCCCAGCCGCGCCCGGAGCGGCGCGAAGATGCGCTCACGCGCGACGGTCTGCGACACCCCCATCACCACCGCCGACACCGCGAAGAGCTGGAACAGGTCCGCCATCCCCCCAAGGTGGCGACGATCCCACCCACCCGAGACGCCCCGCGCACAGCCGCCTCCCCGCTCGCCCGCGCTCCTCCCGACACCCACTCCCAGGCTCCGTCGACTGGAAGACAGTCGGAAGAGTCTTCGGATCCGCCCCCTGTAAAAACGAAAGAGGTCCGCCCTTAAGCACCCCTGGGCCTCGATGCAAACCCCTGGACTCATTGGAAAATGGCGCAAGTGGCCCGTGGCATGCGCATTGCGAAGGAGCCCACCCGTGCCGCCGAGGCGCGGCTCCCAACGGCCCCCTTCCCCGAGAGACGCCATGCAGGATTCTTCCCACTTCTCCTCCCCGGACTCCCTCTCCACGTACCTCTCGGAGATCAACCAGTACCCGCTGCTGACGCAGCCCCAGGAGCAGGAGCTGTCGCGGCGCTTCCGCAAGGGCGACCTGATGGCGGGCCACCAGCTGGTCACCAGCAACCTGCGCTTCGTGGTGAAGGTGGCCTACGAGTACCGCTCCTACGGCCTGAAGATGTCGGACCTCATCCAGGAGGCGAACATCGGCCTGATGAAGGCCGTGCAGAAGTTCGACCCGGACAAGGGCATCCGCCTCATCTCCTACGCGGTGTGGTGGATTCGCGCGTACATCCAGAACTGCATCCTGCGCAACTGGAGCCTGGTGAAGCTGGGCACCACGCAGGCGCAACGCCGCCTCTTCTTCAGCCTGGCGCGCACCCGCCGCGAGCTGGAGCGCATGGGCGCCGGCGACGCGAACATCGTCAACGCGGAGGAGATCGCCCGCAAGCTGAACGTGAAGGCCTCCGAGGTGCGCGAGATGGAGCAGCGCATGGGCGGGCGTGACCTGTCGCTCGACGCCCCCGTGGGCGAGGACGGCGACGCCACGCACCTGGACTTCGTCGAGTCCGCCACCGCCTCGCACGAGGACGAGGTGGCCGACCGCCAGCAGGCGGGCCTCACCCGGGAGCTGGTGCAGCGCGCCCTGCGCCGCCTGGACCCGCGCGAGCGCTTCATCATCGAGAACCGGGTGATGGGCGACTCCGAGATGACGCTCAGCGAGCTGGGCGAGCACTTCGGCTTCTCCCGCGAGCGCGCCCGCCAGCTGGAGATTCGCGCCAAGGACAAGCTCAAGGCGGAGCTGGCGCTGCTCATGGCCGACGCCGGCCTGGACGCCGCGTCGCTCGCCTGATTGCTTCCCATCGGCCCCTTCATCGGGGACGCTGAACCACACCGAGTCCGTCCTTCGAAAGAAGGGCGGACTCATTCGTTTGCGGGGCCCTACCTCCGTCCCCCCCCCGCCCGAACGCGCGCGCGGCCGACAATCCGGCCCGGGCGGCGCTGACTCACCCTCTCCCGTCGACGCCCGGGCCGCCCCACCCGACCCGCGCTGTCCGGGAACACCCGCCGCCCGGACCCTCCAGGTGCGCCCCGGCTGACGGGCCTTTGGCCCCGTGCGTCCCTCGGGGAGGGGAATGCCGCGCGTCGGAATCACCGCGCCCCGCCACCCCTCCCCGCGCGGCCTCCTTCCCCAGACGCCAAAGACAGACACGACGGGTTTCAACAGACATCCTCCCCGCCACGTCTGCCCAATCCCCCTCGTTTGACACACAGGCTTTACCTGTTACTGTGACTTCACTCCGCGAGCAGAACCCTCGCGTGAGCGCATTCAGCGGCAACGACGTCGCGCCCTCTTCCGGTGCGCCCTCGTGAAGAAGCCCGGCGGCCCTCCGGGTCTCACTCCACCTTTGAAGACAGACGTGCCCCGGGGGCGCGCTGAGAGAGGTATGTCTTGGGCAAGATTGGAGGCACCTTGGAGCTCATCCGCGCGCGGCTGGATGAGTTCATCCGCAACGCGGAGCTCGCACCCCGGCAGGAGCCCTGGGTGGTGCTCTCCAACCTGACGGACCCCGAGGGCCGTCCGGCCGCGCCCGCACGTGACGCGGTGGTGATGTACCTGGCCAACCTCCAGCACGAGACCATCATCAGCACGTACAACCGCAACGCCCCCATGTCGCAGGACACGTACGGCATCGTCTCTCCGCCGCTCTACATCGACCTCTTCGTCCTCCTGTACGCCAACTTCGAGGACCAGGCGTACGCGGTGGGCCTGGAGGCCATCTCGCAGGTCATCAGCTACTTCCAGCAGACGCCCTGGTTCACCCAGCAGAGCCTGCCCGGGCTGGACCCGGACATCGACAAGCTCACCTTCGAGTTCGTCAACCTGGACCTCCTGGGCCTCAACCACCTGATGGGGCTGGCGGGGGTGAAGTACCTGCCGTCCGTCTTCTACAAGGTCCGGATGATTCCCTACCGGGGCACGGCCATGCAGGCCCAGGTGCCGGCGGCCAAGGGTGTCGAGGCGCCAGGGCAGCCCCGGGAGCAGGAGCCATGAGCCGCGCCCGCCGCGCCTACGAGCGCGCCCTGGACGGCCCCTCGCGGCTGAGGCCCGGCCCCCGGCAACAGCCCGGCCCCGCGCCCCACGGCAACGACGGGCCCGCCCGCCGCTACGCCTACGAGCGGCTGGTGACGGTGGACCTGCGCCACACGTACTTCAACGGCTCGGATGACCGCTGCCCGGTGCTGCGCTGCCAGCCCACGCCCGACACGCGGGTGAGGATGCGCGACTGGGGCCTGCTCTTCCTCGACGAGGGCACGGACTTCTCCGTGCTCTTCGACTCCAACCGCCTGGACGCCTTCTTCTCCGCGGTGGAGCGCAGGAGCCAGCAGGGACAGTGGACGTGGCTGTCCTTCGTGCTCGTCTCCGACACGCCCTACTTCGTCAACTTCACCGACCTGCCCAGCGACTTCCAGCCCAACCTCTACAACCTCTACTTCAACAACCTGGGCGCGCACTTCGTGGGCAGCCCCCCGTCCCCCACGGACCAGCCGCTCCACTGCGAGGGCGCCCTCACCCCGCCCATCCTGCTCAACCCCGGTGAGCACGTCACCGCCGACAGCCGGCAGCGCGTGGTGGGCACCCAGGTGCAGGTGGTGCTGGTGAGCGACGCGGTGGACCGCGTCGTGGTGATGGACGTGTCCGGGGAGCAGGTCCTCTGCAAGCCGTGCAGCATCCCCAGGTCCCTGCTGGCCCAGCGAACGCCCTACCTCATCACCTGCGCGCAGGTGGCGCAGGCGCGCGCGAAGGGGCCGGGGGAGGAGCAGCGCGTGGGCTCGGTCCTCTACCTGGACCTGGTCGCCGTACCAGAGGGGCTCTACACCCTGCGGCAGCTCGCCGCCGACGGACAGGTGCTGGACCAGGAGGTCGTCCTCTACACGCAGGCGTACCCCGCGCCGCTGGGCTTCATCGACCTGGTGCTGGCGAAGCCCTCGCCGCAGGACACGGGGCTGTATCCCCTGTGCGACGTGCCTCCGCAGGGAGAGGGCGCGCGCGTGGTCCCGCTGGAGCTGCAGCTGCGCTTCGAGCGGCGCAGCACGCGCTGGTGCTACTTCGTCGTCCCGCCCAAGGGTGTCACCTACGAGCAGCTGCGCCTGGTCGACACGGACACGTCCCAGCCCGTCACCTTCTCCGGCCCCGTCCCCGTCCCCGTCCCGGGCGCGGGGGTGACCCAGTGCTTCATCGCGGACCAGGACCTGCCGCTGCAGGAGCTCTCCAGCTTCATCTTCGAGCTCAAGGGGCTGAGGACCCAGGGCCTCTTCGAGAACACGCTGATGTCGCGCGTGCCCGTCGCCACGCCCGCGCTGGTGCTGCCCCGGAGCGGACCTGCGCCCGGCAGGCCCCGGAGCACGCGCCCCACCCGGCGCTCCGGTGACTCGCGGGCCGCGCCGGAAGCAACGCGCGACTACTCGGACATCTTCCTGAACCTCTGAAACCCCAGAGCAGCAGCAGCGCCACCCACGAAACGAGGACCCGATGGCCACCCGACCCGCACGCAAGACTCCCGGCGTCTATGTCACCGAGCTGGACGCCTTCCCACCCTCCGTCGTCGGCATCCAGACGGCGGTGCCCGCCTTCATCGGCTACACCCAGACGGCCCAGCTGAGCGGCAAGCCCGTGCTCAACAAGCCCATCCTCATCAACTCGCTGGCGGACTACCAGCAGGTGTTCGGCGGCGCGCCGGACCCGCTCTTCCGGCTGGAGGAGGTCACCGACACCGCCAAGCAGAAGGCCGGTGACTACGACTTCAAGGTGTACGACGCGGCCACGCCCACCTGGAAGTACTACAACCTGGTCAACTCCACCGGCACCCAGTTCAACCTCTTCAACAGCCTGCGGCTGTTCTACGCGAACGGCGGCGGCACCGCGTACATCGTCTCCGTGGGCGACTACACGGCCACGCTGGGCGC
Organism: Myxococcus sp. AS-1-15; assembly: GCF_020037055.1. Lineage (NCBI taxonomy): Bacteria > Pseudomonadati > Myxococcota > Myxococcia > Myxococcales > Myxococcaceae > Myxococcus > Myxococcus sp. AS-1-15. The sequence continues at coordinate 162,264 of NZ_JAIQDF010000001.1, read as the reverse complement.
CGACGCGCTCAAGGGCGGCCTGGACGTCATCGCCGAGCAGGTGGGCCCGACGATGCTCGTCGTCCCGGACGCGGTGAACCTCACCACGCTGGCCGACTACCAGAAGGTCTCCTCGAAGATGCTCGACCAGTGCGGGCAGCTCAAGGACCGCGTGGCGCTCCTGGACGTGTGGGGCTCCGCCACCGTCACCAAGGACACCCTCACGCAGGTCATCACCGACTACCGCGGCATCCTCGGGGACAAGTTCCTCAACTACGGCATGGCGTACTTCCCCTTCCTGCACACCTCCGTGCAGGAGGTGAGCGACTTCGACTACCGGAACATCACCCTGGAGGCGACGCTCAAGGACATCCTCAAGCTGGAGAGCGCCAACCTCTACGCCACCAACCCCACGCGCAAGACGGCGGTGGACGCGGACATCGACAAGATTGGCACCGTCACGCTCGAGGAGGAGGTGCTGGCGCTCAACCAGAACCTCACCGCCGCGCTGCCCCTGCTCACGGACATGCTGCGCGTCATCACCGGCAAGGACGACGTGCTGCCGTCCAGCGGCGCCATGGCGGGCATCTACACGTGGAACGACACCAACCGGGGCGTGTGGAACGCGCCGGCCAACGTCAGCCTGACGTCCGTCACCAGCACCACCTTCAAGCTCAACAACGACCAGCAGGCGGACCTCAACGTCCCGGTGGACGGCAAGGCCATCAACGCCGTGCGCGAGTTCGTGGGCCGAGGCTCCGTGGTGTGGGGCGCGCGCACGCTGGACGGCAACAGCAACGACTGGCGCTACATCCAGGTGCGCCGCACGCTCGTCTACGTGGAGCAGTCCATCAAGAGCTCGCTGGACCGCTTCGTCTTCTCCGCCAACGACGGCAGCACCTGGGCGTCGGTGACGTCCATGGTGTCCAGCTTCCTGCAGGGGCTGTGGTCGCAGGGCGGCCTGCTCGGCGCCACCGCGTCGGATGCCTTCAGCGTGGAGTGCGGTCTGGGCAGCACCATGACGGCCCAGGACGTGCTCGAGGGCTACATGGTCGTGCAGGTCACCCTGCAGATGATCCGCCCGGCGGAGTTCATCGAGCTGACCTTCAAGCAGAAGATGGAAGGCGCCAGCGCGTAGCGCCTTCGTGCCGTTCCACGACTGATTCCACCCGATTCAAGCCGAACGAGGAGCCGCCATGGCAGGAGAAGTTCAGAACGACATCTGGCCGTTGCCGAAATTCTATTTCTCCGTGCAGCTCGGGGACGACACCTCCGTGAGCTTCCAGGAAGTGGATGGCCTGGAGACGGAGACGCAGGTCATCGAGTACCGGCACGGCAACAACCCCAGCTTCTATCCCATCAAGATGCCCGGCCTGGCCAAGGTGGGGAACGTGAGGATGCGCAAGGGCATCTTCGTGAACGATGCCCGCTTCTGGGACTGGTACAACGAAATCAAGATGAACACGATTGCCCGGCGGACGGTCATCATCAGTCTGCTGGATGAGCAGGGCGCGCCGAAGATGACGTGGACGCTGAACAACGCGTGGCCCACGAAGCTCTCCGGCACGGACCTCAAGTCCGAGGGCAACGAGGTGGCCGTGGAGACGCTCGAGCTCGCCTTCGAGACGCTGGTCGTCGCCGCGCCTTAATCCCCTCTCATCGCCATGTCCGAACCCTACTATCCGCCAGGCGCGTTCTACTTCAGCGTCTCCGTGCTCGGCTCCGCGACGCTGCTCGCGGCGGCGAGCGATCTGGACGCGTCGTTCCAGGAGATCTCCGGCATCGAGGCGCGCTGGGACACCGAGGACGTCACCGAGGGCGGCGAGAACCGCTTCATCCACAAGCTGCCCAAGGCGGCCCGGTACTCCAACCTGGTGCTCAAGCGGGGCGTGGTGACGCGGGACTCGTTCCTGGCGGAGTGGTTCGGACAGAGCGTGGGCTCGGGGCTGTCCCTGCCCCTGCTCCCGCAGAACATCCTGGTGCTGCTGCTCAACGAGGAAGGCCTGCCGCTGGTGGCGTGGGGCTTCGTCAACGCGTGGCCGCTGCGCTGGCAGGTCTCCCCCATGAGCTCGCAGGAGAACCGCATCCTCACCGAGTCCTTGGAGCTGTCCTACAACTACTTCGAGCGGGTGAACCTGGGCAGCCCGGCCTCCGTGGCCATCAAGCTGGCCCAGCTCACCTCTCGGTTGATGTGAGGCGCGCATGCCGCTCGAGGTCAACGAGGTGGGCATCCAGGTCAGCGTGAAGGGCGGCTCGGGCGAGGACGGCCTGGAGGTGTCCAGCACGCCGGTGGCGGACTGCAACCACGCGGAGGAGAAGGCGGAGAAGGAGCGGATGATGGAGGAGTGCGTGCGGCGCGTGCTCCAGGTGCTCAAGGCCCAGCGGGAGCGTTGACCATGGGGTTCTCCGGCAGCCTCGAGAAGATGATGGTCTTCGCCTACCAGAAGTCCGACTTCACGTCGGAGGTGGGCCGCTACACCGTGTACATCAACCCGGCGTCGTACTCGCACACGTACTGCGTCAAGTACAACGACGTGCAGCCGCAGGGCAGCAGCGGGGGCTCGCCGGAGTTCAACCGGATTCCCTCCGACACGGTGGAGCTGGAGCTGGTGTTCGACGGCACGGGCGTGGTGCCCAGCCCGCTGCCGGGGCTGATGCCCTTCACCGACGACGGCATCTCCGAGCAGGTGTCGAAGTTCAAGAACCTGGTCTTCACCTACAACGGGAACATCCACAGCCCCAACTACCTGAAGCTGTCGTGGGGCACGTTCCTGTTCAAGTGCCGGCTGTCGAAGCTGAGCATGACGTACACGCTGTTCAAGCCGGACGGCACGCCGCTGCGCGCCCGGGCCAAGGGGACGTTCCTCGGCTACAACGACGAGGTGGAGCTGGCGCTCCAGGCCCGGATGAGCTCTCCGGACCTGACGCACGTGCGCACGGTGAAGGCGGGGGACACGCTGCCGTTGATGTGCTTCCGCATCTACGGCACCAGCACGCTCTACCTGGAGGTGGCCCGGGTCAACGGACTGGTCGACTTCCGGCGGCTCACGGTGGGCTCGCAGCTGGTCTTCCCGCCGCTGAAGGAAGGCCAGACATGAGCACGCCCACTCCGGCGAAGGACGCGGGCGCCCTGACGACGTTCGCCATCCAGGCGAACGGGGCGCTCATCCCCTCCACGTTCCGCGTCGTCTCGGTGGACACGTGGCTGGGGGTCAACAAGCTGCCGCGCGCGAAGCTGGTGCTGTTCGACGGGGATGCGTCCACGGGCACCTTCCCCATCAGCGCGACGTCCACCTTCCTGCCCGGGGCGCGGGTCACCATCTCGGCGGGCTACGACGGGGACAACACGCGCATCTTCGAGGGCGTGGTGTGCCGGCAGGGGCTGGACATCGACGCGGCGTCGGGCTCGAAGCTGGTGGTGGAGCTGAGCGACGAGGCGCTGAAGATGACGCTGGAGCGCAAGAGCGGCTTCTTCGAGAAGGTGAAGGACAGCGCGCTCATCCAGACGCTGCTGTCGCGCAACGGGCTGTCCGGGAGCGTGGAGGCCACCACCGGCGTGCACGACGAAATCGTCCAGTACTACGCCACGGACTGGGACCTGATGGTGACGCGGGCGCAGCTCAACGGCCTGGTCGTCATGGCGGACAGCGGGAAGGTGACGGTGGCGGAGCCGGACACGCGCCAGGCGCCGGTGCTCGCGGTGGCGTACGGCACCACGCTGCTGGACCTGCAGGCGGAGCTGGACGCGACGACGCAGTTCGATGCGTCCTCCATCAAGGGCTACACCTGGGACGCGGGCGCGCAGAAGCTCATCGAGTCGGGGCCTCGCGCGGTGTCGGTGAAGGAGCAGGGCAACGTCTCCTCGGCGGAGCTGGCCAAGGTCTTCGGCGCGAAGAAGGTGGTGGTGCAGACGGGCGCGGAGCTGACGTCCACGGACCTCCAGGACTGGGCCTCGGCGGAGCTGCTCCTGTCGAAGCTGTCGAAGATTCGCGGCACGGCGCGCTTCCAGGGCAGCGCGCTCGCCAAGGTGGGCAAGACGCTGGAGCTGGGCGGGCTGGGGCCCCGCTTCAACGGCACGGCCTTCATCAGCGGCGTGCAGCACCACATCGAGGACGGGCGGTGGCTGACGACGGTGGACTTCGGGCTGTCCTCGCGCTGGTTCACGTCGGAGGCCCCGGACATCGCGGCGCCCGGGGCGTCCGGGCAGCTTCCTCCGGTCAAGGGGCTGCAGACGGGCGTGGTGAAGCAGGTGGCCAAGGACCCCGGCGGGGAGCTGCGCGTGCTGGTGGGGCTGCCGCTCTTCCAGGACCCGAGCCAGGGCGTGTGGGCGCGGCTGGGGATGTTCTACGCGTCCAAGGGCGTGGGCGCGCTGTTCTATCCGGAGGTCGGCGACGAGGTGGTGGTGGGCTTCATGAACGAGGACCCGAGAGACCCCATCATCCTGGGCTCCGTGTACAGCAAGCAGCGCGCGCCCGCGACGGCGCCGGACGAGCAGAACACGAAGAAGGCCGTGGTGACGCGCTCCAAGCTGGAGCTGTCGTTCGACGACGAGAAGAAGGTCATCCTCATCAAGACGCCCGGCGGCCACACGGTGAAGCTGGACGACACGTCCGGGGCCCTCTCGCTCCAGGACAGCAACGGCAACACGGTGTCGCTGTCCAAGGGGGGCATCGCGCTGGACAGCGCGTCCGACGTGAAGATTTCGGCGAAGCGCAACGTGGCGGTGAAGGCGGGTGGGAACCTGACGCTCGAGGCCACGGGGAATGTCTCCGTGAGCGGCGCGCAGGTGACGAACAAGGCCTCGATGAAGTTCGCGGCCAGCGGCAACGCGCAGGCCGAGGTGACGTCCAGCGGCGTCCTCACGGTGCGCGGCACGCTGGTCAAAATCAACTGAGTGCCGTGCCTGAAAGGAGTGCCTCATGCCTCCCGCAGCCCGACTCACCGACTTCCATCAGTGCCCCATGACGACGCCCGTGGGGCCCGTGCAGGTGCCGCACGTCGGGGGCCCCATCGCGGGCCCTGGCGCCGTCACCGTGCTCATCGGCGGGCTGCCCGCGGCGAAGGTGGGCGACATCGCCATCTGCGTGGGGCCTCCGGACGCCATCGTGAAGGGCTCCATGACGGTGAAGGTGATGGGGCTGCCCGCGGCGCGGCTGGGGGACAAGACGGCCCATGGCGGCACCGTGCTCGTGGGCCTGCCCACGGTGATGATTGGAGGGTGAGGCGCCATGGAGACCAAGGCCCCTTCGTTCCTCGGCACCGGCTGGAGCTTCCCGCCCACGTTCTCCCGGAGCACCGGCGGCGTGATGATGGCCAGCGGCGAGCTGGACATCCGCGAGAGCCTCTGGGTGCTCCTGTCCACGTCGCTGGGCGAGCGCACCATGCTGCCCAACTACGGCTGTGAGCTGCGGCAGATGGTGTTCCGCGGCGTGAACACCACGCTGACGCGGCAGATACAGGACTACGTCCAGCAGGCCATCCTCTACTGGGAGCCGCGCATCGTCGTGGACGCGGTGACGGTGCAGAAGGACGCCTCGGTGGACGGGCTGCTCTCCATCACCGTGTCCTATGTCGTCACGCAGACGAACTCGCGCAGCAACCTCGTCTATCCCTTCTATCTGCAGGAGGGGAGCATCCCGGTCACGGGGCCCTAGACCATGGCTCCGCTCGACAACAAGGTCGCCCTCAACGACGCGCCCAGTCAGCTCACGCGGTGGCTGCGCGCGCTGGAGGACGGGTATGCGCCGGTGGACGGGCGCACGCGCTCGGAGCTGCTCGACTTCGCGCCGCGCTTCGGGGCGCTCGTCTACTTCTATGACTTGAAGAACCAGCGCGACGGGAACTGGTCGGAGTTCTTCCTCGCGGACCCGGTGATGGTGCTCGCGTCCATCGACGCGCTGGACACGGACTCGGTGGAGGAGCAGTTCCTGCGCACGACGCGGGAGGTGGACCTGTCGCGGACGCCGGAGCGCGCCTTCCAGACGCTCTCGGAGGGCTTCGAGCTCATCCTCGGGCTCGCGCGTCGGTTCGACCTCTGGCTGCGCGGCGCGGGGCTGGGCGCGCAGGGCGAGGCGGCGCGGCTCCTGGGGCAGGACCTGGTGAAGGCCGTCGAGGGGCCGCTGTCTGGGGCGCTGCGCTCGCTGGTGAGCCTGGCGAAGGGCGCGGCCGGGCCGCAGGCCTTGGGGCGGCTCATCCGCTTGGACGTCGCTGGGATGTCGCCGCTCTGGGGGCTGGAGGACCTGCCGGCGGATGGCTCGGCGTATCGCGGCGCGACGAAGGAGGCGCGGGCGCGCTCGGCGATGGCGAAGCTGGAGCCGCTGCTGGGGGCCTTCCTGGATTCGCTCTCGCAGCTCCAGGGGCTCGCGCGGCAGGTGCTGCCCTCGGTGCTGGCGAATGGAGACCATCCTCCGCACCTGGCGCTCTACATGGCGTTCGTGCGGCTCTTCCGCACCGCGCAGGACACCGTCAACTCGGTGTCGGGGCGGTATGCGTCGTTCTATTACCGCGACGTGCTGCGCCTGCGACCTCGCGGCGCGCTGCCGGACAGCACGTACCTCACCTTCACGCTCGCCGATGACGAGGCGGTGCGAAGTGAGGTCGTTCCCCGAGGCACCCTGTTCCCCGCGGGGAAGCGTCCGGACGGCCAGGACATCCTCTTCGCCTCGGACACCGCGGTGGGCGTCTCGCGCGCCACCGTGGCCCGACGCCTCGCGCTGCGGGTGCTGAGCGGACCGCTGGTTCCGGAAGTCGCGGCGCCCGTCGAGGGCGCGACGCCACTCACCGTCGTCAAGCAGGTGCTCGTCTCGGAGATGCCGCTCGAGCCGGATGCAACGCCGGACCCGGCGGTGGAGCCCCTTCCAGGCTGGGCGACATTCGGCGCCGTGCGGGAGGGCGTCACCGCCACCACCGTCACCGGCCCCGCGACGCTCGGCTTCGCGCTCGCCTCCGGCTACCTGAGCCTGACGGGCGGCAGCCGCGTGGTGACGTTGAACGTGCCCCTCTCGCCCGAGTCCGCTCGCCTCCTGAGCTCCCGACTGGAGGCGCTCGCCGAGGCCACCGGCCTCGATGCGAGCACCGTGTTCCTGCAGGTGCTGCGCGAGTCGTTCACCCTCCAGGTCTCCATCGAGGAGGGCTGGCTGACGGTGGAGCGCTACGAGCCCATCCTCCCCGCGAATCTCGGGCCCGTGGGCGTGGTGCCCGTGGTCACGTTCTTCGGGCTCTGGTTCGAGCTGCCCCCGTCCGCGCCCGCCGTGGTGCCCAACGGCGCCGCGCCCGCGCCGGACCTGCCCATGCTGCGCGCCTTGCTGAACCCCGAGCCCGTCGCCCTGCGAAACGGCGTCGAGGTCCATCCCGTGTCGCTGCTCGACGCGGTGGCCTTCCAGAACCTGGAGCTGCAGGTCCACGTGCGCGAGCTGACGGGCGTGAGCATCGAGAACACCCAGGGCGAGGTGGACCCGAGCACTCCGTGGGCCCTCTTCGGTGCGTCGCCCGTGGTGGGCTCGTACGCGCGCCTGCGTCACACCGAGCTGTTCGTCAAACGCCTCGACACGCTCTCGCTCGCGCTCGACTGGTTCAACCTCCCCTCGGACACGGAGGGCTTCGCGGGCTACTACCGCGACTATCGCGTGGGGCCGGACGGGCTGCCGACGGAGGACCTCTTCGACAACACGAGCTTCAGCGCGGACCTGCGCGTGCTCCGCCCCGGCGCCTGGACGCTCCAGCCCCTCGTGCTGCCCGACGCGCCGCCGTGCCCCGGCTCTCCCCCGAGCGAGGACGCCCCCCGGGAGGGCGTGCGCTGCTGCCTCTTCCGCACGAAACCGGACTGCGACACGCCCCCGCCCGAGCCGCGCGGCACGCTGTGCCAGGACACCGTGCTGAAGCAGTTCGACGTGGCCCCCGGCACTCCACCCGACTACTACGACCCGGCGACGAGCGCGCTCGAGCTGCGGCTGGCCACCCCGTCGTATGCCTTCGGTGACTCGCTCTACACCGTCAACGTGCTGAACGCGGTGCTGGCGGAGCTGCCCGACGGCTCTCAACCCTCCACGAAGGAGTCGCGGCTCCTCAAGGACATCAAGTACCCGAATCCCCCCTGGCTGCCCCAGGTGCGGACGCTGGCAGTGCACTACTCCGCGCACTGCCTGCTCGACGAGGCGCGCTTCTTCCACCTGCTGCCCTTCGAGGGCTTCAAGCAGGTGACCGTCGACGCCCAGCGGCCCGTCGCGCTGCTCCCCCACTTCAAGGCCCCCGCGAACCTGTACCTCGGCTTCACCGGCCTGGACGAAGCCCAGGGCCTCACGATGCTGTTCCAGCTGAGCGGCACCTTCACCGGGACGGGCGAGGTCCCCACCGTGCAGTGGGAGTGGCTCACGGCGACGGGGTGGCGCCCGCTGCCTCCGGACCAGGTCCTCTCGGACTCGACGCGGGGACTGCAGGGCACGGGCATCCTCACCCTGGGCCTGCCCACCTTCACCTCGCGAGGCAGCACGCTGATGCCGAAGGTCGCCGACGAGGGCGACTACCAGTGGCTGCGCGCCTCCGTCCCACAGGAGGCGGACGACTTCCCCCGGACGCTCGCGCTCACGCCGCACGCGGTGACGGCGACGCGCAGCGCGCCCGGCGTCGATGTGGACACGCCCGTGCCCGCCGGGAGCATCACCCAGTCCGTGCAGGCGCTGCCCGACATCGGCGGCATCTCCCAGCCGATGGCGTCGTTCGGAGGACGTCCGCCGGAGACGGCGCACACGTTCGAGGTCCGCGCCTCGGAGCGCCTGCGCCACAAGGAGCGCGCGGTGCTGGCGTGGGACTACGAGCGGCTGGCCCTGGAGCGCTTCCCGTCCCTCTGGAAGGTGAAGGCCCTGCCCGCGCACGCGCCCCGTCAGTCCGGCGTGCCGGGCGCGGTGCTCGTGGTGGTGGTGCCCGGGCGCGACGCGTCGGCGTCGGCGGACCCGACGGTGCCCCAGGCCACGTCCGAGCTGCTCGAGCAGGTCGAGCAATTCCTCGCGGAGCGCGCCAGCGGCTTCGCGCAGGTCCGCGCCGTCAATCCCCTCTACGTCCGCGTGAAGGTGGACGCGGCGGTGCGCTTCCGCGCCGGAGAGGAGACGGGCGCGAGCCTGGAGCGGCTCGACCGCGAGCTCGTGGAGTACCTGTCCCCCTGGTACTTCGATGCGTCCCGCGCGACACGGCAGGGCGAGTACGGCTCGAGCGCGGACGTCTCCGACTTCATCCAGACGCGCCCCTATGTCGAGGAGCTGCTCTCGCTGGAGCTGGAGCACTCGCCGCGTCCCGAGACGCTGGAGTCCGACTGGTACTTCCTCACCTCGGAGACCCGGCACGCGCTGAGCGCCGCGGACGCGCCCGCCGCCCTGCTGGCCGCGGATGGCTACTGAGCCCTTTCGGAGCACACCATGGCAGAGCCCGTCACCGTCACCGCCACGCCGCCCACGAACGTGGGCCTGGACTACGCCGCGCTCGAGAAGGCGGGCACCGCGCTCCTCCAGGAGCTCTCGGGGAAGATATGGACGGACTACAACGCGAGTGACTCCGGCGTCACCACGCTGCAGCAGCTCTGCTATGCGCTCACGGAGCTGTCCTACCGCGCGACGTTCCCGCTCGCCGACCTGCTGGTGGACCCCGTCACGGGCGTCATCGAGCCCGCGCGACAGGGGCTCTTCCCCGCGCTCGACATCCTCCCGTGCGACCCGGTGACGGAGCGCGACTACCGCAAGCTGCTCATCGACCGCGTGCCCCAGGTCGCCAATGTCTGGCTCACCCCCGTCACCACCGGAGAGGTCCAGGGGCTCTACGACGTGAGGATTCTCGCGCCGGGGCGCGACGACTGCGCCACCGACGAGCGCTCCCCCGACGCCATCATCGACGCCGTCCGCCGCGTCTACAGCCGGCACCGCGCCCTGTGCGAGGACCTCCGCGACGTCTCGCTCCTGGAGCCGCTCGACGCCGTCGTCACCGCCGAGGCCAGCATCGACGAGCGTCGGACGCCCGAGGACATCCTCGCCGCGCTGTTCTTCCGCGTCGGCAACCTCCTCGCGCCCGAGCCGCGTCGCGAGTCACTCAAGTCCCTGCTCGACGCGGGCCGGACTCCGGATGAAATCCTGGAGGGGCCGCTGCTGCGCAACGGCTTCATCGCGGACGCGCAGCTGCAGCCCAAGGCGGCGTCCATCGCGCTCCAGGACCTCATCCGCGTCATGGCGCAGACGCCCGGCGTCTCCAGTGTCCGAGGGGTGAGCCTGCGCGCGGGTGGCCAGGTCGCCACCGGACCGGACGGCGCGCTGTCGGTGGCGCCGGAGCAGGTGCTGCGGCTCGACACCCGCACGGACGCGAAGCGGGGCGGGTTTTCGATTCGGCTCTTGCGCAACGGCGTGGAGGTGAAGCCCCATCCCGCGCGCGTGCGCCGTGAGCTGGAGCGCCTGTGGGCCGAGCAGCGCCGCACCTATCCGCTGGGGAGCCAATACGAGGAGTACCTCGGCATGCCCCGAGGTCAGCGCCAGGACTTCCGCGCGTACACCTCCATCCAGACGCAGTACCCCATGGTCTACGGCATCGGGTCCGCGGGCCTCCCCGAGGGCGCACCGCCGCTGCGTCAGGCCCAGGCGCGCCAGCTCAAGGGCTACCTGCTCGTGTTCGAGCAACTCCTCACGGACTTCTTCGCGCAGCTCGCGCACGTGCGGGACCTGTTCTCCGGCGACCCGGACCTGCAGCGGACGTACTTCTTCCAACTGCTCACCGACGCGGTTCCGGATGTGGAGCCGTTGCTCGCGGAGCCTTCGGAGGGAGGGGACTCGCCGGGCTATGCGCTCGGACTGGAGGAGCTGGTCGCAAGCCAGGACCCCGTCACCGCGCGCCGCAACCGGTTCCTCGATGTGCTGCTGGCACTCTGCGGGGAGCAACTGGACGAGGACTCCGTCGCGGGCACGTCGTGGGACGGCACTCCGGACGCGCTCCAGGCCGAGCGGGTGCTGCGCGCGAAGCTCGCGCTGTTCGAGCACCTGGTCGAGAGCACGCATTCGCGTGGACGCGGTATCGACGCGCTGGAGCGCCCCGGGCCGCGGAACGTCGCGGGCATGGCCATCAAGAGCCGCATCCAGCTGGGGATGCCCGTCGCGGACTCGCGCACGCTCATCGATGGGCTGGATGAGCATGGGTTGAATCTCTCGGACTCGGCGAGCACGGCGCCGGAGAGCCGCGCGCTGGCTCGATATGAGGACATGCTCGAGGAGCGCTTCACGCCCGTCGCCTCGCTGCCCGCGCCGGAGAGTCCTCCCGCGCCGCCCCTGCGCTCCCAGCTGCTGGGGGGCGAGTTCCTGAGCGCGGCGGGCGCGGTGGAGCACTTCCGCGTGGGGACGCTGCCGGGGGAGTCCTCGTTGTCCCTGGTGTGCAAGGCGCCTTCCGAGGCGGGCTGGCACCTGGCGGGGAAGTTTCCGACTGTGGAGAGCGCGGTGGCGCGGGCGCATGCGCTCGTGGAGCAGGCGCGCCAGCTCAACCGGCAACGCTCGCAGCTCTACATCGTGGAGCACCTGCTGCTGCGGTCCGCCCGGCGCGAGGGCGAGGACGCCTTCCCCTACAACTTCACGGTGACGGCGGTCATCTCCACGGCGACGGGCGAGTGGCGTGAGCCGGAGTTCCAGTCGTTCGCGCGCGAGGTCATCCGGAGCAACGCGCCCGCGCTGGTGGTCGCGGAGTGTCTGTTCCTCGGGTCCTCGCGCATGGCGGCCTTCGAGCGGCTCTACTGGGCCTGGAGGAATGCGCTCCGGCAGGCAGATGAGCCCGGGCTCTCGCTGGCCTCGGCGCGGCTGAGGGACTTCCTGGAAGCGGCGGCCCGTGAGTCCGGGGCGGACATCGCATGACGGGCTCGCGGCATCATCTCCGCAAGCAGACGCTGCGGGTGACCTTGGCGTCGGAGGAGCAGGCGCTGGCGCTCCAGCCCCGGCTGAGTGACTTCAACCGGCGTCGGCTGCTCGCCATCATCGAGAAGGTGTTCGACGCGGTGGATGTCCCCGGGCTGCACCTGCGCCTCGACCGACTCGATGTGGATTTGGGGACGGTGCCGTTCGACGACTTCGAGCAGGTGGTGGAGGAGCGGCTCTCCCTGCGACTCCAGGAGGCCGTGGAGCAGGCGGTGCGGGAGCGGCGCTCGTCGACACGGGCGGAGGACCGGCCTCGGACCGAGGAGGAGCTTCGGCTGGAGTTGCTGGAGCATTACCTGCTGCATGGCACCCTGCCCTTCTGGGCACCGCATGGCGTGGCGTTCTCGTTCGGCGCGCTCTTCGCCGAGCTTGCCCGGAGCTCTCCGGCCTCGCTGGTGCGGCTGGTGGGCAAGCACGCCACGCTCGGGCGGGTGTTGGACCGGTTGGTGTTGCAGCTCGACCAGCGGCAGTTGGAGCAGCTCGTGATGCTCCTGGAGCCGAAGCACGCGGCGTTGCTCATCGACTACATCGTCAGCCTCCAGGCGCTCCATCGCATCGAGCCGGTGTTGCCGCTGAGTGACCGGGCGCTGTCACGGCTGCTCTGGTCGCTGACGCTGACGTACCTGGTGAAGGACGCGGGCTCGCAGTTCAACCGCAAGAGCGCGTTGAAGCTCCTGCTCGAGGGGGTCTCGGAGAGCCAGGGCCTGGACTATCCGGAGCTGCTGACGACGCTGGACTCCGGGTTGGAGCAGGTGCGGAAGCGGCACCCGGTGCTGGCGTCGCTGTCGTCCGTCATCGGGGAGCTGGTGCGCGAGCTGCCGCTCCCCGAGGTCGAGGAGGTGGAGACTCCGGTGCTCGATGAGGAGTTGGCGACCACGGAGTCGGCGTCGGCGCGGTATGAGCTGGCGGAGGCGCTTCGGTATTACCTCCGGCATGGGGAGCTGCCGTGGGCCACGCTCGTGCGCATGCCGGAGCTGACGGCGGAGCGGATCGTCGCGACGCTGCCGGAGCTGCCTCGCTCGCTGCAACGGCGGGTGCTCGGTTGGGAGCAATCGGGTGGCTCGTTGGCGCGGCTGGTCCGGGCGGTGCGGCGGATTCCCGAGGAGGTGCTGTCGAAGCTGCTGGTGCGGCTGATGCCGCGCCCCGGAGATGAAGGGAGTCCGCTGCGCTCGGCGCTGCCCGTGTTCGCGGCGCGCGCCGAGGACAAGCCGCTGTTCTTCGCGCGCCTGCTCGTGGCGCTGCTGGATGGGAAGCCGGTGGTCCTGGAGGAGCTCTCGGCGACGCGGGTTCCGGGAGGCACGGAGGATTGGGGAGTTCGTGACGCGGACCTGTCGCGGTGGGAGGCACATGCACTCAAGTCCGCGCTGGTGAGCCGGCTTCGCTTCGGGGCGAAGGCAGGGCCGACGGTGGAGGCGTTGCTCGGCGCGCTGTTGACGTCGTTTCCCGAGGACAGTCGGCACTTCCTCCTGGCGCTGCGGGACACGGAGGACTTGCGGACGGTGCTCGTCGACCGGAGTGGGGAGGATGTTCTCGGCAGGGCGATGGACTTGCTGCGTCCGCGCGAGTCCCGGTCGATGCGGGCGTTGCTCCGGGCGATGAGCGAGCTTCCGGAGCGGGTGCTGCCGGGCGGAATCGAGGGTGCGCGGCAGACGGTGTTCCATGAGCTGCTGTTGCTGGGAGAGACGGCTCCGCTTTCCCGGAGCACCGTGAGCCGACTGCTGCGGAGACTGTTCGGGGCGGAGATGCCCCTGGAAGCCCAGGGGTTCTTGTCGCGCGTCATCGCGGACTGGGGCGCATCGGGAGGCGTGCTCCAGAAACATGCGGAGGTCTTCGGTGCGGCGCTCGACCACCTTCGTGAGCGAGGTGGCACGTCACATTCCGGAGACGTTGATGGTCCGCTCAGGGAGGCTCCTCGCGACGAGGATGGCGACGTACGGTGGCGCGCGGGCGAACGAGCTCCGCACGTTCATGCGGCCACGAGTTCGCGCACGCCGGACGGCATCCGTACCGACCACGGAGACTCGGCCCCTCGCGTGCAGATTGTTGAATCCGGCACCCACAGCCACTCGGTCGCTCTCTGGCGAGACGCGGCATCCTTCGACCGCGGCGACGCATCCTCGCTCGGAAAGAGCAGTGTCTCCGTCGACCACGCTCCGCATGGACAAGACGAAGCAGCCTTCAACCAAGGCGGCCCCACATCACGCGAAGAAGACACCGTTCCTCCGGGCCTCGGCCATGCGGCCTCGCGCAGACAGGACAGAGAATCCGTTGCCCGAGGAGCTCCAGCCGCAAACGAGCAGGCGGAGGAAGGTCTCGACCACGGCGACTCCGCTTCACGCGAGCACGGCAAGGTACCTATCGGCCACGAGTCCGACTCTCATGAACGAGCAGGGAGTTCTGACAGCCGCAGCGACGCACCTTCGCGTCCAGGCGACGCGGCAGCTATCGGCCACGAATCCGAATCGCACGAACGAACAGGGGCATCTGGCGATACACCTTCGCTCGCTGGAGACGAGGCATCCCTCGGCCACGAGTCCGACTCGTATGAACGAACCGGACGTTCTCGTAGCCGCAACGACGCACCTTCGCTCTTGAGCGACGCGGCATCCCCCGGCCACGACGTATCAGGCTCACGTGCTTATCTCAGCTGCAGCGACGCCGATTCGCTCGCTCGGGACGAGGCATCACTCAGTCATGACAGCTCAGACTCTCGTGGACTCGCCGGGACATCCCCCAGCTACACCGACGCAGCTTCGCGCGTGCCAAGCGAGGTACCCCTCCACGTCGAGGGTGCAGACTCGGGCGGACGAGCCGGCCCCCTTCTCAGCCACACCGACGCGGCTTCGCGAGCACCAAGCGGGGTACCCCTCCACTTCGAGGGTGCAGACTCGGGCGGACGAGCTGGCCCCCTTCCCAGTCACACCGACGCAGCTTCGCAAGCACCAAGCGGGGTGCCCCTCCACTTCGAGGGCGCTGCCCCAGGCGGACGGGCTGGCCCCCTTCCCAGTCACACCGACGCGGCTTCGCGAGCACCAAGCGGGGTGCCCCTCCACTTCGAGGGCGCTGCCCCAGGCGGACGGGCCGGAACACCCCTCAGTCACACCGACGCAGCTTCGCAAGCACCAAGCGGGGTGCCCCTCCACTTCGAGGGCGCTGCCCCAGGCGGACGGGCTGGGGCATCCCTCAGTCGCACCGACTCGGTTTCCCGTGCCCAAGTCGCGCCCGCTCCTGGCGATGACAGCGTCCGCTCGCACGAACAAACCCAGGAACTCCTCAGTCGCAGCGACTCAGCTCCGCATGCTCACGACGAGGCACCTTTCGGCCACGACGACCCCAGTTCGCACGAACGAACCCAGGAACTCCTCCGTCGCAGCGAGGCGTCCGCACGTGCGCGGACCGATGCGCTCGCCGTTCACAGCGACTCGGTCCCACCGGCGCGGGACTCGGCGCCTTTCAGCAACGACGGCGCAAGTCGGCACGCACAAAGCGAAGTCCCCTCCAGCCTCAGTGCCCTCGATGCGCGCGTGAGCGACTCAGCGCCTCCCAACGTCGACACGGGAGGTGCCGCGCATTCCGGGCCCGCGACACATCCAACGGTGCACCACACGGATGCACCACCTCCCGCGGCACACGCATCACTCCCCACAGAGCACTTCGCGCACGGCCACACGGACGCAATCGCCGCGACCGTGAAGCACGTCCATCACGAACGTGGCGACCTCCACGCAAGAGACACACAGCCCTCCGACACAGCCCCACGGGCGCGGGCCACACCTCTTCAACCCGGTGACACCTCCTCGCGCGCGGAGTCAGCCCCCCTCCATCGCCCCACCGCATCGCAAGCAAGCGGTCATCGGCCATCCACCGCGCGAGTTGCCCACCCGCTCGATGCGCCGCTGAGCCCCTCCGAGTCCGCCCCACTGCCTCCACGCCCTGGCACGCACGACAGTCCGGAAGCACGCGAAGCCCTCTTCGCCTTCCTGCTCGCCGAGAGCGCGGACCGCTACGCGGGACTCTCCGACGACGCCCTGCTCCGCCTGCTCCAATCACTCCTCGACGAATCCCCGGACGTGCTCCACGGCTTCATCCGCCGTCACGTGCACCGCCGCCACCTCCAGGAACACTGGGCCCGCATCCTCCCGGACCCGCTCCTCGCGCGCATCGCCGCGGTGCTCGCGCCGCGCCTCCACACCGCGCTCCTGTCCACCGTCGAAATCCTCATCGCCGCCTGGCAGGACGTCGCTCCCTCCGACGTGCCCTCCCTCACGGAGCGCTCCGCGTTCTGGCGCTTCGTCCTGGAGCTGCTCGGTAAACGCCCCGGAGCAAGCCTCGGACTCGAGCAACTCATCGCCGCGTTCCTCGAGCACTTCTCCACCCGCCTGCGCGGCGCCCACCCCACGCACCGGGACTCACGCGGCGTCGCCGAGCGACTCCTGGAGCGCGCCATCGAACTGGCCCACCACGAGTCCCTCCCCCGCCTGGCCGCCGTGCTCCACCAGCGGCGCTCCACCTTCCTCGCCGCCTGGACCACACCACCCCGCCCGCCCGCGCGCGCCACGAAACCCTCGCGTCAGCGCACCTCCTTCCAACTCGGCGCGGACGAGCACGGTGCCAACGACGGCAACCCCATCTACATCGAGAACGCGGGCCTCATCCTCACCAGCCCCTTCCTGCCCCACCTCTTCCGCGAGCTGGGCCTCACGCACGTGGATGACCAGGGAAAGACACGCCTGGACCCCGAGCCCGCCACGCGCGCCGTGCACCTGCTCCAGTACCTCGTCGACGGCCGCACCAGCGCCCCCGAGCCCCTGCTCGTCCTCAACAAGATTCTCTGCGGCCTCTCCGTCCCCACCCCCATCCCCAGCGGCATCGAGATGACCCCACAGGAGCAGTCCCTCTGCGACCGGCTCCTCAAGGCCCTCATCGCGAACTGGACCATCCTCTCCGGCACGTCCGTCGCGGGCCTGCGAGAGACCTTCCTCCAACGCGAAGGACGCCTCGAACAACTCGAGGACCGCTGGAAGCTCCAGGTGCAACGCAAGACGCTCGACGTGCTCGTCGACCAGGTCCCCTGGAGCCTCTCCATCCTCACCCACCCCTGGATGCCCCAACCCCTCTACGTCTCCTGGTAGCGCCATGGACCTCCGCTCGCCCTCCACCAACGCCGAGTGCCTCCGGGCCGAGGTCGCCTGGCTCACCCAGTGGCTGGACCTCCGACTCCAACAACACGCCGGAAGCCCCCTCCCCGCGCCGCTCCTCGACACCCTCCCGCCGCCCCCCCTCCCCACCCTCGAGGCCCCCTACGCCGAGCTGCTCCGCGAACTCCACTGCACCCCCGCCGAGCGACTGCTCCTCATCCTCGCCGCGCTGCCCCACCTCCAGCCCGCCGCGCTGGACCCGCTCTTCCTGCGCAACCAGGCCCTGGACCGCCGCTTCACCGAGTTCGGCGGCGTCGTGGGCCAGTCCCACGGCGGCATCCTCCCCACCGGCGAGACTGCGCTGTTCCTGCTCGCCGGAGACGACCTCCAGGCGCGGCTGACGCACCTGCCCCTCTTCCACCCCGACCACCCGCTGTTCGCGCGCCGCGTGCTGCGACTGGAGCGCCGTCACCCGGAGGAGCCCCCGCTGTCCGCCGCGCTCCAGCTCACCCCCGAGGCCCTCGAGCGCCTCACCACCGGCGCCCACTACCAGCCGCCCTTCGGCCCGGAGTTCCCCGCGCAGCGCATCACCACGATGCAGGGCTGGGAGGACCTGGTGCTCGACGCGCCCCTGCGCGACGACGTCGAGGACATCATCACCTGGGCCCGCCACCAGGGGACGCTCCTGGAGGACTGGGGCCTGAAGAAGCAGCTCAAGCCCGGCTACCGCACGCTCTTCCACGGCCCTCCCGGCACCGGCAAGACACTCACCGCGACCCTGCTCGGCAAGGCCACCGGCCTGCCCGTCTACCGAGTCGACCTCTCCAAGGTGGTGTCCAAGTACATCGGCGAGACGGAGAAGAACCTCGCCAGCCTCTTCGACCACGCGCAGCTCCAACGTTGGATCCTCTTCTTCGACGAGGCCGACGCCCTCTTCGGCAAGCGCACCGAGTCACGCAACGCCAATGACCACGCGGCCAATCAACAAATCTCCTACCTGCTCCAGCGCATCGAGGACTTCCCTGGCATCGCCATCCTCGCCAGCAACCAGCGCGCGCACTTCGACGAGGCCTTCGCCCGCCGCTTCCAGTCGATGATTCACTTCCCCATGCCCGGCCCCGCGCAGCGCCTGCGGCTGTGGGAGGCGTGCTTCAAGGACAAGCCCTTCCCGCTGGCCCCCGACGTGGACCTCGCGAAGCTCGCCCGCGAGCACGAGCTGTCCGGCGGCGCCATCATCAACGTGCTCCGCCACGCGTGTCTCAAAGCCGTCATCCGCATGCCCCAACAGCTGCGCGCCGCGGACCTCCTCCACGGCATCCACCGCGAGCTCCACAAGGAAGGCCGCTACACCCTCCCCTCGCGATGAAACCTGCTCAACACGCCGTGTCAGGGAACCTTGATTGACGAATCAATCCCTCTCTACCGTGAGCGACCCCTCGCAGTCCGGTGAGGTGCTCCATGGCGCAGCGTCTGCTCTCGCGGTGGTTCCCCCGTTCGTCCCTGTTCGTCGCATTGTTGATACCCGTCCTCGCGACGGCGGCGGTACCCTCGCCGCTCCCGGTTGCCCACGGCGTGCTCACGGCCGCGGCGACGACGGGCTTCAAGTTCGTGGACATCCCGGTGGGCGACGGGGTGGTGCTCAAGGCCAACCACATCGCCCCGACGACGCCCGGTCCCCACCCGGCCGTCGTGTTCATCTCCAGTTGGGGACTCAACGACCTGGAGTACCTGGCCCAGGCCAAGGCGTTGGCCGAGCGGGGCTACGTGGTGCTGTCGTACACGCCTCGGGGCTTCTGGGCGTCGGGGGGTGGAATCGACACGGCGGGCCCGGCGGACATCGCGGACACCTCGCGCGTGCTCGACTGGCTGGTGGCGAACACGCCGACGAACGCGGCGCGCATCGGCCTGGCGGGCGTGTCGTACGGCGCGGGCATCTCCCTCATCGCCTCCGGCTTCGACTCGCGCGTGAAGGCCGTGGCCGCGCTCTCCGGATGGACGGACCTGGTGGCGTCGCTGTACGGCGGTGACACGCGCAGGCCCCAGGCGGTGGCGCTGCTGGACCTGGCCGCGCGCTTCCTCGGCCGTCCCAGCCCCGAGCTGCGGACCCGCATCGACGACTACTTCGCCAACCGGGACATCGAGGGCCTCAAGCAGTGGGGGCGCCTCCGCTCCGCCTCCACCTACGTGGACCGCATCAACGCCAACGCGCCCGCCATCCTCATCGCCAACGCGTACGGCGACAGCATGTTCCCTCCCAACCAGCTCGTCTCCTTCTTCAGCCAGCTCACCGGCCCCAAGCGATTGGAGCTCGCGCCCGGGGACCACGCCGTCGTCGAGGCCACGGGCCTGGTCGGCCTGCCCAACCCCGTGTGGACCAGCGTGACGCGGTGGCTGGACCAGCACGTCGCCGGCATCGACACGGGCATCGCCAACGAGCCGCCGCTCGTCCTGCGCACCTACGACGGCGACGTGGAGGGTTATTCCACCTGGGCCGCTGTCTCCTCCAGCACCCAGCGCCTCGGCCTGGGCGCCATCCGGCTGCTCGATGGCACCGGCACGCTCGGAGGCGCCCCATCCACGAGCGGCGCGCGGACCCTCTGGGGCGGCGTCGATACCATCGCCGACGCGGGGGTGCCGCTGCTGACCAACGGTCTGCAGGCGCTGACGGGAATCCCTCCCATCGTGTGGCTGCCGGGCGTCAACCGGCTGCGCGCGGGCGTGTGGACCTCGCCGCCGTCCTCGCGCGAGCTGTCCCTGCGCGGCGCCGCCACGCTGCGGCTGCGCATCACCCCGACGACGGCCTCCGGGACCGTGGTCGCCTATCTCTATGACGCCGTGGGGGACTTCGGCGGCCTCGTCACCCACGTGCCGCTGAGCTGGCACGGCGCCACGCCAGGCACGCCGCTCGACCTGGACCTGGTGTTCCCCGCCACCGCGTATGACGTCCCGGCCTGGCATCAGCTCGCGCTCGTGGTCGACACCGAGGACCCGCTCTACCTCGGCGCCAACACCCTCAACGCCACGCTGACCGTGGGCGGACCCTCCTGGTTGGATTTGCCGCTGCGCTAGCGTGAGGTGTTCCCACCCTCTCGGAGGGGGAGACTCCGGAAGGGTATGCCAGCACCCGCCCCCTTCGCTGACACGTCAATGTCGCGTCGGTGCGGGCCAACGGACCTCCTGACACGTCAGCAAATCCTCGCAGGTCCTCGCGTCCCATTCGGTGACGCGATGGCCCGTGCCATGCAACTGTGCATACCCACACAGTCGTGGCAGAAGGCCGTGCGCGCGCTCAGTGCGACGCCCGGACGTGGAGGAACCCTTGAATTCTCGAAGTCATCATTCCCTGCTCGGAGGGCTGGCCGTTCTCTGGGCCCTCTCCGCTCAAGCGCAGGTCCAGCGGATTCCCAACCTGGAGCTGGAGCGGTTGCAGCTCAACCCCGGCGCCAAGGACAGCCTGGTGCTGTCCACCGGTGACTTGCTCCCGGACGGCACCTTCCGGCTGGGGCTCACGGCCCACTACGAGCGCAAGCCGCTGGTGCTGCTGCGCAACGACGATGAAGTGGGCACCATCATCTCGGACCGCGTGACGGTGCACCTGAGCGGCGCCTACGCCGTGACGGACTGGTTGGAGTTGGGTCTTCAAGTTCCCATCGTCTCGCAGTGGGGCCCGGACACGACGGCGCTCGGCTTCCAGACGCCGTCCACGCTCGCGCTGGGCACGCCGTGGGCGCAGGCGCGCGCGGGGCTGTTGTCCGAGGCGCGCGGTGGCCCGCTGGACGTGGGCCTGCACCTGGGCGCGGCGCTGCCTTTGGGCAGCAAGGACACGCTCACGCGGGACCAGGGCTTCGTCTTCACCCCCCGCCTGGGCCTGGGCAAGAAGGTGGGCGACGGCTGGCGCGTGGGCGCGGACGTGGGCGCGCTGGTGCGCACCAAGAAGTACGCGCTGACGCCCAACGCGGACCCGCTGCAGGACGAGCTGGGCGTGGAGATGAACGGCGGCGTCAACGTGACGGCCCACCTGTTCGGCCTGCGTGAGGAGCTGGTGGTGCGCGGCACCCTGCCGTTCGCGGACGCGCCCGAGTCGATGGAGGTGCTGCTGGGCCTGCGCTCGCCGGTCAAGGCGGGCACCGAGTTCTACGTCATGGGCGGCCCGGGCTTCGGCCGGACGCCCGGAACGCCCGAGTTCCGCGTGCTGGCGGGCGTCAACTTCGGCCCCCGCGACGATGCGCCCGCATGTGTCGCGGGCCAGCCCCACGAGCCCGCGCGCTGTCCCGACCTGGACGCGGACGGCGACGGCGTGACGAACGCGCAGGACCGCTGCCCCACCACGCCCGGCCTCGCCGAGCTCAACGGCTGCCCGGACGGGGACGACGACAAGGACGGCATCCCCAACCTGGCCGACAAGTGCCCCGCCCAGCCGGAGAACATCAACGGCTTCCAGGACGAGGACGGCTGCCCGGATGACCCGGACTCCGACAACGACGGCGTCACCGACTCCAAGGACGCGTGCCCGAAGGAGCCCGAGGACAAGGACGGCTTCCAGGACGAGGACGGCTGCCCGGACCCGGACAACGACAACGACGGCGTGCTCGACGCCAAGGACGCCTGCATGAACGAGGCGGGCCCGAAGGAGAACCGCGGCTGCCCGGACAAGGACCGCGACAACGACGGTCTGGTGGACCGGCTGGACAACTGCCCGGACGAGCCGGGACCGGTGAAGAACCACGGCTGCAAGCAGAAGCAGCTCGCGCAGATTGGCGAGGGCCAGATTCGCATCCTCGAGGCCGTCTTCTTCGAGAACAACAAGGACCTCATCAGCCCGCGCAGCTTCAAGCTGCTCGACGGCGTGGCCGCCATCCTCGTGTCGCACCCCGAAATCGAGAAGGTGCGCGTCGAGGGCCACACCGACAACACGGGCAAGGCCGACTACAACCTGGACCTGTCGCAGCGCCGCGCCGAGGCGGTGGTGAAGTACCTGGAGGGCAAGGGCGTCAAGCGCGAGCGGCTGGAGCCGCGCGGCTTCGGTCCCCAGAAGCCCATCGCGGAGAACACCACCAAGGCCGGCCGCGCCAAGAACCGCCGCGTGGAGTTCCGCATCGTCGGTGACGCCGATGGCGTCGAGACGAAGAGCGGCGAGCCCACCGACACCCTCGAGAAGTGAGGAAAGACCTTCCATGCCATCATCAGACACGCATCCCATCGCCATGAAGCGGGCCCGGACGGGCCCGTCCGTGGCCGCGCTCGCCCTGGCGCTCATCACCACCCTCACCGGCTGCCAGGAGCAGCAGCCCACCGCGCTCGTCTCGACCGAGGCGCCCCGCGCGCAGCGCTCCGAGCTGGCCGCCCCCGTCGTGGGTGACGGGCGCATCCAGCCCGGAGAGGAGTGCGACGACGGCAACACGGTGAGCGGCGACGGCTGTTCCGCCACCGGCACCATCGAGGCAGGCTACCTGTGTCACGTCCCCGGACGGGCCTGTTCGCTCGCGTCGCTGTGCGGCAACAACGAGGTCAACCCGGGCGAGGCCTGCGACGACGGCAACACGACGCAGGAGGACAACGGCTGCTCGACGACGTGTGATTTGTCCCTGTGCGGCAACGGCGCGTTCAACAACCGCCAGTGGCCCAACTTCGACCAGGAGGTCTGCGACGACGGCAACCGCACCGAGGGCGACGGCTGCAACCGGATGTGCGAGGTGGAGCCCGGCTTCGCCTGCTCCGGCACGCCCAGCCGCTGCGTGAGGGCGGGCATCGCCTTCTTCAACACCGGCGTGGACCAGAACAACCGCCGCCTGGAGTCCGGCGCGGACCCGCACTGGTTCTATTCCGGCACCACGACGGGCGCGGCCATCGGCGCGCGCAGCGCCCAGGACTGGCCGCAGGAGATCCAGACCGCCACCTTCATGGTGGCCCCGCTGGGTGCCCCCACCTGCGTCTACCAGGACTTCATCATCCCCTCGACGACGAACGTGGCGCAGTTCCGCATGCGCATCGCCACGTTCAACGACAACTCGTTCGACGGCGCCACCGTCAACGGGCAGGCCTTCACGCCCGTCACCGTGAGCGAGCCCCCGGGCTCGCCGTGGCAGAAGAGCATCATCCGTGAGTTCGGCACCACGGCGGCCTGGAGGACGGGCCTCAACCGGCTGGAGCTGTGCAACGAGAACGAGGCGTCGCCCCCCAACGCGTTCCGCTACCTCTTCGTGGACGCCTACGACGACCGCTGCGGCGACGGCGTGGTGTCCCCCCGCGAGGAGTGCGACGACGGCGACACGTCCAGCGGCGACGGCTGCAGCGCCACGTGCGGCATCGAGCCCGGCTACGGCTGCAGCGGCCAGCCCAGCTCCTGCGCGGCGACGTGCGGCAACGGCCTGCTCAACTCCGGCGAGCAGTGCGACGACGGCAACCTCACCCCGAACGACGGCTGCAACGCGTCCTGCCGCGTGGAGTCCGGCTACGCGTGCCCCACCCCCGGCCAGGCCTGCGTCGCCACGTGCGGCAACGGCGCGGTGGACCCGGGCGAGCTGTGCGACGACGGCAACAACATGTCCGGCGACGGCTGCTCGAGCGCGTGCCGCGTGGAGAACGGCTACGAGTGCTCGGGTGCGCCCTCCAACTGCGCGCCCACGTGCGGCAACGGCGTGCTCAACCCGGGCGAGCTGTGCGACGACGGCAACACGAACCTGGGCGACGGCTGCTCCAACGCCTGCACCCTGGAGCTGGGCTACACCTGCCCCACCGTGGGCCAGCCGTGCGTGAAGACGTGCGGCAACGGCACCGTGGACCCGGGCGAGACGTGCGACGACGGCAACCTGGACTCGGGTGACGGCTGCGCCACCGAGTGCAAGCCGGAGCCGGGCTACTCGTGCAGCCGCCCCGCCAGCGGCCCGTCCGTGTGTGTCGCCACCTGCGGCAACGGCGCGGTGGACGCCAACGAGGAGTGCGACGACAACAACACCGCCAGCGGCGACGGCTGCAGCCAGGGCTGCGCGGTGGAGTCGGGCTACCAGTGCTCCGGCGCGCCCTCCACGTGCACCACCGTCTGCGGCGACGGCATCCGCGCCGGCGCGGAGACGTGCGATGACGGCAACACCGTCGCGGGTGACGGCTGCTCGGCCACCTGCGCCGTGGAGCCGGGCTACAGCTGCCCGCCCCCGGGCAACGTGTGCAGCCAGACGTGCGGCAACGGCGTCGTGAACCCCGGCGAGACGTGCGACGACAACAACACCACCTCCGGCGACGGCTGCTCCAACACGTGCGCCCAGGAGCCGGGCTACACGTGCAGCGGTCAGCCCAGCACCTGCGCCACCACCTGCGGCGACGGCACGGTGGCCGGCGGCGAGGTGTGCGACGACGGCAATCTGGAGTCCGGTGACACCTGCTCGCCGCGCTGCCTGTGGTCCAACGGCCAGCCCTGCGCCGCGTCCGGCGTCTGCGACAGCGGCCTGTGCAACCCCTACTCGAACGTCTGCATCAGCGCCAACGTCTGCGGCAACGGGCTGTTGGACGAGGGTGAGCAGTGCGACGACGGTGACACCACCGCCAACGACGGCTGCTCGGCCACCTGCACCGTCGAGACGGGCTACAGCTGCGCGGGCCAGCCCTCCGCGTGCGCGGTGACGTGCGGCGACGGCATCAAGGCCGCCGCCGAGGCGTGCGACGACGGCAACACCACCGCGGGCGACGGCTGCTCGGCCACCTGCACCATCGAGGCGGGCCACGGCTGCAAGAACACCGGCGTGCACGCCCTCTACACGCGGCTGGGCCGCTCGCAGTGCACCAACGTGTCGGACATCGCCCAGCCGGACCTGGCGGCGCTCGCCGCCGAGGCGGCGCTCACCGTGCCGGGCCGCTACCGCGCGGCCTATGTCTCCGGCGCGGTGAGCTACTCGGGCACCGACAACTGGTACCCGGGCCTGTTCGGCTTCAACCACGTCACGGGCGCGGGGACCCAGCGCTTCACGCTGGGCCGCCTGCCGCTGTCGGGCCCGGCCTCCGCCACCCGCGACGCGGCGATGGGCCTGGGCTTCGGGCATCACCAGGACTTCGACGCGCTCTCGGGCGAGGTGCGCCTGGCGCTCGTCGACACCGACTGCGCCGACAACAACAACACGGAGACGCAGGTGGCCTACCGGGTGGACTCGCTGTCCATCTGCCAGCTCATCCCCGTGCTGACGGACCCGGCGCCGGGCGGTGTGACGGACCCGGTCATCGGCGGCACCGGCTCGCCGGGCTCCACCATCGACGTCTACGTCGACGGTGGCACCACGCCGGTGTGCACCGTGGTGGTGGACGCCGCCGGCCGCTGGACGTGTGACCTGGGCAACATCCCCGAGGGCACGCACTCGGTGGTCCTCACCTCCACGGAGGTGGGCGCCACGGAGACGGCTCCGCCGGCCACCATCATCGTCGAGCTGACCCCGCCGACGACGCCCGTCATCACGGGTCCGGCCAATGGCTCCACGGTGTCCACCGGCACGCCGCCCATCAGCGGCACGTCCGACCCGGGCACCACCGTCACGGTGCGCGAGGGCAGCACCGTGGTGTGCACGGCCACCACCGACGCCAGCGGCAACTGGAGCTGCACGCCGACGACGCCGCTGCCGGACGGCTCGCACACCCTCACCGCTACGGCCGTCACCCCGGAGGGCAGCCCTAGCGAGACCTCCGCTCCGACGACGTTCATCGTGGACACCACCGCCCCGGGCGCGCCGGTCATCTCGGGCCCCGCGGGTGGCTCCACGGTGTCCACCGGCACGCCGCCCATCAGCGGCACCTCGGAGCCCGGCGCCACGGTGACGGTGCGCGAGGGTGGCACCGTGGTGTGCACGGCCACCGCCGACGCCAGCGGCAACTGGAGCTGCACGCCGACGACGCCGCTGTCCGAGGGTCCGCACACCCTCACCGCCACGGCCACCGACGGCGCGGGCAACACCAGCCCGCCCTCGGCGCCGGTGACGTTCACCGTCAGCACCACCGTGCCCGGCGCGCCCGTCATCACGGGGCCCGCCAACGGCTCGGTGCTGGCCGACGCCACGCCCGCCATCTCCGGCACCGCCACGCCGGGCGCCACGGTGACGGTGCGCGAGGGCACCACCGTGGTGTGCACGGCCACCGCCGACGCCAGCGGCAACTGGAGCTGCACGCCGACGACGCCGCTGGCGGATGGCTCGCACGCCGTCACCGCCACGGCCACGGACCCGACCTCGGGCAACGAGAGCGGGCCCTCCAACGTCGACACGTTCCGCATCGACACGCAGGCGCCGGACACGTCCTTCAGCCGCACGCCGGGCGCAAGCTCCGGGAACACCGAGTCCCCGTTCGCCTACGCCTCCAACGAGGAGGGCGTGACGTTCGAGTGCAGCCTGGACAACGGGCCCTACGTCGCCTGCCAGGACACCTACGACGTCCGCGAGGGTGAGCACGTCCTGCGCGTGCGCGCCATCGACAGCGCGGGCAACGTGGACCCGACGCCCGCCGAGCACCGGTGGACGGTGCTCAACTCGCGCGCCTTCGCGGGCGGCGGTTGCAGCGCGGCGCCGGCCTCGTCGGCGGGCCTGGCCCTGCTGGCCCTGCTGGGCCTGCGCCGCCGCAAGGCGCGTCGGTAGTCCGTCTTCCAACGCCGGGGGGTCCACATCCCTTCCCCCAGTCCCCTGCCCCGGGGACTCGTGGACCTCCCGGCGGGTCTCCCCGCCTCGTCGCGCAACCCCGTATGCTGGGGGCCGTGGACAAGGCGGGGAAGACGCAGGAGAGGTACGAGGAGGAGCTGCTCCTCGCGCTGGACTACGGGCTCGTCTCCGCCCAGGAGGCGACCGCCCTGCGCGAGGAGGCGCTCGGCCTGGGCAGGAGCCCGCTGGAGCTGCTGCGCGCTCGCGGCGGGGTGAGCGAGCACACGCTGAGCACCCTGCGCGAGGAGCTGGGCCCCCCGTTGGAGGACACGGCCAGTGGGGGCGCCCCGCTGGAGGCCACCACGCTGGACCCGCGCACGCCCCCGGTGGCGCCCCCCGTCGCCGCCCTGGAGGATGACGCGAGCGAGGCCCCCGTCTTCCCGGTGCCGGACTGGAACCGCTACCAGCCGGTGCGCTTCCTGGGTCAGGGAGGCATGGGGCAGGTGTTCCTGGCGTACGACCCGCTGTTGCGCCGCAACGTCGCGCTCAAGTTCGTGAAGGGCGGAGACCCGGAGCTGGCCAGGCGCTTCCTGTCGGAGGCGCGGGCCCAGGCCCGGGTGCGCCACGAGCGGGTGTGCGAGGTGTACGAGGTCGGCGAGGTGCAGGGGCGCGGCTACATCGCCATGCGCTACGTGGACGGCCAGCCGCTCGGGCAGCTCGCCGCCACGCTCACGCCGGAGCAGAAGGTGCTCGTGCTGCGGCAGGCCGCCGAGGGCGTGCACGCCGCCCACCGCGCGGGCCTGGTGCACCGGGACATCAAGCCCGGCAACATCCTGGTGGAGCGCACCGAGGACGGGGGTTACGCGCCCTTCGTCATGGACTTCGGCCTGGCGCGCGACTGGCGCGAGGAGGCGGGCCAGAGCGGCGTGGTGATGGGCACGCCGCACTACATGGCCCCCGAGCAGGCCCGCGGGGACACGTCCCGGCTGGACCGGCGCGTGGACGTCTACGGGCTGGGCGCCACGCTGTACGTGCTGCTCACCGGCCAGACGCCCTTCGCGGGGAGCGGCCAGGACGTCATCACCCGCCTGCAGACGCAGGAGCCGCTGCCGCCGCGCGCGGTGGACCGGGACATCCCCGAGGACCTGGAGGCGGTGGTCCTCAAGTGCCTGGAGAAGGAGCGCTCGGCCCGGTACGACTCGGCGCGCGCGCTGGCGGATGACCTGGAGCGCTTCCTGGGCGGGGAGCCGGTGCAGGCGCGGCGGGGCGTGGGCTACCGGCTGCGCAAGAAGGCGCGCAAGCACCGCGTGGCCTTGAGCCTGGCGGTGGCGGCGCTGACGGTGGTGGCACTGGCGCTGGGGCAGGCGGTGGTGGCGCGCAAGGAGGTGGCCGAGCGCGAGCGGCTCACGCGCAGCTTCACCGAGCGGGTGGAGCGCATCGAGGCGGCCGCGCGCTACTCCTTCCTGTCGCGCCTGCACGACACGCGCGAGGACCAGCAGGCCCTGCGCGCCAGCATGGACGCGCTGGAGGTCGAGGTGCGCGAGGCGGGCGAGCACGCGGTGGGCCCCGGGCACTACGCGCTGGGCCGCGCGCTCCTGGCCCTGGGCGACGTGGAGGGCGCCCGGGCGCGGCTGGAGTCGGCGTGGCGCCACGGCTACCGCGAGCCCCGCGCCGCCTGGGCGCTGGCGCTGGTGCTGGGAGACCAGTACCGGGAGAAGCTGCTGCTGGACGTCGAGCGGAGGAGCCAGGAGCAGCGCGAGGCGCGCCGGCGCGAGCTGGAGCAGCGCTACCGCGACCCGGCGCTGGCCTACCTGCGCCAGGCCGAGGGGCCGGACGTGCCCGCGCCGCCCTTGTACGTGAAGGCCCTGTTCGCCTTCCATGAAGGCCGTCACGAGGAGGCCCTGGCGCACCTGGACGCCATGGGCAACACCTGGCCCTGGTTCTACGAGGCGCCCCTGTTGCGCGGCGACGTGCACCTGGCCCGCGCCACCGCGCGCTGGCACCAGGGCGACAGCGCGGGCTCCCAGGCGGACCTGGAGGCGGGGCGGCGCGCGTATGCCCAGGCCATCTCCACCGCGGAGAGCCAGCCGGACACGCACTACGCCCTGGGGCGCCTGGAGCTGGCGGCGCTCGTGATGGAGCTGTACGGCTCCGGCGACGTGCAGCCCCCGTACGAGCGGGGCCTCGCCGCCCTGGGACGCGCGCTCCAGGCCGCGCCCGGACACCACCGCTCGCTCATCGTGCTGTCGCGGCTGCACCGCCGGCTGGGAGAGCAGCACGCCAACCAGAACGCGACGGACGTGGAGGCGCTCTTCGGCAAGGCCATCGACGCGGCCAGGGCCGCGCTGAAGCTCGCGCCCCCCGCCGAGCGCGTCACGCTGGACCTGGCCATCATCCACCGGCTGTGGGCGCGCCACCTGCAGCGGCTCTCCCAGGACCCGCGCGAGCAGCTGGGCCACTCCATCGAGGCCTTCGAGCAGCTGGGGCCCGAGGAGCGCGACTACGCCTTCCACGCCAACCTGGGCGTGACGCATCAGGTGTGGGCCGACTACGAGAGCGGGCTCGGGCTGGACTCGCTGGAGCACCAGGGCAAGGCCATCGACGCCTACCTGGCCGCCATCCGCCTGCGCGACACCCAGGCCGACGCGTGGATCAACCTGGGCAACGCCTACCGCGCGAGGGCGGGCCTCACCCGGGCGCCGGACGCGCAGGGGGACCTCACCCGCGCGCTGGAGGCCATCCAGCGCGCGCTCGCCCTCAACCCGCGCAACGTCATCGCCTGCTACCAGGGCGCGGACGTGTCCGAGCAGCTGGCGCGCTGGCGCCAGGAGCACGGCCAGGACCCGAGGCCCGACCTGGAGCGGGCGCTCGCGCTCTACCGTCAGGGCCGCGACATCAACCCCAAGCTGCCCCAGCTCGCCAACGGCCTGGGCGCGGCCCTGCTGTGGTGGGCCGAGCAGCGCTGGGAGGAGGGCGAGGACGTGGAGGCGCTCCTGACGGAGGCGCGCGAGGCCTTCGAGCAGGCGCGCGAGGCGGCCCCCCAGCAGAGCTACGCCTACAACAACCTGGGCGAGGTGGAGGCGGTGCGCGCGGGCTTCCTCCTGACGCGCGGGCAGGACCCGTCCTTCGGCCTGAAGACGGCGGAGGCCGCCTACCGCAAGACGCTGGAGATGATGCCCGGCGACGCGGACATCTGGACCAACCTGGCCCGCGTGCACGTGCTCGCGGCCACGCACGCGCTGCAGGAGCGGCGCGACGTGGCGCCCCGGCTCACCCGCGCGCAGGAGGCGCTGGACCGCGCCCGGCAGCTCAACCCGCGCCTGGGCTACGCGTGGCGCTACCAGGGCGCCCTCTTCGACGTGCACGCGCGCGAGCGGGTGCGCCTGGGCACCGCGAAGGAGGAGGACTTCCGACGGACCGAGGACGCGCTCGCCCAGGCGGTGGCGCTGTCCCCCCGGCGCCAGGAGTACGTGCTGGCGTCGAGCGAGCTGGCGCTGGCCTGGGGGCGCTGGAAGGCGCGCCAGGGCGGGGACGCGACCGGGAAGCTGACGCGCGCCCTGGAGGGCGTCGAGCGAATCCTCGCCGCCCGGCCGAAGTGGGCCCGGGCACGGCTGCTGCGCGCCGGGCTCCTGTGGGCGCTGGCGGAGGGCACCGCCGTCCCGGAGCAGCGTCAGGCGTGGACGGCGCGCGCCCGCGAGGACGCGGAGCAGGCGCTGGCGAGCAACCCGCACCTGGCCTCGACGTGGAAGGCGCGGCTGGCACCGGACCTGGAGCTCTCCGTCCGGCCCGCCGCGCCCTGAGACCCACGCCCGATTACTTCTTCGGGTCCTCGGGCGGGTCCGTCGTCACGTCCAGGCCGCCCTTCTTCGTCTCCGCGTTGGAGCCGATGAAGCTCGCGGCCTGGGACGGCGGGGGCGCGGGAACCACGACGTCGAACGGGTAGAGGCGCTTGAGGCACGTCTGCGTCACCTGCTGGTCGCTCTCCTGCGCCAGCGGATTGGACGTGTCCAGGGTGAAGGAGCCCGGCCCCGAGAGGCAGGTGGTCCCGTCCTTGAAGACCACCAGGGCGGAGGAGATGCCTTGCAGCTTGAACTCCACCTCCTCGCCGTGCTTCACGATGTTCGAAGGGCTGTAGATGATGTCGTCGGACGTGATGGTGACGGTGACAGTCATGGGCCGTGACTCCTTCCGGGTTGGAACCGCAGATGCGCGGTGTGGGTTGCAGGCACCGTACCAGAGGCGACCGACGTGTCCGTCCCTCGGAGCGGGTGCTTCACCCGCGCACGGCGCGCGCACGCGGACACGTCAACGACGTGTCACCCCGGGGACTGACGTGTCCGGCGCGCTCACGCGTCCGACAGGCCCAGCTCGCGCACGCGGCGCTGGAGCGCGCGGCGGGAGACCTCCAGCCGCTGCACCATCTTGTCCAGGTCTCCCGCGCACTCCTGGAAGCAGCGGGTGATTTCCTCCGGGCTCAAGTCCCGCGCGGTGCGGATGAGCGAGCTCTTGTCGATGAGCACGTAGACAGACGGACGGGGGATGCCGAGGAAGTCCGCGGTGGCCTTGAGGTCCCACGAGCACGCGCGCAGCGCCTCGAGCAGCTCGTCCTCCCCCACCTCCGAGGGCTTGCGGCGCGAGGACTTCGCCTCCCCCGCCGCCTCGGGGACACCCGCGCCGGCCGGGGCCAGCACCCGCCCGGGCACCGGCAGCGACTCGGCGTCCAGCGTCTGCTCCAGCCGCGAGTCCACGCGCAGGCCGGGCAGGCCGCGGCTGCCGATGACGAGCTGCCGGGTGATGTTGCGCAATTGCCGCACGTTGCCGGGCCACGCGTAGCGCAAGAGCCGCACCGCGACGGACGCGGGCAGCCAGGGCGCCGCGCGCGGGTCCGTGGGCGACAGCCGCCAGCCCTCGCCCGTCGTCTCCAGCTCCTGCCGGGCGAAGTGGAGGAACAGCGGGCCGATGTCCTCGCGCCGCTCGCGCAGGGCAGGCACGCGCAGCTCGAAGCCCGCCAGCCGGTGGAGCAGCGGCGCCTTGAACAGGCGCTCCTCGATGCGCGCCTCCAGGTTGGAGTCCGTGGCGGCCACCAGCCGCACGTCCACCGGCACCGGCGTGTGCCCGCCCACCGGGTACACCTCGCCCGTCTCCAGCACGCGCAGGAGCGCGGCCTGCACCTCGGCGGGCGCCTCGCCCACCTCGTCCAGGAACAGCGTGCCGCCGTGCGCCGCGCGGAAGAAGCCGTCCCGGTCGCGGCTGGCGCCCGTGTACGCGCCGCGCTGCGCGCCGAACAGCTCCGCGGCCACCAGCTCCTTGGAGAGCGCGCCCAGGTTCACGCTGACGAACGGCCCCGAGCGGCGCGGCCCCTGCTCGTGGATGGCGCGCGCCACCAGCTCCTTGCCCGTGCCCGTCTCGCCGCGGATGAGCACCGGCACCGCCAGGTCCGCCACCCGCAGGATGTCGTCGCGAAGCTGCTGGATGGACTGGCTCTGCCCCACCAGCCCCAAATCCCGGTGGACCGACGGGGCGGCCGTGGACGCCAGGTGCAGCAGCAGCACCACGCGCTCGGCGAGCACCAGCGGCACCCCGGCCACCAGCTCCTCCTGGGTGAACTCCCGGCCCCCGGCCACCGACTCGCCGGCCACGCACACCTGGGTGCCATCCTCCGGCACCCGCAGGCGCAGCCCCCCCTGGGCCGCGGGCTCGAAGAGCACCGGCGTCCGGCTGAGGAAGGGGTCTCCCAACGGCAGCGCCAGCAGCCCCCCGGGCCGCGAGAAGTCCGGGGCGTTGCGCGACAAGGCCGCCGTCCGGCCCACGCTGGCGAGCACCTCCAAGAGGAGCTGCTCTCCGATGCGCTGGGGGTGGGGATGAGACACGACAGTCAGCGCTGGCACACTCCGCGGGGCCGTCGCGGGTGGGCCTTTCGTCTGCACGGCGGTCGTCGACATGTCGGCGGCGAGCTTCTGCTGCATGGGGCTGAGTTCGGTTTACAGGCGCTTCCAACCTATCAGCCTACACCGGCTCGACAGGGGTTGTTCGCCTGGACCGCTTTCACCGGACAACCCTGCGCCTGTCCGCCTCATGCCTCCCGCCGCGCCACCTCATTCCAGGGAGACTGGAAGAGGACCGGCGCGGCCCGGGAGCGTCTCCCCTACGCGGTGGAGGTCATCCACCGCGTGCGGGGCGTCTTCTTCAGGGGGTGGTGCCCGCCGGGGTGGACGCGGGTGCGGACGCGTTCTCCTCGGTGGTGGTGCTGGTGCTCGCCGCGGCGGGCGCGGCGGGCGTCTCGGCGGCGGGCTTCTCGGCGGAAGGCTTCTCCGCGGCGGCCTTCTCGCCGGGCGGCGGGCCGCGCTTGGCCTCGGCCGCGGCGGCGCGGACCTGCTCGCGGGCGCGCTGGGCCACCTTCGGGTTGGGCGCCAGAATCATGAACATCAAGCGCCCTTCCATCCGCGGCGGCTGCTCCACCACGGCGACATCCTTCAGGTCCTTCGCCACGTCGTCGAGGATGGCGGTGCCCTGCTCCTTGTGCGTGATTTCACGCCCGCGGAACTGGATGACGACCTTCGCCTTGTCGCCCTCTTCGATGAAGCGGCGCGTGTTGCGGACCTTGAAGTCGTAGTCGTGGTCCTCCGTCTTCGGACGGAGCTTCACTTCCTTCAGGTGGACCACGACCTGGGCGCGCTTGGCTTCCGAGGCCTTCTTCTTCTCCTCGTACTTGAACTTGCCGTAGTCCATGATCTTGCAGACTGGCGGCGAAGCCATCGGGCTGATCTCGACGAGGTCCAGCCCCTCGGAGCGCGACTTCTCGAGCGCGGCCTCGAGCGGCATGACGCCGAGCTGCTCGCCGCCCGAGCCGATGACGCGGACTTCGCGGGCGCGGATGCGGCGGTTGGTCCTCTGGTCGCGGCTCTGGCCGCGGCTGCTTCTCTGATCACGAAGAATGTTGCGCTCCTTCGAAGGGGTGTAGGACCTGCTACCCAAGGGTGTGGCAGGTCGCGAAGTTACGGCATGGCTCGGGTGAACCGAACCTCGAATCTAATCGCTCCCTTGCCCGGTGAGAAAGGGAGCTGGCGGGGTGAACACGCCCCCGGGGCGAGGACTAGCCCACCGGCGGACATAACACCAGGGCCCCCGTCGTGCCCTGGAATCCCACGCGTGGGGTCAGCCAATGGACGGAGCCGCGCGGCGGGCCCGCCACTCCTCGCGGGTCTGCCCCCACAGCTCCACCGTGGCGGCCTCGAAGGGGGCGGGGAGTCTGCCGGGCCCCCTCAGGCGCGAGCCCAGCCGGAGCGCCACCTGCTGGGAGGGGGCGTTCTCCGGGGCGATGGAGTGGATGATGTCCGTCCAGCCCAGGTGGTCCACCGCCCAGTCCATGGCGGCGCTGGCGGCCTCGGTGGCGTAGCCACGGCCCCACGTCTCCTTCAGCAGGGACCAGCCGACCTCGGTGCCGGGCCAGCCCTCCGGGCACCAGGGCCCCACCCGGCCAATCCACCGGCCCGTGGAGCGCTCCAGGACGGAGAACATGGAGAAGCCCTGGAGGGCCCAGCCTCCGGCCATCCCGCACATGCCGCGCCAGACGACGGAGCGCGGCTGCACCCCGCCGATGTGCCGCGCCGAGTCCGGGTCGGACATCAGGGCGACGAAGCCCTCGAAGTCCTCGAGCGCCGTGGGGCGCAGGATGAGGCGCGCGGTTTCAATCCTCGGTCCGGGTGCTTGCATGGTGTCCCTCGCGAAGAGCCAAGGCGCGGGAGGGTGGCACCCGCCCCCCACCGGGGCAAGCGCCGTGGCGGCCTGCTCCCACAAGGCGGGCTTCTTCGCGCCTTTATTGGAAAGGGGGCATGGCGGGCCGTCTACCCGGACAGGGCGGGGGCGCCTCGCTACGACAGGGCACCTGGAACGACGACGAGGGCTTTTCCATGTGGACCGACACGCGCGTGGCACGGAAGCTGGGGACCCGGCTCCCCCTGGTGCAGGGGCCGTTTGGCGGAGGGATGTCCTCGACGCGGCTGGCGGCGGCCGTGTCCGAGGCGGGGGGGCTCGGCTCGTTCGGTGCCCATCACCTGAGCGCCGAGAACATCGAGGCCACCGTCCGCGAGCTGCGGGGGCTCACCTCGCGCCCGTTCGCCATCAACCTGTGGGTGCCGCTGGAGGGTGAGAAGGCGCTGCGCCCGACGCCCGCGGAGTTCCAGGCGGCCGTCGACCGGCTGAAGCCCTGGTACGACGAGCTGGGGCTGGCGCAGCCCACGTACCCGAGCGCGTTCTCCCAGGACTACGAGGCGCAGGTGGAGGCGGTGCTCGCGCTCAAGCCGCCGGTGTTCAGCTTCATCTTCGGCATCCCCTCGGCGCGGGTGCTGGAGGCGTGCCGGGCGGCGGGCATCCTCACGGCGGGCACGGCGACGAACGTGGACGAGGGGCTGGCGCTGGAGGCCGCGGGGGTGGACCTCATCGTCGCCTCGGGCAGTGAGGCGGGAGGCCACCGGGCCTCGTTCCTCCGGCCGGCGGAGGAGTCCCCGGCGACGACGGCGCTGGTGCCCCAGCTGGCGGACCGGGTGAAGACGCCGCTCATCGCCTCGGGTGGCATCGCGGATGGGCGCACGGTGGCCACGGCGCTGGCGCTGGGGGCCGAGGGCGTGCAGGTGGGCACGGCCTTCCTCGCGTGCGAGGAGTCCAACGCGAGCGACGTCTACCGGCAGGCGCTGCGCCAGGAGTCCGCTCGGGGCACGGTGCTCACGCGCGTGTTCTCCGGACGCTACGCGCGCGGCATCAAGAACCGCTTCCTGCGGGAGATGACGCCGCACGAGCGGGAGGTGCCGCCCTACCCCATCCAGAACTGGCTCACCCAGCCGCTGCGCCAGGCGGCGGCCCGGCAGGGACGCGAGGACCTGCTGTCGCTGTGGGCGGGACAGAACGCGCCCCTCATCCGGCACACGCGCGCGGCGGCGCTGGTCGACTTCCTCGAGAAGGACACCACGCGTGTGCTGGGACGGCTCGCGGGACTGTAGAGGCCGGGCGCTCACGCCTCCGTCACCCGCGCCGGACGACGGGCCTTCAAGCCTCGTCACGACGACAGCGCCCGAGGTGGAGCGCTCCGCTGCCCGCCCCGCCTTGACGGGGCGGGAAGTCCCGTGCTCAAGCACCGCCCATGTCGGACGCGAGTGACTCCAGCACCGCCCTGTCCCCCGCAGCCCCGGCGTCCCCTCCCCCGGAGACGTCGCGCCGACCCCCCTTCGTCCGGTGGTGCGACGAGCAGCAGGGACCACTCCTGGCAGCGCTCGCGGGGCTGCTCACGTTCCTGGCGACCCTCGGCGCCGGAGCGCTCCAGCCTGGGAAAATCGGCTGGCTCATCCGCGACGACTTCAGCCAGCACCTGATGGGGTGGCTCTACTTCCGGCAGGCCCCGCTGGGCTTCCCGCTGGGGTCGACCCCCCATTACATCCATCCGCTGGGGACCTCACTCGGGTACACGGACTCGATGCCCTGGGTGGGCCTGCTGCTGCGGCCCCTCTCCCCGCTGCTGCCCACGACCTTCCAGTACGTCGGCCCGTGGCTGTGCCTGTGTCTCATGCTGCAGGGCGCGGCCGCGGCCTGGGTCGCCCAGCGTCTGGGCGCCTCCAAGCAACAGCAGGCGTGTGTCGGCGCGCTGCTGGTGCTGTCCCCCACGCTGCTGTCGCGGATGGCCCTGTCGCACGTCGCGCTCTGCACCCACTGGCCCCTGGTCCTGCTCGTGGGGTTGCACCTCATCCCCCAGCCAGACGCGCGCGCGGCACGCCAGGCCCTCTGGCTCGCGCTGGCGCTCTGCGTGTTCACCGCGGGCATCCACCCCGTCATCGCGGTGATGACGCTGCCACTCGCCATCTGCCTCTGCGTGCGCACCGCGCTGGAGCGACAGCTGCCCGTGAAGGTGCCGCTGCTCGCGGCCGTGGCGTGTGTCGCGGCCATGCTGGGGCTCTTCTTCGTGTTCGGCTACCTGGGCACCCGAACTCCCGTGGGCGCGGGCGGCTTCGGCGAGTTCTCCGCGGACCTCAACACGCTCTTCAACCCGCACGGCCACCACTACAACTGGTCGCGCCTGCTGCCCTTGCTGCCCCGGCTCGGGGGACAGTACGAGGGGTTCGGCTACCTCGGCGCCGGAGGGCTGCTCGGGGCCCTGCTCGCGGCCGTCCTGCTCGCGCGCCAGCCCACGCCGCACCTCGCGCTGTGGCGACGCTGGCTCCCCGTGAGCGTCTTGTCCGTGGGGCTCGCCTTCTTCGCCCTGTCCTCGCGGGTGACCTTCCTGGGCAAGGACGTCGCCGACCTGTCCGCGCTCTATCGGCCCGTGCTGCCGTGGGTCGAGGCGTTCCGCTCCTCGGGGCGCTTCATCTGGCCGCTCTACTACCTGGTGCTCCTGGGCGGAGCGCTGGTCCTCGCCAGGAGGCTGAGCCCCGCGCGTGCTCCCCTGCTCGCGGGCCTGCTGCTCGGCCTCCAGGTGATGGACCTCAACCTGGGCGAGGGCCGACAGGCGAACCAGGGCGCGGGCCGCTGGGGCACGCCCCCCTCTCCCGAGCTCACCGCGGCGTCGAAGGGACGCGAGCACCTGGTCCTCTACCCACCGCAGATGCATGACAGCTCCGGCCGTGGCTGCCGCGCGGGCCCCATGGACTACCACCGCTGGGCCTACCGCGCGTACCTGCTGGGCCTCACCTTCAACAGCGGCTACGTGACACGGCTCGACGACGCTCGCGCCCAGGAGTACTGCCTGGGCCTGGACGCGGACATCGCGGCGGGCCGGTTGGACTCGCGCACCGTCTACCTGTCCATCCCCGCGCGCGTGGCCCAGCTCCAGCGAATCCCGGGCACACGCTGTACGCCCGAGGATGGCCTCTGGCTGTGTGTCCGCGACGCGCCCTCGGACGCGGCGCCCGTGACGGGCCGCTGAGGGCTCACGTCGTCGGGGGCGGCTGCGTCGGCTGCGGCTGCGCGGGGATGATGGCCGTCAGGTTGGCGTAGATGGTGGAGCAGATGAGGTCCAGCGGCAGGTCGTTGTCGTCGTGGCCGAAGGGGTCCTCGATCTCGACGCCAATCTCCTCGATGCCGAAGAACACGTACGCGACGCAGAACGTGGCCAGCACCGTCAGCCCGCCCAGCGCGTCCAGCAAGGCGAAGGGCAGCGTGTAGCAATACACGAGCAGCGCGCGGCGCAGGTGCATCACGTACGCGAAGGGGATGGGCGTCTTGCGGATGCGCTCACAGCCGCCGAGGTAGTCGAGGAGGAGCTGGACGTTCTGGTCCAGCTGCATCTGCACGTACTCGGAATAGCGTCCCTCGCGGCGGCCGGCGTCGAGCAGCGAACTCAGCTTGCGTGTCACCGCGAAGGGCACGTGCTGGGCGCCCATCACCTGGGCCACCTCGTCCGCGGGCAGCTCCTGCGCCAGCGGGCCCAGCGACGCCTTGCCTCGCAGCGACG
Organism: Myxococcus sp. AS-1-15; assembly: GCF_020037055.1. NCBI lineage: Bacteria > Pseudomonadati > Myxococcota > Myxococcia > Myxococcales > Myxococcaceae > Myxococcus > Myxococcus sp. AS-1-15. The sequence goes on along the minus strand of NZ_JAIQDF010000001.1, from coordinate 124,181 downwards.
ACGCGGAGGCGAAGGGGAAGGCCGCGGTCCACCTCAGAATCGCGGTGTAGAGGACGGGCTGGGACTGGAGGAAGACGCCCGAGGCGCGCGCCAGGTTGCGCGTCTCGTTGACGATGCCGCCCCAGAGCTTCCGGCCCTCCCAGAAGCGGTCGTAGGAGGAGTTGGTGCGGAAGACGAGCAGGAGGCTCAGCGAGATTCCGGCCAGGGTGTGCACCGTGGCGGGGATGGCCACCGAGCGGACGTGGGTGTGGAAGAGGGCGACGCCCAGGGACCACAGGACGCAGACCATGACTCGGGCCACGATTTCGCGGACCATCGAGCCCTTGAGGTAGTGGAAGTAACTCCACCAACGATGCGGGTCGTACTCAACCATGGTGTCGGTGGGCGTAACCTGCCACGCCCTCGTCATGAGGCCGCAACCTTTTTCGGAAGGGGTGTCGCGCCAACTACTCCGGCGGCTGTGCGATGAGGCGGGAGAGGAGCGCGAACCCCGGCCCCTCCAGGGGCACGCGCCCCCGGAGTGCGGCGAACAGCGACCACCCGTGGTCCGCCAGCAGCACCACGCCCGTATCCGCCGTGGGCGCCAGGCCGATGAAGCCCACATAGCCCCCCATGACCGACGAGCACCACGCCACGGTGTGGCCCCTCACCTGGGAGAGCGACCAGCCCAGCCCCATGCGCACCTTGCCCGCTTCCGCGCGGGGAACCCAGGTCATCGAGAGCGCACGCGCCAGGCCCGCGTCCTCGCGGCCGAGGCACGCGTCGAGAAACTTCAGCAGGTCGAGCGTCGTGGAGTGGAGCGCGCCGGCGCCGGGGAGCGCGGGGAAGGTCCATCCGGGCACGGGGCGGCCTCGCGCGGTGTGGCCCGGCAGGAGCCTGGGCGCCAGCTCCTCCGTCACGCGCGTCGAGGTGTCGTTCATCTTCAGCGGCTTGAAGAGCCAGTCGCGGAGCGCGTGCCCGTAGTTGACGCCCGCGCGGCGTGAGAGCGCATGTCCCAGCACGCCCATGCCGAGCAGGGACTCGGAGAAGGGGCGCGGGGGTGGAGCGGTCGGGTGGTAGCCGCGCAGGAAGTCGCCGAAGCGCTGGGCGGAGTAGTGACCGAACGGGTCCTCCGGTCGCGACTCGGGCGCGTCCAGGTTGGGCGGCAGGTGGGGCATCCCGGCGGTGTGGGTGGCCAGCTGCTCCAGGGTGATGCGCCCCGCGTCGGCGTCGGGAAGCAGCGCGCGGGGAATCACCTCGCCGAGCGTCATGTCCAGCCGCGCCTGGCCCTTGTCCACGAGCAGGGCGAGCAGCGCGCCGGTGAAGACCTGCGTGAGGCCGCCCAGGCCGAAGAGCGCCTCGTAGGCGGGAGCGTTGCCCTGCTTCCGGTAGGTCTGGACATGCCACTCACCGCGCCAGGTGACGCCGGCGCACAGCGATGCCGAGCGGTAGCTCCGCACATAGCGGCGGGTCTCCTCCTCGATGAAGTCGACGGCGATGGACGGGGGTGGGGTCACCAGGCTCCTCTACACCAAGGCCGCGGGGGTCCGCAGCGTCACTTCCCGGTTGCCCGGACGTGCGCGCCTGTCCATCGTGGGCGGCAAAGGAGATGGAGAATGCTCGCAGGTCTCGCGGCGGATGGAACGTATGCGGCAGGGGCTCGCCACACGATGGACATGAGCGCCGAGGACGCTTGGAGGAACTGGGCCGAGGGCTCGGGCCTGGGGCGGTGGCTCTCCTCGCCGCGCGCGGCGTTGAAGGAGGGTGAGCGGACGACGCTGAAGGATGGGACGGAGGTCCTGGCGGTCCGGGTGCGTGCGCCGGCCCTGCTGCGCATCCGCCTGACGCGCGCGGACTGGCCGCGACCGAGGACCGCGCAGCTCCGCGTCCTCCCGGCCGCGCGAGGGCACACCGTCGCGTTGCACATGGAAGGGCTCCCCGACGCGGCGTCGCGCGCCGAGTACATCCAACAGTGGAAGAAGGCGCTGAGCGGCCTGGAGACGACGCCCGCGAAGAAGTCGGCGGCGAAGAAGACTGGCGCCAAGGCGGCCTCGAAGCAGAAGACAGGCGTCAGGAAGGCCCCGGCGAAGAAGGCCAGCGCGCGCAAAGTGGCGTCGAAGAAGACCGGCACCAAGGCGACCTCGAAACAGAAGGCAGGCGCCAGGAAGACCCCGGCGAAGAAGAAGGCGAGCACCTGAGCCGCTTCCCTCGCGGACGTCTCAGTCCTCGCCCGACCCGGGCACGGTCCTCACGCGCACCTCATCTGCCCAGCTTGAGCGTCACGCTCGCGGTGTCCTGCTCCCGCCCCGCGAGCGTGAAGCGCAGCTCCCACGTCCCCGGCATGAACAGGTCGAGCTCCGACACCTCGAACACGCCATCCGAGCGCGACGTGACGCGCGGGGCCTCATCGATGCCATGTCCCATGGACGGCATCCACGGCTGCACGCGCAACTCCAGTCCCTGAGCGAGCTTCCCGTTCGCCGCATCCGAGACGCGAACGGTGAAGCGCTGTGGCCCGCGTTTGAGCGGCGTCGCCGTGGACAGCACCTTCACGTGCCACCGTCCCGAGGCACTCTGCGTCATCCCCACCACGGACTCCGCGGTGCTCGCCTCGGCCTGCGCGCGCGGCGTCGCGAACGCCGGCGCTCCCGACAACATCATCCACACGACCCATGTCCTCACGTCGACGCTCCATGGACGCGTGTCTTCATCACGCCCCACGGTGACTGTAGCCAGACAAATCCTCCGTCCCCTTGCGACATGTTGCCGCAACCAGGCATGCGTCCCGCGCCCTGCGACAATTCACCGCGTTCGCCACGACAGAGCTTGAGTCAATGTCGTCAGCACGATGTCCGCGCCCGCTCATCCGCCGACGCATCGTCGCCCGTCCTCGGCGATGCTCTGGTTCCTCACGCTGCTGGAGTGGCTGGGCATCCTCCTCTTCGTGCTGACGTGCGCCGCGCTCGTCGGCGTCATCGGGAAGACGCTGCACGAAGGACGTCCAGCGACGACCCATCCCACGGTCCTCCCCGACTACGGCCCCCTGCCCGCCTTCTCACTGAGCGACGACGCGGGCCGCCCGCTCGAGAACAAACACCTCCGAGGCCGCGTCACCCTGCTCCACTTCCTCTCCGAGTCCGAACTCCAGCCCGCTGGCCTGCTCGCGGTGCACACGAGCCTGGAGGCCTCCGGGCTCGGCGTGGACGTCCTCCTCGTCACACGGGACGAACCACCCGTCCCCCTCCCCAGTCCCCTGCCCCGCGGCTGGCGCAGGCTGTGGCGGGGAGACGCCCTGGAGCAGGCGATGCGCGCGGTGACGCGGGGACATCCCGCCGAGGACGCCACGTCACTGCTGCTCCTGGTCGACCCCCTGGGCTCCGTGCGCGGCATCTACACGAACGCCCTCACCCACCCCGAAACCGCTCGTCAGGTGGAAGAGGACGCTCGATGCCTCGACACCTGCGGGCTCCAGCACTGAGCACCCCGCCCATGAACACCAGGCCCCGCCGTCGCCTCCTCCCCGTGCTCGCCATTGGTGCGAGCCTCAGCCTGCTCGTCGTGGGCGCGTGGCCCTGGCTCCAATCACGGACCCTCGAGGCGAAAGCCCGAAGCCTTCCCGACTTCGGTCCCCTGCCCCACTTCGAGCTGCGGGACCAGGAGGCCCGCGCCTTCACCCAGGCCCAGCTGGAGCGCCGCGTCGTCGTCGCGGACTTCTTCTTCACCCGCTGCCCCACCGTCTGCCCCCTGCTCACCGAGCGCATGGCCCGGCTCCAGCGACGCGCCCGCGAGCAGGACGTCCCGGTGCACTTCGTGTCCTTCAGCGTGGACCCACGCTACGACACGCCCGAACGGCTCGCTGCCTACGCCCGGGACCACGCCCTCGACACCGCCAACTGGAGCCTCGTCACGGGCCCCCTGGAACAGGTGGAGACCACCGTCCTGAAGGGCTTCCGCGTCATGATGGGCCGTGCCGAGGAAGCCGACGAGGACGACTTCCTCTCCCTCTTCCACGGCGAGCACTTCGTCCTCGTGGACGCCGCGGGCCGGCTCCGCGGCTACTACCGCGTGACGGAGGACCCCCAGGGGCTGGAGCAGCTCCTGGAGGACGCCTCCGCCCTCGCCCACGCCGCGCGCTGACGGACCGCTACGCCTCACGCCACCCGCTCACCGTCCCGAGGCCGCCTGACGGACCTCACCGCGCGCGCGGAACGGCGCGAACAGCTCCACCGCCCAGTCCACGAAGGCGCGCAGCTTGGCGTTCATGTGCCGGTTCTGCGGATACACGATGAAGACCGGGAACGGCTCGCATCGCCACTCGGGCAACAGCCGCACCAGCGCGCCGCTCGCCAGATGCGGGCGCACGACGAACTCCGGCAGCTGCGTCACGCCCAGCCCCGCAAGCACCGCCGTCAGATGCGCCGTGCTCTCGTTCACCGCCACGCTGGCGCGCCCCAGCACCTCCAGCCGCTCCTCGCCCTGGAGGAACGACAACGGAATCACCCGCCCCGTCCGCGTGGAGAAGTAGCTCACGATGTCGTGGCCATCCTGCAAGTCGGTGGGCTGCGCCGGAGTGCCCCTTCGCTTCAGGTAGCCCGGCGTGGCGCAGGACACGAACTCCAGCTCACCGATGCGCCGACCGACCAGGGCCGGGTCCGGCAACACGCCGCCGCGAATCACGCAGTCCACGCCATCCCCCACCAGGTCCACCGAGCGGTCCCCCACCCCCAGCTCCAGCTGGATGTCCGGGAACTTCTCCCGGAACGACGGCAGCGCGGGGATGAGCAGGAAGTTGGACACCGACGAGCCCGCATCCACCCGCAGACGTCCCCGGGGCCGGGTCCGCGCGCTCGACACGTCCGCCTCGATGTCCTCCAGGTCCGCCAGCAGCCGGGACGTCCGCGCGTAGTAGGCCGCGCCCTCCGGCGTCACCGTCACCCGCCGCGTGGTGCGCTGGAGCAGCTTCACTTGAAGGTGCGCCTCCAACCCCTGCACCAGCTTCGTCACGGAGGGCTTGGGCATCTTCAAGGTGTCCGCGGCCCGGGTGAAGGTGCCGGCCTCGACCACCCGGGCGAACACCCGCATCGCGGTGAGCTGGTCCATGACGTCGTCCTCGAAGTGTCCAGGGAGGGAGTCCCGGGGACCCCATGATTCTTACCCGAATGAAAACATCCGTGTCCCCAGCCATCGCCTGTCGACAAGGCTGGAACAGCCGCCACCCTGAAACCCATGTCACCGGATGATGTTAGTCTTTGGGCTTCCCTTCACGAAAAGGCGGTCCCCATGAAGACGTGGCTCGCGGTGACGTTGGGCGCAGTGGTCGGACTCGCGGCGGCGGTGGTTCCTCCGGCGGCCGTCGCGGGCGCCTCGGAGCAGGAGCACGAGCAGAAGGACCCCTCGGCCTATCCCGGCCCGTGCTTCCTGGAGCTCATCTGCGAGAACGGCTCGGTGCTCCGGTGCAACGGCACCTGGGAGTGCGACTACGGGAGCAACTGGATTCGCTGCGACGGCGCCGCCTGGGGCTGTGACGGCTCCAGCACCTGACCCACCGGAGTGCTCCCGGGAGCCCGTGGCGGCGCCCGGGAGCACCCCTCCCGCGACTGACGGGCGACGCGCTCGAGCCGGAACGGCGTCCCCGACTCGCTCATGGTGAAGCAGCCCGAGCCGTTCGGCGCGTACTCGAGGGCCTCGCCCTGACCCTCCACCGTGTCCGTGAGGGCAACGGGGTGGCCGCGAAGGCCGTCTCGAAGGCCGCGCCCGGAGACACCGTCTGGAAGGCTCACGGCCTGCTCACGGCGCGACGTCGAGGAGCCCCACGCCCTTCGTGTGCCACTCGGTGCCGGGGGCGGTGCGCAGGTCATCGGCGGGGGGCGGCAGCAGCTCCCAGAGGGCGGCGTTCTGGGGCGGCACCTTGTTGGTGTTCTGCGCGCGCGCCCGGTAGAGCTGGCCGTCGTGCATCACCAGCGCGCCCGCGGCGTACGTCACCTCCGGTGAGTTGGGGGCACGGATGGCGCGGTCCGTCCACATCTCCAGCGCGCGCGTCGCGGTCCCCGCCGGCAGGCCGGTGTTCACGAAGGTGAGCGCGGGGACGGCGCCGTTCACGTTGCCGGTGGCCGTCACGGTGCCCACGGTGCCGGTGCCGCCCGTGAGCCCCGCGATGAGCCGGCGACCGCCCTCCCAGCGGTTGTCCTTGAAGGTGATGGGCGAGGTGACGGTGTTCGCCTTGCTGAGCACCACGCCCGGGTCCGAGGAGGTCGGATAGACGCTCTGGTAGCCGAACTCCAGCCCGCGGAAGGCGTTGCGCTCCCAGAGGAACCTCGAGCCCGTCCCCACGGTGCCACCGAACCAGATGCCCAAAGACAGCGTGTCCGCGAAGTAGTTGTCGGTGAAGTCCACGTCGAGCGGCCCGTCGCCCGACTCGGGCTGGGCGAAGAAGTTGAGCAGCGCGCCCGCGCCTCCCACGAAGACGTTGTGGTGGAAGCGGATGCGGCCCGAGCGCACCGTGGCCTGGGAGTTGTTGTCCTGGTACTGCTGGAAGACGGCGCGCCAGTCGATGGCCCCGAAGGCGAAGACGTTGTGGTGCACCTCCGCCCCGTCGCCCAGGCTCTGGACCTGGAGCGCCTCGCTGCCGGTGCGCACCAGCCGGTTGTTGTAGACCTTGAGGTTCGTGGCGAGCGGCGTGGGCGCGCCCTGCGTGGAGCCGAAGTAGATGGCCTCGCTCGCGGTGTCGTGGATGTAGAGGTCGTGCAGCTTGATGTCGTTGAGCGGCGGCGCCACGCCCCCGCTCGCCGCGCGGTTGATGCGCACGCCGGCGAAGCCCGAGCGGGTGATTTCCAGGTACTCCAGCTCGAAGCTGTGCGCGTCCCCGATGCCCACGCCCATGTGGCCTTCACTCAGGAAGATGCCATCGCTCAGGATGCCGTAGCGGTTGCGCGACGTGGCGTACTGGCCGCAGCGGTGGCCCGGGAAGTCCGCGTGGCCGGTGCCCGAGTCCGGGTCATACCGGCCGGTGAGCACCCAGTTCGAGCCGCCGCCCATGGACCAGATGTAGCCCTGCGTGCTGCCCGCCTTGGGACGGATGACCACCTGGCCGCCCTTGTTGGTGATGACCAGCGGCCGGCTCGCCGGGCGCTGCGGCAGGTTGCCCAGGTTGATGAGCGTGTAGTTGCCCGCGGGGATGTAGAGCCGGTCCAGCGTGCTCCAGTCCACGTCGGGGTAACGCGTCTGCACGTTGGGGATGTACATCTCCCCGTTGGTGGCGTTGGGCCCCGGCAGCGTGAGGGTGTTGCCCGGCGGGCCGAAGCGGCCGAACGGCTCGCACGCGGCCTCGGTGACGCCGCCACCATCCGGGTTGCCCGCACCGCCGTCCGCGGGAGGGTTGCCACCGTCCGGCGTCAGCCCACCATCCGCCGTCCCCGCGTCCCCCAGCGAGTCGGGGCCCTCATCGGGCGGGTCCTCCGAGGAGCAGGCCGACGTGAGGCAGACGACGAGACACAGCGCCCAGAGACTCCGAATCATGAGGTGGCTCCTGAGGGGAAAGGAGGCCACCAGCCTAGCCCGACTCCACGCGGAGTCCGCGCGACCTGCACGCGGACCCGCGGGTCAGTTCTTGTCACACAGTGACATCTTCAACGAAATGGAGGGTTTACCTCCTCCCGCGTCGGGAGGACGGCTCACGCCACCTTGCCCACGATGATGGAGTACGGGCCCTGGGTGGGGACGACGCGGTCCAGCTTGAAGCCGCCCTCGGCGAAGAGCACGTCGTACTGGACCTGGGTGCGCTCGCGTCCGCCCGCCAGCGACAGCATGACGATGTCCATCACCAGCGCGGGGTGCAGCTCCGGCCCCTCCGGCAGCATCATCTCCAGCACGAGCAGCTCCGCGTGGGCCGGCGCCGCCTGGCGGATGTTGCGCAGGATGGAGATGGCCTGCGGGTCCGCCCAGTCGTGGAGGATGTTGCTGACGATGTACGCGTCCGCGCGCGGCAGCGGCCCGACGAAGAAGTCACCGCCCTGCTTCTGCATGCGGGCATGCGCCTGCGCGTGCTCCACGACGTGGGGCAGGTCGAACAGCGTGCCGCGCGAGCGGGGCGTCGCGTCGAGCACCGCCGACAGCACGTGGCCGCGGCCACCCGCGATGTCCGCGATGTGCTCGTAGCGGTGGAACTCCATCGCCTGGAGCATGGCCGCGATGGCCATGTGCGACTTGCCCGTCATCGCCGCGTCGAAGATGCGCGCGTCCTCCGGGTGGGACTGGAGATACGGCCACAGGCCGCCGGGCGTCACCGTGTCGCACGCCGTCTGCCCCGTGCGCGCGGACACCGTCAGCGCCTGGGCGCTGCGCCAGTTGATGTCGTCGTTGAACATCATGACCAGCGCCTTGAGCGAGTGCGGGTGGTTGGCCTTGAGGTGCTCGGAGTAGTCCGTGTGCGCCCAGCCCTGCGCGCGCCGCTCGAACACCCCCTGCGCCGACAGCAGGCGCAGCATCCGGTGCAGCGAGTCCGCGTGCGCCCCCGTCGCCTTCGCCAGCTCCTCCGTGCTCATCGGCGTCGTCCCCAGCACGTCCGCCACGCCGAGCTGTGCAACCGCATACAGACACCGCGGGGCCAGATACGACGTGGTGAGGTTGAAGATGAACGCTGGGGCGGGAAGTCGTTGCATGTGCGCTCCTGGTCGGCAGGCCTTCAATTGCCTGCAAGCTGAAATTCTACCTGGACCCGGGAACGACCCAGACACTCCCGCATACCGCCCTGCCTTCAAATGAACACAGATGCTGTATCCCATGACAATGACTGACATGGCGCACTCCGTCACGGAGCGTTGACTAAGGGGTTGTCGCCAGCCCCGCGGGGAGGGGCCATTCCAACACCGGGGGCGCCGAGGTGCCCGGCCCGGGGCGCCCTTTCATGCGTCCCGCCGGCCCCTTCGCCAAGGTGGCTCCCGGAGCGCCCCGCGCGGGACGGCGCTGGTATTGCCAGGAGGGCGCGGGCACCCGCGGCCTGATGGCAGCACAGGCGCTGGACGCATGGGGACCCCGGGGGTTCTTGAGCCACATCGCGCGAGGGTCCATCGTCGACGAGGCGGCGCTCATCCGCGCGCTCCAGGAGGGCGCATCGCCGACGCCAGCCAGGGTGTCTTCGAGCACGCGCCGGACGTCCCTCCCACCCTCGCGGCCTGTGGGAAGGTCGTCCTGACGTCCCATGCGGCCAGCGCCACCGGCGCCGCGCGCGGACCAGGTCTTCGCCAGCGTGCGAGACCATTTCAGCAGCAAGCTCTGACAGCGCTCAGCTGTCTCGAATCTCGGGGTTCGAGAGGGATTTATCATCCAGACATGTCACTGAGGACTTGGGGTGGGGGCACGCTATGAGACCTGGCGCGAAGCCCACGCCGGGCGGCGCATTCCCCGTTGTCAGATAGACGAGCATCCATGTTCAAGCAGGCAGCAGTCCTCGCCGCGACCGGTGTCGCATGGCTGGCCGGTTGTGGCGGTGTCGAGCCTCAGATGGAGCAGGAGGAGATCATCGCCAACCTCATCGAGGCGGGCTACCCGGCCCGGGACATCCAGGTCATCGACGAGGCGGTGTTCGTGGGCGGCGACGCGCACGTGACGCTCCAGGCGTCCCGCGAGATGCTTCAGGCGACCGAGGGGAGCCAGGAGCAGTTCCGCACGACCAACCTCGTCGGCGCCCACGTGACGAAGATCTGCATCAACCCCGCGCCTGGGTACGACGACTACATCTTCCTGCGCCAGGGGCTCGACCTGGCCATCGAGAACTACAACGCGCTGGGGCTGCGCTTCACCCTCGCGCGCGGTCCGACCGACGGCTGCACCGCGAACATCACCATCGCGCCCACCTCCGAGAACGTGAGCAGGGCGGGCTTCCCTGATCTCGGGCTGCCCTACGCGAACATCACGATGACGACCCAGCTGGGCGAGTTCTCCCTCGACGTCACCGAGCACACCATCACCCACGAGATTGGCCACGCGCTCGGCCTGCGCCACTCGGACTACTACAACATCTACATCAGCTGCCTGCAGTACTACGGCCACAACGAGGGCGACATGGGCGTGGGCGCCATCCCCATCTCGGGGACGCCCGAGGCCGCCACGTGGGACGGCTCCGTCATGAACACCTGCCCTCACGTCAACAGCAGCGGCGAGTTCACCAGCTCGGACGCCGACGCGCTGTTCGCGCTCTATGGAAAGCCCTGCGGGAGCGTCAACGTCGCGGAGTATCGCGGACAGACGGGGAAGCAGCTTCGCTGCGCCTGCTCCTCGGGGGGCTCGGGCTCGGTCTGGGGGACGAACAACTACACCGATGACTCGGACATCTGTCGCGCCGCGGTGCACGCGGGGGTGATGCCCCCCAGCGGGGGGAAGGTGACCGTCGAGGTGCAGCCGGCCCAGAGCACGTTCATCGGAACCACCCGCAACGGCGTCACCTCGTCCTCCTACGGCTACTGGGGCGGGAGCTACCGCTTCATCGGGGCGCAGATTCCACAGCCCCAGACGACGCCGCTCTGCTCGACCTACAACTTGACGTCCTATCGCGGGCAGACCGGGAGGGCCATCCGCTGCGGCTGCCCGACGGTGAGCCTGGGCGCGTCGATCTGGGGCACGGACCTGTACACCGATGACTCGGATGTCTGCGCGGCCGCCGTACACGCGGGCGCGATTCCCGCCTCCGGTGGAGATGTCACGGTCACCATCCAGCCGGGCCAGAGCAGCTACACGAGCACCAGCCGCTACGGCGTCACCTCGTCCTCCTACGGCTCCTGGGCGGGGAGCATCTCCTTGAGCCCGTAGTCCTCCTCGCGGCAACGGGCGGCCCGGAGGAGAATGCTCCGGGCCGTCTCACCCAATCACAGACGCCGCGAGGGACTCGGGGCCGCGTGGTGCCTCCATCGGCGAGCACCTGCCTGCCAATACGGCGCGCTCCCGGGGCACCACCCTGACGGGATGACGCGCCTGGAGTCAGGAGCAGACCTTGGCGCACGAGGAGGCCATGCGGGCATGGGGTTTGAAATGCCACCGCGCCCATGAATGACACCGACGCCCCACCGCCCCTCCCGGACTCCCGCCCGCGCCCACGAAAGGTGTGGCCCTGGGTGGTGGCGCTCAGCCTGCTGTCCTGCTGTGGCTTCAATGTGTTCGCGGTCATCCTCCCCAATTACAAGGCGGCGCAGCTGGACCGGGCCCAGTACGACCTGAAGAACCTCCGGCGCATGCTGGTCGGCTACCGGATGAAGACAGGGCGATACCCGACGCGAGAAGAAGGACTCCAGGCCCTGGTGACGAGCGGGCTCATCATCGGGGCCGTGCCGCTCGACCCCTGGGAGCGGCCCTATGGCTACTCGGTCGAGGCAGACGCCGTGGAGGTGTGGAGCCTGGGCCCGGACGGCCGTCGCGGCTGCGAGTGCGATGACCTCGTGGATGGGTATCCCGAGGGCCGACGTCCACCGTGCGCGGCGCCGCCGCACGCGCGATGACGACTATCGCGCGGGGCCGGGCGGGGACCTCCCGCTCGGCCTCACACGGTGCGAACACGCCACGGACCTCCGCGAGGACTCAAGCGACGCGAGGGAAGTCCACCTCGGTGCCCGCCACGACGTTGAGGTAGTTGGTGAGCACGTTCTGCGCGACGGCGGCCACCACCTCCACCAGCTCCGCGTCGCTCAGCCCCACCTTGCGCGCCTGCGCCAGCTGCGGGCCCACGTCCGCCGCCCGCGTCCGGGCGATGGCCACGGCCAGGTCCAGGATGGCCTGCTCGCGCGGGTCCGCCGAGCGCCCCGAGCGGAACCCCGTGAGCTCATCCGCCTTCACCCCCTGCCCCTTCGCCAGCGCCGTGTGCGCGGAGAGGCAGTAGGTGCAGCGGTTCAGCTCCGCCACCGCGATGGCGATGGCCTCCTGCGTGCGCGCGGACAGCTTCGCGCCGCCCATGGCGTTGAAGTAGCCCGCCACGGCCTCCAGCGCCGCGGGCGAGTGCGCAAAGGTGGAGAACATCTTCGGCACACCCCCGAACTTCGTCTTCAGGGCGGCGAGCGTGGGCTCGGAGGCCGCGGGCGTGTTCGAGGGGCCAACAGGGGCAATCAGGGGCGTCGTCATGGGGTGCTCCCAGGGACTGCGGGTGGTTCAGCGGGTCGATTGGTATCGACTCGACACTAAATGCGCCCGTCCCCTTCGCTTGTCAACTCAGTATCGACACGATACCTTTTGACCCATGGCCGGCGACCGCCTCTACGCGCTGCTCGAGCGACTCGGGAACCTGCTCCGAACGGAGGAGCGGGCGGCGGGGCTGCCCCATGGGTTGCAGCCGGTGCACCTGCAGGCGCTGCGCTACCTGCAGGCGTGCAATCGCTACAGCAACACCCCCGCGGCGCTGACGGAGTACCTGGGGCTCACCAAGGGCACCGTGTCCCAGACGCTGCTGCTGCTGGAGGAGAAGGGGCTGCTCCGAAAGGAGGCGGACACGGAGGACCGGCGCGTCGTCCACCTGCTGCTGACGGACGAGGGCCGCGCCGTGCTGAGGGCGGCCCTGCCACCGGAGCTCTTCAAACGGGCCCTGGCGCGGCTGCCCGGCGATGGCGAGGGACTCGAGGAGGCGCTCACCGGACTCTTGAGCGCGCTGCAGGCGGCGAACGCCCAGCGCAGCTTCGGCGCCTGCGCCACCTGCAAGCACTTCCAGCGCGAAGGCTCGGGGCGCTTCCGCTGCGGACTGACGCGCGAGCCGCTGTCTCGCGAGGACAGCCAGTTGTTGTGTCGGGAGCATGAAGCCCTGCCCGTGCCTCACTGACACGAGGCTCAGTGCGTGCGCCCGGCTGCGATTCCATCCGGTGGAACGGCTCCCGGACACCCTTCCCACCGAGGGCTTCGACTTCACCGTCGCCCCAGCGCCGCACGGAGCGTGCTGAAGACGCGAGACGCCCCGTGGGAGGCAGATGGTTGCCGGATGAGTGGCATCCAGACACCTCCTTGAACCTGTCTCCTCGGAGGAGGTCTCATTGCATCAGGGCACGCGGTGGTGATTCACGGCCCCAACGGAGGAGGCATCGGATGCGGAAGGCGACGTTCGCGAGATTGGGAGCCATCGGCACCGTGGTGATGCTGTCGACGGGGTGCGGCTTCGAGAAGAGCGTTTACGACATCGAGCTGAACGAGGCCGAGCTGAGCGCCGTGCCCTACGTCTGCGACAACGGCCGGAAGGGCTTCTCGGCTGCCTGGGAGGTCTCTACGAAGCAGCGATGGACCATCACCGCGGGAGAGCATGGCGACACGCGCATCGAGGTCCCTGGCTACTTCCGGACCCAGCTCCACAAGGTCCCCCTGGATGAGACGCCCTTCATCGTCAACGGAACCTCGGTCGAACGAGGCCCGTTCCAGTTCGTGGGCCTCGAGACCTTCATCGAGGACGACACCGGCAGTGGGACGGTGGTGCAGCGCTTCGTCATCGAAAGCGATTCGCTCGAGGCAGACCGCGTCGAGGGATTCATCGACCTCAGGACCCAGCTCATGGATGCCAACTTCGACACGCCCACGTGCAACTACGTGGTGAGCTTCACCGGCCGCCGCGTGGACTGAGTCTCGCGATACTCCACCAAGAGGCGCGCCTGGCGCACCGCCAGCCCCTGACACGAGCGGGCTGGCGGCGCCGGAGCAAGCTCAGCGAGTCACCTTCGCGCGGCCCTGCACGGCCTGGGGCCGGGTGGGGCTGGACGCGACGGCGGCGGAGACTCCGAACACGACGTCGTCGTTGTCATCGTAGAAGCCGAAGGTGCAGCTCAGCTGCGGGCTGGACGCTTCCACGAACTGGGCCCTCAGGACGTGCTGACCCACGCTGCTGCCCGCGGTGAAGGTGTGGCTGAAGGTCTTCGCCCCGCTGCCCGTGCACTGCAGGCCGGTGACGAGCGTGGACCAGAGCGGGAAGCCGGACACGGGGGCGTAGTAGAGGTTGAGCTTGTCCGTGGCGTCGTAGCACCACACCGTCACGTCCACCTTGACCTGCTTGCCCGGGGTAATCGGCCCGCCGTCCACGCTGCGCAGCACGACACGGTCGATGCTCTCGTCCAGGTGGTAGAAGCCGAACGGACCATCCGGGCAGCCATCCAGCGTGTTGGGCTCGTTCGGCTCCGCCGCCAGGAACTGGCTGCCACGGCTGTTGACCAGCGTGCCGGTGTCGCAACCGCAGCCGTTGCCGCAGACGGGCGTGCCGAGCGTGGCGTCATACGTGGCCACGGGCGGCGTGGTGCACGTGCCGCCTCCGCCCGTCTGGGTGGTGAAGCTGAAGCCCGCGCTGTAGTTGCCGGCGCCGCACGCATCCACCGCGCGCGCCCGCCAGAAATACTGCGTGCCCGCCGTCAGCGCGGACGTCACGCTCCAGGTGCTGGTGGGGAGCGTCGAGGCCGAGCGGACCACGCTGGAGAAGCCCGCGTCGGTGGCCACCTGCACCTCGTACGACGTCGCGCCCGTCACATCCCCCCAGTCGAGCACGGGGGACAGCGCGACGCCCGTCGCGCCATTGGACGGCGTGGCGAGCACCGGGGCCGCCGCGGGCTGACAGGTGGTGTCCGCGGTGGTGAAGCGGAAGGCCGCGCTGTAGTTGCCGGCGCCGCAGCCGCTCACCGCTCGCACGCGCCAGAAGTACTGCGTATTGGCCGTCAGCGCGGGCGTCACGCTCCAGGTGCTGTTGGAGAGCGCCGTCGCCGAGCGCACCACGGTGCCGAAGGCCGCGTCGGTGGCCACCTGCACCTCGTACGACGTCGCGCCCGCCACGTCCGCCCAGTCGAGCACGGGCGACAGCGCCACATTGGCCGCCCCATCCGCCGGGGTGGAGAGGGTGGCGACACCCGGGGGCGTGCACGGACCGCCGGCCGTCGCGCAGGTGCACGCGGCGGCGGGGCCGTAGCAGGCGCTGGAGCTGGCCGGCACGACGGAGTAGCAGTACTGCCGGCCATTGGCGACCTCACCATCCGTGTACGTGGTGCCGGTGACGGTGGCGACGCGCACCTTGCCGAAGTCACAGCCCGCGTAGCCCTCCGTCTTCATCACCCAGTACTCGCTGGCGCCGGGCACGCTGTTCCAGCCGAGCGCCACCTGGCCGTCGCTCGGCGTGGCGGTGGCGGTGGGCGCCGTCTTCGGGCCCGTGGCGCAGCCGGAGTTGGCGGGCGCGGGCGTGGAGCAGGCGATGCCGTGGCGGTTGAACGCCGCGTGGATGGCCGTCATGTGCGGCGTGCCGTCGTTGAGGTTGCCGTTGTCGTCGTCCGCGGCCAGCCACTGCATGTAGCCGTGGCTCGCGCCGCAGCCATCGGACGTGCCCGCCGAGCAGTTGCAGGCGTGCCACGAGCCCACGTTGCCGCTGCCCTGGTAGAAGACCTTGTTGCCGATGATGAACGCCGTGTTGGAGTCGTAGTTGAACGGCGCGGCCTGCAAGTCACGAGCGACCAGGTCCCACGCGGCCTGACGCACGGGCGCCGCGGCGCAGTGCACCTGACGGCCGCAGGGGCCGGTGCCGGAGGAGCAGCGCGAGCACACGAAGTTCTGCGGCGTGGCCGGCGTCTGGTTCGCGTGCGCCAGGTAGTCCGCGTCGCGCACGCCGGAGCAGCGGGTGTTGCACCACGTCCCGCCCGCCTGCGCCTCGTTCTGGTTGTAGCCCGTGCCGTCCGGCGTCATGCCGCAGCCCAGGTTCGTCGTGGCGAAGAAGCCATAGCCCACGCACGAGGCCTGCAACCGGTAGATGGACGCGATGTCCGCGTACGCCTCGCTGGAGTTGCTCAGCGCGCCGCCGGAGTCGAAGTCATCCATGCCGTGGCCCCACTCGTGGTCGAACACGGCCGCGATTTCGCCCGTGTTCCGGCAACCACCGCCGCTGCGGTAGAAGTTGACGGTGGAGCCGTTCCAGAAGGCGTTGCACGTGCTGTTGATGTTCACGTTGGCGGTGAGCTGGTTCTGCAGCCACGTGTTGTTGGGCAGCCAGCCGCGGCCCAGCTCGGCGATGCGGTTGAGCTCGTAGAAGGCGGAGCGGGAGGCCGGCGTGTTGCCCGCGCCACCGCCGCCCGTGGTGCAGTCGTGCTGGTTGTTGGCGCCGCCCAGGTTGAGGTTGCCGGTGGCCGAGCTGGTGCTGGGCGAGCCGCACGTGTCGCTCACTCGCACGTAGCGGCCGGCCAGCGTGGTGGTGACGTTGCCGGAGGAGTAGTTGAAGACGCCGGCGCCGTCGGTGAAGTTGTTGGGCGAGGCCAGGCCCGTGTTCGCCCAGGGCATGGGCGTGTCCAGCTGCATGGTGCCGCAGGTGGTGTTGTCGGGGCAGATGCCGGTGCTGCTCAACGGATAGATGCCGCCCTTGATGGTGGCGTCCAGGTAGTGGTTGTCGTCCTCGAGCGCGAGCACCTCGCCGGAGTGCGCGTCCACCGTCACCTTCCAGCGCTCCACCTCACCGGGGTTCTGGAAGCCATACGTCCAGACGAGCTGGTGACGGTAGCCCTCGCCGAAGGCCGCGTCGGCGCGCGCCAGGGGGGCGAGCTCCAACGTGGGCTCCTGCCACAGCGTGCTCGGTGTCTCCAGGAGGCCAAAGCGCTCACCGCCGAGCGTCAGGGCCTGCTCGGGGCTCAGCGTGGGCTTCGTGGCCGCGGTGACGTTGCTCCACGCCTCCGTCCCCAGGAGCACCATGTTGCCGTGGCTGAGCGTGGCGACGAGCTTGCCGTGGCGCACGGGGATGCCGTCGACCTCCTGCGGGATGAGCACGTGCCACAGCACGTCGGTGACTTGCTTCACGCGGGGCTGGCCCAGCTGGCGCAGGTCCACGCCGAGCGCGGCCTCGTTGTCGCTCAGGAACTTGAAGAGTGCATCGGCGACGACGGCCTCGTCGACCTCGCCGGTGGAGCGGCCCAGCTGCTGCTGGAGCGAGCCGAGCGTCACGGTGTTGCCCACGCCCTTGCCGGGGATGAGGGGGATGGCGCCCTGGATGGCGGAGGGCATGCCCGTCAGCGGGTCCAGGTACACGTGGAAGTCGCGCCCGTTGCGGGCGAAGAAGTCGTCCCACGCGCCGGGCGCCGCGCCCTTCAGCTTCGAGCGGGCTTCATCCAGGGACACGTTGGAGACGGGCAGGTACAGCTCCGGCTTGAAGAACGCCTGGCTCGCCAACGGGCTCGGTTGTGAGGGCTGGAGTGCCCACGCCAGCGCGCTGCAACACAGCACGAGACAGGCGACCCACTTCGACGATTGACGCATGCGGTCCTCCCGCGAAACGCGAAAGACAGACACTCCCCCCTGGGAGCACGCGTCCAGTCGAGCCCGCATCTGCGGGGCGTGAAAATCGCTACTTTCAGGAACTGTCGGACTTGCGGAAACCCCTCTGGGGACGCGGAGCTGGACAGCCCACGAGTGAACACTCACAGAGACTTCGAGTCTCACGCGTTCAAGACGGCGGGAAAGCAGCCGTTGCACTGGAGTTGACGCTTCGCGCCGGGGTGGGGCTCAGGCTGGGAAGAGCAGCCGTGTGTATTGCTTCACCCAGGCGCGGCGGGTGTCGAGGGTGCGGAAGTCGAGCAGGAGGACCTGGTCGAACACGCGGGGGAGCATGGACACGAGGAGGATGGAGGACCAGACCTGGGTGAGCGCGAGTCGCCGGCGCGCTTCCTTCAGGTGGGGTGTGGCGGGGGCGAGCTTTCGGGACAGCGCTTCGAGGAAGGTGTTGAGGCGTTGGACAGCGGCGCCGTCGTAGCGTTGGTGCACGAGCGCGTCGTGCAGGTGGGCGTGGGCGATGCGGGGGTAGCGGCCGACGTTGCCGACGACGTCCTCGAGGAGGGTCTCGAAGGCCTCGCGGACGGAGAGGCCCTCGTCGAGGAGCCTGTCGAAGTCGAGGAGGACGTGGGTGAAGGCCTGGTCCAGGGTGGAGTCCAGGGCCTGGGTGATGAGCTTCTCCTTGCTGCGGAAGTAGTAGCTGATGGCGGCGCTGTTCACCTGCGCCTCGCGGGCAATCTCGCGGATGCCGGTGGCATCCAGCCCGTCGCGCTCGATGCAGATGATGGTCGCCCGGAGGATGCGCTCCCGGGCGTCCTGTTCCTTCGTTCCCATGCGCCACCATACGGTGGACCTCAGACCTCGGTGAAGCGCATCCCCGTGACACCGAGCGCTTCCAGTTCGAGCTTGAGGTCCTCGGAGATGATGAGCGCCACGGACCAGCCCCCCGTCCGGAAGAGCTTCGCGTCACCCACCTTCGACGGGTCGATTCTCAGCCCGTCCACGTCCCGGTACTGGCCCACCTTCTCGGGCCGTCCGTCCTCGGCTGTCCACCGCTCCACTTCTCGGGACGCCGCGTCGTCGATGCATTCGATGAGCCTCGTCGCCACGAGGATGCTGTACTGCTCGGGATGCCCGGGAATCTCCACGGGGATGACCTGCACGTCCTCGGGTGCCAGCTCCGTGAGCAGCGTCGCCACTCGGACGTGGACGACCGGTGTCGAGATCCCCGCGAGGGTGAAATCGAAGACCCTGCCCGGGACGTCCACGGGAATCCTCAATCGACCCGGGTTCTCGATGCGACGCCCCTTCTTGAACAGCCAGGGGTCCTCGACCTCGCGGCCACTCATGTCCGTGGGGATTCCGAGAGAACATCGCCCAGGGAGCGACATGTCGGGAGCAAGCTCGAAGAACCGTTTCGTCATGGGCTTTGAGCAGAAGGCTGCAAGTACGTAGCACCCATCAAGTCCCCGGGAGCGCCTCCGCGCGCCCCAGCGGCTGCGCGCTCTTCGACCACAGCACCGCGCAGAGCGCGCCAATCACCAGCTCCGCCACCATCGCCGCGACCAGCTCCGGCGCGGGCGTGCCGTCCACGGCCAGGCTCAGCAGCCGCGACATGCCGTAAGACAGGTACAGCGTCGTCGACACCGCCAGCGACGTGAACGTCAGCCGGCTCCAGATTCCGCCGGCCATGATGAGCAGCCCACACGCCAGCAATGCCCCTCCTGGCGCGCGCACCTCGCTCAACAGACTCACCTGCCCCCCATGGTCGATTCCACTCCACCCGTGGAACGCCTGCGGCGTGAACAACAACGCCGCGCCAATCGCCCCCCCGATTGCGCCCACGACCAGCAACACCGCCTTCGTCATCCGGTTTCGCATCGCCGCCCCTCGCTTGACACCGTGTCAATTGACTCCGCGAGAGATATTCGCGACTTTACATCATGTCAAGTGAACCGCCGGAGACCCGGACCCGCATCCTCGCGGCCGCGCTGCACCTGTTGGAGACACGCCAGGGGCAGGCCGTCCGGATGAGCGACATCGCGAAGAAGGCCGGGGTCAGCCGTCAGGCCGTCTACCTGCACTTCAGCACCCGGGCCGCCCTGCTCATCGCCACCACGCTCTACCTGGACGAGCTCAAGGACGTGCGCACGCGCCTGGTCCCCAGCCGCACCGCGAAGAGCGGCGCGGAGCGCCTGGACGCATACGTCGGCGCCTGGGCCGACTACATCCCCGAGATTCGCGGCGTGGCCAAGGCGCTGATGGCCATGGCCGACACCGACGAAGAGGCCGCCGAGGCCTGGAAGAAGCGCATGGAGGACATGCGCGAAGGCTGCGCCGCCGCCATCGAGGCCCTGCGCACCGACCACACCCTCTCCCCCGACTACACACCGCGCGAGGCCACCGACCTGCTCTGGACGCTCCTGTCCGTGCGCAACTGGGAGCACCTCACCCTGGAGCGCGGATACTCCCAGCCTCGCTACAAGGACCTGCTGCTGCGCACCGCGCGCCGGCTCTTCGTCCGCGCCCCGCGCTCGACTTCATGAGCGTGCGCCAGCCGCTGCGCACCGTGCAGTCCCCTGCACACGTCCCACCCCCTGCCTCCGCTGCAACTTCCTCCAGGTCCGTGCGTTGCAACTCCAGCACGCCATGAACCCACGCCTCCTCTGCGCCCTCCTCGTCCTCCTCCCCTTCGCGTCGCAGGCCCAGGTCTCCTTCCCCAAGAACGAGACCTGGCTCACCGTCGGCCCCCTCGTCAGCATCGACGACCTCACGGGCAAGCCCCGCTACGGGCTGGGGCTGGAGTCCACCCTCAACTGGGTCCATGAAGTCCAGAGCCTGGGCGCCTTCGCCCAGGCCCAGTGGATGACCCAGGGGGAGGCCCGCCTCGCCGGCGGCATCCAGGGCACCCTGCTCTTCGCGGGCCTGGAGCTGGGCGCCTACCACCTCACCGGAACCGAGGACCACCTGCCCACCACGGGCCTGCAGCTCACCCCCTTCCTCACGGGCATCTACGGCTCGCTGGGCGTGCGCATCAGCCTGCCCCTGAGCGACAAGGGCGGCGCGCTCGGCCCGGACGGCGTCCCCGGCCGCGTCCGACAGGGCCGCGAGGTGGGACTCGTCCTGACAGGCAAGCTCCCCTTCCTCCTGGGCGGCACGAGCACCTACGAGCCGTCCTATCCCTGGAACTAGGAGCGCATCCCTCCTCGGGCCCCCTTCCCTCCCTCGCTCCGGGTGCTATCAAGCACCCACCATGCCTGAGTCAGCGCCCCCCGCCCTGTTCGACGCCGTACCCGCGGAGATGGACTTCCCGGCCGAGGAACGCCGCATCCTCGCCTTCTGGAAGGACCGTCGCATCTTCGAGCGCTCGCTCGAGGCGCGCGAAGGGGCCAAGAGCTTCGTCTTCTACGAGGGCCCGCCCACCGCCAACGGTCTGCCCCACAACGGCCACGTCCTCACCCGCGTCATCAAGGATTTGTTCCCCCGCTACCAGACGATGCGCGGCCACTACGTGCCTCGCAAGGCGGGCTGGGACACCCACGGCCTGCCCGTGGAGGTGGAGGTGGAGAAGGAGCTGCGCATCCACGGCAAGGCGGAAATCGAGCGCTATGGCGTGGAGCCCTTCACCGAGCGCTGCATCGAGTCCGTCTTCCGCTACACCTCCGAGTGGGAGCGGCTCACCGAGCGCATCGGCTTCTGGGTGGACCTGAACCAGGCCTATGTCACCTACCACCGCCCCTTCGTGGAGAGCGTCTGGTGGGCGCTGGCGGAGCTGCACCAGAAGGGCCTGTTGTACCAGGGCCACAAGGTGGTCTGGTGGTGGCCGCAGGGCGGCACCGCGCTGAGCTCGGCCGAGGTGGGCCTGGGCTACAAGACGGTGGACGACCCGAGCGTCTACGTCGCCTTCCCGCTGCGCGACGCGCCGGACACCTCGCTGCTCGTCTGGACGACCACGCCCTGGACGCTGCCGTCCAACATGTACGCGGCCGTCAACGCGGGCGTCGACTACGTCACCGTGGACGCGGGCGACCGCAAGCTCATCGTCGCCGCCGCGCTGCGCGAGGAGCTGGCCAAGAAGCTCAAGAAGGACCTGCCTGTCCTCGACACGCAGCCGGGCCGCGCGCTGGTGGGCCAGCGCTACCTGCCGCCCTTCGACGTGTACTTCTCCAAGGAGGGGGACACGCGGCTGGCGCTGCGAGACGGCGGCGACGACGTGCGCGCCTGGCGCGTGCTGGCCGCCGACTTCGTCACGCTGTCGAGCGGCACGGGCATCGTCCACATCGCCCCGGCCTTCGGCGAGGACGACTACGACGCCTTCCGCAAGGACCGCGAGCGCTTCGCCCAGCCGCACGCGATGGAGCTGTTCTGCGCGGTGAAGCCGGACGGCACCTTCTCCGAGGACGTGCCGCTCGTCACCGGCAAGTTCGTGAAGGACGCGGACAAGGACATCCAGCGCAACCTCAAGGAGCGGGGCCTGTTGCTCGTCACCGAGCAGTACAAGCACGAGTACCCGTTCTGCTGGCGCGCGGATGACGACCCGCTCATCCAGTTCGCCCGCCCCGCCTGGTACATCCGCACCACGGCGGTGAAGGACCGCGCCATCGCCAACAACCGCGCCGTCAACTGGGTGCCCGAGCACATCAAGGAAGGCCGCTTCGGCGACTTCCTGGCCAACAACGTCGACTGGGCCCTGTCGCGCGAGCGCTACTGGGGCACGCCGCTGCCTTTGTGGGTCCACTCGGAGACGGGCGAGGTGGAGGCGGTGCCCTCGCTCGAGGCGCTGCGCCAGAAGCCCGGCAGCAACCTGGGCGCCGTGGAGTCGGAGCTCGCCGCGTTCCTCAAGGGCAAGCCGCACGAGGCCAACGCGCGCCACCTCATCGTCCACAAGCCCTGGATTGACAAGGTGACGTACGAGAAGCCGGGCACCCCGGGCCGCTTCGTGCGCGTGCCCGAGGTGGTGGACGTGTGGTTCGACTCGGGCTGCATGCCCTTCGCGCAGTGGGGCTTCCCGCATGCGGAGGGCTCGCACGCCATCTTCAACCGCGCCTTCCCGGCGGACTTCATCTCCGAGGCCATCGACCAGACGCGCGGGTGGTTCTACTCCCTGCTCATGGTGAGCACGCTGGTCTTCGACGAGGAGACGCAGGCGCGCCTGGGCCTCGTGCCCCAGCGGGAGTGGCCGCACCCGTACAAGAGCTGCATCGTGCTGGGCCACGTCTCCGACAAGGAGGGCCGCAAGGAGTCCAAGTCCAAGGGCAACTACACGCCGCCCGAAATCATCCTCGACGAAGTGCGCATGGACTTCGCGGTGCTCACCGCCGCCGAGGCGGGCATGCCGGGTGAGCCGGGCGTGGCGCTCATCGCGCGCGAGGACCTGGAGGGCCTGGACCTGGTGGAGGGCGCCAAGGTGCAGGTGTTCCGCCCGGACCGGCCGGACGTCTTTGTCACCGTGACGGTGAAGGCGCACAAGAAGCTCAAGCGCCGCGTGGTGCTGCTCGGGCCCGCGGAGCACGAGAAGCTGGGCGTGGCGCCGTCCGCCAAGGGCGCGGGCGTGATGCCGGTGGAGGTGCCGAGGCTCGCGGCCTCCGAGCGCGTCACCGTGAAGGACCCCAACGCCAAGGCCCCCGGCGCGGACGCGTTCCGCTGGTTCTTCTACGCGGCGAGCCCCACGTGGTCCAACACGCGCCACTCGCTGGCGAACGTGCGGCTGTTGCAGAAGGACTTTCAAATCAAGCTGCGCAACGTCTACTCGTTCTTCACCATCTACTCGAACATCGACGGCTTCAACCCGGCGAAGGGCAACCCGGACGCCAAGGCGGCGCCGTGGGAGGCGGTGAAGCAGAGCCAGGGCTGGCGCGAGGTGAAGCAGCGCCCGCTCCTGGACCGGTGGATCCTCTCCGAGGTGCAGCTGGCGCTGCGCGACGTGGAGAAGGCGCTGGACACCTATCAGGTGTACGACGCGGCCCAGCGGCTGGTGGCGCTGGTGGACGGCCTGTCCAACTGGTTCCTGCGCCGCAGCCGGGACCGGTACTGGACGGCCGGCCTGGAGCAGGACAAGCAGGACGCTTACTTCACGCTGTACGAGGCGCTGACCACCATCGCCGCCATCTCCGCGCCGTTCATCCCGTTCTTCGCCGACGAGATGTGGGGCAACCTGGTGCGCAAGCCCTGGCCCGCGACGCAGCCGGAGAGCGTGCACCTGGCGGACTTCCCCAAGGCGGACGCGAGCCTCATCGACGCGGAGCTGGCCGCGGACATGGCGGCGGTGCGCGAGCTGGTGTCGCCGGGCCTCAAGGTGCGCACGGACAACAAGCTCAAGGTGCGCCAGCCGCTGGCGCGCGCGGACATCATCCTCGCGCGCAAGGAGCTGACGGAGCGGCTGGCCGCGTACAAGGACTTGCTCGCGGACGAGCTGAACGTGCACGAGGTGCGCTTCGTGGAGCCGGGCAGCCCGGACGCGGACGTGGTGCGCTTCCGGGTGCGGCCGAACCTGCGCGCGGTGGGCGGGCGGCTCGGGCCCAAGCTGGCGCCGGTGCGCAAGGCGTTCGACACGGGCGACGGGCGCGCGCTGCACCGCGAGCTGCTCCAGACGGGGCAGGTGGCGCTGGAGCTGGGCGGCGAGAAGCTGGTGTTCACCGGCGAGGAGCTGGAGACGCTCGTGGAGGCCAACCCCGGCTTCGCGGCGGCGGGCACCGGCGCGGGCGTGGTGGTGCTCCACACGCAGCTCACCGAGGCGCTCATCGACGAGGGGCTCGTGCGCGAGCTGCTCGCGCGGGTGCAGGGGGCTCGCAAGGATTTGGAGCTGGGCTACACGGACACCATCCAGCTCTGGGTGGACGGTGATGCGCGCGTGAAGCGCGTGACGGACGAGGGCCGCGCGTTGATTGCGCGGGAGACGCTCGCCTCCGCCATCCACGTGGGGCCCGAGGGCTTCACCGGGCAGGAGGAGGAGGTCAGCCTCAACGGCCTGCCGGCCCGCCTGCGCGTCCAGCGCGGCTGAGCCTCACCGGCCCGCGTGCTCGACACGCGGGCCGCGCCCCGGGGTGCGCTATTTCGCGCGAGCGCGCGGGCGCCAGGCACGCCCCGGGCCCACCCTCACGAAGCTCGCGGGTTCAGCGACACCAGGCCCTGGCGCGATGGCAGGAGCAACATCCGCGCGAAGCGCGCATGGCTCCGCCGGCCCCTCATCTCGGCGCGAGAGCAAGGTCGACACCGGCGCGAAGCCCTTGTGAACCGGCGACGTGCTCGCGAACCCGCGCAGCCTCAGCGCACCAGCAGGAACAGGAAGACGCCCAGGAACACCAGCAGCAGGAAGCCCACGTGGCTCAGCCGGCTCAGCCCCTCCTCCCCGCGCCCCACCGCGCGGAGGAAGTGGTCCCGCATCCGCTCGAACCCGCGCAGCGTGCGCACCGTCAACTCACTCGGCTTCGAGTCCTCGCGCTCCGCCCCTCGCGTCAAGAGTCGCCACCCGGGGAGCACCCGCCGCGACAAGGGCCACAGCACGTCCCCCGCCGGTATCTCCGGCACGCTCCGGCCCATGCGCCACGCCACGACGCTCACGGCCACACCCAGCGCCACGGGCCAGGCCGCGGACAGCAGATTCTTCGGCTCCAGGAGCTTGGGCAGGAACTCCGAGCCCACCGGCGGCCCTACCAGCAGCACCGTGTCCACGACGAGCAGCAGCACCCATGACAACCACATCCCTCCGGTGGCGCGAGTCCCCTGCTCGGGCGCATCGGGGAGCACCGTCACCAGGAAGCGCGCCATGATGAGCGTGCTGCCCACCGCCGCCAGCGACAACAGCGTCGGCACCACCTCCGGCGCGTGCGCCACCGCCTCCGCCGACTTCAACGACAACTTCGCCAACGCCCCGCTCGTCAGCGGCGCTCCGGCGATCTCCAGCCCGGCCCACACCAGCCCCACCCACACCACCACCGCGCGCCAGCCCCGGCGCCCCGTCTCGTGCACCAGCCCGGCGCCCAGGAACAACAACCCCTTCGCCAGGGAGTGGTGCGTCGCATACACGAGCACCGCGCCCACCAACACCGGCGCCGCCTCCGGTGCGCCCAACGCGAGCCCCACCGCGAGCGTCAAGAACCCCATCTGGCTGATGCTCGAATAGGCGAGCACCGTCTTCGCCTCCCTCTGCGTCAGCCCCACCAGCACGCCGTAGAAGCTCGCCGCCAGGCCCAGGACCACGAGCACCTGCCCCACCTGGGGCACGCTCGCCTCGCCCAGCGGCAGGAAGCGCAGCCAGCCCAGCACGCCCACCTTGATGATGGTGCCGCTGAGCACCGCGCTGCCCGGCGCGGGCGCCACCGGATGCGCCAGGGGCAGCCACATGTGCAAGAGCAGCACGCCCACCTTCACGCCGAAGCCCGCGAGAATCAGGACGCAGATGAGCGCGCGCTCGGGCGACTGCGCCACCACGCGCGGCACCTCGTCGAACGTCAGGTTGATGCGCGTGCCCGCGATGAGGAAGAAGGCCGCGAGCAGCAGCACCTCGCCCACCAACGCCATGATGATGTACACGCGCCCCGCCCGCGCCGCGCGCTCGTCCCGCGAATGGACCACGAGCCCATACGCGCAGAAGGTCATCATCGCGAAGAACAGGTAGAAGCTCGCCATGTCCCGCGCGAGCACCGCGCCCACGTTCCCCACCAGCGTCGCCAGGTAGAAGCCCCAGAACGAGGCCTTCCGCCCGTCCTCGCGCAGATACCCTCGCGCGAAGAGCCCGGAGAACAGCCACAACACGCCGGTGAAGAGCAGGTACGTCCGCGTCACCTCGTCCGGCGCGTACAGCCGCATGCCCAACAGCACGTGCGGCCAATACACCGTCGCCCCGGCGCTCAAGCCCAGCACCACCGTCGGCAGCGCCGCCCACGGCGCCAGCAGGACGCCCCCCTTGCGCGTCGCCGGCAGCAGCACCGCCACCGTGAGCAAGAGCGGCACGCCCAACGTCGCCATGACCAGCAGCGAGGGCACCTCCTCCCAGCCGCTCATGGCCGGAACTCCCGGTCCGTGATGAGCCGCGTCCAGCCCAGGGGACTGAGCTCCGCGCCCGCGAACAGCCCGGCGGCCACCGACAGCACCGCCGTCACCACCGTCGGGAACAGCAGCGCCCAGCCAATCTCCCACCCGTGGGGACGCGGGCTCGGCGTCCAGTCCTCACGCGGCGCCTGGAACCACGCCGAGTAGACGATGGGCAGGAAGTAGCCCGCGTTGAGCAGGCTGCTCAAGAGCAGCACCACCACCAGCCACGACTCGTCCGCCTCCAGCGCGCCGATGCCCAGGTACCACTTGGTGATGAAGCCCGCGACGGGCGGAATCCCAATCATCCCCAGCGCAGCGATGGTGAAGGCCGCCGTCGTCAGCGGCATCCGCCGCCCCACCCCACGCAGCTCCTTCACCCGGTGCAGGTGCAGCTCCTCCGCGTAGTTCCCCGCGCAGAAGAACAGGGTGATTTTCATCACCCCCTGATGCACCAGGTGCACCAGCCCTCCAATCGTCGACACCGTGCCGAAGATGGAGATGCCCGCCACGATGTA
Organism: Myxococcus sp. AS-1-15; assembly: GCF_020037055.1. NCBI lineage: Bacteria > Pseudomonadati > Myxococcota > Myxococcia > Myxococcales > Myxococcaceae > Myxococcus > Myxococcus sp. AS-1-15. Next base: position 97,425 of record NZ_JAIQDF010000001.1, on the reverse strand, counting down.
CGCCACCTGGCTCACCGTCGAGTAGGCCAGCCGCTTCTTCAAGTCCCCCTGCTGGAGCGCCTTCAGCGAACCGTAGAGGATGGTGATGGCCGCGACGACGGCCAACGGACGGGTCACCCCCAGGTCGTGCACCAGGTAGACGCCATACACGTCGTAGATGACGCGGGTGATGCCGAACGCCCCCGCCTTCACCACCGCGACAGCGTGGAGCAGCGCGCTCACCGGGGCGGGCGCCACCATCGCCACCGGCAGCCAGCCATGGAACGGCACCAGCGCCGCCTTCACCGCGAGCCCGCCGATGAGCAGCGCGAAGGCCACCGTCAATTCCGCGCGGTGGCCCGCCACGGCCGACAGCGCCCCCCGCTCGGTGAACTCCACCGAGCCCGCCAGCGTGTAGAGCAGCACCACGCCCGCCAGGAGCAGCGTGGCGCCGCTGAGCGTGTAGCGCAGGTACACGTTGCCCGCGCGCAGCGCCTCCTTCGTCCCGCGGTGGATGACCAGCGGATACGTGGACAGCGTGAGCATCTCGTAGAAGAGGAAGAACGTCAGGAGGTTGCCCGCCAGGGCGATGCCCATGGTCGAGGCGACGCACAGCGAGAAGAAGCCGAAGAAGCGGCTGCGGTGCCCGGTGCCCTCCAGGTAGCCCACCGCGTAGATGGTGGTCACGAACCACAGCACCGCGGACAGCGTGATGAAGAGCAGGCTGAACGAGTCCGCCCTGAGCACCAGGTCCGCGTTGGGGAAGAAGGTCACGCGCGACTCGTACTGACGCCCCTGGAACACGCCCCAGGCCATGGCCGCCGTGAGCAGCAGCTTCGTCGCCGCGGCCGTCAGGTTGAGCACCGTGCGCGTGCGCCGCGCCTCCTCGGAGAGCAGGAAGATGATGAGCCCCGGCAACAGCGAGCTCAAGAGCACGCACATGGGCAGCCAGGTGTTCATCGCGCCGCCCCCACCGCCAGCAGCCCCAACGGGAACCAGGGCACCAGCCCCAGCACCAGCGCGATGAGCGCCAGCGCGAACGGCGCCAGCTCGTTGCCCAGCGGGATGGCGCGCACCGTGACGCCCTCGGGCAGCGGCAGGAACGAGCCCCGGAGGATGCGGAAGACGTACGCCGCCGCCTGGAGGCTGCCCACCAGCAGCACCACGCCCCACCACCACTGGCCCGTGGAGATGGACGCGTTGAGCAGCAGCCACTTCGCGATGAAGCCCCCGCTCGGGGGAATGCCAATCAGGCTGATGCCTCCCAGGCCGAGCGCCAGGAAGGTGAACGGCATCCGCCCCGCCAGGCCCTGCACCCCGCCCAGCGTGGTGATGCCCACCGCCTGGTGGATGTTGCCCACCGCCACGAACATGGAGGCCTTGGCCGCCGCGTGCGAGACGACCAGGTAGATGGCCCCGGCCCTCGCGTCCTCCGTCGCCATGGGGAAGACCAGGAACAGGTAGCCGATCTGCGCGACGCTCGAGTACGCGACCACGCGCTTGAGCTGCGACTGGAGCAGCGCCAGCAACGAGCCCCAGATGACGGCGGCCGCGCCCAACAGCCCGAGCAGCTGCGCCACCTGGGCGTCCATCACCGGCGCGAAGACCTCCATCCACAGCCGGAACAGCACGTAGTAGGAGCCCTTGGAGATGAGCGCGGACAACAGCGCCGTCACCGGCGTGGGCGCGCCCGCGTACGTCGGCGGCAGCCACACGTGCAGCGGGAACAGCGGCGTCTTGAGGCACAGCCCCACCGTGACCAGCGCCGCCGCCACCCACGTCACCGGCCCGGGCTGGACGCGCTCGGCGAGCAGCCCCACGTCCAGCGCCGCATAGGCCCCGTACAACAGCGCGATGCCCAGCAGGTAGCAGAGCGAGCCCGGCAGCGCGAAGAGCAGGTAGCGCAGCCCTCCGTCCAGCCCCGGCGAATCCCGCCGCACCGCGATGAGCGCCACGGCGCCCAGCGTGGTCAGCTCCAGCGTGACGTAGAGGTTGAAGGCGTCCGCCGACAGCACCAGCGCGTTGAGCGCGCACCAGACCAGCAGCCACAGCGGCAGGAACTCCCGGTCCTCCCGGTCCGGCAGGTGGTCCAGCGCGTGGACGCTGGTGAGCGAGCCCACCAGGGCGATGGTGAGCAGCATCAGCACGGCGAGCCCGTCCGCCCGCCACTCGATGCCCAGCGGCACGCCCCAGCCGCCGATGCTCTGGCGCAGCACACCCCGGTGCGCCACCTCCCACGCCAGCACGGCGGACGCGCTGAGCGTGGCCACCGACGTCACGCCCGAGATGAGGCGCACCGCGGGCCGTCCCACCAGCAGCGCCAGCACCGCGCCCAGCAGAGGGATGACGACGGGCCACGCCATCAAGGCCGAGGCTCCCGTCATGAGAGCTCCCCATCGGAGACGGGCTCCCGCTCCGGGGTGTGGGACTGCTCGGCCTGCAGCCGCGCCATGCGCCGCGCCAGCGCCACCGCGAGCGCCGTGGCGCTCACCGACACCACGATGCCCGTGAGCACCAGCGCGTGCGGCACCGGGTCCGGCACGCCCGTGGGCACCCGCCGCGCGAGCGCCACCAGCACCAGCAGCACGCCGGAGCCCGCGATGTTCGCCGCGAGGATGCGCTTCACCACGTGCTGATGGGAGAAGAGCCCCACCAACCCCACGCTGAACATCGCCACGCCCGAAAGCGCATAGACGGCCCACGGGCTCACGGCGTCTCCTCCGGCAGCGCCCGGGGCGGCCGCGTCCCGGGGAAGAACATCAACAGCACCATGGCGATGGAGACCGTCAGCGCCGCCTCCACGACGAAGATGAGCGTGCCCGCGTACTTCTGGGGGTACTCGAGCAGCCGCCCTCCGGAGACGAGCGGCGCCACCGCCACCAGGATGAACATCAACGGCCCGGTGAGCAGCGCCCAGCGCACCCGCGGGGACGACATGCGCGGCGTGCCCATGCGCGCGGTGAGGATGGCCACCACCCCGCCGCCCGCGAGGATGGCGCCCGCCTGGAAGGCTCCGCCCGGACCGTGGTCGCCCACCCAGACCAGGTAGCCCGCCACCAGCAGCAGCGCGGGCGTCATCATCCGGAACAGCTCCCCCGTCAGCGGGTCCTCCATCGCCTCCTTGTCCGGCCGCTCGCTGCGCGGGTTCACCGCGCGCGCGCCCAGCGCGGCCACCAGCAGCACCGCGATTTCCAGCAGCGTGTCGTAGCCCCGGAAGTTCAAGAGCACCGCGGTGACGGGGTGCTCCACGCCGCTGTCCCCCTGGCGCGCGGCGATGAGCGGCCCCAGGCCCCGGCTGTCGGCGGGCAGCGCAAGCACCGCCCAGCCCAGCGGCGCCGCCAGCGCCACCGTGCACAACAGCGCCCAGGGCCTGCGCCGCGCGCGGGCGCGCACGTCCGAGGAGTCCTCCTCCGTCCAGCTCAGCGTGTGCATCAGCAGCGCGCCCGTCAGGCCCGTGCCCACCGCGGCCTCCACCAGCGCGATGTCCGGAGCGTCCAGCCGCGCCCAGCCCAGCGCGGAGAACAGGCCGAAGGCCACGAAGAGCACCACCGCCTGCGACAGCGCCTCCGTCCTCAGCACCAGCCAGGCCAGGAGGGGCAGACAGATGGCGAGGCTCGCGTCGAGCAGCCCGTCCATCATGACTCCCGCCGTCCAGTCCAGGCGGGCGTGCCCCGCCGCAGCGCCGCGCGGGCGATGAGCTGACACGTGAAGGCGCTGGCGACGAGGACGAACAGCCAGACCAGGAACAGCTTGAGCGCCGTGGCCCACGAGCCCGACTGGAGCGCCAGGCCCACCACCACCAGGCCCAGCCCCAGGTTGTCCACCTTGGTGAGCGCGTGCAGCCGGCAGTACACGTCCGGGAAGCGCAGCACGCCCACCGTGCCCGCCAGACAGAAGCCCGCGCCCGCGAGCATGAACGCCGAAGAGACACCGTCGAGGAGGGTCATCGGCGCGGCTCCTCGCCGCGAGCGCGCGCGTCCTCCGCGTCGCTGCCCACCGCGAAGCGCACGAAGGCCACCACCGTGACGGGCGCGAGCAACGCGAAGATGAGGGCCACGTCCCGCAGGGGAGCGCTCCCCTCGTTCCCGGCGAGCAGCACCAGCACGCCCACGCCCGTGGTGCCGAAAAGCTGCGCCACGATGAAGCGGTCCGTCAGCGTGGGCCCACGAACGACGCGCACCATGCCGGCCAGGATGTTCAGGAGCAGGAAGAGGGCCAGGCCCGTGCGCAACTCATGCATGGGCGCCCTCCCGCGGCGGAGCGGACGCGTCCAGGCCGAACAGGCGGCGCACGCGGCGCTCCAGGTCCTCCAGCTCCTCATGGATGCCCTGCCCCCGGTCCACGAGCGCGTGCACCACCAGCTCCTCGCCCTCCACGTCCGCGTTCAGCGTGCCGGGCATCAGGCTGAGGGTGATGCGGAACAGCGTCTGGGGCGCGCCCTCGGGCAGGCGCATCGGGTAGCGGACGAAGACGGGGGAGATGGGCAGGCTGGGCGAGAGGGCTCGCTTCGCCACGTCGAAGCCGCCGTGCACCGAGCCCTTCAGGAAGAAGAGCGCGAAGCCCGCCACGCCCAGGAGCGTCCACGCGTGGCGACGCGGCGGACTCAACACGAAGCTCACCCCGGACACGACGCCCACCACCACCAGGCCGAACGTCAGGCTGCTCGGGTCGCCGTCACACAGCGCCCACCACGTCAGCGCCAGGAAGACCACGCGCGCCACCGCGCTCTTCCAGGCCCCCACGTCCAGCCGAGGCGTCCGACTCCGGCCCTCCTCCGCGCTCGCGCGCGCGTCTCCAGTATCCACGGGGTCCACGCGTCGGACCCTAGGCCAGCCACCCCGCACGCGGCGGACGGAGTCCCTCGTCACGTTCGTCATCGGACGCTTGGTGGACGCAGTGGCGCATAACCGACGAAGCCCGGAGGCTCCAGGGGCGCGCTCGGGGCCTTTCGATTCCAGACATGCGCGGAGGCGCTCTGTCCGGGGCCCGCAAGCAGCTCGCCCTGCGGGGCATCGCCCTCGAGGACTGTCCGTCGGTTCAATGGGCAACGGAACCTCGGCGCCGCAAGTTCGTCGTCCCCAGCCCCCTCGATGAGGAGCGTCGCCGATGACGAAGCCCCAGGTCCTGCCCGAGCCCTTCCGCATCAAGATGGTCGAGCCGCTCGCCCTGCCCTCGCGCGACACCCGCGAGACGGCCCTGCGCGCCAGCCACTACAACATGTTCCAGCTCAAGAGCCGGGACGTGTATCTGGACCTGCTGACGGACTCCGGCACCGGCGCCATGAGCAAGGCGCAGTGGGCCGCGCTGATGAACGGCGACGAGTCCTACGCGGGCGCGGACAGCTTCTACACGTTGAAGAAGACCCTCCAGGAGCTGCTCGGCTTCGACCACTTCCTGCCCATGCACCAGGGGCGCGCCGCGGAGCACGTGGTCTTCAGCTCGCTGGCCCGCGAAGGGGACCTCATCCCCATGAACATGCCGTTCGACACCACGCGGGCCCACATCTTCCAGGCCCGGGCCCAGCCGCTCAGCTGCGTGGTGGAAGAGGCCTACCAGCCGGAGGTGGACGCCCCCTTCAAGGGCAACGTCGACCTGGGCAAGCTGGAGGCGGCCCTCGCGCAGCATCCGCACTCGCGGCGCATTCCGCTCGTCATGGTGACGGTCACCAACAACTCCGGCGGTGGCCAGCCCGTCAGCCTGGAGAACCTGCGGGCCTGCGCGCGGCTGACCCGCGCACGCGGCATCCCCCTGTTCCTGGACGCCGCGCGCATGGCGGAGAACGCGTACTTCATCCAGCAGCGCGAGGCGTCCTGTCGGAACCTCACGTGCGCGCAAATCCTCCGCCGGATGATGGACTGCGCGGACGCCATCACCGTGAGCTGCAAGAAGGACCCGCTGGTGAACATCGGCGGCCTGGTGGCCATGCGCACCGAGGCCCTCTACTACCAGCTGGCGCCCCGGACCATCCTGCACGAGGGCTACCTCAGCTATGGCGGGCTCGCGGGGAGGGACCTGGAGGCCCTGGCGAGAGGGCTGCGCGAGATGGTCGACGAGGAGTACCTGGCCCACCGCGTCTCCCAGGTGCGCTACCTGGGGGACCTGCTCACCGAGGCGGGGGTGCCCATCCTGCGCCCGGTGGGCGGACACGCGGTCTTCATCGACGCCGGCGCGTTCCTGCCGCACATCCCCCAGCGGTGCTACCCGGCGGACGTGCTCAGCGTGGAGCTGTATCGCGAGGGCGCCATCCGTGGCGTGGGGCTCGGCGCGCTGGCGTTCGAGGACACCGACCCGGTCACCGGCAGGAAGAAGCTCCCGCGCCTGGAGCTGTTCCGGCTCGCCATCCCGAGGCGGGCCTATACGAACCACCACATGGCCTACGTGGCGAAGTGCGTGGCCGCCGTGCATCAGCGCCGCGCCTCCATCCGCCACGGCCTGAAGCTGGTCCAGGACTCGCCCGTGCCGGGGCTGTCGCACTTCGTCGCGAGGCTGGAGCCCACGCCGCTCTGAGACACCCTCCCCCATCCGGGGGAGTCGGGAGCGCCTCGGCTTGGGGTGGGGCGCGACCGTGCACCTGGCTACGGTGGCTCTCGCGGAAGTCACTTCCCGAAGGAGCCGGCACGATGAGCATCGTCACGACGAAGGATGGAGCGCGCATCTTCTACAAGGACTGGGGCACGGGTCAGCCCGTCGTCTTCAGCCATGGCTGGCCGCTGAACTCGGACAGCTGGGACGAGCAGCTCCAGTTCGTCGCCTCGAACGGCTACCGCGCCATCGCGCACGACCGCCGGGGCCATGGCCGCTCCACCCAGACGTGGTCCGGTCACGACATGGACACCTACGCCGACGACCTGGCCGCGGTGCTCGACGCGCTCGACGTCAAGAACGCGGTGCTCGTGGGCTTCTCCACCGGCGGCGGCGAGGTGGCGCGCTACATCGCCCGGCATGGCACCCGGCGCGTGGCCAAGGCGGTGCTCGTGGGCGCGGTGCCTCCGCTCATGGCGAAGACGGCCAGCAACCCGGGCGGCCTGCCCATCGAGGTGTTCGACAACATCCGCGCGGGCGTCCTCGCCGACCGCTCCCAGTTCTTCCAGGACCTCACCACGCCCTTCTTCGGCGCCAACCGCCCCGGCGCCAAGGTCTCCCAGGGCGCGCGCGACGCGTTCTGGCTGGCCGGCATGCAGTGCGGCCTCAAGCCCGCCTACGACTGCGTCAAGGCGTTCTCGGAGACGGACCAGACCGAGGACCTGAAGAAGTTCGACGTCCCCACGCTCATCATCCACGGCGATGACGACCAGATCGTCCCCATCGAGGGCGCGGCGCGCGCGGCGGCCCGGCTGGTGAAGGGCTCCACGCTCAAGGTCTACGCCGGCGCTCCGCACGGCCTGACGGTGACGCACCGCGAGCAGTTCCACGCGGACCTGCTCGCCTTCCTGAAGTCCTGAGCCTGAACGGGCCCGTCGTCAGGGCGGGCCCACCTGGATGACCTGCGTGGCGAAGGCGCTCGCCCCCAGGTCGTCCGTGGCGGTGAGCGTGACGGTGTAGCGGCCCACGCCCGTGTAGCGGTGCTCCAGGTACGCCGCGTCGGACGTGGTGCCGTCCCCCAGCTCCCACCGGAAGCGCTGAATCCAGCGGCCCGCGCCCGTCGCGGTGCTCGTCGTCGCGTCGAGGAACACGTTCAAGGGCGCGCTCGTCCCGGAGAAGGGTCCACCGGTGATGCGCGGCACGGGACGCGAGCCTCCCCCCGAGGCGGGCGCGAGCAGCTTGCGCACCGTGGACGCGCCCTGGTCCACCACCAGCACGTCCCCGTTGGGCAGGCCCGCGATGCCCGCGGGCAGGCTGAAGGTGGCCTGCTCCGCCGCGCCATCCCGAGCGCCATGCGCGCCCGTGCCCGCGTACGTCCTCGCCCGGCCGGAGGCGACGGCGCGGATGCGCTCGTTGCCCGTGTCCGTCACCAGCAGCCGGTCCTGGACGTAGGCCGCGCCGAGCATCGGCAGGAACAGCGCCGCGCTGCCCGCCCCGTCCGAGAAGCCACCGGTGACGGCGCCCGCGGCGGTGGAGGTGGTGAAGGAAGCGTCCAGCGCCACGCGGCGGATGAGGCGGTTGCCCGTGTCCACCACCCACAGCGCGCCGCCGCCGAAGGCCACGCCCGTGGGCCGGTGGAGCTTCGCCTGGCTGGCGGGCCCGTTGGTGCTGCCCGAGCCGCGCGCGCCAATCAGCGTGCTCACCCGCCCGTCCGGGGAGATGCGCGCGAGCCGGTGGTTGAAGGTGTCCGCCACATACAGGTCCGTCCCGGCGAACGTCACGCTGGAGGGTGTCTGGAAGCGCGCGGCGGTGCCCACGCCGTCCACCTTGCCCTGCCGTCCGTCCCTCGAGCCCGCGAAGGTGCTCACCGTCCAGCGCTCGTCCCGGGCGATGCGGACGACGCGGTGGTTGCCCGTGTCCGCCACGTAGAGCGTGCCGTCGGTGGCGATGGCGATGGACTGCGGCGAGCGCAGCGCCGTCGTCGCGCCGGCCCCCTCGCCCACCCCCGGCGTGCCCGTGCCCGCGATGGTGGTGACGGTGCGCGCCGCGTCGTTGGCGATGCGCCGCACCGCGTGGTTGCCGGTGTCCGCGACGAACACGTTGCCCTGCGCGTCCACCGCCACGCCCACGGGCCGACGCAAGCGCGCCTGCGCCGCGGGGCCGTTGACGAACCCCTCCTGGAACGCGGCCCCCGCGAAGGTGGACACGCCCGCGGACTGTCCGGTGCGGTCCACGGGCCTGGGGTCGTCCGCGCCGAAGGTGTCGCCCGCCAGCGGCGGCACGAGGCCCGCCCTGCGCAGCACGTTGTCGGTGATGCGCTGCACGCGCAGGTCCGCGAAGTGTGGATGCGACAGGCCGTGGGACCAGGAGATGCCGCCGCTGGCGAAGACGAACGCGCCCGAGGGCGCGGTGTAGAGGGTGGAGGTGTGCCGGTTGGGCTCGCCCCTGCTGCTGATGGCCGGCGACTCGGCGAGGGCGACGAGCCCCGGCGGCGAGGCCCCGTTGCTCCACGCGCGGTCGATTTCGTAGCCCACCACGGAGAGGAGGGAGTCGCCCTGCGCGAGCCCCGTGCCGGCGAAGGGCCAGGCGCCCGGCGTGCGCACCACGTAGGGCTGCGGGATGAGGCCCCACGCGTCGGACATCACGCCCACCAGGCCGTTCTCCGGCTCGCCCAGGCGCGCGTTGCGCCAGCGCACCGTCATGAGGTTCGTGCCCGCCTTCGGGTCCTCCTGGGGCGCCTCGTCCTTGTAACAGACCTGCCTGCGCCTGGACGTGCCCGTGGGCCCCGCCTCCAGGCGGATGAGCCAGCAGCTGGTGTCGCTGCCCAGGAACGCCAGGTTCACCCCCGACGCCAGCGCCGCGTCCACCGCCTGCTTGAGCGGACGCGACCAGTACTCGTCATGCCCCACCGAGATGAACAGCTTCTGTCCCAGCAACAGCGAGGGGTCCCGGTCCAGGTCCACGTTGGTGACGTAGTTGAGCTCGTAGCCCTTGGACTCGGCCCACAGCACGAAGTGGTGCGAGGCATGGAAGTACTCGCCCGCCCCATTTCCATCCAGGTACGGCCGGTCGAACGAGGCGACCTTCGCGTGGCCTCCGGACAGTCCCAGGGAGGTGGCGTAGAGGCTCTCTCCGCCCCAGGCGTTGTAGGCCTGGAACGTGGTGAACGGAATCAGGACGACGCCCGTGTTCTTCCGCTCGTCGGCGCGCACCACGAAGATGACGTAGGACTGCGGCCCGTCGTCACGCACCAGCTTGAGCAGGTACACCCCGCTGGGCCACGAGGCCTGGGTCGCCACGGTGAAGCTCACCGGCCAGCGACACTCGACCAGCCCCGTCGTCCTGTCCGCCGCCGGCGTGGGCTGCGGGCCGAGGGTGACGGGACCTCCGGACGCCATGCGCCGCGAGCCCGCGCCGCCGTAGTGGCCCATGCGGTACAGCTCCCAGCGCACCGCATGCGGGCTGTCGGTCCGCACGTGGATGTCGATGGACTGGCCCCGCTGCACGCTCGTCGCGCTGGCGTAGCCCTCCAATTGCGCGCCCGTCGCCGGTTGGCTGAGCGCCCACTCCGTGCTGCCGGGCAGCCGGGCCTCGCTGCCCGCTGGAGCGACAGACATCAGCCCCACCCACATCGTCAGGAACATCGACAGTCCCATGCGCGCTCCTCCCCACGCGCCGTTGTCCCCGCACGCCTCGCGCGCCTCAACCCTCCGGGCCCGCGAGTGGGCGCCCCCGGACAGACTTCGCACGCGATGTGCCGGGGCCGACGCGGCGACTGTCCGTCATGACCCGCCTGCATGTCCCGCGCGACTACGGGGTTCCCGCGGGTCAACTGGCCCTCGGTACACTGCCGCCTTGTGCGGCAACGTGAGCGCGCCTGCGCGAGTCGTGACGTTCCGTCGGGTGGTCGACTTGCGAGCATGCGGGCTGCATCGTCCCGTGCGCCCCGCATCATCTAGACTCGCGCCATGACCAAGTCAGTCACCACTCGAAACAATGTGCAGGTCATTGGCCGAGGCGACGATGTGATTGTCTTCGCCCACGGCTTCGGCACCAACCAGAGCGCGTGGCACCACCAGGTGCGCGCCTTCGAGGACACGCACCGCATCGTCCTGTTCGACCACGTGGGCACGCACGGCACGGACCTGGAGGACTACAGCCCGCATCGCTACGCGGCCCTGGAGAGCTACTCGCTGGACCTGCTGGAGGTGCTCGAGTCGGTCAAGGCTCGCAACGTCTTCTACGTGGGCCACTCGATGAGCGGCATGATTGGCGTGCTCGCGGGGCTGGTCCGACCCGAGTTCTTCCGGGGCATGCTCTTCATCGGCGCCTCGCCCCGCTACCTCAACTCGCCTGACTTCAAGGGCGGGTTCGACCGCCAGGCCGTCGACGAGCTGTACAAGACCATCGAGCAGCACTTCGAGGCCTGGGCCAGCGGCTTCGCGCAGGCGGCCATGGGTCCCGCCGCCACGCCGGAGATGGTCAAGGGCTTCGCCGACTCGCTGCTAGCGCTGCGCCCCGACATCGCCGTCGGCGTGATTCGCATCATCTTCGAGTCGGACTACCGCGAGCAGGTGACCCGGCTGAAGGTGCCCACCTGGGTCGTCCAGCCGCTCAACGACTTCGCCGTCCCCACCGCGGTGGGCGAGTACCTGGCCAGGAGCCTGCCGAGCGGCAACATCCGCTACGTCCCCAACCAGGGACACCTGCCGCACCTGAGCGCGCCCAACGAGGTCAACACGCTCATCTCGGACGCCCTCGCGGCAAGCGCCCTCGCGGCGGCGTGAGCGCTTCCTCGACGGAAGTGACGGAACCGGGGCCCCCTCCCGGTTCCCTGACCGTGGACCCCGCGCTGGCGGAGCTGATGGTGGCCGCGGTGCGAGCGCTGGGCACGCGCGACGGCGGCCAGCTCACCCGGCTGCTGGAGGTGGTGCGTCAGGCCTGCCGCGCGGACGTGGCCGTCAGCCTGCGCCGCATCGACCCGCTCACCGTGTTCGAGCTGGCCGGCACGCCCGCGCAGCGCCCTCGGCTGGCGCACCTGGGCGAGGCGCTCTTCCGCGGCCCCCTGGCGGAGGACTCGACGTGGCGCTTCCATGAACCCCGTCCCCTGGAGAGCGGCGTCCCCGAGTCGCTGCGCGGCGCCATGGCCGTGCTGCCGTGGCACTCCGTTGACGACCGCAAGGGCGGCCTCGTGCTGGTGCGCCAGGGCCCCACGGGCTTCTCCCCCGCCGAGCGCGCCTGCCTCCAGGCCCTGACGGGGCTCCTGCTCACCTGCGCGCGGGAGAGCGACCTGGAGAGCGCCACGGAGACCTTGCGCGCGCGCGTGGACGCCATCACCGACGCGGTGCCCTGCGCGCTGGTGTTCCTGGAGCACAACCGCGTCGAGACGTGGGTGAACAAGCCGGGCGCCGTCATGCTCGGGCTGCCCGAGGGGCAGGTGCCCGCCCACCAGATGTCGCGCGCCATGGCCTCGCTGCGAGAGCGCGCGACCAACCGCGCGCAAATCGAGGAGCGGATGGCGAGGCTGTTCGATGGCAGCCAGCCGGAGCTGCGCGACATGCTCTGGCGCTTCGAGTCACCACACCAGACGTTGTCCGTCTCCTGCGTGCCCGCGCGCCGGGGCTCCGCGCGCGGCAGGCTGTGGGCGCTGCTGGACGTCACCGAGGCCCAGGACGCCCTCTCCAGCATGGGGGAGAAGAACCTGGCGCTGGACGCCGCGCGCGCGGAGGCGGACGCCGCCAACACCGCCAAGTCCAGCTTCCTGGCCAACATGAGCCACGAGATCCGCACACCCATGAACGGCGTGCTGGGCATGGCGCAGCTCTTGCGTGAGACGTCGCTCACCGAGGAGCAGCGAGAGAGCGTGGACGTCATCCACACCAGCGGCGAGGCGCTGCTGCGGCTCATCAATGATCTGCTCGACTTCTCCAAGATTGAAGCGGGCGCGTTCGAGCTCGACGGACAGTCCTTCTCGCTGCGCCAGAGCCTCAAGGAATGCCTGGGCCTGTTGGGGCCGCAGGCGGCCTCGCGCGGCCTGTACCTGAAGCACACGGTGGACGCGGACGTGCGCGACGCGCTGTGGGGCGACAAGACGCGGCTGCGGCAGGTGCTGGTCAACCTGGTGGGCAACGCGCTCAAGTTCACGCACGAGGGCGGCGTCAGCGTGCGCGTGTCGCGCGGGGAGCTGAAGCCGGGGCTCGAGCCCGACAGCTGGCCCCTGCGCTTCGACATCCAGGACACCGGCATCGGCATCCCCGCGGAGCGGATGAACCGGCTGTTCCGCTCGTTCAGCCAGGTGGACGCGTCCACCAGCCGCCACTACGGCGGCACGGGCCTGGGGCTCGCCATCAGCCTGCGGCTGGCGGAGCTGATGGGCGGCACCATCCGCGTGCACAGCACCGTGGGCCTGGGCTCCACCTTCAGCGTGGAGGTCGTCCTGCGCGAGGGCGAGGAGGTGGCCACCCGCGCCTCCGCGGAGCTGGACGCCACGCTGGGCCAGCGGCTGCCCCTGCGCATCCTCCTGGTGGAGGACAACCCCATCAACCAGAAGGTCGGCCTGCGCCTGTTCAAGAAGCTGGGCTACGACGCCGACGTGGCGGGCAACGGCGTGGAGTCGCTGGGCGCCCTGGAGCGCGAGCGCTACGACGTCGTCTTCATGGACGTGCACATGCCGCAGATGGACGGCCTGGAGGCCACGCGCCGCATCCGCGCGGACGCTCCCCGGTATGGCAGCCCCCGCATCATCGCGATGACCGCGAGCGTCATCCAGGGAGACAAGGACCTGTGTCTCCAGGCGGGGATGAACGACTTCGTGACGAAGCCGGTGGACGCCACGCTGCTCATGGCGGCGCTGGAGAGCGCGGCGCGGCTGCCCGACCTCCCGCTGGCGCCGCCGCCCGAGGCGCCCGGGTTCGACGCCTCCGCGGTGCAGAAGCTGGAGCTGCTCACCGGCCCGGACCGGGGCGAGCTGGCCACGCTGGTGCGCGACTTCCTGCGCAACGCCGACAAGCACCTGTCCTCGTTCCAGCAGGCCCTGGAGACCTCCGACGCGGCGGCGCTCACCCGCCACGCGCACAGCCTGCGCTCCAGCGCGGCCCTGTTCGGCGCGGCCCGGCTGTCGCGCCGGTGCGAGGCGCTGGAGACGCGCGCGCCGCACGAGCCGCTGGAGCTGCTCCGGGAGTGGGTGGACCTGGCGCGACGGGACTTCGAAGAGGCCCGTCAGGCGCTGGAGTCCGCCGTGCCGGAGGTCCTCGCGGGCCCGCCGTCCGGCGCCTGACGCGGCGCTTCGTCGGACAGGGTCAGCTCGTCCAGCCGCGCGTCCGGCGCCTCGACGATGCGCCCCAGCAGGTGACGGAAGGCCCGGGCCAGCTGCTCCACCTCCGCGGGATGGAAGACGGCGGAGGCGTACTCGAAGGCGCCGCGAAGCCCCGCCAGGTCCTCGCGCAGCAGCAGCGTCAGCGCATGGCGGGCGAACCCCGGCACGGATGCGTCCGGCGTGTCCGACAGCAGCGTGCAGGACAGGCCGGGGATGGACAGGTCCACCCCCGTCGCGCTCTCGAACACACACGCGGCCTGCAGCCCGTGCGGGAGGCTCGCGGCCACCTCGTCGAAGGGGAGCTCCTGGTGGCCCAGGTCCTCCGTGGTGCGCAGGCGGTGGCGCCGGAGCAGCTCGCGGAAGGACGGGTTGCCCGTCAGGTCGCAGCGCAGCGCCACGGTGTTGGAGAGCAGGCCCACCACGTCGCGCAGCTCGCGGCGTCCCCGGTTGGCCACCACCGTGCCCACGAGCACGTCCTCCTGGCCGGACACCTGGCGCAAGAGCGCGGCGAACACCGCGGACAGGGCCGTGAACAACGTGGCGCCCTCCGTGCTCGCCAGCGACTTCCAGGCGGCCGTCAGCGCCACGGGCACCTCGAAGCGCACCAGCCCGCCCTGCCCTCCCGCGGCCTCCTCGCGAGTCCATCGCGACGTCAGCGAGAGCGGCGGGGCGCCCTCCAGCCGCGCGCGCCAGTACTCGCGCTGCAGGCGGGCCGCGTCACTCGTCGACCAGCGATGTTGCCAGCGCGCCACGTCCACGGGCTGACGCGCGGGAGGCGCCAGCGGCGAGGGCACCCCGGCCTGGAAGACGCGGTACAGCGAGGCCAGCTCCCGCCCGAAGACCCCGAGCGACGGCCCGTCCGTGATGAGCTGATGCTGCGTCACCAGCAGGACGTGGGTCTGCTCCGCCAGGATGACCAGCGCGGCGCGCATCAGCGGACCGGACGCCACGTCGAAGGGCGCGCGCGCCTGGGCATCGTTCATCGCGCGGAACGAGGACGAGTCCAGCGCCTCCTCCGGCGCGCCCCCACCTCCGCCCCGCAGGTCGACGACCGGCAGCTCCAGTCGCGCCGCGGGCGAGACGACCTGGGTCAACGCGCCGTCGCCCTCGCGGAACGTCGTCCGGAGGGCCTCGTGCCGACGCACCAGCTCCTCGAGGCCGAGCTTCAGCGAGTCGACATCCAGCGGCCCGTCGAACCGCAGCCCGAAATGGACGTGGAAGCGCGGGCTGTCGGGCACAGGACGCATCAGCCGCCACAGGCGCCGCTGCCCCGAGGACGCGGGCGCGGTGTCCGACGCCAGCCCCCCCGCCGCGTCGCCCGCATCACTCACGGGCGACAGGGAGAACAGCGTGTCCGGCGAGGCCAGGGCGCGCGCCAGCGACTCGATGGTGCGCTGCTCCCAGAGGAACGACAGGGTGAGGGGCAACCCCAGCCACTGCTCCAGGTCGTACGTGAGCCGCATCGCCCCCATCGAGTCGAGGCCCTGCTCCACCAGGGGGCGCCGGGTGTCGATGGAGGCCGTGGGCATCTGCCAGTGCAGGGCGAGCCACTCCACCACCCAACCCTCGATGGTCACATTGTGAGCAGGCAGCCGTGACGCGGACAACCCCGGCCGCGACGGGCGCTCCCAGGACACCTCTCGGTCATCGGCTCGGAGCTTCACCACATCCTTCTCGTCGCGCACGCACGGCCACCAGGGCTGAGGTGGATGCGTGGAGGGGCGACGTCAAGGAGCGCTTACAATAGTCTGACATCCGGTCGTGCAAGAGCAGACGCGGCGCACCCAGGGGCGCGCCCCCAGGGCAGGGTTGCTGTCGCCTGGTCACCGCGCGCGCGCGGGTCTACGAGCACGCACGCCGGCCAGGAGCAGCTCCAGGCCGAACGTGAAGCGCGCGTCGAAGTCGGGGTCCACCAGGGCCTCCACCGCCCGGGCCACGTGGGGGAAGCGCGGCGTGGCCAGGGCCCGCATCTGCTCGGCCACCGGGGGCGCCTGGGCGTCGCGCGTGCCCAACGACTGCTCCTCGATGGTGAACCCGAGGACGTAGTCGAGCAGCGTGAAGGTGGTCCACCCCGCCTCCTTGGAGGACAGCCCCGCCTGCGTCAGCGCCTCCATCAGCCACTCGCTGACGCGGAAGGTGTTCTCCGTCGCGACGACGGTGCCCGCGAACACCCGGGCCGCGTCCCGGTGGCTCAGGAACGCGCGCCGCAGCTCCCCCGCGACGGCCTTCACCACCACCTCCCAGCTCCTCCCCGTCGGGCGCTCCACCGCCACGTCCGCCAGCAGCGCGTCCGCCATCGTCTCCAGCAGCGACTGCTTGCTGGGGAAATGCCAATAGAGCGACGGCGCCTGGATGGAGAGCGCCTGCGCCAACGAGCGCATCGTCAGCCCCTCCACACCCACCTCATCCACCAGCGCCCACGCCGCCTGGACCACCTGCTCCTTCTGGATGCGCATGCGCCCGTGCCACCTCGTGTTGACGGCCCAATCTAACGCCGTTAGATGAAAACTAACAACGTTAGATTCGTGATGAGGAGGCAGGTCATGGAGCTGGACGTCGAGGTGGCCATCGTCGGAGGTGGCCCCACCGGGTTGATGCTGGCGGCCGAGCTGGCGCTCGCGGGCGTGGAGGTGTGCGTCCTGGAGCGAAGGGAGGCGCCGGTGCGGGAGTCACGCGCCCTGACGATGCATCCGCGCTCCCTGGAGGTGCTGGCGCTGCGGGGGCTGGAGGCGCCCTTCCTGGAGCGCGGGCGTCCCCTGCCCACCGGGCACTTCGGCCTGCTGGACACGCGGCTGGACTTCTCCGGGCTCGACACGACGTTCCGCTACACGCTGTTCCTGCCCCAGGCGCTCACCGAGGCCCTGCTGGCGGAGCACGCGCGCGGGCTGGGGGTGGACATCCGCCGAGGCCACGTCGTGGAGTCCTTGCACGAGGACGAGGAGGGCGTGGTGCTCGCGGGGAGCGTCCAGGGGACGGCGTTCCGCTGCCGCGCCCGCTACGCCGTGGGGGCGGACGGCGCGCGCAGCGTCGTGCGACAGCTGGCGGGCATCGGCTTTCCGGGGACGGACTCCACGCGCACGTCGATGCTGGGCGACGTCACGCTGGAGCACCCTCCCTCCACGCCGTTCCTCGCGCTCACCAACGCGCGCGGCAACGCCGTCATCGTGCCCCTGGGCCAGGGCCAGTACCGCGCCATCGTCACCGACGCCCGGCGCGAGCGCACCTCGCCACGCGAGCCGCTGTCCCTGGAGGAGCTGCGTGAGAGCCTCACGCGCGTGGCCGGCTCCGACTTCGGCATGAAGGAGCCCCGGTGGCTGTCGCGCTTCGGCGACGAGACGCGGCTGGCGGAGCACTACCGGCGAGGCCGCGTGCTGCTCGCCGGAGACGCGGCGCACATGCACTACCCGGCCGGTGGACAGGGGCTCAACGTGGGCCTGCAGGACGCGATGAACCTGGGCTGGAAGCTGGCCGCCGTGCTGCGCGAGGGCGCGCCGCCCACGCTGCTGGACAGCTACCACCAGGAGAGACATCCGGTGGGGCAGTCGCTCCTGAGCAACACCCAGGCCCAGTCCGCGCTCATGGGCTTCACCCCGGAGGTCCTCGCGCTGCGCGAGCTGATGAACGGCCTCTTGCGCCTGCCCGCCATCAACCAGCGGCTCGCCGAACAGCTCGGCGGACTGGACGTCGCCTTCGCTGGTGCACCCATCCCCGCGCCTTCACCGAGCACCCTGCCGGGCTGGACGGGACGCAGGCTCCCGGACTGGACGCTGCGACTCGCCGACGGAGGCCAGCGCTCGCTCTACTCCGGCCTCCATGACGGCCACTGGCTGTGGCTGCACGCGACACCCGCCGCCGCGCCGTCCTCGGACTGGGAGCCCGCACCTGGCTGGCGCCCCCGCGTCAATGCCCTGGCGCTGGAGACTTCCGCCGACACAGCCGCGCTGCGGGGCGTGGACGGACTGCTCGTGCGTCCGGATGGCCATGTGGCCTGGGCGTGGACAGCCTCGTTTCCACGCATACCGAGACGCGTCATACGACTCTGCTAGGGTGTCGGCCTTCAGAGGTTCTCCCCTGCGGACACGCTTCACGACAGGTTTCTTCCGGGCTTGGGGTACGGCCGCCCTGCTCTTGCTGCTTCCCTGGGTCGTCTACGGAAGCGCCGTCTCGCTGCGCTACGGCCTGAGGGACGACTACGCCATCCTGCGCGAGGCGCGCGAGGAGCCCGGGAAGATTCTGCGCGTCTGCGGCGCCATGGGCCGTCCGCTGTATGGCTGGATGCTGGAGCGCACCACGCGCGCGGCCGAGGACCTGGACGGGCTGCGCGGCCTGCGGGCCCTGGCGGTGCTCGGACTGGGACTGCTCGCCGTGGTGCTCTACCTGCTCTTGCGCGCCGAGGGCTGGAAGCAGGTCCCCGCCGCGCTGCTGGCCGCGTTCATCCCGCTGATTCCGTCCGCGCAGGTCGTCGCCAACTGGAGCATCTGCTGGCCGCAGGCGGTGGCCCTGCTCGCGAGCGCGGGGGCCTTCGCGCTGACGAGACAGGCCATCGGGCCAGCTGGCGCGTGGCTCGGCGGCGTCCGCGGACGGCTGCTCCTGGTGGGCGGCGCGCTGGCGCTGGCGGCGTCGACGCTCATCTACCAGGCCAGTGGTCCGTTCTACGCGGTGCTGCTCGCGGCGGTGCTGGTGACGCGGCGACACGAGGACGTGCGCGCTCCGGCCCGCTGGCTCCTGGGCCACGTGTCCGTGCTGGGCGTGGGGCTGGGGCTGGCGTACGTCGTCACGCGCGTGAGCTTCGCGGTGGGGCTGTTCACCCCCTCGCCGCGCATGGCGCTGGAGCGACACCTGCTGGACAAGGCGGCGTGGTTCGTCACCCAGGTGCTGCCCAACGCCCTGGCGCTGACGGCCATCGACGACACGGACACAACGCCCGCGTGGGGCTACTGGCCCATGGTGGGCGTGACGCTGGGCCTGCTCCTGCTGACGCTCGTCGTCGAGTGGCGGCGCGCGGGGCGCACGGGCGTGGCCGCGTGGCTCCTGGCGCTGGTGGGGCTGTCCGGCGTCGCGTACTGCGCCAGCCTGCTCGCGGGTGAGCGCTGGCCCACCTACCGCACGCTCTTCGCGCTCGCGGGGGTGTGGAGCGTGTTCTTCTTCGCGGGCGTGGTGAAGCTGGGCGAGCACTGGCCCCGACACGGGCCGCGCGTGGCCGGCGCGGCGCTGGCGCTGCTCGTCGCGGTGAGCGGACTGCTCGCGCATCAACAGTCGCTGGAGCTGTTCGCCTGGCCCCAGCTGCGGGAGCTGGAGCTGATGCGCCAGGGGGCCGCCGCGCTCGTCCCCACGCGCACGCCGCGCGTCTTCGTGCTCACCGCCCGACAGACGGACTCCTCCGCGCCCCAGCGCTACCTGGACGAGTTCGGCTCGGTGTCCGTCGACACGGAGTGGGTGGCCAAGGAGCTCTTCGCCCTGGCGGCCCGGGAGCGCTTCCCCGACGTGCGCGCCAGCTACCGCTTCGACGCGGGGCCGGTACTCCCCAAGGCGCGGGCCTACGACATCCTGGTCGACATGCGTCAGCTCCGGACCTCCACCTCCCGGCCCATTCAGCTCGCCCGCTGACGCTGTCACCCTCCGAGCGCACTTCCCCGTTGACGCGGGGGAGCCCATGGAGGGATGCCACCGATTCGTGCCCTCCTACGAACAGCTTTTCGAGAACAACCGCCGCTGGTCCGCCGCCAAGACGAAGGACGACCCGCAGTACTTCGAACGACTGTCCGCGGAACAGAGCCCCGAGTACCTCTACATCGGCTGCTCCGACAGCCGGGTGCCCGCCAATGAAATCATGGGCGTGGAGCCCGGGGACGTCTTCGTCCATCGCAACGTCGCGAACCTCATCAACAACGTCGACCTGAACGTGATGTCGGTCATCAACTACGCCGTGCGCCAGCTGTCGGTGAAGCGCATCATCGTCTGCGGCCACTACGGCTGCGGGGGCGTGCGGGCCGCCATGCAGCCCAAGGACCTGGGCATCCTCAACCCGTGGCTGCGCAACGTGCGCGACGTCTACCGCCTGCACAAGGCGGAGCTGGACGCGCTCGAGGACGTCGAGGCGCGCTATGCACGGCTGGTGGAGCTCAACGTCACCGAGCAGTGCATCAGCGTCATCAAGACGGCCGCGGTGCAGCGCTCGTACGTGGAGAAGGGCTTCCCCACCGTGCACGGCTGGGTGTTCGACATGCGCACCGGCCTGCTGAGGGACCTGGAGCTGGACTTCCCCCAGCTGCTGCGCGGCGTGCAGGAGGTCTACAACCTCACCGACAAGGACTCCATCTTCTAGAGGGAGACCGCGCTTCCGCGCCGGGGCGCACCGGCGCGGAAGGCCTCAGGCCGCCTTCGAGGGACTACTGGCTCTCCTCGGCGCCCGTGGGAGCCGGGTCGTCATCGAGGCTGCCGTCCGTGCCGTCCGCCGCGTCCACGCCCGAGCCACCCGTGCCCTCGGTCGAGTCACGCGGCTCGGAGCCACCCGGCTCCTCCATGACGTCCCACTTCTCGCCGTCCGGCGTCGTCACCTGGGTGTCCGTACCGGAGCCACCCGTGGCCTCGTTGTCGTAGATGGTCGGCGCCCCGCCCCGGTCCCGGCGCTCGTTGTCCACCACGTCCGCGGCCTCACCCGGGCTCTCGTTCGCGTCGCGCTCATCCTCGCGCGCCTGACGCTCCTGCTCGGCCGCGTCCACCGAGCCCGAACCACCCGTGGCGCTCGGGACGCTGGAGCCCGAGGGGCTGTCCGCCCGCGTGCTCGCCGAGTGGCTGGAACAACCCCAGAACGTCAGTGCGGCCACGGCCGCCATCAGTGGAAGCTTCATGGAAGTCTCCTTGGGAAAGGATGGTTCCTGAAAGCTGGAGACTGTTCCGGAGAGGACAACCCGGGACACAGGCCCGTGTCGGCCGGCCCGCCCCAAGGCAGGCGGCCGGACGGGCGCTCACTCCTGACGGAGCGCGATGATGGGGTCCACCCGCGTGGCGCGCCGCGCGGGCACCCAGCTGGCCAGGAGCGCCACGGCGACGAGCAGCACCGCCACCGCGCCATACGTCACGGGGTCCCACGGGGCGACGCCGTACACCAGCCCCTCCAACAGCCGGCTGACGACGAGCGCCAGCCCGAGCCCCACGCCGAGCCCCACCAGCGTCAGCCGCAGGTACTGTCCCAGCACCAGCCGCATGAGCTCCACGCCGCGCGCGCCCAGCGCCATGCGGATGCCGAACTCCCGCGTGCGGTGGCTCACCGCGTGGGCGATGACACCCGACAGGCCCACCGCCGCGAGCAGCAGCGCGAGGAGCGCGAAGCCCGTCGTCACCAGCATGTAGAAGCGCGGCCGTGACAGCGCCTCGCCCATCAGGTCCTCGAGGGTGCGCACGCTGCCCAGCGGCAGGCTCGCGTCCAGGGCGCGCACCTCCTCGCGCACCTGGGCCATCAGCGAGAGCGGCGCGTCCTTCGTGCGCACCACCACCGTCATCTTCCCGTACAGCGCCTGGGAGAAGGGCACGTACACCTGGGGGAAGGAGGCCTTCTCCAGCCCGTTGTTGCGCGTGTCCCCCACCACGCCCACCACCTGTCCGCCGAAGCGGCCCAGGCCGAAGTTGATGCCCATCTCCACCGTGCGCCCCAGCGGGCTCTCCCCGGGCCAGTAGCGCCGCGCGGCCTCCTCGCTGATGAGCAGCGCGCGCTGCCCCTCGCCCAGGCCATCCGCGGACGTCAGCCACCGGCCCGACACCAGCCGCAGGCCGAGCGCCTCCGAGTAGCCGGGGGTGATGACGCCCACCTGCACGCCCCAGCTCTGTCCCGGCCCGGGCTCCGGCCGCGCCGAGTCCCACATCCCCGTCACCATGTAGCGGCCGTCCAGCGGCACGCCCAGCGCGGCCCCCGCGGCCTGCACGCCCGGCAGCGCGCGCAGCCGCTCCAGCAGCGCGTCGTAGAAGCGCTGGTTCCGCGTCGACGCCCAGCCGTAGGCGCTCTCCGGCAGGTCCAGCTCGAAGCTGAGCACCCCGTCCGGACGGAAGCCGGGGTCCACGTCGGAGAGGCGGTGGAAGCCCTTGAGCAGCAGCCCTCCACACACGAGCAGCACCACCGCCAGCGCCGTCTCGCCGACGATGAGCAGGTGACGCGCGCGAGCACCACCGCGCGTGCCGCCCTTGGCGCCCACCTCGCGCAGGCTCACCGCCGGACTCTCGCGGGAGGCCTGGAGCGCGGGCAACAGGCCGAACAGCAGCGCGGTGACGAGCCCCAGTCCGCACGTGAAGGCGACGACACGCGCGTCGATGGCCACCTGGGCCAGCCCGGGGATGTCCTGCGGGGACAGGCTCACCAGGACATCCAGGAGCCACCCGGCCAGGAGCACCCCGAGCCCCGCCCCCATCGCCGCCAGCACGCCGCTCTCCACCAGCAGCTGGCGCAGGATGCGGCCCCGGCTGGCCCCCAGCGCCATGCGCACGGACAGCTCCCCCCGACGACTCACCGCGCGGGCGAGCAGCAGGTTGGCGAGGTTGGCGCACGCGATGAGCAGCACCAGCCCCACCGCGCCCAGCAGGAACAGGAGCGCGGGACGGACATTGCCCAGCAGCGCCTCGCGCAGCGGTACCAGCGTGGCGCGGTACCCGCCGTTCGAATCCGGGTAGGCCACCGCGAGCGCCTGGGCCACCGCGGCCACGTCCGCGCGGGCCGCCTCCAGCGTGACGCCCGGCTTGAGCCGCGCGTAGACGCGCAGGCTGTGGGTGGCGCGCATCGTGGCCCCGGTGAGCGACTCGTCCCACACGAAGGGCACCCACAGCTGCGTCTCCAGCGGGAAGCTGAAGCCCTCGCTCGCCACACCCACCACCGTGTGCCGCTCACCGCCCAGCCACAGCGAGCGGCCCAGCACCTCCGGGTCCGCGTTGAAGCGGCGCTTCCACAGCGCATGGCCGAGCACCACCACCCGCTCCTGCCCCGGCTGCTCGTCCTCCGGACGGAAGGCCCGGCCCAGCGCCACCCGCGCGCCCAGCACGTCGAAGAAGTCCGCGGTGCTGGTGGTGCCGCGCAGCCGCTCCGGCGCCGCCCCGTCGCTGGCCAGGCTCTGCTCGCCGCTGCGCACCGCCGTCATCCCGGAGAAGGAGCGGGTGCGCTCGCGGAAGTCCACGAAGTCCGGCCCCGACGACGGCGAGTCACCCGGCGAGCCGTCCGAGCTGTACAGCCGCACGAGCCGCTCGGACTCCGCCATGGGCAGGGGCCGCAGCAGCACCGCGTCCACGACGCTGAAGATGGCGCTGTTGGCGCCGATGCCGAGCGCCAGCGTCAACACCGCCACCAGCGTGAACCCCGGCGAGCCGCGCAACCTGCGCAGCGCGAGGCGGAACTCCTGGACCAGGCCCGTCATGCCAATCTCCCAAGCTGAACCAGCGACTCGGTCCCGACAGCAAGGCGGGTGCCACGGGCTCTCCACTGGGAGCCCCCCGTGGGACACACCTCCGCCTTCCCACATCCGGGGGAAGGGTGCCCGAAAATGGGATGTGCTGATACGCCGGCTGGCGGGTGGAATTTGGCGACAACGGCGCAATACACAGCCATCGCCGAGTTTGTCTCGGATTCACCGCCTTTCGCGTGTTACAAGAGGACGGGCTGTCTGCCTGTCTTTCCCTCACCCCCTCGGAAGACGCCCCCATGAATCGGATTCCCTCCCGCCGAGCGCGCTGGCTCGCCGTGCTCGTTCCCTGGTTGAGCGCCTGTGGCCCCACCACCTCCGAGCCTGTCTCGGAGCCCCCTGGCGACACGGCCGAGGCGCGGGCGCTCCAGGCCGTCACCTTCATCGCCGCGGGGAGCACCTGGCGCTACCGCGACACGGGCGTGGACCCGGGCGCGGGCTGGACGTCGGTGGGCTACGCGGACACGTCGTGGGCCCAGGGGCCCGCGCAGCTGGGGTACGGCGACGGGGACGAGGCCACCGTCGTCGCCTACGGCCCGAGCACCAGCTCGCGCCACGTGACGACGTGGTTCCGCCGGGCCTTCACCGTCGCGGACCCGGCGCGGGTGAGCAACGTGGTGCTGCGGCTGCTGCGCGATGACGGCGCCATCGTCTACCTGAATGGCCAGGAGGTGCTGCGCAGCAACCTGCCCTCGGGCACGGTGACGGCGTCGACCTTGGCGAGCACCGTCATCGCCGACAGCGCCGAGCAGGCGTGGCACACCGCGAGCATCCCCAGCACCGCGCTGGTGGCGGGCACCAACGTGGTGGCGGTGGAGGTGCACCAGTCCACGCTGAACTCGTCGGACCTGAGCTTCGATGCGTCGCTCACGGCCGAGGTGGAGGACGCCCCGGCCACGCCGTGCTTCGCGCTGAACCTGCCGGCGCTGAGCACGCTGCGCGCGTCGCCGAAGAAGGTGTTCGCGCACTACTTCTCGCCCTACCCGCTCTCGCTCGACAACCGGGAGCCCTCGGTCGACTACTACGCGCGCAACTACCTGCAGCCCACCGGGGAGAACTCCAAGTTCGCGTACTGCGGCGGGCTGCTCAAGCAGCGCCCCCTGCCCCAGGCCCCGCGCGCCTCGGGCGTGGACTACGAGCTGGCGAACTTCGAGGTGGAGGTGCGGCGCGCGGCGGCGCTGGGGCTGGATGGCTTCACGTATGACATCCTCAACCACACCGGCACGCACTGGAACCGGCTGCTGAAGCTGCTCCAGGCGGCGAGCAACGTGGACAGCGGCTTTCGAATCGTGCTCATGCCGGACATGAGCTCCACGTACTCGGGCACGGACGCGGAGGCGCTGTCGGCGTTCGTGAGCTCCATCGGCTCGGTGGCCTCGCACCCGGCGGTGTATCACCTGCCGGACGGGCGGCTTTTGCTCTCGCCGTACATGGCGGACAACCGCACGCCGCAGTGGTGGGCGTCGGTGCTGCAGGCGCTCCAGGCGCGGGGCATCCCCTCCGCGCTGTGGCCCGTGTACGTGCGCCCCTGGGTGGCGGCGACGAACACGCTCCAGGCGGTGGTGCCGCTGCATGGGACGTCCACGTGGGGGAACCGAACGCTCGGTAGCGCGGCGGGACAGCGCACCAACGTGGGCACCGCGCACGGGATGGGGCTCCAGTGGATGGCGCCCGTGGCCGTGCAGGACTCGCGGCCCAAGGACCTCGTCTACACGGAGGCGAACAACTCCCAGGCGTACCGGGCGCTGTGGGACGCGGCCATCCAGGGCGGCGCGGACTGGGTGCAGCTCATCACCTGGAACGACTACTCGGAGGCGACGGAGATTTCGCCCTCGTCCGGCACGCAGTGGGCGGCGTTCGATTTGACGGCGTATTACACCGCCTGGTTCAAGACGGGCGTCCAGCCGACCATCGCCCGGGACGCGCTCTACTACTTCCACCGCGTGCACTCGACGAGCGCCGCGCCGGACCTGACGCAGCAGCGCGCGCCCTACGAGCTGCGGGGCGGGGCTGCGGCCGCGAACGAGGTCGAGCTGCTCGCCTTCCTCACCGCGCCCGGGACGCTCGAAATCGAGTTCGCGGGCGTCGTTCAGCGCAGGGACGTGGCGGCGGGCATCCAATCGTTCCGGGTGCCGCTGCAGCAGGGCACGCCGCGCTTCCGGCTGGTGCGAGGCGGCGTCACCGTGGCGTCGGTGACGAGCGCGTTTTCCATCAACAACACCATCGTCTACCAAGACATGCTGTATCGCGCGGGAGGCAGTCTCGCTTGCGACCGTTCGTTCTTCTTTCCCTGACATGAGTCGGGTCCGCCGTTGAACAGACATGGCGGACTCGACGGCCGTGAAAGACTCGCATGCCTAGCTTTGGGCCGCTTCACCTCCCACAGGAGTGGCTCACATGCGATTCGTCCCAGGCAGGAAGGCTCGGGGTTTGTTGACGGCGGTGGTGTGCGCGGGGTTGTTCGCGGGCTACGCGGAAGAGGACGCCGTGTCACCGTCGGGTGACGCGGCTTCGTCGTCACAGGCGCTCACTGCGTTGCCGCCCCGCGTGGGGCTGACGTTGCAGGCCATCCGGGACGCGGGGTCGAACCTCCCCTACTGCGACCTCTACAAGGACTACCTGACGCCGCAGGTGCTCCAGGCGTACTACTCGGACCAGGGGTTCGACGGGTGCGTCGTGGCGTGGATTGGGGACACGGGTGAGACGCTGGAGGTGAACACGAACTACGCGGAGGATGTCTACCGCGTGTATGTGAAGCGCTCGGGGCCGGTGCTCAACAACACGGTGTACCGCAAGCTCGGGGACGGAGTCGGTCCGGTGGACCTGCGGCTGGGTGGGCCGCCGGGGAGCGCGGTCAACACGTTCACGCTGGCGCTGGACGAGCGGGGCTTTCCCACCGTCGCGTGGCTGAAGAAGGCGTCGCCCCACTTCAGCAACGTGGAGCTGCGCGCGTCGCGCTGGGATGGACAGGCGTGGCATGCGCTGGGCGGGGTGCTCAACGTGAATGACGCGCAGGACTCCGTCGCGTCCCAGCCCGTGCTGAGCTGGGATGTGCAGGAGCGCCCCGTGCTCAGGTGGGTGGAGACCACGGGGGCGTCCACGGTGAATGTCACCCGGACGTGGAACGGGAGCAGTTGGGAGTAAGGACCGACGACGCGAGGGGGCTTATCTCCCCGAGGGCCGCAGCGGCGCCAGCCGGGCCTTGTCCAGCTTCGCCGCGACACCGACGCTGCGCCCCGCGAGGTTGGCGACGACGTACTGCACGCTCGTGCCCATCACCTGCGCGCTCTCCGAGAGCGACAGCCCGTAGTCCTGCGCCAGCCACTGCGTCAGCCCGCTCGTCGCCTGGCGCAGCGCATCGTCGAGCGAGCCCGCCTGTCCCAACACCATCAGGTGCGTGGGCGACTCCACTCGCGGCATCGACGGCGCCTTGCCGCGGATGACCTCCACCGTCAGCTCCACCTCCATCGACGTCTCCAGCGCGAACTGAGACGTCTCGCCATCCCCCTGCCCCGCGTGCGCGTCCCCCACGTAGAGCAGCGCTCCCGGCTGGAACACGGGCAGGTACACGGTGTTGCCCTCCACCACCTCGTTGAAGTCCATGTTCCCACCGAAGCGCCCCGTGTCTCCCGTGGAGACAGGGGGCGAGCCGAAGCCCGGCGCCACCGCCAGCCCGCCCAGCATCGGCCGCAGCGGCACCGTGAAGTCCTTCAGCTTCTCCGTGGGCGACTCCGGCCGCGCCACGCCCTTCTCCCAATCCAACGTCCAGCGCACGGGCTTGCCCAGCTCCGTCGCCTTCGACGCCAACAACGGCGTCATGGCCCGCCCGACGATGCTGTCCAGGCTGTCCGCGCTGCGCCGGTTCAATCGCAGGCGCTTCAAGTGGACCGCCAGCATGTCCCCCGGCCGCGCATCCGCGATGAAGAACGGCCCCGTCTGCGGATTGCCATACAGCGCGCGTGAGACACCGTGCTCATCCATGCCACCGGAGTCGAGCGTCGTCGTCTTCACCGTGTCCCCGGACCACAGCGTCAGCACCGGCGCCCGGTCCGCCGAGAACTCGTTGGACCACGACGTCGGCGTGAACTCATGCCGACGCGGTGGGCCTGAAGGCCGCTCCGGAATCCGGCGCGCCGTGAAGGCCCGCTTCACCCGCGCCTTCTTGTCGTTCGTGTCCGGCACGTCCGCCGTTCCCTCCAGCCGGTCTCCCCGCACCTTGCCCGTGTAGACGTAGCGCGCCTGCCGTGAGTCGGTGACGTTGAAGCGGACCTCGTTGCCCGTGCGCTCGCCCTCCAGCGCGTCACCGTCGAACGTGCCGGACAGCTTCTTCCCCGAGCGCTCCAGCGTGAGCCCCTGGTGCAGGGCGTTGCCCCACATGTCCGTGGTGACGACCCACTCCTCCTTCACCACCGACTGCGCGAGGACGAGGGACGGGACGCAGCAGCACAACCAGGCCAGGAGGAGTCGTCGCATGTCCGCGGCACCATGCCAGAGACATGGAGGGTCCGCACACTGCGCCGCCTAAGACTTCTTCAGCTGCGCCTCCACCGCCTTCAGGAGCGCGTCGAAAGACTCCTCGAAGAGCCGCACGCCGTCCACGGCCAGCCGCTCGGTGACGCTCTTCATCGACACGCCCCCGGCCTCCAGCTGACGCAACGTCTCCTTCGCGCCCGCCAGGTCCTCCAGCAGCGTGGTGCGCACCTTGCCGTGGTCCCTGAAGGCGTCGATGGTGGCCGGCGGCATCGTGTTCACGGTGTCCGGGCCAATCAGCTCCTCGATGTAGAGCACGTCCCGCAGCTTCGGGTCCTTCGTGCTGGTGCTCGCCCACAGCACCCGCTGCACCTTGGCGCCCTTCGCCGAGAGCGCCTTCCAGCGCGGGCTGCTGAAGACCTCCTGGTAGATGCGATAGGCGAGCTTCGCGTTGGCGATGGCCACCTTGCCGTGCAGCGACTCCAGCACCTTGCGCTGCTCCGCGGTGACGCCCGCCTTCAATCGCTGCTGAATCTCCTTGTCCACCGCGACGTCGATGCGACTGACGAAGAACGAGGCCACGCTGGACACCTTGCTCAAGTCTCCGCCCGCCTTGGCGAAGCGCTCCAGGCCCGTCAGGTACGCGTGGGTGACCTGCCGGTAGCGCTCCTGGCTGAACAGGAGCGTCACGTTGACGTTCAGCCCCTCCGCCGTGAGCTGCTCGATGGCGGGCACCCCGGCTTCCGTCCCGGGGACCTTGATCATCACGTTGGGCCGGTCCAGCGTCTTCCAGAGCCTGCGCGCCTCGTCGAGCGTGGCCTTCGTGTCGTTCGCGAGCCGCGGGGAGACCTCGAGCGAGGCGTAACCATCCTTCCCCTTCAGCGCGTCGTAGACGGAGCGCAGGATGTCGGCGGCGCCCTGCACGTCGCGCACGGCGAGCTGCTCGTAGACGTCACCCGCCGAGCGCCCCTGGCCCCGCGCGGCCTGGAAGAGGTCCTCGTAGTCCTCGCTGCCCGACACCGCCTTCTGGAAGATGGTGGGGTTGGAGGTCAGCCCCTTGAGCCCATCCTCGGTGATGAGCTTCTGGAGCGTCCCCTGGGTGATGTAGCTCCGCTGGAGGTTGTCCACCCAGACGGCCTGGCCGAATTCCTCGAGCTGACGCAGTGGATTCATGGCGGTTCACACCCCTGGCTCTGAATCTGCCCACGCGCGCCGGAGCGTGAGCGGGCCTGCACACGGGAGCCCCCTCGTCGGGTTGCCCTGCGAGGAGAGGCCCCTCGTCCGCCCTCTCCCCGCGCGCGCCCGCGCCGCTTCACCCGAGGCCCCGCCATCAACACCCTACGGAGGTCCCCCAGCCTGGAGAGAGACGATGGCAGACACACTGGCAGGGCTCGCGGCGCAGCTGCGGGTCGACAGCATCCGCGCGACGACGGCGGCGGGCTCCGGACATCCGAGCTCGTCCATGTCCGCGGCGGACATCGTCGCGGTGCTGTTCCAGAAGTACCTGCGCTTCGACTTCCAGCACCCGCACGCCCCGGACAATGACCGCTTCGTGCTCTCCAAGGGCCACGCCTGCCCGGTCCTCTACGCCGCGTTCAAGGCGGCGGGCGCCATCGACGACGCGGAGCTCCTGACCCTGCGCCAGTTCGGCAGTCGCCTGGAGGGACACCCCAACCCGCATGTGCTGCCGCTGGTGGACGTGGCCACCGGCTCGCTCGGCCAGGGACTGGCCATCGGCGTGGGCATGGCGCTCACCGCGCGCCTGGACCAGCGCCGCTTCCGCACGTACGTGATGATGGGCGACAGCGAGACGGCGGAGGGCTCGGTCTGGGAGGCGTTCGACAAGGCCGCACACTACAAGCTCGACACCCTGTGCGCGCTCATCGACATGAACCGCCTGGGCCAGAGCGGCGAGACGGAGCTGGGCTGGAACGGCGAGGCCTATGTCGCCCGCGCGCGTGCATTCGGCTGGCATGCGCTGGCCGTGGACGGACATGACCTGGGCGCCATCGACCGCGCGCTGGCCGAGGCCCAGGCCACGAAGGGCAGGCCCACGTGCCTCGTCTTCAAGACGGAGAAGGGCCATGGCTACTCGCTCATCGCCAACCATGAGCACTGGCACGGAAAGCCCCTGCCCGAGGACAAGGCGCGCGAGGCCATCCAGGAGCTCGGCGGCGAGCGGAACCTGCGCTTCGACGTGAGGAAGCCGGAGGTGACGAAGCCCACCGCGAAGCCCGCCGCCGGGCCGCTGAAGCTGCCCACCTACGCCACGGACGAGAAGGTCGCCACGCGCAAGGTGTACGGCGACGCGCTCGCGGCGCTGGGGGATGCCTACCCGGACCTGGTCGCGCTGGACGCGGAGGTGTCCAACTCCACGTACTCGGAGGAGCTGCGCAAGGCGCACCCGGACCGGTACTTCGAGATGTACATCGCCGAGCAGAACATGGTGTCCAGCGGCGTGGGCATGGCGGTGCTGGGCAAGCGCGTCTTCGTCAGCACCTTCGCCGCCTTCCTGTCGCGCGCATATGACCAGCTGCGCATGGCCGCCGTGTCCAACGCGACCTTGCACGTGTGCGGCAGCCACGCGGGCGTGTCCATCGGCGAGGACGGTCCCTCGCAGATGGGGCTGGAGGACCTGGCGATGATGCGCGCCGTCGCCGGCAGCACCGTGCTCTACCCGAGCGACGCCAACCAGACGGCCCGACTGATGGCCGCCCTGGTGGACCTGCGCGGCATCAGCTACCTGCGCACCACGCGCGCCAAGACGCCCGTGCTCTACGCGCCCACCGAGGAGTTCCCCATCGGCGGCAGCAAGGTGCTCCGACGCTCCGACCGGGACGTCGTCACCATTGTGGCCGCCGGGATTACGCTGCATGAAGCGCTGGAGGCCCACGCGCGCTTGCAGGACGCGGGCGTGTCCGTGCGCGTCATCGACCTGTACTCGGTGAAGCCCGTGGACGTGAAGACGCTGCGGCAGGCCGCGAAGGAGACCCAGGGTAGGCTCCTCGTCGTCGAGGACCACTGGGCCGAAGGCGGGCTCGCGGACGCGGTGCTGGAGGCCTTCTCGGACGGAACCGAGCCCTTGCCCCGCGTGAAGCGCCTCGCGGTGCGCAAGCTGCCCGGCTCCGGCAAGCCCGAGGAGCTGCTCGCCGCGGCGGGCATCGACGCGACGCACATCGTCGAGGCCGTCCACGCCCTGCGCGACACCCCGGCCTCCGAGGGCTCGCGCGCCACCGGCACGGCGCAGACCCGTCGCACCCATTGAACCCGATGGAGGGTCGCCGCGAGAATGCGGCCCTCCATGCCCCACGACCTCGCCTCCCTCACCGAGCTCTCCACCCTCGAATCCCTCCTCGCCGCCGAAGGGGTGGACGGACTGCTCGCCGCGCTCGACGACGCGCTCGCCCGGACACCCGCGGACACGCGCGTGCTGCACGAGGACGGGCCCACCGTGGGCCCCCAGACGCTCGGCGTGCTGCGCAAGGCCGTCGCGCTCGACGCGGACTTCCTGCGCGAGCACCCCGAGACCCTCTTCCAGTGCCTCTACAACCGGCTGCGCTGGTACGACGCGCCGGACGCCGCGCCCCACTACGCCACGACGGGACAGGGCCCCTGGGACGACCCGGAGGCGCACCTGTACCAGCTCGCGGCATGGTGGCGACGACAGCGCGAGGCCTCCGGCGGCGCGGCCTGGGTGGAGTCCCTGCTGCCGCTGCGTGGCGCACTGGACGGCGCCGACACGTACCTCTGGCACGAGGCCCACGTCCTGTGCGCGGCGTTCGATGCGACGGGGACGAGGCTGGCCACCGGGTCGAACAGCGACGCCGACAACGTCCACGTCTGGGACGTGGCGACAGGCAAGCAGCTCCGGGTGATGGAGGGCCACGAGATGGAGGTGCGCGGAATTGCCTGGAGCGCGGACGGCAAGCGCCTGGCCTCGGGCTCCAGGGCGCATGACGCGCGAGTCTGGGACGTGGAGACGGGCGAGCAGCTCCACGTGTTCGGGCGCCAGGAGGGCCAGGTGACGTCGGTGGCCTTCAGCCCGGACGGCACATTGCTCGCGGTGGGCAACCTGGGCTGGCGCATCCACCTGTACGACCTGGACACGGGCGAGAAGGTCCGCACGCTCAAGGGGCACCAGCAGTCGGTGTTGAGCGTGGCGTTCCATCCCTCGGGCCGCTGGCTCGTGTCGGGCGCGTCGGACGACACGGTGCGCGTGTGGGACGTGTCCACGGGCGAGCAGGTGGCGCGGCTGGACACGCAGCGCTCCGTGAGCACGGTGGCCTTCAGTCCGGACGGCGAGTGGCTCGCGTGGGCGGACCTCGACGACGTGGGCGTGGCGGAGACGAAGACCTGGCAGCGGGTGCGCGGCCTGCAGGGCCAATCGCGCTACTCCCACGTGCAGTGGCTGGGGACCTCGCGGCTGGGCCTGTTGGGATACGACCGGCTGGAGATGCTGGACGTGAAGGACGGCGCCACGGTGTGGTCGCGCCCCTATTCCTCGGATGGGCATGAGCGCGGCGCGGCCTTCTCGCCGGACCTGAGGCACTTCGCGTTGACGGCCGTCGATGGCGGCGTGCTCGTGAGCAGGCTCGACGCGCCCATTCCGCCCAGGCTCCTGTCCGAGCAGCACCGCGTGAAGCACCTGTGGGGGCGGGCCGAGGGGACCCTGGCCGTCGCGAAGCGGATGGACGGCATGCTCGTCATCGACGCCCAGGGCCGCGTGCGCGAGCCGCCCCGTGATGCCCACGACTCCGGCCTTCATCCCTGGAACCTGAGCCCGAACGAGGCGTGGGCCGCCTATCCCGTCACGCGCTACCTGGATGACGGTTGGCGGCGGGGCATCCAGCTGTTCGACGTGGCGCGCATGACGCCGACGACGGAGCTGACCGACGAGCCGCTGGAGGGGCGGGACGCGTCCCGGAAGATGACGATGGAGCAGGTGATGACCTTCTCCCCGGACTCGACGCTGCTCGCGGGCACGTTCGAGCTGGGCGTGGTGCGTGTGTGGCGCGTGGCCGACGGACGGCTGCTCCACACGCTGAAGGGCCCCGAGGCCGTCGTCACGATGGTGGAGTTCACGCCGGACGGCGCCCATGTCGTGTCGGGCTACGAGGCCCTCTCACGGCTCCAGGTGCACGACGTGAAGACGGGGCGGCTCGTGCTCGACACCCAGGCCTTGATGAAGCCCGCGGTGGCGTACACGGCGGCCGAGCGCGTGCCGCGCATCGCGGTGGGCCGGGCCACGGGGGAGCTGGAGCTGCTCGACCTGCCCGCGGGCTTCCGGCGCGTGCTCCAGGTCTCCGAGGAGCCGGTCATCGCCGCGCGGTTCTCCGCGGATGGCTCGCGGGTGGCGGTGTGTACGCTGGACGACCGGGTGCGCCTGTACGAAGCGGACACGGGGCGGCGGGTGTACGAGGTGCCGCACCCCGCGCTGCCGTTCGAGGTGGCCATGGAGGGGGACGTGCTGGTCACCCGCTCGGATGACCAGAAGACGCGCTTCTTCGACCTCGCCACGGGCGCGCCCCGGGAGGTGCTCGACGGCAACGCGCCGCCGGACGAGGTGACACGCCGCGCGTACTGGGAGGTGCTCGGCGACGCGCCCGTCGCGTTCCACCGCCGCCTGGACACCACGCCCCTGGCGCACTTCCACGACTCGCTGGAGGAGACGCTCATCCTGCGCGATGGAATCGTCGTGGCGCGCGGCCTCACCGTCCCGGACTTCCTCTACGTGCTCAAGCTCCACGACCCCACGGGCGGAGCCTGAAGCCCGCCATCACTCGCAGCCCACGCGCCGCGGGCCCACGGCCAGGTCGTCCAGCCACCAGTCCGTGGGCGTGGAGAGCCCCTGGTAGAGGAACACCCCCGCCTCCAGCACCGTGAAGTCGCGAGCCTTCTCGCGAATCAACGGTGCCTCGGTGGGCGGGTCGGAGAAGACGAACGTACGAGGCCACTTCAGCTCCACGCCGTCGAGCCACACACGGGGCTCGGCGGCCTGGGGCGCGTCACCGTTCGCGCCGTCGAAGAGCCACTCCACGCAGGCCCACCGGTCCAGCACGAGCGGCGTGTCGGAGACCTGCACCCACTCCGGGAAGCCGGGCGGCTCCGGGGGATGCCAGATGGCCATGTACTTCTCCTGGTACGTCGCCACCTCGTACCAGTCGAGCGCCTCGAACGCGGTGTCCTGGCTCCCCGGGCGCGGATACCGCGCGTTGAAGAGCCCCGCGTGCGAGGCCGGCCGCGCGGGTGTCACGTAGACGTGGACACGCCCCCAGAGCACGGGGCCGAAGTCCTTCGGGAGCTGGAAGCGCACCGTCTTCTTCGGCCCCCCCTGCTCGCCTTCGCGCCCCCCGACGAGCTGGCTCGCGTGCAGCGAATACCTGCCACCATGTGCACGCGTGGCATCCACGAGGAGCTGGCCGCTGAACTCGTCACGGAACGGTGTCCAGCCTTCCGGCAGTCGCCCCTCCTCGAAGTCCCAGCACAGGGTCCCGGGTGCCGAGCACCCCGTGGCCCCCGTCCGCTCCGAGGAGGCAGGGTGTGCACACGCGGACACGAGCAACACCACGAGCCATCCAGGAGCGACTGCGACGCGCATGTTCCCCACCTCTCGGTACCCGGGTGGACGGTACACCCGCGCAAAACACGGAGGCCATGAGACTTGCCGCGAGCGGCCCCGTTCTTCTCCAAGAGCCCGAGGAGGAGGACACCATGCGAAGGATTCCGTCTCGACTGTGCACCCTGGTGATGGGCGTGCTGCTGGGTTGTGGCACCCCCGAGGAAGCTGGCGGCCCTGAAGCCCTCTCGCGACAGGCCGCGGCCCTCGCGGAGCCCATCAACGTCACGCTCCACAAGCCCGCCACCGCGAGCGCCACGCAGGGCAGCTTCCTGCCGGAGTACGCGGTGGATGGGGACATCAACAGCGATGACTCGCGCTGGTGCCCTGGCGTCTACAACGAGACGCGCCTGTTGGACATCGACCTGCAGGGGACATTCGACCTGGTGCGCATGGAGCTCTACACGGGCTTCCGCGCCGACCGGCCCATCAAGAGCTACGAGCTGTTCTACGACGACGGCACGGGCTGGAAGCCCATCCCCGGCGCGAGCCAGACGAACAACACCAGCATCGCGGTGTCGACGACGTTCACCCAGCCGGTGACGGCGAAGAAGGTGCGATTCTCCTGCAAGGACCCGCTCGCGGACAACTGCCGCGTGAAGGAGCTGTGGGTCTTCGGCACGCCGCACGCCACCGAGGTGAACATCCCGCCGGTGGCCAACGCCGGCCCGGACCAGGCCATCACCCTGCCCACGAACAGCGTCACCTTCAGCGGCGGCGCCACCGACGCGGACGGCACGGTGGTCTCGCTGGCATGGACACAGGTGAGCGGTCCCACCGCGACGCTCTCCGGCGTCAGCACCGCCACGTTGAGCGTCACGGGACTGACGGTCGGCACCGCCGTCTTCCGGCTCACCGCCACCGACAATGACGGCGCCACCGGGACGGACGAGGTCAGCGTGACGGTGGCCCCCGCGCCCCAGACGCTCACCAACGTGGCACTCGGCAAGCCGGTCTCCGCCGGCAGCAGCAACGCCAACCTGCCGCCCTCCAACGCCGTGGACGGGAACCTCACCACGCGCTGGGAGTCCGGCTACCACTTCCAGACGCACAATTATTTCGACGTCGACCTCGGGAGCGCCCACGAAGTGCACGGCGCGACGCTGCACCTGTCCACCAGCGCGACGTCGTCCTACGCGATGACCGCGTTCGAGCTGCAGAGCTGGGACGGCGGCTGCTGGAAGACGATTCCGGGCTCCGTGGTGGAGGGCAACCCGACCAACACCACGCAGCGCTCGCTCACCTTCACCGCGCCCGTCACCACCACGAAGGTCCGGGTGGTGTGCAAGGACCAGCCCTACTGCCGACTGCGCGAGCTGGAGCTGTCGGGCCGACCCGGGGTCGCGTCGACGGCGCCCACCACGTGCGCCGCCGGACAGCAGACGCTGGTGCGCAACGTCCGCTACGACTACGCCCTGTTCCTGCCCCAGCAGTACAACGCGGACCGCACCACCCGCTGGCCGCTCATCATCGCGCTGCACGGCCTGGGCGGCGCCACGCTGGCCACGGACCGCTCCGGCGTTCTCGCCAACCCCGAGGGCCTGGCGCGGCAGTTCAACTCCGCCAGCTTCCGCGCGGCGATGAAGGCCATCGTCATCTCCCCGAACCAGCGGCTGCCGTTCACCAACTCCGGCACGGGCTGGTTCAACAACGACGCGCTGCTGGCCCTGGTCGAGGACGCCAAGAAGGACTACCGCGTGGACACGGACCGCATCTACTTCACCGGCCTGAGCGGCGGCGCCAACCGGAGCCTCGAGCAGGGCATCACGGACAACGGGCCGCTCGCGGCCATCGTCCCCATCGCCTTCACGTCCACGCCCACCAACGACGCGAACGTCTGCAACCTGAAGGCCCTGCCCATCTGGTCCTTCCAGGGCGAGTTCGACACGCCGAGCCGCCCGAGCAACCTCAAGAACTGGCTGGACACCCGCTGCGGCGCGGGCTCCAGCGCGATGCGCTTCACCGTCATCCCGGGTGGACGCCACGACGGCTCGACGTGGGACACCGCCTACGCCACGCTCGAGCTCTACGACTGGCTGCTCCAGCAGCGCCGCAGCCACCGCCCGTAGCCGGCCCTCGGGCGGAGGGACAACGCCGTCACTGTCCCCCGCCCCACATGGCGCTGCCCACGGGGCCGATTCCCGCCACGTCCTCCAGCCCTAGATTCCGGGGGGCCGTAGGCGGGGAGCATGGGGATGAGCCTGGAGAACCTGGTCGTGCTCATCCCGCCCCTGTGCTGGGGCATCCAGCCGCTGCTCGTCGCGAAGGTGGGCGGTCTTCCCAAGCAGCAGGTCCTCGGCAGCACGCTGGGCGCGCTGGCGCTGGCCCTGTTCGCGCTCAACGTCGTCTCACCGCACCTGTCGCGCACGGTGGTGCTGGCGGGCTTCGCCTCCGGCGCCTGCTGCGCGGTGGGCCAGACGAACCAGTTCCGCTCGTTCGCGCTGCTCGGCGTGTCGACGGCGATGCCCGCCATCGTCTGCCTCCAACTGCTCGGCACCTCGCTGATAGGTGTCCTGGTGTTCCACGAATGGCCCACCACCGCGAAGGTGGCGCTGGGGACGACGGGGCTCGTCGTGGTGATGCTGGGCGTCGCGATGACGTCCTACAAGGAGGTCCGCGACACCGCGAGCCCCGCCCAGCGCAACGCGGGGCTCACGGCGCTCCTGCTCTGCGGCGCGGGGCTGGTCGCCTACGTCATCATCCCCAAGTGGTTCGGCGTCAACGGCTGGGACGCCATCCTCCCCCAGTCGGTGGGCCTGTTGACGACGGCCTTCCTGCTGTCACTGCGTGGCGAGGGCCGGCCCTTCGTGAAGAAGACCTGGCTCAACATCCTCCCCGGCCTCATCTGGGCGACGGGAAACCTGGCGCTCCTGCTGGCCGACGAGCGCGTGGGCGTCACCACCGGCTTCACCGTGTCGCAGATGGGCGTCATCATCTCCACGCTCGGCGGCGTCTTCCTGCTGGGCGAGCACAAGACTCGCAAGGAGCTGGTGCTCGTCTTCATCGGCGTCGCCCTGGTGATTGCAGGGGGCGTCCTCGTGGGGCAGGCCCGCGCCTGACGGAGGGGCCTCCGGGTCCGAGCCCCCCCTCCTGGAGCAGTGGCACACCGCCATCCGCCTCCAGCGGAAGAACGACCCCGCGAAGGCGATGGAGGACCTGCGCCGACTGGTCGACGCGGGACACATCCCCCCGACGAGTACGAGTCGAAGCGGACTGAAATCCTGGCCCGGATGTGAGGCCGGGACGTCAGACGGGCAGCCCCTCGGCCTCGAGCGCCTTGCGCACCGCGGGACGCGCGGTGACGCGCTCCATGAACGCGAGCAGGTTCGGGAAGCCGGACATGTCCACCTTCACGTACTTCGCCCAGCGGGTGACGGTGTAGAGGTACGCGTCGGCGATGCCGAAGGTGTCCCCGAAGAGATAGGGACGCGTGGCCAGGCGCTCCTCGAGCAGTTGGTAGCGCTTGAACAGGTAGGCCGTGCGCTCCTCGCGCACCTCGGCCGACGTGTTGGGGCGGAAGAGCGGAGCGTAGGTCTTGTGCAGCTCGGAGTTGATGTAGCCGAGCATCTCCTGCACGCGGTAGCGCTCCAGGCTGCCCGCCGGAGGCACCAGCCCCGCCTCGGGCCGCAGGTCCGCCAGGTACTGCACCAGCGCGGGGCCCTCGGTGAGGACGTCGCCCGGCTCCAGCTCCAGCGCCGGCACATAGCCCTTGGGGTTGATCTTCCAGAAGTCACCGCCCGACTGCATGACCTTCGTCTGGGTATCGACCTTCTCGAGCTGCAGCGTGAGGCCCGCCTCGTGCGCGACGATGTGGGGGGACAGCGAGCAGGCGCCCGGCGCGAAATAGAGCTTCATCGGCTTCCTCCTGGTGGGTGGGAACGACGGCGCATGAGTAACGGGGCCGGGTTACTTCTGGAAAGTAGCGCGGATAAGGTGAGCGCACTTTCCACTCACCCCGCGGTAACTCCACTCACCTGGCGGTAAGTCCCCATGTCCCTGAAGCTGCGCAAGAGCAAGGCCCCACCGCCACCGCCCGGCTGTCCCATCCATGCCTGCATGTCGCTCCTGGGTGGAGCGTGGACCACCCATGTCGTCTGGCAGCTGTCCGGCGGCCCGCGGCGCTTCGGCGAGCTGTTGCACGACATCCCCGGCATCTCACCCAAGGTGCTCACCACGCGGCTGAAGGAGCTGACGGCGAAGGGCGCGGTGACGCGCGAGGTGCGGCCCACGTCTCCGCCCTCGGTGGAGTACGCGCTGTCCCCGCTCGGAGAGGAGCTGGTGCCGGTGCTCCACGCCATCGTCCGGGTGGGAACCCAGCTGCGCGAGGTGACCCTGGACCCACATCGCCACGAAAGGCCCACCCGCCGCGCGCAAAGACAGACCTGACCCCTCCTCGATGTGGCCCCAGGTCCAAGTGCCGTCTGGTCAATGATTGTCACGCCAGGAACCCGACAGCCTCCTTGCCCCCAGGTGTCGGCCCCCACGGCGCCAGGGCACGTATCCGTATGCTGTATGCCCATCAACCCAAGGGGCATTCATGCGTCGTCACGTGTCGGGCTTCGTCGCGGGGCTTCTCGTCATCGCGGGGTGTGGTGTCGGACCGGAAGCGCTGGAGCCGGAGCCAGGGGCCTCGACGAGCCCGGCAGAGGTCGGCGCCGCCGAGCAGGGACTGCTGACGCTGGTGACCTGCGGAGGCACGGTCATCTCCACCTTCGACCCGCCCCTGAAGAACGAACCGCAGGACGTGGTGGCCTCGGCGGGAGGCGTGCTGTCCAACTGCCTGCTCTCGGGACTGACCGCCACCTTCGTGCCTCGGACGGGCCCCATCAAGGCCGCGTCGTGCCTGGACCTCCTGCACTCCAGCTACGGCACGCTGCGGCTCATCTGGAGTGAGCCGGGAAACCCAGCCCCGGGAGAGTCCGAGGTCCTCTTCTCCGCCACCGTCATCGGGGTGGGAGACGTGGCGACGACCATCACCGACACGGGCACGGTGAGGTCGGGGAGGTTCGCGGGCGCGACCATGGTGCGGGTCAGCACCTACGCGAACGACCTGCTCGGCAACAAGTGCGCTTCGCCAGAAGGGCTCGCCACGCTCAACGGGTCCGTGACGTTCGTCCTGACCAGGCTGTTGTGAGCCCTTGGAGGCACGCCAGGGACTGCCCCGAGGTGCGCTGAGCCGACGGGCGGGGGCTCGTCCGCGCGGATGCCCCCGATGAGTCCGCCTTCAACGAGGCCGGGGCGTCCCCACCCTGCACCGGCCTCGCGTGTTACAGGGGCGGCATGATTGTCCGCCCGCGAATGCACTGGCTTCGCATGCTCTTCGTCTGGCGTGGCTCGGTCATGCCACGCATCTTCCCCCGGCTCGGCTTCTTCCTCGCGCTGGCGTGCCTGGCCGTCGTCCTGCAGCCGCTGCCCTTCAACCTGAAGTTCAACCTCCGGGAAGGTCCGCTCGGCCTGCTGGGCGTGGCGCTCGCCATCTTCCTGGGGTTTCGCAACAGCACCGCCTACGACCGCTTCTGGGAGGCGCGCAAGCTGTGGGGCTCGCTGCAAATCGTCTCGCGCTCCTTCATGCGCCAGGCCCTCTCGCTGCCCACGCCCGCCCTCTCCGCCGAGGAGCGCCGCGACGTGACGGACCTGCTCCGCGCGCTCGCCCTCACGCTCAACCACCAGCTGCGCGGCACCCCCGTGGCGCTCGACGCCCTGCCCCCGGGCGTGCGCGCGTGCGTGGAGCAGACCGGACAGCGTGCCCCCCGCGTCATCCTGGCGCTGGCGGACTGGGTGGCCCGGATGCGGCGGGAGGGACGGCTGGGCGAGCTGCTCGTCGCCCCGCTCGAGGCCAACCTGGACCGCTTCTCGGAGGTGCTCGGCGGCTGCGAGCGCATCGCCAGCACCCCCATCCCCTACGTCTACAGCGTGATGCTCCACCGCACCGTCTACATCTACAGCCTGCTCCTGCCCTTCGCCCTGGCCGGCAGCCTGGGCTGGTCCACGCCCCTGGTCTCCGTCTTCGTCACATACACGTTCATCGCGCTCGACATGGTGACCTCCGAGCTGGAGGACCCCTTCGGCACCGAGCCCAACGACTTGCCGCTCGACGCCCTGACGCGGAACATCGAGCGCGCCGTGCTGGAGCTGGCCGGCGAGCCCCTCCCTCCACCCACACGGCCCGACGACAGCTTCCTGCTCACCTGAGGCCCCACCGGTTTTTTCCGGTGTCTCCCGCGCGACACCATATTACGCTCATCATACGTCACGCGGGAGCGGGAACCATGCAGGTGAAGAGCGCACTCTCCTCGGAGGCCGAGGCCAGCGGCGAGCAGAAGGCGGGCGCCGCGGGCGCGGACATCCGGCAGGCGCTGCTGCACGGGCCCATCCTCCCCACGCTCTTGAAGCTGGCGGTGCCCACCACGGTGGTGCTGGTGGCGCAGTCCTTCGTCGGCGTGGCGGAGACCTGGTACGTGAGCTTCCTGGGCACCGACGCGCTGGCGGGCGTGTCGCTGGTGTTCCCCATCTTCATGTTGATGACGATGATGTCCAACGGGGGCATCGGCAGCGGGGTGGCCTCCGCGGTGGCGCGGGCGGTGGGCGCGCACCGCAGCCAGGACGCGGACGCGCTGGTGTGGCACGCGGTGGTGATGGGCGTGGGCCTGGGGCTCGTCTCCACGCTGCTCGCGTGGCTGGGAGGCCCCGCGCTCTACCGCGCGCTGGGCGGCGAGGCGGGGGCGCTGGACGCGGCGGTGGAGTACTCGAACTACCTGTTCCTGGGGGCCATCCCGTTCTGGGTGGTGAACCTGTTGGCGGCGGCGCTGCGAGGCGCGGGCAACGTGAAGCTGCCGGCGAAGGTGACGCTGGCGGGCGCGGGGGTCCTCGTCGTCATCTCCCCGGCGCTCATCTTCGGCGTGGGGCCGCTGCCGGCGCTGGGCATCGCGGGCGCGGGGCTGGCCATGGACCTGTTCTACCTGGGCGCCGCGCTCTGGCTCCTCAAGCACCTGGCGTCGGGGCGCACCTCGCTGCGGCTCTCGCCCGCGCGGCTGGAGGGGCGGCTCGTCCGCGACATCCTGCGCGTGGGGCTGCCCACGGCGTTCAGCGCGGTGCAGCCGAACCTCACGGTCATCATCGTCACCGGCGCGGTGGGCCTGTTCGGCGTCGAGGCGCTCGCCGGCTACGGCATCGCCTCCCGGCTGGACTACCTGCTGGTGCCGCTGCTGTTCGGGCTGGGGACGGCGGTGCTGACGATGGTGGGCACCAACGCGGGCGCGGGGCAGTTAGAGCGGGCGCGGCGCACCGCGTGGGTGGGCGCCTGGCTGGGCTTCGGGGTGACGTCGGCCATCGGACTCGTCGTGGCGGTGGCGCCCGGCCTCTGGCTGCACCTGTTCAGCCAGGACCCTGCGGTGCTCGCGCCCGGGGCGCTGTACCTGCGCATCGTCGCGCCGTTCTACGGCCTGCTGGGCCTGGGCTTCGTGCTCGGGTTCGCCTCCCAGGGCGTGGCGCGGGTCTTCTGGCCCGTCGTCGGAGGCACCGCGCGCATGCTCATCGCCGCGGGCCTGGGCTGGCTCGCCGTCTCCCACTTCGGCGCGGGCCTGCCCACCCTCTTCGCGCTCGTCTCCGCCGCCCTCGTCGCCTTCGCGGCCGTGACGAGCGTGGCCACCCTGGCCGGCGCCATCTTCCGCGAGGGGCCCCGGTAGCGCGCTTCATTCCCACGAAGTGACGCGGACAGGGGTGATGGAACATTCCGGCCGGCAAAGGAAGACAAGCCCCGTGTGAGGAATGAGGCCAGGAGCGCCACGATGTCCTGGTAAGATTTGCATCGCATTGAGCGCATGGCCCCTCGCCCGAGCAGCCGGGCGCAGGGTTCCCTCTCGACATCCCGTCGGTCCTCGCCAGGATGAGGAGACCATCTCGTCCGGAGATGGCCACACCTCTGACTCGAAAGGATTCGCGATGCGATGGAGCTCCGTCCCCCTGTTCCTGATGGGCGCCGCGCTGATGGGCGGCTGTGGTGGGCCCGAGACGCCGTCCGCGGGTGGCCCCGGTGGCGCCCCGGAGGAAGGCACCCTGATTCCTCCCATGCACGTGGAGACGGGAGGCGCGCCCTCCGGCACCGGCTCCGTCACCGCCAGCGCCATCTGTAGCGACGTGGCGACGTGGGACCCGGCCTGGGCCGCGTTCGAGGAGCAGGTCCTCGTGCTCGTCAACCAGAAGCGCGCGGCCGGGGCGACCTGCGGCGGCACGGCGTATCCCCCGGCGCCCGCGCTCACCATGAACGACCAGCTGCGGTGCGCGGCGCGGCGACACTCCAAGGACATGGGCGTCAACAACTTCATGAGCCACACCGGCTCGGACGGCTCCACGCCCTGGCAGCGCATGACGGCGGCGGGCTACTCCTACCGGCGCGCCGCGGAGAACGTCGCGGCGGGCTACGCCACGCCCACGGCCGTGGTGAACGGCTGGATGGCCAGCAGCGGCCACTGCGTGAACATCATGAACGCGCAGCTCGTGCACATCGGCGTCGGCTACTACAACGCGCCCTCCAGCACCTACAAGCACTACTGGACCCAGGCGTTCGGCGCGCCTTGAGCCTGTCGCACCCGGGCCCGCGCCTCACCGGCGGGCCCGGGGCAATGACTGCTCATCCAACGCCGTATCGCGGGATGAGTCAGACCTCGCCACCCGTTTGCCAATCAAACCTTCACGCGGCTGTAGCGCTCCTCGCCACGCGTCGGACGGATTCGTGGCGGAATGGGTTACGCCCTTTCGTCCACCGGTCGACACTCCCACCTCCCCTCGGTCGGGGAGGTCCGGGGGCTGTCTCAGGAAAAACAAACAATCCATGTCACGGGCACGAGACCTGCTTTGACAGACACCACGACCGACAATCCCTGTCGGCCGTGCCTCCTGTCTCATAAGGGGTTTCCCCATGTCATACCGTCCCACGCGGGGTCTTCTGGACCTCGTGCTGCAACCGCTGCGCTCGCTGCCCCTGTCCGTGCTCGCGCTCGGAGGCCTGCTGCTGGCCCCGATGGCCCGCGCCGCCGACCCAGACCCGCAGGCGGAGAAGGGCGCCGCGGCGACCATCACCGGGCTCTCCCTGGTGGGCGAAGGCGGA
The DNA here is from genome assembly GCF_020037055.1 of Myxococcus sp. AS-1-15. Lineage (NCBI taxonomy): Bacteria > Pseudomonadati > Myxococcota > Myxococcia > Myxococcales > Myxococcaceae > Myxococcus > Myxococcus sp. AS-1-15. Next base: position 53,977 of record NZ_JAIQDF010000001.1, on the reverse strand, counting down.
CTGAAGGTCCGCATCCAGTGGGCCGACAACCAGGAGCTCCCCTCCGGCCTCGTGCTCACGTCCTACAACGGCAAGGACGAGGGGACGGCGAGCGTGGAGGTGCAGCCGGAGCCCGGCAAGGAGACGGAGATCTCGCTGGATGGCGCCATCAAGGAGTTCTGGGAGACGGGCTGGTCCCAGCGGCTGGTGCTCGAGGACAGGGAGGGCAAGGAGACCCTCCTCACGCAGCCCTACAACCTCAACCTCGACTGCCCTGACGACAAGGAGTGCCAGCTCACCGTGGCGCCGGGCGCGGGGACGAGCGGCGACGTGCTGCACGTGAGCGAGGAGCTGGACGCGGCGCTCGCCGAGGTCGCCGCGAAGGCCGGTGAGGGCAAGGAGGTCGACCTGCTGGACGAGGTCGTCGCCATCAATCCCGCCCTGCGCGGCCAGGCGGTGGCCTACTCACTGGCGCTCTCGAAGCTCCAGGTCCAGGGCCCCTGCACCTGCGTGTGGCAGGCCGTTTATGGCCAGAGCCCCTCGGGCTCCGGTTACAGCGTCTACATCAACAACAGCGGAGGCATCGTCAGCGGCACGAACGGCCCCGGCGCCAAGCACGCGCTCACCGCCCTGGGGCGCAATGGCATCTCCTACGGGTTCTCCGGCATCAGCCAGGTCAACCTCCGGCTCAACTGCTCGCGGTGGATCATCACCTATCACATCGAGTGGATCGTCACCTGGCCGGGTGGCCCGCGCTTCCCCATCCTCGTTCCCCGCCTGAGCATCGCCGCGTGCACCTCGACCTGCCGGGTGCGCTTCGACCACCAGGGCCGCATCAGCGGCTCCACCTTCGCGGCCTATACCAGCCCCGGCGCGGCCACCGCGTACGAGCAGGGCTCCTATCGCGTGGACGGCACGTATCTGTTGAACACGAGCGCCAGCAACGGCGGGTTCTTCAACCAGCTCAGTGGCGTGTCCCTGTTCTCCAACGTCGGCACCATCGGCCGCGTGGACTCCTACGGCTACGTGTATGCCTACTCCCCGACCTTCCCCTACTTCGCGTCGGCGTCCATCTCGAATGGCCACTCCATCGCCATCCACGGTCAGTCCTCCTGCCCGAACGGGCCCTATGGCCACGCCGCCGTGTGGACCTACGGCACGTCGCAGGGCACGCCGCAGACCACCAGCCTGCGCAACTCCATCCGGAACTTCTTCCTGAACTGGGGCATCTGGACCAACCCCTGAGTCCCGAAGCGGAGTGATGGCACCCCGGAGGCCAGCCCGAGCACCTGGGCCGGCCCCCGCCGGGGCGCCGTCGTCCTCAGCGGCCCGAGGCCTGGGCGTCCACCGCGGCCAGCTCGTCCTTGCTCAGTGAGAGCTCGGCGCCCGCGAGGTTCTCCTCCAGGTGCTTCACCGAGGAGGTGCCCGGGATGGGCAGCATCACCGGCGAGCGGGCCAAGAGCCACGCGAGGGCAATCTGCGCGGGGCTCGCCTGGTGCTTGCGCGCCGCCGCGTCGAGCGCGCCGCCCGGCTTCGCCAGCCCGCCGGTGGCCAGCGGGAACCAGGGGATGAAGCCCAGCTGCTCCTGCTCGCAGTACGCCAGCACCTTCTCGTGCACGCGGTCCGTGAGGTTGTAGCGGTTCTGCACCGACACCACGTCCACCACCTTGCGCGCGCGCTGGATGTCCTCGACGGAGACCTCCGACAGGCCGATGTGGCGAAGCTTGCCCTCCTTCTGGAGCGCCTTGAGCTCGCCCAGCGACTCCTCGACGGGGACCCTCGGGTCGATGCGGTGCAGTTGGAACAGGTCGATGCGCTCCAGCTTCAGGCGGCGCAGGGACATCTCCACCTCCTGGCGGAGGTACTTGGGCGCGCCCACCGGGTGCCACTGATTGGGGCCGGTGCGCACCAGGCCCGCCTTGGTCGCGATGACCAGCCCCTTCGCGTACGGGTGCAGGGCCTCGGCGATGAGCTCCTCGCTGACATAGGGGCCGTAGGAGTCGGCGGTGTCGATGAAGTCCACCCCCAGCTCCACCGCGCGGCGCAGCACGCGCACCGCCTCCGCCCGGTCCTTCGGCGGGCCCCAGATGCCGGGGCCGGTCAGCTGCATGGCGCCATAGCCCAGGCGATGGATGGGCAGCACTCCGCCCAGCTTGAAGACGCCGCTCTTTTCGACAGGTCGTGACGAGGTGCCGCTCATGGAACGCTTCCTCCTTCTCTGAAGGTAGGGCGCGTGGATAACGCCCCTGGAGGACGCCTGCTCGCCGCGATGACGGGCGACGGGGCCTGCGTCCCCCCGGGCCCTCCAGCCGGGGAGCGGGCGTGCTCGACGTGGTGCGTCGCCCTGGGGGCTTGCGGCTCCCCGATATCCTTTTCGACCCCGAGCGTTCCAGCCCCGCCACTGAGTTCTCCGACGCGACAAGGGAGGCCATCGATGCACCGAGCCCTGGCTGGTCTGGTGTTGCTGCTCGCGGGTTGTGCGAGGAACGTCCGTCCCCCCGAGCAGGCCGAGGCCACCCAGCCCGCCCCGCCGCCCGTGGAGCCGGAGCAGCCGAAGTACGAGCACATCTTCCTGATGCCGCCGGAGCGGGCGCTCGCCGAGGCCGCGAAGCTCCTGAAGAACGAAGGTTGGGTGCTCCAGCCCATGGAGGACCCCCGGCTGTTGCTGACCGAGTGGCGCGCGGCGCAGATCGGCACGAAGTCCTGGGGCTACCAGAGCGACGGCGACCACACGCGCTACCTGGTGTCCAGCGAGTCCCTCTCCGAGCGCGAGTGCATCATCCGCATCTTCCGGATGAAGCGCGTCGCCTTCAGCAACGACGTCGAAATCAAGCCCGAGGCGAGCGGCGCCATCCACAACCGCTTCGTGGGCATGAAGCGCTTCGAGGACGAGTTCCGCGCCCGGGGCGCGCCGGTGGAGCTGGCGCAGCGCGAGCGGGACACCGCGGCGTGGGTGGAGCTGGACGGCGCCACGCAGGGGACGCGGGACTTGGAGCTGGAGCGGCAGCTCACCCTGATTCTGGAGTCGCGCCCCTCGCTGGAGACGCTCACCGGCTCGCTGAAGCTGTCGCGGGATGACTCGTTCGCGCGGGATCCGACCTTCTATCTGCGGCGATGGAAGGAGCCGGTGCAGGAGCCCTGTGAGCGCAAGGTCCCTGGGTTCCAGCCGCTGCTGAAGGCGGGGCTCACGGTGCTCATCGGTGAGCAGTTGGGCACGCGGGAGGTGCCGGCGAGCGTGGGAGATTTGATGTGCGAGGCCTCGCAGGCGGGCCATGCCGTCACGCTCGCGCTCACCGTGCCCGACAAGGAGCAGGCGCGTATCGATGCGTACCTGGCGAGCGCGGGCAAGCCGGCGGACCAGGACGCGCTGCTCGGGGGCCACTTCTGGCGCAAGGTACAGCAGGACGGCCGAGGCAGCCGCGCGATGATGGACTTGCTGGACCGGGCGCGGGCGCTGAAGGCGCAGGGACGCGCCATCTCCGTGGTGGCGATGGACACGGACATGAGCCAGGGGAAGGCGCGTGACGCGCACATGGCGGGCAAGGTGTTGAAGCCTCGCGCCGCGCGGCCCCAGGACGTGTTCCTGGTGCTGGCGGGCAATGCGCACACGCGGCTCGGGGACGCGGACTGGAACGATGACTTCGTGCCCCTGTCGCGGCACGTGGTGGAGAAGCACCCGGACGTGAAGGTGCTGGAGGTGGGCTACGCGCAGGGCCGCCGCTGGGGTTGTGACGTGGAGCTGAACGGGGACATCACGTGCAACGTGATGGGCATCACCCCAGGCCCGGTGGTGGAGATTCGTCCCCAGACGCCCGTGGGTATCCGGATGCTCCCCAAGGTGCACTCGGAGGGGTTCCATGGCTTCCTGGACGTGGGGGCGCTGACTGTGTCGCTGCCCGCCATCGCGCTGCGAGGACATGAGCCAGAGGCGCCGGCCGCCGAGCCCGCGAAGCCCCAGGCTCCCACGCCAGCGGCCAGTGGGGCGGCGACGACGCCCAGGTCCGCGCCGTAGCTACCGGAGTCGGGGAGCCAGTTCCGGCACGGGCGGCGCTTCCGGGTGCCAGCCATTCAGGGAGGAGCGCTCGCCGGGCTGGCGCTTCTCGACGCGCCACTCGATGCGCTCGGTTGGGGCGCGCACGTCCAACGAGAAGCAGACCACCCAGTGCGCCGCGTACTCGTCGAGCGGGAAGCGGCTCTGTACCAGCGAATCGCGAATCACCACGCCCCCGGACATCCCGGTGGACCAGCGCACCTCGATATCGACGGCGACCTTGGCCCGGTCCGAGTCGTCCTTCAGCAGCGTGAAGTGGGGATACACCTCGGGAGGTGCATCGACGACGCGCAGGCCATTGCGGTCGGCGATGTCGACGAGCAGCGGCTGGCAGTAGAGCTCGAGCAAGGACGCGAGCAGCCGTGAATCCAGCGTGGCCAGCTGCGACTGGATGACAGGCTCCAGCAAGGTGCGGACAGCGAAGTGGATGTCTTGACGTCGAACCGCCGCGGCGAACTCGGTTTGCAGGTTCACGAGCGTTCCCCCCACCTGATTCCCCGCAGCATTAATCGAACCCGTCCCCCGCCGCCAGTTCCCGCCGCTTCCGGCCACGAGGGGCTACCCACTTCGCTCAGGCTTCGTCGTCCGGTAGGAGCGCCCGGAGAAGTTCGTCTTCGGGTCCGAGCGGGCGCCAGCCGATAGGCGGGGGATTGGCGAGAAGCGCACTCCCTGCCCGGTCAACCCGCTCCCTGTGGGTTAGGGGGGTGTAGGCGAACCACGACCCGAGTCCCATCGCCACTTCGACACGGGATGCGTCGTCCAGCACGTCCGGCCAGCCATTCGGGAATCTCTCGGCCAACTCGCGCACGAGGACGTCACGAACCAAGCGCGTGACCTGATTGCGGTGCTCCGCCTCGTACATCAAGCCACTTAGGATCTGCACGGCAGCAACGTCGTTGCCCATTTCGTCGGCCAAGACGTACAGCGGAACGGCAGGGCGCGACTCAGCAAATGCGGTCAGTGAGTCGTAGCCTCGCTCGCGGACCCGTTCGTACAGGCGAGCCTTGATGTTGCCCTGCCAAGCTGCTCCGTCGCTCATCGCCTTCTCCTCTGCATGACGTCCAGATTGACTCGTGGCGGCGCTACAACGTGGTGCCCCGCCTCACCCACTGGCGGGGCCACCATCTCCGGCTCAGGCTTCGTCGTCGGGTAGGAGAATGCGGAGCAGCTCATCGTCGGGGCCCATCGGACGCCAACCGGGCGGCGGCGGGTTTGTGCGAAGCGCAGCTCTGGCGTGCTTCACGCGCGCCTCATGCGTCTCCGGGGTGTAGCAACTCCAGCGAGCGAGGGCTTGGGCAACATCGAATCGGTTTGTGTCATCCCGTACAGAGGGCCACCCAGTAGGAAGGCTCGCATGCAGTTCACGCACGAACTGCCCACGCACCAAACGAGTGACCTGATGGCTTCGCTCCGCTTCAGCCACGAGCCCGCTGAACACCTGCACTCCGGCAACATCGTCAGGCCCCAGTTCCTCGGCCAGTGCCGCGAGCGAAGCAGTCGGGCGTGCCTCGGCAAATGCGGTCAGCGAATCGTAGCCGCGCGCTCGGACGCGCTCATACAGACGGGCCTTCCAGTTCCCCTGCCACGAACGCCCGTCGGTCATCGGCTCGTCCCCTTCATGAACTTCATCGGGATGTCGTACTCCTTCAAGTATCCCGCGATGAGCCTCAAGATCTCGTTCCGCGTCAACCTCTGGCCGTTTTCTGCTTCAGCCTCCCGCAGCACCTTCATGATCATCCGGTTCCACTCCCCGGGCCATGTGCGTCCCAGCCTCCAGTTCCCCCCTCCGTGAATCGCCTCGTGATGGGCCTGCTCCAGGCGGACACAGAACTGGTCGATGTCCATGTCGCCCTTGAAGCCGCGCTGCTCGAACCACTCGCGGTGCTCCTTCGGCATGACATGGTGCCTTGGCACCTCGGACATGCCCGCCCCAGCTCTACCTGTCACCCGCATACCGCGCACCTCGGGACTGTCCCCCAGCGCTTCTCGCACGCCCTCGGGCAAGTCCTGGTGCGCCTGCGCCATCATCACCTGTCCACTGTGGATGCGGACCGCCGCGCTAACGACGGGAAGTGAGATGACGCCTGCCTGCACCAGTCTTCGCATCATCTCCACCCACTCAGCGGAGACAACGAGCTGGGAGCCCGCCATGACGCCGCCTGAACTCATGACGAGTCCCACGCCGAGCGTCGCAGGGGCGGAAGGTGGAAGCCTGGGCATCCCCAGCTTCAGCGTGGAAATCATGGCGAGCATCTCCAACACCTGCGCCGCCACCATGACCTTGCCTCCGGTCTCCATGGCGGCCCTGGCATCCGCGTGCATCCTGTTGAACTCGCGCGTCAGCTTCCCCATCAGCTCAGGCATCGCGAGTGCCGCCGCCTCCACTCGCTCGGGGTCGCGAGAGGCGAGGTCCGCGAGCGTGGGCTCCATCAAGCCCTGAACGCGGTGGAGGTCCACGAACAGCTTCTCGTCGCCGCACATCGGGCACTCGCGCAGCAGGACGTCGGAGAGCTGGAGGAAGTCCACCCAGGTGGCGAACAGCAGGGCACCGAACATCGCGGACTGGAGCCGTGGACCCGCCATGCGAAGGAGGGCCAACTCCAGCTCCGAGTCCCCCACCTCCGACGCGTCCCCCGCCAGCATCGTCGCGCTTCCGAGGGCGCCGCGAATCCACGCCACTTCATGGGTGCCCTGGTCGAGATAGCGCGTGAACGCTCCCCCACTGAGAGCCCTGCCACTGAACACGGGAGCGCTCTTCGCGAGTTTGGAGAACATGGCTTCGGACTCCTTCAGCGAGTCCTTCACCTCGTCGAGGGAGTCAAGGAAGGCTTGCCGCGCCGAGGCGGCTTGCGGGCCTCTGCCTCCGACAGCTCCAGATGCGGCGGCAGGTGCTGCCTTCGTTGCCTCACCTCGTGGCCCGACATGACGGAAGAGGCGCTGCCCAGCCCCTGAGCCCGCGAGGGAGTACGGAGGGGAGCCGGAGGCATGAGGGCCTTCGTCACTCAGCACGTCCACCCGCTCGGGAGAGGTCGTCCCGCGAGGCGTGTAGTTCAGCGTTCCACCACGCCCGGAAGCATGCGGCACCGACGCGCATCCCGTGGCCAGCACCATGACCAGGAGCAGGGCTTCAGCGCGCATTGTCCACCCCCAAGCCCATCGAGGCGAAGGCCCCCGGTCGCAACGTCCCGTCCGCCGTGGGGAACAACAGCGTGCCGCCTGTCCCCATCACGTAGAACTTCCCACCCAGGAACCTCCAGCGGACTTCCGCGGCCCCCAGGTAGCGCGCCCCGATCTTCCAAGCTCCAACCGCGAGCCCCTTCAACGCGACTTCCAAGGCGCGCTCGAAGAGCTGCACCGCAACGCGACCGTCCACGTCGACGCGCCCCCACGAGAAGGCTTCCGCGCCCACCGAGAGGCTCAGGTGCTTGTAGGGCCCTCCGTAACTGACTGCATCCCACTCCACGAGGGCTTCTCCGAATGCGGAGTAGCCGTCCGGGAAGTGCGCCTCCGCGAGCGGCACGCCGTCAGGGCCCGCCGCCTGGAAGCGCGCCAGTTCGTAGTCCGCGCCGAAGTAGCCTTGTCGGAAGCCGCCATGCTGGCGCCTCGCCTCCAGCCGAAGGCGCAGGTTGAACCTCTCGGAGAGGGAGTCCACCCCGCCTCCCATGACAGCGCCCCAAGCACCGCCCTCTCCCGGCTGCCCGCCCCACCCCGCGTTCACGTAGGCCTCCATGCCGGGCCGCACCACCATCACCGCCATGGCATCCAGGTGGGCCAGCGTCATCGAGGGCGCTGCTCCTCCCGCTCTCCCCCAGTCATGAGCGGAGGACAGGGCCAGCGTGTACCGGCCCCGCTGCTCGGGTTGCCCGAAGAGGATGTGCTCCAGGTCCAGGGAGAACTCCGCGCCCACCAGCCGCGCGCCGAGCACATCCGAGGCGAACGCTTCTGTGTAGAGCGGACCCAACGTGCCCGTGAAGATGCCCCCAGCCGGGTGGTAGTCGGGATTCGTGCGATTGGAGTAGCGGCGGACGAGATGGCCGGACAGGAGGCGGTATTCCTCCAGTGCGCCGAACCAGACGCCTACCGGTGCGTCGTCGGAACCCAACTTGAGGCCGCGAACGAGCTGCCCCCAGTCCGAGAGCGTGTCCCAGTCCTCGCGACGCACGAGGGTCCAGCCGTCGTTCCCGCCCCACAGGCGAAAGCGCACGGGCGCTCCCACGTTGACGCCGAACTCTGGACCACCGTCGAGGATGAACGTGGGCGCCACCTGCACGAAGCCCTCGTCATCCCCCGCGCCAGCGCGAGGCAGCAACGCGAACGACGTGGTTTCCACGCGCGTCAGGTAGTGCCACTTGCGCGCGGGTGGTGCGGCCGAAGCGTTGGAGGCTTCTTCCTCCGGGGCCGAAGGCTCCGAGGCCCCTCCTGTCGCCGGCAACAGCAGCAGCGCGGCGGCCAGACAGCTTCGACTCCTGTGCATACACGCCTCCTGTGCGTGCCCCGGGATGAGGCACGAAGAACACACGCCTCCCGGTCGGCTGGAGCGACTCGCGCCGCGCCGATGGTGGCTCCGTGGTGGTGAAGGGAACGGGGTGCCGCCGCTACGCGGTCAGCGGCTTCGTCAACGTGCGACGGCGCGGAGCTGCACCGGGCTCCGTTGCCACCGGGTTGACGATGCCGAGCGCGAAGCTCGCGTCGTCCATGCGCGCATGCACGCAGGCCAAGGCCGCCGCGACCTCCGCGCTCCCGTAGAGGATGAACGCCTCGGAGAAGTAGCGGTCACGCGCCTGGGCAACGGACAGCAGGGTGTTGAGCGGCAACCCTGCGACGCTCTCCATCGTCACACGCAGGCCCGTCTCCGACTCGAAGAGGCCATGGACGCGCGCGATGCTCGGGCGACATGGGACAGCGCTCCCGGCAGGCCGAGAGTCAGATGGATTGGACATGGGCAGGACGCTCCGAGTGCCAGCGCAACAGGGGTCGCGCAAAGGCAGACTCAAGGTACTACCAGTCCTTCCACATCTGAACGACGTGACAGGTCCAAAATGCTCGAATCACTATCGTCAAGGAGAACGCACACTGGAATAGTCCAGCCGTCTGGAAGCTGGGCCTCCGTGTAGCGCCCTACTGCAACTCAAAACCTGCAAGACCCGCAGGGAGCAGACCGGCCGGGCCACTCGCCACGGCGTGAGCACGAAGCGCTTCCACCAACTCGGCGTGAGCGAAGTGGCTCGCCCCCCTGAGGATGACGAGCCCTTTCAACTGGAGGCGGCGGGAATCGAAGCCGCCACCCTGCCACCCTCCCCCGTCCACCAGAGGCCTGGGCGAGCAGGTGACACACCGCGACTACGGGACCGCGTTCACATCCACGTCAATCACCCGAGGCTCCTCGGTGTGGGCGTCCGTGTTGACGGAGGGCAGCGAGGCGTTGACCTGCAGCGTCAGCGCCCAGGTGCCGTCGGTGAGCTGGCGCGGCACGTACTTCCAGCTGAGCCGCACGCGGCCCGTCGTCAGGCCCTCGGCCACGAGCGCCTCGGTCGCCTTGCGCTCGATCTCCGCCGTGCTCAGGCGGGTGCGCAGCAGGTGCCCCTCACGCGCCAGCGCCGGCCAGCGGATGAGCGCGCGCTGGAAGCCACCGTCCACGCCGTGCGTCACCACCGCGCGGTGCCCCTGCACGCGGATGCCATTGATGGCGCGCAGCACGAACGTCTTGTGACGGTGCAGCTCCGCGGGCGAGACCTCGCCCACCTCCTCGTTCTGAAGGAAGGACTGCACCTGGCGAATCTCGCCAATCTCCCCAGAAGGGATGCCCCAGCGCTGCAGTCGCGCCACGGAGTTGCGCTGCAACACCCCGGGCTCCTGCGGCGTCGCGGGGCCGCTCTCCACCTTGTTCAGCACCAGCACGCGGCCGGACGAGATGTCCCGCTCGAACCGCCAGGACGGCGACTCCAGGTCGCGGCGCGTGCCCAGCTCCTCCGCGACGGTGAAGGACTCGGAGGTACCGATGAGCCCGCGCTGGACCATCGCCTCGTTGAAGGCCGAGGCCGGCAGCAACTGCGTGGGAAGCGCGCCCGAGGGCAGCGCGGCGATGCCGCTGGAGTCGAAGGCGAAGCTGACAGTGGTCGCCGCCTGGGCCACCTGCGCGGGCGCCGTGTCCTGGCCCTCCTCCGCCAGGGGCGCCGCGGTGTCGCAGCCGAGCAGCGCGGTGAGAGGCAATGCGGTCAGGAATCGGATGAGTTGGGTCTTCATGGTTTCGAGGTCCGAAAAGAATGGATGGGTGGAGAGAGGAAGGCTCAGGGCAGCTTGCGACCGTTGTCCGGGTTGCAGCCGCTCACGTAGAAGTAGGAGGAGCCCGTCTTGCTGCCGGTGTTCTTGCGGTCCCTCCACCCACCCGCCTCGTACATGCTCTTGCGCTTCGCCTTCGAGTCTCCGAAGACGATGGAGACCGGGCAGTCGTCGTAGATGACGCCCCAGTCGTAGGCCTCATCAATCCAGTTCTCACCGACGCCGTCGTTGCGGGAGTCCTCCAGGTAGTCCTCGAGGTAGTCCTTCACGAAGCCGCCGCACGACGAGTCGCCGTGGAAGGCATTCCAGACGCTGAAGCCGCTGGTGGCCGTCACCAGTTGCTGGCGGTAGCCACCCCGCTCCCAGACCTCGATGTTGCCGGACCGGCAGGCCTTGATGACGGCGATGTCCAGCTTGCCGTTGCCCAGCCGCATGTGGCTGTCCGTGAGCGCCGAGCAGGAGGGGCTGTTGCTGCCCATCACGAGCGAGCTGCGGGGCGTGGACACCTCGTGGCCGCCGTGCGTGTGGATGAAGATGACGTCCGCGTCGTCCACGCCCGCGTTGAGGGCGGCGTCGTTGGACTCGCCCACCGCGCCCTTGGCCGGGTCCGTCCAGAGGTCCCGCGTCACGTTCATGTTGGAGAGCGTGCGCACGTCGGACCAGAGGCCGGAGTTGCGCAGCGACGTGAAGTAGCTGGCGAACGCCGACGCCGTCTGGGTGTGCACCGAGTGCGACGAGCCCGAGCACTGCCCGGAGCCGCCGAAGTTGGCGATGCCGTAGGCATGCGTCTCGTTCGCCAGCGCCGCCGCCGGCACGAGCAGGGCGCCCGCGAGCGCGCCTGCCAGCCACTGCTTCTTTTGAGTCCGAATCTTCATGGTCCAGGTCCCCCTCGAAGGAGGGCGTGCCCGCATGGCACGCCGGAGACGGGAAGGAGCGCGTCGCGCTTCTGCTTCCCGGCCTCGGCACCTGAACGAGCCTGGGTCCGGATATTCCCGGCCGTATTTTCCAGGAGGATTCGGAAGGCCGCGCGCGGCGCCCGGCTCAGCCCGCCGCGACGCGGGAGCGCTTGAGGACCCGGGCCACGACGTCGAGGAACTCGTTGCTCGCCTCGGCGAGGTCCACGGCGCGCGCGTCCACCCAGCCCTGCAGGGAGTTGTAGCCCATGACCGCGGGGATGGCGACGAGCAGGCCGAAGGCCGTCGTCACCAGCGCCTCGGAGATGCCGGTGGAGATGTTCCCGATGCCGCCCGCGCCCGCCTCGCCCATCTGCTGGAACGCGGTGACGATGCCCATCGTCGTCCCGAGCAACCCCACGAAGGGCGCGGTGGAGGCCACCGTCGCCAATTGTCCCAGGCCGCGCTTCATGCCCTGCACCTCGCGCTGCGCCTGTCGCTCCAGGTTCCGGGCGACCGACTCCATGACCTCGTTGCGGTCGTCATCGGAGGCGGTGCGATAGGCCGTCAGGCCGGCGCGGATGGTGCGGCCGAGGTAGCCCACGTCGGGCCCCAGCTTGACGTGGGCGGCGGTGTCGAAGTCCCCGTTGGCGAGCAGCGTGGCCAGCTCCGAGGCGAACCTGCGCGAGTTGCGGCGCGCGGTCCGGAAGACGAGCGCGCGCTCGACGAGGATGAGCAATGACAACACGGACATCACGCCCATCACGATGACGATGAGCTTCGCGAAGGGGCCCATGTGGCCCCACAAGCCAATGAGGGTGAAGTTCATGGTGATTCGAAACGCGCCTCCTCGCGCGTTGGCCCCGCGACGGAGCCACTGGGGGAACGACGACTCGAGCACTCGCGAAGCAAGGTATGCGGCGCGGACGGAGGCAGGGCGTTTGCCTTTCCATGAGTCAGTCATGATTGCGTCATGGGCGGCGACGGACTCCCCGCAAGACATTGCGCCCGCATCCCAGGACAGACGTGGACCCGGGTACAGTTCCGCGACGCCCCGCATCCGGGTCACCGTACGCGCCATCGCCGCCACGTCGGCGGCGGAAGTCGGAGGAGCCATGTCCGGACCTGCTCGTGAATCTTCCTGGAACCGATGGGGCGCGCTCGCGCGGCTGCTGGGACTGCTGGTGGCGGCGCTCCCCGCCCATCAAGCCTTCGCGCAAGCGGCGGTGGTGAGCTGTCCCTCGGGGACCAACTCGGTGACCTTCAACCCCGGGCTCACGAACGAGCCCCAGGACGTCCTCATCACCGGAGAGACGACCTACAGCCTGTGCGCCACCGTGCTCGGCCCCCGTGTGACCACCGCGACCTGGTCCGTGGGGCCGGTCCTGTTCCCCGGCAACTCGTGCGACAACTTCCTCTCCACCTACCGCAGCACCCTCACGTTGCAGTGGGACACCGGAGAGACCTCCACCGTCCTCTTCACCACCGTGAAGGTCTCGCTGCAGAGCACCACCTTCGCCTTCGTCCAGACGGGCACGGTGACCGCCGGCAAGTTCGCCGGCAACCGCGCCGTCCAGACCATCACCTACCTCAACGAGGACCTGGAGAACGGCTGCAATTCGCCGTCCGGCCTGACGCGCCTGGACGGCCCCGCCACGCTGACCATCGCGCCGTTGTTGTGAGCCGGAGCACCTCGCCCGGGGCCCTGGGGTACGCTGGGCAACATGAGCGCACCGCGCGTCATCCTCGTCTCCGGTCCTTCGGGTGTCGGAAAGTCCACCGTGGCACGGAGGCTGACGGAGCAGTCACCCGAGGCCCGCTCGGTCCACCTGCCGTCGGATGACTTCTATGCCTACGTGCGCCAGGGCTACCTCGAACCCTGGCGCACCGAGGCCCATGACCAGAACACCACGGTGATGAACGCGCTGGTCGCGAGCGCCACGGCCTATGCCGCGGGCGGGTACGAGGTGGTGGTCGATGGGGTCATCGGCCCCTGGTTCTTCGCGCCCTGGCTGGCCGCCGCGCGCACACACCCACTCGACCTGCGGCTGGTCATCCTCCTGCCGGACGAGGCCCGGACGGTGGCACGTGCCCGGGCGCGCACCACGTCGGACGCACTGACGGACGCCGCCGTGCTGCGTGGCATCTGGCGCGGCTTCCGAGACGTCTCCCTCCCGGAGGGTCATGTGCTCGACACGAGCGAGCAGGATGCCGCCGCCACGGTGGCCGCCGTGCGCCTGGCGATAACTGAAGGACGGTTCAGGTTGGTGTGACGATGTCGGCACATCCACCATGCATCTTCTCGCACGTTGAGAACCGCGCCGTGGAGGCTCATGGGCCTTAACAAGGCCCACGGAGTGAAGTTAGGTGGGTGCCGTGCGCGGCATGTCGCCGCCAGCTGCGACGGACGGACGTGCAAGCGATGTCGGCGCCTCCACGCATTGCCTTCGCCATCGAGACGACGCTCGGCAACGCCGTCTTCCTGCAGAACCTCAAGAGCGCCATGGCCGCGCGCACCGACATCACGCCGGTGTGGCTGCCCATCGACGAGCACGCGGACGACCTCTGGGAGGGCCTGCCCCTGGTGCGCTCGCGCCTGTCGCTTCGCGGGGGACTGAGGACACGCTCGGCGTTGAATCAGGCGCTCGCGCAGGCCCCGGTGCAGGCCGCCGTGGTCCACACGCAGCGCATGGCGCACCTGGCGCACGACTTCATGGGGCGCGTGCCCAGCGTGGTCTCCACGGACGCCACGCCGAGCGGCCTGGAGGACTATCTGCGGTACTACGGCCTGCGCTCGCAGCACGCCGGCTGGGTGGGCAAGGCGAAGAACGCGCTGCACCGCCGCACCTACTCCATCGCGAAGGGCATGCTGTCCTTCTCGGAGTTCACCAAGCGCTCGCTGGTGGAGGAGTACGGCGTCCCGCGCACCCGCGTGCACGTGGTCTGGCCGAGCGTGGACACGCGGCTGTGGCGTCCGGCGCCCGAGCGCAAGGCACGGGACGGCGTGGTGCGGCTGCTCTTCGTCGGAGGGGACCTGGGCCGCAAGGGCGGACACCTGCTCCTGCGCTGGGCCCGGGAGACGCGACTGAGGAACTGGCGGCTGGACCTGGTGACATCCGACACCTTCGAGGCGCCGCCCGGCGTCCGCGTCCACACCGGCGTCCGGCCCAACTCGCCCGAGCTGATTGGACTGGCGCAGGCGGCGGACCTGTTCGTGCTGCCGACGATGGCGGACATGTCCTCGTGGGCCATCGCGGAGGCGAAGGCCGCGGGCCTCGCGGTGGTGGCCACACCCGTGGGCGGCGTGGGCGAGCTGGTGCGGGACGGCGTGGACGGGCGGCTCGTCACCGCGGGCGACTACCCGGCGCTCGCGCGGGCCCTCGACTCCCTGGTGTCGAGCCCCGACACCTTGCGCACCATGGGACACGAGGCCCGCCGCATGGCCGAGGAGCGGATGGACCTGCATGCGACGTGCGACCAGATGCTCGCCTTCATCCGGGGCGTCACCGGCGTCTGAAGTCCGCTAGTCGTCGTCCTCCTCGTCATCGTCGTCGGCCTTCTCCAGGACGACGTCGTGCAGGCGCTCCTCGCCCTCGCGGACGCAGACCTGCTCCTCCTTCTTCGCGTGCTCCTTCGCGTCGACCTCCAGCTCGTAGCACCCCTCGGGCAGGGGCCCCACGCGCAGCTCGCCCGTCGACGGGTCCACCGGCAGGTCATCGAAGGGCGTGCCATCCACCTCCACCTCCCCCTCCTCGGGCACGTTGCCGTCAGGCCCCCGCAGCCGCACGGTGATGAAGGCGCCCGGCGGCGCGTCGATGTCTCCCACGTCGATGATGCGAGCCCCCTGCGGCACCACCCGCACCCGGGCCGCGTGCGTGCGCGACGCCAGCACGAACAGCTCCACCGTCCTGGCGGGCACGCCCTCCAGCTCGAAGCGGCCGTCCGAGGACACACCGGTCATCAGCTCGGACTCGCCGAACACGCTCACCCACGCCACGTCGGCATCGGCGCCGAGGATGCGCCCGCGCACGGTGCCCTCCCCCAGCTGTCCATTGTTGAAGCCGCCGCAGGCCCCCAGGAGGACGAGCATCGACAGGAGCCACGGCTGTCCAGGCGCACGCATCAGAAGCGATACCCTCCGCTCAGCCACAAGCCACCGAAGCCCACCGCGCGAGTGCGTCCGTCCACGGGCACATAGGCCCAGAGCAGCTGCCCCTTGGCCTCCAGCACCCACCGCGCCCCCAGCTTCCATGACACTCCCGCCATCCAGCCAGGCCATACCGTGAAGTAGCGCTCATCCTGTTTCAACAGGTCCAACTGGAAGGAGCGCTCCATCCACAGAGCGGCCACACGAGGCCCCGTGGACACGCCCAGCCGCCCCCACTCCCACGACGGCCCCACCGTCAGCCCCAACATCACCGCCCGGTGTCGCACCGGCACCGCCCCACCCAGCTCCAACTGGAGCGCCTGACGCCCCTGCCCCACGGCCAGGTCCACGCCCACATCCAACCGCTCCTCGAGCAGCAGCCCATGCCACCGCAGGCCCGCGCCCGCCATCAACGTGCGCGGGAGGACCTCGCGCCGGCTGCGGGCATCCAGGAAGCCCAGCACGCCCATGTCGAGCGAGACGGTGCGCCGAGGCCCCTCCGCCTGCTCGCGCAGCATCGAGTCCAGCGCCCGACGCTCCCCGGGACGCAGCACCACCGTGTCCTCCCACAACACCGCGCCGCCCTTGTGCAGCCCCAGCCGGCGGTTTCCCTCCGGGAGCGCCACACCGCCGGGCAGCTCCCCCGCGTCCACGCCATCCACCTTGAGCGTGAAGCCCTCCAGGCGAGGACTGTAGGAGAACACCTCCGGCTGGCCGGGCTGGGACAGGGAGCCGGAGAGCAACACCGGGTCCGCGCCCACTTCCGTCATCCGCACGCTCGGGCGCTGGCGCCCCTGCGTATACGTCCACGTGTGGCGGCGCGCCCAGTCGTGCGCCTCGGTGGCGCTCACCGCGCCGTCGCGGTTGCGGTCCGCGCGCCCGTCGAGCGCCTGGACGAAGAAGTGGGTGTAGATGTCATTGCCGAGCGCGTCGTCCTCGCGCGCCGCCTCGCCCCAATCACTGGCGGAGAGGACGAGCGACGCGCGGCTGTCCTCCTCCAACGGGCGAGGGAGGAACGCGGCCTTGGTGCGCTCCAGCTCCGAGCGCACCGACTCCGGCAGCAGCGACTTGCCCGTGCCGCTGTGGCACGTGGCCAGCACCAGCACCCGGCGCAGCGAGCCCAGCCGCTCCAGCGCCTGCTCCAGCACCACCATCTCCAGCCCCGTGCCCTGCACGTCCCGGAAGCGCGTGTCGCGCATCACCAGGTAGCGCTGGAGCTCGCCCCGCGTGTCGCGCGCGAGCGTGCCGTGGCCGGAGACGTAGACGACCACCACGTCCCTCGGATTCCACGCGCGCGCCTGGAGCGTCCGCAGCGCATCCAGCACTCCCGCGCGCGTCGTCTGCTCCGGACGGTTGAGCACCGTCACCGAGGCGAAACCTCCACGCCTCGGGTCCGCCAGCACGCGCCCCAGGTCCTCCGCGTCCTTGCCCGGATAGCGCAGGTCGTTCCAGGAGTCGTCGTCGTACTGGTCGATGCCGATGAGCAGCGCGTGGCGCTCCCCCTCGTGCGCCGAGGCGAGGCGCGCCGGGTCCAGGCGCACCTTCACCGCCTTCCCCTTGTCCCGCGCGCCACCGCAGGCCGAGAGCGCCACGAGCACGAGACAGAAGACGAACTGGAGCCGGAAGCGAATCAAGGGCCCACGCTCAGCGAGCGCCCTCCGGAGTCACCCGCAACCCGAGCCGGGCCAGCGTCGCCTCTTCCGGCACCCGTCCTCGCGCGAGCGCCGCGTCACGAGCCTCCCGGGAGCCCTCCCCCCGGGGCCACGCGGCCAGCACGAGGGTCCTCGGGCCCTGCTCGCCCTCCAGGGACACGCCCGCCAGCTCACCGTCCTCGCGCAGGTCATGCGTCCCCGCCTCCAGCGTGTAGGCGCCCAGCATCTGCACGGAGCCGTCGGGCGACTCCAGCGCGAGCAGCGCGTCCGCCAGCTCGCTCGCGCGATAGCGCACCAGCACCACGGCCTCGGGAGGAAGCTGCGCTCCATCCGTCAGCGGGCGCAGGTTCCCATCCGGCATCCGGGCGAGCGCCGTCAGCTCCAGCGACAGCGCGGCGCCGCCCTTCAGTCGCACCGAGGTGCCCGGCTGCCCGCCCGTCAGCATCGCGGGATGGAACGCGAAGGTGACCATGGCGGCGACAGCCACCGCCACCGCGCCGGAGAGCCACAGGAGCCGAGACGGACCGAGCCGCTTGCGCAAGCGGGCCCAGCCCACCGCGTCCTCGCGAACAGGAGCCAGGCTTCCGAGCGCCTCGTCCGTCATCGCCTCCAGGCCGAACGCGTCGTCGTTCTTCTCGAGGAACGCCTCGCACTCCTCGCAGGGCCGCGACAGGTGGTCGGCGAAGTACGCCACCGCGTCGGGGGACTTGTCCCGCAGCGCCCGCCAGCTGTGCGCATCCAGGTGCCTGCTCGCGTCACCCATGGCTCATCCCACTCCCGCGGCCAACAGCCGCGACAGCAACTGGCGCTTCACCCGCGCGCGGAAGCGCTCCAGGCGCATCGTCACCGCGCTCTTGCCCAGCCCCAGGCGCTCGGCGATCTCCCGCGCGCTCAGCTCACCCTCCAGATAGAACAGGCGCACCGTCTCCTTCTCGGGGCCCTCGGGCAGCGCTTCAATCAACTCGCGCACCACCGCCACGCGCCGCTCCAGCTCCAGCGCCGGAGGAATCGCGGGCGTGGTCGACTCCAGCTCCAGCGCCAGGTCCTCCGCCGCGCGACCTCGCAGCTGCGCGCCCCGACTGAGCGACTGCGCGTGGTGGCGGGCAATCGTCACCAACCAGCTCCCGAAGGCGCGGGGGTGCTGGAGCCGGGGCAGCTCGCGGAAGGCCCGGACGAAGGTCTCCTGGACCACGTCCTCCACCTCCGCGGGCCCCAGCGCCGAGTAGCCCAGCGCCACGCGGCGCACGGCCCCATGGAAGCGCTGGTACAACTCGCGGTGCGCGTCCTGAGCCCCCTCGGCTGCCCGCCGGATGCAGGTGGCGACCTCCTCCTCCGTCACGCCCGCTCTCCCCCGCCCATCCCCCACGCATCCCCACGTGCGTCCACCTGGGAGCACACGAAGAGGGCTCCGGACCACCGGAGGCACTCCCATCTCGAGGCACGCGCACAAACCATGTCTCCCCAGTCAGTACCTGTCTCATGGGAAGGAGTCACGGGCCCCGTTTCGGCCACGCCGCCCTTCATGCAGGCGAGGTGATGTGGCCGATTCGGGCCTCAAGGCTCCTTCATTTCCAGACCGGGATTTTCGGGCGGCGGCAGGCCGGAGACGCCGCTCGCCAGGTCCCTCGATACCAGGAGATGGAAGGTATGCGATTCATCGGATTGTGCGTGTCCGCCATGCTGCTCGCGGCTTGCGGCAATGAGGACAGCGTCAAGGTCGGACTGAGCACCCGGGTGGGCGCGGCGCGTAGCGCCCAGGCCGTCGGCAAGAGCGCTCAGCAAGAGGAGCCCGCCGCCGGCATCACGCTGGACCGGGTGCGCCTGTCCGTGCGCGAGCTGGAGCTGGAGTACGAGGGCGATGATCGCGACGATGACCGGGACGACGACGACGATGACCAGCTGCGCCCGCGCGATGACGACGAGCAGCGGCTGGGGCCCGTCCTCATCGACCTGTCCGCGGAGGACCTGAATGGCCGCATCGTCCCCGTGGGCAACCTGCGGGTGACGCCCGGCATCTTCGATGAAATCGAGTTCGACATCGGCAAGGTCACCGTCGCCCAGGCGGGCCAGGACGCGCCCCTGCGGGAGCTCGCCGAGCTCGGCGCCTCGGTCATCATCGATGGCCACATCGACGGGCAGCCCTTCAGCTTCGTCTCCAGCGTCCGCCTGGAGCAGGAGCGCGAGGCGCGCTTCGAGGTGAAGGAGGGCCAGGAGCCCAACATCACGCTCAACATCGACCCGACCGGCTGGTTCGTCGATGGCAATGGACAGCGGCTGGACCCGCGCGACGCGGCCGCCCGCTCCACCATCGAGAACAACCTGCGCCGCTCCATCGACGCCTTCGACGACGACGACCTGGACGGTGACGAGGACGACGACCACGACGACGACTGAAGCCCGGGAATGAAGTCGGGTTGCAACGGCAACCCCATCCCAGGAACATCAGAAAATGATTAATCTGGACTTCACGGATTAATCTGGATTGTCCTTGGCCTCCTCACCATCCTGAATGAGGAGGCCTTCGTGATTCGTTCGCGGCTTCGTGAAGCATGGCTGTGTGGTTTCGCCTCGCTGGGCATGCTGGTCGGCTGTGGTGCACAACAGGAGGGGGACGGCGTCGAACAATCCCTCTCCACGGTGACGTCGCCGCTGGTGGGGCAGAAGCTGGTCATCGACCCCGCCAACGTCCAACCCGACGGCGTCCGTCCGACGCTGGGCGTCTATCAGAACCTGTATGACGAGCAGACCCTGATAGGGGACCCGCGCGCGGGCTCGACCTTCAAGCCCGCGACGACCTGGGGCAATGTCGTCTACAACGAGAACCAGTACCCCATGGGTTTCGTCATCGACCTGGGGCAGCAGTACGACGTGACGGAGGTCGGCGTGTTCGACACGTATGACTCCGGCACCGTCTTCTTCAGCGTCGGGGCGCCGGGGGCCTGGTCCACGCCCCTCTCCCTCACCACCAACGGGTGGGAGCAGTGGAAGTGGCTGACGGTGGGCCAGCGCACGCGCTACCTCCACTTCGCGCGCAGCATGTACGGCGCGTCGAACGAAATCGTCGTCTACGGCACCCCGGCGGGCACGACGGCCAACGTGCCGCCCACCGCCTCCGCGGGCCTGGACCAGACGCTCATCCTGCCCACGTCGTCGGCGCAGCTGACGGGCACGGCGAGCGACCCGGACGGGACGGTGGTGTCACGGCAGTGGACGCAGGTCTCCGGCCCCAACATCGCGACGCTGACGGGCGCCACCACGCTGTCCGCCACGGCCTCCGGCCTGGTGGTGGGGCTCTACGAGTTCGAGCTGAGCGTGACGGATGACCAGGGCGCCTCGGCGAGCTCCCGCACGAAGGTCCGGGTGGAGCCCGCCCTGAACGGACGCGGGACCACCGTGGAGATCTACAAGGACACCACGAGGGTGTTCCAGGGCAACTACGGTCACGTCGTGTACCTGCCGCCGGGCTACGACGCGGGCACGAACTGGCCCATCGTCATCTTCCTGCACGGCGCGGGTGAGCGGGGAGACGGCGGGCCGACCCAGCTCAGCCGGGTCCGCAACATGGGGCTCCAGTCGTACATCGACAGGAACGGGAAGGACTATCCCTTCATCCTCGTGTCGCCCCAGACGAGCACCTCCAACTTCTGGAACGACCAGGAGGCGCTCGACAGCCTGGACCCGTTCATCGAGCGAATCCTGTCGACGTACAAGGTGGACAGGAAGCGCGTGTACCTGACGGGCCTGAGCATGGGCGGCGCGGGCACGTTCTCCTATGCGTCCACCTTCCCCGCGAAGCTGGCGGCCGCGATTCCGGTCTGCAACGGCGGCTACGGCTCCTCCGTCGCCCGCGCGCAGGCCATGGTGAACGCCAACCTGGCGGTCTGGGGTTCGCACGCCATCAACGACCCCGCCTCGTACACGGGCACGCGGGACTGGTTCACGCGCCTGGGACAGGCCCTGGGCGCCACGGGGACGGTCATGGACTCGTACACGTACCCCAGCCGCGCGCAGACGGCGTTCTTCCGTCAGGGCCCGGCGCGGTGGGAGTGGGTCGACGGACAGACGGCGCAGGATGCCAGCGGCAATGCTCCCGCGAAGCCGGTGCTCTTCACCCTCTTCCATGATGGCGGCCACTCCATCTGGGACCGCGTCTACCAGGAGCCGAAGGTGCTGAGCTGGATGCTCGCGCAGCAGCGTCCGTGAGGCAGAGCGCGAAGTGGACCCGTCACTCCCGGGTAACGGGGCCTTCTCGCGCCGGAGGGCCGCGCGCATCCTGCGCCGGCCTTCCACCTGCCCTCCTCGGGCAAGCCCTGCTGAACGCGTCGATCCTAATGGATGGGATTCTTCGTCTCCGCGTCCGGCACGCGCGCGTACCGCGTCGTCCTGCTGGCCGGGGCGTCGCGGGCATGCGAATCGACCCCACGAGAGTGGGCGACGCCAAGGTGTTCCGGACATGGGGATGGACCATCGCGCTCATCGTGTCCGAGGACATCAAAGAGGCGCTCGAGCGCGCACGCGTCGGAAAGCTCATCCCAGCTGATGGACGGCCTCCAGCTTGTGCCCATCCGGGTCCGTCACGAAGCCCGCGTAATACGTGTCGCTGTAGTGAGGACGCAGGCCAGGAGCCCCCTGGTCCTTGCCCCCGTGCTTCAAGCACGCGGCGTGGAAGGCGTCGACGGCCTCCCGGCTCGGCGCATTGAAGGCCAGGTGGAAGCCGTCACCGGGCGGCGTGGCCTCCGGCCGCAGGAACAGCGCCAGCGTGTCCCCCTCTCCCTCCGGGCCGTAACCCGCCGAGCGCTCCGAGCTCCACACCCGCGTGTAGCCCAGCGGCGCCAGCGCTGCGTCGTAGAACGCGATGGCGCGCGCGATGTCCCGCACGCCGAAGGAGAGATGACCGAGGAGAAGCCCCGCCCGCGCCACGCTCTTCTGGAGCGCGCGCGCGAGCACGGCCTTCTCCTCGACGCTCAGGCCCGAGTCGTTGATGGCGGCCAGGACCTCTTCACCACGAGCCGATAGCTTCATGCGAGGGGCACCTCCTCAGGACTCCAGCGGATAGCCGTAGCGCTTCAGGGGCTCCGCCAGGAGCTCGTTGACGTAGCCGTGCCACTCCTTCGGGATGATCTGCCGCCACTTGCCCACCGAGCCATCGCCCGTGACGTGCAGCCCGTTGATGCCGTCGATGGTGTAGGCCTGCCACTTCTCGTCGATCCACCCCGCCCCGCCCTCCTGCCTGCAGACCACGGCGACGCGCTCGGAGCGCGCCTTGTTCGCCTCCAACGAGTAGCTCGAGCGGGCCCGCTCCTTCTGCTCGTCCGTGAGCTTCATCCCGAAGAACCGCTCGATCTGCCCGAACAGGTAGTCGAAGTTGCCGAAGAAGTCCTCGTACCGCAGCCAGAGCACGTTCTTCCGGTCGCCCCAGGTCTCGCTGACGCGGTACAAATCGCTGAACGAGGAGTTGTCCTCCGCGTGCTCCTTCACCAGGAAGTCGATGCTCGCCTTGGTGACGGGCAGGTTGGCGCGCTTGAAGTAGGTACAGAGGATGTCTCGGAAGTCCCGCACGGTGACGACCACGCGGTCCTCCGGCCGGAACTGGGGACACTTGTGGGTCTTCTTCACGTTGCCCAGGATGGAGTTGAGCACCTGCCAGACGAACGTGGAGCCGCTGCCCGGGAAGCCGAACTGGATGATGAGCGGTTCGGCCCGCGCATCCCCGTGGGGGTCCACTTCCTTCTCGAAGTCTGAGTAGGACTTCACGCGGTCCATGACAGTACCTCCCGATTGCACGAGCAGGGTTTGGCGACAACCCTATGCCATTGCCTGGAGAGGACAGAAGCCCAATCCCTCACGCGAGAGCACCCAACTGGAAGAATGCCGCCAGGACAGAAGGCAGACCTCGCAACCCCTCACGCCCACCCCGAACCTCAGCGGGGGTAGAACTGCTCGATGGTGACCTCCTCCGCCAGGGCATGCAGCGGGGCCCCGAAGGTCGTCACGGTCGTGAACCAGTGCGTGGCGACGCCATCGACCACGAACGTCAGCGGAACCAGGACGCCCGCGGAGCGGCCAGGCATCCTCGCGGGGAGCTCTCGCGCGTCCGGGTACGTGAGCACTCTCGCCAGCACGTTCGCGACCTCGGACCCGGGCCCCCGCAGGCGCGCGTTCTCCTTCAACCGCCCGAGCAGGTAGCCCGCGATCTCCTGCCAGTTCCCAATCGCGGAGCGGACCCGCCCGGGCGCGAAGACCAGGTCCATCAGGTTGGTGCGCCCCAGTGCGTCGCGCCCCAACCCCATCATCGCCAGCGCCCCCGCGTTCGCATCCAGCACCGTCGACGCCGCGTCCAGCGCCAGCGCCGGATGCGGCTCGTGCGCGCCGAGAATCAGCGCCGCCGCCTGCCGCAGCTCGCGCATCTCCTCACTGTTCCAATCACTCTCACCGAACTGGGGCGCATACCCCGCCGCGACCAGCAGCGCATTGCGCTCACGCAAGCCCAGGCCCAAGGCCTCCGCCAATCGCAGGACCATGTCCTGGCTGGGCTCCGTCCGGCCCGACTCGATGAAGGCCAGATGCCGGGGCGACACCTCCGCGTCGAACGACAGCGCCAGCTGGCTCTTGCCCCGCGACGCGCGCCAGTCCTTGAGCAACGCCCCCAGTTCGCTCCGGGGCTTCGGGACACCCTTGCGCGGACGCCGGGTCGACACCTCGACCTCCCGGAGCGCGGTCCGCTTCATCGCGCGCCCACACGCGAGGTGGCCACACACTTCCCTCCCAGGTCATTGCGGGGCAGTCGAGGCAACACCGAGTCTTCGAGGCATCCCATCACCCGAGGATTCCCCATGAACGACCGCCTCGTCTATCGCCTGGATGCCTTCGCCGCCTTCAGCATGGGCGTCACCTTGCTGTTCGTCGCCACCCCGCTCACCACGCTCGCGGGATGGACGCTGCCGCCGTCCTTCCTCTTCGGCCTGGGCGTGTTCCTGGTGCCATGGGCCGGCATCAACGTCTGGGCCTCCACCCAATCGCCCGTCGCCACGAGCATGCTCCTGGTGCACCTGCTGGTGGACGGCACCTGGGTCCTGGGGAGCGTGGCCCTCATGCTCGTCCACTCCGCCACCTTGTCGACCCTGGGCTTCGTGATGCTCGCGAGCCAGGCCGTGAGCGTGCTCGGCGTCTTCTCCCTCAAGCTCGCCCCCTCCCTGCGCCTTCGCCTCGCGCGGTGAGCCGGACGACCGACCCCGAATGCTCGCCATCTCACGAGGGCCACCAGGGAACCAGGTGGCCCCTTGTTTCACTCGGCGACCGGGTTCCCGCTTGCATCTGGATGTTATGTAGTCCAAAGACTGAAGGATGGCATGGGACCCCCGCGTATTGAAGCCCGAGCCGAATGGCCGGGATCCTGGTGATGTGCTGGATGAGCTGCGCAGGCAGCTCAAACGAGGCTTGGGCCGCCGGCTGCTCTTCGGTGGCGTCGGTCTGGCCCTGCTGGTGGGCCTGTTCACCAGCTACGCGCAGGTAGAGCCCGACGAGGTCGGCGTCATCCTGCGGCTCGGGCGCTTCGTGGACACGGTGGAGCCGGGTCCGCACTTCCGGCTGCCGTACGGCATCGACCGCATCGTCAAGGTGCCCGTGCAGCGCCAGCTCAAGGCGGAGTTCGGCTTCCGCACCGAGTCCGTGGGCGCGCGCAACACGTCCTACGCCGCCAGCGGCTCCGACATGAAGCGCGAGTCCCTGATGCTCACCGGCGACCTCAACGTCGCCGTGGTCGAGTGGATCGTCCAGTACAAGATCAAGGACCCGTACAAGTACCTCTTCAAGGTGAAGAACGTGGAGGGGATGCTGCGAGACATCTCCGAGGCGTCGATGCGCGCCGTCGTGGGTGACCACTCCGTCAACGAGGTCCTCACCACCGGCCGCCAGACGGTGGCCACCCAGTCCAAGCTGCTCCTCCAGGACCTGGCGGACCGCTACGAGACGGGCGTGGACATCCAGCAGGTGGTCCTCCAGGACGTCAACCCGCCCGACCCCGTGAAGCCATCCTTCAACGAGGTCAACCAGGCCATCCAGGAGAAGGAGCGCGCCATCAACGAGGCCTTCGCCGAGCTCAACCGCGCCATCCCGCGCGCCAAGGGCGAGGCCGAGGAGGCGCTGCGCTCCGCGGAGGGCTACGCCATCGAGCGCGTCAACCGCGCCAAGGGCGAGGCCGAGCGCTTCACCCGCGTCTACGAGGAGTACCGCAAGGCGCCCGAGGTCACCCGCCGCCGCATGTACCTGGAGACCGTGAGCCAGGTGCTCACCAGCACCGGCCAGAAGGTCGTCATGGACGAGAACCTCAAGGGCCTCACGCCCATGTTGCGCATGGACGGCCCGGACTCCGCGGCCGCCGGCGCGGCGCACTCGACGGAGGCCCAGCGATGAGCCGCGTGGCAACGATTGTCCTCGGCGTCGCGGTGCTCGCCATCGTGCTGGGCTTCTCCAGCACGTACACCCTGAGCGAGCACGAGCAGGCCGTCATCACCCGCTTCGGCCAGCCCCGCGGCCAGTCCATCACCGAGCCGGGCCTGCACTTCAAGCAGCCCTTCGTCGACACGGTGAACCGCTTCGACAAGCGCTGGCTCGACTGGCGCGGCGACCCGAACCAGATTCCCACCAAGGACAAGAAGTACATCTGGGTGGACACCTTCGGCCGCTGGCGCATCGTCGACCCGCTGCGCTTCTTCCAGCGCCTGCGCGACGAGCGCAACGCGCAGTCCCGGCTGGACGACATCATCGACGGCGAGACACGCAACACCATCGCGTCCTTCGCGTTGATTGAGGCGGTGCGCTCCACCAACCGCCCGTTCGAGGACGACGAGTACACCACCGAGGAGGAGCGCGGCGAGTCGCTGGAGCAGGTGGCCCAGGGCCGCGACAAGCTCACCCGGCAGATCCGCCTGCGCGCGGCCGAAATCGTGAAGGAGTTCGGCGTGGAGCTGGTCGACGTGCAGATTCGTCGCATCAACTACGTCGACGAGGTCCAGGTGAAGGTCTTCGAGCGCATGATTTCCGAGCGGCGGCGCACCGCGGAGCGCTCACGCTCGGAGGGCATGGGCCGCGCCGCGGAGATTCGCGGTCAGCGCGAGCGCGACCTGAAGGAGATCCGCTCCGAGGCCTACCGCAAGGCGCAGGAAATCACCGGCAAGGCCGACGCCGAGGCGACGCGCATCTACGCCGACGCCTTCGGTCGCGACGCGGAGTTCTACCAGTTCATGCGCACCCTGGAGGCCTACCCCCAGGTGATGGACCGCTCCACCTCGCTCTTCCTCGGGAGCGACTCGGAGTTCTATCGCTACCTGCGCAGCTCCAAGAAGTAGCCGGACCCACTTCGCGAAAACACTCGGGCCGGACTCCATGCACGTGACATGGAGCCCGGCCCGTTCATTTCCGGTGACGACGTCCGCGCGTCAGTGCACGCGGCCCGGGGGCAAGTTCGAGCGCGGCGGGAAGCCCGGCACCGCGTCCTGCTTCGGCGCCGACGAGCCACTCAGCGAGCGAGGCGCGAGCAGCCCCTCCCCCACCGAGCCCAGGCTCGGCGCCAGTGCCTGCGGAGCGCCGCACACCAGCGTCTCCAAATCGTCATCCCGTCGTCCCAGGTCGTTGAAGACGCGCGGCGTGCCCGTGAGCGGGTCCGGCACGGGCTGCGCGCTGACGAGGAAGGGCGACAGGAACGAGGGTGCTCCCGCGGAGCGCGGGAAGACGTGGAGGAACGGCGTCTGCGTCTCACCCGCGTGGCAGCCATTGCAGGTGTTGAGCGAGAAGCGATGCCGGACCTCCGGGTCCGCGCCGGGGACGGACCACGTCAGGCCGAAGGGCGTCAGCGCCGAGCCGGCGACGAAGGCCTGTCCCTGGTACAGCGAGGGCACCTCGTGCGTGCCGGCCAGGATGGCCACGGCGTTCTCCTGCACGAAGCTCGCGAGCCGGGGCGAGTTGTTGAGGCTCAGCTCCGGCGTGAGGGCCACGGGGGAAGGGACGAGCCCGTTCGGACCGAAGTGGAACTCGCGCAGCTCCCACAGCGGGTTCAGCGCGTTCTCGTTGGTGCGCACCTGGTGGATGGCGCTGCCCATGAAGCGGCCCTGCGCGACGAAGGGCTCGGTGAAGCGGTCGGTGAGGGCCTGGAGCTTCGCGTTGTAGAGAGGGCTGCCGAGCGGCAGCGAGCCCAGCTCGTGCCAGTCCCGCGCCCAGCGCTGGATGTCCTCCGGGCCGTCGCCGGGCAGCATGTACTCGAGGATGACGGTGAAGGGCAGGTCGAGCCCCGCGGGCGTGGTGACACCGAAGACGAAGCGCCCCTCACCCGAGTGCGTGCCCTCGCTGCGCAGGTCGATGCGGTTGACGATGGCGAGCAGCCGGAAGGGCGCGGTGTTGAAGTCGAGCGGCGCGGACGGGCCGCCGCTGCGCGTCTCCCAGGGCGTGAGCACGTCGGGGAGGATGCTCGGACGTCCGGCGACGGGCAGGCCCGCGATGACCTGGTTCGTCTCCCAGGTCTTGAGCCAGGTGCGAATCATCTCGGACGGATTCTGGCCGCCGTTCATGCGCCGCATCAGCGTGCCGAACGTCCAGGCGCCGCCGTTGACGGTCCGCACCGGGTCCTCCACCACGGGCAGCGCCGTGATGAGCAGCTCGTTCTCCGGCGACACCTGACACACGCCGGGCGCGCAGGCCGTGCTGGACTCGCAGCCGTTGAGGGGGCTGCCATCGCAGTCGAAGGTGCCCACCGCGCAGGCGAGGCCGCAGGTGCCCGCGCCGCAGACCCCGCTGGCGGAAGGCGCGCCGGCGCACACGGTGCCGCACGCGCCGCAGTTCGCCGCGTCCTCCATCACCGAGGTCTCACAGCCGTTGACCGGGTCACCGTCGCAGTCGCGGAAACCCGCGAAGCAGGTCTCCTCGACGGCCACGCACGGCGACAGGTTGCCCGCCATGTCCCGGAGGCGAAGGGACATCGGGACGCCGACCTGGCTCGCGACCAGGGGCACCAGCGCGCTGCCGCCGCTGTCCACCGCGACATCGGTGCTCGTCGGGTTGGCGCAGTCATTCCCCCAGAAGAGGAAGAGGCGCGAGCGGGGCTCGGCCTGGACGCGCATGCCGGCGACGATGGAGCCCTGGGACAGGGGCACCAGCCCCGTCGTGAAGGTCGGCGCGGCCGGCGCGACGGAGTCATGCGTGTACGCCACGGACGTGCAGCCCGACAGGTTCCCCGCGGCGTCCACGGCGCGCACGGAGAAGGTCGTCACCGTGTTCGCGAACACCGCCCGGTTGGTGCTGAAGACGCCGGTGGTGGCGTGCGCCGTGGCGGTGGTCGGCACGGACCCCGAGCAGTTGGCGCTCCGGAAGACGAGCACGACCGCGCCGGCCTCGGTGCGGCCCTCGAGCTGCGGGTTCAGCTCGGAGCCCGTGTCGCTGGGGACGAAGGCGAGCTGGAAGGGGGTGACGGGCGCGACGTTGTCGTGCGTGTAGCTGACGGGAGCCGAGCACGCGGAGACATTGCCGACCAGGTCCTCGGCCTTCGCGGAGAACGTGGTGGTGGTGTTGGTCGCCACGGTGAGCGCGCGGGAGAAGGCGCCCGAGCCCGTGGCCGTGAGCGTCGCGATGGGCGAGCCCGCGCAGGTGCCGCCGGAGAAGAGGCGCACGGTGGCGTTCCCCTCGGTGACGCCGTTGAGGGTGATGGCCGTCTGGTTGCCGGGCGACGGCGGGGTGAAGGCGGAGAACGAGGGGACGATGGGCGGCGTGGTGTCGCGCTCGCAGCCGAGCAACTCCACGCGCGCGAGGGCGACGGTCTCCACGCCGGCGCGCGGGTCATTGT
The DNA here is from genome assembly GCF_020037055.1 of Myxococcus sp. AS-1-15. NCBI lineage: Bacteria > Pseudomonadati > Myxococcota > Myxococcia > Myxococcales > Myxococcaceae > Myxococcus > Myxococcus sp. AS-1-15. The sequence continues at coordinate 25,146 of NZ_JAIQDF010000001.1, read as the reverse complement.
CATCCGTGATGTCGAGCTTGAAGCGGTTGAAGGCCCTGGGGAGGCTGAGCGGGTACTCGCGCCGCTCCGCGCTCGCCCAGTTGAACTCGTCCACGCGCCTGTCGACGACCACCCAGGCGGTGCCGTTCCAGGCCTGGAGGGTCCAGCTCTTCGGAGCGCGGGGGGCTGCCTCGCCGTTGGGGAACTTGAGGGCGTAGCGGGTGAGCATGCGCGAGGCGCCAGGCCACTCGTAGGAGAGCCAGGAGGGCGTCGCCTTGGAGGAGAGCCACATGGACGCGGAGGTGTCGACGTTGTCGAAGGCCTTCCACGGCTCATTGCCCGCCTGGAGGAAGCCGGAGCCCGTGACGGTGCCCGAGGGCGCGGTGGCGCTCGTCATGGCGGGCACCTGGTTGACGATGGTGGCACAGGCGCAGTTGTAGAAGGACAGCCGGCCGATGGAGAGGACATCCACGCCCGTGCCGGCGGTGTTGTCCTCGGTCACCATCAGACGGTACTTGCTGTAGGCGCCGGGGGTGGTGATGGAGAACTCACGCTCCTCGGCGCCGCCCCAGTTCGTCTGCTGCGTGCGGGTGTCCAGCGTGTTCCACGCGCTGCCGGACCACCCCTGGAGCGTCCAGTCGCGCGGCGCGCGGTTGTTGAGTGAGCCATTGGAGAACTTGATGGCGTAGTGGGAGAGCGTGCGCGCGCCGTCGAAGAACTCGTAGGTGAGCCAGGCGGTGGATTGGCCGCTCGCGGTGAGCCACATGGTGCTGTCGCCGCCGTCGACCGCGTGCCAGGCGGGGTTGGACGCGTTGAACTCGCTGGAGGCGATGACGAGGCCGCTGACGGGGTTGTCGCGGGCCGACATCACGGGGATGAGGCTGCCGCCGCAGGTGAGCCCTTGCGAGACGGTGCCCAGGGGCTCGGGGTCGATGACAGGCGGGGCGTCCTGACACCCGGGCACGAAGGCCAGGGTGAGGGCGCTCGCCAGGAAGAGGCTGTTGAAGGACATCGGGCGATGCATGCACACGCTCCTCGCTACGGGCCGCCGGTGACGCCGGTGGCGCTGGAGGAGCGTGTCGTACCGGGCGCCGACGAACCCGATGCGGGGGATGTGGCGAAACCGCCCGGGCGCGTGACGAACGCTCCGCCCGGAGGGACAAACGCTCACGGAGGAAGCGTGACGGACGCGCGAACCGCGAAGTGGTCAGAGCCACCACCGTGCAGCACCTTGGCGTCCGATAACGAGAGCTGTCGTCCCAGGATGTGGTCTATCTCCACGAAGCTGGGGACCACGGACGCCGCGCCCGGCCAGGTGTCTCCACACAGCGCGTCCGGCCCATCACAGGCATGCGTGAAGCCCGCGGCGGCGAAGGTCGTCATCGCCTCCTGCGTGCGCGACTCGTTCATGTCTCCGAACAGGAGCACCGGGCCGCGCTCCTTGGCGTAGCGCTTCACCAGGGCCTCCGCCTGGTGCTTGCGGAGCGTGTCGTTCTTCCTCAGCGTCTCGAGGAGGCTGTCTTCCGGGCGATGCGAGGCCCCTGGCGGCATCAGGTGGAGACAGGCGACCTTCAGCGCCCGCCCACCGACGACCACGTCCGCTTCGAGCCCGGGCATGCGGTGTGGCTTCTGGGCAAAGCGCTCCACCCGCCGCAGCGGGTGTCGGCTGGCGAGCCCCACGCCCCAGGCCCCCTTGCGAGGCATGAGCTCGAGGTGGGGATAGTCCTTCCCCAAGCGCTTGCGGAAGGCGGCCGCGAACCCAGGCGTCAGCTCGCGCAGGCAGAGGACCTCCGGCGCCTCCTTCTCGATGACCTCCAGGGACTCGTCGATGTCCTCCGCCGGCGAGGAGTAGAGGACGTTGTATGCCATCACCCGCACCGTCGCGGGCGGCGACGGAGCGGCACCGAGGACAGCGCAGACGAGCGACACGACGTGGCTGGAGGGACTCATCCCCTCCCACCCAAGCAAACCCCAAGCCCATGGCGCCCCCCCGTGAAGCCGTGGCTGCCCGGACTCGGCGTGGCCGCGCGGCCACAGGCTCTCGAGTGGCGTCGACGCGCGCCGACACACCGCCTGGACGCCAACCTGGTAGCCTGGTCATCCCCGCCCCGGAGCCTCCCACGGCGGTGGGTGCCCATGTCCCCGGACTCCGACTGGCCCATCCGCGTCGCCGCCATCAACGCCCTGCAGGAGCGGGTGCGTCGCCATGGGGACGTGCTGCCCTGGGAGGTCATCGACGCGGGCTTCACCTACCAGGGCGAGACGCTCCACTTCGCCAACCGGGCCCGCGGCATCTTCTGGCCCCGGCAGATGCGAGAGACGGCGCTCTCCATCAAGACCACCGTGCCACGCCATGGGCGCGAGGCGCGCTACGACGACCTCCCCTCGGACGAGGGCTTCGACTATCGGTTCCAGGGGGAGGACGTCGACGGACGCGACAACCGCAGGCTCGTGCGCGCCATGGAGCTGGACGCGCCGCTCATCTATTTCTACGGAATCGAGCCCGGCCTCTACGCGCCCATCTGGCCCGTCTACATCTCCGGCGTGGACCTGGCCACGAAGTCCTTCACCGTCGCGTCCGGCCTGCCGGAAGCGCAGGTGCGAGCACCGGGGAGCTACGTGGCGGACTCGAAGCTGCTCGGCCTGGAGCGCCGCTACACCACGGTGCAGGTGAAGAAGCGCCTGCACCAGGTCGCCTTCCGACAGCACGTGCTGCGCGCCTATGAGCAGCGCTGCGCCATCTGCCGCTTCCCGCGTCGGGAGCTGCTGGACGCAGCCCACATCCTCCCGGACCGGGACGTGCGTGGCCGACCCGAGGTGCCCAACGGCCTTTCGCTGTGCAAGCTGCACCACGGTGCCTTCGACACGGACCTGCTGGGCATCCGCCCCGATGGCGTCATCGAAATCGCCCGGCGACTGATGGCCGAGCAGGACGGCCCCACGCTGGAGCACGGGCTCAAGGGCTTCGCGGGCAAGCCGCTGGGAGTCCTGCCCCTGCTCCCCGCCCAGCGCCCCCGTCCCGATTATCTGGAAGAGCGCTACGAGCGCTTCCGCCTCACGCGCGACGCCTGAAACAGAGGCATCCTCGAGGCTTGGCGCAAGGGTCCACCGCGACCACGCCTCTCTCTGACTATCCTCATTAAATAAGAAGTCCCAACCCTCGTCTCGACGCCGCTTCAATCTCACACGAGGGTCGAATGTCACATCCGTCGTCATCACGGTTGCGCGGTGTATTGGGTATCACGCTGGGACTCCTGCTGTCCGTGGGCTGTGGTCAGCAGGAGGCGGGCGTCGACCATCCGGCTGAAGGCAGACATGAGGCCGCCATCTCCCGCACGCGGCCCCGGGTCAAGCTCGCCGCGAATCGCCGCCACTCGCTCGCCATCCGCTCAGATGGAACGGTGTGGGCCGCCGGGCAGAACCTCCGCGGCCAGCTCGGCCAGCCCGGCACGGCCAGCACCGCCACGCCGGTGCAGGTCCCCGGCCTGACGTCCATCACCTCCGTGGCCACGGGCGACTACCACTCCGTGGCGCTCCGCTCGGGAGGCACCGTCTGGACCTGGGGCGATGGCTCCCATGGACAGCTGGGCACCCCTGACTTTCCCTACGGCCCCGTCGGCTTTCGCCCCACGCCCGTCCAGGTCCCGAACCTGACAGGCGTCGTGGCGGTGGCCGCCGGAGACATGCACACCCTCGCGGTGAAGGGCGATGGCACGGTGTGGGCCTGGGGCTACAACGGTGAAGGCCAGCTCGGCGACGGAGGAGTCGACAGCACCCGCTACGCCCCCGCGCCCGTCCCCGGGCTGACGAACGTCGTCGCCGTGTTCGCCCGGTACATGACCTCCTGTGCCATCCGCTCGGACAGCACGCTCTGGTGCTGGGGGAGCAACCAGTTCGGGATGATGGGCATCGGCAGCACCCAGGGCAACAGCATGGTCCCCGTGCAGGTGCCCGGCCTGACGAACGTCGTGGCCGTGAGCATCGGCCCCAGGCACACGCTGGCCGCGAAGTCGGACGGCACCGTGTGGAGCTGGGGGATGCAGGACCCGACGACCTATACGTTCCACCTCTCCCCCGTCCAGGTGGCCGGGCTCACGGGTGTCACCGACGTCTCGGCGGGCCTCGACACCTCCTTCGCCCTCAAGTCCAACGGCACGGTGTGGAGCTGGGGCGAGAACACCCAGGGCCAGCTCGGAGACGGCACCAAGCAGCGCCGCGCCACCCCGGTCCAGGTGTCGGGGCTGACGGGCGTCTCGGTGGTCGCCGGAGGCGAGACGCATGCCCTGGCGCTGCGCAGCGATGGCACCCTCTGGACCTGGGGAACCAGCCATGAGGGCGAGCGCGGTGACGGCGCCGTCACCTTGTATCCGCTCCCCGGACTCATCCCGCTCACCGAGCCCGCCCTCGCCGTCGCGGCCGGCGCCGCGCACTCCCTGCTGCTGAGCGCCCAGGGCACCGTCTGGTCCTGGGGCTCCAATGAGGCGGGGCAGCTGGGCGATGGGACCACCTCGCGCCGCGTCCTCCCAGCGCCTGTCGCGGGACTCCAGAACGTCATCGCCATCGCGGCGGCGGGCCGGACGTCCCTGGCCCTGCGCGACGACAACACGGTCTGGGCCTGGGGCGGCGGCACGCTGACGCCCACGCAGGTGCCGGGACTCCAGAACATCATCGCCATCTCGACCAGCGCCACCCACCGCCTCGCCCTGCGCGACGACTCGACAATCTTTGCCTGGGGCGACAACACCCACGGCGCCCTGGGGGATGGAACGCTCGTCTCCCGGACCACGCCCGTCCAGGTCTCCAACCTGAGCGACGTGATGAAGGTCGTCGCGGGACCTCACACGTCCTACGCCATCCGCTACGACGGGTCCGCCTGGGCCTGGGGACGCAATGATTATGGCCAGCTCGCCGACACCACGACCACCCAGCGGCTCACGCCCGTCCTGATTCCGGGGCTGAGCAATGTCCTCGCCATCGGCGGCGGCACCCACCACGGCATGGCGCTGCTGGCGGATGGGAGCGGGATGAGCTGGGGCCATGGCGCCTCCCGTGCCGGCATGGGACTGGGCAGCCCCAGCAACTACAGCCCGCGTCCCATGGTCATCCCGGGGATGCTCGAGGTGGTCACCAGCGAGGACGCGTCCGCGGCCATCACCCTCAGCGGCGAGCTGTGGACGGGCGGAAACACGCCCTGGGGTCAGGCCGGCAACGGCGCCTGGAGTGGCGGCGCGGCCCCCGTCCAGGTGTCCGGCATCACCAGCGGCGCGACGTCTCTCGCGGTGGGCGGCGAGCACATGCTGGTCGTCCAGCCGGATGGCACCGTCTGGTCCTGGGGCAGCAACTCCGACGGGCAGCTCGGCCGAGGCCAGCCGCTCGACGCCCTCATCCCCATCCCGTCCTTGCTGGACTGACGACGCGCCTCTTGCAACCGGATGACCGCAGGGTTGCGGGGGCAAGAATTCATTGAATAGCCTGCAAAAGCCAGCAATCCCCCGCTGGCCCCCACAGAGCACTCCAGGAGTCTCCCATGCGAATCACCTCGTCGCTCATCGCGGCCGTCGCCGCCCTGACGCTCTCCATCACCGGCTGTGGTGGTGGCGCGCCGAGCGAGCCCGAGCAGGCGCCCGAGGCCATCTCCAGCGAGGCGCCTTCTTCCGAGGGTGAAGTCTCGGCGATGGCCATCTGCCCGCAGAAGTGGACGTGCAACTCCACGAGCAACTACTACGGCACGCTGGAGACCTGCACCGCCGCGTGTGGCACCAACATCTGTTATCGCGACTTCGACTGCCGGGGCGCCTGCTTCTGTCCCTGAGTCGTCTCGCGCGACGTGAAGCACGGGGCGGGAAGCCCGTCCGCCCCGTGTCTCACCGACGCGTCACCGCGAGCCCTGCTGCGTCCCTTCCGCGGCCGCGGGCACCGGCTTCGGCGCACCCTGGGGCCGCGTGTCCGGCGAGGTGGAGGCCCCGCCCTCGGGGCGCAGCGCGTTCTGTCCCAGGCGCGAGAAGTTGATGGAGTTGCCCAGGATGCGCACCGCCTCCTGGTCCGCGTGGAAGCCCATCGAGTTCTCCGCCTCCACGAAGTCCAGGTAGAACTGGGCGCGCTTCTGGTAGTCCCGCGCCTTGGCCAGCGCCTCGTCGGACACGCCCGCCTTCTGGGCGTTCTGCAGGTCGTGGATGAGGTCCACCAGCGCGTCCATGGCGATGTTTCGCGTCTCGAAGGTGCGCGTCTGGATGGCCTCCGCGCGGCTGAGCAACTCCGCCTCGCTCCACTTGTGACACGTCTGGCAGGCCCGGTTGATGTTGAGCAGCGGGCTGCGCACGTGGTGGTCGCTGACCTTCATGGCGCCCTCGCGCTGATAGGGCATGTGGCAGTCCGCGCAGGCCACGCCGCTCCTGGCGTGGATGCCCTGGTTGTACATCTCGAACTCGGGGTGCTGCGCCTTGAGGACCTTCGCGCCCGTGAGCTTGTGCGTCCAGTCGGTGTGCCCGTCCTCGTCGTAGTAGGCCATGATCTGCTCGATGTGGATGCCCTTGGCCCACGGGTACGTCAGGCGCTTCTGCTTGCCCTTGAAGTAGTACTCGACGTGGCACTGCCCGCAGACGTACGTGCGCATCTCCTGGCGGGTGGCGTGCTCGTTCACCTTGAAGTCGGGCACGCCCTGGCTGGCCTTGAGCGCGGCGATGCCCTCGATGAAGCCGGGGCGCGTGACGCGCAGCTGCATCGTCGTGGGGTCATGGCAGTCGATGCAGGACACCGGGTGGTCCACGAGCTTCCGAGCCTCGGCGAAGGGCAGCTGGTTCATCTTCTCGAAGCCCTTGATGAGGTCCCCGTCGCCCAGCTTCTTGTAGGGCACGTACACGCTGCCGTGGCAGTGGATGCAGGTGCCCGGCTGCGCCGTCACGTGCTGCCGCTCGGTGAAGACCTGGTCCTCGAGCATGTGCGCGTGTCCGCGCTCCTCGCGGAAGTCGGTGGCGAAGGCGTAACCGCTCCACATCGTGACGAGGCGCGGGTCCTCCTCCAGCCGGCTCTGCGCCACCACCGAGCGCGGGTCCGCCTTCGTGGGCGTGCGCGCCACCGCCTCGCTGCCGCCGTAGCGGGTGCGCTGCTGGTCCACGGTGCGCTTGTAGCTGTCGTACTGGAGCGGGAAGTTCTTCCCCCACACGGCGGGGTCGGTGATGGTGTCGTCCAGCTCCACCACCCGGTAGAACGGATTTCGCGCCTCCTGCTTGCGCTCCATGATGTTGACCAGGAGCGCGGTGACGCCCGCCGAGGCCAGCGCGGCCGCCACGGCCACCGCCACCACCAGCCGGACGCCGCTCAACCAGCGCCGCTTCCCAGGAGCCTTCTGGGGCTCGGTCATCGTGCAATCTCCTGACGGATGAGCTCGGGGTTGCCCGAGCCTTCGGGGTGGCCCACCGAGTTGTGACAGGTGAGGCACTGGAGCTGCTCACCAGGGGCCACCTGCGCGTGGCCCGCGGGGGGCGTCTCGATGGCCTCGACAATCGAGGCGTGGCACTTGCGGCACGCGCTCTCCGTCACCACCCGGTTGCCCGGACGCAGCCGGATGGGGTCCGGGAAGGTGCCGGTGGTGAAGTAGTACGAGTGCCAGAAGCCGTTGCTCGCCTTCGTGTAGTACTTGGGAATCAAGCCCGCCGGCGTGTGACAGTCGTTGCAGGTGGCCACCGCGTGGTGGCTGCTCTTGCGCCAGCCGTCGTACTGCTCATTCATGATGTGGCAGTTGGCACACGCGGCCGGGTCGTCCCGCAGATACGACGCGCCCTTCGCGTAGACGAAGGTGAAGCCTCCCAGGCCCACCGCGACGCCGAGCGCGATGCCGAGACTCACGGCCAGGACGGTGCGGGGCGCGCAGAGCACGCCGCGCAACCTAGCAATGCCCATGCGATGCGGAAGTAGAACTTGAACAAGACTTGGACAAAAACCCCGGCCCCGGGTGACGGCCACACCCAAGGCGAAAGGAATGCGCGCTCACCGAAAAGGCGCGCAAATCCTGCGCGGCGAGGACGGTGCGACGAGGCCCTCGGGCCCGTCTGGGTTCAGCGCCGAGCCCTCGCGCGAGCTTCCGCTCCCGCCGCAAAGATGTCATCGGATTGCGAAAACCCCCGTCGAGGTGCGACAGGGGCGCGCCGCTCGTGCCTGGAGTTCAACATCCGCGGCGCACGACACCCGAAGATTGCTTGAGCCCGCACCTGGATACCGTGAAAAGACGGAAAACAAGGAGCGTGGCAATGACTCGTCGTCCGCCGCCCGTCGCAGCAAGCCGCATCATCCTCGCCGCATGTCTCACCACCCTCGCCGCCTGTGAAGCCACGCCGGAGCCAGACCGCGAGGAGCTCGGGTCGCAGTCCGCTGCGGTGACGGCGGGCACGCGGCTCATCAGCGCGCAGTCCGGCCGCTGCCTGGACGTGTCGCAGAACAGCCAGACGTCGGGCCAGGGCCTCAACATCTACGACTGCCACGGGCAGGGGAACCAGCGGTTCCTCTTCACGCCCGAGGGCGAGCTGCGCGTGTTCGACGGCGCCTGGTGCGTGCAGCCAGCCACCGCCACCGCCGGAGCGCGCGCGGTCATCAGCGCCTGCACGGGCGCGGCCGCCCAGCGCTGGGTGCGCAACGCCAACGGCACGGTGGTCCACACCGCGTCCTCGCTGTGCCTGGACGTGTCCGGCGGGGCCACCGCGAACAGCTCGCCGGTCATCGTCTGGGATTGCAACGGTCAGACGAACCAGCAGTGGAACCTGCCGGCGGACACCCAGCCGCCCACCGTGCCCACGGGGCTGGTGGTGACGAACCTGACGTGCAACACGGCCACGCTGTCGTGGGCCGAGTCCACGGACAACCAGGGCGTCGCCTTCTACGACGTCTACCACGACGGTCAGCTCATGAAGTCCGTCTCCGGCGCCGTCCTCTCCACCGGGCTGACGGTGGTCCCCGGCGCCACGTGGGGCCTGTATGTGAATGCGCGCGACGCCGCGGGCAACGTGTCGCAGGGCAGCGCCACGCTGAGCATCACCCCGCCGCCGTGCCAGGTGGACACCCAGGCCCCGAGCATCCCCACGGGCCTCACCGCCACCGCCACGGGCACCAGCGTCACGCTCAACTGGACGGCGTCCACGGACAACGTGGGCGTGAGCGCGTATGTCGTGTTCCGGGGCGGCGTGCAGGTGGCCACGGTGCCCGGCGCCCCGCCCGCGACGACCTTCGTCGACAGCGGCCTGGCCGCGAACACCGCCCATGTCTACAGCGTGCTCGCCCGGGACGCGCAGGGCAACGCGTCCGCACAGAGCACCACGGCGAGCGTGACGACGGGCCAGGCCTGCACCAACCCCGTCTGCTCCGTCACCCAGGTGGCCACGGACACGGACATCCCGTGGGGCCTGGTCAGCCTGCCGGACGGCGCGGTGCTCTACGGACGCCGGGACGCGCAGGACATCATCCGGCTGGACCCGGTGACGGGACAGAAGACGTCGGTGGGGACGGTGCCCAACGTGCAGAGCACCGACGGTGAGGGCGGGCTGATGGGCATCGTGCTCTCGCCCACCTTCGCCACGGACCGCTGGCTGTACGTCATGCACACCTCGCCCACGGACAACCGCATCGTCCGGCTGCGGTACGAGAACGGGGCGCTGAACACGGCGTCGCTCCAGGTGCTGCTGCAGGGCATCGGCCGCAACAAGTTCCACAACGGCGGGCGGCTGCGCTTCGGACCGGACGGCAAGCTCTACGCGGCCACGGGTGACGCGCAGAACGCGGCCTACGCGCAGGACCTCAACAACCTGGCGGGCAAGGTGCTGCGGCTCAACGCGGACGGCACCGTCCCGTCCGACAACCCCTTCGGCAACTACGTGTGGAGCTACGGCCACCGCAATCCCCAGGGGCTGGCGTTCGACTCGCAGGGGCGGCTGTGGGAGCAGGAGTTCGGCAACTCGGTGATGGACGAGACGAACCTCATCCAGCGCGGCGGCAACTACGGCTGGCCCAACTGCGAGGGCACCGTGTCCCAGGGGGGCTCGGGCTGCGCGACGCCCGGCTACATCGCGCCGAAGCAGACCTATACCACCGCGGCGGGCTCGTGCTCGGGCATCGCCGTGGTGCGCGACGTCCTCTACGTGGCCTGCGCCCGGGGCACCCGCCTCTACCGCGAGGTCATCAGCGGCACGGAGCTGACGAACGTGCAGCAGTTCTTCGTCGGCACCTACGGCCGGCTGCGCACCGTGGAGCCGACGCTGGACGGAAACCTCTGGCTGACCACCACCAACCAGGGTGACAAGGACAGCATCCCGAACAACAGCAACGAGCGCATCTTCCGCGTCGTGTTGGGACAGTAGGCGCGTCTCCCCCTGTCCCCGGCATCCACCGTGCCGGGGACAGGGCGGCGGCACCCCGTCCTTGCGACTTCCGCCGCGCCGGTGCGTTTGCAACACGGTGACGATTCGTCACCTCCCCCTGCTGAAAGGCCCCCCTCATGCGCTGGCATCCCCCGAGCCTCCTCGCCGCGGTCCTCTCGCTGGTCGCCCTCCCCGCCTGGGCGCAGACGACGAACGTCGCGCTCAACAAGCCCTCGACGGCGTCCTCCATCCACCCCAACGGGTATCCGACGCAGTTCGCGAACGCGAAGGCCTTCAACGGCATCCTGAACACGGAGGACCGGTGGGCCGGAGCCTCGGTGCCCTCGGCGACGACGCCCGAGTGGATTGAGGTGGACCTGCAGGCCGTCCACCGCATCGAGGGCATCACGCTGTACTCGGGCCGCGACAACACCGTGGGCCAGCAGATGCTCGACTTCGACTTCCACCACCGGCTGGCGACCACGGCCAGCTTCGAGCCCATGCCCGGTGGCGCCGTCACGAACAACACGCAGCCCACCTGGACGCTCGCCTTGGCGCAGCCGCTGGAGACGCGCTACGTGCGCCTGTCGTGCAAGCGCGCGTCGAGCGACGGCCTGTGCCGGGTGCGGGAGCTGGAGCTGCGCGGCGCGCGACTGGCCAACCAGCCCCCCACGGCCTTCGCGGGGAACGACACGGCCATCGTGCAGCCGGCCAGCTCGGTCCAGCTCCAGGGCACGGCGAGCGACACGGACGGCACCATCGCCACCTACCAGTGGCAGCAGGCCTTCGGCCCGACGCCGGCCACGCTGACGGGGGCGACGACGCGGACGGTGACGGCGAGCAACCTGACGCCGGGCTCGTACATCTTCCGGTTCACCGCCACGGACAACGGCGGGGCCGCGGTGTCGGACACGGTGAGCGTCAAGGTGCACGCGGGCACGCAGGCCGCGGACGCGCGCGCGGGGAAGATTCACGTGTGGTCGCGCGGCGGGACGTATGACACGGCGGTGTTCCTGCCCATCGAGTACGGCGCGGACCCGCTGAAGAAGTACCCGCTGGTCCTGTCGCTGCATGGCCGGGGCGGCACGACGCTCAGCTCGGACCACACGACGGTGCTCTCGAATCCGGAGGGGTTCATCCGGCAGCTCATCCCGGGCAAGGCGATTGTCACCACGTACCCGGCGGTGGTCATCGCGCCGCACGCGCCGCGCATCGGCGCGACGCCGCCGTATGACACGTACTGGAACGTGGACCTCACGCACGCGTTGGTGCTCGAGGCCATCACCCGCTTCAACATCGACCCGGACCGCGTGACGATGACGGGCCTGTCCTTCGGCGGCGCGGGGGTGAATGACCAGCTGCTCAAGTACCGGAGCACCTATGCGGGCGGGATGCCGCTGGCGTACACGTCGCCCGTGGCCAACCCGCTGTGCAGCATCGCGGACTTCCCGCTGTGGGCCGCGGGCAACTCGGGCGACGGGACGTTCAACGCGTGGAAGTGGACCAACCCCACCGACGGCGTGCTGACGCAGCTGCGCCAGTGCCCCAACTACACCGGGGAGATTCAGGTCACGGTGACGCCGGGCACCACCCACAGCGGCTGGGATGAGTTCTGGAGCCGCCCGGATGCCCAGACGTGGCTGGTGAGTCAGGTGCGCTGACGGCCCGGGCCCGTGCGTCCACATGGACCCACGGGCCCGTCACGGCTGGAACCGCGCTGCGCAGGCGCGCCCGACTACAGCCGGACGACACCGGTCTTGCTCAGCAGGTCGAACAGCTTCTCCCGGTCCAGCGTCCTGCCCTTGAAGGCCTTCGGGACGAACACCTTCTTGAGCGCCGCGTCCGAGGCGTCGAACCCACCATTCGCGTAGTGGTGCTCCGCCTTCACCTTCGCCTGCACGTCGTGGTCATCCGCGATGACCACCTCGGCCTTCAACACGCCGCCGACCCGGAGCGAGGTGTCGTTGCCGTGGCCCCAGACGACCTGGGCCTCCACGTCCTTGCCGACGATGACCTCGCCGTCCGTGTCCAACCCGCTGACGCGCAGCGTGCCTCCCACCGCGAGCAGTCCCTCCAGGCCCGCGTTGCGCAGCACCCCGTTCACCGTCAGGTCCCCCGTCACCAGCAGGGGCGCGTCCAGGTGCACGTCGCCCTTCACCACCAGGTTCCCCCGGACGAAGCGCGGCGCCTGGGTGAAGACAGGCGTCTTCTCCTCGGCGGGGAGCACGTCCCGCGCGAGCTCCACCAGGGCCATGACCGTCCAGGGGAACTCGCCCCGGAGCGCGGCCGCGAGCTCATCCCACGACGTGGCACCCTGCAGCTCCAGCCCCTTCAGGACCTGCTCGATGGCGTCCACGTCCTCGCCCTCGTAGTACCAGGACGCGAGCACCGCCTTGCGCCGACGCTCCAGCGCCTCCAGCAGGGGGCGCACATCCAGGGCGCCCTTCTTGCCCTTGGGCGCCTTGGCGCCCAGCAATTGTGCGAGGGCCGCGTGCTTGTGCTCCAGCGCCTCCTGCACCGGCGTCTGTCCGCTGGAGTTCTTCAGCGTGACGTCCGCGCCGGCCGCGAGCAGGACCTCGATGACGGGCCCACGCTCCTTGAAGCGCGCGTGCTGATGCAGCGGCGTCCAGCCCTTGCCCGCGTTGGGGTTGGCCCCGGCGTCGATGAGCGCCTTCGCCACCTGCGCCGTCCGGGCCTCGAAGAGCGCGGTGCGCCCCGAGCCGTCGAGCGCATCCACGGGCACGCCTCCCTTCGCGAGCGGGCCGATGCAGGCCACGCTGCCGTGCTCCGCGGCGGCATGGAGGGGCGTGGACTTGTCTCCATCGACAGCATCCGTGGAGGCCCCCAGGCGCAGCAGCTCCTTCACCAGCCCGGCGTCATCCACCATCGCGGCGAGGTGCAGCACGCCCTGCTTGCGGGAGTCCTTCGCCTCCAGGTCCGCGCCCAATGCGAGCAGCGCCAGCACCCGGCCCGTGCGACTGTTGCCCACGAAGCCCGGGCCGAAGAACGGCTGGGCGTCGAGCCCCGCCGCGAGCAGCAGTCCCTTGTCGAGCGCCTTGCCCTTCTTCTTCGCGGGCTTCTGCTTGCGCAGCCACGTGTGGAAGCCCTCGTCGGAGAAGGCGCCCTCCAGGCCCTGGAAGTTGAGCGGGTCGTCGTCGTCCGTCACGCCCTGTGCGGACATGCCGGGGTTCTCCTCCAGCAGGGAGAGCAGCTCGCGGTAGCCCTGCTCCTTCTTGCCCTGGGTGAGCGCGCGCCAGGCCTGGAGCCCACGGCGTCCGCGCTGCTGGTCCGGCAGGGGCCGCAGGCGCTCGGATTCGTCGAGCGCGGCCTCCACCTCGTCAAGCTGGGCGACAGTCGGAGTGCCTCGCACCACGTCCTCGGCCCACTGACTCAGGGCCAACGCGCGGGCCTTCTGCGCGAGCGTCAGCTTGCCACCGGGCTTCGTGCCCCGGGTCAGCGCGAGGATGCGGTCCCGCAGTGCCCAGTGCTCGGCCTTCACCTCGAGCGCCCAGCGATGGGGCTCCATGCGCCGGGTCGCGTCCAGCGACCAGCTCAAGGAGTGGAGCGCCAGCAGATGCTCGGGGTCCTCCGCCACCACCTGACGCAGCAGGACCACCGCCTGGTCGAGCTGCGGCGGCATCTCGTCCAGCAGCGCATCCGCTTTCTTCATCAGCGCAGCGACATCCACCTTCTTCGGTTCCCGGGCACGCGACATGGTCCCGAAAACTGCCACGCACCCGAGGAGCCGGCGCGAAAATCGCACCGGGTCTCGACACCATCGCAATCCGAGAATTCTCTCGGTTCAAGATGCGATGGAAGGCACGAGCCAGGGGCGTCGAGGCAGGTACGCTGCGGGTGTGACGCCCCACACACCCCAGGCCACGCCGTTGTCGCACGCCGCTCCCCTCCCACAGCCCCTTCCAGGAACAATGCTCCGCAAACATCCCGCGCTCTGGGCAGTGCTCGCCGCATCGACCGCTGGCTGTTCCATCCTCGGCGCGTACCCGTATCCGGATGAATCGCATCCAACCACGCCCTCCTCCGCCAGGCAGCAGCAGTCGCCGGTGACACAGCTCTCCAGACCCCTGGAAGCCGTGTGTCATCTGACGACCCGGCGGCGGAGCATCAAGAAGCTGTGGATCGGCGACGTCTACTCGAATGGGAGCGCCGCGCTGGCCCAGGGTCGATACCTCATCACGGCGGCGCACAACGTCTACGACTATCCCCTGGGGTGGCTCGACCACGTGGACGTCAGCTGCAACCAGAAGACGGCCACGGCGCAGACGGTCATCGCGAGCTTGAATCGGGAACACATCCAGCAGCGGGTCTCCGCGCCAGGCTACGCATGGCGCCTGCATGGCTCGGAGCGGAAGTTCGAGTTCGACTTCGCGTTCATCGACCTGGGGACGAGCGTCGTGAGTGATGACCCGTTCCTGGTGGACCCGCAGGTCGTGCCCCGCGTCGGCGAAGCGCTCTTCCTCGGAGGGTATCCCGGCGGCGACATCTCCGATGCGCACACGCTCCACCTGGGCAGCGGCGTCGTCGTCGGCATCGACAACAACCTCATGACGTACGACATCGAAACGGCCACCGGGAACAGCGGAGGCCCTGTCTGGGTGACACGCGAAGGCAAGCACTACCTCGTCGGCGTGCATGTCTCGGATGGCAGAGCAAGGCTCTTCAATGCGAGCTTCTTCACCGCGTGGAACACGTTCCTGAAGTCCGCGGAGGAGAGTCCCGGCACGCACTGAGCCGATTCTCCTCGGCCCCTTTGACATCCAACATCGGCCCCCGGCGCACCGTCACGAGCCCCAGACACGCTGCTCCATCAACCGCCCGTCCGGCCCCCGCTCCAGGCGCACGCCACAGGCGTCCCGGGGCCCCAGGTGGCTCGCCGCGTACACCTGGGTCCCACCGCGGTACAGCGCGACCTCGAGCACGCCCACCTCGGTCGCCAGCGGAGAGAACACGGACGAGCACCGCAGCGCGCGGTGGCGCAGGTAGCTCCACACATCCCGCCGCACGAAGCCGGCGTCGGTCAGGAACCAGGCCGCGAGCAGCGGCACCGTCACCGTGGCCCCTTCGAGGTCCTCGTCGCGCGCGATGGGCCCCCACAGCACCACCCAGGCCCCCCGAGGACGACGCTGCTCGTCACGGGACGACCACTCCGCCACGAGTCGCCGGACCGCCTGCTCGATGAGCCACCGACCTGAGGAGTCCGCATCCGTCATGGGCGCCCGTGAAAGCACGATTCGGACACCGCCGCCATGCCCCCTGCCGCTGCGGGTGCCCAGATGAAGGGCCACTGCAATCCAGGGGCTGGCGCCCGAGGCATCGCGCGGATTTTGAATCTCCGCGCCGCCGGTGCGTACATTGCGCGTGCATCCACACAAGAGGTCCACCGCAATGCGCAACCCATTCAAGTCGAAGGCCTTCGTCGTCATCGCATGTGTGCTCGGGTCGATGTCCGCCAGCGCCCAGGACGAGGACGAGGCCGCGTCGGTCAAGGTCGGCAAGGACGGCAACGTCCGGGTGAAGGCGCCGGGCGCCACCATCGAGGCTCGCGACGGCTCGGCCCGGGTTCGCGGCGGGGGCGTCGACATCCAGGCCAACGGCGCCGCGGCGCGTGACGACGACGACGCGGCGGAGACGACGTCCCAGAGCGAGGGCTCGCTCGAGCTGGTCGACTCCGACCGCACCGTGAAGCACGACTGCGGCGAAGGCGGCAAGGTGGAGATCGTCGGCTCCAGCAACCAGGTCATCCTGACCGGGACCTGCGAGTACATCGAGGTGACGGGCAGCGAGAACAAGGTCAGCGCCCACACCGTGCGCCGCATCGAGACGACGGGCAGCGACAACAACGTCGTCTGGAAGCAGGGCCCGCAGAAGGGCAAGAAGCCGCGCATCAGCAACACCGGCACCAACAACCGCATCTCCCAGGCGCGCTGAGCCGGAACGTCGCGCCGAGGTGGGGCGGTCAGCCCTCCGCCCCCCTTTCGGGTACAATGTCCCCGCAGGTCCGACGAGGGGGACGTCCATGGGCTCGTTGCACTCCGCGACTCGCGCAGCCACGCCCGCACCGGCGCCGAAGGCCACGCCTCCACGTGTGACCCGGGCGGTGGCCGCACAGCCCTCCGCAGCGCCCACCTCGGACGTCTCCCCGGGTGAGTCCGCCGACAGGGCTCCTCGCTTCGACATCGGCACCGTCGCGCTGTACCCGCCCGCCCGCGCCTTGCGTCCCATGCCCGGCGGCGCGACGACCCGGCCGCTGGGGAGGGTGCAGGCCCCCAGCGCTCCCGTCAGGCCGGGGCCGGCGCTGGGCGCCATCCCGACCTCCGTCGCGGCCACGGTGGGCACGTTCGGAACGAACCTGCTCCGCGCCGCGCTGACGCCCCGCGCGCCCGTGGGTGACGCCTCCCCCTCCCTGTCCCGACTCGCGGGTGGCAACCCTGTCCCCGCCTGGCTCCGGGCGCCGTTCGAGCAGTCCTACGGCTACGACCTGTCACCGGTCCGCCTGCACACCGGCCCCGGCGCGAGACAAGCGGCCAGGTCCGTGGGCGCCGCGGCCTTCACGCTGGGCGACCACATCGTCCTGGGAGGCGACGTCGACGTCGCGAGCGGCGCGGGGCGACACATCCTGGGGCACGAGCTGGCGCACACCGTCCAGGCGCGGCTCGGGGGTGGCCGGGGCCGCATCAGCGAGCCCTCCTGGCCCTCCGAGCGCGAGGCCGAGCGCGCCACCCGCGCGGCCCTCATCCAGTCACCCTACGAGCTGACCGAGGGCGCCGGAGAGGACCTGCACCGCATCGCGCCGTGGCTCGTGCTGGCGGGCATCGGATTGGTGGCGGGCGTCGTCACGTGGGCCACCTCCGACAGCACCGAGGAGAACCAGCGGCGCCACGCGGAGGGCGCCCCGGACCCCTCCAGGAGCCTCTGGGCGCTCGTGCCCGTCTACGGCTCGGTCCAGCAGATTCGGGAGGCGGAGTCGTTCTTCCAGCGCGCCCTGGGCACCGGCTTCCTGATGGTCGACTTCGCCACGCTGGGCGCCGCGGGCGTCGCGGGCCGGGCGCTCATCCGCGTTCCGGTCTCCGTCTACCGCACCGCCGTGGCCCGGCGCGCCGCGGGCGAGCTGGTCGTTCGCGAGGGCGGCGAAATCCTCACGGAGGCGATGGCGCGCGAGACGGCGGCGGCCTTCGGTCGCGAGGGCGGCGCGGTCTTCGCCACGCGGGCGGCCGCGGCCACCGAGCTGGAGCGAGCCCTGGGACGCGGCGCCATGGTCGCGGTGACGGAAGGCGGGCTGAATCACGCCGTCATCTACGCCCGCAACGCCGCGGGGCAGATCATGAAGCTCCACGGCGGTCCGCTGCGCGTGCTCTTCCAGGAGGTGCCCCAGGCCCTGACGCCCCAGCTGGCGGAGAGCGTCGCGCGGAGAGCCAACGCCTACGTGGTCATCGAGGCCGCGGAGGCCGCCGTCACCATCGAGCAGGCGGTCGCCGTCGCCCAGCGTGGAGGCAATGCCATCCTTCGCTGGCTGCGCGGCACGCCCACGAGTTGCGGCATCATGCAGGGCGCGATCCTGGAGGCCACGGGGCTCCCGGCGCAGACGCTCGCGAGGCTCCTGCCCTCGGGCGGGGCCGCGGCGCGGCTGCTCCCCATCACCCTGCTCGAGCACATGGCGGGCAACGCCGGCCTGCGCTTCGTCGAGGGCGGCATGGCCCGCATCATCGGCGGCACGCTCCTGCAGGGCGGCCTGTCCGCGTTCGGCGGCGGCGTGGGCGTGGTCACCTCCACGCTGATGCGGGTGTTCACCGGCCTGCTGACGCCCGAGCCCGAGGCCACGTCCACGCCGGCCCGTCGCCCCAGGACGGCGAGCACGGCGCGACGCACGCCCGAGAGTGATGCCTTCGCCCGCACCATCATCGAGCGATGGGGACGCACCCTCCTGGGACCGGCGAGCATGGTCAGCGCCTCGCTCCCGGACATCATCCCCGGCTGGATTCTGCGCACCCAGGAGTTCAGACAGTCGTTGCTGCTCTCCCTGGTGGCCGAGGGCATGACACCCGAGACCGCCATCGCCGTGATTTCCGGAGCCTGAGCCGAGGTCACCCGGACGACGTGCCCCGCTCCTGCCGCCACACGCAGACCTGGCACACGCCGGCGATGAGCAGCAGTCCCCACGTGCACCGAGGCTCGCGCGTCGCGGCGAGCACCACCACCGACAGGCCCAGCATCCATGGCACCCAGAGGGATTCCCCCTCCCGATAGCGCACGTACACGCGCGCGGGGAACACCAGCAGGAGGCACGGCAGGGCGAACGACAGCCAGTCCCCGGAAGGCGCGCGGAGCATGAGCCACAGCGACAGCGCCGTGAACGCGCTCCACTCCGCCAGGACGAGGCCCGTGCGTCGCGCCAGCACCCTCCGCGCTCCGCGCCACGCCAGGAAGGCCCGCGCCTGCGCGACGGACGGGCCTGGAGACGCAGCCTCCTCCGCCGAGGGCGGGGGCATCGCGGCCTCCTGGAGCAACCGCGAGCGTCGGGAGTGGACCTGCGCGCCGAGCGCCACGAGCCCCAGGGCGCCGACGCCCACGATGACACCCCAGTCCCAGGCCGATGGGGCCCGAGCCTCCGGGGCGACACGTGGGCCCTCGGGTCGAGGCGAGGACACATCCAGCCGGGTCGCGATGACGTGAGCCATCATCGCGGCCAGGGCGACGAAGACGCCGAGGATGATGGGGACCTCGCGAGGCGCTGCCATGACGACAGTGCAGGGAAGACCGGGCCGCATGTCAATGGCCCGGTTGACTCACCTGCCCGAGGGCCTGGACCGAGGGGCTCGGCTCAATCGCCGCAGGTGCCGAACTCCGAATCCCAGACGCATCCCTTGATGCGGCAGAGGGACTCGCTCGTGATGTTCGCACAGATGATTTCCGCGGAGGTCGACTCCTCGGGGGATGCCGCCGGCGCCTCCGTGCGCCCGGTCCAGCCAGACAGGGTCAGGAACGCAGCCAAAGCCATGAAGCCTCGCATGGTCACCTCTCCTCGTGGACTCATGGACAGCCATGAGTCCAAGCAGCGTCTTCCTTTCAGCCACCCCAAGTCAAACACACACATGATGCGACCACCGCCGTCAGAAAAATCCACCCTGCGGCGAGGCGCATCCCCACAGAGGCACCTCCTCTGGAGCCCACGAGGCGCGTCTGTCCGCGGCAGGTCGCGCCCCGACCTCCACGCGAAGCGCTCTGGATTCAGCCGACGTGGGGTGAGTCCCGAGGAGGGTCTTGAGGCTTCCACCCTGGCGTGGTGTGTGCGCGTGGGTTCCCGCTAGGGCGTCACGGATGACAGCTCGGTGAGGACCTGGCACGAGCTCAGGACATCGGGAGGAGCGCTTCCTCCGAAGCGCTGGGTCAGCCAGGCCACGGTGCCAGGGATGTCATCGCCCAACACGCCGAAGTGGTCCGCCACCGGGCACCCCACGTACTCCACCGAGGCCCGACGCGCGATGAGCTCGTTGCGGACGACCCACGTCTGCGCCGGATTCACGCGCGCATCCAGGCGCCCCTGCACCAGGCGCACCGGCACTCCGATGCTCAGATACCCCGGATGCATCGCCCGCAGCTGCGCGAGCAACGGCGGCCAGTTCGCGGTCTCGCTCATCACATTGCCCTTGGGGATGAAGCTCCCCCAGGAGTCCGTCAGGCTCAGCTCGGTGCGGCACTTCGTGTCGACCTCCGCGTACAGCTTCAGGGCCTGCGGCTTGAGCAGCTGCTCCAGCTTCACTCCGTCGGGGTCTCCCTCCGCGGCCCCGGTGAGGAAGAGTGGAATGAACGCGGCGTCCGGCGAGGCCTCCGCGACCTGCACCGCGAGCGGGAACGTCAGGTGCATCGCGGACCCTGGCGCATAGGCCAGCGCGCCCACCAGCTCCAGGTCCTTGCCTCGCAGCCGCTCCGGGGCCTCGGCCGCGGAGAACAGCGCGGCCTGTCCTCCCTGGGAATGGCCCACGATGGCGTACTTCTTCGACAGCTTGCCCGGGTACAGCTTGTGCGCCGCCACCACGCTGTCGAGCACGCCTCGTGCCTGCGAGCGTCCCAGCAGGTACGGGTGCCGCCCCTCCGTGCCGAGCCCCTCGTAGTCGGTCATCACCACGGCCCACTTCATCTCGCCCAGGAAGTAGTTCAGCAACCGCTGCGGCGCCTGATTGTACCAATGGGCGCTCGAGCCCAGCACATCGCGCGATGGCGCGCACTTGTCGGCCACGCCCACCGTCCCGTGTGCCCAGGCAATCACCGGCCATCCACCTTCCGGCGGTTCTCCCTTTGGGAGCGCGATGATTCCGGACACGGCGATGGGCCGGTCCCCCTTCACCGCATCCGAGCGGTACAGCACGCGCACGTTGCTCCCCGCCTGCTCCAACGCGGCGAAGCCCGTGAGCGGCTCGTGTCGGAGGACATCGCCCTGAGAGGAGGTCGGGAGCGAGTCAGGCGTGCGGTAGAACGGAGGGAGCTCGTCCTGCTGCGGCTGGGGCGACCCGCGAGAGCACGCGAAGACGAGGACGGCCAGGGACACGAGGGACACAGCGCACCTGCGCGAGACAGGCATGACGACTCCCAGGAGAGTGCCGCGCGCGCGGGAGCTGGACGAAGGTGTCGGCGTGGGCGTCCAGTCTCGAAGAGCGAGCCAACGGCTCACAAGCCCGACACGGAGCCTCGGGCGGGAGCACTGCGCGCCGCGAGCCGCCGTCGTGAACCAGCCGACACGCGCCTGCCCTCGCGGGCCACGTCCGTCAAGGCGGCTCCAGCAACGGCGAAGGCGGCACCCTGTTCGAGCAGTGCCGCCACGGTCCCACGGATTCAGGTGGGCGACTCAGAGGTCCACGTGCCACAGCTGGTTGTCGGCCGCCTTGCGATGCATCGGGTAGACGATGAGCCGACCCGCGCCATCCTTCCTGGCGCCCTCGATATCCAGCACGAAGCCATTGAGGGCGCTCTGGATGTAGTAGGTGCCGCGGGCGCGACCGGGCACGAGCTTCCATACCTGGTTGGGGCTGCCGTGGGCTTCCCACATGATGACCCGGGTTCCCGGCGCCTTGTTCGCGCCATCGATGTCGAGCACGAGTCCGTTGAGCTTGCTGCGGATGAGGTAGCCGCCGCGGGTCGGCACCAGCTCCCACTGCTGGTTGTCGTTGCCCTCGCGGTGGGACTTCGCGGGGTGGGCGATGAGTCCGGCGCCGAGCGAGCGGTTGTTGCCCTCGATGTCGAGCACGAGCCCCGCGAGCTTGCTGCGGATGAAGGTGGTGCGCTGGTGGCGCGGCTCATCGCGGTCGTGACCATGGCCCCGGCCCGGCGGCGGGGGCGGAGGAGTCGGGCGGGCCTCGCCCTGGCACCAACCGGCGTGGCTGCAGGTGCGCGCGCCGTCGCACTCCGAGGAACTGTGGCAGCGGTTGGGACCGGGGCGGTTGCGAGACTCGTCCCAGCGGTAATCCGGCCCGGGACCCGCCGCCGCCGTCATGGGCAGGAGCAGCAGCGCGAGCGCCATCCATCCCCTGCCCTTCGCGGACGACCGGTTTTCACGCGCACGAACACCCTCGGAGCCACCGCGAACCGCCAACATGGGACCTCTCCTTGTCTGGAATCACCGCGGCGGGGCCGCTCTCGCTGTCCCGCTCACCGTGTGCTCTTCATGACGGGGGGCCGGGGATTTCATTCACGCCCGGCCCGCGTCACTCGACGGGCACGTACTTCTGGAGGAAATATCCCACCCGCCCCCGGCCGAGCTGTCGGCCGAAGCCGCCGTCCCAGATGTCGAAGCCGTGCTCGGCGTACGGGAGCGTGAAGAGCGCGTGGGGTACTGCGTACTGCGCGAGCCGGGCGGCCATCGCCTGGGAGGCCTCGGGCGGCACGACGCTGTCGGCACCACCGTGGAGCAGGAGCGTGGGAGGAGCGCGTGGACCGATGTGGTGGATGGGAGAGAGCAGCTCGTACAGCTCGCGGTGTCCGTCCAGCGGTGCACCGGTGAAGCCCTCGAGCGTGTCGGCGTTGATGGCTGCGTGAGCCACCAGGTCACCCGGCGCGTAGAAGCTGATGATGGCCGCGACGGACGTATCTCCAGTGGAGCCACAGGAGGACGGGAGGCGGGAATCGCCCGCGGAGTACCCCGCCAGCATCGCGAGGTGCCCACCCGCGGACTCACCGAACAGGACGAGCCGGGACGGGTCGATGCCGTAGGTCTCCGCGTGGTCCTTGACCCAGCGGATGCCGCACTTGACGTCTCCCGGAGCGGTCATGCCGGTGGCGGGAGGGAAGAGCCGGTAGTCGAGGGCGATGAGGACGTAGCCCTTCGCGGTGAAGAAGTCGGCCCAGGCGCGGGCATACGCGCGCTCGCCGCCGCGCCAACCGCCACCGTGGAAGTAGAGCACCGCCGTGCGTGGAGTGGATGGAGCGCCTGGGGGAAGGAAGATGTCGGCGTGCAGTTCGCGCCCCGCGGCTTCGGCGAAGCGAACCGTCTGACTCGGGAGGGGGCGAGCAGCGACGAGAGGACGGAGATACGCGCGGAGGTCGAGCGGGAGGTCGTTCGCACGGGCCATCCGCCAGGCGGAGACAGCGGGCCATGCCGCGAGGACTCCGACGAGCAGCGCGGACGTGGGGGTCGCCCAGCGCAGCCACTTCCACACGTCCACGTGAGCGCACCAGACGGCCACCAGCGCGGTGAGGAGCGCGGGGACCAGCATCACCAGGCTGTACTCGCGCAAGATGCCCTTGAGCAGATGGACGAGCGTGGGCACTCCGGCGGGAGCGAAGAAGACGGCGGCGAGCAGCACGCAGCCCAGGATGTGAAGTAGCGCCAGGACGGTCGGCATGGAGTTCGGAGTGCCCTGGACGGTACGCGTCCGGCACCGGTCGCGCCATGCCCCACGACACCGTGGCGCTTGAAGATGGCGCCCATCGCCGCCGACTGACATCTTCACGGGATGGACGCGAGTGCCCGCGAGTATCTCGCGATTCAGACGTTCTACGGACAGCGTCGCGCTCGACGCTCCGGCGTACCGTACATGCACCACATCGACGAAGGGCTGTGGGTGCTACGTGCCCTGGGCGCGAGCGACCGGGCTCAACGCGCGTACTGCCTGCATCCCCTGGTGCAGGACGATGACGAACGCGCAGCAGCCTGGGCCCGAGCGCTCGCCACAGGAGCGGACCTCTCCTTGCCGCCGGTCGATGGCGTGAGTGACGACCCGCGAGTCCTCGCGCTCGCGCTGGACTACCGGGAGACGGCCAACGCGGCCCTGTCCCCTCGACCGGACTTGATGGGGCCCGAAGACATCGCGCTCAGCACGGAGCCCGAGGTCAACGACATGCTCCGCGCCGACAAGGTCCAGAACTACAAGGACTTCCTTCGACATCACCGGGGAGTACATCCCCGGTCCGTCGAATTGGAGCGCTACTTCCAGGCATGGCTCGCGCGCCTCGATGTGTCTTCGGACCAGGTCACCCACTGGCACGCGGAACTGGACCGTCTCCACCCCGCCAGGCACTCAGGCTGGATGCCCTCGTGAGTTCCGACCTGGCGGGGCAATATCCAGCGCAAGTTCAACGTCGACGCGCCTGAGCGACAAGCGTGTGCCCGAGAGCGGAGCACCAGTCTTCGTGGCGCCGCTGCCATCCCGAGTGCTTGCGCATCAGATTTCCTGGATGCGTCAGATGCACGATCGAGAGCGGCCGCCCCCATGGCTCCAGCTCAACGGCCGCCCCATAGAGAAGCTTCTGAGCATCTCGTATCGACGTCAGTCCTCGAACGAACGCGGCTGCCTCGGTGCCGAGCGTCAGCAAGAGCCTCAGCGCTGGGTTCCCGAGAACCTCTGCGAGTCGGTCGAGATTACCCGGTAGCTCCCGGGAGCGCGCCAGGAGCTCATCTGGCGCAGGCCGTGGCTCCACGGCAGTCCGCCTCCCTGTCTCTGCCTCGTAGCGCGCGACGTTGTCCGCCATCGAGCGGCCGCGCTTCCCAGTCACCGTGGTGGACAGGTAGTAGGGCCAGAGGTCCGTGATGAGGACGGAGCTCCGATTGAGACCGAGCGGCGCGAGGTAGCGCGCATCCAGGTCCCTTCCGGAGCGAGAGACAGGCTCGAAAGAGGTCCGCTCGACCTGAGTCGGAAGGTTGCACACCAGCCCATCATGTTCCCACCTGGAGAGCTTCGTCGCGGCGGGGTACACGCCAAGAATGGCGACCGCGGCGTCCGCCGGGCCCGACGCGTCCGTGCGTACGAGGTCTCCACCCAGGGGGAGGCTGCCTCGTCTATCAGGAAGCAACTCCCGCCAATGCGGCACCGCGTACTCCCAATCCGGCCTCTACGACAGGCAGCAAACCCGGGGGATTGTACCCGTCGCGTGGGCATGGAGCCGAAGTTCAACGTACCGAAGGCTCGGGTTCCGGGGCCGCACCACGAACCAGCCCAATCACCTGCGCGGCGAAGTGAACCCGGTCCGTCTTCACGATGTTGAAACGGCCTCGATGGCCCCAGAGCGTCTCTGGGTTGTCCGCATGGATTTCGCAGTTCCAAGTCCCGTCGGGCTTGGTGGCGATTCTCACGCGCTTCATGGTGTATGCCCGCTGGTCGATGTAGTCATTGGCCGCCAGCACATAGATGCCATCGTTCTCGATGATGCCCGGCAACGAGGAGTTGGATGGGGGCTCCGAGATATCAACCGGATCCAGATAGACCCCGTCCAGGAACCTGAGGGTCGTGTCCCTATAAGTGTGTAGTCGGCGAGCAGGGACGAGCGGGAAAGAGGGAAGCTCCTCGGTGAAACCAACCGAGACGGTCTCCCCCTG